>JAXLWT010000023.1:0-88762 GCA_046328375.1 Thermomicrobiales bacterium
TGCTGATCAAGGAGCACGGCGAGACCCGCGAGGAGCGCGACCAGGTCGCGACTGCATCCTGGGGCAATGAAACGTCATTCCGCCACACAGAGGAGTCGCTGACGCGACTCCTCCGCGACTGTGGCTACCCGATTGTGTTCCAGGCCCGGCCTCCTCACCGCCGGGAGTACACGTTCTACTTTGCACTGCCTCGCGCACAGGAAACGGGCTTCCGCCGCGAGAAGCGCACCGTCGGTGCGGGTCGTGGCAGCGGCGTCTGGACGCACTACACGCCTGGAAGCGCCTCGCCAGCGCCGGAAGAGGCTGCAGAACAGGACTAACCTTCGCCCTGCAACCAGCCATCGGCGAGGTATTCAGGATCGGGGTGCCGGTAAAAGCCGCGCCCCGATTTCTCACCCAACTCGCCGGCGTTCACCTTCTCATGCAAGACGGCTGACGGCCGGTCTTCTGGGTCAGTCGCGACAACCTGATACGACGTTTCGATGTCCGCCACAACGTCAAGACCAACCATGTCCATGATCCCGAACGGACCGAACGGCGTCCCAAAAAAGAGCATCCAGAGCCGGTCAACATCAGCCGGTTCGGCATGGCCCTCATCGACGACGCGCAGGGCCTCTCGCTTCACTGCGCGCCAGACCCGGTTGATGATGAAGCCCTTGCTGTCCCCCTGCACCACGGCCACGACGAGTCCCAGGGAGCGCCCGAACTGTTGTACGAGATTCATGACTTCGGGACGCGTCTCCCCGCAGCTCATGATCTCGAGCATCGGCCGGCTCCAGATCGGCGCGAAGAAATGCGTGTTCAGCACACGTCCGGGATCTGCTGCGGCAGAGGCGATCAGGCTGGAAGGAATTGACGACGAGTTTGTGGCCAGGATGGCGGCCGGAGCCAAACGGGACATCTCCGCGAAAAGGGCGCGCTTCGTCTCCAGATCTTCACGCACGGCCTCGATCACGAGATCTGCGCCGTCCAGGGCTCCGGCCAGGGAGTTTGCGATCGTGATCCGGGCGACCATCTCTTCGATGTCAGGCGGGGGCTCGACGGTGAAGCGATGGTGAGCATAGCGAGGAAGTGATGGGAGCGTCTCCGTCTCGGTGCGGATCCTGTCCGATGCTGCGGCCAGCATCTCTGGCATGGCATCCCACATTGCCACCTTCCGGCCGCTGGTAGCGATCAGCGCGGCTATCTGGCGCCCCATCGTGCCAGCGCCGATGACTGCAACATTTGGCAGCACGTGGCTGCTTTCAACTGGCATGCAACGCTCCATTTCCCAGCTGCGAGTGAATCCGTCAACCCGTTCATCATCGCACGACGTGGAGCGAGACCCACACCTCCACTCCGGTCTCGATGCTACGCTGAACAGGTGGACGCCATTTCCGTCAACCGGCTCAGCAAACGCTACGGCGAAGTCACCGCGCTGAATGACATTTCTCTCCACGTTCCACCTGGTGAAACGTACGGGTTCCTCGGACCGAACGGCGCCGGCAAGACGACGGCTATCCGCTCACTGCTCGGGTTCATTCGCCCCTCGAGTGGGAACTGCCAGATCTTCGGCCATGACTGCTGGCAGGATGGCGTTCGTGCCCGCGAAGAGCTCGGGTTCCTCGTTTCACCAGGCACGCTGTACCCCGACATGACAGGCAACTCCTACCTGGCGTACGCAGCGCGGCTTGCGCAGCAACCCCCGACTCTGCGAACAACCGTCCTGAGCCGCCTTGAACTCGGCGACGCGGATCTCCGGCGCAAGATCGGTGGCTACTCGAAGGGCATGAAACAAAAGCTGGCGTTGACAGCGTGCATGCAGTCGAACCCGAAACTCCTGATCCTCGATGAACCGACTGACGGCCTCGACCCCCTCATGCAGAGGGCATTTGAAGAGCTGCTTGCCATTCTCCACGAGCTGGGTACGACGATCTTTATGTCGTCCCATGACCTGGGGGAAGTCGAGCGCGTTTGTCAGCGGGTCGCCATCATTCGTAGCGGCACGATCGTGGCGGAGGCTTCGGTCGGCGAGCTGACCGCGCGGCGCCAGCGCATGATCGAGGTCACGTTCAGTCAGGCAGCGCCAGATTGGCCCGAGACAGCTTCACTACGAGTTCTCGAGCGAAACGAGAACCGGCTGGTGATCTCCGCGCGCACTGACACACGGCAGGTGCTGGCGGCTCTGAGCGCTCGCGACGACGTCACTGACATCCTGGTAACGCGTCCCACCCTGGAACAGATTTTCCACGAGTACTACGCCTCGGCAGGGGACACAGGGCCGGGAACGCATTGAGGTTGCTGACGATTCTTGCCTTGACAGGACGCGGACTCCGATCCGGAATCTGGGGGCTTGCCGCACTGGTCGTCGCGGTCGCTGGCTTCACCTTCGTGCAGCCCCTGGTCATCGCGTCATTCGGAGGCGCATCTGCGCTCGACGCAATCATGTCGCGCGTCCCGCCAGCGTTCCAGGCCTTTGCACGTACGCGTCCCGAATTTCTGGCGATGACGGGCCTGCCAGGGTACCTGTCGCTCGGCTTCACTCATCCCATCTATATCGTCATGGCGGGCGCCGCGGTCATTAGCTTCGCTGGACGGGCGCTCGCTGGCGAAATGGCGAGTGGGGCGATTCAGTTGCCTCTCTCCCGGGGCATCTCACGCCCAGAGGTGTACCTCTCCAGCGTGGTGGGCGGCGTCATCGTGGTCGCTCTTGTCTCCGTGGCCGGTCCGCTCGGCATGCTGGCGGGACTGCTCTACGCCCAACCGGGAGATTTCCCTTTCGCACACCTGTGGCCGATGACCCTTGCCTGCTTTGCCTTGCTCTGGGCGATCGCGGGAATTTCGTTGTTCTTCAGTGCGGCGGCCAGTAGTACCGGTCGCGTGGTCGGCTGGGCGCTCGGCCTGCTCTTATTCTCTTACTTTGTGGATTACTTCGCTGGGGTCTGGGAACCGCTGCGCGCCATCCTTTTCCTGTCCCTGTTTGAGTATTTCGCCCCGACCCCAACCCTGGTGAATGGAGTTGCGGACACCCGCAGCGTCGCCATCCTCCTGCTCACGGGGGCGGCGGCCTTCGCCGCGGGCCTCCTCCTGTTCTCGCGGCGCGACCTGCCAGGCTAGTTTCGGCCCGTGCCTGGCACGACAAAGCCCCGGACCCATGACCTGGATCCGGGGCTCTGTGCAAGAGTTAGACCGTCGTGATCGCCCCCTGATCAGCCTGCTGGACGAGCTTCGCGTACTTGGCCCAGACGCCAGCGAGGTTCTGCCGCTCGCGGGGCTTCCATTCCTTGAGCCGCTCCGCGATCTCGTCATCCGTGAGGTCGACATTTAAGCTGCGGGCGGGCGTATCGATGCGAATGATGTCGCCTTCGCGCACTGCGGCCAGCGGTCCACCCACGCCTGCCTCAGGCGCGATGTGGCCGATCATGAGGCCCTTCGTCGCTCCGCTGAACCGGCCATCGGTGATCAACGCAACGGAGTCACCAAGCCCCTGGCCAACGATGGATGCTGTCACCCCCAGCATTTCCTGCATGCCTGGGCCGCCTACTGGCCCCTCGTACCGGATTACCACCACGTCGCCCGGGTTGATCTTGCGCTCGAGAACGGCGTGGTGAGCGTCAGGCTCGGAATCAAACACACGGGCCGGGCCCACGTGCTGCTCGCGCTCGTACCCGAAGAGCTTGACCACCGCGCCGTTCGGCGCAATGTTCCCTTTCAGGATCACGAGACCGCCCGTCTCCTTGATCGGCTGATCCACCGGGTGCACAACGTCCTGGCCGGGCGTCTCCTTGGCTCCCGCGGCAGCCTCGGAGAACGTCTGACCGGTAACGGTCAACGCGTCACCGTGCACCAGGTTCGCATCAACCATGCGCTTGGCGACAACTGGCGTGCCGCCGGCAAGGTCGAGATCAAATGCCGAGTACTTTCCGCCCGGCATCATGTCGCAGAAGAGCGGCGTGCGGCGAGAGATCTCGTCGAAGTCATCGATCGTCAGGGGTACGCCTGTCTCACGCGCCAGCGCGATGAGATGCAGCACGCTGTTCGTGGAGCCGCCGCTGGCGGCAACACCGGCAATCGCGTTTTCGAAGGCCTTCCGGGTCAGAATATCTTTCGGGAGCAGGCCACGCGACAGCACGTCCATGATCAGTTCGCCGACGTCCTTGCCAATGGCGTTCTTGCGCTGATCCACTGCCGGTGCTGAGGCAGATCCCATGGGCGAAAGCCCAATGAACTCCATCGCCATCGCCATGGTGTTCGCCGTGTACTGCCCACCGCAGGCGCCAGCACCCGGGCACGCGACGTTCTCGAGGTCGATCAGTTCCTCATCGCTCAGCTTGCCAGCGGAGTTGGCGCCGATGGCCTCGTAGACAGAGCGAACCGTCACTTCCTTGTCGTGCCAGTGGCCCGGCATGATGGAGCCGCCGTAGAGCAGCACGGTGGGGATATTGAGACGAACGGCCGCCAGCGCGAGGCCAGGAAGCGTCTTGTCACACGCGCCGATGCAGACCATGGCGTCGAACATGTGGCCGCGGGCAACGAGTTCGACCGAGTCCGCAATGACCTCACGCGAGATGAGCGAGGACTTCATGCCCTCGGTGCCCATCGTCACGCCGTCCGAGATGGAGATCGTGTTCAGTTCTTGCGGCGTGCCGCCCGCGGCGCGGATCCCTTCCTTGACGTGCTGCGCCAGCTCGCGCTGGTTCAGATTGCACGGCATCGTCTCGATCCAGCAGTGGGCCACACCGATGATCGGCCGCTTCAGGTCGTCGTCGTTGAAGCCGGTGCCCTTGAGCATGGCCCGGGCGCCAGCGCGGTCATTGCCGTCCAGGATCACGCGGCTCTTGTGCCGCATATCAAAGGTCGTGCCGTCCTTGGCCGCCGGCCGATCCAGCGTCGTGCTCACGTTTGCCTGATCCTCCTGTGCCCACGCTGGCACGCTGCTCTGAATGGCGCTTGCCGCAAGCGCCGACGCGCCGTGCGGCGCACGCTGCGGCAGAGTGTCTCTTCCGTTTCAGTTTTTCGCAAGTGTGACTGCGACTGTGTCAACCAGCGTGCGAGCTGGTACGCGTCACCTGGCCCGCTGTGGCGTTGATGCCCAGATCCGCGATCGAACGCGCGGCCTCGACCCTGAGCTGAGTTTCGTCATCTTTCAGCGCGTCCGGGTCATTCACCTGCGCCCGGAAGTGACGAATCATCTCTTCCTCGGTTCGCGCTTGCGCTTCGACCCCAGCCATCTTGACCAGGTCCGCGCGGCGAGCAACGCCCTTGCGCAGGTCATCCCCTGACTGCGGCGCGTTCAGGACGGCGATCGCCGCTCCTACGCCTGCACCAAGGATGCCTCCCCCGATAAACGCGCCCAGGCGCCCCAGCATGCCCATGGTTCTCCTCCGCCTAACCGCGAGTGGCGCGCCGCGCCATGGCGCCAAACGCCCAGATCACCAGTCCGCACAGCGCGCCGAAGGCGGCTGCGCCCTGGACGCTCACCAGCGGGCGAACTGCTTCGCAGGCAGGACCGGCGAGGACTCCGATTTTCGCATCACCTTCGACCTTGACCGCTTCTGCGCGCAGCAGCAACACGTTGCCTCGCACGATGCGCGCCTCGTCGACATTGACAGCAACGAGCGTCGAGTCGTGAAACACAGCCTTCTCGCTCTTCGCGGCGAGGATGCCCGATCGGTCGACCTGCGCTGACTTCGCCTCGAGCGTGCGGGCTCCCGAGTTGTTCATCACCAACCGTTCGGTTGTGATGTGTTCGGCTCCAGCGCGCTCCATGGTGACGTTCTGGGCATGGACATCGCGCGCATCAGCCTGCAGCAATTCCGAAGCGGGAGTGGGCCGGTGTTCGGGCCCGTCGGAAATGATCACGTCAGAAACGACAGACGGCTCGGCACCTGCGGGGTTTGAGTCCACACTGCTCACAATCGCGGAATCTCCTGGTTCGTTCGGGGGATACATGGCATCGAGATCGTTCCCCGAGTGTAGCACCGCCCCTTGGCGGCTACGGCTCAGCGCCTGCCCGCGTTACCCGGACCAGGATGACGGTCAGCACCATGATCACGACCAGGAGGAGAAACGACGCTGCTGCGGCGTTTCCCATGTCGAGCGACGTGAAGGCGTTCTTCCAGATGAGATACGAGATGGTCTCCGTGGCGCTACCTGGGCCACCCCGCGTAAGAATGTAGATCAGGTCATACGTCTTCATGGCAGCGATCAAACGGATAAGGACTGCGACCACCAACACGGGGGTGAGCAACGGCAGCGTGACCGTGCGCAACGTTTGCCAGGCCGTAGCCCCATCAACAGCCGCGGCCTCAATCGGGTCCTTGGGGAGCGCGGTGAGCCCAGCCAGGATGATGACGATCATCAGCGACGTCTCATGCCAGACATCCACCCCGACAATGGTCGGCATGGCGGTGTTCTGGCCGGAGAGCCACTCCTGTTTCGGCAACCCAACCAGACCCATGACCCAGTTGATCGCCCCCAGTTCCGGGTGGAGCAACAGGCGCCAGATCATTCCGACGGCGATCGGGCTGATCAGCAGCGGGATGAGCAGGATGGCCAGGTAAACATTGCGGAAGCGCAGACCAGGCTGGTTCAGCAGCAGAGACAGTCCCAACGCAACGCAGAGTTCGATGAAGACGACGCTGACCGCGAGGACCGCGGTGTTCCGGGCCGCGTTGAGGAAGAGATCGTCACCCAGGGTCTTGGCATAGTTTGTCCAGCCGGTGAACTCGCCAATACCCCCCTCAGTCAGGTCGTAGGCGTGCGTGGAGACAAACAGCGCGAAAAGCAGCGGAAATCCGACCACCAGCACCAGCGCCACAATCGTGGGCAGCGTCATCCCGTAGCGGAAGAGTGCACTTGCCGCCGATCGGCCGGTCGCTGTGCGCAGTGCTGCCGTCGAGGTCGCGTGCGTTTTGGCTGGTTGCTCCAGCGCCATTCGTGTACTCCACGCAGCAGGGGCACCTCCGGTTTGGAGATGCCCCTGGGTTCATGCCAGTCTCTCTAGAGCAGTTCGGCCAGTTCCGCCGCGGCGGCGTCCATGGCTTCCTGGACAGGTGTCCCGGCCACCGCCTCAGCCAGGCGACGACCAGTGATCTCCACAAGTTGCGTCTGCTTCGTGATTGCAGGCAAGCCCTTGCCGGAGGTGATCATCTCGCCAGCCTGGGGCAGCCAGGGGTACTTGGCCAGGATCTCCTTGTTCTCGTATGGCGCCTGCTGGGTCGGCAGGCTGCCGGCGAGCGCGCGACGCATCGCCACATCCGGAGATTCCACCCAGCGCACGAACTCCCAGCCTGCGTCAGGGTTGGGAGAACTTAGCGGAATCCCCCAGCCCCAGGCGCCGCTCAGGCCGGTACCACCAGGCATGACCGTACTCGCGTTCTTGCCTGCCGCCGCGGCTTCCTTGTCGCCATCAACGACGGCCAGCATCCACATGAAGCTGACAGAGCTGAACGCATGGCCCGCGGAGTAGACCGCGATAGAATCGTCATAGTTGGCGCTGGCAGCACCCGCCTGGGCCGCGTGGTTGATGGCGTCAACATACAGGGACGCCGCCTTGACACCCTTCTCATCGTTGATGGCTGGTGCGGACATGTCCGCGTTGTAGAAATCACCGCCGCAACTGTAGAGGTAGTTGCAGAACTCCATGGTAATCGGGTCGACCTGCTGGCCGGTCATGGCCGTCCCGTAGAGCTCCTCGCCCTTCCAGGCCGTGATCGCCTTGGCCATTTCCACGTAGCTCTCGACGCTGTCCGGCATCGCGAACTCCTTGCCGGAGGCCGCCTTGAAGTCAGCCTTGAATGCCTCGTCGTTTGCCAGGTCTTCCCGGTAGATCAAACCCATTGGGTAGGCGTAGAAGGGCACGTAGAACGTCTTGTCATCGACTCGGCCCACGATATCCAGGGTGGCCGGAATATACCGGTCGAGCTCGATGGCTCCCCCGCTGTTGGCGATCCGCTCGTCCAGCGTCTCGACCCAGTTCGAGCGGGCGAACTCGTAGACCCAGTAGAAATCGACCTCCAGCACGTCGTACGTGCCGTTTCCGGGGCCGGCCGCGAGCTGAGGCACGAGCTTCTCGTGCATGACGCCGTAGGCGACCTTCTCGAAGTTCACCGTGATGCCGGTCAGTTCCTTGAACTCCGGCAGCATGTCCTCGATGATCTGCGTCTCCAGCAGGTCCTCCATCAGGAGGTTCAGGGTGACGCCGTCGTAATCCTTCGAGAACGTGATTTCACCCTGGGCCGCGGCGGGACGGCGAAGGTTTGGCGCCCCGCCCAGGACCAGTCCACTTGCGGCGGCCGCCTGCAGTAGCCGACGTCGATCCATTCGCCGAACATTCGAAGACATCCTGGAGTCCTCCTGCGCATCAGCGCGTCACTGCACCTGCACCTGGTACCTGCAATTACCCCTGCATTTTCGCACCGTTGGAGATCGCGCACTCAGGCGTAGCTGATGAACTCCAGAAGGGAGCCATCCGGGTCCCGGAAGTACACGCTCATGCCGGGTCCTAGCGCGCCATTTCGCGGAACCGGTCCGAGTTCAATCTCTACACCCGCCTGCCCCAGGTGATCCAGCATCCCGGATACCCTCCCCGGCCAGACGAAGCAGAGGTCGCTGCCACCTGGAGGCACCGGAATCCGAGCTACCGGATGCGCATCGACGCCTGGGCCGTGCACGTTGAGCCGCACTTTGCCGAACTGGTACACCCAGCCTTTGCCGCTGGGGATGACATCGGCGCCCATTACGTCACGATAGAAGGCGTTGGACCGCTCCCAGTCACTCACGTGGATGACGCAGTGGTCCAGTTCGATTCCTGGCTGGCTCACTTGACAGCGCCGAACGTGAGGCCGCTCACAAGGTACTTCTGGATGACCCAGGTCAACGCAATGATGGGGGCAATCATCGCCATGGTGGCCGCGCAGATCGAGCCGATCTGATCCCCCTGGGATGACATCAGCCCCGCCAGGGCCACCGGTAGCGTCTTGGAGTTTCTTCCGGTCAGGACGAGGGCGAAAAGAAACTCATTCCAGGAGAGAACGAAGGCGAAGACGCCCGCGGCCAGCATTCCTGGCACCGACAGCGGCACGATGATCCGCCAGAAAGCGCCGAGGCGGCCACTACCATCGACCAGTGCTGCCTCCTCCAGTTCCTGGGGGATTCCCTGGAAGAACCCGATCAGGATCCAGACCACGAAGGGGAGGTTGAACGAGAGAAAGATCACTGCCAGCGCCCAACCCTTGTCAAGCAGCCCGAAGCGTTGGGCAAGGAGGTAGAACGGGATCACCAGCGCCACCGGTGGCAGCATCTGGGTTCCGAGCACTGACAAGCTGAACGGCTGGCCGCCGGTACGGAAGCGCGCAATCGAGTACGCCGCCAGCGACCCGATCGCCAGGCTGACCAGGGCCGAGGCGACACCGATCCACAGCGAGTTCCAGAAGTACTTCAGGAAAGCATCATCACGAAAGATCGTCGTGTAGTTCTCGAGCGTCGGCGAAAAGAAGATGTTGCCGGGGTCATAGACGATTCGCTTGGTCGCGAAAGACGAGCGCGCGGTCCAGAGCACGGGCAGCAGGATGGTGAGACAGGCCGCGATCAAGACCAGGTGCGTCAGCGCCATCGACAGCGAGAATCGGCGCTTGGGTCCGGCAAACTGCGCGGTGTTGACACTGCTCACGTGTTGGCATTCCTTCCGCGCGGGAGTGTATCCGGAGGTCAGCAAAACCGGAGGCTGGCTCGCCTCCGGTTTTGCAACAGCAGATGACGTTCGCCAGCCCGTCAGTCAGCGGCGGCCGAGTGCGAGCAGCAGTGACTGCCGTTCCCGTGGGCTTCCGGAATCGGCTGGTTCAGCGCCGGATTCTCGTTGAAGAACCCGTGCGGCTGCAGCATGAAGCTCGCGTAGCCGACCGGCATGACCGGCCAGTCCTCCGGACGCGGCGAGTGGTGGCTGCCCAGCGTGTACCAGACCACCACGTCCGTGTCTTCCAGCGAACGGTCCGCCGCCGTCCACTCCGGCAGACCGGTGCCGGGGTGCTGGGCCGGGAAATCACCGGCGGGAGTCTTCTCGTCGTCACGGTACGGCGTAGCCCAGAAGTGCTTCATCATGAAGCCCGCCCGCCGTGCGATGTTCGAGGCTGGGCTGGCCATCGCCTGCACGTTGTGCATCGGCAAGAGGCGGTACGCCACCGGGTCACCGGCAGCATTCAGACTGTTCGGATTGACGACCTTCCAGACGCGGCCACGCAGCGGATCGATGAGCTGTTGAGCCTCAAGTTCACTCTTGAGCTGCGTGCGGATGGTTCGGAACGATGACTGCAGCGGGTAGAGCGATGCGTCGGTCTCAGTCTCGCCGTGCTCTTCATAGACATTGTTGACGGTGCCGTCGACGTCCATGTCCAGGCGGAAGCTGAAGAAGTGCTGATGCAGCGGCGCGTAGAGCCCGTCGGCATTGAGCAGCGTGCCGTGCGTAGGCTTCGTTCCCGGCTCGACCGCGCCCGTGGAGACAATTCCCGTCAACTTCACTTCGCACTGGATCGTGCCATCCTGGTAGAAGTACCAGAAGATCCCGTAGTCATAGTTGCCGATCGTTGCAAACACGGAGACCACGAGACGGCGAGAGCGCCGCAGGTCAGTACGGCCGGAGCGCCAGTTCGTGTGCCGCCAGAGAACGCCGTAGTCCTCTTCGTGCATGCAGATGGCGTTCTTGAGCGTGAACGGCTTCCCATCGGCGTCGGAGACGGCGACATCGAAATAGTAAATCTCGCCCAGGCAGTCACATCCCAGCGTCAGCGAATTGATCAGTGCGCCGAAATTGAGTTCACCGCCGTCGTAGGTGTTCTTGCGCACGTGGGTGGGATTCGGATCGCCGTACGGCACGACCATGTCGCCCATCCCGGCACGATACATGATCGACCGCTCGCGGCCATCATCCTCCACCCACCTGACCTGGTGTAGGACCAACCCTTCACGCGGCGTAAACCCGACCCGGAACCGCCAGTTCTGCCACTTCACCTCGTAGCCATCGACCTCGAAGCTCGGACCTTGAGGCTGGATGATCTCGAGTGGCTTCAGGTCGGTCCGCAGCGGGCCGACATCCTCAGGACCGAAGTTGCCCTCTTCCTGGGGAACGTGCACCACCCCAAAATCCTGGAGACGCAGGATCTTGCCATCATTCAGGTCGAACGTCAGGATGACGTTTTCCACCGGGTGGGCGTACCCATTGTCATCATCGGGATTCGCCCGCACCCAGACCAGCCCGCGCGTCAGGCGGTGCTTGGCGTACTCTGGCTCGTCGTCGTAAAAGCCAAATGGCCACGGATCTACCCAGACCAGGTCCATATCCGTGATGCCGCGCTTCGCCATCGCGGCCTGGAAGTCGGGATCCTTGCGGATCGTCTCCTCGCAGGCCAGGATCTCCTCCATGATGAACGGCGCCTGACCAACGGCGACCACGTCCCAGGACAGGACCTTTCCTTCGCTCAGGGACACGAACGTTTCGATGGTCGCTCGATCTCCGCGATCGATCAGGACAATGCGAGCTTCGCGCGGCAGATCCTCGGTGCGACCTGACGCCTCCGCTTCCGCCAGCGCAGCCTTCGCTGGCTCCTTCAGGGAAACCTCGACGAAGCGATAGCGGCGGTCGTCCCAGCCGTTGGGCGCGCCAGCCTTCAGGATGGCGACGGCCTCACCTATCTCGTCGGTCGACAGAATCTGCAACGGGTGCGCGGCGCGCTCAACTGCCTGGGCCATAACCAATCCTTTTCACGCAATGTGCGCGATGTTCCGTGTGTTTCCGCAACGTTACGGTCCGTTGTTTGCGGTTGCAAGTCGCCGGCCCAATCGGCCGCGCTGCAACCCCGTTTGCTGGCCGGACTGATGAGAGAAAGCGCTAGAGCAGCTCGGCGAGCTCTTGCGCCGCACCGTCCATTCCCTCTTGCGGCGTCTTGGCGCCGGCGACGACGTCGCTCAAGTGCCGCCCCATGATTTCCACCAGTTGGGCCTGCTTTGTTACAGCCGGAAGACCCTCACCCGAGGCAATCATGTCCTTCGCCTGGGGCATCCACGGGTACTTGTCCAGGAATTCCTGGTTCTGGTACGGAGCCTCCTGCGCCGGCACGCCGCCAGCGAGCGCACGCTTCATCGCCACCTCGGGAGATTCCACCCACTTCAGGAACTCCCACGCGGCGTCTGGATTCGGGGAACTGACGGGAATTCCCCAGCTCCACATTCCAGTCAGGCCATGTCCACCCGGCATCACGGTCATGGTGTTCTTGCCCTTGACCACGGACGCATCGTCGTCGTTAAAGACCGAGAGCATGAACATGTAGGAAATCATGCTGAACGCCTTGCCCTGGCTGTAGGTAGCCATGGTGTCGTTCAAATCGGCGCCGGCGGCGCCTGGCTGGGCCGCGTTGTTGACACAGCGGGCATACAGTTCCGCCGCCTTCACCCCAACCTCGTTGTTGATGGCTGGCTCAGTCATGTCAGCGTTGTAGAACGCGCCCCCAAGCCCGTAAAGAAAGTTGCAGAACTCCATCACGATGGGATCGACCTGCTGTGCCTGCATCGCGGCACCGTAGACGCCATTGTTCATGGCTGAGACAGCCTCTGCCATCTCCACGTAACCCTCGACGCTGTCGGGAAGGGCAAGGTCCTTGCCTGTCTGCGCCTTGTACGCGTCCTGGAAGGCGGCGTCATCAAGGAGATCCTGCCGGTAGATCAGCCCCATCGGGTACGGGTACATCGGCAGGTACGATGTTTTGCCATCGATCTCGGAGCCGATCTTGAGGAGCGCGGGAATATAGCGCGAGAGATCAACCTGGCCGCCGGACGCCTCGATGCGCGGTCCCAGGTCTTCAACCCAGCCCGACCGGGCGAACTCATAGACCCAGTAGAAATCAACCTCCAGCACGTCGTAGGACCCATTACCCGGACCTGCCGCAAGCTGTGGCACGAGCTTTTCGTGCATCACCGGGTAGGCAACCTTCTCGAAGTTGACCGTGATTCCGGTCAGCGCGTTGAAATCAGGCAGCATCTCCTCGATGATGGTGGTCTCCAGCAGGTCCTCCATCAGCAGATTGAGAGTGGTCCCTTCGTAGTCCCGGCTGAATGTGATCTCCTGCGCGGCGGCCGGCAAGCTGGCCCGAGCCAGAGCGCCGCTGGCTGCCGCTGCAGCCGCCGCCAGCATGATGCGTCTCCGGCTCATTGAGGTAGAGGTCCAGCGGGCGCGCATTCCGAAATCCGACATTGCGACTCTCCCTGACGATCTGCGGCCATCGTGGAAATTGCACCGGCAGGCTATAGAGGACGCGGGCGCCTGTCAACGGACCATCGCAGCGATCCAGCGGCAGGCAAGTCGTCCGGGAACCGTGGAGAAGAAGTGCGCGTCTCTTACGCACGCGGCTGCCAGCGGAGTGCAGCCGGTACAGGAGGCGCACATGGTTCGCATCCCGATCACCTTCCTGCTCGTCCTTGCCGTGTTCTTGACGCCGGTGGCGTCGTTGGCCGCCGGGGCCCAGGGAGTCGTCATCCCGGAACCGCCGATCTGCGATGTCCCCTGCACGGTGCCACCCCTCATCGCTGACCAGGTCGAAATCCGCTCCCAGCGCATCGACGTCGACGTCACCGACCAGGTCGCAACCACCCACGTCACCCAGGTTTTTCACAACCCCAACGACTGGTTGGCAGAGGGAACGTACGTCTTCCCCATTCCGCCTGGCGCCGCCATCTCCGAGTTCAGCATGACCGTCGATGGCGAACCGGTTGCAGCCAAACTCCTTGACGCCGATGAGGCGCGTGCGATCTACGACGAAATTGTGCGCAAGCTCCGCGATCCCGCCCTGCTCGAATACATCGGCTCGGGACTCATCCAGGCCAATGTCTTCCCCATTCCCGCCGGGGAGGATCGGGAAATCGAACTCGAGTACAGCGAAATCCTGCCGGCCGAGCAGGGCCTCAACCGCTACCGCTACCCGTTCAACGCGCAGCCATTTACCTCGACGCCGCTCCAGAACGTCAGCATTCGCGTTGCTGTCAAGTCCAATGAACCGCTCCGCGCGATCTACTCCCCGTCTCATGACATAGCGGTCGACCGCACGAGTGATTCGTCCTTCACGGCCGGCTACGAAGCCTCTGACGTCATACCCGACAGCGACTTCGAACTCTTCTGGAGCGTCTCTCCCGGCGACGTTGGGGCCAACGTGGTGTCCTACTACGATGCATCGCGCGAACAGGGCTACTTCCTGCTCCTGGCTGCGCCCGGCATCGAACGGGATTCCGACCTCGTCGCCAAGGACGTGATTGTCGTGCTGGACACGTCCGGCAGCATGGAGGGCGAAAAGATCGAGCAGGCGCGCGAAGCCCTCCTCTACGTCCTGGATCACCTCAACCCCGAGGACCGGTTCAACATCGTGGAGTTCAGCACCGGCGCGCGCGAGTACAGCCGTGACCTGATCCCGGCGAAGGAAGCGCCGGAAGCTGTGCCGTGGGTCAAGCGCCTGGAGGCAACCGGCGGGACCGACATCAACCTGGCCCTGCTGGATGCCCTCGCCATGGTGCAGCCGGAGCGCCCGACCATGCTCCTGTTCCTGACTGATGGTGTCGCCACGGAAGGTGAGCAGGACACCGGTCACATTATCGACAACATTGCTGGCGCCGCTCCTGACAACGTCCGGCTCTTTTCGTTTGGCGTCGGCGACGACGTCGACACGATCCTGCTGGATACCCTGTCTGGAGAACAGCATGGTCGCACCACGTACGTCCGCCCCGGGCAGGCGTTGAACGAAGCGGTCTCAGGCTTCTACGCAGGCATTACGGCACCGGTCCTTGCCGACGTTGAGCTCACCGTTGACGGCGTAACCGTGGACGACATCTACCCTGCGCCACTTCCAGATCTCTTTGCCGGCTCGCAACTCGTGGCGCTGGGGACGTACCGTGAGGGAGGGGACGCCGAGATTACGCTTGACGGCGAAGTAAATGGCGAGAAGACCCGGTTCACCTACCCTGTTTCCTTTGCCGCCAGCGGAGGCAGTGACTTTCTGCCGCGCCTCTGGGCCACGCGCAAGATCGGTTACCTGGTCAACGAGATTCGCCTCCACGGCGAGAATCCCGAACTGATCGACGCCATCATCGACCTCAGCCTCGAGTACGGCATCGTCACGCCGTACACCTCATACCTCATAACCGAAGATGACATTCAGTCGGAAGGGGCTCGTCAGCGCGCTGCCGACATGGCGGCGAACGAAATTGCGGCCGCGCCCGCTGTTGGTTCGGCGGCGGTAGACCGGGCGCAGTCGGTCCAGCAACTGGCCGATGCCGAGCAGGTGGCGCCGGTTCCCCAGGCGACCTTCGTGGCCGCAAGCGGCGAAGAAATCAGCGCCGCTGAGGTCCTGCGCTACGCCGGGAGTAACGCATTTGTCCTGCGAGACGGGGTCTGGACTGACACGCGCTACAACGAGGCAACGATGTCGACGGAGGATGTCGCGTTCGCGAGTGACCAGTACTTCGCGCTTCTTGACGACCACCCAGAACTCGCCTCGGCATTTGCGCTGGGTCAGCAGGTCATCGTCGTCATTGATGATTCGGCATACCGCATCACGAACGCGGGTTGAACTTGCCTCCACGTAAGGCTCGCTGAAGCCCTGTGAAGCTGGCGGGGCGGATATTCGGCTCCGCCAGCTCTCACATCTTGGTCCGTCGTCGGGTTCAATGAGCAGAATGCCGCAAAAGGGTGCTATCCAGGCGCATTCGCAAGAGCTGAGCGTCTGTCGGGCACTCATGTCCCGGTCAGGGCAGGACCTGATCGCACGGTAAGGCGCGATGTCGCGTTCACGATGGAGAGGGCGCATGTCGATCATTGACACCAGTTCTGAGTTTGGCCAGCGCGTCGCCAAACGGTTGGCCGATGAGCAAATCGCCTGGCTGGCGACGGTCGATGGAAGTGGGACGCCACAGCCAAATCCCGTCTGGTTCATCTGGGACGGCCAGACTGTGCTGATCTACAGCCAGCCGGATCAGGCGAAGATCCGCAATGTTGAACGTTCCGGCCGCGTCAGCCTCAACTTCAACAGTGACTTCCATGGCGGGGATGTGGCGATCCTGACGGGCACCGCCACAATTGAGCCTACAGCTCCTGCCGCCGACCAGAACCCGGCGTACATTCAGAAGTACGCGGACGGCATCGCCTCGATCAACATGAACCCGGAGTCGTTCGCCTCGTCCTACTCCGTACCGATCCGGATTACCCCTCAGAAGCTTCGCGGCTTCTAGACGCTTCGAGAGCGGGAACGGAGGGCGGTACACTCACGATGAAGGTACCGCCCACTGGGTTGCCTGATTGCTGCCGGGGGTGGAGCGAATGGTCATCGACACGAACACCGAGTTCGGCAGGCGGGTGGCGCAGCGCCTGAGCGACGACGACCTGCTTTGGCTGACAACGGTCTCTCGTGATGGCACGCCTCAACCATCACTCATCTGGTTCCATTGGGACGGCGAGACAGTGCTCATCTACAGCCAGCCAGACACGCCGAAATTGCGCAACATCGCTGCAAATCCTCGCGTGAGCTTGCATTTCCAGGCCAACCACGAAGGCGAAGACGTGGTCATCCTCACCGGGACGGCGGTTGTCGATCCCTCCGCCCCGCCCTCCAATCTTCACGAGGAGTACCGGCGTAAGTACGCACGGGGCACAGTGCAGATCGGCATGACCCCGGAGTCGCTCGCTGCCGAGTTCTCGGTCGCGCTTCGAGTGACGCCCAGCCGGGTTCGCGGCTTCTAGAAGGCGCCGATCTGCCCGAAAGGAGCGCCCTCTTTCGGTTCTGCCGCTGGCTTACCTGATCGCGTCCAGCAGTGAGCCAAACAGTGCGCTCGCGAGTAACACGACAATGATTGCCACCGCGAACACCGCTGCAAATCCCACCAGGAGCAGCCAAGCGCGACGGTCGGCCGCGGTGCGTTCCCTCCGTTCCGCCGGGGTTGGTTCACGTCGCTCCATCTCCGGGTAGGCAGGGGCTCCAGTCCCGGTGTGAAAGCCTCCGACGTACTGGCGCATGATCTGATCCTGCACCACCTGCTGCCGGATGGTGCGGTCGTATGCCTGGCGCTTCACGGGATCACTCAGTACGGCGTACGCCGCGTTGAGGCGCCTCGCCAGTTCCTCACCCGCAGCCCGCCGCGCGGGGGCCTGCCGGTCCGGATGTGCCCGCTTCATGGCTCGGCGGTACGCCTGGGTGATCTCGGCATGGGTGGCCATGAAACCCACGCCCAACAGCGAATAGTGATCTTCCTGGTCGGGATCACTTCCAGGGGCTGATGAATTACCTGATTGAGCGTGTCCTGACTGCCGCGATGTCACGTGAAGCTCGACGCGCCTTTCTACGACGCCAATCTCTGCAACCGGGGTTTAGCACGGCGCGTGTGAAAACTGGTATACCCAGCGAGTGGCTTGACCTTACGACGTCCTGGGATGCTGGCGTTCTACGCTGCCGCGGAGGAACCGATGCTGGTTGACATTATCAGCGTGCCCTATCGCTATGATCGGCACGGAGAAGGTATCGGAGGCGGCCCGGATGCCCTGCGCAGCGCCGGTCTTGCTGACCGGTTGCGCCAGGTTGGTTTGGCGATCAGCGCGGAAGATTCGGCTCACCTTGCAGACTCCGAACGCGAAGACGGTCGCACTGCCATCAACATCGGCAAGCTCGGTGCCAACACCGCGCAGTTGGTCCGAGCTTCGCGCCAGGCAGGACATAGCGCCCTGGTCCTTGCAGGAGACGACACCGCGGCAATCGGCGTCGTCGCTGGCCTGCAGGCGGCGGCCGGAGCCGGGACCCCAATAGGTATCGTCTGGCTGGACGCGCACGGCGACTTCAACACGCCAGAAACCTCTTACAGCGGAATCCTTGCTGGCATGCCCCTGGCCATCCTGGCAGGTCTGGCCGGTCCTCTTTGGCGAGAAGCTGCTGGACTTGCCGCCCCAATCGCAACCGACCGTCTCGTGCTTGCCGGCACGCGCGACCTCGATGAAAAGGAAGCCGAGTTGCTCCGCAGCACCGATGTGCGCGTCATTCCGGTTACCGAAGTGCGTAGTGGCGCCCCGTTTGCGGAGGTCGTCGCGTGGCTGGCCCGTCGCAGCACGCTGCTCTATCTCCACGTCGATCTGGATGTCCTGGATCCCCGGTTCGTGCCCAGCGCCTCGACGCCCGCGGCCGACGGCTTGACCGTCGACGAATTGGCGCAAGCCATGATCACCGTTCTCGGAACCGGGAAGGTCGCTGCCTTGACGGTCACCAGCCTCAATCCCGGAGCGGGGAACCGCGGCCAACGCTCCCTGGAATCCGCGCTGACGTTGCTGGAGAAAGCGCTCCCCTCCTGGAAAGACACAGCAACGGCCTGAACGGCGGCAAATGCCGCGCGGTTGCGGCCATTTCGGGACCATGCTAAACTCGCTCGCTGTGCTCACACGATGAGCGCATACTTTTGCTACGCGTGAGATTTCGGGCCGTTTGGAGCGCGCCGCGCTTCCGCCATGAGCCCGCCGAGTTCTGGAAGAGAAAGACGGAGTTCAATGGTCGCCCAAATCGTCCGCGAAATTGAGGCTGAACAGTTCAAGTCGGATGTTCCCGACTTTGGTCCCGGTGATACGGTACGGGTGCACGCCAAGGTCGTTGAAGGCAACCGTGAGCGCATCCAGGTGTTCGAAGGTGTCGTGATCCGCCGCCGCGCCGGGGGCATCAATGAGAACTTCACCGTTCGGCGCCTCGCATCCCACGGTATCGGTGTCGAGCGGACCTTCCTGCTGCACTCCCCCCGCATCGACAAGATCGAGGTCACTCGCCGGGGCCGCGTACGCCGCGCCAAGCTCTACTACCTGCGTGGACGCACCGGTCGTGCAGCCCGCATCAAGGAGCGGCGGACCTAATTCTCCCTTCCAGGAAGTACTGACATTCGGCCGCCAGGCGATGCGCCTGGCGGCCGATCCATTTCCTTCACGATCTTCGGCGTGGTAGTGTCCGGAAGTGCCAAGAACGAAGCCTGCCGGCAAGCAACTCACGCCGTCGCCACCATCAGTCAGAGCGGAGCCGGATTTTCCCTCGCTGGAATGGGAGTCCGTCTTCTGGGACTGTGACATCCGCTGCGTTGCCGGCGTCGATGAAGTTGGCCGCGGCGCTATGGCCGGACCCCTGGTTGCGGCTGCGGTTATCCTCCCCGCGGATCGCCGCGAAGATCTCCTCGACGTGCTGTCTGGCGTGCGTGACTCCAAAGTGCTCACACACGAGCGGCGGGTCGAGTTGCTGGCACGCATCGAGTCAGTAGCCCAGAGCGTCGGCATCGGAGTCGTTCCGGTTGACGAACTCGACGGCATGGGCCTCGGAGCAGCCAACCGCATCGCCATGGAGCGAGCGGTCCTGCAGCTCGACGTCGAGGCCGAGGCGCTTCTGGTCGATGCCTGCGTGATCGACCTCGCTCTTCCGCAAGTGGGACCCATCGATGGAGACGCGCTTTCCCTCTCCATCGCTGCCGCCTCGATCGTCGCCAAGGTTACCCGTGATCGTATGATGATCGACCTGGCGGGAAAAGACGTTCGATTCGGCTTCGAACTCCACAAGGGGTACTGCTCTCCCCTGCACAAGGCACGGCTCGCCGAGCACGGACCCAGCGTCCATCATCGCCGGTGTTTCTCGCCGGTCGCCTCGTGGGAACGAGCGTCATAATGCGGACGTCGCGACAATCCCTTGGCGACGCGGGAGAACAACTCGCACGTCGGCAACTCGAATCTGCAGGCTACACCTGCCTGGCCGAGCAGTGGCGATGCCCCGTCGGCGAACTTGATCTGGTCATGCGCCGGGGTGACGAACTCGTCATGGTCGAGGTCAAGGTCCGGCGTGGTGGACTGGTGGAGGCGGAGCAAGCGGTCACACCTGCTCAGCAGCGACGCTTGCTCGCCGCCTCGCAGTCGTACCTCCAGGCCCACCCGGAGCTGCAGGAATTGACCTGGCGCATTGATCTTCTCGGCATCACGCTCGATCGAGCGGGTCTCGTGGCGCGCGTGTCTCACGTTGAGAACGCCATCACCGGGTGAGATCGTTGTGTGGGCCCTGCTACGTCGGCATGAATCCTGTATGCTGCGGAGAGGTCACGGGCGCGGGTCTACCCAACTGCCCGCGACACGGTCCTTCAGCATGAGCGAACTGCAGGTTAAAGGAGTCGCACCATGCGTGTTCCCGGGAAACTGATCGCAACCGCCACGGTCGCAACTGCACTCACCCTCGGTATCGTTGGTGCAGGGCACGCGCAGGACGCCACACCCATGGCAGGGATGGAAGCCGCAGCCGGCTATCCCAATCACCTGCACCTCGGCACTTGCGACAACCTTGATCCTCAGCCTGCAGTCACGCTTGCTGACCTGGAGTTTCCCTCCTGGGTAAGTGAGTTGACTGGCGAGTCGACCTCGGCCGAGGGCGCCATTCCGGACATCGCCAACTTCGGCGGAGCACCGATCCCGGTCGCTGTGGCCACAACCGAAGTCGACGTCCCGCTGGCGGACATCATCTCCGGCGGCCACGGCCTGAACGTTCACGACGCTTCCGATCCCTCGATCTACATCGCCTGCGGCAATGTCGGGGGCGTGCCTGATGAACGCGGCGACCTCTTCATTGGCCTGGCCGAGCAGAATGACTCGGGCTACAGCGGGACGGCCTGGCTGCACGATAACGGCGGCAGCACCACCGTCACCGTGTTCCTGAACCACAACGCCGCTCAGGATGAAATCAGCTCAGAGCTTTCTTCGCTGCAGGCAGCTGCCGCCACGCCAGAAGCGTCGGCTGAGGCCACTGCTACCGAGGAACCGGCCGCGACGCCAGAAGCAGGGCCGGAGGGGACACCAGTCACCACCTAGCAATTTCGTTTGTGACGGTGCGTTCGGCGCGGCCCACAAGGGCTGCGCCGATGTCGTATGAGGGATCCATGATCGACTCTGGTTCCGGTTTTGGCACGCTCCCCAGCGGCACCGCGGCACATCGTGCCGCCGCACCTGACGCTGTGCGCTGCGCCATCCTGACGATCAGCGATACGCGCGTGGAAGAGACCGACACCTCAGGAGCCGTCATCCGGGACATGCTGCGCCTGACGGGTCACAAGGTCCACGATTACCAGATCGTGCCAGATGATCCCTCGGTCATCCAGCACATGCTTTCCCGGTGGATTACGAACGAGGAGGTCCAGGCCGTACTCACGAATGGGGGCACCGGGATCTCCGCGCGGGACACGACATATGACGCCATTACCGCCGTGCTTGAAAAGCAGATAGATGGTTTTGGCGAATTGTTCCGTATGCTCTCCTGGCAGGAGATTGGCTCGGCGGCCATGCTCTCTCGAGCGGTTGCCGGAGTCGCCGGCAACACCCTGATCGTCGCCATGCCAGGGTCGACGAATGCGGTGCGCCTGGCCATGACAAAACTTATCGTGCCCGAACTGGGGCACCTGGTCTATGAGATCAACAAGCAGCGCTAGCCCGTCGATTGCCTCACACTCGTGACTCGGCTAGCATCGCGCAGCATTTGGCCACACTCCTGGTCTGGGCAGAAAGGACGCGACGTTCGTGGGAAATGAAAGCGGAGGCGGCAAGCGACAAGCGCGCGTGCTCAAGGGCTTCCGCGATTATCTGCCGGAGCAAATGATTCTCCGCCAGCGGATCATCACCATCTTTCGCGGCATCTTCGAGCAGCACGGCTTTGAGCCGCTGGACACACCGGCGCTCGAGTATCTCGACGTGCTCACGGGGAAGGCCGGCGAAAACGAGAAACTGATGTACCGCTTCGAAGACGCGGGGGGCCGCCAGGTTGGGATGCGCTACGACCTCACGGTTCCCCTGGCGCGCGTGGTCGCCCAACACCAGAACGAACTCGCACTTCCCTTCAAGCGCTACCACATCGCCCCGGTCTGGCGGGCCGAGAATCCCCAGCGTGGACGCTTCCGCGAATTCTGGCAGTGTGATGCCGACATCGCCGGATCCGCGTCCCCTATTGCTGATGCCGAAGTCATCACGATCATGGCCGAGGCACTGGAAGCAATCGGCGTCCCCGAGTTTGTCATCCGGATCAGTCACCGCCGGTTATTGGAGAGCATTGGCCTGGCCGCGGGGGTTGCCCCCGAGCAAGCAACTGCGCTCTACCGGGCGATCGACAAACTCGACAAGATTGGCCGCGATGGCGTGGCAGCGGAACTAGCGGAGGCCGGCCTGACCGGCGAACAGGTCCGGCGCGTCCTGGATCTGGTCACGCGCACCGGGCGGCCAGCAGACTTGCTCGCCGTACTCGACAGCGAGTTGCACGATGTCCCCGGCGCAACCGATGCCATTGCGGACATGCGCGTGATCTTTGAACTGCTGCCGGCGTTTGGGGTGGCCGAGCACCGATTTACCCTTGATCTCGCGCTCGCCAGAGGTCTGGACTACTACACGGGCCCGGTTTTCGAGGCGACCGTCACCGAACCGAAAGTCGGCTCGGTGGGTGGAGCCGGCCGCTACGATGGACTCGTTGGCACGTTTCTCGGCCGTCCCGTACCGGCAACCGGTATGTCCCTCGGCCTTGAAAGAATCATCGAGGTGGTCCGGGAGCATAACCTTCTGCCAGCGCCAACAAGCGTGGCCGATGTCGCTGTGATTGCCATGAAAGACACAGTCGGCGACAGCGCACGGTTGGCCCACCGTCTGCGTGAGGCAGGCTTGAGAGTTGATCTTTCACTCCAGCCACAGCGAGGCATCGGCGAGCAACTGAAGTTCGCTGATCGCAGGGGAATTCCCCTGGCGGTCATTGTGGGGTCGAGCGAACTCGCAGAGAACAAGGCCACACTCAAGGCGCTCGCTAGCGGAGACCAGGTCACCCTGCCGCTCGGTGAGATTGCCGGTGCAATCAAGGCACACGTGCAACCAGCAAAGGCTCAGGGATAAGGGACGCATGACACATCCAGAAGATCTCAGCGAAGAGTTCCACACCTACATGCTTGTCGTCGCTCATCCGGACGACAGTGAGTTCTCCTCGGCAGGGACTGTCGCGCGGCTGAAAGACGCGGGCCGCAAGGTGATCCTCATCCAGGTGACCTCGGGTGACAAGGGAAGCCCCGATGTCAATGCCAACTCGGAAGACCTGGCGAGACTCCGCGAAGGAGAAATGACCGAGGCAGCCAACCGGCTCGGCATGGACGAGGTGGTCTTTCTGCGCTGCGAAGATGGCTCGCTCATGCCGGATCTTTCGCTCAGGGAGAAGATCGTGCGCATGATCCGCACTTACAAGCCGGACGTGCTCATCACCCATGACCCCTTTCGCCCGTACGCGTTGCATCCGGATCATCGAGCCGTCGGCCTGGCGTCCACTGACGCCGTCTATCCGACCGCGCGCGACCCCCTCTATTTTCCTGAGCACCTGCAGGAAGGACTGGAGCCTCACAAGACGGCCGAAATCTGGTTCTTTGGGGCCGAGCATCCTGACAAATTGGTCGACATCACGGACACATTCGAGCGGAAAATGCACGCGTTGCGTGCGCACGAGTCCCAGGTCGGCGGCTCCCAGGACCTGGAGGAGCGTATGCGAGACCGTGCCCGGGAACTCGCAGAAGGCCAGGCTTTTGAACTCGCGGAGGCCTTCAAGGTCATCCCGATGCGGCGCTGATTCGAGCCATGGAACGCTTTGCGGGAACGTCAGCGCAGCGGAGCGTTGACCGCGCCAACGCTGCCGGGAGGCAGGCGTTTGGCAAGACGTGGGTCGCTCAGCGCCTCGCTATCGCTCCCGGCCGCATTGAACTGCTCGGCAATCACCTGGACTACAACGGTGGACCCGTCCTGGCGGCGGCGATCGACCGCTTCGCCGCGACGGCCGTCGGATTCGACCCCGCGGTTCATGAGAACTGGCTGATCGCCGCGGATGCCCCCGTTCCGGCAAAGCAGGTGCTTGGCGACCCGTCCACCGTGCCCTCTACTCCGCCAGAAACCGCTGACTACGTGCGTGGCGTGATTGCAGAACTCGCCGCTCGCGGGCACGGGACAGTCAGCGGAGCGACCATTGCCATTGCCGGTGATGTCCCGCTGGGTTTCGGCGTAAGTTCATCCGCCGCGCTTTGCGTTTCGCTGACGCTGGCCCTGGCAGCACGCGAACTCGACGACCGGGAAGTCGTACTCATAGCCCAGGCGGCTGAGCATCGCGCCGGTTCGCCGTGCGGCACGATGGACCAATCCGCGTCAGTCGCGGGCGGCGTCATCGACTTCGACGGCGCGACACTTCAGAGCACGACTCTGCTGCCTTTTCTCGGTGACTACGTCTTCGCCGTGGCCGATTCCGGCGTGTCCCGCTCACTAGGAACATCTTCGTATCCCGTACGCGTTGCAGAGTGTCGCGAGGCGCTCACCATCGCGCAGCGGGAATTGGCTGCCGACATTCCATTCCTGGCGGCTGTGAGCGGCGACCAACTGTGCCACCTGGAAGAGGCTCAATTACTCTCTCCTGTGCAGGCACGACGCGTTCGACACGTCGTCGAGGAAACACGGCGCGTTGCGCGCGGGCGACGAGCGGTGACCGAGGCCGACTGGGAGACATTCGGCGACCTGATGACCGCATCGGGACGGTCGTCAGCAGTGCTCTACGAAATCAGCCACCCGGAGGTAGAAGAACTCGTCACCGTTACCTTGCGGCAGCCCGGGGTACTCGGTGCGCGCATGATGGGCGGTGGCGAAGGCGGCGCCGTGCTGGCCCTGCTCCGGCGAGACGCTGTTGATGCGTTTGCGGCCGGACTACGTGCGGATTTCTATCAGCAACGGGGTCGCGCTGGGAATGCCGGCCTGATCCACATCTGCTCGTTCGCGCCCGGGGCCACCTTGATCACCGGATGACGTCCACCGGCGGAACCCGGGATCCCTGAAAGCTGGACCTGTCCCCCCATGGGCATCGGATCTTCGAGCAAGCCGCAAGACGATCTACAGGGCTGGCTCGCTCAGCCCGCGCTTCAGTTTGCGGCGGATATCGCGGCTGCCCCGCTGCCGGTTGCGGTACGCCGTTGTGAGATGGCAGCCACAGGAAGAGTCCAGCACAAGAACGGTCCCCTCCAGGCGCCGCACCCGGTCATTTCGGCGGTCAGCCGTGGGAATGTCACGCAGTCCCAGGTGAACGAAAGTGGCTTTCCCGGTGTGATGCACGCGCCCGTGGCTGTACACGTAGAGCACATCCGACGTCGAGAGGTTGCGTTGTGCCAGGCGCTGCACGGCATGGGAAGAGAGCGAGGCGAGTCGGGCTTCACGCATCGGGACATCCTCTCACCGGGCAACACAACCGGTTCGTGGCCTCGGCACCTGGGAGAGTGCGCATGTCCACTCACCACTCTTTCCAGAGATGTTGCGGTGTGCTTCAGTAACCGTCAAGTTGGCAGGACTACAGAGTAGCCCGTTCGAACTCGTACGCGGCGCCCGGTCGAGCACGTCAGAGGGCTACGTTTAGTAGGCGTGCTCATAGTCGACGAGATTGCGCAGCGAACGTCCTTCCAGGTACCGCGTGATGTTGTCAGAGATGAGTGCTTCTTGCCGCTCCCAGTATCGTGGCGAAGCGCCTGACGTATGAGCAGTGATGAGCACGTTTTCCAGGTCCCAGAGCGGCGAATCTGCCGGCAGCGGCTCGGGCTCGGTGACATCGAGACCGGCCCCGCCGAGGTGTCCGGACTGGAGGGCGTCCACCAGGGCCCCGGTGTCGATCACGCCACCCCGGCCAATGTTGTAAATCATCGCGCCGGGCTTGCACTGCGCAAAGGCATCTGCGTTCAGGAGACCGCGAGTTTCCGGCGTGTCCGGGAGGGTCACGACCACGTGATCCGCTCGGGAGAGCGCGTCGCCGAGTTCTTCCGTCGGGTAAATGCGGTCAAAGTGCGGCGGCGGCTCCGCAAGCGCCCGGCGCCGCAACCCTTCGACGCGCATCCCAAATGCGGCAGCCCGGCGAGCGACCTGTGATCCGATTTCCCCTGTGCCGAGGATCAACACTGTTTCCCCACCAAGCTCACGCACCTCGCGGTGCGTGTCTTCATCTAGCCAGGCATGCGTGGCCTGCTCGCGCATCAGGCGAGGGAAGCGACGCACAAGTGCCACCATCATGCCGATGACATGCTCCGCCATGTTCGGTGCAGAAACACCGCGCGAATTGGTGAGGATGACGCCATGCCGCTGCAGCGCCGCCAGATCCAAATGTTCGACCCCGGCGCTCCCGGCGTGAAACCAGCGCAAGCGGTGCGCCTGCGTTAGCTGCTCAGCAGAAACTTGCCAGCCAACAATGACGTCAGCTTCCGCGAGCTCCGGCCCCGAAGGCACGGCCTCCGCTATCCGGTAACGACCGTCGCTGTCGGTCTCCTCTCCCGGAACGACGAACTGCACCGTGGGAAAGCGTTGCCGCAGGTTTCGCAACGCGTCGATGGAAATACCCATAATGATCAGGACGTTTGGGGCCTTGTCCGCGGACATCGCTTGTGCCACTGAAAAACTCCGATTGTCGTTCTCGGCGAAACGTCTGCCGTAGACGGTGCGTTAGCACTATTGGGACCTGAGGCATAGCCTCGGCCAAGGGGCATCTCTTACTGTGTGCCTCTATACTAGGGCTCAGGACGTTAGCGGTTCACGGAGACGGAATGCGCGTTCTCGTAAGCGCCCGCGTTCCAAGTCAACCCCGCACAATTATCCGCGTCGGGCGGAGGCTGGCGCTTGCCACCCTGGCCGCGACGATGGCGGTCACATTCGGGCTGCACGCACCCGCGTTTGCCCAGGACACGGATTCCACAGGCCGCACGCATTCGCTCGGCGTGAACCTGGACTTTCCTGACGACGGGCTGGTTGATTCCGAGCAACTCTGTGTTGCGCTCTTCAGCGGCACCACTCCTGATCTGGCGAAGCCACCGCTTCTTTCACGCTGCATTGATCCCGGAGAGGACGCGGTTACCTTCGAGGGCCTGAAGCCAGGCGATTTCAGTGTCCTGCTCCCCGGACCCGGGTCCGATGTCGAGGGACAGCGGTATGGGGGCCAGCTCGTCACCACAAACATCCCGGACGATGAACAACTCGATGCCTTCGGCATCGATATCAACGTTGGCCTGTCGCCGGAATTCACTGGCACGACCGGCAGCGTCCAGGTCAGCGTCTTTGGCTGTCCGGCGGGGACGAACGCGGGCGCAGACAAGGACAGTTGGGTCAACGAATGCAAGTCGCTCGCTGGCGGGGTGCCCATGACCCTTACGGGCGTGGGTAGCATCAATGACGCCGCGTTCCGGAAAGTTACCGGGGTGTCCGGAAATACCTCCGGCCGTGTCGAGTTTACCGATCTTCCCGCTGGCGCCTACGAGATTGGCGGCGACCTCCCGTCAAACGTGGCAGACAGCCCGGCGCTCTTCGCTGAGTCGAGTATCGACGGTAGCCTCGGCGTGCTTGATCCCTCTGAGTCGCTCGCTCTTCGTCCGACAGAGACCGTCGCTGTCGACGTTTTTCTCGTCATGGACGACACACCGGACAGCGCCACGACCATCGGCACAACCGACCTGGATATCACCGGAGCGCTCCCGGGCTAACGAGTATGACCAGGGGCAGCGGAAATCCGCTGCCCCTGTCGCATTGTCGTCCAGTTCCTCGCTTAGCCGCCGATCTGCGACATCCCGCGCACGGTGGTGCGCTCACCGTCCGCGAGTCCGTGCCCCCACGGCTTGCGCCAGATGGCACTGCGAATGGCCTGCTCCAGTTCGTCATCATTGGCGCCCGCGCGCATGACGTCACGCAGGTCACCCTCATCGGGGCGGAGTAGACAAAGCCGCAACTTGCCGTCGGCCGTCAGGCGGACCCGGTTGCATGTCTCGCAGAATGGTTCCGAGACCGGTGAGATAAAGCCAAGCGTGCCGGCAGCGCCAGGGATCTTCCAACCACGTGCGGGATCAGCCGGGTTGACCTCCAGAGGCTCCAGCGGCCCAAAGTGAGCCTCCAGGCGTGCCTGCGTCTCTTCGGAGGTCACCAGGCCCTCGTCGTGGACGGCCCCTACGCCTTCCATGGGCATGATTTCCAGGAACCGCACCTGCCACGGCCGGTCCAGTGTCAACGCGGCCATGTCCACGACTTCACTGTCGTTCTGGTCCTTGACGACGACGGTGTTAAGCTTGATCGGCCGCATCCCGGCCGCGTCTGCGGCCTCGATTCCCTGCCACACGAGGTCGAACCGGCCGCCCCGCGTCATCATCTTGAAGCGCTCAGGATTGAGCGTATCGATGGAGACATTCACACGGTCGAGACCTGCCTCAGCCAAATCCTCTGCCATGCGGCCGAGGAGCAGGGCATTGGTGGTCATTGACACTTCCTCGATCCCGGGGAACGACTTGATGCCACGTACCAGGTCCACCAGGCCGGGCCGGATTGTCGGCTCACCACCGGTCAACCGAATCTTGGTCACGCCCGTCTTTGCGAAGAGCCCCACCAGGCGCAGCAGTTCCTCGTCGGAGAGGTGTTCGGACTTCGGCTGAAACTTCATGCCAATCGCCGGCATGCAATACAGACACCGAAAATTGCAGCGGTCAGTGAGGGAGATGCGGAGGTACGTCATCGCCCGGCCATACGCGTCAATAGCCGTGCCTCGGGTGGGCGCGGTCGCTGATCCAGGCGGGAAGAGACGGATCGGACTGATTGTGGCGCTCGCTGCCACCATGAGAAATCTCCCGGAGTTCCGACGTCAGCTGCTCAACCATCACATAGTCATCGATTGAGCAATGTCCGTTCAGCGTAGCATTTTGAGCCATCCTGGGCCACCCTGACCTCCGCCGGTATCCGCTGCTTGCACGACAAATGGGTTGACGCATCCGAGTATCGTGAGCATCATGCGCGCACGTTTTCAGGCCCCGGAGGATGAATGACCACGACGGATCTCAACCCAACAGTTCAGAACCTGCTTGCCGCTGCTCCGCGTAATGTCGAAGCTCCCTATCTGCCCCAGGCTCGCGAAACGCTCTACGAGTGGGTCGAAAGCGAAAGCCTGCGCAAGCACTGTGAGGCTGTTTCTGCCTGTATGCGTCACTTCGCGCGCCAAACCGGGAACGACGAGGACCTCTGGGGTGCCATCGGGCTCCTGCACGACATGGACTTCGAAAAACACCCCAACCTCGAACTTTCGGCAGACGGCCACCCCTTCGTTGGGGTCGCCCACCTGCGCGAGGGAGGCTGGGGCGACGAAGTCGCCCGCGCGATCCTGAGCCATGCTGACTACAGCGGCGTGGAACCCGAGACCGAACTGGAGAAGACCCTCTGTGCGGTCGATGAGCTCAGCGGGTTCGTCATCGCCGTGGCGCTGGTGCGGCCAGACAAGAGCGTCCACAACGTGGCCGTCTCCTCCGTCCGCAAGAAGATGAAGGACAAGGCGTTCGCTGCCAAGGTCAATCGCCAGGACATCGTCACCGGCGCCGAGCGGCTGGATATGCCCCTGGAAGACCTGATCGCGCAGGTGATTGCAGCACTTCAGGCCGAGTCTGAACGCCTCGGCGTCGCAGGCGTTCCGGTCGAGTAGCGAGGCTTCCGCTGTGCGCGAGCTCCTCAACCCTTCTGCCCTTGTTGCGCCGTTCTTCGCGACGTTGGCCCTGGTGCTGGTGCCCGGGCCAGCCGTGCTCTACATCATCACGCGGAGCGTCAACCAGGGCCGAAGGGCGGGTCTGGCGTCGGCCGCCGGCATCGCCACTGGCGGGCTGGTCCACGTGGCTGGAGCAGCGCTGGGGCTGTCGGCGCTGCTCGCGTCGTCAGCCACCGCGTTCTCTCTGGTGAAATACATTGGCGCGGCGTACCTGATCTACCTCGGTGTCCGCACGCTCGTGACCACGCCCTCGCTGATGGAATCCGGTCCGGGCGAGCGCACGGCTCTGCATCGCCTCTACTCGCAGGGCATTGTGGTCCAGGCCTTCAATCCCAAGGTGGCACTCTTTTTCCTGGCGTTTCTGCCGCAGTTTATCGATCCCCATCGCGGCAGCGTCGTTGCCCAGTCGCTGATCCTTGGCGCGATGTTCATCCTGATCGGGCTGTGCACCGACTCCACCTACGCGCTGGTCGCAGGAACCCTCGGCGACTGGCTGAAGCGACAGCGCGCCTTTGCCGCGGTGCAGCGGTATGTTGCCGGCTCGGTGTTCGTCGGCCTCGGGCTCACTACGGCGTTCACCGGGCATCCCGGGAAGTAGCGTTCACCCCGCCCTGGAGAGTTGCATGGAGATGATCCGGTAGGCGCTCTCGCTGATGCGCTCTTCGCTGATCTCCCCCTGCAGCGTCCGGTTCACCACATGGTCAACGAGCGTCTGCGGGGCGTCCGGCAGGTCCACGTACAGGAGAAGGTCGACTCCGGCCTCGATCGCCATGTCGACGATCTCCAGCGGCGTCCAGGCGTTGAGGGCGCCCATGAACAGGTCGTCTGTCACGATCACCCCGTCAAAGCCGAGGTCTTGCCGCAAGACCGCCACCGCCGTTGGTGAAAGCGAGGCCGGCAGGTCATCCCACATCGGGACCGCCAGATGTCCCAGCATCACCATTGGTACTCCGTCAGCAATCGCGGCGGCGAACGGCAGAGCATCAGCATTCGCCCAGGTCTCCGGATCCACATCTAGTACCGGCAACGCCTGGTGGGAGTCAACGCTGACGCGGCCATGCCCCGGGAAATGCTTGACGCAATGCAGCACCGGCGTACTCTTCACTCCGTCGAGATAGGCCACGACACGTTCTGCGACCAACTCCGGGTCATCACCAAACGTACGGCCAGCCATGAAACTGTCCGGGGCGAACGCAACGTCGGCAACCGGCGCGAAGTTAAGATCGAAGCCGTAGGAGGCGAGCAGATCCGCGCGCTCCTGCGCGTAGGTGCTGATCTCTCCCAAGGAAAGGGTCGCCAGCGTTGGCGCATCTGGCGCGGGGTCATCCCACAGCCGCGTGACAATACCGCCTTCCTGGTCCAGCGAGACGAGGGGCGGCAGATCTGGCACAGTGGCATGGATCGCGCCAGTCAGAGCTGAAATCTCACTGGCGGTTCCGAAGCTCCTCTCGACCATGATGACGCCACCCGGCTGCAAGTCCTGTAACCAGGCGGTCTCGTCGCTGGTGAGCGCAGTCTCACTTACCGGAAGCATGAACATCCGCGCCACCTTTTGGCGCAGCGTCATGTCCGCGAGCAACTCCTCGACCCTATCCAGACCCGCGGCGGCTTGGGCCCGTGACGCAAGGGCGGCGACGCCCATGCCCACCAGCGTTCTTCGTGTGAGATTTCTCGCGGGATGCAGGTTCACAGTGTTTCCACCAGTTCCCCGGACAGGGGTTGCCGTCGCCAGACAGGAATCGCACCGCGCATCTCGCCGGAGGTCACGCGGGGATGCCGGCTGTAGTACCCGACGAACACGGCCATGGCGATCACCGTGAAAACGATGAAGTCAAGGAACGTCGCGGCGTACCCCACGTGCACGATGAGAAAGCCGGCGATCAGGCTGGCCGCGGAGTAGCCGAGATTCCACGCCGCTGACCGCAAGCCAAAGACCCGCGACCGGGCCTTGGGTGGAAGCACTTCCGAGATGAACGTCGAGTCAATCGGCCAGGCCATCGAGATACTCGTCTGCCGCACGATGTGTGTCACGGCAGCCAGCGGGAGGGATGGGGTCAGGATCAGCGCCAGGTAGAACGGCAGGATCGAGAGACGCACGGCCGCCACGCCGTAGATCGAGCCCAACCGCTGCGAAATGAGCGGCGCCGACAGACCGATGAGTGCGGCACTCAAGCCACCGATGGCAAAAATGAACCCGACCTGGTTCGAACTTGCGCCAAGATCTGTCAGGTAAACATTGAAGAACGGGAAGACCATGCCGGCCCCAACTGCCATGAGGCCCCCAACCAGCACGAAGACAGCCGTGTCCCGGCGGACCTGGCTGCGCTCGGTCGCGTCAGTAGCCTCGCGAGCCGCCGTCGGATCCGGCAACCCGCGTCCGCTCCGCGCCTGCCCCATGAGAAACATAGGGATCAGGCCCAACGCCGCGATTGCGGTACCGGCAACCAGCGTCCAACGGTACACCTGCAGATCATTCCCGGGGAGAATGTCCGGCAGGAAGCCGCCGACCAGCGATCCCAACGTCGTCGAGAGCGAAACGACGGAGAACGAGAGGGCGGAAACGAACTGCCGCTCACTGCGCTTCGTCCAGGCGATGATGAACGGCATGGTGGTCGTGAACAGATACGCGAGCCCCAGGCCGGAGATGATGGAAAGCAGGAGCAGGGCTGGGGGCGCCTCGGCGAAAGCCATAATCAGGGTGGCAACAAGGAAGATCGCAACTCCACCGACGGTGGCGCCCCAGATGCCCAGCCGGTCCAGCACAGGACCCATCGTCGCCGCTCCGCCCGCCATGGCCAGCGTCTGCGCGGCATTGAACATGCCCATGTCGTTCTCACGCAGACCCAGCTCACGCAGGTAGAGATTAAAAATCAGGACAAAGACACCCCACCCGACGTTGGCGAACAGGTTGTACAGAAGAAAGAGGCGGACATCGCGACTAAAGCCGAATTGCCGCCGGATCGTGGCGGCGGTCGTCGCGAACGAAAGTCTCACGAGTGACGTTGCCTCCAGCACTGCCGCGGAGCGTGCGGGCAGTATATGCCGCGCCGCAGGATAAGCGGCGGTAAACTCGCCGGGTGCATGTCGACGTAGAGGGGGAAGAGTCCGGGCATGGGTGATTCGCAAAGTGTCCGCGTGGGTCTGGCCGGGTTGGGGCGTTTTGGCAAGCTGCACGCCTCCGTGCTTGCCAGTCTCCCGGGGGTCGAACTCGTCGCGGTGTGTGATCCGGTAGCCGAGGAAGTTGCCGCCCTCCAGACGCAGCATCCCAACCTTGCCGGATTCGGTGATGTCGCGGATTTGCTGGCAAACGCCCGGATCGACGCGCTGTTTATCGTGTCACCCGAGCCGTTGCACGCTGAACAAGCGATGGCGGCGCTTGACCTCGGGGTTGCGGTCTTTGTCGAGAAACCGCTCGCCTTGACCGCCGCGGAAGCTGAGAAGGTCGCTGAAAAAGCGGCTTTGGCCGGTCTGCCCCTCCAGGTCGGATTCGTCCTCCGCTTCGACGTGCAGCATGCGTTGCTGAAAGCAGAGATCGCAGGCGGCGGGCTGGGAGAGATCGTCTCTGTCCGTACGAAGCGGAACTGCTCCCGTGCCTGGTTCCCCAACTTTGGCGATCGCGCGCACCCGGTGCAGGAGACGTCGATCCACGATATCGACTTGCTCCTCTGGCTCCTTGAAAGCCCGGTGCGCCGCGTGCAGGCCATCGAGCGCAATCGCGCTGGCATGACCTATCCGGACGGCTCCTGGGCGTTGCTGGAGTTCGAGAACGGCGCAATCGGCATCGTCGAGTCAAGCTGGTTCGTCCCGGAGGGCGCTCCGGCCAACGTGGTGACTCCGACCTGGCGCGGCACGATTGACGCCGAGATCGAGGTGATCGGCACGAAGGGGAGCAGCCGGATCCGCTTGCTTGACGGTCCCCTCTCCTTCTGGACGGGCACCTACGACGCAATTCCTGAAACCGGACTCTGGCCTGAGCTAGCGGGAGCCGTCGTCGGGGCATTGCGGGCGGAAGACGCGCACTTCGTCGAACGCGTACGGAAGAACCTGCCTGAGTCGACCACGTCCGTCGCGGACGCCATCGCCGGACTTCGTGTCGGCGAAGCGATTATCCGTGCCTCTGCAGGAAACGCCGTTCAGCTTACCTAGAACCCGATGTTCGTAGTTGTGCCACAGGAGGAGTCCCAGTTGATCGATCTCTCAAGCGACACCCAGACGCGGCCGTCTCCAGCCATGCGCGAGTTCATGGCTGCTGCGCCGGTTGGCGATGAGCAACTCCGTGAAGACCCGTCGGTCAATCGTCTGCAGGAGATGGCCGCAGAGATAACTGGCAAGGAGGCGGCGCTCTTTCTGCCCTCCGGCACGATGTGCAATGCCATTGCCTTCTGCCTGAACGCGAACCGCGGCGAAGCGGTCATCCTGGACTGGTGGTCGCACCCGAACCAATCCGAGACCGGAGGCCCGGCCTGGCTGGCGAGCGCCATGCTGCGCCCGATCCACGGCGAGCGCGGGATCTTTACGGCTGACCAGGTCCGTCCAATCATCAACAAGGGCGGGACTCACGCGGCGCGCACCGCGTTCATCTCGGTCGAAAACACGACCAACCGGGGAGGAGGCGCGATCTGGCCGCTTGAGCGTCTGGCCGAGTTGCGGGCCCTCGTTGACGAGCACGGCATGCGGCTGCACATGGATGGCGCCAGGCTGCTGAACGCGGCTGTTGGCGCGGGCGTTCCAGCGTCGACCTTCGCGTCATACGCAGATTCCGTGTGGATTGATCTCTCCAAGGGGCTGGGCGCGCCAGTCGGCGCCGTGCTAGCCGGCGACCGTGAGTTCATCGAGAAGGCGCGGCTGCTCAAGCACACGCTCGGCGGCGCAATGCGCCAGGCCGGGATCATCGCCGCCGCCGGAATCTACGCGTTCGAGCATAACGTCGAGCGCCTGGCAGAAGATCATGCAAACGCCCGGTTCCTCGCTGACGGCTTGGCCTCGATTCCTGGCGTCAAGCTCGTCTACGACACTACGCCGACAAACATCGTGTTCTTCGACATCAGCGAAGCCGGTATCTCGCCAGCCGACCTGGAAGCGGGCATGCTCGCGCGCGGCGTGCGCATGGGTGGCGGTTATGATGGCTCTCGCGTCGTCCGTGCGGTGACGCACCTCGACGTGACGCGAGAAGACTGCGCAACGGCCGTAGAAGTCATCCGCGAGGTGTGCGCCGGCGCCTAGAGCGCCGGCGCGCAAACCCGTCTCTACCCGGACGGGAAACTCGCGGCGTCAGTTGGGCTGGTGCCGATGACGACCTCATCGCCATCCAGCCAACCGTCGCCATCGGAGTCGGCGATCGTGGGATCTGTTCCGAAGACCGCCTCATCCGCATCGAGGATTCCGTCACCGTCCGTATCGACTTCGGCAACGGGCGCGGCGTCTGCGACGAGAGGGTCGGTTCCTGCCGCAACCTCTGCGCCGTCCAGCACGCCGTCGCCGTCGGAGTCGGCAATGGTCGGATCAGTACCGTATGCCGCCTCATCGACATCGAGGAGACCGTCGCTGTCACTGTCTGCGGCAGCGCTCACGGTCGGGGCCACTGTCGGAACCGGAGTCGGGGCCGGCGGAAGATTGAAAACGTCGACATTCGCGACCGGGGCATCACGGCTGATGCCGACAATGTATCCGGCCCCGTTGTCCGCCAGGTTCAGGTTCGGGGCGTAGTACGTGGCCGCGCCGGGGAGCATGGTGGGTACCTGGAGCAGGTAGTTCTCGAGAGGCAGGCCCTTCCAGGTGACGGTACCGTCTGCCGCAATCTCGGCCTGGTCCTGCGAAATGACGTCGCCATCCGCATTCACGAGTTGGACAGCGAAGCCGCTTACGGCCTGGGCGCAATTGGCCGGATTAAAGGCGCCAATGCTCGTATTGCAACCGTAGATTCGCACCTCGACGGTGCCCGTACGGGGCTGCGCAACCGCGGTACTCGTCACCAATGGTCTCGGCGTCGGCGATGCGGTCGAGCGAGCGATCGGATTCGGCCGTGGTGTCGCCGTCGGCTCTGCACCCGGAACGGGAGTCTCGATGGTGATCACAGACGGTATTTCGGTCGGTCCCGCTGGCGTCGTCGCCGGAGGTTTGGGTGTTGTCTCCTGTCCCGCCTCAGGAGTCTCGATATCGATGACTGACTGCCCCTGCGTTGCGGAAGCAGTAGCGGTTGGTGCAACCGTGGCCGCCGGCCTGGCGTCATCGCCGGGAACCGGCGATGGGGTCGCGGCGCTATTGTTTGCGCGGGCTTCAGCCAGGACGAAGATATCCAGGCGCTGTTCGGGCTTCTCAGTGGTCACCGGCACGATAACGCCGTCCGTACCCTCTGCAGCCTGCAAACCACGTACCGCAAATCGCCCGAAGCCCGCGCCATACTCAGCGGCTCGAAGGATGTAGGCCCCGGCTGGGAGCCCGCTCCAGGTTGGAAGGCCATCGCGCTCGCTTGAGGGTCCGAGATCTGCACCAGACTCCTGTGAAATCAGGTCGAACAGCGCAGCTGTCTGGTCCAGCGGGCATGTTTCCGGGCTGGCGTCGCGTGGTCGAAGATCGGCCGGGCACGCATGAACGGCGAGCTGAATTGACCCCGCCGCACCGGCGACAGGAGACGCACCCGGGGTTGCAACCGTCGCGGCGTTTCCAACTTCCCGCCCGATGACTGCTGCCACAAAGGTCGCCGGCGCCTGACCCGCCGCGGTGATGACGACGTCTCCGTTCAGCGTGGCGGCTTCACCCACCTGCAAATCGCGGGTCGTTCCATCTGCAGACTGGGCGCTCACCGAACCCAGGGTCACCAGGACCAGGACTGGGGCTTGCGCGCCGACGACCGTCGTCGATTCAGCAGGCTCCAGCCGGTCACGCACAAGATCCAGGTCGCGCGTTCCAGCCGGCGCGGTAAACGGCTCGCTGGCGAAGACGGCAATGCCCGTTCCCGCGTCACCCGCCTGATCAGTGCCCACGGCGTCAATGGTGAAGACACCGGCCGCCCGGTTGCCGACCGCAGAGAGTGCCACGTCAGCATCATCAACAAACGCCGCTTCAGCGGGGGCCAGCAAGACCTCCTCGCCCCTCACGTTGCTCACCACCCCACCTGTATCGGTGAGAAGGAATCCCGCACCGCTTGCGGGGAGATTCACAGGTGTGCCCGGAGCGACAGAGTGAAAGACGACCCGCCAGGCCGCGTCTGCAGGAAGTGCGCCCACCCCCTGCGCGATGACCTGGGCGTGACCACTGGCCGGGGAGAAGATTTCCCCGTCCTGCCAGGCACGGACGATTCCGCTGGCAACTGGCAGAAGTACCAACGCCAGCACAAGGACAAGCGCCAGCGTGGACCGCTGGCCGAAACGTCGCAACATCGGTCGATCCTGAGGCGAACTGCGCTCCAGCGCGCAGGCCGAAAAGTCGCGGGACCATCATCATGCTAACGCATGGCCATGGTTCCCGCGTTTCGGTTAGCTCGCCGCCGGTCCTTTTCTCTGCCCGCTACGGCGTGTAGACGATGCGACGCACCTCATTACTGTTCAAATCCGTGTAATAGAGTGCTCCGTCCGGACCGAACGCCAGATGTGATGCCCCCTCGTTCGTGCCAAACGTCGTCCTGCCTGCGCCTGGATTTGCTTCATCGATGGCAAAGATGCTGTTGCACCCCATGTCCGCATAAAGGTATTGCGACTTGCGTGCGGCCGGCCAATTGTTGCCGTTGGGCACGAACGCACCGCCGGTGATAACGCTGCACCCGCCTTCATGTTTATAGGCATGGACAGGGTCCACAAAGCGTGAATCATTGGCGCAATTGCTCGTCGAACCAACCTTGCAGGGCCCCTCGCGCAAATTCCAGCCGTAGTCAGCTCCCGCTACCGCGTCGTCGACTTCTTCCCAGGCGCTGCCGCCGACATCATTGATGAAGAGACGCTGCGGCCCAGACGTGTCATCAGGATCAAGCGCGATGCGGAACGGGTTGCGTAGCCCGGTCGCAAAGATCTCACCGCAAATGGCATTGCTGCTGGGTGGATTCTGGTTCTGGCGGTCTCGCCGGTGCTTCCGCTTCTTGCGTTTCTTCTTGTTGTGCTTCCTGCCCTTTTTCTCCGCGTGGACGCCGCCCGTGGCGCCTCGTGCCTGACCACTGGCGGCGCACGTCGTCGAGGTCCCGCCTACAAACGGGTTGTCTGCCGGGATTGCGCCTTGTGTCGTGACCCGCAGGATCTTGCCGTTCAGGAGGTCCAGGCGCCGCGCGTTGCCGTTTCCGTCTTGCCCGTCACCCGAGCTCAGGTCTTTCCCGCTGTCGCCAACGGAGACGTAAAGCATGCCGTCGTTGCCAAACTGAAGATCGCCGCCGTTGTGATTGCCTCCGCGTGCCGCAATGTTGTCAATCAGGACCTGCTCGCCGGAAAGGCTCATGTCGGCGGCCATCCTGAACCGCGAAACCCGGTTCGCCCGGTTTGCGGCATCGTTACAGGAGCCCGAGTTCTTGTGGTGGGTGTAGTAGAGATAGATGTAGCGTTGTCCAGACGCGAATTGCGGATCCACGGCCAGTCCGAGCAACCCCATCTCTCCACCGGTGCAGACGGCGTTGCCCAGATCCAGGATGCTGACGGCACTGCCCCCGTTCCGACGGAACACCTGGCCTCCCTGGCTGATGGCGAGCAACGTCTCATCCGGGAGCCAGGCAATTCCGGTTGGTGAACCTACCCCGCCCATCACGAGTTCGTCGCTGAAACCGGAAGGCAGGCCACTGAAGGCCGCGTCAACAGCATCAACTGGCAAGACGAGTCCCAGGCAAACAATGGCGATAAGAAGCATTGCGCGCCACGTCTTCATCGGGCGGAATCCTCCACTTCATCCGAGGTTCAGGAGCGAAGCATGGGGATTGAAGCACACGCAGGGTGTTCTGCTACCTACCAGGACACCAGAGCGTGAATCCACGTCAGAGAAGCATCTGTCTGGCGCGCCTTCGCATTGTCGCGCTCGTCAACCGGGATCAGGCCGTGAGACGCTCACCGCAGCGCTTTGAAGACCTGGCTTCTCGGCGCGTACACGCTCCACGCCTCGTGTCTCGAGATTGTCGAGAGCCCCCGTGAGCAGCCCAACCTGCAAGGGGTCTCTTACCGGCCTCCAAACACGACGCGGGGATGAGTTTCCGGAACGCCGGCCATGCGGTCGACTGTGCTGGCCGACTCTACTCGGCCATGATCGAGGCGAGATGCTCGTCAACGTAACGCGTGTGGAACTGCCCGGACCGAAACGACTCTCGATCGAGAAGCCGTTGCAGAAACGGGATGTTCGTCTTGACACCCGCAATTTCGGTCCTGGCCAGCGTCTCACGCAGCGTCGCGATGGCACTGTCACGATCCGCGCCCCAGGCCGTCACCTTGGCAATCATCGGGTCGTAGTAGACGGTCACCTTCGAGCCGCTGCGAAACCCGGTGTCAACCCGCAGGTGTGGCATGTCGGGCACGGCCATCTCACTGATCGTGCCCGGTGAGGGCATGAACGACTTTGCGGGGTCCTCCGCGTAGATGCGCAGTTCGATCGCGTGACCACGCGGCGCTATGCCCGCTCCAGGCACGGTCATTGGCAGTCCCGCGGCGATCCGCACCATCTCACGCACCAGGTCAACGCCGGTGACCTCTTCCGTCACCGGGTGCTCGACCTGGAGCCGGGTGTTCATCTCAAGAAAATAGAACTCGCCCTGGTCATCGACCAGGCACTCGATCGTGCCGGCATTCCGATAGCCAACGTGCTCGGCCAGGGCGACCGCCGCGTCCCCCATACGCGTTCGCAGTTCGGGAGTGACCGCTGTGCTCGGAGTCTCCTCGACGATCTTCTGAAAGCGCCGCTGCAGGGAGCACTCGCGCTCGCCCAGGTGCGCGACCTGGCCGTGGGCATCGGCCAGGATCTGGATCTCGATGTGGCGCGGCGCCGGGGAGAAGAATTTCTCGACGTAGACGGTGGCGTCTCCGAACGCGCGGCCGGCGTCTCGCCGCACGCCTTCGAGCGCGTCGCTAACGTCGGCATCACGGTGAACCACCCGCATGCCGTAGCCGCCTCCACCGCCAGAGGCTTTGATGGCGACGGGGTAACCCAGGTCAGCCGCAATCGCAATGATCTCATCGGCATCTGCCGCTGCTACTTCCGTTCCCGGCACGATGGGAACCCCGGCGGCTCGCGCCGCCTGCCGCGCCGCGATTTTGCTCCCCATCGTCTCGATGACGTCCGGGGGAGGGCCAATGAAGACGATCCCCTCCTCCGCACAACGCCGCGCAAAACCAGCGTTCTCCGAGAGAAAGCCATAGCCGGGATGAATCGCATCAACCCCGGCCTCGCGCGCTATTTCGAAGATGCGCTCCTGGTTAAGGTAGCTCTGAGCTGGCATCGAACCACCAAGGTGGTACGCCTCATCTGCCGCCTCAACATGCAGCGCGTCTGCATCAGCGTCGGAAAAGACAGCGACCGACGAAATCCCCATGTCACGCAGCGTGCGCGCAATGCGCACGGCGATTTCGCCCCGATTGGCGATCAGGACCTTGCGAAAGAGCGGCCCGGTGCGTTCCATGCTGTCCCCTAGGTGAGGCGAGCGATCACCGCGCCCGTATCGATTTCATCACCCTCCGCAACCAACACTTCGGCAACCTCACCACCAGACTCCGCTGTCACCGGAATCTCCATCTTCATGGACTGCAGCGTGACGACCGGATCCCCTTCGGCAATCGTGTCACCGGCGCTGACATGAATGGTTGCCACCAGACCCGGCAGCGGGCTCACGACATCGGCCATGACGTTCTCCTTCCCTCAAATGCTTGACGAGTTACGTCGTTACGTCGCTACGCCGTAATCGGTGCGATCTCAACCCCGGCGTCTTGCAGACGGTCGCGGACCGTGCGGGCGATCTCCCCGGAGTTTGGCGCATCGCCGTGAATACAGATCGTCCGCACCGCGAGCGGCAGCGTATCCCCCTCGACTGTGCCAACTTCAGCCTTCGTGGCCAGGCGCACCGCCCGCCGCGCAACTTCTTCAGGGTCCCAGGCGCCCTTGTTGCGCTCCAGCACGAGGTTGCCCTGGTTGTTGTAATTCAGGTCGACGTACCCCTCACGGATGTACCCGACCCCCGCCTTTTCGGCGAGGTCCGGTTCGACCTCGCCCATGCCAAAGAGGACGACACCGTCTCCGAGCGCCTTCACGGCCCGCACCAGCGCCGCGGCCAACTCGGGATCACTGGCGCACATCACGTAGAACGCACCGTGCGGCTTGACGTGCTGCAGCCGGCCACCGGCTGCTTCGGCGAAGGCCCGCAGCGCTCCGGACTGGTACAGGCAATAGTCGTAGATTTCGTCCGGGGTTACCTGCATGCGGCGGCGCCCAAATCCCAGCAGATCAGGGAGACCGACGTGGGCGCCAATGCCGACGCCGCGGTCGACGGCCATTTCTACGGTGGTTCGCATCACGGCGGGATCACCACCATGCCAGCCACAGGCAATGTTGGCTGAGGTAATGACCTCCATGAGGGCGGCGTCATTCCCGAGGTTCCACCGCCCGTAGCTTTCGCCCATGTCCGAGTTCAGATCGATGGTGATGCGCTCTGCCATGCTAGGCCCGCTCCAGGCTGGCTTCACTCACCAGCGCGTTCGTGGCTCTCGCCAGGTCCGCCGCCTCGTCGATACTCAGCTCCTTGAAGCGGATGGTGTCGCGACCCGGCACCATCTGCCCAAGTTTCCACATCGCTCCATACGCCACGCCCGCCGCGCAGACAAATCCACCGAGGGTGGGACCGTCCACGCATAGGATGATTGGCTGATCGCCGGAAATGTTCACCGCGCCAACGGCGTAGCCGTTGTCCAGGATGTTCGATGGGTGACCGCCCGCCACCCCGCCGGTCTTGCGCGCCCACTGCCACGAATGTGGTTCCAGGCGGTAGCCCATGCGGTTGGAGTTGCGGTCCAATTTCCAGGGGTGGCTGAAAAAGTGGTCGTAGTCTTCCCAGGTCCAGTAGTCAGGCGCGGTCTGCGGCCCGGGCACGGCTTCCAGTTCCCATTCGGAGGAGTACTCGGGGACCATCTCGGACTTGACGACGCGGCCAGCCAGGTCGTCGAGGCGTCCTGAAGCCTGGCCAAGCGGAACCTGGTCTCCCTTCTTGAGCGCCCTCCCTTCAAAGCCTCCGATGGCCCCGGGCACATACGTGGCCCTGCTCCCCAGGTACTCTGGCACGTCGAACGCACCTCCAACGGCCACGTAGGCTCGGAATCCCGCACCCTTCACCGTGCCCAGCGCCAGCGTCTGACCGGGCCGGACCCGGTAGGAGCGCCACAGGTCTATCGGCTCGCCATCCAGCTTCGGCTCCATGTTGGCGCCGGTCACCGCAATGACAGCATCCTGATCGAACCGTGCCTTGAAGTTGCCGGCGGTAATCTCCAGGGCAGCGTCGCCGGGCGCATTCCCGACGAGGACATTGCCCAGCCTGAATGCCAGATTGTCGAACGGCCCGGCCGGGCAGATGCCCTGGTCAAGCAACCCCTGGCGGCCCGGGAAATCCTGGATCGTGGTCTGGATGCCCCCTTCGAGCACCTCCATCATGGTTCGTTCTCCCGTCGCTACAGCCCACTCACCTGCTGCGGTGCGCGCCGTGTGCTACGGCACCGGGGTCCGTTCTGCCGCTTCCTGCTGCCGTCGCTTGAAGGCCTCCGTTTCCGGCCTGATCGCCTCCAACTGCGCGAGGTACTCCCCGACGTTCAGCGTGCCTTCCTTGATCTGGTACTCATACCCACCGGAATAGACCTCTTCGCGGAGGAGAATCAACTCCGCGTCATTTGTCCGAGTGAAGGACACGCGGTCACCCGGCTTCATCAGGATCGGGTTGTCGGCGAAGGCCGGGTTGCGCTGCTGCGCGTCGTAAATCGGGATCGTGCGCCCGATGAGCTGATATCCGCCCGGCGATGGCACCGGGTAGATGGCGAGACAGGGCCCCGCGATACCCACAGCGCCCTCGGGTGTCCACGGCCGCGTCGGGTTGTACTTGGGAATTACCACAGCGTACCGGGGGTCGAGTGGAAACATGAAGGGCAAACCCGGGAAAAAGCCGTTCGCGGCGTTCCACCAGGGCGTGGCCATGACGTAATCGACAAACTCTTCGGCATCCCGGAGCCCGTTGTACTCGGCGGCGTAGTCGATGTTGTTCCCGTTTCGGATGTTGGGAGCGTCCTTGCGAATGAACTGCACGTATTTCGCGATGTCCGCGCGCGTCCACTGGTCATTCACCGCCATGGGCAGGGTGATTTCCCGGCTGGGTATCGTCAGATTTTCAACCGGAGGCAGTCCCGCGTAGTGCGTGTTGACCTCGGAGATGAGCTCGGACGGCTTGAGTTCTGTACTGTCGTAATGGATGAGGATCGATCGCAGTGCCGGGATCGTCTCGATTACGCCAGGAATTGCGGCGTCTTTCAGCGCCTGATTCAGCCCCAGGACGCGAAAGTTCAGCGTCAGATCCAGCTCCATTGGGCCGAACTCGACCAGCAGGAAGCGATCACCTGCGGAGCGAAAGACCGCCGCTGGTCGTCCGTCCTGCGCTGGAGTCTCGGCCAGGAGCGCCGCGTTCGCTCGACCATTCGCCTGGCTCACTGTCACCTCCCTCGGATGAATGTGATGGTTGACGGTAATCATCGCGGATTTTGGGATGTAGCGCGACCTCGATCACGACCGACACGATACATATTGACAAGGATGGACAAAGCATCGCATGATCGCAGCACGTCGGTATCACAAGTGCAAACGCGTCCGCAGCTACGGGAGGATCCGTATGTCCCTGCACACACGCTCTCAACGATGGGGCAGTTTGGCGCTGGCAACCCTGCTCGGGGCAAGCGTCATGGTGGCAGCCGCAGGCAACGTCGGCCTTGCGCAAGACGCTACGCCTATGGCCGGCACGGCAGACGATCTCGCCAGTGAGAACTGGACCTGGCCTGTGCAATACGTGGTCGATGGCGAGAAGCAGCCCATCTCCATGTATGAGCCGATTGCAACGAGCGACATCACAAAGCCGTGGAATATCTGCGTTGCCTTCCCGCACCTCAAGGATCCGTACTGGCTCGGGGCCAACTACGGTATCGCCGAAGAAATTCGCCGCGACGGCGCCACGATGCAACTCTTCGAGGCGGGAGGCTACACGGAGCTCGACAAGCAACTGAGCCAGATGGACGACTGTGTTGCCCAGGGCGCGCAGGCGATCATCCTGGGAGCCATCAGCGCTGATGGCGTCAACGCCAAGGTTGAGGAAATCGTCGCGAGCGGGATCCCGGTGATCGACTTCGTCAACGGTGTCAATTCGCCGGAAGTGTCAGCCCACGCGCTGGTCAGCTTCTACGACATGGGTTACACCACCGGCACGTATATGAAGGAGAATCTCGCGGACAGCGATCAGGATGAGATCCAGGTCGCGTTCTTCCCCGGTCCGCAGGGTGCGGGATGGACGGACACGGCCTACCAGGGTTTCCTGGACGCCACAAAGGACACCAACATCAAGGTTGTCGCCACGAAGTGGGGTGACACCGGGCGTGACATCCAGCTCGCCCTGATCGAGGACGAACTGCAGGCCAATCCGGATATCGATTTCATCGTTGGCAACGCCCAGGCGGCGGTTTCAGCGGTCTCGGCCGTGCGCGAGGCCGGGTTGGAGGACCAGATCCAGATCCTGGCTTTCCACCAGAACCCACCTGTCTACGACGGCATTGCCGCTGGCGATCTGACCGGGTCAGCGAACGACCACACCGTCATCCAGGGTCGCCTGGCCGTTGATGAGGCCATCCGCTTGCTCGAAGGCCAGACACTCGAGCCGAGCAACCGCGTGGGTCCCGTCATCACCATGATGACTCCGGACAATCTCGGCACCGAATTCGTGTGGGAATCCACGTTCGCCCCGAAGGATTACCAGCCAGAATTCACCATCGGCCAGTAATCCCGTTAAAGCTCACGAGGCCGGGTCAGCGACCCGGCCTCGTTGCTGTCATACGGCAGGTCCAGCAGAGTGCCGCCACCCATGAGTGACGTCGTGACATCTTCCGGTGAAAGCGGGGCAACACCCGCTATCCTCAGGCTCTCTGGCATCTCGAAACAATTCCCCGGTGTGAAAGCACTGAGCGAGGTTGACTTCGACCTGCGCGAAGGCGAAGTTCACGTGCTCTTCGGCGAGAACGGCGCTGGCAAGAGCACGCTGATCAACATCATCGCGGGCACTTTTCCGCCGGATGAGGGCTCGATCACCTTCCGGGGTGAGCCGCTGCGCCTCAACTCACCGCATCATGCTCGGGAACTCGGAATCAATGCCGTCTTCCAGGAGTTTTCCCTGGTGCCGACACTCTCGGTCCAGGACAACCTCTATCTAGGCCGGGAGCTCACGCGAGGGGGGCTTCTGGACAAGAACGCGATGGCGCGCGGCGCTCAGGCCACGCTCAGTCGCCTTGGCTTTCACGTCGATCCCCGCGCACAGGTCGGACGCCTCTCCCGCGCGGAACAGCAAATGGTGGAAATCGCCAAAGCCATCCAGAGTTCCCCGTCCGTATTGATCCTGGATGAGCCGACCGCCTCGTTGACCGAAAATGAGGCAGAACAGCTCTTTGCGGTGGTGGAAGCCCTAAAGTCGAGCGGCATCGGCATCATTTACATCACCCACCGCATGCAGGAAATCCGGCGCATTGCGGACCGCATTACGGTTCTTCGAGACGGCCGTCACGTTGCCACGGTCGAGGCCGGGGGGATCTCGGAACAGCGCCTGGTCGAGCTCATGACCGGGAGAACCATCGAGGCACTCTACCCGACCGTCCTGGAGAACCCGCAACGCGTCATGGTCGAGGTCACGGGGCTGACGCTTCCCAGCGGACGGGTGCACGATGTCTCCATTACCGTGCGTGCTGGTGAAATTGTCGGACTGGCCGGTCTCGTCGGTTCCGGTAAATCAGAAGTGGGGCGAGCGATCTTCGGCGCCGAACCAATCGCACGCGGCAGCATCGCCATCGGTGGCCAGGTCGTCGCCAACCCTTCGCCCGGCGAAATGCTTGCCCGCGGTGTCGTCTACATCCCTCCCGATCGCCGGGCGGAGGGCCTGGTCCCGACTCGCTCCGTGCGAGAGAACGTTTCTCTCGCCTCTCTCGATCGCCCCACCTTCAGTCGCATGGGGCTGCTCCGGCGTGCCGAGGAACGGAAAGTCGTTCGTGACGTCGCACAACGGCTGAGCCTTCGCCCGCCCAACGTCGAGCGGCAAGTGGCCTATTTCTCCGGCGGGAACCAGCAGAAAGTTGTGCTGGGACGGGGCCTGACCCGTGACGTCCAGGTCTTCATCTTCGACGAACCAACTACCGGCGTGGACGTGGGAGCCAAAGTCGAGATCTACGGCTTCATCAAGGACCTCTGCGAAGGAGGGGCCGCGGTTCTGCTCATATCCTCCGACCTGCCCGAACTCCTGCATCTTTCGCACCGCGCGTACGTCATGCACCGCGGCGAAGTACGAGCCGAACTGGCCGGGGCGGCGCTGACTGAAGAAGCCGTGCTGGCGAACTTCTTCGACCGCGACGAGAACGGAACGACTGACGCCGCCTGACCCGACGAGGATCGCCCTACTCGCTGACGAGCAAACAGGAAAAGGGGAACGTTGCCTGTGTCCGCACCATCCGCCGTCCGGGAGGCGAACTCCCAGAACCGCCCTGCTGAGGTCGCACGATCGATCTTCACGTCAGTCGGTATCCTGCCGATCCTGCTCGTCGTTGCCGTTCTCTATTTCGCGTCGCAGGAAGCCCGCTTCTACGGCCAGCAGAACATCACCAACGTCCTGCGCCAATCCACGTTCCTGATTATCGTGACGCTCGGCCAGGCACTCGTACTGATCAGTGGTGGATTCGATCTCTCGGTCGGAGCAGTCATCGCGGTGACGAGTGTGGTCTCTGCGCGGTTCATGTCGAATGCTTACGCCGGCAATCCCGAATCCGAGTGGATGGCTGTGCTCACCGGGATCGCCGCTGGTCTCTTCGTCGGTCTGGTCTTTGGGCTCATCAACGGCATTGGCGTCGCCCGCTTCAAGGTTTCGCCCTTCATCATGACCCTCGGCATGGCGTCGGTGGGCAGTGGTTTCGCGCTCTATTACACGGGCGGCTCACCCGTCAGCGGCCTCCCGCCGCTTTTCACCAAGGACATTGGCACGGGGCGCTGGCTCGGCATTCCCATCCCGATCTTCGTTGCCGTGGCCGCGACCATCATCGTGATCTTCCTGGTGACCTCCACGTCCTGGGGCCGCTATCTCTACGCCATCGGCGGCAACACGAAAGCAGCCTATCTCTCTGGAATCTCGGTCGGGGTCTACACGGCGTCGGTCTATATCCTCTGCAGCGTGTTGACGGCGATTGCTGGCATTCTGCTCACGGCACGCACCTCATCAGGTGAACCGAACCTGGGTCCCGAGTACCCACTTGAGTCCATCACCGCAGCGGTGATCGGAGGCATCTCACTGCGGGGTGGCGAGGGACGCATCCTCGGGGCGGTCCTTGGCGCGCTGTTCATCACCATCCTGACCAACGGCATGAACCTGATCCGCATCGAGTCCTACTTCCAGACCATCGCCATCGGCGTCATCCTCATCCTCGCCGTAGTCATTGACCGGCTCAAGGACCGCTGGCGCGCCTGAGCCGATCCTCTCAATCAGGCACACGAAAGGGGGGAGGCGGTGACCGCCTCCCCCCTTTCGTGTGTCTGTCCTGACTCCGTGTGGAGTTAGTCCAGGAGGTCTTGCTCCTCGCCCAGCCCTTCGTCCTCATCGCGCCCTGGCATGGCCGCCACAGGCGAGGTGAACGGGGACTGCTGCACCGGGGCCGGAATGTGGCCGACACCCGTCGACGGAACGCGCACCACCTTGACCTTCGCGCCACCGGAGGCGCGGCCCGGAGTCACCGGCACCACCACGGTCTTGCCAGGCTTGCCCGGCTTCCCTGGCTTGGCTGGGGCCTCTGGAGTGTAGACCGGAGCCTCAGCGCCGCCGCAGACGCTCTCGACGTTGATGGTGTTGCCCTCATTGCCACCCGAGTTGATCTCGTCGATGACCACGATGCCGCCGTTAGCGCTTGAGCCAGCCTGTCCGCCGTTACCCGCGGAGGCGACGTTGCCGCCACCACCACTGTTGCCACGGCCACCGCGCAGGCCATACATGCTGCGGATTGGCGCCCGCACCTTGTCGTCCTTGCCATTGCCGCTCGTCATGGCCAGGTTGTCGCTGCCGCCTGATGCGTCCGCAATGGCGGTACCACCGCTGGCGTCGATGTTCAGGTTGGTGCTGTTGTCGACCGTGCCGCCGTCGATGTAGATCGGGGCGCCATTGCAGTCGTACCCGCCAATCGTGCCGACGTTCACCGTGTTGCCCTTGTTGCCACCAGAGTTGATGGCGCCGATGACCACGATGCCCCCGTCAGCGCTGGCATTGGCGCGGCCGCCGTTACCGGCCGAAGCCGTGTTGCCCGCCCCGCCGCCACGGTTCAGTCCAGCGACCCGGCTGGCCGCGAGACCCATACGGTGGTTGTTCTTCTTGTTGTTGTTATTCTTGCCACCACCGTTGCCGTTCTTGTTGTTGTTATTGTTGTTTCCGGCCTTGCCGCGATTCTCCTTCTTGGTGGCCTTGCGGTCAGCCTTCTGCTGCTCCACCACGCTCACATCGCCGTCGCCGTCGATGTCAGCGTCCTGCTCCACGACCGTGTCGTCCTGCGCATCAGCGTCCGCATTGTCAGCGTCAGCCTGATCGGCCTGGTCCTTGTCTGCAGCCTTGTCATCCGCCTTGCTCGAGCTGTCGTCAGCCGCGTCAGTCGTGGACTGCGAAACGTCGGTCTGCTGCTGGCCAGAGTTCGATCCGTTCGTTGACCCTGATGTGCTCCCGTTGTCCGTGGAGTCACTGTCGTTGTCGGCCGATGCGTCGGTCGTCGTTCCCTGGTCTTCGTTACCAGACGAGCCGGACGCATCCTGGCTTCCGTTGCCACTTCCGTCGTTGTTGTTCTTGTTGTCGTCCTTGCCATTGCCGTTGTTGCCGCCGTTGTCGGCATTTCCGGAATCGGACTGATCAACGACCGGCGTTTCCTCAGCAGCTGCAGGGTTGAAGGTCGGATCTTCGAAAATGTTGTAGTCATCGTCTCCGAAGACAGGCGCCGGCTCTTGCTCCTCGCCGCCCCCAGAGCTGTCGTCAGATTGCGCGGCTTCGCCGGAATCACCGGACCCGCCCGCGTCACCGGAGCCGCCCGAGCCATTGTCAGCCGGCTGATCGGCGACTGGCTCGTCAGACTGGGTCTGCTCTGTCTGGGCAGGCTGGTCAGCCTGGCCAAGGGCGTCCTGCGCCGCGGCCGTGTCCATGATCGGGTTGTTGTTCGTCACCGCCGGATTGGCGGGCGTCACCGGATCGAAGAACGGCGTCTCGGGCTCAGTCTGGGCGGCGTCAGTACCTCCGCCATTCCCCCCGCCATTGCCACCGATGTCCGTCTGTCCCTGATCCCCTCCCGAGGACTGATTGTCCACCGGGTCAGCGACGACTTCCTGCACCGGAGCTTCCGTGACAGCCGGCGCCTCTTCAACAACCGGGGCCTGCTCGACGACCGGCGCCTCTTCGACGACCGGAGCATCCTCGGCAGGCGCTTGCTCAACCGGCGCCTCGTCGGCCGGAGCAGTCTCGTCGGCGGATTGCTCCACGACGGGCTCGCCTTGTCCGTTGTCCTGCGCGAACGCGGGAGCCACTGAGCCCGCCACGCTGCCGCTAATGAGTGCCAGTGCGATTGCCCACCGCATCCAGGCACGCGGGGCGTTCGCCTGTTCGGTCATTTCGAATCCCTCCCCTTTTTCCGATCGAGCTTCGGTCGCCACCAGGTTCGGGGGCTGCAGGCGGACCCAGTCCCTGCAGCGCACCTGGCGCTTCGTCTGTCTCGCTCCTTCATGACGCCCGGAGAGGGGTTGCGGTTTCGCGGAGCGCCGTAAATCAGGGAAGATATTCGATATGATTCTGGCCCACAGCGCAGGTGTGGGCGAGCATCACGTACCGGAGCATACGAGAGGCCGTTCGTACGGAACGTCCGTATGCTCCCAGGGAGAAGGAATGTCCAGCGATCCCGATCTGATTATCTGGGGTGCCAGCATCCGTACCCTCGACGACCGGCAGCCATTCTGCTCGGCCGTCGCGATCAAGGATGGGCTGATTGTCGCGGCCGGTGACGATGACGCTGTTCGGGCAACCCGCGGAGCGGGCACCGAGGTCATCGACGGCCGCGGAATTGCCTTCGTGCCTGGCCTCACGGATGCGCACATTCACCCGATCTCCAGCTCGATCGCGACACGAGGCGTCGATGCCTTTGACTGCGTCACGCTGGAGGAACTGCGGGCAAAACTGCGGGCTGAGGCTGCCTCACTTGGTCCTGACGATTGGGTGGTTGGCTGGGGCGTTCATTACGAGATGTTCAGCCCAACCGGCATCCGCGGGGATCTACTCGATGAAGCAGTCGGCGGTCGGCCCATCTACCTGCGCTTTTTCGATGGACACAGCGCGGTCGCAAACCGGACTGCCCTGGCCATTGCCGGCGTAACGGGACCGGTTGAGTTTGCCGACGCCTCCAGCGTCACCGTCGAGAATGGCGTCCCGACCGGCGAACTGCTGGAAATCGCCGCCATGAACCTGGTCTCGAATGCCATTCCGCCACTCACTCCGGAAGCGGAATACGAGCGCTACCGCGACACCTTCCGTCGCTACGCCGAGGTTGGCCTGACCTACGTTCACGCCATGGAAGCGACTCCGGAGGAGTTCTCCATCTATCAGGCTCTCGAGGACCGCGGTGACCTGACCTGCCGGGTTGTGGTCCCGCTCTGGCAACACCCCCAGCTCACGGTCGCCGAGATGCGAGATCAGATCCCCCTCCGGGACGAAAAGGGCACGCTCTGGCGCGGTGGCGCCGTGAAGTTCTTTATCGACGGCGTAATCGAGACGGGAACCGGTTGGCTGACTCACCCCGACACGCACGGCGACGGCGTCACGCCCTTCTGGCCGAATCCCGAGGCGTACGCCGGGGCAGTCTCACTCTTCGCCGAGGCAGGCTTCCAGTGCATTACGCACTCGGTGGGGGACGGAGGCGTGCGCTGGGCCCTCAATTCCTACGAGGCGGCCCGCGCCTTCTCCCAGAACGGTCTCAACGGTCCGCACCGGATCGAGCACGATGAACTGGTCGAGCCCGTGGATGTGCCGCGCTTTGCGGAACTGAACGTCGTGGCCTCCATGCAGCCGCTGCACATGGCTGCCATGCAACCAGACGGTTCCGATGCCTGGGCAGACCGCGCGGGACCAGAACGCACGGCGCGCGCCTTTCCGACGCGCTCCCTGCTTGACGCTGGTGCGATGCTGGCACTCGGCTCTGACTGGTCGGTGGCGCCGTTTGACCCGCGGCTGGGCATGGCCTGGGTGCGCCTCCGCCGCACGCCTGGGCTGAAGGACATGCCGCCTCGCGCCCCAGACCAGGCGCTGACCGGCCTGGAAACGCTCCATGGTTACACCACTGGCGCAGCCGCGGCGATTGCTGAATCGCATCTTTCCGGTCGCATCGCGCCCGGCTACCGGGGTGACCTCACCGGGTTCGCTGCTGATCCGGTTGACTGTGACGCGGACGATTTGGTCGATCTACCAGTCTTGATGACGGTCATGAATGGCCGCATTACTCACCGGGCGGTGTAGCGTGACAGAGACTCCTCGAGCAACGGTCTGTCTCACGTTTGACTTCGACGCCATCTCGATCTGGATCGGACCGATGGCGTCCAAATCGCCGAGCATGATTTCGCGCGGCGAGTTTGGCGCCGTCGCCGCGCGGCGAATCCTGAAACTGCTGGACCGGGAAGGCATTCCCGGTACCTTCTTCATCCCCGGTCACACTGTCGAGACCTATCCCGAAATCATCCGGGAAATCGCAGCCGCCGGACATGAGATCGGCCATCACGGGTATCTGCACGAAAATCCTCTCTCACTGGAAACCATGGAGCGCGAGCGTGCCGTGCTGGAGCGTGGCCTGGAAGCGTTGGACAAGGTTGCCAGCGTACGCCCGGTTGGCTATCGCTCACCATCATGGGACAACAGCCCCTACACGATTGACGTGCTCCGGGAAGCCGGGTTCCGGTATGAAAGCTCTCTGATGGGCAATGACTTTCGTCCGTACTGGTGCCGTAGTGGCGATGTCATCCAGGACGACGGTCCGTACCTCTTTGGTGAGCCGGTCGATCTCGTGGAGATGCCGGTGAGCTGGATTCTCGACGACTGGCCGCACTTCGAATACCTGTCGATCCGCAGCGCTGGCATCAACTCTACCGGCCACTCGGCTCCGTCAAAAGTCGAGGAGATCTGGCAGGGCGAGTTCACCTTCATGTACCGGGACATTCCAGACGGCGTCTTCACCTTGACGATGCACCCGCAGGTGATCGGGCGCGGCCACCGGTTCCTGATGCTGGAGCGCCTGATCTCGTGGATGAAATCGCACGAGGGCGTCCAGTTCACCACATTGAGTACTGCGGCTGACCGCTTTCGCGCTGAGCATCCCATCGATTCATGAGGAGCCGCACCACCTGGCGCTTTGACCGTGATGAGGCAACCTCCCCGCATGGAGTGGTGGCCGCCAAGCACGAACTGGCGGCTGAAGCTGGCGCGGACGTGCTGCGCGAGGGCGGGAACGCCGTCGATGCCGTCGTCACGGCGGGCTTCGTTGCAGGCGTCGTCGAGCCATTCATGAGCGGCGTCGGAGGTGGAGGCTTCCTGGTCGCACATTTCCCGGAACGCGGCGAGCGCGTCGTGGTGGACCACGCCATGGTTGCGCCGGCGGCCGCCTCACCCGCCATGTACCAACTTGCCTCCTCCGGGAGCGACAGCGACATGTTCGGCTGGCACAAGGTTGATGGTGACGCCAACATCCATGGTCACCTTGCGGCGGCCGTGCCGGGCACCGTCGCTGGTCTCACGCTGGCGCTGGACGAGTTCGGCACCCTCCCCCGGCAGCGGGCGCTGGCGCCTGCGATCAAGCACGCTGAAGACGGCTTTAGCGTCTCCTGGCACACGGCCCTCATGATCGGCCTGGACCTCTCCCTCCTGAACCGCTTCCCGGCCACGCGAGCCACCTTCACAAACGACGGCTACGTCCCCACTCCGTACCCCGGCTGGCGCAAACCTCTGCGCCAGCCCGAGCTCGCGGCGACCCTGCGCCTGGTGGCCGAACGGGGCGCACGGGCCTTCTACGAGGGAGACCCTGCTCGGGCAATCGCCAGGGAGATGAGAGAGCACGGTGGCCTGATCTCGGAAGAGGACCTGGCGGGGTATCAGCCAGCGGTTGTGGAACCACTCTGCGGCTCATATCGGGGTTACGAAGTGCTCACCTCCCCGCCGGCTTCCGGAGGTCCCACCGTGCTCGAAACGCTCCATCTCATGGAGCAGGAGGATCTCTCCCGCCTGGGACACAACTCGGTTGAGGCTCTGCACTGGATTGCTGAGTCCTGCCTGCAGGCGTTCGCAGACCGGCTGGCGCTCCTCGGAGATCCCGCGTTCGTGGACGCGCCCTGGGAACGCCTCATTTCGCGGCAGTACGCCGCTGACCTGGCTGAAACGTTTCTACCGGACGCGGTGCGCGCCCCGCTGCCGGCGCAGGCTGCGCCAATCCCCCGTATGAACACGACGCACGTCGCCGCCATCGACCGCTGGGGCAACAGCGCGTCGCTCACCTCGACGCTCCTCGGCGGCTGGGGCAGCGGCGTCACCGTTCCCGGCACCGGTGTTCTGCTCAACAACGGCATGATGTGGTTCGATCCCGTCCCGGGACGTCCCAACTCCGTCAGCGGAGGCAAGAAACCCCTCGCAAACATGGCGCCCACGCTTGTCCTGGATGACGCCCGTGCCTTCATCTCCCTTGGGGCGATGGGCGGCCGGCGCATCCTCAACGCCCTGCCGCAGATCATCGCCAACGTCGTGGATTACGGGATGGGGATGCAGTCAGCAATCAGTGCGCCCCGCATCGATTGTTCGACCGGCATCGTCCAGGCGAGCAGCCGCCTCTCTCCGCACACGCTGAACGCCTTGCGCCAGATCGGGCACGCGGTGGAGGTGCTCGAGGAAGACATGCTCAGCTTCGAGTTTGGCAGTCCTGTTGGCGTGCAGAATGACGGCGGCACGTTGCGCGGCGGAGCGAACCTCTTCTACCCGGCGATGGCCGTCGCCGTGTCTTGAAGGAGATCAGACCTGGCGGCGCGAGCGTGGGTCGAGGACGTCACGCAAACCATCGCCAAGCAGGTTGAAGGCCAGCACGGTCAGCAGAATCGCCAGCCCGGGGAATGTCGAGAACCACCAGGCGTCGCGCAGGTACTTGCGGCCATCCGCGATCATGACGCCCCAGTCGGGGGTCGGCGGCAGCGTTCCCAGGCCAATGAACCCGAGCGCAGCGGTGGTCAAGACAGCAAAGCCAATGTCCATTGACGCCTTGACCAGAATCGTGGGCAGCGCGTTCGGCAGGATGTGGGTAAAGAGGACGCGCGAGCGAGAAGCGCCGATCGAGTTGGCCGCCTCCGCGAATTGTGCGTCTTTCAACGCCACCACATTCGCGCGCGCCAGCCGGCAGTACCCCGGCCACCACACCAGCGAGATCGCGATCATCACATTGAACAGCCCTGGCCCAAGTGCCGCCGCGAACGCCATGGCCAGGATCAGGTCCGGAATCGTCAGGAACACATCGGTCAGGCGCATGATCAATTCGCCAACACGCCCACCGAAGAAGCCGGCGATGGAGCCGAGCAGCGTGCCAATCGTGAACGCCAGGACAATGACCACCAGCCCCGCCAGCAAGGAGAATCGGGCGCCGACGATCACGCGGGTCAGGACATCGCGTCCGACCTGATCTGTCCCGAAGGGATGAGCCCACGAAGGAGGATCGAGCTTCTCCTTGATGTGCAGTGCACCGGTGGCGTCCTGCGGATAGGGCACGAAGAGTGGGCCGAAGATGGCGATCACCAGTAGCACGAAGACGATCGCAAGTCCGATCATGGAGAGCGGACTCTGGCGGAATCGCCTGAGCGCGCGTCGCTGCTGATCGGTCAGGCGCGACGCGATGCCACGCGACGGTGCAGGGGAGCTGGAGGTTAGCGCCGGCACCGCGCTTGAAGCACTCATGCCCGGCTTACCCGTGGATCGAGCGCCCCATACGTCACATCCACCAGGATGTTGATCATGCTGAAGACGAATCCGTAGAGCAGTGCAATGCCCATGATCGGCATGAAATCAAGCGTGAGCGCCGATTTCGTCGCGTAGAGCCCGATGCCCGGCCAGTCGAAGACGGTCTCCACCAGCACGGACCCACCCATCGCCCAGCCAAAGGACAGGCCGATCATGGTGACGGTCGGTATAAGCGCGTTTCGCAGCGCATGGCGGAGAATGACCGACCGCTCTTTCGCTCCCTTGGCCCGTGCCGTCCGCACGTAGTCATGCCCCATGACTTCCAGGAGCGAGGCCCGCGTGAACCGCATGATGGTGGCCATTGCCGGGAAACTGAGCGTGATTGCCGGCAGCAGGATCTGGCGAAAGGCCGCGACGAACGTCGACCACTGCCCTTGCAGCAGGCTGTCCAGCAGGTAGAGCCCGGTGATAGTCGCCGGTGGATCTCCGGTAATGCGGCCACTCACGGGAAACCAACCGAGGCGCAAGGCGAAGAACAACTGAAACAGGATTGCCAGCCAGAACGCGGGGAGGCTGACACCGAGCAACGCTACGATGCGGGAAATCTGGTCAGCGGGGCGGTCGGCGCGCATCGCCGCCAGGACGCCCAGCGGCACCCCGATGATCACGGCAATCGTCATGGCCACCACGACGAGCTCAAACGTGGCCGGCCAGTACACCCGGAGATCGTCCAGGACCGGCCGTCGCGAGAGGATCGACTTTCCCCAGTCCCCCTGCACGATGCCCGTCACGTAGTTCCAGTATTGCACCGGCAATGGGTCGTCCAGGCCAAATTCCTGCCGGATCTGGGCGTACATCTCGGGCGTCGCCTGAGCACCTGCCGCGAGCCGTGCGGGATCGCCCGGCACGACGCGCGAGAGGATGAACGTCAGGATCGAAACGCCGATCAATGTTGGGATGACCAGCAGGAGCCGGCGCAGAAGGTATCCGGTCATTGATTCTCAATGCGTGAATGACGCTGAGCGTGCTGTGAGGGATCGCTCACGCGATCCCTCACAACGTTGGGAAAGAGCGAATTCGCTCCTACTCGTAACCGATCGAGCGGACATCGCCTCCCATGATTGGGTCATAGGGGTTGCCGAGTTCGGCCACCCAGATCTCGCTCTCGATTTCGGTGTAGACCCAGATCTCGACGGCATCGTTGACGAGCGTGAGCTGCGCCTCGTCGTAGAGCTTCTTGCGGTTGTCCGGGTTGGTGTCGGCGCGCGCATCCTCGAGCAACTTGTCAAGCGCCGGGTTCTTGTAGTGCGACGCCGCGGCCCAGAAGCCCGCCTGTGACGAGTGGTAGGCCTGCCACAGGAAGTTGTCTGGATCGACGTAGTCCGTTCCCGAGTAAACCGCCATGGCGTTGGGAGCCGTTTCCGCGGTCGCCGCTCGCGCGACCATGTCCGGCCAGACCAGCGGCACCATGTTGACCGTGATGCCAAGCTCGGCCGCTCGCTCCAACAGGATCAGGCCGAACAACTCCTCCTCGGTGAGACCGGTGACGTAGACGTACTCCATCTCAAAGCCACCGGCGTACTCGCTGGCGGCCAGGGCAGCCTTGGCCGCCTCCATGTCGAACTTCAGCACCGGCAAGTCCGCGCGGTGCCACGGCTCCAATGCCGTCGCCAGCGGCCCCTGCATCACAACACCGCGACCCGAAATGGCTTCGATGGCGGCGTCATAGTCGAACGCGTGCGCCAGCGCCTTCCGCACGTTGATGTCCGAGGTCGGTCCTACCTGGTTATTCAGCTTGATGGCAAACGGCGTCAGCGATGGCGCGTCATTGCTGACAAACCGTGGGTCGGCAGCCAGGGCAGCGGTGTCCTCCGGCGTGAAGCGGTCACCGTACTGGAGTTCGCCGGATTCCATCGCAATGCGCTTGGTCGACGACTCCCGGATGATCCTCCAGACGAAGTTGTCCAGCGGTTGGAAACCACTGTCGGACGTGAACCAGTAGTCGGGGTAGCGCTCGAACTCGTAGTTACTGCCGACTTCCCAGCTCTTGATCGTGAACGGTCCGCCGCCGGCCTCGTTCTCCTTGAGCCAGGCTTCCCCCTCGTCGCCATCAACCTCGTGCTGCTGGACAACAGCGGGGTTGGCAACGAACAGCCACGGCAGCACCGCGTCGTACGGCGCAAACGGCTTGAGGAGGGCAATCTCCAGCGTGGTCGGGTCGACGACCTTGACCGAGTCCTGGTCCATGACGCCGGCGAACATCCAGGCCACGCCGAGGTTCTTGCGCAGCAATCGCTGGAAGTTCCACTGCACAGCCTCGGCCGTGACGGGCGAACCATCATGAAACGTCGCGTTCTCGGCGAGCTTGATGGTCCACGTTGTCGCATCCGGGCTACCGGTCACTTCTGTCGCCAGAAGCGGCTTCAACTCGGCCGGGTTGCCTTCATAGCGGAGGAGGCTGTCGTAGACGGCGCGCTGTCCCCAGGTAATCGAGTAGTCATGACCCGTGTGCGGATCCAGGTTGCTGATGTCCTGCCCGCTGCCATAGATGAGGGTGTTGGCGCTTGCCTGCCGGCGTATGGCCGGCCGCCGCGACGCTTCCGCCCTGAACGGTGCGTTCTGGCTCAGCCCCCCTGCAACCGCGGCTGCCCCGGCAACCTTGAGGAAGGTCCGGCGGTCAATGCTCTCGGTGCGGAACGCCTCGTGCAGATCAGCGATGTGCCGTTCACGTGATGTGTAAAAACCCATGTACCCCCCTCGTGTTGACGTTGGTACGCTCAATCAGGACGCCATATTCCGGACGGAATGGCATAATAGTTGATCGGAAACTCGGATTTCAGCACCACTGGTGAAACGCCGAGAGTATAGTGGACCGATTCCGCTCCCGATTCGTGCATGGAGACCATCCCCTGTTCACAGGGTCAGGCTGAAAGAGCGCCATGAGTATTCTCACCTCCCCCACCTTCGATCCAGCGTCACTTGCCCAGGAACATGACTGGGACATCGCCGCAAAGCGCGCCCGTGACGAGCGCAAGTTGCTCCTGGTTCACGTTGAAAAAGAGGACTGCATTGGCTGCGAGTTACTGGGTGGCGTTGTCTACCCGGATCCCGCGGTTGCGGCTGCCATAGACGAGAACTTCGTCCTCCTGCGTCTCGATCACAAGGACCCCAAGGTGCGGGAGTTGAATATCATCTGGCTCCCAACGGTCCTGGTCCACGACCTCCGCGGGCAGGAGCACGGCAGGCACGTCAACGCCGCGCCGCCAGAAGACTTCCTGGACTTCCTGGCGCTGGCTGAAGCGCACGCACGCATGCGCACTGCCTCCTACGTGCGGGCGGAGCAGGTCCTGGCCGATGCCCTCGCGCGCCGGCCGGATGGACCCCTCCACCCGGAGTTGCTCTACTGGCATGCCATTGCCGGCTACTGGAAGGGCCACCACGACGGCGAGTTCCGGGACCGCGTCTGGGCTGACCTGCGGCAGCGGTACCCGGATTCCATCTGGTCCCACCGCGTTCCCGAGTTCCTGACGGAGTTGGCGCCGGTCGGCTAGTTCGGCGCCCCGAATACCCCGGCCAGCGGTTTGTACTGGACTTCTGGGTAGCCGAAGGCTGCCGGGCCAATCACCTCCAGCGCCTCCGGCGTCTTGAGCAATTCGGGCGCCGGAATCCCCACCACCACGACGCGGAGCCCGTAGCGCAGAATCTCCGTGGTAATTGGCTCGGCGGTGTCCTCGTCCACCAGGCAGATCAGATCCGGCACCACCGCGAGGATCTCGTCGTCACCCGTTCGCGCCACCAGGTTTTCGTTCTGGAAGTCGATCTTCAGCGTCTGGCCGGCGTTCGGTCCCGTGCCTTCAAGATTCACGACGCCGCGCGCGAAACCACCCAACATCCGCCGCTCGACGTCAGCGATCTTCCCCTGGAAGAGCCGCTCACCCCCGGAAACGGCCAGTGCTGCATCAACGGGATTCTGGAGCGACCCTCGTGCCGCGAGCACGGCATCACCAATGGCAATCGCCAGTGTGACCGTCCCGGGAATGGCGGTGCGCCGCACCTCTTCCGCCGTCATCGGGGGAAATGCGTAGCCGGCCGCGCCGCCCATCTGGATGGTGACCACGCGGGCGTAGCGCTCCAGCGTCGTCGGGTCCGAAATGCTGTCGAAAATCACCTGGTGGCCGCGGGGGTCCGCCAAGGCGCCCGGCGTCGGCAGGACCCCATAAATGCTGAAGGTATCCATCTGGAGTTCGGGAAACGCCCGGCCCATCCCGTCGCCGTCCACTACCGGCAGTCCCACCTGTGCGGCGACGATCATCGGCCGCATGGAGTTCGAGCCGCCGATCTCACCAGGGATGACGTGGGTGAACTTCCGGCCCACGTGGCGCTCGAGCGTTTGCATGGCTAGCAAGCACTCGTCGCCGCGCCCAACGCGTTCAATGCCCACGGTCGGCGAGCCCATACCGCCGACCGTAGTCACGAAGGCATCGTCGGGAAGTTCGTCCACAGATACGACCTGGATCGTCCTGCCCATGCGAAGTTGTTCGCGGGCCTCGATCCGGCCGAGGTATGGGTTCCCGCCGCCACCGGTACCCAGGATGCCTGCGCCAATCGCCAGGGCCTCCAGTTTCGCCTCAGTCATCTCATACATGTGCTGTGAAATTCTCCGCTCTCGTCGGCCTGTCGCCCGCTCACGCACCAGAAGATAGCGAGTTGCGCCGACTTGCACCATTTCACGAGCTGGCATCTTGCCTTACGCTTGCCTGCACCGTCTGCCACTGGCAGATCTGTACTCGATGGCATTTTCCAGCCACGCACCCGCCGTGGCGTGAAGGGGCGAACACGTGCGCATCATCACCGCGGAAGCTCTCGATGACATCGCCCGGGGCGCCGCGCTCCTCGGCACCGGTGGTGGTGGCGACCCGTACATTGGCAAACTCATGGCGCAGCATGCCATGCGGAAATATGGCAGCGTCACGCTCCTTGATCCTGCTGAGCTTGCGGATGACGACCTGGTCGCGCCGACAGCCATGATGGGCGCGCCCACCGTGATGGTCGAGAAGGTGCCCCGCGGTGCAGAGATCGTCACCGCCTTCAAGGCCCTGGAGTCGTATCTCGGGCGTCCTATTCGGGCCACGATGTCCTGTGAAGCAGGAGGGCTCAACTCAACAACCCCCTTCTCTGTCGCGGCGGAGCTCGGCGTCCCGCTCGTCGACGCCGACATGATGGGCCGGGCGTTCCCCGAACTCCAGATGTGCATGCCATCCCTCTACGGGGTCTCGGCAACCCCGATGGCCATTGCCGACGAAAAGGGCAACTCGGCGGTTATCAACACGGTCAGCAACCATTGGACGGAAACAATGGCGCGCACGCTGACCATCGACATGGGCTGCTCGGCCATGATCGCCATCTACCCCATGACCGGGAGACAGGTCAAAGACACCTGCGTCCTGAACACCATCTCGCTCCTGGAGAACATCGGCCGCACGCTGCGTGAAGCCAACGCAGCGCACCAGGATCCCGTGACGACCGTGACCACCGCGCTCGATGGCCATGTCATCTGGCGTGGCAAAGTCCAGGACGTCGCTCGTCGCACGGAAACCGGCTTTGCGAGGGGCGAAGCGACGATTCGCGGCGTCGATGCCTTCGATGGCCGCGACCTGAAGGTCAGCTTCCAGAACGAGTTCCTGGTCGCCCAGGCCGGGAATCAGGTGCTCGCGACGACGCCCGACCTCATCTCCATGCTCGATGCGGAGACAGGTGAGCCAATCACCACCGAAGGTCTGCGCTACGGCTTCCGGGTCGCGGTCGTTGCATTGCCGTGCGACATCCGGTGGCGCACCGAAGCAGGCCTTCGCCTCGTCGGACCCGGCTCCTTCGGATACGACATCCCCTATCTCCCGATCGAGGAACGCGTCTCGGCCTGACAACTGGGTGCTGGCGGCCCTCAACGTCCCCGACCCGTTCTTACACAATCTACTCGGTTCCCGCTTCTACAGCGGTGTGCAATGCCATCGATCCTCTTCATGCTTACCACGTCGGCGTCGCGTCTCGAACGTGTGGAGAGATCTCGTCTGCCACGTCCTGGACTCCACACGCTCTAGATAGCAGAGATTTCCAGGCGGATGAACGTCTCCGGACACGCTCTAATCCCTTGCCGCGCACCGAAACCCGTTCTGGGCCAGCATGATTCCGCGCAATCACGACTGGTGACAGCATCCCTACACCCCGGCGCGCCGTTGCTCCACCCGCCGTCACCGTTCGCAACTCGCCGATACTCTTGTGTTTCACTGCGCTGGCCGCTGCTTAACCTCGCTCCCCACCCACCTCGCTCCGAACCGCCGTCCCCTCTCCTATGTCATTCTGAGCCTCTGACTTCGCAGGCGAAGAATCTCGGCCCAGCCTCGAACCGGCAGAGACCCGCCAACCCAGCCTGTTTCTCTCCCATTGTGACCTCACGAACAGCCGCCGGGCCTCCCGAAGCGGGAAAACACCGGCATCGGCTGCCCACCACCCCTGTGGCCTCGACAACAATGCCAAAGCACGTCGTCACGCAAGTTGGCATTGTGGACTTGCGAATGAAAGGTGAGGCCACCCTGCGGTGACCTCACGTGCTCAATACCGGTTTCACTGTCGAAGAAGCCGCAGAGCACTGCAGCGCCCGGGACGTGTGTGGCTGGACCAGCCACTCACGATGACTCCACACCCTGCTTCCCGCTCCCTGTGCCAGCACGCAGGGAACGGGACTGGAACCAGGCCCGTCCGGAAACCTACGCGGCTACGGGCGCAATCGAGACAGCATCTGTCGAAAGCGTGCCGTCCGATACAACCAGGCCCACGCCGCCCGCTGCCAGCGGGTCCACCGCATCCGTGGCCTCGAGGACTACGTTGCCGTCAATCGAACCTCTCAGTGAGTTGCCCTCAACCGTAAGTTCCATCCGGTAGTAGCGATCCAGTTCCACCGGGAAGTCGGCTTCAGCCAGGACCGAGGTCTTCTCGCGGTCCTTGATCAGGCGCACCTTGCCATCGTCGCAGAGCACCAGTGCGTACCAGCGACGCATTCCACCCACCCGGGCCGCGATTCCACCCTGGCGTGCCAGCATCAGCGCCACGTCGGCCGTCGCCGTGTAGTCCTGCCAGTCAGCGGTGCCCTGGCTGATCAACCCGGTCCCGATATTGTTCGAAATCCGGAAGCTGTCCCACCAGCGCGACTGGAACTGATCAACGCCGTTGACCCATGCCTCACGCCATTGGTCACCTTCGCCGTCCGGCCGGGAGAACCTCACGGTCGGTGCGCCTTCCCAGGTCAGCCAGTCGAGGGTGACATCACCGGCAGCGCCACTCTCAGGAGTGATCTGGAGCCCGATCGAGGAAACAGGCAACCCGGAGATCTCGGGAACCCGCCAGGTCAGGTCATCACTGCCCCCAGGCGCCAGGCTCACTGCCGGACCCACGTCGGAGAGCACCTCGTCGTTGGGACCGTAATAGGTCAGCGCCAGGGCGACGGAGATCGGACCGGCATTGGCTCTGCCCGCTGCGACACGTGCAGTGACCTGTTGCCCGGAATACAGCGTTGGGCTCGCCACCATCTTGTAGCCCTTCATCTCAATCGCCTCGGTCGGAGTGAAGGTCGGGGTCGCCGCCAGGATCGGACTGTCGGCGTCGGCAGTCCAGCGAATCGCCAGCGCGCCCCCGCTTTCGCCAGCCGACGTGTTGCTGACCTGGACGCCCGCGTTGGTCGCTTCGAACCCCTGGACAGACCCCGGGAGTGAGAAGTGGAAACGCGCGCCATTTTTTGGCGCCAGTGCTTCCGCGCCAGCCAGCGCCCGTGCCGCGTTCACGACGTGATAGGTTTCGATAACGGCATCCGAGATAGCCCGGCCGCCGTCGGCAGTCGAAAGGTAGAGGCGGTCCGCGACGGGCCCTCGCCAGTCGTAGTCCGAGCCATCAATACCGGCCAGGCCGTTCTTGACGCCCAGGATCGCTCCCACGTTCGCCGCGTTGCAGTCGGTGTCCCAGCCCGCCGTGTTCACGATCATCTGCGCCCTGCGGAAGTCATCGCCGCCGTAGAGCAGCGCCATGATGATCAGCGCGTGGTTTGGCACCATGTGGCATGCGCCGCCGTACTTGTCGTAGCCGTAGTTCGCCTGGATCTGCGCCAGGGTCGCACGCCAGTCGTCCGGCGCTGCCTCGTGCCAGGCACGAACGTCCCGGATCACCCGCACAATCGTGGAATCTGCCGGGATGTAGCTCACAGCGGTGTCAAGCAGTGCGTTCAGGTCTGACTCGACAAATCCTTGCGCCAGCATCGCCGCGATGATCTGCGCGCCGTAGATCGCCTCGCCATCGTGGCTGACGCTGCCAGCCCGCCGCGCGAAGTCCACGGCGCGTTCAGGATCTCCCGGGAAGAGCATCCCCCAGCCGTCGATGAAGATCTGCGCCCCAATCTGCTCGGCGATCGTCTTGCCATTGAGGGCCATCGACCCGCTGGCTGGCGCGGGAACGCCTTCTTTCAGGCGGATGTACGCAGTGTGCTCCGTTGAGTTCCCCAGCCCACCCCACCAGAGGATCGTGCGCTCGTTGATCAGGTAGTTGAGCCACGTATTGCCAATCTCTTCTGGGGTCAGGTCCGGACTATTACCGTGGTCGGGCAACGCCCGGAGAAACGTGAACGTGCCGGAGATGTCGTCGTCGGTAACGACGAGCGGCATGTCCCGCATCTCGTTGATGTAATGATCGACTTCGCCCACTTCGGCTGAGATCTTGTCGTAGGACCAGCCTTCAATTGGGCGCCCAAGATAGACACCAATGATCTTGCCTAGAACACCAGCGTAGACCCGCTCCACGTAATCAGCGGGGAACGTCGTGTTGATCGTGGTCATGAAACGTCTCTGCTCCGTTCGTTCTCAGGCGGTGAGTTCGGCAAACCGGGCTGAACGCGCGGCAGCAGCTTCAACCTGCGCACGCTGCAGGGAGATGGCCAGGCCAGTCAGGCCCTCCGCCAGCGGGTCGAGGTCGACCCGATTGGCGCGGTTCACCTGCTCAGCCCATCCATCCGGGATCACGCCGTCGCCGTGCATCGCTCCGGCAATCGATCCCGCCATCCCGGCGATGGAGTCGTTATCCCGGCCGTAGTTCGCGGCTCCCCGGATCGCCTCCAGGAAGTCACCCTTTGCCACCACCAGCATGCCGAGCGCGACGGGCAACTCTTCGATCGACTTCCGGCGGCTTGGCTGCCAGTCGTCCGTACCATTGCCACGGTCCCGCACGCCATCCTCGGCGCTGCCGTCGAAGGGCTGGATCGCTTCTCGCAGCGGCACGATGGCATCGCGCCAGTCGCTGTGCCGCCGCGCCTCATACAGCACCGCGCCAATCGCCTCGCGCGTACCTTCCTTGGCGTATTCCAGCGCCGTTCCCACAACGTCATCGACCGTTGCGCCCGGCACAAACGCAGCCGCGACGCAGGCGGCCATCACGCCTGCGGCTTCCAGGCCGTAGCTCCACTGGTGGGCGGTGAAGATGTCGATCGCTTCACGGTAGGCCGCGCCGGGATCCATGGCATTCACGATGCCGACTGGCGCCGCGTACATGGCTGCACCGCAGTTGACCATGTTGCCGACACCGCCAAGACGAGGGTCGGCGTTGGCCAGGCGAAGTCGCATGAGCAACCACTTCTCGGGATAGAACAACCGGTCAACAAGCGGCATCTCCACGCCACGCTCGGCGAGCCAGCGCGGCTCGTCCGCGATCAGCGGCACGATCCGCTGGGCGAAAATGAATGGATCGAGATGCCGCTGTTCTTCCGTGTAAATCTGGCCGAGGAGCATGGTCATGTGCGTGTCGTCCGTAAACCGGCCGTCGCCCTTCCCGATCTCCGACGCACCATCCCAGGGTTCCACGAATTCCAGGATCTCGCCGTAGCGCTGCCAGATTTCAGGCGGAAACTTCCACTCGGCCGGCGCGCCGAGCGCATCGCCAATTGCGCCGCCGTACAGGCAGCCACGTACCTTGTGGTAGAGCGGCGAGTCCACCACCGCGTTCTCATTGCTCACGAATCTCTTACCCCTTGAGTCCACCCTGCGTCAGCCCTTCCACGAAGCGTCGTTGGAGGGCCAGGAAGATCACGACCACCGGGAGAATCATCATGATGGCGGCGGCGCTGGTCAGGGACCAGTCCCGGCTGAAGCGGGTCGAAAAGTTGTAGTAGCTGGTAACGACCGTAAAGAGTTCCTGCTCCGTCAGGAAGACCGTCGCCAGCAGAAATTCGTTCCAGACACTGAGTGCCACCACCAGTCCGACCGTCAGGAAGCCGGGCCAGGAGAGCGGTACCACGATGCCAGTGAAGATCTGCCACTCGCCTGCCCCATCCACGCGCGCCGCGTCTTCAAAGTCACGCGGCAGCTGCAGCATGTAGGAGCGGAGCAGGAACACCGCAAAGGGAGCGTTGGTGGCGACGTAGATAATGGCGAGGCCGAGCAGATTGTTGACCAGTCCCAAACGTTGCCAGGTAAAGAAGAGCGGGACGAGGAAGAGTTGCAGCGGCAGGCTCGTGCCAATCAACAGGTAGAGCGTGACGAGGCCTGCGCCCGGAAGGTCGAGTTTGGCCAGGCTGTATGCCGCCATGCCTCCCAGGGCCAGCACGGCCACCACGGTTACCGCGACGAGGAAGCCGCTGTTCCGGGTCGTCACGGCGAAATTGCCAACGTCCCAGGCCTTGGTGAAGTTCTGCCACATGAAGCTCTGCGGCGGTCCCAGCGGGTTCTTGCCGATCTCCGCCTGCGTTTTCAGCGAGTTGAACACGAGGACCAGGAGCGGCCCCAGCGCAAAACCCAGCAGGAGAATGAGCACGATGTAGTTCGGCGCAAGGTTGACATCGCGCCGGCCACGACGCGGAATGATGGACGTGCTCATATCTCCCAACCCCGCCGGCGCAGGACCTGGAACCCGGCGATAACGCAGCCGACAAAGAAGCTCATCGTGAGGCCGATGGCAGCCGCGTACCCTGCGTTGAAGTTACGGAATGCTTCCTTGAAAACCAGGACCGAGAGCACTTCGGTTGCCCGGGCTGGGCCGCCCTGCGTCAGGATCCAGATGTAATCGAAGGTCAGGAAAGACCAGATGGTCGTCATGAGGATCATGAAGACGATCGTCGGCCGGATACCTGGCAGGGTCACATCCCGGAACTCCTGCCAGCGGTTGGCGCCATCGAGCCGTGCGCTCTCGTAAAGGTCGGGCGGGATGTTCTGCATGCTGGCCAGGAAGAGCACCATCAGGAAGCCCCACCAGTGCCAGTTATCGACGAAGCCAATCGTCGGCAGCGCCGTTCTCGAGTCCCCCAGGAACGCCTTGTTGAAGCCAGGCACGCCCATGTCCGTCAGGAACGCGGGAATGCCGCGGTCCGGGCTGAGCAGGCTGCGCCAGAGAGCCGCCGAGACCACGCTCGGCAGGACGTAGGGAATGAAGAGCGACAGGCGAAACACAATCGCCCCGCGTTTGATCGGCGCGAGCAGGCTCGCGGCCACCAGCGCCATGGCAATGGGGATGGTCAGGAACATCGCCAGCCAGAGCACATTGTTCATGAACGCGTGATGGAATCCTGGGTCGCTGAAAAGCGTCTGGTAGTTCGACAGCCCCACCCACTGGGCCGGCCCGATGCCACTCCACTTCGTCATCGAAAAATAGACGGAGCTGAGTGCCGGCGCGGCCACCACCAGGATGTTGATGGCGAGGATCGGCAAGACAAAGAGCCACGGCACAACCTTCCGCCGGAAAAACGCGCGTCGCTTGTCTGCCTTTCGCGAGGCGACTGCTCCTTCAGGGAGCGTCAGTGTTTGCTGCATGGTGAATCTCGCTTCCGGGTCGCGGAAGCGGGTCAGGGTTGCCCCTGACCCGCGTGCGGCCTACCGCGCCGGAATTGGCGGAACAGCCCCTGCCGTCCGCTCTGCGTCAAACTTTTCCTGGTGACCAGCCAGGTACTCCTCTGGTGTGATTTCGCCCGACCAGACGCGCTCGATCTCCTCGATCAGGTACGTCTCGCTGGCCGGTGGCCAGAAGGTCCAGGTCGTGTAGCCGTAGTTGCCCTGGGCAAACGCGTCGTTCATCGCGGCCAGGATGTCGGCAAGGTTCGGGTTGACACCGGTCAGATCCTGCCCACTCAGGTCAACAGCCGCTGGCACTGTTCCGCACTCGACGAGAATCTTGGCCTGGTTCTCCGGTGAGAACCAGAAGTCGATGAACTTGGCGGTCTCGTCCTTGTGCTGGGAGTTGGCGTTGATCGAGAACGTCTGGCCAATGCCGAGGTCGAAGATCGCGTCACCGGTCACGGATGGTACCGGCACCCAGCCAAGTTCGTTCTCGTTCCCTGCCTCAGCGCCAAAATATGCCGCTTCGTCGGCCAGGAACCATGTCCCCTCGATGTTCATCGCGGCGTCACCGGCGCCGAGGGCCGCGCCTGCCTCCGGGAAGGTTGTGGTGTAGTAGCGGTCGAGACCGCCCATGAACCACCCGTTCTGCTGCATCTGGTTCAGCGCATCAATCGCTGCCACGAAATCGGGGTCGGTCCAGTCGACCTTGCCGGTCAAGGCGTCGTACACCTTCTGGGGACCACCGGCAGCATGGTTCAGCATTTCGCCGACAAACCACTCATTGGCCGGGCGCCACTCAGCGTTGGAATGTGAGAACGGGACAATGCCCGCTTCCTTGATAGTCGCGGCAAGCGTCATCAACTCATCGAGCGTCTTCGGAGGCTCCCAGCCGTTCTGCTCGAAAAGGGTCTTGTTGTAGTAGAGAACCAGGGTCTCGAGCTCGGTCGGGATGCTGTAGAGCTTGCCCTCGGCCATGCCGAGATCGAGCGAGCCTTCCGCAAATCGCTCGTTCCACCCCAGGTCCTTGGCGTAGTCATCGAGCGCGGCCAACTGTCCCGCGAGCGCGAGCTGCATGGCGAACGAGGGCCCAGGGGTGCCAACAATGTCTGGTCCGGCGCCGCCCGCAATCGCGGTGCGGGTCGCATCCCAGGCATTCGCCTGCATGGTGGCGTTGACGGTAATCCCGTTGCCCTGGGCATTGAACACGTCGATGGCGTTCGTCTGGAGACACTCGGCGCCTTCAGAACCACCGGTGGTGTCGAGCCACATCGTCAGCTCGACGTTGTCCTGCGCGCGCGTGACAGGCGCCAGCATCGCCAGGGGAGCCAGGACGGCCATGCCCGCGAGGGCAATTGCGCGAAGTGATTTTCGCATCGAAATCTCCCGTTGAGTCATCGCCGCGGCGTTGCGGCTCGGCTTGCGGCGCACACGTACCGCTCGCTCGTACCAGGAACGACGAGTTTTCCAGTTCAGTCTGCTGTCCACCTCCTCACGTCACGGCCAGTCAGGCCGACTCGCGGACCACAAGTTCTGCAAGCATCATGATTTCGCGGCTGTGGGGTGGTCCCTCCCCGCGCAGCCGCTCCAGCAGAAGTTCCGCCGTCCGTTCACCCAGGCGGTCCGGATACTGCGCGACAGTTGTCAAAGGTGGGGCCAGGAGCCGGGCCGCTGGAATGTCATCGAAGCCGACGATCGCCATGTCCTGCGGGATACGCAGTCCGGCTTCAAACAGCGCACCCATCGCGCCCATTGCCATGAGATCGTTGGCAGCAAATATGGCGGTCGGGCGAGGAGAAATCTGCAACAGATCCAGAGCAGCCCGGTACCCGCCTTCCTCATTGAAGTCTGCGCCGCGAACGAGCATCTCGTCCGCACGCATTCCCGCTGCTTCCAGCGCCTGCAGGTATCCCAGCACACGATCCTCTCGCGGCGGAGTTCCCGCTTCACCGGCAATCATCCCGATACGTTGATGACCGCGCTGGATGAGGTGCTCAACAGCCTGCCGGGCAGCCGCGACGCTGTTCACATGAACGGTGTCGACAGGCGCCCGGCCGCCAACCGGCTTCCTGGAGGTCAGCGCGACGACCGGGATGTTCTTCTCGGCGACATCGGCAAGCTCGTCCATCGAAATCTGGAAGGGACTGAGAATCACGCCGTCAACCCGTCCGGCAAGGGCAGACTCCATGAACTTGCGTTCGCGCTCCAGCAGGCCGTCGCTGTTGTAGGCAATGAGGTCATACCCCTGGCTTTCGGCGACATTCTGGATACCGCGGGCAAATGCCGGGTAGAACGGGTTCGTGATGTCCGGAATGATCGCGCCGATCGTGAGCGCCTTCTGCGATCGCAGGCTGCGCGCGGCGTGCGACGGGACATACCCGAGCTCGGAGATCGCTGCCAGCACGCGTGCCCGCGTTTCAGCGGCCACCGGCGCGTTTGGGTCACCACTGAGGACATAGGACACCAGCGGTTGGGAAACCGCGGCCAGACGAGCGACATCCGCCTGCGTTGGCCGCCGTCGTTTGTGCGTCTCATCGGACACGTCGTGACACCACTGTCCGTCGCTTCGCTCCTGATACGTATCAGCGTTGATACGTATAAGTACTCCACAACCTTGGCGTCGTCAACCTGCACGGTGCATGCAGCCCCCAGCTGATTGCTGCCTCGCGGCACCAGTTTGACGCCCGGAAAGGGATCAACTACATTGCGGTATACGGTATACACAGTTTCAGGATGAGGCTATCGCAAGGGAGAGCGGGTCGCGTGAGCGCGCCGGCTACTGACGCAGGTCGAATCGATCAGATCCAGCTCAACCACGCCACCCTGGCCGAACAGGTTTATCACCGCCTGCGCGACGACATCCTGAGCAACGTCTTTCCCCCGGATGCCGCGTTACCCGAGAAAACGCTGGCCGCGCAGCTCAATGTCAGCCGTGTCCCGGTCCGGGAGGCGTTGCAGCGACTGGCCGCTGACGGCCTGGTCACCCTCCGGCCACGTCATGGCGCGGTCGTCAAGTCGCTTTCGTCGCAGCAATTTCTCGACGCCTACCGCGTGCGCGAGGCGCTGGAAGAGCTTGCGATTCGCCTTGCCCTGCCGAACCTGGCTGCGGAAGACATGGACGAACTGGCCAGACTCCAGGGCGAGATGCGAACGCATGCTGCCTCCAGGGACGCCGAAGCCTTCTTCACCGCGAACCGCGCCTTCCACGCCATCTTCATCGAGCGCTCCGAGAACGACTACCTGAAGAACATCTACTACCCACTGATGGACCAGATGCGGCGACACATCTCGTCGTCGGTCGGTCTCCGTGGCGGCATGGAACGCTCTATTGAGGAGCACCAGGCAATTCTTGACGCGGTCCGCGCCGGCGATGCTGCCGAGGCGAGCCGCCTCCTGCGTGAGCACATTCATGTACCCCAGCGCGCGCTCGAGGAGAGCGCGCCCCAGCGCCTGGCGAGAGGAGCGCGATAGACGTGGCAGAGGTCAAGTTCGGTGTCAATCTCAACAACCGGGAACCGCTCATCGCGCCCGACTATTCACTCCAGGATCTCCTGAACCTCGCGGAACGGTCTGAAGAACTCGGCTTCGATTCGGTCTGGGTGGGAGACAGCCTCTTCTCCAAGCCTCGCTGGGAACCGATCAACATCCTTTCCGCGATCTCGCAGCGCACGAACAAGGTCAAGCTTGGTACGGCCTGCATGGTCTCCGGCACCCGGCACCCGCTCTACCTGGCTCTGGAATGGGCAACCCTGGATGCGCTCTCCAACGGGCGAACGATCCTGGGCACGGGAATGGGTAACCCGGAAGATGGTGTCCGTCGCGAGTACGCCTCAGTCGGTCTCGACTTCGACAAGCGGGCCCGCATCTTCGAAGAAGGTTTGGCGGTCCTGCGCCAGCTCTGGACCGAGGGCAAGACCGACTTCACTGGCGAGACCTACGCGTTTGACGACATTGCATTCTATTCGGGGACCGAGATGGGCCCACTCATGCCGGTGCAGTCCCCTCCCCCGATCTGGGTCGTCAGCAATCCCAGGCTCACCGTGGGGACGAAGCAGGAGGAGAAGACGGAGCGCGTTGTGAGCAAGGCCGCTCGTCGCATTGCCACGTACGGCGACGGCTGGATGACCTGCTGCCGCGCCCGACATCCTGATGAGTTCCGGGCACAACTCGAGCAGGTCGAACAGGCAATTGCCGAAGCCGGGCGCAGCCGCGACGAGTTCGTGATGTCCTATCAGGTCACGATGAACATCGCCGACACGCGTGATGCAGCCCAGGCCGGCATCAACGCGTATATCAGCCAGTACTACCCCGAGTTGAGCAAGGCGATGGATCTGGGTGAATGGGGTCCAGTCGGCACGCCTGACGACATCGCGGAATGGTTCCAGACGTTCATCGATGCGGGAGTCGATTACTTCATTTGCCGCTTCGGCTCACTCGATCAGTTTGGACAGGTTGAGCAGTTCGCGCGGGACGTGCTGCCCCGCTTCACGGCCACGACGGCCGCTCGGGCCTAGGGCGACGGGAGGACAACGATGAGCGAACTTTCCGAGGGTCTGCGACGCGACGCCGAACTGGTCGCCGCGGTCTGCATGTCAGTTGAACCCGACGACGTGGTCACGATCATCACTGACGACGCCCACATCCAGGAGGCAAACGCCCTGGCCCAGGTCGTCGTCGAGCGTGGAGGCTTCCCCGTCATCGCCAACAACGAGCACCAGGTGCGGCGCGGCAAGGCAGACACCCGATTTCCGATGGCGCCGCCGCGCAACCTGCACGAGGCGATGGTCAAGTCTGATGAGATCATCATCATCACGGACCTGGAGTGGGCCAACCGCTTCGCCCATGTTTCGGCAGTGCGCGAGTCCTGTGACAACAACGCCAAGATCGCGTCGGTCGAAGAGGGCATCGGCTCGTGGGACCTGACCGAGGCCGACATCCGCGACGCAACGGACCGGGCGAAGGCCGCCATTGAGGCGTTGCGAGGCGCCAAGTGGTGCCGCGTCACCTCTCCCGCGGGCACGGACGTGCGGGTCTCGATTGAAGGCCGCCCGGCTCTGGAAGTGACGCCGATCAAGAAGCGCGGCCAGATGATGGGACCGGTGCCCCTCTGGAGCGAGGTCGCCTTTGCAGCGGTCGAAGATCGCACCGAGGGGACCATTGTGGTCGATGGCATCATGCTCGGAATCGGCCTGCCTGGCCAGACTCCGAACCCGATCACCTGGAAAGTTGAGAAGGGCCAGGTCACCGAGATCACGGGCGGCGAGGAAGCAGAGAAACTGAAGAAGGTGATCGAGGGCGTCCCGGGCTCGACCGTCATCGGAGAGTTTGCCTTCGGGACGAGCGAAAAGTCTCCAACTGGCTCGCCATCTGAGAAAGGGCTGCTGGGAACGGTCCACTTTGCACTGGGGGACAACCACAACGCCTATCCGGGCGGCCAGAACGTCAGCACGCTCCACCTGGATGGCAACTGCCTGAACGCCTCCCTCCTGATCGAGGACACCGGTGTCTACATCGTCAAGGATGGCAAATGGGCACTGTAGGTCCGGACGCGACAATCAGTGTCGTGCCGCTGGAAGAGGTGGCCGCGATTCCTTTGCCGAACGGCAGTTGGAGCCGCATGGTCCTGACCGAGAAAACCGCTCCCGGCATCCTCAGTTCGCTTGGGTACTCCGTGTTCACGCCGGGCACGACCACTGCATTGGTCAAGCATGAGGCTGAGGAGATTGCCTACGTTCTGGCAGGAATCGGCGTCCTTGAGACCGAGGGTGAGCCAGTTCCCTTTGCTGCACACCAGGCGCTGCACATTCCGGCTGGAATCTGGCACGCGGTCGCCAATACGGGCGATGAGGACTTGATCATGGTGTTCGGGTTTCCGCATGCGGATTATCCGCCGACGGAGCGACGATGACGCAGGACCTGCGGGCGTCCACGGACAGCGAACTGCGCGAGCAGGTAGCCTGGTCGTGCCGCATCCTGGCGCTCGGAGACCACGGGGACTACACCCTGGGGCACGTCAGCGCGCGCTCGGCCGACGGTCAACACATGCTCATGAAGCGCTACGGCCTGGGACTGGAAGAGGTTACGCCGGCGGACATCCTCCGCCTCGACCTGGACGGGAATGTTCTCGAGGGGCGCGGCCGTGCCCACCTCGAGTACGTACTCCATTCAGAGATCTACCGGGTCCGCCCGGATGTGCAATCAGTGATTCACACTCACCCGCCGTACGCCACGGCGTTTGGCGCCACTGACGCCGAACTTCAGCTCCTGAATCATGATGCGGTGCTCTTCAAGGAGGGGCTCGCCTACTTCGATGACACGGCGGAGCTGATCGTCAATCCGGAACAGGGCGCGCGGGTGGCGCAGGTGTTGGGTGACCGGAGAGTCGTCCTTCTCCGCGGCCACGGAGTTCTCTTCACGGGCTCCTCAGTACCGTGGGCCACGTACGCAGCGCTAACCCTGGAGCGCGTCTTGCGCATCCAGGCGATTGCCAACTCGTTCGGTGCGTTGCAGCCCATGACGCCGGAAATGGCGAGCCGGGTCTACCCGGATAAGTACCAGGACGTCCACGTCCAGTCGTACTGGGATTACCTGATCAGGGGTGTCCAGCGCGCTGGCCTGGATCAGGGCATGCCCGACCCCGAGGCGAGACATGCTTAGGCCATTCGCGATTCACCAACCGACCACCGTCGGCGAAGCGTCCGGCCTGATGCGGGACCTCGGCGATGATGCGGCCTTTTACGCCGGCGGCACGGAACTGCTGATCGTGCTCAAGGAGCATCTGGCATCTGTCGATCACCTCATTGATATCAAACGAATCGCCGGGCTGAACAAGATCGCGCTCAGTGACGACGGGAACTCGCTGGAAATCGGAGCCCTTGCCACGCATCGAGCCATAGAGCACGACGCGCTGGTGCGAGAGCGCTTGCCGGCAATGGCCCGCCTCGAAGCGAAGGTGGCCAACGTCCGGGTTCGTGCCGCCGGAACCATCGGTGGCAATCTCTGCTTCGCCGACCCGCACAGCGATCCAGCGACCTTGCTCTCCGCGCTCGGCGCGACCCTGACACTGGACAATGGCGTTGCAACGCGGACGGTCCGTGCTGACGCGTTCATCACCGATCTGATGACAACCGACCGCACGCCGGACGAGATCCTGGTCCGCATTTCTATCCCGCTTCCCGGTGAAGCGGATGGCATCGGGTATGAGCGAATCAAGTTGCACGAGCGGCCAACTGCCTCAGCATCGGCGGTCGTCAGCGTGAAGGACGGACTCATTGCATCGGCCCGCGTCTACGTGGGCTGCGTTGGCGACGCTCCGCAGCGGCTATGGGACGTCGAAGATGCCCTTGCCGGTCTTCCGGCGGTTACGTCGAGCAGCGAGCAGGTGAAAGCCCAGATCGCCAGCCTCGCCGTCACGTACGACACACCATTCGAATCCGCGCCCTACAAGCGGCAACTTGCGTCGGCGGTCGGCGCCAGGGCCATTGCGGCGGCGATAGCGGACGCGACGCTGCCGCGGGAGGCGCGCCATGCCGCCTGAGACGTTGACGCTTCTTCGGACGACCATCAACGGCCGTGACGTCGAACTGGAAATCGAGTCGCGCGAACTGCTGATCGATCTCCTGCGGGATCGCCTGGGGCTCACTGGCACCAAGCGTTCCTGCGACTCCCAGGTTTGCGGCGCCTGCACCGTTCTCCTTGATGGACAGCCGGTCAGTTCCTGCTGCACGCTGGCGTACGAGGCCAACGGCAGAACCGTCCAGACGATTGAGGACCTGACGCGGGACGGACGACTCGATCCAATCCAGGCTGCATTTGTGGAGAAGGCAGCTATCCAGTGCGGCTTTTGCACGCCGGGCTTTGTCCTTACGACGAAGGCGATGCTCGCCGCGAACCCTCGCCCGACCCGCGACGAGATCAAGAGCTACCTGGGGGGGAACCTCTGCCGCTGCACGGGGTACTGGAACATCCTCGATGCGGCCGAAGATGCGGCGCGCCGGCTGGCGGACGGAGCGGAGGGCGGCTCATGACCTTGACCGCTCCCGCACGCGCTACTTACGGCGTGATCGGAACAGACGCGCCTCGCACGGATGCTCTGGCCAAGGTCAGGGGCGAGGCGCAATTCGCGGGTGACCTCCGTTTCCACGGCATGGCGTTCGGCCGGGTACTGCGGAGTCCCTACGCGCACGCACGCATCTTGTCGATCGACACCAGCGCGGCCGAGGCGCTGCCAGGTGTGATCGCCGTGATGACCGGGCAGAACCTCCCGTCGCAGGATCCGTTCTATGGCCACGCCCTCAAGGACCGACCCGTCCTGGCCATGGAAGCGGTCCGTTTCGTCGGGGAGCCAGTCGCGGCTGTCGCCGCAGAATCCCCAGCCATTGCTGACGCTGCACTGGACCTGATTGAGGTCGCATACGAGGAACTGCCGGCAGCGACGACGATTGACCAGGCGCTCATTCCAGGTGCACCGCTCCTCCATGATGCCCCGAAGCTGCGTGCCGGTCTCTTCCACGGGCTCGGCGAAATTCGCCTGGACGAAGGCAACATCTGTTACCACCATGCGTTCTCACGTGGTGATTCCGACGAGGTCTTCGCAAGCGCGGACATCGTCGTCGAAGGCGAATATGTCTTCCCGGCCGTCTTCCAGTACTCAATGGAGCCGCACACCACAATTGCCTCCTGGTCGGGCGATGACGACCTGACCGTCTGGTCCTCCTGTCAGCATCCCTTCCTGGTTCGCGCAGAACTCGCGGATCTTTTCGGCCTGCCAGTCGGCGCAGTACGCGTCGTCGTGCCGTACCTCGGCGGCGGGTTCGGCGCCAAGTCCTACACGAAAATGGAGCCCATAACCTCCTCGCTGGCCCGCCTTGCCGGCCGCCCGGTCCGCATCGCCAACAGTGTCGACGAATCGATGGTGACAACCCGTCGCCACGGCATGAAGGCGTGGATGCGCACCGCCGCTACTAAAGAAGGCAAGCTGCTGGCGCGCGAGGTGCGTGCGTGGTTCGACACCGGGGCATTTGCCGACAATGGACCGCGGGTCGTCGCCACCGGCGCGGATGCCGCGCCTGGTCCGTACAAATGGGAAGCGGTCAAGGTCGACGCCTGGGGCGTCTACACGAACACTTCCCCCGCCGGTTCCTACCGCGCCTTCGGCGCAACGCACCTGCAGTGGTGCGGCGAGTTGCAGATCGATGAGATTGGCCGCCGCTGCGGTCTGGATGCGCTGCAAATGCGTGAGCGCAACTTGCTGCAATACGGCGAATCGGTGCGACCAGGTGGGAAGCCGCTCGACGCCGATCTCATCGGGGACATTCAGCGCGTGGCCAAAAGCCTCGACTGGCACTCGCCGAAGCCGGAAGGCGTCGTCGGACGCGGAATGAGCGTCGGGCTGCTGGCTGCCGGTGCCCACCCGGTCTCGACCGCCTCGATCCGTATGGAGGCGGACGGCAGCCTGACTTTGCTGGTGAGCTCGACTGAGGTCGGCCAGGGTGCTCGGACGGTCTTTGCGCAGATTGTTGCTGAAGAACTGGGCGTTTCCCCTGACCGCGTAAGAGTTCCCGGCGGAGACACACGCCTTACCCCCTACGACCGATCGACCGGCGCGAGCCGCTCCACGACGCTGGCTGGCATGGCCGTGTTGCGCGCGGCGCAGGATATCCGCCAGCAGTTGCTGGCCATCGGCAGTCACTATCTCGATCTGCCGGAGGCCGCGCTTGAGATTCGGGACGGCGCCGTCTGGCATGAAGGGGAGCGGGTTCCCTACCCCGACTTGATCAAACGCCACTTCGGGATGGTCGGTGGGGAACTGATGGGGAACGGCACCGTCCGCCCGGAAAAGGGCAGCGGTTCCTACGCCGAAGGCCCGGTGTTCTGGGAAGTTTGCATCGGTGGCGTTGAACTCGCCGTCGATCCGGACACCGGCATAGTCACCCTGAACAAGGTCGTCAGCGTGGCCGACGTCGGCAAGGCGCTCAATCCGCGCCAGGTCGTGACCCAGGAAATGGGTGGCGCCACCCAGGGCATCGGCAATGCGCTGTTCGAAGAGATGATCTACGACGAGACAGGTACGCTTCAGAACGCGACACTCTACGAGTACCACGTGCCAACCATCGCGGACATGCCAACCTCCTTTTCCTCCAACATCGTGGAGAACGAGGATGGTCCTGGCCCCTATGGCGCCAAGGGTGTCGGGGAAGGCGCACTCGCCGGAGTGGCAGCCGCGGTTGCTACGGCACTGGCGGATGCCGGCATCCGTATCCATGAACTGCCTGCCACACCGGAGCGCATCTGGTGGGCGATGCAACAAGCGCAGACTGCCGAATCGACGGGCGATGAGGGCGTTAACGACGAAGGAGGCGACGACAGATGAAGGTTTACCTGCTCGACAGCGGCACGCTGCTGCTGGACATGTCGTTTGCCACCTGGAACCACAACCAGGGTGTGGAGTTCCGCTTCCCGGTCTACTCGCTGTACATCGATCACCCGGACGGCAAGGTGCTGATCGACACCGGGTTCGAGAAGGGTTGGGTCGAGCGCAAGCTTCCCTTCGAAAAGCCGGAACAGTCTGAAGATCAGCAGATCGTCAACCAGCTCGCCAGGATCGGGGTGAAGCCAGAAGAAATCGACATCGTCGTCAACTCGCACCTGCATTTCGATCACTGCTCGAACAACAAGCTCTTCCCGCAGGCGACGTTCATTTTTTCCACGTCTGAGCTACGGCACGCCTACGTTCCAGACCCGTGGGAGCGCCTCGGCTATGACCCGGAGCTGGTCGTCATGCCTGGCATGAAGACGGTCATGCTTGATCTGGGCGACTTCGAGTATGAGGTCCTGCCCGGGATCACGCTGGTCGAGACGCCGGGCCACTCGGCCGGGCACCTCTCCGCCATCATTGATCCGGGCGGAGACCAGCGCCCCATGGTCTTCCCATTTGACGTGGCCTACATGGAGCACAACCTGAAGGATCGGGTCATGATGGGCTTGCACACCGATCCCGCTGACCTGCTGGACTCGATGATGCGCATTGAGAACATCGCAAAGAAGGTTGGCGGCGACATCTTCTATTCCCACGATCCCGAGAAGTTTCCGGGCTACAAGCTGGCTCCGGATTACTACGGCGAGTAGAAAGCGACGATTCCTGACGTGAGCGCGGGGCTCGAAACACGACAACCCAACAGTCAGCCGCTGGCAACGCCGCTGGTGCAAATGCGCGAGATCAGCAAGCGCTTCGGCCCGGTGCTGGCGAATGACCGTGTGTCGCTGGACCTCTGGCCAGGCGAGATTCACGCGGTGCTCGGGGAAAACGGCGCCGGCAAGACGACGCTGATGAACATCCTGGCGGGCATGTACCAGCCAGACTCCGGGACGATTCGCATCGCCGGCGAGGAGGTACACATCTCCTCACCGGTCGATGCACTCCGGCGCGGCATCGGCACGGTCTACCAGCACTTCACGCTGGTGCCGAACCTTTCCATCCTGGAAAACGTCGCACTCGGTGGCGACACCGGCTTCGTCCTCAATCTCGGTGGCATCGAGACGCGACTGTCACAAATGCTGGCCGAGTTCGGTCTTGAGGTCAGCCCTCAAACCGAGATCCGTTACCTGGGACTTGGGCAGCGTCAGCGTGTGGAAATCATCAAGGCCCTGCTCCGGGGATCACGTGTCCTCCTCCTGGATGAACCAACCTCGGTGCTCACTCCCGGCGAAGTCGACTCTCTGCTTGAGCTGTTGCGACGCCTGCGCGGTCAGGGTGTAGCGGTGGTGCTCATCACCCACAAATTGGGTGAGGCGCTGGCCGTAAGTGATCGCGTGTCCGTCCTGCGCGCAGGCCGGAACGTGGGGGAACTCGGCCCCGATGCGCTGCGTGGCGCAAGTGTCGAGAATGTGCGCCGCCGCATCGTCGAGCAGATGTTCGGTGGATCGGAGCCGGCTCCATCTCGAAACGGCGACCGTGCTGCCGTGGGCGAGGTTCTGTACGCATTGCGGGATGTTTCAACTGCCCGGGAACATGGCGCGGCAGCGCTGAAGAACGTCTCACTGGAACTACGCAGCGGTGAGGTGTTCGGCATTGCCGGCGTGGATGGCAACGGGCAGAAGGAGCTTGGCGAAGTCATCGCCGGGCAGCGCCGCGTTGCGTCTGGCAAGGCTTCCTACCTGGGGCATGACTTTACCAATCGGGGAGTCGCAGCTTCGACGAAGGCGGGCATCGGGTATGTAACAGATGACCGCCTGCACGAAGGTTCGGTCGCGGCGTCCAGCGTTGCTGAGAATGTGGCGCTGAAGGCCATTGCGCGCAAGCCCTTTTCGAACGGTTTCTGGCTGAATCGGCGGGCCATGGATGAACGTGCCAGGCAACTCATAGCCGACTTTTCCGTGAAGACCCCAGGACCAACCACGCCCATCGGCATGCTTTCCGGCGGGAACATCCAGAAGCTTCTGCTGGGGCGCGAACTCTCGCTCAACCCCCGGCTCCTCGTCGTCAACAAGCCAACGAATGGCCTCGATTTGCGGACCACGGCGTTTATCTGGCGCCAGCTCAGGAGCCAGGCAGATGCGGGCAACGCGGTAGTGCTCATTTCGTCGGAAATCGAGGAGTTACTTGAGATCAGCGACCTCATCGGGGTCATGTACAACGGCGAACTGCTCGCAGTCCTGCCGCGCGCGCAGGCGACGCCAGAGGTGCTTGGTGAGCTGATGCTCGGGCACCAGCTTCAGGTGCCAGCATGAACCGGAAGTCGACCGGGCAACCGTTGACGCAGCGCTTTGCCCCGCTCATTACGTCGCTCGCGGCGATTGTGGCAGCGCTCGTCCTGGGCGCAATCTTCTTGCTGCTGCGAGGCAAGGATCCCGTTGCCGCGTACGCCATGCTCTTCACACGCGGCCTTGGTACCTCCTACGGCATTACCGAAACGCTCATTCACATGGCGCCGCTGCTGATCGTCAGCGCGGGACTGGTCATTTCACTGCGGGCCGGAGTCTGGAACATCGGCATCGACGGTCAACTCCTGGTTGGAGCGCTGTTGGCCGGCGTGACTGGCGCCGCCCTGGCCGGGCAAGCTCCCGCTCCCGTCCTCTGGCTGGCAGCAGCCGTGGCAGGCATGGTTGGAGGGATCCTCTGGGCCCTCGTCCCGGGGATTCTTCGCGTTCGCTGGGGTCTGAACGAGATCATCGCGACCCTGATGATGAATTACGTTGCGCTCAATGTGACGTCCTGGCTCGTCAAGGGACCTGTCAAAGATCCGGACGTCGTCCCGCCTCAAACCCGGATCATCCCGAAGGAACTCCGCCTCCCGGACATTGGCGACACCGGCGTCCACATCGGGTTGCTGGTCGGACTGGTCGCCGCCATCCTGGTCTGGATCCTGTTTCGCAACACGGTCCTCGGCTTCATGCTCGATGTCGTCGGCCGTAACCGGCAGGCAGCGCTTCATGCTGGCATGCCGGTGGGTCGCCTGACGTTGTTTGCGCTGCTGGCAAGCGGCGCCATGGCCGGTTTGGCTGGCGCAAATGACATCCTGGGTGTCAAGGGACTCTTCCAGGGGAACTGGAATCCGGGATACGGCTTTGCGGCGTTCGCGCTCGTTTACCTGGCGCGGCTGAACCCGCTCTGGATCATCCCCTTTGCCTACTTCCTCTCGTTCCTCAGCATCGGGGGCGAGATGATGGCGAGGCCACTGGGCATTCCCACGTACTTCGTCGAGATGCTTGAAGGGCTTATGCTCCTCTGCTTCGCGGTGGCCACATGGTTCGAACGTCAGCGCTCGCCCTACGCAACGGAGGATGAGGTGGATGTCGGCGCAGCCAACGCGGGCGAACCACCTCAGCCACCCATGACCGGTGCCATCCTCGATGGTGTCGCACGTGAGGTAGGAGGTCGCGCGTGAACAGCGCCTTCGTTACCGCCATGCTCGCCGCGGCCCTCATCGCTGCCGTGCCGCTGATCATCGCGGCATTGGGCGAAGCTGTGGGCGAGAAGGCAGGCCTGCTCAACCTTGGCATTGAAGGCATGATGCTCTGCGGCGCATTCTTCGCGTTCGCCGTCGCGTACAACACGAACAGTGCCTGGCAAGGAATTCTTGGCGGCGTCGTCTCCGGCCTCGTCCTCGGACTCCTGTTCGCCGTGATGACGATCTCCCTGCGCGTCGACCAGGTCCTGGTCGGCCTCGCCATTACGATCTTCGGCGGTGGCCTGACAGCATTCCTCTACCGCGACATCTTTGGTGGTCAAAATCCTTCTTTACCGGTCGATACGCCGCGGCTCCCGATCCCCGGCCTGTCACAGCTTCCCATCGTCGGAAGTTCCATCTTCAACCAGCAGGCTCTCTTCTACGTCGCCTTCCTGCTGGTCCCCGTGTTTGCCTTCTTGCTGAATCGCACGCGCTTTGGACTTGAGGTGAAAGCGGTCGGGGAGAACCCGTTTGCCGCGGACGCCGCCGGTGTCAACGTAATTCGCATTCGCTACCTTGCGGCCGTTCTGGCTGGCGGGATGGCCGGACTCGCCGGGGCCTTCCTCTCCGTGTCAGACCTGAAGATCTTCCAGGTAGGAATGACGGTGGGCACCGGGTTTATCGCGCTGGCACTCACGATGGTTGGCGGCTGGAACCCGTGGCGCATCCTGGTCGCCTCAGTCCTCTTCGGCCTGCTGCGTTCGCTTGGCAATGGTCTCCAGATTCTCGGCGTGGACGTGCGCACGGAGTTCGTCACCATGCTTCCCTACATCGGCATCATGGTGGCGCTCGCCGCGCTCGCCGGACGCACCGCTCTTCCGGCGGCGTTGGGGATTCCGTACGCGCGAGGCCGACGGTAAGCTGGGTCCGCGCGATACCGACAAGGAGGTGGTGAGCACGGGGCCAACGATGAGATTTCACAAGGTCAGGAACCGTCTCGCATCTGGTCTGTTGAAGGAGGAACTTGAATGCGTTTGCATCGCCGCAACCTGGGCGCACTGACTGCCGCCCTGCTCGTCCAGGCCAAGTTCGGTGGCCGCATCATGGCGCAGGACGCCACGCCGAGTGCTGGCGTAGATGTGACCCAGATCGCCGTCGTCACGCCGGGAGCCCGCACCAACCAGGGTTGGGATCAGCAGGCCGCTGACGCTGTTGACTCAGTGGCCAAGGAACTGGGGATCACGCCGGTCGTCGCTGAAAACGGCGGTTACGACGATATCACCCCGATCCTGAAAGACCTGCAGGCGGGCGGCGCGAGCTTCATCATTTGCCACGCCTCCGGCTACCAGACAGTCTGTCCCGAGTTCGCGAACGAAAGCAAAGTGCCGGTGGCGGTGATCGAGAATCCCGACGCTGTCACCCCAGGGCTGGTCTCCGACATCGAGACCCAGGCCCAGGAAGTGGCGTACCTGGCCGGTGTGCTCGCCGGAAAGGAAACCAAGAGCGGCACCGTTGGCATCGTCGTCTCCGGTGAGCCGCCGACCTGGAACTACATGACCGTCGGCTTCGCCGAAGGCCTCAAGGCCGCGAACGCGGATGCGAAGCTCCTTTACAGCGTCATCGGCGAAGCTGCCTACGACGACGCTGCCGGCGCCAAGCGCGTGACCGAGCAGGAGATCGCGGCGGGCGCCGACATCATCTTCGGCATGGGCGACGGCGCGTCGTTTGGCATGCTGCAGGCGATTGAGGACCACAACAAGCAGGCGGGCTCGACGGAAGTGCGCTTCATCGACGTGATCGGTGACAAGAGCGCCGAGCACCGCGATGCCCTGCTCACGTCAGTCCTCTTCGATTACACGGGCATCTACCGCGACATGGTGAACGACCTGAAGAGCGGCCAGTTCGGCAAGATCTACACCATGGATGTCAAGAACGGCGGCGTACGCCTCCTCGACCTTCCGGACACCGTCGCGGATGACGTCAAGGCCGCTGTCGATCAGGCCAAGACCGATATCGTCGACGGCAAGATCACCGTTTCCGCGATTTCCGACGCGGAAGCAATGAAGGCGAAGCTGGCGGAGCTTTTCCCGCAGTAATCGCCATCCAGGGAGGACAGGGAAGCCTGTCCTCCCTGGGTCACGTTCGTTTCATTCGTGGAGCAAACCATGACGCGTTCGCAAACCTGGCCCCGCCTGAATCTGGCTGCTGGTCCTGTGCAGGTCATGGACCAGACATTGCGGGATGCCGCGCGGCCTGTGCTCTATCACTACGATCCCACCTTCATTGATCTCTTTGCGCGCACGAGCGATTTGCTGAAGCAGATTTTTCGTACCGACTATGACGTTGTCATCATGCAGGGCGAGGCCATCCTCGGCCTGGAGGCCGCGGCAGCAGGGCTGCTCTCCCCCGGCGATAAAGTGCTCAATCTGGTGTCTGGTGTATTCGGCAAGTGGTTTGAGGATTTCATTCACAAGTACGGCGGTGAAACGATCGAGCTGGCAGTTCCTTACAACGACGCAATCGATCCCGAAGATGTGCGCAAGGCGTTGCAGGCGAATCCAGGGATCAAATTCCTCTCAGTGGTGCACTCAGAGACACCGTCCGGCACACACAACCCGGTGCGCGAAATCGGCCAGGTCGCACACGAGTTTGGCGTCTTGACCATGGTCGACACCGTTTCGGGTCTCGGCGGGGAATTGCTCAGCCCGGAAGAATGGGGGATGGACATCGCCATCGCCGGGCCACAGAAGTGCCTCGGCGGAACACCGGGGCTCTCGCTCATGTCGATCAGCCCGGCAGCCTGGGACGCACTGCACGCCCGTAAACCGGAGCCCCTCCGCGCCAGCTTCCTGTCCATCCTTGACTGGCAGAGCGCCTGGCTGGAAAACCACCGCTTCCCCTACACGCCGTCTGTCTGCGAAATTTACGCGTTGGAATCGGTGCTGGGGCAAGCGCTGGACGTTGGAATGGAAACCTTCGCTGACCGGCACCAGCAGATTGCCCATGCCTGCCGCGCCGGGGTGAAGGCGCTTGGCCTGGAACTCTGGCCGGTACGCGAGGAGATCGCCGCCGCCTGCGCTACGGCCGTCAAGCTGCCTGACGGGCTTGATGACAAGGCACTCATCGGCACGATGCGGCAGAAGTACGGTGTCACGATTTCCCCAGGGTACGGCGCGCTGAACGGGCAAATCTTCCGGCTTGGGCACATGGGACCGGCGCAAGTGCACCCCACGGTGCTGGCGGCGCAGCTCGCTGTTCTGGAACGATCACTGGCTGACCTTGGCTACCCCGTGCAACTCGGCGCGGGTGTCGGCGCGGCGATGGCGGAACTTGGAGCGTGGAACGACGCCGCCTGAGGGCGGACGGAGTGAGAGGGCAATTCATGGCGATTTCAATCAATGACAAGGTGGTCATCGTCACCGGCGGCGCGGGAGAAATGGGAAGCGCCATCGCCCGGCGGCTCGTCGATGAGGGCGCCAAGGTCGTCATCGCGGACATCTCTGACGGCAGCGCCCTGGCTGCAGAACTCAGCCAGAACGGTGACGCCATCTACGTGAAAACGGATGTCACGTCCGAGGAATCGACACAGGCGATGGCGCGGGCTGCGCTCGATGCATATGGACGGATCGACGCCATCGTCAATAACGCCGGGCTCTTTACGGCCAAGCCATGGGACGAGCTCACACTGGCCGACTGGAAAGAGCGTTTCGCCGTCAATGTCGATGGCACCTACCTTGCCACGCGGGCGGTAGTTCCCGCGATGACCGAGCAGGGCGGCGGCAAGGTGATCAACATCGGCTCTGATACGGTCTGGATGGGAACACCCGGGTTTGCCCACTACGTGGCCAGCAAGGGCGCCGTCCTCGGATTCACCAGGGCGATCGCGAACGAACTCGGCCCGCGGGGCATCACCAGCGTCTACGTCACTCCCACCCTGCTTGATACGCCGGGCACGCGCGCTGGCTTCGCCCAGGGTCATTTCGACTATGTGCTCAGCCACACACCGATCGGCCGCTTTCAAAAACCAGAAGATGTCACCGGACTGATTGTGTTTCTCGTGTCAGACGACGCCGCATTCGTCAACGGTGCGGCCATCAACATCGGTGGCGGCATCAGCATGCACTAGCGGTACCCACACTCGCGGGTTCGCACGCGGCACGTCGCCGCAACGTTGGGGGAGAAGTAGACAACTCCATGACAGACGCACGTAAAGTTGCCGTGATTGGTTCGGGCACCATGGGCCCCGGCATGGCCGCAACATTCGCCCGCAAGGGGTTTGAGACGACGCTGTTTGATATCAAGCCAGAGCAACTGGAGAAGGCAAAGGGTGCAGTTGAGTTCGTCTACGGGACGTTGACAAATGGCGGGTTCATGACCGCCGAGGAGGCTGAGGCTGGCCGCAGCCGGCTCACGTACACCGACAACCTTGCCACTGCCCTTGACGGCGCCGACTTCGTCGTGGAAACCGTTCCGGAGCGGCGAGACATCAAGCAGCAGGTCTTCCAGGAGATCGAAGCGCTCGTCGGCGATGATGTCATCATCGCGTCGAATACGTCCGGCATCCCCATTTCTGACCTCGCCGCCGTGACCAAGCGCCCTGGGCGAGTGGTCGGTATGCACTGGTCGAACCCACCGCACCTGATCCCGGTCATCGAAGTCATCCGCGGTGCCCAGACAAGCGCTGATACCGCCGAAGCGACGGTGGCAATGGTCGAGGCAATCGGCATGGTCCCGGCCATCGTCGACAAGGACATCGCTGGCTTCGTCGAAAACCGCATCCTTTACGCCATCATGCGCGAAGCATTGCATCTGCTCGACGAGGGCGTAGCGAGTGCCGAAGCGATTGACACAATTACCAAGTGGGGAATCGGTTACAAGCTCGCCGTCATCGGGCCGCTCGAATTGCTCGATGTCGCCGGCCTGGACATCTACAACAGCGTGGCGAGCTACCTGAACGCAGATCTGAACGCTTCTTCCGGCATCAGCTCAACCGTGACCAGCAAGGTCGCGGAGGGCAAGCTGGGCATGAAGACCCAGGGCGGGCTCTTCGAGTACACGCCGGAAAAGATTCAGCAACTCCAACAGCAACGTGGCCGCAAGCTGGTGGCTACGCGGAAGGCGCTTTCGGACAGCTAGGCGGAAATAGTTCGATATCGGCCCTCGCCAAGACCCGGCGAGGGCCGATCCGCTTCTTTCTTGTTGTGTTCGCGCACTCGGTCACGAGGCGATTGCCTGACCCTCACGCTCATCCAGCCAGCTGGACGGTCTCATGTGAGCGGCGTCTACTATCTGGGAGGACTGGGACACCTCAACGATGACGGGCCCCCTCGTTCGCCCCCTCCTGGGCGCGCTACTCCTTACCACGTTCACGGGGACTGTTGCGGGAACCGCGCATGCCCCGGAGACGGATGCTCGGTGCGGCGTCGCTCCACGGAGCTACGCAAACATCACGTCCCTCCTGGAGACACCACCCGCAGCGACTCCCTCAGCTACCACCGCCGGGCAAACAGTGGAAGGTGGCACGCCGGCGTCCGCCACTGAACGTCTGGCGGTGCGCAAACTGGTCGAAGAATGGCTGGCTTGCCAGAACGAGGGAAGACTGTTGAGCGCCTGGGCACTCTTCAGCGATCCGTATCTCTACCGCCTCATTTCGCGGCAACCTGCGATGACGGAATCACTCTACGAGAAATGGGCTACGCCGCAGCCCACGGACATGCCCACGTCATCCCTGCTGGAGATCTCAGGCGAGCGACGGCTCGACGACGGACGGTTGGGAGCGACCGTGCGAATCAATTACGCCTCCGTCCCCATGCCGAAGCAGTTCTTCTTCTACTTTGTGGAACAGGACAGCACCCTGCTGATCGACAGCATCCTCGGGGAGATTTCCTTCTCCGTGCCCTAGCCGTTAGTCCCAGCGCACGCCACAGACAAGGGCGCGGCCCTCACTGTCGGTCCAGCGCAACAGCTCCGCCAGCTCGTCGTCATCGACCACGAATTGGCTCGAGCACACAGGGCAGATGACGGCCTGGGCGCAGTCCCCACGTGCCTCACACCACTCCAGCACTCCGCCAAAGGTGTGGCACGACGCGGAACACAGGTGCTGCAGGATCCGCAGCACATTCGGGCTGATCTCGGCGAAGACGGTCAGGTCAAGTCGTTGCAGGTCGGTCACGGGGCACCTCCGCTTCGAGATGAGTGCCCACGCAAGATTTTCATCTCAGATTCAGGAACTGCTCGGTGGGCGGGTCCACCTTGTCACGAAATGCGGCAGATGTCAACGGGAGCGACGCTGCTCCCGCTACGCCGCAACCGCCTCGAACCCTCCGAATTCCGCCAGAAACGCAGCCCGATGTTTGCAGACCGGATCGTCGTGCTGGGCGGCGAGGCAGGCACACCCGTGGACGAGTCCACCGGTCACTTCCAACTCGTAGGCCGAGTGGCGGTCTCGTCCGCTGGTGGCAATCCAGCCACCAGATCCGACGAGTTGCCGAATCTCGATCCCTTCTTTCTCCGCGCGGTTCAGCGCTGCCCGCCACCGCTCTGGTGATGCTTCACGCCGCGGGCGCGGTGCTTGAGCAACCATGGAACACCTCAATCAAAACTATCCAGGATCGGCGATTTACCACCGAATCTGCAGGCAATTATAGCACAAGTGTTTTCATAAGTCGTGATTACGCTGACAATCGCGTTGAATATCGTTCGTCTCACAAGGCCGTTCGTACGCCGGCCACATCCACGAGAGGGACGAGGAGTGGAGCCCTTCAGCCGAGGTGACCGGTACACCTGATGTCTGTCCCTCCCTGGCAATCCGCTTTCGTAAACACACTGTCGGATAGGAACAACGGCGTTCACCCATCTCGGGACTAAGGCGAACTGCGCGCCTGGCCAGGGCGCCGATGTCGCTGAACCTGCGAGTGTTCGTCCAGATGATGACGTTGGGCCGGACACCGGTATCTCGCGCACGGTCGCTAACACCCTGGACACTTTGGGCAACCCCAAGGTCACTCAACCCTGCAGGCAACGAGGTCTCCCGACACTGGCAAATCACTCGCACGTCAGACTTTACGATTCATTTAACAAAATCCGGAGCCGTTTTCGCCGACGCGGTCCTCCGCCACTGGAAGTGTTCGAGGACATAGCAGTTTGGAATCAGGTGAACGCGGAAACCGCGATGCCAAGATCGTGCTCGACGCTGGAAGCCGCGCGTTAACGCAACCGCAGGTCAACCCGACACCTACTGACGGTCGATCTCTGCGAGTTTGGACATGATGCAAAATGTGATTGCCTGTATGAAATCTCTGCTGTGATACCGTACAGACCCGGCGCAGCGAGCCTTTCAGGGCGTCCTGAATCAGCGCCGGTTCGGAGAGAGGGAGGACCCGTGGTAGAGAAGCTCAGTGCTCACGCGCTCATCCGCCGAAATCGCCTGCGCCGGCCGCTAGGAGCGATCGCCGTTGCGATGGCTGGCATCAGCCTCATTGGAACCGCAATCGTGGCCACAGCGCAAACTCAGACTCCAGCGGCCACCAGCACGCCATCCATTTGCGGAACGCCGGCCGCATCGGGAGACCTGTGTGTTGGGTTCGGGATGTTCGATATCTACTTCAACCCCAATACCGCCACGATCCCCTCAGATAAGGCGGTTGAAGTTGCACTCAAGAACAGCGGCGTGACCGACCACAACTTCTCAGTCACCGATCATGGCAACGCCGGCCTCAAGAACCTCAACATCTCGGTCACGATCAAGCCGGGAGAATCGGGTACGGCCAGCATCAACGCTCCTGCAGGGGTCTATTACTTCTTCTGTAACCAGCCGGGGCATGAGGCCGCAGGCATGCGCGGGTACATCACGGTGAAGTCAGACGCCTCGATCACCACCGCATCAGCAACGGTCACGCCGCGACCCGAGTAGTCATCCTCAACCATCTGGCATGGGCCGGACGTAGCGTCGGGCCCATGCTGGACAGCCTCATACCCCCTTGGTCCATGGCAGAATAGCGGCGTGGCGGGCTCCTTGCCCGGCACAACGGAGGAGCCCGATGTCGGATACCGCGTCTGCGACGTTCACTGTTGACCGGCGGCGGGTGTTGAGCGCGATCGCCGGTGGAGCGCTCCTGGCGGGACTGCGACCACACGCCTCAAAGGCGCAGCCGGCAACGCCGTCTGCCGAGCACCTGTCTCAATTGAAAACGCTCTCGCAAACACTGTGTGGTGGCGGCATTTTCGATGACGACCGTA
>JAXLWT010000024.1:0-80864 GCA_046328375.1 Thermomicrobiales bacterium
GCCAGGATGTCCTCACGAAGCTGGGCGATCTCCGGATCGCTGGCCAGATCTTCCAGCATCTCCAGCGCGATGACGGACCCGGCCAGGTGGTCATTCAGGTAAATTGCCAGTCGCTCGTTCGCCTGCATGATGCCCTTCCCTCACCGATTGCCTCCGGCACGGCGAATGCAGTGTAGAGAGGACAAAGGAGGAGACCTATGCCCTACGCAACACGACGCGATTTGCCGGACAGTGTGAAGGACAATCTGCCGGCCCACGCGCAGGACATCTATAAGGAGGCGTTCAACAGTGCCTGGGACGAATACGGGCACGACGAGGAGCGGGCGCACCGGGTGGCCTGGGGCGCGGTCAAGGAGAAGTACCACAAGGACGCGAGTGGGAAATGGGTTGAGGGCAAGTCTGACGACGCGTAGTGCCGGGAATCTTGACCAGCGCTTCGTAGTGGTCAAGAGATCGCAGAGTTCGCCGTTGTGCGAGCCAGAGGACACGTCTCGACATGGTTGCAACCACACGAGCCGGGCAGTGGTTCCCCAGCCGTGTTGCTCCTCACCCTTGAATTGAAACGCCTAACGTAACGCGTCCTCTTCCATCTAGCTTCGCAGCGGGCGGAAGAAGGCGCGGATGTCGTCGATCAGCAGGTCGGGGACTTCCAGGGCAGCGAAGTGACCGCCGCGTTCGAATTCGCTCCAGTGCCGGATGTCGTAGACGCGTTCGGCGTAGGAGCGCACCGGCTGCAGGATATCGTAGGGGAAGACGGCTACACCCATCGGCACCGGGCAGGGATTGGGCGTGCCACGCCCCCGGGCGGACTCGTAGTAGATGCGGGCGGCTGAGCCAGCGGTGCGCGTAAACCAGTAGAGCGAGATGTTCGTGAGCAGGCGGTCGCGGTCGATAGGCTTGCGCGGATCTGACCAGGCGTGGAACTTCTCGGCGATCCAGGCCAGTTGCCCGATGGGAGAGTCGGTCAGGCCGTAGGCGAGCGTCTGCGGCTTCGTGGACTGGATCCCGATGTAGCCGGGTACGCTGGCGTTGTACTGCTGCAGCTTCGCGACCCGTTCGGCTTCGCCCGGCCGGAGAGGAACGGCTTCTGGCGGGGGATTGATGCGCAGGTAGTTCAGGTGTACGCCAACCACCCGGTCAGGCGCGACCAGGCCCAGGTCCCGTGAGATGGCGGAGCCCCAGTCGCCCCCCTGGGCACCGTAGTGTTCGTACCCCAGGCGTTCCATCAGCACCTGCCACGCCTGCGCGATGCGTCGAACATCCCAGCCTCGCTCATGCGTGTGCCCGGAAAACGCGAACCCGGGGATGCTCGGCGCGACGACGTGGAAGGCATCCGCTGGATCACCCCCATGCGCGCGCGGATCGGTCAATGGGCCGATGACATCGATGAACTCCAGGATCGAGCCTGGCCAGCCGTGGGTGAGGATCACGGGCAAGGCATGAGGTTCCGGAGATCGCACGTGCAGGAAGTGCACCCGTTGGCCGTCAATCGTGGTCTGGAACTGTGGGAAGGCGTTGAGACGCGCTTCCCAGGCGCGCCAGTCGTAGCCGTCACACCAGTGGTCAGCGAGAGCCTGGGTCTCCTGCAGGGGGATGCCGTAGTCCCAACCGGCATCATCAATTTCGTCCGGCCAGCGGGCAGCATGGAGGCGCTGGCGTAGATCTCCCAGTTCAGCATCCGGGATAGAGATTTCAAATGGCGTGATCTCGGCGGTATCTGTGGCGGTCATGCACCGTCCTTCGCTCAGCGTCTCTCCGCGTGCCCTCGCCGTAACCGTAATGGGTCCAGCGGGTTTCCGCACGTTGGCCCGGAGCGTGCGGGGACTTCTGTAAGAACCAACGCAGCGGATGCGGCTGGTGTGAGCAGGGTGGAGGTCTGGATGCAACGACGACGCGTACTTTCGCTTGGTCTGGCGGCGATCATGGGGCTCGGAGGGCTGGCGTCAGTGGCGGCGCAGGACGCGACGCCCACGACGCAGGGTCAGGGTGCGACGCCGAGGGCTGCTGGCACGCTCAGTGACTTGGGCCTGCCGGAGTTGACAATCACCGCGGATGAGCGCGGCCTGCATGTTGACCAGGCGGAGATTCCGGCTGGGCGCTACCTCGTGAGCCTGAACGTTGCCACGCAGGGCGGGTATGTGGCGTCCGGCTTTGTACGGCTGGGCGAGGGGCAGTCCCTGGATGACCTGAGCCTGGCGGATGAGTCTGCTGCTGGTACCCCGATCATGGAGCAGGCGGGTGCGCCGCCCGTTGATGTGGAGTGGCTCTACGACGCCTACATTGCCAGTGGGCCTTCCACCATTACCCCGCAAGTGGTGGTGGATTTGCCGGCTGGTAACTACGGGATCTGGCCCGATGATCCGGGCTCCGTGCTGGCGCTCGAGGGCTTGACCGTGACGGGCGACGCTGACCCGGCTGCCATCAGCGGACCGGAGCCTGAAGCCGCGGTCACCATCGAGCAACTGGGCACGGGCGGCGAAGGGTTCCACTTCGCGGTGGACGGAGATCTGCACGCTGGTCCACAGGTTGTAAAGATCGTGAACAACAGCGAGCAGCCGCATTTCACGTCGGGCTTCCAGTACCCGCAGCCGTTGACGATCGAGCAGGTGATGGGCGCGTTGATGTTCGATCCCACAACGGGCGCTACGCCTCCGCCGGACGCCATTGACTTCACGCAGATGCGCTCGGTGGCCTACGTACCAACGCAATCGTCCGGCACCACCACGTGGGCCGTGATCGATTTGCAGCCGGGCCAGGTGGGCCTGGAGTGCTGGATTCCTGATCCGCTGGCGGGGAACATTCCTCACGCGCTGGAGGGGATGATCCAGTTGTTCGACGTGGCGCAGGGGTAACGCGGGCGCCTTCAGTAACATCATGCAAATAGCCTGAGGACCGAGGATGTGGTGCACGTGACAGGCGATAACCGCATCCTCGTGTTTCCGCACTGGGTATCCCATGCCTGTGACCGGTGTGACCATCGGCAATGAGGCGGACGGTGTTCTCAATGCTGCGCAGGGATCTCGTTCTTGGCCGCGCGGAGTCGGGGCACTGTGTAAGTCGCGTACAGGCCTCCACTCCTCGGCGGTGAGGCAGGGCGACATGTCTCGACATGACACACGTAGAAGCGTGGTTGAGGAGCTACTCCACCAGTGACGAAAAGCCCCTCTCCCCGAGAACGTTCTCGGAGAGAGGGGTCGGCAGGGTGGGGGCCTCTCTGCTCGTTTACCCGTGCAGATGGCGCTACTCCTCCAGAGGGGGAAGCAGGGCGGCTGAGAGAACCTGGTCCAGGGAATCGACCTGGATCAGTTCCATGCCGTCCCTGACGACAGCCGGAAGCTCCGCCAGGTCCTTGGCGTTACGGCGCGGCAGGATGAAGGTCTTGATGCCGCCACGGTGAGCCGCGACGGTCTTCTCGCGCAGGCCACCGATCGGGAGGACCTTGCCGCGCAGGGTGATCTCGCCGGTCATGGCCACGTCCTTGCGCACCTGACGCCCGGTCAGGGCCGAGATGAGCGCGGTTGCCATGGTGATGCCGGCGGAAGGGCCATCCTTCGGGATCGCGCCCGCCGGGACATGGACGTGAATATTGTTCCGCTCGAAGAAGTCTGCCGCCAGGCCGTAGTCCGCCGTGCGGGCGCGGGCGTAGGAGAGCGCCGCGCGGGCCGACTCCTGCATCACGTCGCCGAGTTGCCCGGTGAGGATCAGATCACCCTTGCCGGGCATGATCAGCACTTCGATGCCGAGCAGGTCACCACCAACGCTGGTGACCGCGGCGCCAGTTGCCACGCCAACTTCGTCCTGCTCTTCGGCCAGTCCGTAGTCGTACTTGGGGACACCGAGGTAGGTCGCCACGTCGTCGGCATCAACGGTGATCGAATCCGGCGGGTTATCCCCGGCCAGGATCTTGGCCACCTTGCGGCAGAGCGAGCCGATCTCGCGCTCCAGGTTGCGGACGCCCGATTCCTCGGTGTACTCCCGGATCAGCTTGCGCAGCGCTTCGTCGGTGACCTCCAACTGGTCCGGCGCCAGGCCGTGGTTATCGAGCGTCTTCGGCAGCAGAAACTGCCGGGCGATCGCCATCTTTTCGATTTCGGTGTAGCCAGAAACCTCGATGATCTCCATGCGGTCACGCAGGGCGGCCGGGATGGGATCGAGCATGTTGGCCGTGGTGATGAAAATCACCTTGGAGAGATCGAAGGGCACCTCCAGGTAGTGGTCGGAGAAGGTGGTGTTCTGCTCCGGGTCCAGAACCTCCAGCAGTGCCGATGACGGGTCGCCACGGAAGGTGTCCGAGCCGACCTTGTCGATTTCGTCCAGGACCAGGACGGGGTTGCGGCTCTTGGCGTCCTTGAGCGCCTTGATCACGCGGCCCGGCATGGCTCCAACGTAGGTGCGGCGGTGGCCGCGGATTTCGGCCTCGTCACGCACGCCGCCCAGGGACATGCGCACGTAGTTGCGGCCGATAGCCCGCGCGATGGAGCGACCCAGGCTCGTCTTGCCAACACCCGGAGGGCCGACGAAACACAGGATGGGGGCACGCAGGCGATCTCCCGCCAGCTTGCGCACGGCGATGAACTCGAGGATGCGCTCCTTGACCTTCTCCAGGCCGTAGTGATCCTCGCTGAGGACACGCGCCGCTTCGGCCAGGTCAAGGCGATCCTCGGTCTCGGTCGACCAGGGGAGGTCGATCAGCCAGTCGAGGTAGCCGCGGATGACGCCGATCTCCGGGGAGAACGGGTGCTGCTGCTCCAGCCGTTCCACCTGGACCAGGGCCTTCTGGCGCACCTCGTCCGGCATACCGGCGGCGTCGATCTTCTCGCGCAGCTCGTTCGCGACGGCGGCTTCGGTGCCAGCTTCGCCGAGCTCCTTCTGGATGGCGCGGAGCTGCTCGCGCAGGTAGTACTCGCGCTGCTGCTTGTCCATCCCGGCCTGCGCCTCGGTCTGGATCTGCTGGCGCAGATTCATGACATCGAGCCGCTTCTGGATCAGGATGCTCAGGCGGTGCAGGCGCTCGGTCGGGTCCAGGATTTCCAGCAGCTCCTGCCGCTGGTCCGAGGTGAACTCCGGAGAGAAGGCGATCAGGTCCGCCAGCCAGCCCGGTTCCTCGACACCCCGCACCATGGTCAGCACTTCTTCCGGGACGTTGGGAAGCATGCTGATGTAGCTCTCGACCTGCTCCATGACCGCGGTCATGGCGGCTTCGGCGGCGGCGGTGGAATCGACCGGGTCATCGTGGCGAGTCACCCGCGCCACGAGGTAGGGCTCCTGCTGCACGAGTTCCGTCACGATGCCGCGGGCGACGCCCTGCAGCACGACGTGGCGGCTGCCACTGGGGCGGAACTGGGCGATCTCGGCGATGACGCCGACGCCACACAGCTCGTACTCCTGTGGTGCTGGCTCGGGATCAGGGATCCACTGCGGCTCATCATCCAGATTGGAGTGGGCCGCAGCTTCGATGATGGCATCCGCCAGCAGCGCGCGCAGTTCACCATCCTCGTCCAACCCGCCCACCTCGGGTGGGACCGGGCGCTCGGTGAGCACCAGTACATGGCGGCTCTCGCCGCGCGACGCACGCTCAACCACGCGCGCCGCTTCTTCATCTTCAATGGGAAAGGGAATCGACATATGCGGCAGCAGAATCGTCTCTGCCACCACCAGCACCGGCAGCATCACCTGCGGTGGCTTGCGCGCGGTCTTGCGGGTCCGCGAACTGCGCGTCGCGCGTGGCTTGGCCGGTGCGGCCTGCTCCGGTGTTGCTTCCGCCTCCGGGGCAGGTCCATCAGATGTACGAGATGACATGTAACAGTCTTTCCAGTGTCCAGCCTGGTACGGTGCAACCGCGCCAGTTGGGGAGGGTTTCTCAGGCCATTCAGCGAGGGCATTATGCCGCGCCAGAGAAACCGCGAATAGGCGGAATGCAGGGCGGCGACAACTGCCAATTCTACCCGTTTCCGGGACTTCCGGGTAGGGTCTGTGTTACAGAATGCCAGTCATACCGCGATTTTTTCCGGCCAGGCAGGCCCGCGCGGCGAATGAGGTTGACATGAGCACGAACGCACACCACCCGGGCGACGATCACGATCCGTCACGCCAGATGTGGGCATCTCGCGTCGCGAGCTTTGCGCGCGAGGGTGCGCCGAAGTCCCGGCACTACGCCGCTGCCCTCGTCGACCGGGTCGCGCCGCGAGAGGGCGCACAGGTGCTCGACATTGCGACGGGTACCGGGGTGGTCGCAGTCGCGGCTGCCGAGCGCGTCGGGCCGCAGGGCAAGGTGATCGCCACGGATTTTGTGGCAGAGTGGGCCCCGTACGTGGCGGAAAGCGCGGCCGAGGCAGGTGTCGCGAACGTGGCGTTTGAGGTGATGTCTGCCGAAGCGCTGGCCTTGCCCGATGCCGTGTTTGACGCAGTGCTCTGTCAGTTTGGGCTGATGTTCGTCCCGGATAAGTTGCTGGCGCTGCGCGAGATGCGCCGCGTGCTCAAGCCGGACGGCACGCTGGGACTGGCGGTCTGGAGCGTAGCGGAACGGGTGGGCATCTTCACGGTCGCCGGCATCATCGGCGCGGCACTGCCTCCCACGCCAGGGCCGCCGCCGGCCTCGCCGCTGAGCCTGGGCGAGCCGGGGTTGATAGAGCGGCTGGTGGAGGAGGCGGGCTTCCGCAACGTCGCGTCGGAGCCGTTCACCCTGTCGTTCGATATTCCCAGCGCCGAATCAGAGTGGGAGCGCTGGACGGGCGATCTCAGCAATCCGATGTCGGCCCGGGTGCTGGAGTTGCCGGCGCACGAGCGCGACGCCCTGCGCGACAAGGTGCTGGCAGCTCTCGAAGCGCAGCGGGTTGGCGACGTGATCCGTATTTCCAGCGAGGCGATCTTCGTTACCGCTCAGCGGTAGGCCGCCCGAAATTGCAACAGCAATCCGCCTGCGCCGGCAGCGGTCAGCCGATTTGCCGGCGCGGCGCTTTTTTCGCCGGACCGACCAGGAACCACCAGATCCCTGAAGCGGCAACCAGGCCAATGGTCCCGAAGATGAACCAGGGGAGCGCTGGCTGGTGCAGACGATCACCGATGTCGTAGAGGGTGCCACCGGCGAAGCTGCCCAGGCCGCCCCCGAACGCTACGGCCAGGGACGCGACGCCAAAGTAGGAGCCGAGTGCGACCGGGTTCGCCAGGCTGGCCACCACCGTCTGCTCGATGGGACGCACGAGCACGACGCCGACCGAGTAGACGAAGACTGCCGCCAGCAAACTGATCGTCTCGCGCGAGAGGCCGATCATGAACAGCCCGATCGCGGTGATCAGCACACCGACGACCAGCGAGAGGCGTGCGCCGAGCCGGCGCTCCGCCAGGCGCGGGATGGGGTAGCCGAGCACCACGGCCACGGCTGAGTTCACGGCGTAGACCCAGGCGACCGCGCTGGCATTGCCCGCGATGACGACCGCCACCAGGGGCAAGGTGATGGAGAACTGCGCGCCCATGAACTGCTGCCCACTGGAGAAGGTCAGGTAGCTGAGAAAGTACCGGTCACGGAAGGCCAGGTTAAGCCCACGGAAGGCGCCGCCCTCCTCGGCCACCTTCACCGCTGGCAGCCAGACCTGGATCAGGATGAGCAGGATGATGTACGAGCTGGCCGCTGCCAGGGCCACGTAGCGGAAATCGAACCCAAGCAGCAATGCGCCCACCTGGGTGCCGAAGGTGATGCCCAGGCCGCCCATGACCCCGGTCTTGGCGTAGTAGGCCGCCCGCTCGTCTTCCCGCGCGAGCGCGGCGATGGCGGCGGCGCGCGGGGATTCGAAGAGGGCGCCACCGATGGCCGAGACGACAGCGGTGGTCATCAGGATTGGGTAGGTGGCGGCGAAGCCCATCCCGGCAAAGCCGATGGTGCGTACCGCCATGCCCAGCACGATGAGCGGCTTGGCCCCGAAGCGGTCCGCCAGGGCGCCACTGAAGGGCGTCAGGCCTTGCTGGAGAAATTGCCGGGCAGCCAGCACGAGCCCGATCGAGGCTGCAGACCAGCCGAGTTGGTCCACGTAGTGGACCGAGATCATGGGAATGACGAGAAAGAAGCCACCCCAGGCGAAGAAGGTGGAGATGAGCAGCACGAGCAGACCGCGTTTCGCCGCGGCGTCACTCAGCCGGTACGAAGGAACGGCGGCGGCATCAGCCACGCGCGGCAGCGTCCGGCGTGCCCGATGCGGACGCGTCCTCCGCTGTGCGGCGAGCGAGGGAGCGCCAGGCGTACCAGCCGCCCACACCCAGCAGGATCGCCAGGGTAGTCACACTCAGCACCACCGCCGCCAGACGCAGATAGAATGGGGTGCGGGATTCCCGGCCAAAATCTCCGTGCTGCATGCGGATGGCAATGCCCAGGCCTTCTGCTGACCACTCCGGGCTATCGTCAATCCTGTTCATGACTCCACCTGCCGCTGAGGGGCATTGGCCAGCGGGGCGCCACCACCGTTGATGCGCGGGGTCCAACCATTCACTGTTTCCATGGCCAACCGCAGCATGAGCGTGAGGCGCTCCGCATCGAGGGGTGCAGGGTCACGGCCAAGCGGGCGTTGCTCAGGTGGGAGGGCGGCGACACGGAGCACGCCGGAAAGATCGATCCCGCCCGAGTCAGGTGCAGACGCAATCACCGAGCGGCGGTAGGCTGGATCACCCCAGGTCAGGATGAGCGCCGAGCCAGCCTGGCCGCGCTGAATGGCAGCCTCGACCGGTGATGGCCAGCCGCTGGCCACGCGCGAGGCGGCTTCATGCAGCGTGCGTTCAGTGGCGGTTGCCTCACTCAGCGGCATCTGGCGCGCGCCGCCAGCGCGACGTGCCGGGGCCGATTCGCCGGTGAGTTTTGCGATCCGCGCGCGAATGGATGGGCTGCGCCAGGCATAGAAGAGCAGCCCCAGGACCGCGACATGCACGACCAGGATGAGCGCACTCAGCATGGGCACGCTGAAGTCGTACATCTGCATCCAGTCGCCGTTGATGCCGCTGGCAAAGTCCAGGAGGGGGTAAAGCACCAGCGCGTTCAGCAGCGAGATCCAGGTGAACTGGATCAGTAACTCATTGATGGCGGCGCGCATGGGCGGCTTCTTGAGGAACACGAGCCCGACGGCGAGCGCCGCGAGCGCAATGTTCACCACCGTCCCGGCTGAGGCAATGATGACCTGCTGCGCGTTCGTGAACTCGCTGGGGTCGAACTCGACGTAGCCCGCAAAGCCGAAGAACCCCCAGCCAAGCACCTGGCCCCCGAAGAGCCAGATGGCAACCGCGTGCCCAAGTTCATGCAACGCGACCGAGATGGGAATGAGGACAAAGAATGCGGCCTGGTCAACGAGGTGCCGGTCCTCCGGCGTGAAGTTGCGATCGAAGGTTGCGCGGAAGTTGCGGATCAACTGGTAGACGACCCGCGCGCCAATGATGAGATAGAAAACACTGATGAGTGCGAACGGACCGAGCGGCATGAAGTGGCTCCGGTGAGATCATCGCCAAGTGAGAGAAGTCTGGCACAGGCGGCGGCAGCGTTGCCGCCTATGGCTGGGAGGGGATGGGGAGGAGTGGAAGAGCTGGTTCTTCACTGACGCGTCGAGTCATCTTGGGCGTAGTCGCGAGATCACGCGCTGGCTTGATAACGAGGAACGAGGTGCGCATACGGTGCTCGGTGTGAATTCCGATCGGCGTGGCGCACGCCGTCGGGATCTCGCGACAAGCTCGATATGACAGGGTGAAGGGGTGGAGGGGGACAGACTGGGCGGCAGGGTGGCTGCAGGTTCGAAGCTGGGCCGAGATCCTTCGCCTGCGGGCTCAGGATGACACCTGAGAGTGGATGACCCCTCGACCTTCGTTGCCTGCGCAAGAGATCTTTTGACGTCATCCAGGACGCCTCGTCGGGCAGGCGCGAGCGAGAGCCACAGGTATGCGCCTCAACGGGAAACAGCGTGTGGTGGCTTGCAGGCTCAGCCTGTTGCGGGGTCGGGGAGCGAGCGTTCCGCACGGGCGAGTTGTCGGGAGATGAGGACAGCGACGGTTGCGACGACGGCGCCGCCGATGGCAATGGCCACGGCCACACCCCAGTTCTGGCTGAAGGCGCCAGCGAGCGCATCACCAATTGGCGTGCCGCCGGCGAAGACCGTCAGATAGATGCTCATGACGCGGCCACGCATGGCGTCCGGGGTGTTGGTCTGAACGGTCGTGTTGGCCTGGGTCATGGTCGAGGTCATGGTGAAGCCGACGCCGACCATGAGCGCCATGGCCAGGAGCGGGGGCGCTCCGACTTTTGCCGCCATCGCCAGCGCGATCTCCAGCAAGCCAAAGGCAAGGGCGGTGGTGACCAGCATTCGCGGCGATGGACGACGGCCCGTGAACGCGAGCAGCAGCGCGCCGGTGAGTGAGCCAACGCCGAGCGACGACATCAGCAAGCCGAAGCCACCGGCGCCAATGTTGAAGGCGTCTTTAGCAAGTAGTGGCGCCCAGACATTGAAGTTCATCCCGAAGAGCGCCATGAGCCCGGCCAGGATGATGGGGAGGAGCACCGCTCGCGTCCTCAGGGCGTAGTTCAGCCCTTCACGCAGGCGCTCCACTGGTGATCCCTCGCTCACGTTGCGCGGCAGGCCCATGGCGCGCATGAGCAGCAGCCCGATGATGACCGGGATATAGGAAAGCGAGTTCAGGACGAAGCAGATACCTGGACCGTAGTTACTGAGGAGAAGACCTGCCAGTGCCGGTCCGACAATGCGGCTGGTGTTGAAGAGCGCCGAGTTGAGCGCGATGCCATTCATCAGGTCGTCACGCCCGACCAGGTCGACCACAAACGCCTGGCGAGCGGGCATGTCGAAGGCAGAGAAGATGCCGAGGCCAAGTGCCGCCGCGTAGATTTGCCAGAGTTGGAGTTGCCCTCGCTCCAGCTGGATCGCCAGGAGGGCGGTGATGATCGCGAAGCAGATCTGGGTGCAGATCAGCAGGTAGCGTTTGGGAACGCGATCAACGAAAACCCCCGCGGGCAAGCCAAGCAGGAGGGTAGGGCCAAACTGGAAGACGCCGACGAGCCCGAGTGCGGCCGGGGAATTGGTGAGCGAGAGCACCAGCCAGCTCTGGGCCAGGGTCTGCATCCAGGTCCCGGTCAGCGAGAAAAGCTGCGTGGTGAAGAAGATGCGGTAATCGCGGTGACCGAGCGAACGCAGCCCGTTCGGAAGACGCGTTGTCCTCACTGGCGCTTCCGGGGAAACGTCTTCGCGCACTGAGGTTCGTTCCGGCGTTAAAGGCGCGTCGGTGGCCGTTCGCTGCATCAACCGCATTGACGTCTACGCTGCATATTCCGTGCCTGACATGTTCGTGGTGCTAATGGTTTCTGAGATATGCTACTTCACGTAGTCGAGGCGCTTGACGGCAACGGTGAAGTCAGTAGTATTGCTGGCGCACATCCTGCACGAGAGCGTACCGCGTAACTGCCGCTGTTCCAGAATGGATAGTCCATCGGGCCGGCGATGTGTCGCCGTACCTTCTCCACGGGACGTGCCCTCAGCCGCGGTGCAGCGGCTTTCACCCCGCGGTGCCAATGTTGGCCCGTACGCCGTTCGAGGAGGAAGAGCGCCATGCTTCACCACCGCCTGTCCCGCCGCTCCACGTTCAAGCTCTCCGCCGCTGCCGCCGGCCTCGTCGTTGCCAGCCGCTACGGAACGGTGGCCGCCGCGCCGCCGCCACTGGAGCAGAAGGACACCTACACGGTGGGCTTCGCGCAGGTCGGGAGCAACAACCCCTGGCGACTGGGTGAATCGAAGAGCATGCAGGATGAGGCCAAGCGCCTTGGCTACACCCTGATCGAGACGAACGCGAACGAGGACACCGCGAAGCAGATTGCTGACCTGGATTCACTGATTGCGCAGGGGGTGGATATCCTCATCTTCCCGCCGCGTGAATCCCAGGCCCTGGCGCCGAGCGTCATGAAGGCCAAGGCGGCCGGTATCCCGGTCATCCTCATCGATCGCGACGTGGATCACAGCATCGCCAAGCCGGGCGAGGATTACGTGACCTTCATCGGCTCCGACTTCGTTGACCAGGGGCGCCGCGCCGCGGAGTGGTTGGTCAAGGCCACCGGAGGCGAGGCCAAAATCATCGAACTGGAAGGCACCACTGGCGCTGACCCGGCGATCGACCGCAAGAAGGGGTTCGATGACTACCTGACCGGTAGCTTCCGCGGGACGCCGACGCCGGACGGCGCGTTCCCGGGCATGGAGATCATCGCCTCGCAGACAGCCGACTTCCAGCGTGATCCGGCTCGCGAAGTGATGCAGACGCTCCTGGCCGCACACCCGGACGTGACCGCGGTCTACGCGCACAACGATGAGATGGCTATCGGCGCCATCGCGGCGCTGCAGGAGGCCGGGCGCAAGCCGGGCGAGGATGTCATCGTCGTCTCCATCGACGGCGAGAACGCGGCCATGGATGCCATTCTTGACGGTACCCTTGGCGCCTCGGTGGAATCGAGCCCGTTCTTCGGGCCGATTGCCTTCGAGACGATGCAGAAGTACATCAACGGCGAGGATATTCCTGACTGGGTCAAGGTCGAGGACCGCTTCTTCGACAAGGACAACGCCGCCGAGTTCCAGGGCAAGCAGTTCTAACGAAGCGGTCGTCTTCGCCGGGACGGGAGCCTTTCCGTCCCGGCGCTGCGCATCCCGGAGTGCTCCTGTTGACTGAGCGTGCAGCTCCCATGTTGGTCATGGATGGCATCTCCAAGGCGTTCCTGGGCGTCATGGCGCTCGACGGCGCGTCGTTGCAGGTGATGCCCGGCGAAGTCCACGCCGTCATTGGGCAGAACGGTGCTGGCAAGAGCACCCTGATGAAGATCCTCAACGGCGTTTACCGCCGTGACGCCGGATCGATCCAGTTCCAGGGCGTGCCGGTCGATTTCCACAACCCACAGGAGGCACAGACCGCCGGGGTCAGCACGATCTACCAGGAGATCAACCTCGTTCCCTACCGCAGCGTGGCCGAAAACGTGTTCATGGGGCGAGAGCCCACGCGTTGGGGCCTGCTCGACAAGGCGCGCATGAACCGCGAGGCGAGCGAGATCCTGGCGCGCCTGGGTGTGCAGGTGGATGTGCGCCGGCCACTCAGTACGCTCAATATCGCGTTGCAGCAGATGGTGGCCATTGCCCGCGCCATCTCCACCAACGCGCGCATCGTGATCATGGATGAGCCGACCTCCTCGCTCGACGAGCAGGAGGTTGCGGTCCTCTTCGACGTCATTCGCGGCTTGAAGCGAGACGGCATCTCGGTCATCTACATCAGTCACCGCCTGGATGAGCTGTTCGAGATCTGTGACACCGTGACGGTGATGCGGGATGGCCAAACCATCGAGACGCGGCCCATGGTCGGCGCGACACGAGTCGAACTGGTCGCGCGCATGCTGGGTAAGGAGATCGGCGAGGTGCGCCGCAGCGGCGCGACCGGTTTCCAGGAGCGGGCGCAACCGGTTGCGGGCGAGACGTTGCTGGACGCTCGCGATCTGACGAACGAGGAGCTGCACGGCGTGGATGTCACCGTTCACGCCGGCGAGATCGTGGGGTTGGCCGGGCTGCTTGGCTCTGGCCGCAGCGAGGTGGCAAGAGCCGTCTTCGGCGCGGACCGGGTTGACGGCACGCTGCAGGTGAAGGGGAAAAGCGTGCGCTGGGACTCCCCGCGTGACGCGATCCGGGCGGGGCTTGGCTACTGTGCCGAAGACCGCAAGGCGGACGGGATCATTCCGTACATGTCGGTGCGGGAGAACCTGACGCTGGCGGCGCTCCCGGTGCTCTCCCGGGCCGGCGTCGTTGACACATCCGAGCAGCGCGCCATTGTCGATCGGTTCATCGAGCGGCTGGGCATCAAGACCTCTGGCCCCGAGCAACCGATCCGCGAACTCTCGGGCGGCAACCAGCAGAAAGTGCTGCTGGCCCGCTGGCTCTGCCTCAACCCGGACCTGCTGCTGCTGGACGAACCGACTCGCGGGATCGACGTCGGGGCAAAGGCAGAAATCCAGCGCCTGATCGATGAGCTATCGGCGGACGGGCTCGGGGTGCTGCTGATCTCCTCCGAACTGGAGGAGATCAGCGAGGGTGCGGACCGGGTGGTGGTCCTGCGCGAGGGACACTCGGTCGCCGAGTTCAGCCATGAGGAAGCCAGCCAGGACGCGCTCGTGCACGCCATGGCTCAGGCGCCAGCCGAACCGGCTCTTGCTCCCGGCGTGGGCGCCTAGAGGTGGCAACCGCTCCGCCAGCCGTGCCGGGGGCCGCGCTCGGGGCCCGCAGCGCCTTTGCCCTGCCTGACCGCGTGCGCACGTTCAGCGCCCTGATCGCGCTCGCCCTCATCGTGCTCTACAACGTCTTCTTCACCCCGAACTTTCTGACCCTGAACACCTTCAACGCCAACCTGACGCAAGCGGCCACCATCATCATTGTCGGTGTGGGCATGACGTTCGTCATCGCCACCGGCGGCGTTGACCTCTCGGTGGGGTCGCTGATGGCGATCGCCGGCACGACCGCGCCGCTCTTCCTGCTGGATGCCAATCAGTTCGGCCCGCCATGGATGGGGCTGGCACTGGCGATCATTGTGCCGCTGCTGGTGACCACGCTGTGCGGGTTGTTCAACGGCACGTTGATTACGGGGTTTGGCCTGCAGCCGATCATCGCCACGCTGGTGCTATTCCTGGGTGGGCGCGGCATTGCCCAGCTCCTGGTCAACGGCGAGCTGCGGGAGTTCCGCAACCTGGGTTCACCTCTGGTGCCCAACTTCGAGTTCATTGGCCTGGGCCAGATAGCGGGCGTGCGCTTCCAGATCATCATCATGGCGGTGGTCGTCATCGTGGCGGCGTGGGTGCTGCGCGCCACCACCTTTGGCCGCTATGTCCTGGCGACCGGCGGCAATCCGTCGGCGGCGCGGCTGGCCGGAGTGCCGGTGAAACGCGTCATCCTGGCGGTCTACTGCATCAGCGGCCTGCTGGCGGGGCTGGCCGGGCTGATCGTCGTGGCGATCAACAAGTCATCCGATCCACACCGCGTCGGTGAGTACATGGAACTGGACGCCATTGCCGCGGTGGCCGTCGGTGGTACACCGCTCTCCGGGGGGCGCGCCACTATCCTGGGCACCCTGATCGGCGCGTTGATCATCCAGCTCCTGCGCTTCACGCTGATTGCGCACAACATCCAGGACGGCATCACTCGCATGGTCATCGCGGTCGCCATCGTCGTCGCGGTACTGGCCCAGCGCCAGCGCGCTTCCTGAGGGGTAAGGAGCCAACGGTGGGCAGCGTCTTCACTACGAACGCGAGCACGCCGCGCAGCCTGAGCCGGGAGCGCGCCATCAGCGCGCTTCAACGCCAGGGTGCGCTCATTGCCCTGATCCTGCTGGCGATCTTCGGGGTGATTCGCTATGGCCCGAAGTTCTACAGCGTCTACAACATCTTCGACGCGTTCCTGAACAACAACACGTACTACGCGCTGATCGCGCTCGGCATGACGTTCGTGATCATCACCGGGGGCATCGATCTCTCGGTGGGGTCCGTGGCCGTGCTGGCCGCGGTGGCCGCGGCGCGCCTCAGCATCTACGGCCTTGTCCCGGCGCTCGCGGGCGCCGTGCTGATCGGGTTGGCGATTGGGATGATCAACGGTGGCCTGATTGCGCGGTTCGCGCTGCAACCCTTCGTGGTGACGCTGGCCATGCTCCTCTTCGCGCGTGGCGCGGCGCTGACCCTGTCCGACAACGCGCCGGTGATGGTTGATTTCGCCGGCGGGTTTACGCTCCTGGGCAGCATTCACCTGGGGCCGGTCCCCCTGGCGGTGGTCATCACCGCCGTGCTCTACGCGCTGTGCGCGCTGTTGCTGAACCGCACCCGGTTTGGCCGGCACGTGCTGGCGATTGGTGGCAATGAAGAAGCGGCCCGGCTCGCCGGGATTCCGGTTGGGCGCACGCTCCTGCTTGTGTACGCCATGAGCGGCGCGCTGGCCGGGCTGGCCGGCGTTTTCCTGGCGGCGCTCTCCTTCTCCGGTTCCCCGACCGGGGCGATCGGCTGGGAACTCTCGGCTATCGCCGCGGTGGTGGTGGGCGGCACGCTGCTCACGGGCGGCGTGGGCTCCGTCGGCAGCACGCTCATCGGCGTCCTGTTGTTGGGCCTGATCTTCGTCATTCTCAACTTCGAGCGTGGGCAGGGCACCTTCCAGTTGAACTCGTTCTGGGAGAACCTGATTCGCGGAGCGTTCCTGCTGGTTGTGGTGATCTTCCAGAGCCGCTTGGCACGCCGGAGCGCGGCGCGAGGCCACGGGACGGGATAGCTCGATCCCTGGGTCGAGTTGCGGTCTTGCCATCGTGTCTCGATACGCTCAAGAGACTGCTTCCCGGGCGTGGTGGCAACGAGGTCTTTCGGCACGCTCGCGACACGGTCATGAGTTCAGGGGTGGGCCGGAGCGGCTCTCAGGTGCGCCGCCCTGCCTCGCGGATCGGCCAGATGACGTCTGTTTCGTACGCGTGGGGATCCGTACTCTCGGTTGGGCCAACCACGTACACCTCGCGCGGGGCGCCGGTTGCTTCCTGCCGGTGGCGTTGCATCCACATGGCCAGGTGCTCGTAGGACCGATGCAGCAGCGTGTACGGGCCCTCGTGCCGGATGGTGGCGCAGCGGCCACCGGGTAGGCGCTCCCGCACGATCCTGCCCTGTCCGCGTGCGCCAGTGGGGCTGGGAATGAAGACCGTCATGTTGACGGCACGTTCGTCATGGAACGGGTCCGGAAAGATGGCGCCGACCGGTTGTGACGACGGCTCCCGGTGACGTTGCAGGTGGTCCCGCAACTCCGTTGCCAGTTCCCGCCAGGTCCCGGGGACGGCGGTTTCCGGGACACGGGCGTGAATAGCGAGGATTTCCTGCGGTGGCAGGTCACGCGCCTGCACCTGTCCCGGCGCGTCCTCCCCTTCGCCTCCCTGCAGGCGGCGTAAGTAGGCGAGGATGCGTTGACCCTCCGCGATGCGTTCCTCCATGCGGCGCTCATGCAGGTTCAGGAGTTCGCGCGCCCCGGGAGCATCACTTTCCGCCACAAAGCGCTGCACCTCTTCGAGCGGCATATCGAGCGCTCGCAGCAGCCGGATCGTCTCGGCCAGGCGAACCTGTGAGAGGAGGTAGTAACGGTAGGAGGAATCAGGGTCGACGTGCGCGGGGCGAAGCAGCCCCAGTTCATCGTAGTAGCGCAGGGACGACACCGAGAGACGGCTAATTTTGGAGAAGCGGCCGATGGGGATCAGCGGACCGGCTTCACGTTGCTCCGGGGCCATGAGAATTCGCCAACCAGGCACACTACGCAAAGCCCCTCTCCCTGCGCGCAGGGAGAGGGGCTGGGTTACAGGTGGCTTCCCCTACTCGAGGATCCACTCGTTCCAGCGGGAGGTGACCGCATCGCGGTTATCCACCCACCAGGCGATATCCCGGATCGTCATGTTGTCCAGGTACTCGGGTGATGTCGGCAGGTTCTCCAACTGCTCCGGCGTCATGAGGGCGGCGGATGCGTTGTTGACCGAGCCGTACGGGATGAGGTAGCTGAGGCGGGCCTGCGAGGTCGGCAGCGTGATGAACGCCGCGAACTTCATGGCGTTCTCGGCGTTGGCTGCACCCTTCGGCACTGCCCAGACATCGGTTGCGAGTTGCGCCTCGTTCCAGACGACCGTCACGGGTGCGTTTTCCTGCTGAATGGCGTACATGCGGCCATTCCAGGAGTGGACCATGACGGCTTCCTTGTCGGTCAGCATCTGGGCTGGCTGCGCGCCGGCTTCCCAGAACTTCACGACACTCGGCTTGATGACGTCGAAATTCTTGTAGCCCTGCTCGATGTCCATCGGATAGATGGCGTCGAGCGCGGTGCCAGTGGCGATGAAGCCCGCCTCCAGGAAAGGAGTCACGCCACCGGTACCAGCCGTGGTGGAGCGGGGTCCAGGGAAGGCCTCCAGGTCCCAGAAGCCGGCCTGGCCGGTCGGGCCCTCGGCGAAGACATCGTTGCGGTAGCCGATGACCGTGGCGTACGGCAGCATATCGACCGAGTACTTGTAGCGGCGGCCCTCATCGATGTTATCGACATCGAACAGGGAGTAGTCCATCGGCTCCCAGTAGTCGCCCTGCTTCTCCAGGAGGATGATGTCTGAGCGGTCCATCTGGACCACGTCCTGCTCGACATTACCGGTGTCGACCATGGCCTTGACCTTGGACGGGTCCGGGCCTTCGGACTCGATGACCTTGATGCCGCACAGATCTTCGAAGGGCTTGAAGTAGGCCTCGCGCTGGGCGTCCTGGAAGGCGCCGCCCCAGGACTGCACGCGGACCTCGCCGCTTCCCTTCAGGTTCTCGGGAACCTCGTTGTACTCAGGAAGGGGCGGAATCTCGACCGTGGGTGTCTGCGCATAGGAGTGCAGCGGAATCCCCGCCTGGAAGAGCAGGCTGGCGGCGGACGCACCCGCGGCCAACTTGATGCCGCGCTTCATAAGCTCGCGGCGGCTCATGTCCTCGAGATCCCGCATCATCTCGCGCTTGAGGGCGCGATTGGCGGCCTGCATTTCGCTGATTGGATCCCAGGGTTTACGCACGGAGACCTCCAGACCGTCATGGGCCCATGTTTCCGGCGGGCGATGGGCCACAACCTGATCCCGGCCAACAAAGGCTTGCACCAGTGGCGCGACCGTCTCTGCAGCAGCGGCCTCCTGGGCAATCTCATTCCGGGAATTCGTGTGCAGTGTATGCCTCCGGCGACGCACTGTCGATATCCGACGTGACCAATCCTGCAGGATTGCTCCGTGTGCGTGCCCCGGCGCACCACCGCGTGCACGGCGCGCCGTTTCGGTAAAATCGCACGGGGTCACTGACCAGACGAAAAGAGAGGAGCGGCAATGTCCAGCCTCTACGAGGCGAAGCAGTTTGCGTTCGACTGGGTCAATGAGAACGAGCAGCGCCTGTCCGACTTCGACATGGAGATCTGGCGTTACGCTGAGCCAGCCTGGCGAGAGTACCGCTCCGCCAAGGCCTACGTTGATCTCCTGCGCGACGAGGGCTTTGAGGTCGAGGCTGGCAGCGGCGAGATGCCGACGGCCTTCCTGGCGACCTGGACCTCCGGTTCCGGCGGGCCGGTGATCGGCTCCTACGCGGAGTACGACGCGGTGCCGGGCAACTCCCAGCAGGCGGTGCCGTATCGGGCACCTCGCGAGGGACTGCACCCGTACGCGGCCGGCCACACCGACCCACACTCCATGCTGGGTGTGGGCGCGCTCGGCGGCATCCTGGCGGCCAAGGCGGCGATGGAGAAGTTCAACATCCCCGGCACGCTGAAGTTCTTCGGTGAGCCTGCGGAGAAGGTGTGCGGCTCCAAGCCCGTGCACGCCGCGAAGGGCTATTTCGACGACGCGGATGCCTTCATTTCCTACCACCCGTTGAACGCCAACACGACCGTCTGGGAAACGCACTGCGGCTCCTACTGGAGCGCGGTCTTCACCTTCGAGTGTGCGGAGCCGGAGGCGTGGGAGGTCAAGGGCGTTTCCCCGAAGGCGCATGACGACAGCGCGGCAAATCCGCACAGCGTCATTCGCACCCCTGGCGCCATCGACGCGCTCTGCCTGATGTACACACTGACCAAGTACACAAAGGAAGCCATGTTCCCGCACACGGGGACCTGGACGCTCAACGAGTTCATCCTGGCTGCCGGGGACGCGACGTCGGACAACCTGCCGCCGCGCTGGAGCCAGATCCAGTATTCGTGGCGCGCACCAACCCTGGAGATCCAGGAGCAGATCTACCGCGTGCTGGAGAACAATGCGAAGCAGGCGGCTGGCGCGACGGGATGCCAGGCGCACGTGCAGTGGGTGACCAAGACGCGCCCGGGTCTCTCCAACAACGCGATGGCCGATCTTACCTTCCGCAACATGGAACTTGCCGGCGCGCCGGAGTATTCCGAGGAGGCGTTGGAGTTTGCCCGGGAGCTGCAGCGCAACCTGGGCCTGGAGGCGATGGCCAACCCGTTCCCGGATGCCTTCACCTCCCTGACAGACCCCAAGGAATACGAGGCGGACACGCGCAAGCTGCTGCCGGAGTGGCAGAAGAACTTCACCTCGGACGATTACACGGATTACACGTGGCACGCACCGACAGTGCGCGTGTTCACCGGGCGGCCAGTGCTGCGCACGCCGTACCACGGCTACGAGTATCCGAACTGGGCCTACAACGCGATGAGCGGCGTACCCGCCATCATCGACCCCGGCATGTTCATGGCCTCCAAGACGATTGCTGGCACGATCCTCGACCTGCTGACGGTCGAGGGCGAGCTGGAGAAGGCGACCCAGGAGTTCAATGAGCGCACGGGCGGTGGCGTGGGCGGTGAGAAGTGGGTAGCGCCGCTGCTACCGCGCGACTTCACCCCGCCGATCGACCTGCGCTGGCCGGAGTACATCCAGACCGAGCGCGGTGAGGAGTGGTGGCTCCCCACCCCAACGCCCGGGCTGACCGAGCGAATCGCGTAGTCTGCATGACGGCAAGCGGCCCGGCTCCCGAAGGCCGGGCCGCTTGCATTTTTTGGCGAATGCCAGATCGCGGCCGGCGGAACCAGGACATCTTGGCATCGATCTGCCTGTGAGGTCCGCGCGTCCCGCGGTGACCTTATGTGATACCGCAGGTCACGCTGGTTCCACCGGGCCCCCGCAGACACCATTGATGCAATCGACGCCCTCCTCACAACGACTGTTGCAACTACCGCAGTGATCCGGATGCGTGAGGGTGTTGACGCACTTCTTGTTCTTCCCGCACTTCTGGTGATGGCGAGTCTTCGGGCAGCGAGGATTGCGCTTCCTGGAAGCTGAAAGCGCAGCTTGGGGATGACCTGTTAGCGTCCCCGCGATGAGCGCCAGGCTGCCGATAGCAGTGCGCCTGCTGCGCAGGTTGCGGGAGATGGCCGAGAAGCGGGTGTGTTCCATGCGATCCTCCTGGGGCTCATGATTCGCGTTGAACCTGGCTCCAGTGTGAGCTGGTCGTTACGCGATACATCCGTAGAAGTACGCATTTCTCCCGGGCCGGTCTTGAACCTGGCGACCGGCGCTACCCCAAGGGGGAGTAGGCGGGCAAGGCAGATTCCAAACGAGAGATTGACACATCATTGAGTGTTGGCGGCGTACCACCATATCACGTCGGTGGTGCCGGTGCTTCACCGTGGCTCGCGCGTGCCGGGAGGCCCTGTCAGCGAGGATGTGAACCCGAGTTCTCCCGGCATGCGCGAGCCACGACGACGTACTCAGCGACCCAACTCCCGCGCACGCCGCTGCCGGCGCAGGGATGAGCCAGCGCGATTGCAGCGCGGGTGGGCCCAGCCGTTTGAGTGTGGCCAGCATGGAGCAGGTTCGGCGGGAGCGAGACTGCCTGGAGTTGCCCTTGCCAAGAGGGAACGGCAACTCCAGGCTACGTCCGAGAGCGCGGTCTACCCGGGCCAGTTGCCGCCGTCGACGTTAAGGGTCTGCTGCGTCATGTAGTCGGAATCGGATGACGCCAGGAAGATCGCCGTTCCCACAACGTCCTCCGGCTGCTCGATGCGACCAAGCGGGATCGATTCGACAAAGCGGCGCTTTGGCTCGCCGATCTCCCACCCCAGCAGCTTGGCAAACTGCTTGTCGACCTCGACCCAGAAGGGCGTGTCGACAATGCCCGGAGCAATGCCATTGACGTTGATCTTGTGGGGCGCCAGGGCGAGCGCCATCGACTGCGTCATGCTGATCACGCAGGCTTTGCTCGCGCAGTAGGCCAGGACCATTGCCTCACCGCGGCGACCCGCCTGTGACGCGAGGTTGATGATTTTCCCACCCCGGTCTTGCGCGATCATCTGGCGCGCGGCTGCCTGGGAGCACCAGAGCATGCCCTTGCAGTTCACATCGAACATGAAGTCCCAGTCCTCGTTGGTCGTTTCGAGGAAGGGGATGATCTTGCCGACCCCGGCGTTGTTGACCAGGATGTCGAGCCCGCCGTAGGTCGCAACCGCGAGGTCGACCATCGCTTGCACCTGGGCCTGGTCGCGCACGTCTGTCTGGGAGGCGCTCGCCGCTCCGCCCTGCTGAGCAATCTCGTCCACAACCGCCTGGGCCGCCGCGACGTTGACGTCAGATACCACCACCCGGGCGCCTTCACGCGCGTACCCGTGGGCGATGGCTCGCCCCATGCCTGAACCGGCGCCCGTCACGATGGCGACTTTCCCATCCAGTTTCACCGCATCGCTCCTTGCCTTTGGAGATTGGTCACACGCACAGGGAGAGCTGGGCCTACGGAACGCGGTACTTCTCGACCGTCTCAGCGTTCAACGTGATGCCGAGACCTGGACGATCAGGAAGGCGCACCGTGCCATCTGGCTGGAGGTCAACTGGCGTTTCCAGCAGTTCCGAGCGCAAGGGGTTCGGATTCTGGTCAAACTCCACCAGGTTCGCGTTCGGCAGCGATGCGATCAGGTGCATGTTGGCGACCAGCGCCACCGCCGACGAGAACACATGCGGGACGACCGGGAGGCGATACGCCTCGGCCAGTGCCGCGACTTTGCGGCAGATGGAGAAGCCGCCGGTCCAGATGACATCGGGCTGGACGATATCGACCGCGCGCTGGGTGATCAGGTCGCGAAATCCGGCGAGGCCGGTCGTCGTTTCGTATCCGGAGACTGGTACGTCGAGAACCTGCGCCACGTGGGCGGAGCCGGCCAGGTCCTCCGTCCAGACGGGTTCTTCCAGCCAGGCAATCTGCTGGTCCCCAACCGCGTGCATGAACTGGATGGCTGTCGAGGGAGTCCACGCGTTATTCGCGTCGATGGCGAGCCGCACGCCGGGGCCAAGGGCGGCTCGGGCGGCCCGGACACGCTCGATATCCTCTTCCAGAGACACGGTCGCATAATCGGGCGCCCACATATCTGGCAGCGGGTTGAGCATCACTTCCGGGTTGCGGCCAACCTTGATCTTGACGCCGCGGAAGCCGCGCTCGGCATAGCCTCCGACCTCTTCGGCGAGGTCATGGCAACTCTTGTTGCCGGCGTAGAACCCCGCCGAGGCATACGCTTCCAGTTCGTCACGATAAGCGCCGAAGAGCCGGTAGAGCGGGGTCTGCGTCGCCTGGCCGATGAGATCCCAGAGGGCGATATCGAAGCCGCTGATGGCCTGCATGAGCATGCCGTTCGGGCCACGTTGGTGACTGCGATAGGCGAGGCGTTGCCACAGGCGCGTTACCTCGAAGGGATCTTCGCCGATCAGGGAGGGACGCAGATCGTCCAGGACGACGCGCTCCATGCCCTCGAGCGACCCGCCGTACGCCGCGGACTCTCCTGTCCCCACCAGGCCGGTGTCCGTTTCGACGCGCACGAGCAGAACGTTACGCTCTGGCATGTAGTGCACGGCGTCGGCCATGGGGACCGGGACGGTGAAGCGGAGCTTGATGGTCGAGACGTCAACAACGCGCATGAGCACCGAGCCCTCTTCGTTCCGGCGATACGCCGATCACCGATCGGCTCTGCTCTGGTTCCGCGATGGTCCTCAGTCTACCAATGATCCTTTACGGAAAATCGTCACATTGGTATGTAGGCTACGCATTTGCCAGCGCGTGGCCGCGATGGCGTCGTGCGGCTCCGCCCATGGCCATCAGTCTTTTGGAGCAGGCTTTACTCAGACTGATCGGGCTGCCAGAGTTCGATCGGATTTCCTTCCGGGTCGTGAATCCGGGCAAAGCGGCCGACGCCGGGCATGTCCCATTCCGGGTTGGTGATGATCTCAATGCCCGCCGTGCGGAGCGTGTCGAGGAGGCCATCGAGGTCATCGACGCGCAGGTTGAGCATCCACTGCCGGTCCGCGGCAAAGTAGTCGGTATCGGCCGCAAACGGCGCAAAGACGCATGGTCCCGCCTGCGTCTCCCACATGCCGTGCGGATCCGTGCCGATGCCGAGATGACTGGCGTACCAGGCGCTCAATGCCTCTGGATTCTGCGCGCGAAAGAAGAAACCGCCGATCCCGGTCACACCCATGATCGCCTCCCTGTCGTTCCGCTGGCTGAGGCCAGAGGGAGCCCATGTTAGCCAGCGTCTGTCGAGGCGGCATCCGCCCGGGCTGCCTCTCCAGTTGACAGCTGGCGCAGCACACGGTGCTGCGCCGCATCCTTCAAGGCGGGGTTAGCTCGCGATCTGCGCCAGCAGGTTGTCGAAGAGTTCGGTTGCGTTGCGCTGGCGATCGGGGACGTTTGTTGGCAGCCCGAGGTGGTAGGTAGAGGCGGGGAGAATGCCGCAGCCCCCAAAGCGATTCAGGAGCAGGAACTGAACGACGACTTCCTCGCCCGCGTGCTCGGGAGGAAGCTGATCCCACCAGTTGAAGCCGCCGACCTGCAGGAGTTTCTCACGATCGAAAAGAATGTTCGCCCCACCCACCCAGGCCACCTTGTAGCGGACGGTGTTGCCGTTCTCCACGAGACGCTGCTCCAGGTGCAGCGGATTCGCGGCGTTGTTGACGCGGTGCCGCTCCCACGGGATCGATTGGCCATCAAAGGGCTCGGGTGCGACCGGGCCCTCCCAGAGTTCGATGTCTTGCTCATGCGGGCGCCAGTCACCGAGATACTCAACGCCTGTCGCGGCACAACCGACGAACCCGCATTGCTCTCGTGCGATGACCGAGAGCATGCGCTGCAGGGTGTCCGCTTCAAGTAGGACGTCGTCGTCGATGAAATGGACAAAGCGCGCCTGGGATTGGGACAACAGGAAGTGACGTTGTTCGGCCATCCCCCGCCGCGGCAGGTGCCGGTGCGTCGTCACCTGGTGCCCGCGCCAGCGGAGCGCGCCGATAAGCGTGCCAATTTCATCACTCTCGAGATAGACCTGTGACTCCTCGGTTTGGTCGGAAATCACGATGTCGAAGTCGGTATGCGTCTGATTGAAGAGGCTCGCCAGGACGACTGCAAGCCCGGTTTTTCTCCCGCAGGTCGGGATGAGAACGTCAACGAGTGCCATGGTTCACCATCATCTTGCCTCTGATTTCCGAACTGGGTGAGCGCATCAGCGTGGAGCAGAAGTGAGAGCCCCGTTTGGGGGAAGCCTGACCTCCCGGACCACCCGGCCGGAAGTCGCCCCGCCGCTTGATGCTGTTCACAGGCTTGCGATGTGCAAACCGCATACCACTTATGGCCTTGCGTTCGCCTGGAAACATGTCAGGTGAACTCATTCAGGAAATGCATGGGGCCGTTGCTAGCAAACAGGGTGGAGATGGTCACGCACCCGGGGACAGCTCCTGATGAGATGCCAGTAACGTTGCGACACATGCGCCCGACGCGATGGCATAGCGCTTGCCATGTCTCAGGTGGGACTGGAATTCCGGCGTGGCAAGCCGGACAGAGTCGTCATGGCCGGCACGGGGAGTTGGGTGTTTTTCACCGACAGGGCCGACGCTGGACAGGCGCGGAGCCAACCACTCGCTGCAATGGGAGGTCTCCCTGAATTCACCGCTTAGCGATACCAACGCCGAGAAAGGGCCGGGAAACGAGCCGGCTGCACCTGGCGATGGCGCCGGCGCGAACTCCATCGCGGGGCGGACGGCGCCGTTGCCCGATGCGGTCGCCGATGCCCTCGACACCGAGGGACCGGCGAAGGGTGTCGGAGCGTCGCGGCCCGGAGCAGTTACGGCCTGGCTCTTTCGTGAGGGCACGGAACCGCACCGCGTTGACCTCGGAGAGGTCGCGGCCCTGGCATCGGACGACGCGAAGTTCGTTTGGATCGACCTCGATGGGTGCGAGCCGGCCGATCTGGGATCGGTTGCCCAGCAACTCGATCTGCCAGAGGCGGGCGTGCGGATGGCGCTCTCGAGGTGGGAACGTCCCCGCCTCAGCGTCTTTGGGGACTGCTACGTGGCCGCGGTCACCGTGCCGCACGCCAAAGAGGGAACGACGCGTGTGCTGGCCAGCGAACTGGACCTGTTTGTCGGCCGCAACTACCTGGTGAGCGCCCACAAGCAGCCGTTGCCGTTTGCGGGATCCGCCCTGACGCGTGCGGCGCAGAATCCGCCCTTGTTGGCGCTCGACTCGGCCTTTCTGCTTTCAATCCTGATCGACGAGTTGCTTGCCCACTATGAGCAGATGACCGAGGGTCTCGAAGACGAGATCGAGGGACTGGAAGAGCGCGCCCTGACCGACGCTTCCGATGAGTTTCTCGAAGAGTTGCTACGACTCAAGCGCTTTGTCTTTGCCACGCACCGGTTGGCAGCGCAGCATCGCCCGCTGCTCGAGGCCTTCCTGCGGCCTGATTTCCCCCTCGTTGGTGGTGACGCCATCGAGCCGTATCTGCGTGACCTGGAGGTACGGCTGGATCGCGTGCTCGATGCCCTCGATGCTGCCCGGGACGGGGTGAACGGAACGTTTGACCTCTATGTCTCGCGCGTCGCCCACCAGACGAACGGCATCATGAAAGTGCTGACTATCGTGTCGGTGCTCCTGCTCCCGGCGACGGTGATCCTCGGATTCTTCGGAACCAGTTTCCAGGAACCGAGTATCACCTCGGAAGCAGGCTTTGTCGTCATGATCCTGCTGATTGTGCTTACAACGGGCGGTGCCCTCCTGCTCTTCCACCGCTGGGGGTGGATAGGAGGACAGCAGCGCTCGAGGCGGGGTTAGCTGAAGTCCTGATCCTTTACCTGTCTCAGCCGTCTTCGCGCTCGGGGCTATCCAGGCGGAAGAAGTTGCTCTGGCTGCCATCCTTCTTGACTTCCTGGTAGATGAAGACGAGGTCCCGCTCGTCGAAGGAACGGAACCAGTCTTCCCAGTCAATTTCCTGCAGCCGGCTATTGCCTTCCCGGGTGAAGGTCATGCGCAGCACCCCCGGCCGGCCATCATGCTCGGTGCCAGGGACAGTCGCGGGACGTCCACCGCGCTCCTTGGCCCAGCTCTGGATCACCTCGTGACTCTGGGTGGCAAGCGTCTGCCCTGGCCGTTCCGCCTGCTCGCCGGCCGAGTGTATCCACCTGGCGCGCATGGTTGAGTCGGACAGTTCGTCGGCATGCTCCTGGAGGAAGCGCCGCTCCTCGTCCGTCAGGTTCGTCGCCTTGATGTCGTGCGTTTTTTGCTCTGCCCGGTTCCTGGTCGCCATGGGTTTCCTCCGCTGGCGCATTGCGTACGATCTCGCTTCCCAGGCTGTGCAGGAGCTATGCCAGACCTTCTTCCGCTCGGCGGCATGCCACGTGCATTTGCGCACGTCAGCGATGACATCTCACGAACAGGTCGCGGACGTAACAACAGGGGAGAGGCCAGCGATGAGTGACCGAGCGGGAACCGAGCAATTCATGGCTGCCTTGGCCGCGCTGGAGCGCAACCGGGACGTGGAAACGATCGCCGCCTTGTTTGCGGCGGAGAGCACGATCGGCAACCTCGTGTCCCCGCACCACTTCTCCGGGGCGCAGGGCGCCCGTGATTTCTGGCAGGCGTACCGCGCGACCTTCGGCGAAGTGGCGTCCGAATTCCGCAACGTCATTGTTGGAGACGGCCGTGCGGCCCTTGAATGGACGACGAGCGGCACCAGCGCGCAGGGTGCGCCGGTCAGCTACGCGGGGGTAAGTATTCTCGAGTTTGCTGACGGGAAGATTTCCCGCTTCTGGGCCTACTTTGACCCGGGGGATCTGGGCCGGCAGATGGAGCGAAGTGGATCATCCGGCGGATGATGACCGGGTTTGCGCATTCCGGCTTGCCTGGCCCGAACCGCCTTGGCTTCGCGGTGAAGATCCTGGGCCGTCCAAATCTCAAGAGCGATGATGCCCGCCGCTGGCAGAGCGGGCCGCACCTGAGTGTCAGTCTCGGCTACCTGGAGGCGATCTTCGATTACCTGGGTGAGGCCGGCATTCGCATGTACCGGATTTCCTCGAACCTTGCCCCGTACGCCACGCACCCGGATTTGGCCCAGTTCCACGGGCAGATCGATGAGTGCCGCGAGGAACTCGCTCGCGTTGGCGCCAAGGCGCAGGACCTGGATATTCGCCTTTCGTTTCACCCCGGTCAGTACACGGTACTGAACTCGCCGCGGACAGACGTGGTTGAGGCGGCGGCCCGGGATGTCATCTACCAGGCTGATCTCCTGGATGCCCTTGGCTGCGGCCCCGAGGCCAGAGTCGTGCTCCACGTTGGCGGCGTGTACGGGGATCGCGCAGCCGCCATTGACCGATTTGTCGCGCGGTACCTGGATCTCCCAGAGCACGCGCAACGTCGCCTTGTGGTCGAGAACGATGAGACCTCGTACAGCGTGGTGGACACGCTGGAGATTCACGAGCGGACGGGGGTCTCTCTGGTCTGGGATATCCTGCACCACCGCCTGAACAACCCGGCGCAGATGGGGGACACAGAAGCATGCCGGCTCTGTCTGGCGACCTGGCCGGCAGGGGAGGTCCCGAAGATCCATTTCTCCTCACCGCGCGTTGGGGCGATTGCGGAGGACCCGGGGGACGACACGCGGTCCGTGGGGAGAAAGCCAGGGAGCCCGCGGCAGCACGGCGACTGGATCGACGGCGCAGACTTCATCGCGTTCATGGACGCGATGGAGGGCGCGGAGTTCGATGCGATGCTGGAAGCCAAGCAGAAGGACCTCGCGCTCCTCCGCCTGCGTGAAGAGATTGCCAGCGCAGGCCTCCGGGCACGCATCTGGTAGAGGCGATGAGACTTCATCAGGCGCAGATCCGTGGGTCGAACATGGTGGGACCTTACTGTTCCAAGATGAAGGTGTCCGGTCCTCTCCCACGGTTGCCGGCTGGAACAGGTGGCTTCAACCCAGATCCTCCGCCAAGTGCTCACCTCTTGCGTCCATTCACCTGAAGAGCACATGCCACTGTAAGGGACCGTCGTGCGCGAAGCGTCCCATGTGAGAACTACACTAGGCAGTGTCCATCTGCTTTGACGTCCTGATCCATGCGCCCGATCGTCAGCGCCGCGGCTATCCAACGTAGCGATGGAGGACAACTCCTAAGCCATGCAGATCCGCAGCGATATCCAGATCATCCGCGGGCTCGCCGTGCTGCTGGTCGTGCTCTTCCACCTTGGTCTTCCGCTCTTCTCACACGGCTTCCTGGGCGTCGATGCGTTCTTCGTGATCAGCGGCTTCCTCATGGCTCTGCTGTACAAGCCCGGAAATGCGCGTACCTTCTACCAGCGTCGGGCATCGCGACTCCTCCCGGCGTACTTCGTAACCATCATTGCCACCGTGATCGCCTCAGCGCTGATCACCCTGCCGTCTGAGCAAACTCAGGTTGTCAAGCAAGGACTCTACGCCGCGGTCTTCGCCTCGAACATTGGGTTCTGGCAGCAGAACTCGTATTTCAGCAAGGCCGAGTTCACGCCTTTGCTGCACCTGTGGTCCCTGGGAGTCGAGATCCAGTTCTACCTGATCGTCCCCCTCCTGTTCTGGTTCCATGCACGCAGTCGCATCCTGCTTCCGCTCCTGGCACTGGGTTCACTGGGCGCAGACCTGATCCTCGTGAGTATCAGCCCGAAGACAGCCTTCTTCCTGTTGCCGTTCCGCATCTGGCAGTTCCTTGCTGGGGCCGCAGTGGCACGGTACCTCTCGCAGAACGGTGCGGTGCGGTTCTCTCGGCCAGTGGCTGGCGCGTTCGCGCTTGTGATTCTGCTCCTCGTGGCCGTGGCCTTCCCGGTAAATGGCGAATCCATCAGCCCCGTGTATGGGCATCCGGCGCTGGGAGCGATCCTGGTGACCCTGGCGACGGCAGGCGTGCTTGCCTGTGGCCTGCCGCAAGTTCTGGAACAGTCTGCACTGGGCGTCATGTTGCACAAACTTGGAGACTGGTCCTACTCGGTCTACCTGGCGCACTTTCCTGTGATTGTCCTCGCCCTGTATGTCCCGTTTGCTGGCACGATCCTCACGCCATCTGGCCCGGTGCAGACCCTGGCGATTGGCGCCGCCATTGCATTGGTGTCAGCGGCGCTCTAAGTCCTGTGCGACCGCCGCAGGATCCGGATCAGCAATGTGCAAACCGTCGGAGCCATGGTTGGGCTAACCATCATCGTCACCTTGCTGACCGGGTCGCTTTCGCGCATGCCGTACAGCGCGCAGGAGTTGAACATCCTTGACGCATTCGGTGACCGGGGACCATTCCGTTGCGGCATCATGAACCGGGTCGTCAACCGGCAGGCACAGTTTTGTGAGCTAACCGAGGGCTTGCCCGCCACGGCACCAGCCGTGCTGTTCCTGGGGGACAGTCATGCGGACGCGCTCAAGACCTCTGTTGCCACGGTCGCGCAGGAACAAGGAGTGCGTCTCTTTTTCACCGTAGCAAACGACCCCCTGATCGGCAGGTTGGGCTCGGCCCAAATCCTGGCCGAGGCGGAGGCGCGTGGCGTCCATGGAGTTCTCGTGCATTTTTCGAGCGGGAATGCTGATCTCGCCCTTGCCACCGGATTTGTGGACGACGCACACCAGGCCGGCCTCGATGTCGCCTGGCTCCTGCCAGTTCCGACCTACGCCCAGAGCGTCCCGGCATTACTCTGGGACGCACGAAACACAGCGCCCCATTCGGCTATTGAGCCAGGCAACGGTGCTGCGATTTCCCATCTCGAGGATCAGCTCCTGGAGCAAGGAATCCCAATCTATGATCCTCGTCCCGTCCTGTGCCCCGCGAGTTGTGTGTTGATGGACGAGCAACAACATCCCCTTTACTTTGATTCTGGACATCTCAGTCTGACTGGCGCTCGTCAACTGGAAGGCCTCTTCGGCGAGATCGTTGACTGGTTCAAGCAAGAGAATGGGGCATAGCGGGAGCGCCGTTCATGATCTGCTGGCACTTGCGGTCCGCTCCGCGGGCATCATGAGGCTGATTGCACCGGTGCTCAGTGTCGGTAGGTGGCGGTCCCCCTCTCCAGGGGTGACCGCTGTGCAGTCTGGCAGCAGCGCAAGCGAACGGCGACTCGCAGCGACAGCGACTGGGGAATACCATTCCTGCCATGCCCGAAACGACGCCCATGGAGAAAGCCGGATGGCAGTGATCGATCCCCGACATCATGCGAAGGACTACGCGAAGTACTCGTACTGGCTGGAGAGTTGTGGCGATGATCTGACGCCGCGGCCACGGCTCGATGGCTCCGTCGATGTTGATGTCGCCATCATGGGCGCCGGGTACACCGGTATGTGGACAGCGTACTACCTGTTGCAGCGCGATCCCTCCCTGCGCGTCGCTGTGGTGGAGCGCGAGATCGCTGGCTTCGGGGCATCCGGGCGCAACGGAGGCTGGTGCTACCCGGGTTTCCCGGTCAGCGGCAGCCTCCTCGCCGAGCGCTACGGAGCCGAGACCGCACGCGCGGTCTCCCGCGCCATGTACGACACCTACCACGAAATTGACCGTGTGGTGCGTAGCGAGGGTATCGACGCGCAGTGGAAAGAGGGTGGCGCCCTGCGCCTGGCGCGAGGGGAGCATGAGCGCCCAAGCATCGAGGGGGGATACCAGGCGGCCCAGGCGCTGGGACTTGGCGATCACTACCAGTTGCTCGATGCCCAGCAGACGGCCGACAAGGTGCGCGTGACGGACGTGGTGGCCGGGCTCTTCAACCCGACCGCGGCCAGCATCCATCCGGCACGCCTGGCGCGAGGCCTGGCGCGAGTCATCGAGGCGGATGGAGCCACCATTTACGAGCAAACGCCGGTTACCGATTTCGAGGGTGGCGCGAAGCCGCGCCTCATCACGCCGTACGGTGACGTGCGCGCGCGGGCAGTGGTGCTGGCGGGAGAGGCGTACAGTCAACAACTCCCGAAGCTGGAGCGCACGATTGTGCCGATGTACTCCCTGATCGTGCTCACCGAGCCCCTCTCCGAGAGTGACTGGGACCAGATTGGCTGGCGCAACCGCGAGTTGGTTTCCAGTTCCCGCATGTCCGTGGACTACCTGAACCGCACGGCGGACGGCCGCATCATGTTCGGCGGGCGAGGTGCGCCGTACCGAAAGAACTCGCTCATCACGGATGAATTGGACCGGCATGAGCCGACGCATGAGATGCTGCGGGAGTTGGCCCGGGCCTGGTTCCCACCGCTGAAGCATGTGCGCTTCACGCACGCGTGGGGCGGCCCCCTGGGGATGCCACGCGACTGGATGCCGACCACCAGCTTCGATCCCCGGACGGGAATTGCCCGCGCTGGTGGCTACACCGGCCAGGGCGTGGCCACCACCAATCTGTTTGGCCGCATCCTGACGGATCTCATTCGCGGCGAAAGGACCGAGATTACGCAACTGCCGACGGTTAATCACCGCTCGCCACTCTGGGAGCCTGAACCCCTGCGCTGGATGGGCATCCGCTTCGCGCAAGAAGGGTTCGCCAGGCTGGACAAGAAAGCCGCGGCGACGGGCCAGGCGCCCACTGGCACGACGCTGGTGGAACGCATCGGCCGTCACTGACCGCGATGCCAACTGGTACGCCGCGCCGGCTGGCCGTTGCCTGGCGGTTGGCGTGGCTGGTGGCCGTGGGCTGCACGGCACTTTTCGTGTGGCTGCTCGTCCAGCGGGTGCAAGCCTGGGATGGTTTGCGTCTCGCTGAAGGCGGGCGCGATCTCATCTACCCGATGCTGGCGTTGCTGGGCACGGTGCTCGCCACGTCCTTCGCCTGGAGCCGGCCTGGTCCGCAGAATCTGCATGGACGACGCACAGTGGCGGTGGTGTGGTCGGTCGCCATGCTGGTCGCCCTCGTCTTTTCGTGGAGCGTGATTCTCACCTCTCACCGCTACATGCCAACCAACGGCCAGCCGCTCACCTCAACCGGGGAACTTGACGCGTTCATGGCCGACCACGCTGCCTCGTTCGCGCAGTATGACTATCTGATTCCCACCGGCGTTTACCTGCAGTCGTTCGAATTCCAGTCATCGAGCAACGTCGAGATGTCCGGGTTTGTCTGGCAGAAGTACGGGCCGGATGTTCCGGCTGACCTGCGTCGCGGCATCGCCCTGCCGGAGCAGCTCGAGGATGCCTACAACCCGACCGAGGCCTGGAACGTCACTCGGGATGGCGTTCAGGAAATCGGTTGGTACTTCAGCGGGCAGTTCCGCCAGAACTTCGATTACCGCCAGTACCCGTTCGATCAGCAGGATATCTGGCTGCGGCTCTGGCACCCCGAGGCAGACTATTCAGTCATGCTCGTACCGGACTTCGCGGCCTACCGGGATCTGCAGCCGGAGGCGCTCCCGGGCCTGGACACGCAATTCGTCTTTGGCGGCTGGGATCCGGTGCAGACGTACTTCAGTTATGACCTGCTCGACTACAACGTCGATTTCGGGCTTGACTATGGGTTCAGCGACGCCCCGGACCCGGAGCTCTACTTCAACCTGATGGTGGCGCGCGATCCCCTTGGCCCGATGCTGGAGCACGGCGTGCTGGAGGTGGCGATCGCGATCCTGCTCTTCCTGCTCCTCCTGCTGATGGCGAATGAAGCCACTGCTGTGCGGCCGCTCGGGATCACGGTGTTCGATCTCATTGTCGCCGTGGGCGCGCTGCTCTTTGCGGTCATCCTGGATCACAATTCCATTCGTGGCGCCGTGGAATCACAGAGCCTCACCTACCTCGAATGGGTTCCACTCATCCTGGATGTCTTCATCGTGCTGGTCGTGCTGGATGGCGTGGCGGCAGTGAAGGGGTGGCGCATTCCAGGTCTGGGCTACCGGGGGGACTTGCTGCCGGTGTTGGCCTACTGGCCGTTGCTGATTGGTGCGTTTCTGCTGATTACGCTGCGCACGTTCTTTTTTCCCGGATAATGGGGGAAACCCTCACCCCCCGGCCCCTCTCCCGGCGCGCGGGAGAGGGGAGGCGATGTGAGACGCTGGAGCGGGCTTGGGAATGACGAAAAGTTACCTGGTGATCGCCACACCGCGCTCCGGCAGCACGTTGCTGGGGCAGGGGCTGCAGGCCAGCGGTGTGGCGGGAGAGCCGCGGGAGTTCTTCGGGCACAAGATGGCACACTGGATGGAGCGCTGGAACACACCGGCGTTGCCCGCGTACGTGAAGCAACTGCAGGCGAAGCGGTCCTCCAGCAACGGGGTCTTTGGCGCGAAGTTACTCTACGGCCAGCTACTGCACCTGGAGCAGTTGGCCCGGCAGGAACCGGAGCTGGCTCTCCTCTCCCAAGGTGATCTCCTGCGGCACCTTTTCCCCGACGTACATCTGCTCTGGGCGACCCGGGACGACAAGCTGCGGCAGGCGATCTCCTGGTTCAAGGCGCGCCAGACCGGGGTGTGGGGGCAGGGGCGTGGCGCGGAGGAACCAAAGTTGGGCCGTGCCTGGCGCCTGGGTGACGAGCCACTGCAGCCGGGTGAACTAGCCTTCGATTACGCCGGTATCGCCGCACTACTGCTGCAGGCAGAAGCGGAGGACGCGGCGATTGGCGCCTGGTTGGCCGGGGCAGGCTTCACGCCCTACCGGGTGGTCTACGAAGACTATGCACCGCGGTACAGCGACGCGACAGCCGAGATCCTGGACTGGATGGGCATTGCCCATCCGCCCCTGAACCTGCCGGACCCGCGCACGGTGCGCCTGGCCGATGACCGTACCGATGAGTGGGTGGCGCGCTTCCGGGAGGAACAGGCGGCATTGACTGCAGGTAGTTGACCGGCCCGACGACGTGGCTCTCTTGGCAGCCCTTACGACTTGTCACGTGGCAGGTAGATCTCGATTGTCTTGACCCACCGGCTCTGGTCTTCTGTTGGCTCGACCGCCACGGTACCCGTGGCGCCCAGGTATTCCCCGGACCCTCCGACAATGGTGCGTCGCGACGGCGCCGAGGCAAATTCGACGCCCTGGATCTGCAGCGTGCTGCCATCCGCGAAGACGATCGTCTCTGTCACGATGCAGTCAAAGGCCGCGTTCAGGGCGGTGCAGATTCCCTGGGTTGTGGCGCCGGTGTCCGCGCTGTCACTCTCGTCATAGAGGGGATTGGGTCCCCAGACTTGCACATCACCCACGGAAGGCCCGGGGTCGCCAAGGTCAACATCGTTCAAATGCACCGCGTGCTCGATCAGCCGCAAGACTTTCCCGGCTGATGGCGTCGCCTCCTGGGCGGTGGCCACGGGAAACAGGGGCGCGACCCTGATCCCGAGCACCAGCACGGCCATGAACAGCACGTAGCCAACAAGCCGCATCAATCACCTCCTGGCATGTCACGAGTGGCCAGATCACCCGCTCGTGATCTGGACCATACAATGCTCCGTTTACGCAGGGATCGTGGCAATCCGCGCGCCAGGTCAGGCAGCAATCCGCTCCAACGTGGCGACGAGCAGATCGTAGACCTTGCTGACGCTCGAGATCTCCAACTGTTCATGGGGCGAATGCACGTCCTGGATCGTCGGCCCGATCGAGATCATATCTAACGCTGGGTACGTGGCGCCGATAACGCTTGTCTCAAGTCCAGCATGGACGGCCATGATTTTTGCTTCACGCCCGTAGAGGCCCTGGTAGACCATTTGCATGAGGCCGAGCAAAGGCGAGTCCGGGTCAGGCCTCCAGCCCGGATATGCGTCATAGGTCGTGGTTTCTACGTCCGCCAGAGCCCACACGCTGGTGATCATCTGCGCCACATCGTCGCGGGCGGAATCGACGGCACTGCGCACCCTGAAGCCTGCCGCCAGTCGCCCACTCGTTGCGGAGACTGTGCCGAGATTGGTCGAGGTCTCCACGAGTCCCGGCACGGCGTCGCTCATGCGCATAACGCCGTTGGGGCTGCCGTACAGCGCCTCGATGATCCGATGCTGCGCATCAGCTGACATCACCCTGCCTGGCAGATTTGCCGGCATCGCGGTGATCGCCAACTGCGGCTCGGCGGTCGCCAACTCTGCCAAAATCGTCGCCGCGACTGTCTCGACCAACGCGATCAATGCCGTCGCGTCGCCTTCGGGCACAGCCACGACTGCCACGGCATCGCGCGGGATAGCGTTGTTGCGCTCGCCGCCAGTGATCGAGGTGACGCGCAGGGTGACCGCCTCCTGCGCATTCCAGAGCAGACGGGCCAGCAGCTTGATGGCGTTGCCGCGCCCGCGGTTGATGTCGACGCCAGAGTGTCCCCCCTGCAGGCCCGTGATCGCGAGTTGTATGCCCGTCATCCCGGAGGGAGTCGCTTCTTCCTCGTAATCGGCCGATGCGTCGACATCTACCCCACCGGCGCAGCCAATCGTGAACACGCCTTCCTCTTCCGAGTCGACATTGATCAGGAACGATCCTTGCAAGACGCCCGGCTGCAGCGCGTTGACGCCGTCAAACCCATCTTCCTCATCGACGGTAAAGAGCGCTTCAAGAGGGCCATGGACGATGGTGTCGTCTTCGAGGAGCGCCATGATCAGCGCGACACCGATGCCATCATCGGCCCCCAGGGTCGTGCGGTCGGCGCGTACCCAGCCATCCTCGACGAAGGCCTCGATGGGGTCGGTCCCGAAGTCATGATCGGAATCGGAGGTCTTGGCCGGCACCATGTCCATATGGGCCTGCAGGATGACGCCGGGACGATCAGCCTTCCCGGGGGAGGCTGACTTGCGAATGAGCACGTTGCCGGCGACGTCGGCGGCAGTTTCCAGCCCCAGACCGCGTCCGAAGTCAGCGAGGAATGTGCTGACCTGCTCCTCGTGATGGGACGGGCGTGGAATCTGGGTGAGTTGGAGAAAGTGCTCCCAGACGGCCGGCGGAGCCAGTCCAGCGACGGCCTCGTCAAGCGGAACACCTTGCACCGGGGCGGCGGGAGTGGCGCTGATGGGCGTGGCTTGCGCTGCCGCGCGGCAACCGGCAAGACCCGCGAAGATCAGCCCGGTTTGACCCAGAAAGGCCCCGGCCACGCGGCGACGCGAAGCCCGCCCGGTCGTTAGTCGTTGCAGCAAACGAACAGGCATGTGACGCATCATCGACCTCCCTGGCAACAGGCAGCAGCATTGGGTTGCCCCAACCTCGGTCATCCTTCCGGCGCATCTCGGTCCCAGCGCCACGCAGTCCAGCCGCGTCAATCGTGAACCGGGTTGACGCCTTCGGCAGCGATCACCTCCTGTATGGCCTGCCGGATCTGGATCGAAGCCGGTCCCACCTCCGCCTCCAGGTTGTTGTCCGCCCGCTCCGCGTAGGTCACCGTGGTTACCCCCAGCAGGTCACTGGGCAGGGTGGGCGGCTGGTTGCGGCTGGAGACCATAAAGGTGCGGTCGATGCCCAGCCGGCCCATGAAGAACCCCAGTTCGAAGATGACATTGTCGCGTGGCACCGCGTGAGTCTGGCCGCGCCTGGTTGTCATGTCGTCAGGGGTGAGTACGGCGATGGCGAAGTCGGACTGGCCGGCGATTTCGTCGAGCGCCGACAGCGAGCCCTGAGAGGGGTGGAACACGCCTTGCTCCCAGATGGTCACGTCGGCGAAGAACTGCAGGTCGACCTGGAGAGCCTCGGCAATGGGCAGGCCCTCGACCGATGAGGCGATGAACACGCGCGGCCGTCCAGCCTGAGTCGGCGTGGTGTTGGCCGCCACGGATGTGCTCGCAACCGTCGCGGCGCTCCCGGCGTCGCCAATAGTGGCCAGTTCGTCATCTGTAATGATCCCGAGTTGGCGTAGCATCGTCAGGTCGTCGTAGAGGGCCCATTCCTCCGCCAACCGGCCGCACTCGACGCGCATGATCGAGATCACCATGAATTCGGCAGGACGCCCAGTTGCCGGGGCTCCCCACGGTTCGAGGGGATCGAGCTGCGTGCCGCGCCACGTCATGCGAGCGACGACCTTGTCGCCTTCAGTCACGAGGTCATCAACGCTGACGTGGAGATCAGGGAAGTCGGCCAACTGGGCTTCCGTGCGGGCCTCGTCGGTGAGCTCTGGCTGCTTTCCCTCCTCCACAGCGGGATCATGCCGTACGAAGCCTTGCGCCAGGAAATCCGTGACGCGGCCCGGATCCTTGCCGTTGTAGACGGTCTCCCAATAGTCGCGAACGAGCGCGCCATTTTGTGCGGGGGTCGTAACCGGGCAACCAGCCTGGGGCGTGGCGTCCTGCGCACCGGTGGATGGGTAGTCCGTCATCCCTAACACGCCGGTGAGTACCGCAAGCGCCAGGGCTGCCGTGGTTCGTCTCCAGAACATCGCAAGATTCCTCCTTGTTTCACCAGGACTTACGGCTCACCGCGCGTAGTGGGAAATCCGGGCAGGGACCGGCCGGTCGGGAGCAGGGCGCGGGGCGCCGAAGGCGTGTGGCACGCCGCCATGTCGGGGGTGTGGCGCGGCTGAATGTGCCTGGATCTGGCTTTGTCGCAGGTTGTTATCACGCAGGCCGTTCGTTCCCACGAGCGCCTGGAGGTCTTGCAGGGCATCTCGTTGATTGGCGAACCGGCGGCACTGTTGCCTGCCGCGGGGCGACATTCGTGAACCTGCCTCAGACCGGCGAGATGGGCGAATGCACCAGTGCGGGAAGGGTTCGCCTGGGTGGGCATGACCTGATGGGAGCGATAGCCATCCATGTTGCGCTCCTGGCCTGACTGGAGAGTCGACCAGCCTGACCTCTCTGGAAACCAGCATAGGTCCGACAACCGGCGCAACGCCCCACCCGCGGGGATAGTGTCCACTGCCATTTGCTCTTTCCTTCTCAGCCCGGGGTTTACCTGACACGGGCAGGCCAGGTGCCGCGGTTGGTCTGCCCCTACGGCGGCACGGACGGCTCGCGCCGCCCAGCTCACCGATGGCCCCCCTTGCAGTCCTGTAGTCTGCGAGTGATCATTCCCGGCGACTCATTGCATCCCGTGAAGGGGGTTCCCGCGATGCCCGACATGTCCATATCCCGTGCTGTCCTGCCAATCCCAGACCCGCAGCATGTGGGGCTTACGACCTATGATGCGAAAGACCCGGAGACGGCATTCCCGCCAATCGAGCCGTTGCGCCCACCTGCCGGCGCGCCGAACGTGCTGATCGTCCTGCTCGACGATGTCGGCTTCGGCGCCTCCTCCGCCTTTGGCGGGCCGGCGCAGACGCCAACCGCCGAACGATTGGCGGCCAACGGGCTCACGCACACGCGCTTCCACACCACCGCGCTCTGCTCACCGACCCGCTCCGCACTCCTGACCGGACGCAACCATCACTCGGTCAACATGGGCGGCGTCACGGAAATGGCCACCTCTGCTCCGGGCCAGACTTCCATCTGGCCGAAGGACAAGGCTCCTCTGGCTGAGACGCTCAAGCTGAATGGTTTCGCCACGGCGCAGTTCGGCAAGTGTCACGAGGTGCCGGTCTGGCAGACCGGCCCGATGGGTCTGTTCGACCAGTGGCCGAGCGGCGGAGGCGGCTTCGAGTACTTCTACGGTTTCATCGCCGGCGAGACCAACCAGTACTACCCATCCCTCTTCGAGGGAACCATCCCGGTCGAGCCACCGAAAACACCGGAGCAGGGGTACCACCTCACAGAGGACCTGACGGACAAGGCGATCACCTGGGTGCGGCAGCAGAAGGCGCTGATGCCAGACAAGCCGTTCTTCATGTACTTCGCCCCCGGCGCCACTCATGCGCCGCACCATGTCCCAAAGGAGTGGATTGCGAAGTACACGGGGCAGTTTGACGATGGTTGGGACGCACTGCGTGAGCGCACGTTCGCCCGGCAGAAGGAGCTGGGCGTTATCCCCCAGGACGCGCAGCTTACGCCGCGCCCGGCGGAGATCCCCGCCTGGGACGCGATGCCTGAGGAACTCAAGCCCGTCCTGCGGCGCCAGATGGAGGTTTACGCCGGCTTCCTGGCACACACCGACCACCACGTGGGGCGCCTGATCGACGCCATTGGGGATCTTGGCGTCCTCGAAGATACCCTCGTCTTCTACATCATTGGCGACAACGGCGCTTCCGCCGAGGGCACACTGCAGGGGACGTTCAACGAGCACATCTTGCTGAATAACCTTTCGGAGCTGGAGACGCCTCAGTACCTGCTGGGCAACATCGACAAGTGGGGCGGCCCCGATTCCTACCCCCACTTCGCGGTTGGCTGGGCGCACGCTATGGATACGCCCTACCAGTGGACCAAACAGGTGGCCTCCCACTGGGGCGGCACGCGCAACGGCACGATCGTCCACTGGCCGAACGGAATCGCGGCCAGGGGCGAGGTGCGTCACCAGTGGCACCACGTCATTGACGTCGCCCCAACGGTGCTGGAGGTCGCCGGACTGCCGCATCCGAGCTTCGTCAACGGCATCCAGCAGGCGCCGCTGGAGGGGGTGAGCATGGTCTCCACCTTCGCCGACGCCAATGCGGATGAGCGCCACACGACCCAGTACTTCGAGATGTTCGGTAACCGCGGGATCTATCACCAGGGCTGGAGTGCGGTGACCAGGCACAGCCTGCCCTGGGTGGTTGGTGACCTGCCCGCCTTCGACGACGATGCCTGGGAACTCTATGGCCCCGACGACTGGACGCAGGCCCAGAACATCGCCGCCGAGAATCCGGACATGCTCGCGCACTTGCAGCGGCTCTGGTTGATCGAGGCGACGAAGTACCACGTCCTGCCGCTGGATGATCGACGCTACGAGCGCTTCAACCCTGACCTCGCCGGTCGTCCCCAATTGATCCGGGGCAACAGCCAGATCCTCTTCGCCGGCATGGGGCGATTGGGCGAAGGCGCCGTCATCAACATCAAGAACACATCCCACTCCGTCACCGCCGAGGTCGTGGTACCGAACGGGGGAGCCAGCGGCGTCATCGTCGCCCAGGGGGGTGCGGGTGGTGGCTGGAGCCTGTACGCCAGGGACGGCCGGTTGTCGTATTGCTACAACTACCTCGGGCTCGATCGGACTGTGGTCACGGCCGAGACGACCATTCCGGCCGGCACCCACCAGGTGCGCATGGAGTTTGCCTACGACGGCGGCGGCCTGGGCATGGGAGGCGACGTCACCCTCTACGTTGATGGCAATCCGGCCGGGTCGGGGCGGGTGGCGGCCACGCAATCGATGATCTTCTCGGACGAGACGTGCGACGTGGGGCGGGACTTTGGCTCGCCGGTCTCGCCGGAATACGGCCCGGAGGACAACGCTTTCAGCGGCGACGTGGCCTGGGTCCAGATCGATCTTGGTAACGACGGCCACGACCACCTGATCGCGCCGGAGGAGCGGCTGCAGGTCGCCATGGCCAGGCAGTAGGGTGTTGCGCGCAGGTACGCCGGCGCGAACCTTCTCGGGAAGCTCCGGCTACCGACTGCCGGCTGTCACCACGGGCTGACCGTGTGCAACGCGGCTCAGGAACGCGGCGCGCTCTTCCTGGGTCGCTCCATGACGTTCTCACCGGCCGGTTGGAAGCCAAGTTGCGTGTAGAGACCGTGCGCGTCGTTGGTGTGCAGGACCCAGCGCGTGTTGTCGCTGATGGACGGGTGATCGAGCATCGTTTGCACGAGCCAGTGGCCGAGGCCTTGACCGCGGTACGCCGGATTGAGGTAGACGTCGGAGAGGTAGGCGAAGCGGGTGAGGTCGGTCACGGCTCGGGCGCACCCGATCAATTCAGCGCCATCGTACAGGCCGAGGACGATGGCGGCGGCATCCCATGATTGCCGGACCTCCGCTGCCGGGCGCCATCCGGCCCAGTACGTCTTGGCCAGCCAGCCCATGATGCGCGGCATATCGAGCCGCTCTCGGTCGTCGTCCAGGACAAACTGGTTCCGAGCCCACTGCATACGCCTGTCGTTCCTACATGAGTGCGCTTGAGAGGAGTTCCGCGAACGCCGGTGGATCGCTGGCGAGAACCAGCACCTCTTCCGCCTGGAGGAAGGTGGCGAGGTCCCAGAGGGCGCCGGCCACGGCGGAGGCAAGCGACGCAGTGGGACGCGTCCGCGCCTCCAGGTGGACATTGCGGACAGTGAGCAAGTGGGCACGGCGGTCGACGACCGCATCGAGGCGGCCGACCACATCGCCCCGGTGCAGGATCGGGAGCGAGTAGTAGCCGTAGATGCGCTTCGGAGCCGGTGTGTAGAACTCGATACGCAGGTCGATGTCGAAAAGTTGCTCGTCCCGCTGACGGTTCCAGATCAGGTTATCGAAGGGGGAGAGCAGGGTGGTCAGGGTCGGTCTGCCGCGCCCCTCCCGCAGGTCGAGCAGGCGCGGCGCCAGCCCGGCGTCCATCCAGAGCGGGCCACGCACATCCGGCACCGTGATCGGGATGGCCAGGCCTTCTGCTGCCAGGCGCTGCAATTCCCTCTGGGTTTCACCAGGCCGGATGTGTGGTCGCGCCCAGGTCCGGAAATAGTCCGCGGCCCAGGACGGGTTCGTTACACCAAGGGCGCGCAGGGCGGAAAGCGTAAAGAAGCGAGCCCGCTCATCCTGGGTCGGTTGATGGGAGAAATGAGGCTCTGGAATGAGGCGCTCGGTGAGGTCATAGACGCGCTGGAAGCCATTTTCACGGCGCGAGATCATGAGATCCCCGCGTGACCAGAGGTGTTGCAGTGCCTGGCGGGCGGGCTTGCCGCCGTACCACTCCCAGGCCTCCGGGCGACGGTCATCCTGCCGCTCGAAGTGGCGGGAAGCCAACTCACCCTCGTCGCGAAAGCGCTCGTGGATGGCAGCCAGCAGATCCTGGTTGCGTGCTGCCCAGCTGCCCTCGGCCTCGTACTTCTCGCAGTACTCGGCCATGCCACCCCGGTAGTAGGGGAAAGTCTCGATCGGGATGATGGCCGCCGCGTGCGCCCAGTATTCCGTCAGCGCACCGCCATCAGCGTAGAGCGCGTTCAACACGCGGGGGTCGTAGGTGCCGAGGCGGCTCCAGAGCACCGTCTCGTGTGAGCGAGAAATGACGCTTATGGTATCGAGTTGCACGCAGCCGAGGGTGCGAATCATCTCGTGCAGGCGTGAGCGTTGCACGCGGGGATCTCGCGTCGGGCGCGGCCGCTTGTCCAGGCGTGAAGCGATCACCGCCAGATCGCGCGCTTCCTTGCGCGTCAGTTCGCCGCCGGCAATCTCGTCGATCACCGCGCGATCAATGGCAACCTCGGTCATACGGTCGCGGCAATCTCCGCCGGGGTGGCAACCGACTCGGTGACATCTGCCTGCAGGGTCTGCAGTTTCTCGACAAATCCCTCGTACCCACGGTCCAGGTGCTGGAGCGCCGAGACAACGGTCTCGCCGGAGGCGACGAGGCCGGCCAGTACGACGCCCGCGCCGGCCCGGATGTCGAGGCAGCGCACGGCGGCGCCCTGGAGCGGCGACGGGCCCGTAATCTCCGCCCGGGTGCCGTAGTGAATGGTGCCCGGAATTCCGGCGCCACTGTCGTCGGTTCCCAGGAAGCGCGGCACCGCGATCTGCGCGCCCATCGCCCGCAGTTGATCGGTGTAGCGCAATCGGTCTTCGAACACACGCTCGTGGATGCGCGAGACACCGGTGGCCTGCGTCATGAGGACTGCGAAGGCGGCCTGGAGATCGGTGGGGAATCCTGGGTAGGGCAGTGTCTGGATTTCCACAGCCCTCAGGCGGTTGCCGGGACGGATCAGCATGTCATTGCCGTCCAGCCAGATGCGGGCGCCTGCCTCCCGCAACTTCGCGGTGAGCGGCAACATGGCCGCGGCGTCGACATCCTCCAGCGTCACTTCCCCACCGGTCGCGAGTGCGCCAATGGCGTACGTACCGGCCTCCAGGCGGTCCGGGAGGATGTGTTCCGAGACACCGTGCAGGCGATCGACGCCATCAACCGTGATGGTCGGCGTGCCGAGACCCTTGATGCGCGCGCCCATGCGAATCAGCATGTTGCCCAGGAAGACGATTTCCGGCTCGCACGCGGCGTGAACGATGGTGGTGCGGCCAGCGGCCAGGCTGGCGGCCATGAGCAGGTTCTCGGTTCCGGTGTGGCTGGGGTAATCCATGTAGATGGCTGCCCCGCGCAGGCCCGTGGTCTGCCCGGCCACGAACTGCCCGCCCTCCGGGAAACTCATCTGGGCGCCCATCTGGCGGAAGCCGCGCACATCGACATCGACTGGGCGCGCGCCAAGCTGGCAGCCACCGGGCGTGGAGGCGGACATTTCGCCGCAGCGCGCCAGCAGCGGCCCGGCGACAAGGAAGGAGGCGCGCATCTTGCCCACGAGCTCGGCCGGCGCCGCGGTGCTGGTGATGTTGGCGGCCCGCACGCGGACGAGTTTGCGCTTGCGGTCACGCTCGGTCTCCGCGCCGAGGCTGCGGAGGAGCGCGAGCATGGTTTCGATGTCGGCCAGGTCGGGCACGTTGTGGAGCGTGCACTCTTCGCTCGTGAGGAGGGTGGCAGCCAATGCTGGCAGCGCGGCGTTCTTCGCGCCACCGATCCGGACCGTACCGTGGAGGGGATTCCCTCCATGAATGCGGAGTACGCGTACGCCAGTGGACTGCTCCGGTTGGACTGAACTGCGTGGCATCTCGACTGTTGTGGCCAACCCCTGCCTCCTGGCGCGCTGCACTCGCCCGGCCTCGGCCGGGCGCGAATCCTTAAGCCTCCAGCATACCCCGAGCGTGGAAGGGGTTGGAGGTTGGAACGAGATCCTTCGCCTCTGGCTCAGGATGACAGATGAGGGTGGTGGACACCTCTTACCAGGTGGTAGGGGACCAGGTCTTTTGACCTCGCCCAGGACGACAGGCGGAAGGGGATGCGCAAATCAGGCCTTGCGGTTGATGTGTGAGGGCCGGCGCCACGTCATGAGTACCTGCCCAGGACGTGGCGCTGGGGCGAGCCTCTTCTTCCTGCGTTACACCGCCAGCTCCGGGCGGGTGGTGGCGTAGTTCCAGAAGCCGGCGCGCTCCAGGGCCGCGCCAAGGCGGAAGGCGGTCAGGTCGTCGAAGGTGCGGGCCACGATCTGCAGGCCAGTGGGAACACCGTTGTCCGCGAAGCCGGAGGGCACGTTCAGGACGGGGCAGCGGCTGGCGATGTTGAACGGCATGGTCATCAGGTGTTGCATCGGTGAAGTGACGGTGCCGTTCGGGAGCGTAACTGTCCACGGTGTGTCTGCCGGGAGCGCCGGGATCGCGAGCGTTGGGCAGATCAGCGCGTCGTACTCCTCAAGCAGGTGCCCGAGGGCATTGGTGATTGCCCCTTCACGCGCCAGACCCTCGAGGAAACTGATATCGCGGCTCAGGGCCTGGTTCTCGGCAAAGGCGATGGCGTAGGAGGTCAGTTCGTCCCGGTGCTCTGCCAGCAAGGAGGCCACGCTGGGGCCGAAGATGTTGGCGTAGTGGGCGTGCGCAACATCGAAAATCTCTTCGTTGTCGAGGGTGAAGCCGGTCTCCTCAACCGTTGCGCCCGCCGCCCGCAGGGCCTCGGCCGCACGCAGCGTGTTGCGCTTGACGTCCGCCTCCACGTCCCAGCTACCCAGGTCCACGGAGACAGCAACGCGCAGCCCCGCGACCCCGGGAGGATCGAGTGGCAATTCCACGCGTTCGCGCAGGGAGGCGATATCGATGGGCGAGGGGCCGCTAATGAGGTTCTCGAAGAGCACACAGTCAGCGATGGTGCGCGTCATCGGGCCTTCGTGGCAGTAGTGGTCGAGGTTGAAAGGGGGCTGCTGCGGGACACGGCCGTAGGGGGGCTTGTAGCCGATCACTCCGGTGCAGGAGGCGGGAATGCGGATGGAGCCGCCAATGTCGGAGCCGCCGGCAAGGGTCGTCAGGCCCGCGGCCAGGCTCGCGCCCGCGCCGCCAGAGCTACCACCGACATCGTAGTTCTGGTTCCAGGGGTTCCGGGTGATGCCGAACATGTCTGACTGCGTGAAGCCCGTGCAGGCAAATTCCGGCTGTGTCGTCCGCGCGTGGACGATGGCCCCGGCCGCCATGGCGCGCTCTGCCAACGGCGCGGTGTCTTCGGCAATGACGTCCTTGTAGACGCGGGACGCGCTGGTAACCGGCTGCCCCTGGACCGGCATCTCCTCCTTGATGGCGAGCGTGATTCCCTCCAGGGCACGCGGCGCGTCTCCCTTGCCCAGGTAGCGGGCCTCGGCGGCTTGCGCTTCGGCCAGGGCGCGCTCGTTGAAGCGCCAGGTCAGCGAGTTAACGGTCTCAGCCAGCGCGTCCGCGCGGGCAATCTGGGCTTGGAGCACCTCGACCGGAGAGAGTTCCCGGCGGTGGAAGAGTGCCAGTTGCTCGGTGGCAGAGAGATAGGCGAGGTCTTCCTGGGATTGTGGTTCGCTCATGGTGCTCCCTGTTCGTGTCGGTGCGAATACGTGCTCCGAGAAAGCCAGCAGTGTTCGGTGTCATCCTGAGCTTGCGAACGATCGCGTTCTTCCGTGTTCGCTCACTGGCAACGGCACGAGATCCTTCGCCTGCGAGGTGGGAGGATCAGGATGACACATGAGTGTGGATGACACGCTTTTCGGATCGTCTGGCAGGATTGTCTGATGTCATGGCCGGAAACGCAAAACCGCCCCGGCGAGAGCCGGGGCGGTCGTGCGGGTGCTAGTTGAGGGACCCGGGGATTTCGCCCCCGCCACGTGCGCCGCCGCGGCCGCCTCGCTTCTGGCCCACGCGCAAACGCAGGTTGGCGCGGCGCAGGGAAGCCTGCGCAGCTTCGAGGTCCATGGTGGACTGCCGGCTGGCAATGGAGACCTCGGCGCGCTTGCGCGCGTCTTCGGCCCGGGCCAGGTCCAGCTCTTCCACACGTTCGGCGGTATCGGCGAGCACCAGCACCTTGTTGTTGGAGACTTCCATGAAGCCGCCAAAGACCAGGATCGATTGCTCCGTGCCGCCCTTCTTGATGCGGAGCTCACCCAGGGACAGGGTGGTGACGAGCGGGGCATGCTGCGGCAGGATGCCGAGCATGCCAGCCGCACCGGGAACCAGCACCATGTCCACGTCATCTTCCTGCAAGATGACGCGTTCTCCGGTCACGATCTCAATACGAAGTTTGCCGGCCATGGTGAACCGTTCTCCCTGACCTCTGCTTAGGCCGCCTGCGAGGACATGCCGGCCGCCTTGGCCTTGGCGCTATCGATGTCACCGACCATGTAGAAGGCCTGCTCCGGCAGATCGTCCACATTGCCCTTGATGATCTCATCGAAGGAGCGCACCGTGTCCTGCATGGAAACGTACTGGCCGGGGATGCCGGTGAACGTTTCCGCCGTGAAGAACGGCTGGGACATGAAGAGTTCCAGCTTGCGGGCGCGGGACACGATCAACTTGTCCTCGTCGCTCAGTTCTTCCACGCCGAGGATCGCGATGATGTCTTGCAGGCCGCGGTAGCGCTGCAGCACCTGCTGCACTTCGCGGGCAACGCGGTAGTGCTCGTCGCCAACCACCAGCGGATCGAGGATGCGAGAGGTGGAGCCCAGCGGATCCACCGCCGGGAAGATGGCGCGGGCCGCGATGGAGCGCTCCAGCGCAATCGTGGCGTCCAGGTGAGCGAAGGTCGTGGCCGGAGCCGGGTCCGTGTAGTCGTCGGCGGGCACGTAGACCGCCTGCACGGAAGTGATGGAGCCGGTCTTGGTCGAGGTGATGCGCTCCTGGAGCGCGCCCATCTCCGTGGCCAGCGTCGGCTGGTACCCCACGGCGCTCGGCATACGACCGAGAAGCGCGGAGACTTCCGAACCTGCCTGCACGAAGCGGAAGACGTTGTCCACGAAGACCAGGACGTCGCGGCCCTCATCGCGGAAGTACTCCGCCAGCGTCAGGGCAGTGAGGCCGACGCGGAGGCGGGCGCCTGGTGGTTCGTTCATCTGGCCGAAGACGAGCACCGTCTTGTCAGCCACGCCCGAGGCCTGCATTTCACCCCAGAGGGCCGTGCCCTCGCGGGTGCGCTCGCCCACGCCGGCGAAGACGGAGTAGCCACCGTGCTCCGCCGCGATGTTGCGGATGAGCTCGGTGATGATGACCGTCTTGCCCACGCCGGCGCCGCCGAAGACGCCGGTCTTACCGCCCTTGGTGAAGGGAGCGATGAGGTCGATGACCTTGATGCCGGTCTCGAAGACTTCGATCGAGGAGGCCTGGTCTTCGAAGCGTGGGGCGGGGCGGTGGATGGGATAGTGGGTCTTGGCCACCACCGGGCCTGCCTCGTCGATCGGCTCACCCACGACGTTCAGGATGCGGCCCAGGGTCTCCGGGCCGACCGGCACGGTGATCGCCGCGCCCACGTCCGTTACCTTGGCGCCGCGGCGCAGGCCGTCAGTGGAGCTCATGGCGACGGCGCGGACCGCATCGTTGCCAAGGTGAGACTGGGTCTCCAGCGTCAGGATGGAGCCATCTTCCTTGGTGACGTGGAGTGCGTTGTAGATCTCCGGCAGCATGTCCGGTGGGAACTGCACGTCCACCACCGGTCCGGTGATCTGGAGGATTTCGCCGGATCTCCCGGCGTGGCCATTCGTGGCGGCCACTGGTTCCGTAACAGTGCTCATATCACTCCCGCCTGTCTAGCCGGCCATCGCGTTGGCGCCGGCGGCGATCTCGGAGACTTCCTGGGTGATCTGCGCCTGGCGCGCCTTGTTCCGGGAGAGCGTCAGTTCCTGCACGATCTCCTTGGCGTTGTCTGAGGCGCTGCGCATGGAAACCATGCGCGCCGAGTGCTCGGAGGCCAGGCTCTCGAGAATCGCCTGGTAGAGCTGCGCTTCGATGTAGCGCGGCAGGAGCGCGCTCAGCACCTCTTCCGGGCTCGGCTCGAAGATGTAGTCGACGTACCCGTCGTGCGTGGCAGGCGCTTCCATGGGCAGGATCTGCACCACTTCCGGCCGCTGCGTCAGGGTGTTCACGAAGCGCGCGTAGACCACGTAGACCGCGTCCACACGCCCGCTGACGAATTCGTCAATAGCGACATCGGCGATACCGCGGACGACATCGAGGGTGACATCATCACCCAGGCTGATGTACTCCGCGATCACGTTCTGCTTCGTCTTCACGAAGTAGTCGCGCGACTTCTTGCCGATGGTGATGATGCTCACCGGAGCCTGGGCGTCTTCCAGGACAAAGCGAGTGGCACGGCGCAGGATGTTCGTGTTGAGTGCGCCGGTCAGGCCGCGGTCCGGCGCAACGACGATCATCATCACATTCTGGACCGGCCGCCGCTGCAACAGCGGGAACTGGGCGATCTGCTCCGGATCCGGCTGCTGGCTGGCCAGGTCACTCATGATCTGGCGCAGCTGCTCGCTGTACGGGCGGCTGGCCGTCACCCGCTGCTGGGCGCGCCGCATCTTGACCGCAGACACCATCTCCATGGCCCGGGTGATCTGGGACATGTTGCCGACGCTGCGGATACGGCGCTGAATTTCTCGTGAGTTAGCCACGGGCGTCCTTCCTCAGCGCTTAGGCGGCGCTGCGCGCGCCCGTGCCGCCCCACCGCGAGCCGGCCTTGAACGCGTCGGTCGCGGCACGCAGCTCTTCGGTGATGGCGTCGGTCAACTGCTTTTCCTGCGCAATCCGGTTGAGCAGGTCGCTGTTCGCGGTGCGCAGGTAATCGAGGTACGCCGTCTCGAACTCGCGGACTTCGTTCACCGGCACGTTGTCCAGGAAGCCGTTCCCGGCCATCCACAGGTCAGCAATCTGCTCCTGCACCGGCAGCGGCTGGTACTGGCCCTGCTTCAGGATTTCGGTCATGCGCGCGCCGGTCTCGATCTGCTTGCGCGTGACCGGGTCCAGGTCGGCGGTACCGAACTGCGCGAAGGCGGCCAGGGAGCGGTACTGGGCGAGGTCGAGGCGCAGACGGCCAGCCACCTGGCGCATGCCCTTGATCTGCGCCGCACCACCCACGCGGGAGACGGAGATACCGACGTTGATGGCCGGGCGGATACCGGCGTAGAAGAGTTCCGGGTCCAGGTAGATCTGGCCGTCCGTGATCGAGATCACGTTCGTCGGGATGTACGCGGACACGTCACCGGCCTGCGTCTCGATGATGGGAAGGGAGGTCAGCGTGCCGCCACCCAGCGCATCACTGAGGCGCGCGGAGCGCTCCAGCAGGCGGGAGTGCAGGTAGAAGACGTCGCCCGGGTAGGCCTCGCGGCCCGGCGGGCGGCGGGTGAGCAGAGAGACTTCGCGGTACGCCTGCGCGTGCTTGGAGAGATCGTCGTAGACGATGAGCGCATGGCGGCCCGAGTGCATGAACTCCTCGCCCATGGCCGTGCCCGCGAAGGGCGCCAGGTACTGCAGGGTCGCCGGGTCAGCCGCGGAAGCGACCACCACGATCGACTTGTCCAGCACGCCCTGCTGCTCGAGGATGCGGACAGCCTGGGCGACCTGGGCCTGCTTCTGGCCAATGGCGACGTAGATGGGAATCACATCGGAATCGCGCTGGTTGATGATGGTGTCCATAGCCACGGCGGTCTTACCCGTCTGGCGGTCACCAATGATCAACTCGCGCTGGCCGCGGCCGATCGGGATCATGGCGTCGATCGCCTTGAGGCCCGTCTGCAGCGGCTGATCGACGTCGGCGCGCTGGATCACGCCTGGGGCGATGATCTCGATGGGGCGCCGCTTGTCGGTGGCAATTGGGCCCTTGCCGTCGATCGGCTCGCCGAGCGCGTTGACCACGCGGCCAATGAGCGCATCGCCGACCGGGACGGAGGCGACCTCGCCGGTGCCGCGCACCTCGTCGCCTTCTTCAATGGCCTTGTAGTCGCCGAGGACGAGGACACCGACGGAGTCTTCGCCCAGGTTGAAGGCCAGGCCGGTCGTGTTCGTGCGTGGGAACTCGACCAGCTCTGAGGCCATCACGTTGCTGAGGCCGTACACGTTGGCGATGCCGTCGCCGATGCTGACAACGGTGCCCACGTTGGTCAGCGACGTGGCGTCATCAAATCCGGCGATCTGGGAGCGAATAATGTCGCTGATTTCTGTAGGCCGTACCGCCATGGTCTGCTCCTCTAGATAGGTGAGGGGATGCTCCGCTTCCGCATCAGCGGCCAGTTAGCGGCCGGCGACCAGTCGCGTGCGCATCCGTTCCAGCTTGTTGCGGACGCTGCCGTCGATCACCTGATCACCAATGCGCACCACAATCCCGCCAATGATGTCTGGATCGACGGTAGCAGTGATTTCAATGGTGTTGCCGGTCATGGCCGCCAGCTTCTCGCGGACCAGGGCCTCCTCCTCTGCCGTCAACGGCTCGGACGTGGTCACCTGGGCCACGGTGATGCCGCGCTCGGTGCGGACCTGATCCTCGAAGATCTCACGGATCTGGGGGATGAGGTTTGTGCGGCCACGCACGACCAGCAATTTGGCCAGGTTGCGCAGTTCGGGCTGCACGGTGGACGGCAACGACGCCTCCAGGGTGGCCAGCTTGGTGTCTGCGGTGATGCTGGGGTTGCTGAGATAGGACGCAACACGGGAATCACCCGTGATCGTGGCAAGGTCGGTCAGATCGGACTGCCACACATCGAGGGTGCCGCGTTCCTTACCAAGACTGAAAACTGCCTGAGCGTATCGAGTTGCCGCACTGCTAGCCAACGAAATACCTTACCTTTCGGCTCTTTGCCTGTATTAGCCGCGCCCTCCGGCCGGCACACTCGCCTCGTTCAGCACTTCCTCAATAAGGGTGCTTTGCGCGGCGGGATCGAGTTCCTTCTTCACGATGCGGCCAGCAGCCATGACGGCCAGGTCCGCAAGTTCCTGCCGCAACTGCAGCCGGGCCTGTTCGGTTTCCTGCCGCAACGTTGCCTGGGCCCGCGCCAGGTAGGCATCGGCCTGTTCCGCCGCTTCCTTCTGGGCCCGCGCGACGGTGGCATCACCCACTTCGCGCGCCTGCGTAATGATTTGCTGCGCCTGCTGCCTGGCTTCCGCCAGGATTTCCTCATTCCGGGCGCTGGCTGCCGCCATTTCCTGGCGCATCCGGTCCGCCGCCGCCATGCTGTCGGCGATGCGCTTGCTGCGCTCGTCGAGCATGTTGGTGATGGGGCCGAGCGCATACTTCCAGAACAGGATGACAAATACAATGAAGGCAATGATCTGAACGATCAAGCCCCACAGGTTGAGTCCGAGTGCGCCCATGCGTGTCGATCTCCGGGAGAAGGTTCGGGGCCACCGGGCGGCGGGGGAAGTGACGCGTAACGCGCCCGTCTCCCCTGCGCCCGGCAGCCCCTGCGCTTCTGGCTAGACGACGAACGCGATGATGATCGCGATAACGAACGCGTAAATGGCGACCGCCTCCGCCAGAGCGGCGGCGAGGATCATGACCGTGCGGATTTCGCCGGCGGCCTCAGGGTTACGGCCGATGGCTTCCATAGCGCCACGGCCGATGAAGCCGATGCCGAGCCCAGGGCCCAGACCACCGAGTCCAATCGCCAGCGCCGCGCCAATCGCCTTTGCCGCATCGACTTCCATCGTCCCGTTTCCTCCCCTGGCGGTCCTGGTAGATGGCCGCCTGCTCCTATCGCTCCCGGACCACCCGGTTGCGTAATTGTTCCGTCCGGCGTCACATCGATGACGCAGTGTGGAGACTCGCGAAATCAGTCGCCCGCTGCGGCTGATGCCGGCGCCGCCACTGGCTGCGCGCCGTGATGATCCCCTGCTTCGTCATGGCCGTGCGCTTCGTCCCCGTGCCCACTATCGCCACCCGCCATGGTGACGTAGATGGCTGTGAGCAGGGCGAACACCAGCGCCTGGATGGTGCCGAAGAGGAGTTCAAGGAAGATGAAGATCACCGGCACGAACAGCGGGATGATGGCGATCTTCACGGCGTTGGCGAGGGCGTACATCACGCCCAGGAGCACTTCACCGGCGAACACATTGCCGAAGAGACGGGCGGAGAGCGAAATGATGCGCCCGAACTCGGAGACGACTTCGATCGGGAAGAGGAACGGCGGGTCCGCCATGTGCTTGATGCGGCCGCCAACGCCGTGCGCCCGGATGCCATACACCTGAATGGTGGTGAAGGTGACGAGCGCCATGGCCAGCGTCATGTTGAGGTCAGCGTTGGGAGCGCGGAAGAGGGGCACGAGCGTCGGTCCGTGATGCTCTTCTGCGGCGGCCGGCTCCTCAGTCGAGGCGACGACATCGGTTTCCGTGTGCTCGGCGCTCTCATCGACAACGACCGCCTCGCCCTCGCCGCCCTGCAGGGTGGTGGTGTCACCTTCGTGCGTCGCGGAAGCTTCAGCAGCCTCATCGCGGTAGAAGCCGATCGTGCCGACGCCTGGCAGGACACCCGAGTAGTTGGCGACGGCGATGAAGCAGAAGATGGCGCCGACGAGCGGGAAGATGCGGCGGCCAAAGGTGCGGCCACCCGTGCCCTCAACCAGTTCCAGGATGAAGCCGGCGGCTGCCTCGAAGAGGCTTTGCCAGCGTCCCGGCACGAGCTTGGCGTTGCGCGCGATGGCAGCACCACCGATGAGCAGTAAGCCCATGATGATGAACATGGTGAGCATCGAGTTCGTGACCGGGACAGGACCCACCATAAAGAGGGTTTCCGCGGCGATCGAGATATGGATCTCCATCCCTGGGCGCTACTCCTCGTGCTCTCGTGAGGCGGGCGTCCCCTGACCGTGTGTGGGCCGTGACGCGCGCGCCATAGGCAAGCGGGAAATTTGCCGTGTCAGCGGCCCCGCCTGCGCCTTCGAATTGCCGACTTTCGCCAGCTCCCAGAGCTGGTAGCCAGCAGTTGCCAATCCCAACGCCACACCCAGCAGGGTGAGGATGGGGGAAGTCCCGAACTGGCGGTCCAGCAGCACGCCGCCGCCAATGCACAGAATGAGCGCCACGACAATTGAGCATCCGAGCCCTGTCGCGACGCCGATGACTCGTAGTTCTTGCTGATCCGGAGTTTGACCGTTGGACACGCCCTGCCTCCGGATTGGTTCCGGGAAGGGAGGATACCACAATCTCCAATTCCTATCTCGTCGGTGGTGAAGCCCGAGAAGCGAAAGTGCGGGCGGGAGTCACCTACACTACGAGGTCAGGGATTTCCGGCGCTTCACACGCCGGTACGGCGGCAAGAACCAACCAGAGGGAACGTCTGCATGCGGCTCGTGCGCATTGGTCTTGGCAGCATCAACACCACGGTTGGCGCGTTCCGCGCCAATGCGGACAAGGTCATCGCCATGGCCGCCGACATGGCCGCCGACCACGTGACGGTCGGTCTTTTTCCGGAACAGGCGATCGGTGGTTACCCGGTCGAGGACCTGATCCAGTGGCAGGGCTTCGTTGACCGGCAGTGGACTGAACTGGAGCGCATTGCTGCCGCGACCGCCACGCTGGACATGGTCCTCCTGGTCGGTGTCTCGGTGCTGCACGACGGCCTGCGCTACAACTGCGCAGCCACCCTGGCGGGCGGCCAGATTGTGGCGATCAACCCCAAGCAGAAGCTGCCGACGTACAACATCTTCTATGAAGGGCGCACCCTGTCCCGTGGTGTGCCGGAATCCACCTCTACGGTTCACGACGTGCCCTTCGGCGATCTCATCATCCAGTTCGATTTCGGCACGATTGCGCCGGAAGTGTGCGAGGACCTGTGGAGCCCGGAAGGGCCAATCCGCCAGCACAGCTACTCCGGCGCCGAACTGGTCTGCAACCTGTCCGCCTCGCCGTTCCGTCTCGGCATCGTGCAGACACGGCGAGAGTTGATTGCCACCCGTGCCGCGGATTACCAGACCTGCCTGGCCTACACCAACCTGCTGGGCTCAAATGATGGCCTGATCTTTGACGGCGGCGGGTACGTGAACCAGAACGGCAAGTGGATGCTGGAAGCGCCGCGCTGGCGGGCCGGGTTCTCCGCAGTAACGGTGGACCTTGACCGCACGTCTCGCCTGCGAGCCGAGAACACGACCTGGCGCCTCGACGCCGAGGAGTACCTGGCGGACCACACGCCAACCGCCCTGGTTGTCGTGGAGGACCACGTGTTCAGCACGGAACACGCGCGCGCTCACCTGCGCTACCCGGTGCCTGGCAACGGCTCCTTCTTCCTTCCCGATCCCACCCCGCGCCCGTCCCAGCGCGAGCTGTTCTTCGAGGACATCCTGGAGGCGCTGACGCTCGGCGTAGGCGACTACTACGAGAAGAACAAGGTTTTCAAGAAGATTGGCGTGGCGCTCTCGGGTGGCCGCGATTCGTTGCTGACGCTGTTGATCGCGCACCGGTATGCCAGCCGCATCAACCCGGAGAACCCGGGCGAGATCCTGTACGCCTTTACGATGCCATCCCGATATTCCTCCAGCGAAACGCGATCAGCGGCGGAAACGATCGCCCGGGACCTCGGCATCCCGCTGGAGGTCGTGCCGATCAACGAGGCGTATGAGCGGGAACTGGCTGCCGTGGAGTCGATGCTGGCTCCGGGTGAGCAGGTGACGGAACTCACCAAGCAGAACATCCAGGCGCGCATCCGGGGCCAGCGCATGTGGAACTGGTCCAACTCCTCTGGTGGCCTCTTCCTGCAGACGGGGAACATGAGCGAGAAGGCGGTTGGCTACACCACCGTTGGTGGCGACCTGGAGGGTGCGCTCGGCGTCCTGGCCAACGTGCCGAAGACCGTGGTGATGGCGCTGCTGGATTACCTCCTGGAGAAGACGGGGTACGAGGGAATCCGCAAGGTACTGGCGAGCCCGGCCGGACCGGAGCTGGCGCCCGATCAACAGGGCGAGTCAGAGCTGATGCCCTTCCCGGTGCTGGATGCCTGCTTCCACCTCTTTGGCGCCGAGAAGTTGCTCCCGCAGGAAGTGGAAATGGTCCTGGTGGAGATGTTCCCGCAGTACCCGGCGGAGCAGATCCGGGGCTGGGTGGAGAAGTTCACGCGCCTCTTCCTCGGCTCAATCTACAAGTGGGTGCAGGCGCCGATCTCCCTGCACATCGGGAACCTGGACCTGGACCGCGAGCGCGCGTTGCAACTGCCAGTGGTGCAGGACCGGAGTTGGGCGGCACGAGAGGAGGGGTGACCTTTACTTCAACCCCCGGGCCCTCAGCGGGGCGCCGGGCTACTGCCTGCGTTGCGGTCACTCGATGATGCTCAACTGGTGACCGGCGGCCAGTTCCGGATGGAATAATGTCCGGGGGCCAACGCTCCTTCACGCGTGTCGTCCTGAGCGCAGTCTAAAGACCTCGTTCGCCATCACGAGCGTTCGTGGTGTCGTCTCCACTCGCGTGTCATCCTGAGCCCGCAGGCTCAGGATGACACATGACGGCAGATGGCACCATTTGACCGGGTTAGTGGGGAACAAGGTCCTGCGGCAAGGTCCGGGTGACGTCTGGGAGCTGGCGGCGTGTCAGAACGGCCAGAGGTTCAGTTCCTGGGTCCAGGCGCGGGCGGGTTGGCGCAGCAGGTAAAGCACAGCCTCGGCCACGTCCTCCGGCTCCAGATACCTCTTGCCGGGATCGCTGGCGGCAGCTGCGCGCTTCTCCTCCACCGGGCGGTCACCAAAGGGGGTCATGATCGAGCCAGGCACGATGGTGCTGACCTTGATGTTGTCCGGGCTGACCTCCGCGGCCAGCGCCTGCATGAACCCCAGCAGCCCGAACTTGGACGCGCTGTACGCCGCGAGCCCCGCGTAGCCTTGCTTGCCGGCACCAGAGGAGATGGCAATGATGTTGCCGCCACCACGTGCCTGCAGGTATGGAATCGCCGCCCGGGCGCAAAGAAACGGGCCCGTCAGGTTCGTAGCAAGCGTGGCGTCCCAGTCCGCCTTCGGGTAGCCGGAGACATTGCCAAACTTGCCGATGCCAGCGGCGAGAACCACGGCGTCGATCCCACCCAGTTCGTCCGCAGCCTGGGCAAAGGCGCGCGTAACCACCTCCTCATCCGCGACATCAGCCGGGACCGCCAGGGCCGTTCCTCCCGCACTGCTGATATAGTCCAGCGCCTCCGACAGCGGCTGCTCCGTACGGCCCAGGAGCACCGGTACCGCCCCGGCCTGGACGAGTGCCAGCGCGGTGGCGCGCCCGACCCCGCTGCCACCACCGGTGATGACCACCACTTTCCCGGACAGATCCTGTGTTTCGCTCATCGTGATGCCTTATCTTCCTAGACGTAACCCCGGTTGCCGTGAAGCCGGCGGTACAGCCCGGCCATGAACGTGAGCACGATGCTGGCGCCAGTGCGGCCAGTCAGATCCTTGACGTCACGGCTGGGGTCGATCTCGACGAGGTCCATGGCGGCGACGCGCGAGTCCAGCCCGCAGGCGTAGACTGCTTCCAGGAGTTCCCAGGCACTCAGTCCTTCCGGCGAGGTGGCGGCGGTGCCGATAGCCCACGGGTACGCCAGGCAGTCGATATCCACGCTGAGGTAGATGAGGTCCGTTCCCTCACCGGCGGCGCGCAGCGATTCGGCGATGCAGGCTTCCATGCCGCGCCAGGCAATCTCGCGCCCGCTGATGACGGTGGCGCCCTGTTTGCGCAACCACTGCACATACGCCGCAGCGTTCATGAAGCCGTGGATGCCAAGCTCCACGAAGTTTTCTGGGGCGATCGGCAGGCCGCCGGTCAGGATGGCCCGGAAGGGCGTTCCGTTGTGCGGCCCGTGCTCGAAGTTGCGGACGTCGAGGTGGGCATCGATGTTGATGACGCCGACCCGCTTGCCGGGATTGGCTGCACAGAAGCCGCGGACCGCAGGCGCGGTGACGGAGTGATCGCCGCCGATCATGATCGGGACGAACTTTGGTTCGATAGCGCAGATTGCGCCGACCGCGGCTTCGATCTTGCCGTGTGCTGCCACGACGTCCGTCAGGTGGCCGCCGACGTCGCCCAGGTCCCGCGCGCGCAGGCCGCGGATGTCGGTGTCCCAGTCCGGGGAGTACGTCGTGTTGTAGCGGAAGGCGAGGCGCAACGCCTCCGGCGCACCGTACGCTGCCGATGGGTTGATTGAGGCGCCCGAGTAGGGCAGACCGACAAGCGCCGCGTCCAGCGGTTCGGCCCAATCCCAGGCGGTGAGCCAGTTGTTGACCCGCAGCTCTTCGCTATCCTGCCAGCCGGCGCGTTTGATCACGGAAGGCGGGTTCAGGTGTGGTACGCCGTGCAGTGATGGCGGCTCAGTCATCGGTCGTCCTCACAGTAGGTGCGGATGCGCGTCGTTGCCTCAGGATACCGCCAGCGGCGCAGCGGTGTTGAGATGCTTCGGAGTAAACTGGAGTTGTCGATCATGAAAGGGGGTCCTTGTGGCTGCGGTGGTTGAAGCGCAGGACGAATACGTTGTCGATAACGACACGCTGCGGGCGTTCATCACAAAGGTGCGCGAAATCCAGGCGAGTGGTGACGAGCCACGCGCGGTGATTGCCGCCATTCGCCCGCATTTTGCCGAGTTGCTGGCAGACAAGACGTGGTTGCCGGAGCAGTACCAGGAACCATCGCCAGAGGGTGGAATGGGCAGCGGCATCGGTTCGTGGCTGCTCTACCGCACGACAGACGGCAGCCTCGCCCTCTCCGCGCTGGTCGTGCCGCCAGGGGCGCAGACGCCGGTGCACGATCACCTCGCCTGGGGTCTCGTCGGCCTGTACCGGGGTACGCAGGATGAGGATGTCTTCGCTCGCCATGACCACGGCGAGGTTGAGGACGAAGCGAACCTGACGATCATGGAGAGCCGGGCACTCGTGCCTGGGGATTTCTACGAGTTGCTCCCTGAGACGGATATCCACCGGGTGCGCACCACCTCGGATGTCACGTCGGTTTCCCTGCACCTGCTTGGCATCGACAACGGCTGCATCTGGCGGCACCGGTTCGAGCCGGACGCGGGCAAGGTGCATCCTTTCAAGAGCGGCTACGTGAACGTGCCGTGTGAGGACGAAGCCCAGGTCTGAGTGCTCGGGAGGAGCACGTCAGTCGCCCCGGTGACCAGTGGCGTGCTCCTCACGTGCCCGAAAGCCATCGTCCCGGGGAACGTAGCCGAGCAACGCGCGGGTCAGGCGAAGGTCAAAGCGCTTTCGCCGGTTGTCCGAGATACCGGCAACCACGGCGTACGTGATGTCCGGTGTTTCGATGCTCCGTACGAGAAGCTGGTTCATGTCGCGCGGGCTGATGTACGCCGCAGCGACGTTGTCGTCTGTGTCCTCGAAGTACCAGGGAGCATCGTACGCGCCGATGCGGATGGCGATCCCGGAAAGCCCGCGCGCAGCGAGGGCTGAGAGCGTGGCCTCCCCGAAGACTTTGCTGGCGCCGTAGAGGTTGCCGGGGCGTGGTGGGGCGTCATCAGCCAGCATCCGTTCCGGCGGGTACGCCCCGATTGCGTGAGCACTACTCGCAAAGATCAGGCGACGACATCCGGCTGCCAGCGCCGCCTCGCAGATGTTGACGACGCCCTGGATGTTGTTCTGCAGCAGGGACGCCCAGGGAGCGTCTGGGCGAGGATCAGCCGCCAGGTGAATGACCGTGTCGATGCCCGCGCAGGCTGCCTCGCAGGCAGCTGCGTCCGAGACATCGAGGCGGATAACCTCATGCTCCTCGCCAGGCGTGCTGGCGAGGGCGTCAAGTTCCAGGTCCAGGTCCGCCAGGCGGAGGCGGTAGTCAGTTCCATGCGCCAGACGGAACGCGGTGCCGATGCGGCCGGCAGCGCCAGTCAGCAAGACGGAGCGACGGTTGACAGCCGCGGACACTGGGGCTCCAGTCACACTTGAAGACAGGTCGGGAGGATGCCGGCTGCGAGCTCTCGCGACGCACATGCCGGGTGGATTATCGAACGTTCCGGGATGCGGCGACGGTCACCATGGAACCCCACGTCGCAGGAAACGGCGTGCAGGTGAATTGGGCCGCGGAGACGCGGCGTGGCGCCCGGCGACACTGTTGCCGCAGGTGGACTAGTCCTCGCCCAGGTACGCCTTGCGGACCATATCGTTCCCGAGCAGGTCCCGGCCAGTGCCTGCCAGCACAATTTTGCCGGTCTGGATGACGTAGCCGCGGTGGGCAATGGCGAGCGCCTTGAGCGCGTTCTGCTCCACCAGCAGCACCGGAGTGCCCTCGGCATTGATGTCCACGATGATCTGGAAGATGGTGTCCACCAGGATCGGGGCCAGGCCAAGGGAGGGCTCATCCAGCAGCAGGACGGAGGGCCGGGCCATCAGTGCGCGCCCAATGGCCAGCATCTGCTGCTCGCCGCCGGACATGGTGCCTGCGATCTGGCTCTTGCGTTCGGCCAGCCGGGGAAACAGGTAGAAGACCCGATCGAGATCAGCCTGGTCCGGCTTGCCACGCGTGTAGGCGCCAAGTTCCAGGTTTTCCATGACCGACATGCGGTTGAAGATACGGCGGCCTTCCGGGGAGTGGGCCACACCCAGGCCCGCTACGACGTGAGCCGGCTTGTCGCTGATCACGTTGCCAGAGAGCCTGATGTCACCGCTGCGGGGATGCACCAATCCGGAAATAGTGTGCAACGTGGTGGTCTTCCCGGCACCGTTCGAGCCGATGAGGGTGACGATCTCCCCCTGCTCCACGGTCAGGGAAACGCCCTTCAGCGCCTCGATGTTGCCGTAATACGTGTGAATGTCGTTGATTTCCAGCATCGCCATGGGTCTACCGTGCTCCCTGGCTGGGCGTGGCGACTGCGGCGCTGTCGGTAGCCTGAATGGCTTCGACCGCGGTCTCGATCGATTCGCTGGCGCCCGTCCCGAGATACGCTTCGATCACCTTGGGGTTGCGTTGAATCTCGCGTGGCGTGCCATCGGCAATCTTGACGCCGTGATCCAGCACCGACACCTGGTCAGAAATACCCATGACCACCTTCATGTCGTGCTCGATGAGGAGGATGGTGAGGTCCATGTCCCGGCGCAGGCGGTCAATGAACCGCGTCATCTGTGAGGTCTCGTTCGGGTTCATGCCGGCCGTCGGCTCATCCAGCAGCAGCAGCTTGGGCTCACTGGCCAGAGCCCGGGCAATCTCCAGGCGGCGCTGATCGCCGTAGGCGAGGTTCTTTGCGGTCACGGGACCCTGTCCTCGCAGGCCCACGTACTCCAGCAACTCCCGCGCGCGCTGGTGGGCGGCGTCCTCTTCGCGCTTGACGGAGGGCAGGCGGAGCACCGCGCCCAATGGGGACGAGTGCAGCCGGGTGTGCATGCCGATCAGCACGTTGTCCAGCGCGGTCATGTTGGAGAAGAGGCGGATATTCTGGAACGTGCGGGCGATCCCGCGGGAGGTGACCTGGTCAGGGCGTAGCCAGACCTTCCGCGAGCCGCTGGCTCCGTCAGAAAAGATGGACTGATTTTCGAACTGGATCTCGCCAGCGGTCGGCCGATAGATGCCGGCCACCATGTTGAACACCGTTGTCTTGCCCGCGCCATTCGGCCCGATCAGGCTGCCGATGGCTCCCCGCGGCAAGGTGAGCTCGAAGCCGTCGACGGCCACGAGCCCGCCGAAACGCTTGGTGAGGTCGCGTACGGAGAGGATGGCATCTGCCGACGTGGGGCGAGGAGCTGCGGCGGCGCTCACTGTACCTGACCTCCCTGCTCGTCCGGGGTGGGGTCGCTGTGCATACGCACGTCGTAGAGATCCTCCTGCTCCTGGACGGAGATGTCCTCGCTTTCCGGCTGCAGCTCTGCCGCGCGTTGCTTGCTGGGGAAGAGCCCGCCGGGCCGCAAGAGCATCATCAACACCAGCGCGAGGCCGAAGACCAGGTAGCGGTCTTCACCAACGTTGTGGTTCGCCAGGAATTCGTTGCCGAGTTGCTGGCCCAACGCGTTGACTGGCGCGGTCAACCGCTCGGCGAGGATACGGTCGAAGGAGCCAATCAGGACCGCGCCAATCACGGCGCCATAAACGTTGCCAATGCCGCCGAGGATGACCGCCGAGAGGATCATGATCGAGAGGGTGAACTCGAACTGGCTCGGATGCACGTACTGGAAGGCGGAGGAGAAGAGGGATCCGGCAAAACCCGAGAACGATGCGCCGAGCGCGAACGCCCAGAGTTTTGTCCTGGTCAGGTTGATGCCCATGCTCGAGGCTGCGAGTTCGTCCTCGCGGATGGCCTGCCAGGAGCGGCCCAGGCGCGAGTTATAGAGACGCAGAATGATGAAGATGGAGAAGAGTCCGACCGCCAGGATCAGCCAGTACCAGTTGCGCTGGTCCGTTTGGCCGAATGTCAGCGGCCCGATGGCCGGGGGCTTGGCTATGGGGTTCATGCCACGGGTGCCGCCGGTAAGCGGGGTGGCGTTCAGGAAGAAGTTCGGGACGATTTCGCCGAAGCCGAGCGTGACGATCGCGAGGTAGTCACCGCGCAGTCGAAGCGTGGGTGCGCCTAACAGGACGCCGAAGATTGCGGCCACGATGAAGGCCACGATCATCGCCGGCCAGAAGCTCTGGAGAAACGGCGGCACCCAGCCGTTGTGGATAAAGACGGACCCCGGCGAGGTCAGGAACCCGATGGTGTAGGCGCCAATGGCAAAGAACGCCGCGTACCCGAGGTCGAGCAGGCCGGCGTAGCCCACCACGATGTTCAAGCCCATGGCGAGAAGGGCGTAGATGCCAATTGGGAGGAAGGCCCCAATCAACCGGAGGCCGAGTGCCTGGTCGATGAAGGGGTAGAGCACAAGAAACGCGAGGATGATGACGAACGTGGCCACATCCCGCGGTGAGCGCGTTGACTTCTCGGTTGTCGGCGAAATGGCGCCGGCGGTGCGAACCTGGGTAGCCATGAAAGTCCCTACACCTTCTCGGGCACGGTTTCACCCAGTAGACCGGACGGTTTGAACACCATCACGAGCACCAGGACCCCGAAGATCATGGCAGGCGTCCACTGCGCCCCCCACCAGGGTATGTATTGCTGGAGAAAACCATCGCTGAACTGCCAGACGATTCCGATGATGAGGCCGCCGAGCAACGCGCCGTTGAAGTTGCCGATGCCACCGAGCACGGCCGCCGTGAAGGCAAAAAGGCCGTAGCGGAAGCCCATCTGGAAGCGGGCGCTGTTCGTGTAGTAAACGACGATGAAGCCTGCGGCTCCGGCCAGTAGTCCGCCGATCAGGAAGGCGATGGCGATCGTGCGGTTGACATCGATCCCCATCAACGCCGAGGCGCCGCGGTCCTGGGCCACGGCGCGCATGGCCTTGCCGGTCCGCGTGCGGTAGACGAACCACGTGAGCGCAACCAGCAGGGGAATGGTGATGAGAATGACGGCGAGATCAAGGGCGCGAAAGCGAATACGAGTTTCCAGACCAAGCCAATCAGTGAGCACATTAACTGAGCGGGCGCTGGTGGGAATCAACTCCGGGGGCAGAATCGTGTTCGAGCCCTTCCAGTAGATGCCAAATCCCTGAAGAATGAAGCTGACGCCGATCGCGGCGATGAGCGGGGCTAACCGCGGCGCGCTGCGTAACCGGCGATAGACGAACCGGTCGATTGTCCAGTTCAACGCACCGCTGAAGAGCATGGCTGCCAGAAGCGCCACGATCGCGGTGAGGGCAATCTGGGCAGCACCAGCGCCAGACGACAGACCAAATGCAGCAACGATGGTAATCGCGAAGAAGGATCCCATCATGAACACTTCGCCATGCGCGAAGTTGATGAGTTCAACGATGCCGTAAACAATCGTGTAGCCGAGTGCAATCAGCGCAATGAGTGAGCCATTGGTAATCCCAAGAATCAGGTACTGAGCAAACAGCGTCCAGTTGAATTCCATTCTCACCTCGGCGCTGATAGAGGCGCCCGCCGCGCCGCGAGTTCTCTGGTGCAGAAAACGGGTTCGGATCACCCGAACCCGTTTTCTGGTTGCTTGCTGAGCGCGCTGTTAGGCGCTGATCTCCTCAAGGAAGGCGAAGTCAAGCACGCCCTGGTCGTTCGGCTTGATCTCGGTGACAGCAACCGTCGAGAGGTCCTTGTCGCCGTTCTCGGTGAAGGCCCACGGCTGGCCCAGGATGCCGTTGAAGTCCTTGGTCGCCATCATGGCGTCCAGGATCTTGCCGCGGTCCTTCTCGCCGACCGCGTCGATGGCCTGCATGACCACGATGGCGGCTTCATAGGCATAGGTCGCGTACGCATCCGGGGCGTGGCCGAGGATCTCGGTGATGCGCTTGACATAGTCCGCGCCAGCGCCCTTGAGCTGCGCCGGGGGCACGCCGCCGAAAGTAACGAACGCACCGGTCGCGGCGTCGCCCGCACCGTTGATGAACTCCTGGTTGATCAGGCCGTCCGAGCCCAGGAAGATGACCTGGTCGGCTGGCATGATGGAGCGCATGTCCAGGAGCAGCTTGGAGGCGTTGTTATCGACCGTCGCGCCGACATACACAATGTCTGGCTGCGCATCGGCAATCTTGGTCATCAGGGCCTGGTAGTCAGGGGCCTTCGGATCGTAGCCCTCAGCGCCCAGGATTTCACCACCCAGTGCCGCGAAGGCGAGGTTGAAACCGGTGGCCACGCCGTGCCCATAGAGGCTCTGGTCGTCGAGCACGTACGCCTTCTTGGCGCCCTTCTCCTCCATGGCCCACTTCGCGCCCGCGCCACCCTGGGCATCGTCAGTGGTGACGGTGCGCATGTAGTTGCGCTTGCCGGACGGGTAGTAGGAGTCTGGCTCGCCGGCCTCGGTCAGGCCTTCGATCGCCTTCGTCAGGCCGGGGTAGGTGGCCGCGTAGGAGATCTGGGCGAGACCCGCCTCGTTCGTGATCGGGATGGAGATCTTGGACGCGCCGGAGTTGTAGGTGGCCATGTAGACCATCGCATCCGGATCGGCGATCACCTGGTTGGCGTTAGCGGACTCAGCACCCGGATCCCAACCACCGTTGTTGGCGGCAATGCCGTCGTCCAGCGGCGTGTACTCGAGGGCGAAACCGCCGGCGGCGTTGCCGTAGTCGCTCAACGCCAGCTTGATCGCCTCAACCGCGTCACCACCAAGCTGCTCGTAGGAGCCGGTCAGCGGCCAGGAGGAGTACAGGCGGATAACGCCCTTGTCCGTGGTCGTGATGTGCTCGATGGCGGGGTTGCCGATGGCGGTGGCATCGCCAGCCGCCGGAGTGGCGTCCTGCGCGGCGGCGCCGCCCGCGCGCAGCGCGGAGCCGATGACGCTGGTGCTGATGCCGAGCGCGAACGCGCGGATAATGAAGTTGCGGCGGTCGATGGCGCCCGTCTGCAACTGCTCTACCAGCCGGGTGTAACGCTGATCCATGGACGTTCCTCCGGTTTGAAACACAGCGGTCGTTCCGCCTGTCACGCACGTATGCGGGCGAATGCAGGAATGCATCCTCCCGAATCCTGGCAACCGCTCGGGCCACGCGCGCTGCCTGACCCCGACCTGGGATCGTTGTTTGAAACGTGCGTTGGAGAATATCCCACCGTTTCGCGCATGTCAATTTGCGTGTTCACCACGCATTCCTGTGCCCGATACGGTTGTGTAGCCTGAATTCGTTGACTAGTAGGCGGGGACGTAGTCCGGATCAACGGGCCGGATGCCGCCGGGCGGCGGGGCATAGCCACGCTCAGCCAGGTACGCCACAACCGACTCGATGACATCGTCCGGGGTGGACGCACCCGCGGTCACACCGACGGTCGTGACATCCTGCAGCCACTCGTCGGTGATCTCCTCTGGCCGCTCAATATGGAACGAGGTCACGCCCATGGCCTGGCCCACTTCCGCCAGCCGTGCCGTGTTGGAACTCTTGCGGCCGCCAATCGCCAGGATGAGATCGACATGATCTTCCTCGACCAGGCGCTTCAAGGCACGCTGCCGTTCCGAGGTGGGTTCGCAGATGGTGTTGCAGAGGCGGAACTCGCCACCTTCCGGCATCACCATGGCCTGAAGTTCCTGCGCGAAGGCCATCAACTCATCAACGTTCTTCGTGGTCTGGGAGACGACCGCGACCTTGCGTGGCGGAGTCACCACGTCCGGCGCAGTGGAGCCGCGCGGTGCGTTCCATGGCAGATCTGCCACCTTCTTGGCGGCCACGACCTTGGACGTGCCAGCCCAGCCAATGACGCTGCGCACTTCGGGGTGGTAGCTATCACCGTAGACCACCAGGTAGTAGCCCTGGCGCACCAGTTTCTGCGCGAGGCGCTGCACCTTCGTCACCAGGGGGCACGTGCAGTCGATCAACTCCGTGCCGGCATCGGCCGCTTCAACCGCCAGGTGGGGACCCATGCCGTGCGCGGTGATGGCGACACGGCGGAACCCGCGCTCGACTGCCTGGTCGACCGACGCGGCGCCCTCCACGCCCTTGTTGCGCAGGCGTTCGACGACCTGCGGGTTGTGGATCACGTCGCCAATGGGGGCGATCGGTCCGGCGCTCTCGGCCGCCGCTTCCACAATTTCCAGCGCGCGGCGCACGCCCCAGCAATAGCCGAGTTCCCGGGCAACCACGACGCGCCTGGTGCGGTCCGCCAGGTCGGAGTTGGGGGCAATCTGAGATGGGGTGGGGGTTTCAACGACCAAAGGTGATGTCCCTGATGGTGCAGCTATGCCCGGATGGCAACGCTCAAGATCAAAGGAAAGTATAGTCTCCGCACCGGCGCGTTTCGTAGCGCGAATGGCCGTTGTCACGGACCATGCGTGGGTTGCTGGCCAGACGCCGCACCGGGACACAGGGTATTTTGAGGAGAGACGGCTGCCCGTTTTCCCGCAAACGGTGCATGCTGCAGCATGCCGAAGTCAGGCACAGGAGCTGGGAACGATGCAGGGCGCAGCGAAAGCCGGAGGACTGCCAACGTGGGCAGTTCGTGGAGGGGCAGTGGCGCTGGCGACCATGCTTGCCCTGAGCGCCATGGTGGATCAGCGGGAGTACAGTGCCGCGCAGGATCTGCCAACCCAACCACCGTCGCCGGTGGCTGTCGAGCAGACGCCGCAGGCACAGGCTCCCGCAGCGCAGCCGCAAACGGCTCCCACGTCCGCCGAGTTCACGGCCGGCGCCCCGCACATCGACACCATTGCCCAGGGACTTACCAATATTGATGGACCCGTCGTCTGGCGCGTGCGCGAAGTGGGGTTGAGTTCCACCGGTGCCCCGGAGACGGCCGCGACCTCGTTCACGCTGCAGCGCGGTGGCGCGTCAGTCGTTCGCAATGAATTGACCAGCCGGCGGACCCGCCTGGAGCCAGGTGAGGGATTCTTCATGCCCGCCGGCGACCCGTTCCTGCGGTACGCCGTTGGCTCTGACCCCAGCATCATCTGGGTGCTCGAGTTGATTTCGCCCGATGCCGCCACGGGCGCGGCCAGCGGCACCGTGCTCTACACCAGCGATGCCATCAATGACTACCCGCGTGGCACCTTTGATGTGGAGCTGCAGCGGGGTGTCTTGCTCCCAGGCGAGGCATCCGAGCTGCCGCCGCACACGGGGCCGGCCCTGGTCATGATCAGTTCCGGCCAGGTGCAGGCCTCGGCGGATGGGGGACAGGCGTCACCGATCGGGGCCGGCAGTGGGCGCCTGGTGGCAGGCTCCCTCATGCTGCGCAACGCGGACCAGCAACCGGCCGCATTCGTGGTCGCGGCACTCGGTGAGCCGGTCGATGGCGCCGAGCAGCCAGGTGGTACGGCGACAACGGCGCAGCAGGCAACCCAGCCGACGACCCAGACCACCGCGGTGCCGACCGTGCTGCTGCCGCCCGTCGATCAGCAACCGCAGCCGACGCAGGCGCCTGTCGTTGAACCGACCCCCGTGCCAACCGAGGTGCCGCAGGCTGTCCCGGCTGAGGGTGACACCGACGGTGATGGCTTGAGCGACGCCGAAGAGGCCGCCTACGGTTCGGATCCGCTGAACCGGGACTACGACGGTGACGGCCTCGCGGATGGCGAAGAGGTCTACACGTACGGCACGGACCCGGTGAACAATGACACCGATGCCGATAGCCTGACGGATGGCGAAGAGGTCTACAACTACGGGACCAGCCCGGTGTCGCAGGACAGTGACGGCGATGGGCTGGGCGATGCCGACGAGCTCTTTGTTTACGGCACCGGCCCGGCGTCGTTCGATACCGATGGCGATGGCGTCGGTGACGGCGAGGAAGTGCTGGTCAACGGCACGAACCCACTGGGGCCGTAGCCAGCGTACGAAGCAAGCCCCTGGCTGCAGGGACGCGCGAGAAGGAGCAGGAACTCCATGCCGGAGCGGGTGCAGGTTGCGCTCATCGGCGCCGGGCGCATCGGACAGCGCCACGCCGCCACGCTAGCTTCGCTCATCCCACGTGCTGAACTGGCCGTCATTGCCGATGTGCATGGCCCATCCGCCCAGGCGCTCGCCGAGCGCGTACGGGCAGGCGGCTGGAGCGATGACCCGGAGGGCGTCATCGCCAACCCGGCCATTGACGCCATCGTCATCGGCTCGTCGACCGACAGCCACGCGCCGCTGATCATCGCCGCTGCCGAGGCGGGTAAGCAGATCTTTTGCGAGAAGCCGATCGCCCTGGACCTGGAGGCGACCGACCGCGCCCTTGCTGCCGTTGAAAAGGCGGGGGTGCGGCTGCAGATGGGATTCCAGCGCCGTTTCGACAAGGCGTACGCGAAGGCGAAAGCGCTGATCGACGAGGGCGCGTTGGGACGGATCGAGGCGATCCGCGACACCATGCGCGACCCAAACCCGGCGCCCCGTGGCTACCTGGAGACCTCCGGTGGTCTCTACCGCGACATGTCGATCCACAATTTCGATTGTGTGCGCTGGATGGTGGGCCAGGAAGTAACCGAGTTGTTCGCGATGGGCAGCGCCATCGTCGACCCGGTCTTCGCCGAACTGAACGATGTCGATACCAGCGTGGTCTCCCTGCGGTTTGCCAACGACGCGCTAGGCGTGATCGACAACAGCCGCCGCTCCGGGTTTGGCTACGACGTGCGCACGGAAGTCTTCGGTAGCGAAGGTGCGCTGATGATCGGCTACTCGCGTGACACGCCGATGCTGCGCCTGGACGCCAGGGGGATCCACAGCGACCACATTCACTGGTTCCTGGAGCGTTTCGACCAGGCCTACATCGATGAGCTGCGTGTCTTCATCGACTGCATCGTCGATGATCTCCCCGTGCCGATTACCGGACAGGATGCTCGCGCCGCGATTGCGCTGGCGTACGCCGCCGAAGCCTCGCTCAGGGAGCGCGTTCCGGTTGCTCCGAGCCGCTTCTAGCCTCTCCTCGCATCCAGGGAAAGGACCCCGCCATGGCGATTGCTGATCCCCGTGCCCTTCTGCTGAAATCGAACGATCTGTACGGCAACTCTGGCACCCTGATCCACGTGACGGTTGAGAGCGCAGGGTGGGAATACACCGGCCTGCGCGTGATTCGCCTGGCCTCTGGCGAGGCATACACTCAGTCCACCGGCCAGGAGGAAGTGGCGCTGGTGCCGCTGGCTGGCCGCTGCTCTGTCACCGCAGCCGGTGAGACGTGGCAGATCGGCGAGCGTGAGAGCCCGATTCACGGCAAGCCGTGGGCGCTCTACCTGCCGATCCAGAGCGAGTTCGAGGTGATCGCCGAGACGCCGCTGGAGCTGGCGATCACGTCTGCCCGCGCAGAGGTGGCGCATCCGCCGAAGCTGATCACGCCTGATGATGTCCTGGTCGAAATCCGTGGCGCGGGGAACGCCTCACGGCAGATCAACCACATCATTGCCCCGTCGTTCCCGGCGGATAGGTTGTTGGTGGTCGAGGTCTTCACGCCGAGTGGCAACTGGTCCTCCTACCCGCCGCACAAGCACGATGTTCACAACATGCCGCTCGAGGCGGACCTGGAAGAGATCTACTACTACCGCATCTACCCGGAAGATGGTTTCGGGCTGCAGCGCCTGCACACCGCCGACGGCAGCATCGATGAGGCGTACGTGATCCACGATGGTGATCTGCTGCTGGTGCCCGAGGGCTACCACACCTTCGCCATGGCGCAGGGCTACACGGGGTACTACCTGAATGTCCTCGCTGGTGATGAGCCGGTGCGCACCATGCAGCCGAGCGACGACCCGACCCTGGCCTGGGTGCGGGCCACCTGGAACGATGAGATGAACGCCGGGATCACGTCCTGGCAGGACATCGACACCCGGATCAACGGGGCGGCTGGCAGGCGGAGCTAACCGGACCCTCACACCTGGCCCCTCAACGGCCCTCACCCCCAGCCCCTCTCCTGAAGGACTTGCGCGGGAGCGGGGAGTACGTCAGCCCGGTTTGGTCACCAGAACTCACGACGCCGAGAGGAGAAAGGACCCACCATGAGTGCCCGCGAGGAGACGATTCGGCTCACCATGGCCCAGGCTGTCGTCAAGTACCTGGGTCAGCAGTACATCGAGCGAGACGGGGTAGAGCAGCAGTTCTTCGCCGGCGTCTGGGGCATCTTTGGGCACGGCAACGTGGCAGGCATCGGCCAGGCGCTCGAAGAACTGCAGGACGAGGTCATCTACCACCGGCCGCAGAATGAGCAGGCGATGGTGCACACGGCTGCCGCGTACGCCAAGATGAAGAACCGGCTCCAGACCTTTGCCTGCACATCGTCCATTGGGCCCGGCGCCACCAACATGATCACGGGCGCGGCGACGGCCACGGTCAACCGTATCCCGGTCCTGCTCCTGCCCGGCGATATCTTCGCGTCTCGCCGACCGGACCCGGTGCTGCAGCAACTGGAATACCCCCTCAGCCTTGATGTGAGTGTGAACGACGCGTTCCAGCCGGTTTCCCGCTTCTGGGACCGCATCAACCGGCCGGAACAGATCCTGGCCAGCCTCCCGGAGGCGATGCGCGTGCTGACCGACCCGGCGGAGACAGGCGCGGTGACAGTCTGCCTGCCGCAGGACGTGCAGACCGAGGCCTACGACTACCCGGCCAACTTCTTCCAGAAGCGGGTCTGGCGGGTGCAGCGCACAGTCCCGCCCCTCGAACAGCTGCAGCGCGCAGTCGAGGCGATTGGCCGGGCGAAGAATCCGGTAATCGTCGCCGGGGGTGGCGTCATCTACTCCGAGGCGACGGCAGCCCTCTCGGACTTCGCGGATGCGTTCGGGATCCCGGTGGTGGAAACGCAGGCCGGCAAGGGCGCGCTGCCCTGGAACCACGCCTGGAACGCCGGGCCGGTGGGATCAAACGGCGGCCTGGCCGCGAACCGCCTCTCGCGCGACGCCGACCTGGTCATCGCGGTCGGCACACGGCTCTCGGACTTCACGACGGCATCGCACACGCAGTTCCAGAACCCGGAGGTGGAGTTCGTCTCCATCAACGTTGCTTCGCGTGATGCCTTCAAGTTCGGCGCACTCCCGCTGGTCGGAGATGCTCGCGCCACGCTGGATGCCCTGCGGGAGGGCGCGGCCGCGGCGAAGGTGCGGACATCGGCGGATTACGGCGACCGCGTGGAGTCGCTGAAGGCGGAATGGGATGCGGCGGTCGATGGCATCCGGGCGGTCGATACCCCGGAGAACCTGACGCAGGCAAACGTGATCGGCATCGTGAACGAGGCGAGCGGCCCCCGTGATGTCGTGGTCTGCGCCGCGGGGGGCATGCCCGGGGACCTGCTGAAGCTGTGGCGCCCGGTGGACCCCAAGGGCTACCACCTGGAGTACGGCTTCTCCTGCATGGGCTACGAGATCGCCGGTGGCCTTGGTGTGAAGATGGCGGATCCCTCACGCGAGGTCTTCGTGATGGTGGGTGACGGCTCCTACCTGATGCTGCACACCGAGATTGTGACCTCCCTCGAGGAGGGGCAGAAGATCATCATCGTGGTGGTCGACAACAGCGGCTACCAGTGCATCCGCAACCTGCAGATGTCGACCGGATCCCCGTCATACGGCAACGAGCTGCGCTACCGCGACCCGAGGACCGGCATCCTGGACGGCCCGTACATCCCGATCGATTTCGCGGCGAACGCCGCCAGCCTCGGGGCGGTCGCGATTCGCGCCGAGACCGAAGCCGAAGTTCGCGGGGCGCTGGAGCGGGCGAAGCAGGAAACGAAGACCACGGTCATCCACGTCCCGGTCCAGAAGCACGCGCGCGTGCCAGGGTTCGAGTCCTGGTGGGATGTGCCAGTGGCTGAGGTCTCGGCCGTTGCCTCCGTGCGTGAGGCACGCGAGGAGTACGTGGAGCACGAAGGGCAGGAACGGTTCTTCTACTAGTCGTCAGTTTCAACTTGCGGCGTTGGTCCAGGCTCTAGCCCCGGGCCAGTGCCGCAAGTTGCTCGAATGAAATCGGATGCACGAGAGCATCGGCGTGACGGTGCACCTGCTCCCAGTCGCCCGCGGTGCGGCGGAACACCCAGGTCACACGCAACGACCACTCCTGTTCGGGCAATCCGCCGACTTCCCCACGCTGCCGCTCAACAACTACCAGCACAACCAGGTCTCCGGAGGTATAGGTCGAGATGACCTCAACTTCCGCCTCGCCCCCACGGAAGAAGTGTTTCAGGGCTGCGAGGCGTTCCGGTGACGTGTCAAACCCGTGTTCCGGTTCGCCACCGAACGGAGACATCAGGGTGAAATCATCGGCATGGTGGATCAGGGAGAAATAGGTGTCCATGTCGCCGCTGATGTAGGCCTTTGCAGCGACCGTGACGCGTGCAATCAGCGCGGCAATTTCCTGGTCGGAAATCTCTGGTTGTGGCATCCAAGCTGCTCCTGGGTAAAAGGCGCGAGAATGAGTGGAGCACTCCAGGTAGCGTAGCCGATCGGGTACTGAGAAATTCGTCAGCCTATCTGGGCTGGAACGATCAGTCGTAGAACTCGGGCGCCGTCTTCAACCCCGCCCACTGCGTGCCATCGTGGCCGTGCACTACCAGGGTCACCTGTTCCCGCTCTGCGAGATCAAGCAATTTGACCGTGCTCTGGATAGCTCTGGCCGGGTCGAGGTCCATGGGCGCCGGTTCCCGGTTTGGCGTGAAGGCGCTCGCCTGGGCTACGGCATCGATGGCGAGAAGTACATTGCCGGTGTGTGGTAGCCGCACCAGCACCGACTGATGGCCGGGTGCGTGGCCGGGAGTGGCGATCACCGTGAGGCCAGGAAGAATTTCCGTGTCCCCATCGACCAGGCAGTAGTGCAAGTTGGGCGCATCCCAATGCTCACGGGTAAGGGCTGCTCGTTGCTGCCCATTGCGAGCCTCGTCATAGCCTTCGCGCTGCGCGACGATCTCTGCCTGGGGAAACGCATCATTCATTCCGGCGTGGTCTGGGTCAAAGTGAGTCGTGATGAGGATGTCGATATCTTCTGGCTGCAGCCCCAAACCGGCCAGGGCGCTGACGATATCCTGGTCAAAGCGGAGCGTCGGGAAGCGGTCCGAGACATCCCAACCCGGTGGAAAACCGGTGTCGATGAGCACGTTGCTCCCATCACTCATGCGAACCAGGTAACTGCCGAACGACATCGAGATGGGCGGTTCGGCCGGGATATCGCCGCCTCCGAGACGCAAGAGGTAGAGCTGGGTGGGGTGGATTTCGGTCACCTGCATCTCCTGTGAAGCTGGTTAGCAGAGGGGGGCGAACGAGACGTTGCGAGGTGTGGCGTCATCAGCGAGGAAGGCAAGCAGGCGCTCACCTTCAGCGGAAATGCCGGCCTGGGCTGCGACAGGGCACCCGTTGAAGAGCTGAATCCGCAGCGTTGCGGTTCGCTTCGTGGTCTCCGCTTTCCAGATGCCGCGCACGAACCCATCGACCAGGATCGAACCCACGTCGCGACCCAGGCCCGCGTCGCCGGGTATCGGCGTGTCGCCGGCAAAGAAGCGCGATCGATCCGCATGGCCAAGCAGGATGTTGTCGTAGACGGGCAAGAAGCGGACCGGCGCTGGCGTATCAGCGGCAGGGCGCGGAGCATCTGGCAGGTCAAAAAGTTCCTTGCCCTGCTCGTTGCGGAACGTCACGAGCTGCGGGCGGAGCGCCTCGAAATCCTCCCTGAGCTTTGTCAGGCCGGACCAGTTCTGCATATCCATCACGCTCGCGGGACCGAAGGCGGCCAGGTAGCGCAGCACGAGGTCCTGGCGCGAGGGTGTATCGACGAGCGGCCTGCCAAGCCACGACTCGGCAGTCGTCCAGCGGGTCTGACCGCTCTGGTTCCAGAGGCCGCGGGGTGTGACCTGCACCATGGGCACGAAGCGCGTGGCGGCGATGGCCATCGCTTCGCCGTCGTGGCCAGGGAATCGCGTCTCAAGCAGGGGACCAAGTTCCGCTGTGGAGCGCGGAGCTTCTTCGACGAACTCCCGTGCGGCGCGACGCAAGTCGTCGAGATTGAGATCACGGAGACGCTTGCCAAACGGGGTGCCGGTCATGGTCCGCTGGTACTGAAATGAATCCAGGAGGGTGAAGAGGTGCGCGGCATCGGCGGCGCTGGTCAGGTGAATGGTGGAGCGCATAAAGGGCGCCCGCGTGGCCCGTCGAGTCCGCAGGAGATCGGCCAGCTCATCTGCCTCGAAGTCTTCCAGGCGTGACCAGAGGCCCACGTAGGGATCGCGCGGGAGCTGCGCCTGCAGGCCGGCCAGGTGCTCGATCATCGCGAGCGCAGGTATGGCGGTTCTTGCCAGCAGGTGCTGCCGGGCAAGGGTGGCGCGATTCAGGTCACGCTGGGAGAGGGTGGTGGGCAAGGACTCATCACCTCCGGCTCTGAAACTGGCAGATCGTGAGACACGTCGACATGGACTTGTGGTTGGATGGGATTCGTGGTCCCGGTGACCCTGCTCCGCGCAGCGAGCAGGGTCGGGGGCTGCTGGGCAAGACTAGCCAGTGAACCATTCCAGGTTGATCGATTCCGCCATGGCGGCGTAGCCCGCGTCGTTGATGTGCAGGGCGTCGCCAGGATCGTAGGCGGCCAGGATGTGGGAGGGCTGGGCTGGATCCTGGACCACCGCATCGAAGTCAACGACCTCGTCGAAAGCACCGCTCGTGCGGATCCAGGCGTTCACCTCCTGCCGCGTCACGTCTCCGTCCGCCGAGAAGTAGTCCGCGCCTTCGTACGGCGTGATCGTCCCACCGATGACCGTGATGCCACGCTCGTGCGCGCGTTCGATGATCTGGTTCAGGGCGGCAATCAGCTCGGCGGAGGTGCGCACCTGGCCTGGGTCCATCATGCCCATGCCGATATCGTTGATACCCATGTAGACGATGAGGTACTCCACACCGGCCTGGCCAAGAACATCACGGTCGAAACGGGCCAGTGCGTTCGCTCCCATCGCCAGGCCGAAGTCGGCAGGTGGGTCCGAGAGCAGGCGGTTGCCGCCGATCCCTTCGTTGAGGACGGCGCGTGGCAGACCAGCCACGACGAGCCGGTTGGCCAGGGCATCCGGCCAGGTGCCGTAGGCGCCACTGGTAGAGCCAAAGCCGTCGGTGATCGAGTCGCCAAGTGTCACGATAGCGCTGCTCTCCGGGCTGGCGGCGACGTCGATGCCGGTCAGGAAGGCAGAACTCTCCGTTGTCCCGGAAACGGGAAACTCGCTGGCAGCGGCGTGGTCGCCCGGCTCCGAGATGTAGTTCGTCTGCAACGCAAAGCCGTGGACGGTCGCGGCCTCCAGTTGGCCCGGGAAGTAAAGGCTGACCGCGAGTTCCTGCAGCGGCTCAACCGCCAGGGGAATGGGATCGCTCAGCACCAGCGCACCAGGTGGGATGCTGACGCCCGTGTTGCCGTTGAAGGTGACGGGGAACGTCGAGTCGGCCACGGTCGTGGATTCGGTGTCGCGCAGCGCGACCTGCGCATCTTCGATGTTGACCGGCGCATCACCGTACGTGTTGGAAAGACGGACCCGGATGTGATCGCCACCCAGGCTGAGGCGCACAATCTGGCGGAGCGTCTGGTTGTTCAGCGCAATGGCGGTGTCCGGAAAGCCGTCAATCTTCGGCCAGGGCGTGGCGGGCGCCGTCGCCCAGGACCCGACCCAATGCTCGCTTGCCCAGTCACGCACCGTGGCCACGGGTGAGATGGCGGGCGTGGCGTCCTGCGCGCTGCCTGGAAGGTGATTGAACAACGTGACCGCAGTGGCGCCACCTGCTGCGCCGAAGAGGTGTCGCCGTGAGAGCCGGTGCCGTGCCATGTGTCCTCCTGGAGTACGGGCTGATTCCCGGAACGGTTTCCTGCAAGAGAAGAACCAGCCCTGGCTGCTGGTGGGAGATGCCTGGCGCAGGTTGCGGAAGAATGCGCGCACATCCGCAGTCATGAACCAGGGGTTCTCCAGAGCCGCGAAGTGGCCGCCTGCCTCCAATTCGCTCCAGAGCACGACATTGAAGTCGCGTTCCGCGAAGCGCCGGATGCACCGGAGCCCCGGCGGACCCATCTCCTGTCCCGGGTCTCTCTCCAACTCCGCATGGAACGGAATAATCCGTTCCATTATATCAGAACGGAACGGTTCGTTCCGTTCGTATACTCATACGATGGAACTGGAGCAATCCCCCTTATTACCCGGCAGGCAGCGGGAGGCGACGCGCAATGACGCGATCATTCTGCAGGCCGCGCGTGAGGTGTTCATCGCTGATGCGGACGCTCCAATCGCCGCCGTGGCTGTTCGCGCCGGGGTGGGTATTGGGGCGCTCTACCGCCGGTACGGCAGTAAGGAAGATCTGCTGCGCCGGCTCAGCCGGGATGGGCTCACGCGCTACACGGAGCTGGTTGAGGCTGCGCTCGCCGACACGCAAGATCCGGGTGCAGCGTTCGTCACGTTCATGCGTGAAGCCGTCATTGCCGATACCCACTCACTGACGCTGCACCTGGCTGGCCGGTTCTCGCCGACGGAGGATCTGTGGCGTGATGGGGACCGGGCCGCGGAGATGACTGCCACCCTGCTGGCACGAACCCAGGAGGCGGGGGCCCTTCGCCCCGACATCACGGTCGGTGACCTGACCATGATTTTCGAGCAACTGGCGGCTGTTTCGGCTGGTGACAACGAGCGTACCCAGGAACTGCGATTGCGCTACCTCGCGCTCTTCCTCGTTGCCTTGCAGGCGTCTCACGACCAGTCCCCGTTGCCCGGTCCCCCGCCCGAGTGGCCTGAAATCTCCGCGCGCTTTGCGCGGAATGGCTGACGCGGGTCCATCAACCACTGTCGACAAGTTGACTGGACCAGTCGAGGAAGCGGCCGGTCCAGGAGGTCGCTCGGGAGACCTGCTGCCGCAACAAGCCAGTTTGATGTGGGTGGATCATGATCCAATCCTGACCCAGCCCGGGCAATGACCTGCCGATTAGCCGGCTTGCCAACTGTTGGGGTGACAGCAGTCCGGTGCCAATGTCGCGACCCGGGCAAAGCTCCTGTGCGGGGCGACTCGGCTGTCCCGGCCCGTTGGCTTCTGCCTGGCAGGGTCGAGGCAGCAGTACCTCGGCGAACATGTGCCGGAACTCCCGGGGACTTCCTCACGGAGCGCCCGCTGTACCATGAACATCAGGCCCTGGCGATGCAGGGCAGGCAAGGAACGGAGAAACGCAACGTGGCGCAACCCAAGATCGTGTTCCTCGGAGCGGGCAGCACCGTCTTCGCGCGGAATCTCCTGCAGGACCTGTTCACCTTCCCGGAGTTGAGCGATTCCACCATCACGCTGATGGACATCGATCCCCAGCGCCTCTCGGATACGGAGGCGGTGGCGCATCTGCTGGCGGACGGAGCCGGCGCAAAGCCAACCATCGAGGCGACGACCGACTTACGGCGGGCGCTGGATGGCGCGGACTACGCCATCAACATGATCCAGGTTGGCGGCTACCGGCCCTCGACGGTGATCGACTTCGAGATTCCGAAGAAGTACGGCCTGCGCCAGACCATCGGCGATACGCTTGGCATCGGCGGCATCATGCGCGCGCTGCGCACCATCCCACCCATGCTGGAGATGGGACGCACCATGGAGGAGCTGTGCCCGGACGCGCTCTTCCTGAACTACTCGAACCCGATGGCGATGCTCTGCATGGCGATGAACCGCGCCACGAGTATCAGCACGGTCGGGCTCTGCCACAGCGTGCAGGGAACCTCGCAGGACATGGCGCACTGGATTGGCGTGCCGTACGACGAGGTTGAGTACCTCTGCGCCGGCATCAACCACGTCGCCTTCTTCCTGAAGTTCCAGCGGCGCGACGGTGAGGATCTCTACCCGCTGCTGCGCGAGGTGGCGAACGCGCACACGGAGCCGGCCTGGGAGCGCACGCGCTTCGAGTTGTTCCGCACCTTTGGCTACTTTGTGACCGAGTCGAGCGAGCATTTCTCCGAGTACGTACCCTGGTTCATCAAGCAGAACCGCGACGATCTCATCCAGAAGTACAACATCCCGCTTGATGAGTATCCCGCCCGCTGCGAGAACCAGATCGCAGACTGGGGTGAGTTCCGCTCGGCCCTGCTCTCCTCCGAACCGGATGCGCTGACGCACTACCACGAGGCAAAGCGTGGCGTACTGCACGGTATGACTGAGCGTCGCATCGCCATGGTTGACAAGGAGGACCCGGAGCTCGGCGCAAGGCTCCGTGCGGAGGCCCTGTCAGAGCAAGTGGAAGAAGAAGAGGGACATTCGGGCGAGTACGGCACGCTCATCATCCACAGCATGGAGACGAACCAGCCACGCGTGATCAACGGCAACGTCGACAACACCGGCGCCATCAGCAACCTGCCGCTTGGCTGCTGTGTGGAGGTGCCCTGCCTGATCGACGCTAACGGCGTGCAGCCAACAATCGTCGGCACGCTGCCACCGCAGCTTGCCGCCCTGATGCGCACGAATATCGGCGTGCAGGAGTTGACGGTGGAGGCCGCCCTGACTGGCCGCCGCGACCACATCTACCAGGCTGCCATGCTCGATCCACACACGGCCGCCGAGCTCGATCCGCAGCAGATCGTGAGCCTGGTCGATGAGCTGATTGCGGCACACGGGAGCATGATGCCGGAGTTTCGGTAACCGGCCATAAGTCATCATCCCAGCCCCTCTCCCGCGGGAGAGGGGCTTTTTGTTGGCGAGGGAGGCAAGTGTGCCAAGAATGCCAACTTTGGCATGCAGGACAAGTTGGAAGAGTCGCGTGCGGGAAACGGGCAGGCTGTTTGCCGCTTCCGCAGCCACGGCGTGTCGTCTCGCCCCACCGCTCAAGCGTTCGTCCTGAGCGTAGTCGCAGGACCCCGCTTCCGGGAGACGAGGTGCGAGGTGCTGCCCAGCCTCATCTGTCATCCTGAGCCCGCAGGCGAAGGATCTCGTGCTCCTGGCCCCGCTTCGCGGCCAGTTCACCGGTTGCGCTTGCCCACGCGTCGTGAGGTGGTGGAACGGGTCCAGGCGGAGACACAGGTTCTTGGCAGGATCGAGGCTGGGCCGAGATCCTTCGCCTGTGGGCTCAGGATGACAGTCCAACGTGGACAACACCTGGGACCGGGTTGGTGGGAGACGAGGTCCTCCGACTTCGCTCAAGCCGACACCTGGCAGTCATGGCAAGAGGTGCAACCATGGGTTGGCTCAGCAACTGAGAGTCGCCGCTCCTGCGTGACAAATCCGGCACGACGCTTCACACGTGGCGATTGAGACCTTGTCCCAACGTACCGGGAGGGGGATGTCTCTCCGGTTACACCCGTACCTCCACTCGTGCTCCGCCTTGCTCCAGGGACTGCCGCGCAGCGAGGGCAGTGGCGAGGGCGATAAGGCCGTCGTGAGGGGTGGCACGGTCCGGGCTGGAGCCGGTGCGGATCGCTTCGAGGAAGGCGAGGCACTCAGCGGCGTAGGGATCTGCCTGGGTGAGTTCGAGCACCGCGGGATCGCCCTCGTTGGGATACAGCACGAGTTCGTTGATGCCACCGCCCATCTCCACGCTGCGGCCGCCCGCGCGGAAGGTGTATTCGGCGGCCGCGTCCTCGCCGAGGACCTCCAGACGGGAGGAGAAGGGGTAGGACTCCGGCATGGTCATGCCGCCGTCAACCAGGGCGGAGGCGCCATTCGGGTAATCGATCAGCACCTGCACCTGGTCGAAGCCTCCGCCGGAGCGGCTGTTCTGCTCGCCGCGCGCAGTGACGGCGACCGGGCGGCCGAAGATCCAGTTCAGGGCGTCAAAGTCATGGATCATCATGTCGATGACGGCGCCGCCCGTGAGGTCGGAGCGGCTGAAGAGTTTCGACCAGGCTGGGAAGGGCTGGCGGCGGGAGGCAAAACCAGAGCGCAGGCGCCCCAGGTCTCCGGCGTGCGCCTGCCGCGCGATCTCGACGTACTCCGGCCAGAAGCGGAGGACATGCGCCATCATCACGATGCGGTCGCTGGTAGCCGCGAGCGAGACCAGGGCCTCGGCGTCCTCCAGGGTCATGGCTATCGGCTTTTCCAGGAGGACATGCTTGCCGGCGGCAATTGCCGCTTCGGTCACGGGGCGGTGCTGCGGGGTGGGCAGGCAGACGTCAACGGCCTCGATGCTGGGGTCAGCCAGGATCGCATCGAGGTCGTCACTCCAGCGGACCCCGAGTTCCTCGGCCAGGGGTTGGCCGCGGTCTGGCGTCGGCGAGTAGATCACCGCAATCTCGGCATCCGGCAGTGTGGTGTACGCCTTGCTGTGCACACCACCCATGAATCCCGCGCCCAGCACTGCGACGCGCACCATTGGCTTGTCTCCTGTCATGACATTCAAGATTGAGGCGTGCCGCGTCCTGCACGTGTTCTCAGGACGGCACCTGCGAGCTGATTTTGAAACGGGTCCGGTTCCGATGAACGAGTAGCAAGATCCTTCCTTCGTCAGGATGACACCTGAGAAGAGTTGCGAGAATGAACCTACGTCATCTCGGATGCTCTACTGATCGCCTGCGAGGAACGTGCTGACCAATTGCCGCGATGCGAGACTGCGTTCACTCCCAGGTGGCATCCTGACGACGTAAGGATCTCATCCCCACGCCGCGCGCACGCAACGATGCGCGGTCCTGACGCCAGCGAGTTCCTTTGCTTGCAGGCGCAGGATGACACATCTGGTGAGGTGCCACCCTGCACGTCGTTTCTCTCTATGCCTCCCGCGGGATGAGCGGCCGCACATATTGATAGGAGGCGGCCATGGCGCGGTTGACCTCATCGAGCGATGGCCACGGTTCGCCCTGGAACTCCAGCTCAACCGAGCAGGGGCCGGTGAAACCGGCGGCATCGAGTGTCTGGAACAGGGCCGGGAAATCGACCTCGCCGGTGCCGACCTGCGGGAAGTTCCAGACGCCGGGCCCGCCGATCGAATCCTTGACATGCATGTGCGTGACGGTGTCGGCCGCACCGGGGAGGTCGCCTTCCGGGCGGACAGCGCCGTAGAAGATGACGTTCCCGGGGTCGTAGTTGATGCCAACGTTCTTGCGGC
>JAXLWT010000025.1:0-80388 GCA_046328375.1 Thermomicrobiales bacterium
TTGTGTCGGCAGGAAATCGAGGAGCGGCAGCGTTTGTGCGGAGATATCGCGATCCGGCTCGGCAGGCGTGGGTGTCTCTTCCGCCATGGCGGGCTGCTCCGCTTCCTGGGCCGGGCCGGCGCCGGTGGTCGCTCGTGGCGCGGCGGTCGGCGTCACAGTCGCGAGCGCGTTCGGCAGGGCCGCCGATTCCGGCGCGTCGTCACTGGCCTGGGGGGTGGCCGCGGCCGGTATCTCAGGATTTTCGTCGGCCGTGACGGGCTGGGCAACTACCGTCGGCGTCGGTGCGGCGGGAGAGATCAGGTTCTGCAATGGCGCACGGAAGTACCACGCCAGCGCGGCGAGGGCCGCTACCACCAGCAGCGTGCCCAGCACCCCGCGCAGCGCGTTGCGCTGGCGCCGCTGCTGGCGCGGCAACAGTGGCTCTTCGCCAGCCATTCCGGGTGCATACGCATCACCCGTGGCGTTCGCGTAGTGGTGAGGCTCGCTGGTCGCGGGGTAGAGGCGATCCCCGATGCCCGAACTTGGCGGCGCCGGTTGCGAGTCGAACTGGCGCGACGAGCGTGGTCGCGGCGGTCGTGGTTCCATCCGTGGCGGCGCCCTCAGGTGTGCGTACGTGTGGCCAGAAGGGGCAACCATGGCCCATCGGCCCGTCCAGAGTATAGCGACGGGTGCACGAACCCCCTCGACGTCGAGGCGACACGGCCCTGCCACTTCCTTCAATTGGTACGAACGATACGACGCGAACGGATGCCTGCTCTCTTGGCGCCTGCTGGTACCCTTGGCGGAAACACACAGGAATGTTCCCGCAGCTGTCCAGGAGGCGCACCATTTCCACCACGATCGACCGCGGCTACCCACCAGTGCTCACCCCGCGGCAGGCATCTGGCCCGATCCAGGCGACCGTGGTGGTGCCAGGGTCCAAGAGCATCACCAACCGCGCTCTTCTGGTCGCGGCCCTGGCCGAAGGCGACAGCGTTCTCACCGGCGCCCTTGAGAGTGACGACACGCTCTACATGGCGGGCGCCCTCAATGCGCTCGGCGTTCCCGTCGTGCACGATGCCGAGGCCGCAACCTTCCGCGTGCAGGGCGGCGGCGGCACCTTTCCCGTGCCTGAGGCGGAACTCTTCGTCGGGAACTCCGGCACCAGCATGCGCTTCCTCACCGCGGCGCTGCCACTGGGGCAGGGGCGCTACCGCATCGATGGCGTGCCCCGGATGCGGCTCCGCCCCATAGCGCCGCTGCTCGATGCCCTGAACGCCCTTGGTGCCGATGCTCAGAGCGAGATGGGGACGGGCTGCCCGCCAATCGTGGTCAACGCCAGCGGCCTCCCCGGCGGAACGACCGAGATGGCAGGCGATCTTTCCTCGCAGTACTTCAGTGCCCTCCTCATGGCCGCGCCGTATGCGCGCGACGGCGTCGAGGTCGGCGTCATTGGCGACCTCGTCTCGAAGCCCTACCTGCCGATGACAACGGCCGTCATGGCGGCCTTTGGCGTGCAGGCCGAGCTGGACACGACAAACTGGGCCTGGATCAGGGTGCAGCCCGGCCAGCACTACACCGGGCGTGACTACCAGATCGAGCCCGACGCTTCCAACGCGTCCTACTTCTTCGCGGCGGCCGCGGTCACGGGTGGCCGGGTGCGCGTGGAGGGCCTGGGCCGCGGCTCGACCCAGGGGGATCTCGGGTTCGTCGAGGTGCTGCGCGCCATGGGGGCAGAAGTCTCCGTCGGCGACGATGCCACCGAAGTGCAGGGTCCGCCGAATGGCGCACTCCGCGGGGTCGACCTGGACCTGGGCCCCATTTCCGATACCGCCCAGACGCTGGCAGCCATCGCACCGTTCGCCAGCGGGCCGACCACCATCCGTGGCGTGGCTCACGCGCGGCTGAAGGAGACCGACCGCGTAGCGGCGCTGGCTGCTGAGTTGCGCAAGCTGGGACAGGAGGTCGATGAGTTCCAGGACGGCCTGCACATCACCCCACGGCCAATCACACCCGCCGCGATCCGCACCTACGACGATCACCGCATGGCGATGAGCTTCGCGGTTGCGGCGCTCCGGGCGCCCGGCATTCAGGTGCTCGATCCCGGCTGTGTCGCCAAGACGTTCCCGCGCTTCTTCGACGTGCTCGACGCCGCCACGCCATAGGGACGCCTGGCATGTACTCCCGCTGGGATGCGCTGCTTGCCGCCCTCGTCTTCGTGGTGGCGTTGGCAGTCAATCTGCATTCGGTACCCACTACGCAGTTCCACCGGGACGAGGCACGCTGGGTGCACCGGGCGCGCTTCCTGGAACAGGCAACGAACCCGACCGGGCCCTACTGGCAAGAGAGTGAGTTGGTGATTGGCCAGCCTCCCCTGGGCTCCTACCTGATGGGGCTTGGCCTGGTGCTGCAGGGCCGGGATCTCGACACGAACGGCTACTACGACTTCCATTACTCCCAGGACTGGAACGCCCGCCACGGCAACCTGCCTGACCCGCTCGACCTGGAGGCGGCGCGGCGCACAAACAGCGTGGTCGGCGCCCTGATCGCCATGGCCGTCTACCTCATTGCGCGGGCGTTGCTCAACCCGGTCGCGGGAATAGCCGGGGCGGCGCTCCTCATCCCGCACGCGCTCTCCGTCTATCTTTCCAGCCTGGCTGGCTCCGATGCCATCGTGGCCCTGCTTGTGGCCTGGGCTGCCCTGGCGGCCATGTTCCTGGCGCAACGCCCGACCTGGGCCCGTGCGGTCGTCCTGGGCATCCTGCTCGGGCTGGGTGGCGCGGCAAAGCTGAGCCCGCTGGGGCTGATCGCGCCGCTGGCGGCCGCCGGCCTCGTCCTGATCTGGCGCGGCTGGCGTGGGACCGATGCGACGGCAGAACACGACGGTGCGCTCGGCTGGCGGTTGATCGCCCTGCCGCCCGTTGCTGCCGCTACCTTCATCGCGTCGTACCCGTTTCTCTGGCCAGACCCAATTGGACGGACGTTGGACCTCCTGCGCTTTCGCTCACTCGAAATGCAGAACCAGGGCAACATCTGGGGTGAACTGAAGGTCGATGGCCCAATCGATGCCGTGAGCCGGATCTACAACTGGCTCGGGGTGGTCGATTCCGTCACCGGAGAGGCGATCGGCAACGTCACCCAACCGCTCGGGATTTCCTTCCAACCGATGTGGCTCGACCTGGCGCTGGCGGTGATCGGCGCGGCGATCCTGCTGGGCCTTGCCGTACGGCATGGTCTCGGCAGCCGCTGGTCGATGGCACTGCTCGTCCTCGGCGGCGAAGTGGCGCTGGTGATTGCCGGCATGCGGGCCGATTTCTCCCGCTACCTGCTGCCTGTGCTGGTGGCGAACGCCGTCTGCGGCGGTCTCGTTTTCGGCGCGTTGTGGCAGGTGGTCGCTCGCCGCATAACCTGGCCACAACCACCCGCGTTCTCCCGCGCGGAGAGCACGCCGCTGGCAAATGAAGGCGCACACGTTTGAGTAATCCCGCTGCCCGAGTCCCAAGTGGTCCCGGTGTCTCTCGCTTCGTCCCGAGGGGTGAGCACCGCCTCAGCTACGAATCCCGTGGGGAGGCCGGAGCGCCACCGGTGCTGGTCCTGCACGACCTGCTCGCCGCGCGTGGTCAACTTCGAGACCTGGCCGAGGGGCTGACGGCCGCAGGGTGGGAAGCGGTGCTGGCCGACGTACGTGGTCATGGCGCATCCCCTTTCATTTCCGGACCCAGCTATCCGCCAGCAGAGCTGGCCGCAGACGCCATCGCGGTCCTCGACGCGGAGGGCCTTGCGACAGCCCGGGTCGTCGCGTTTGGCTGGAGCGCGCTCATCGCGCTGGAGTTGGCGGCGCGGTTTCCGGAGCGGGTGCGCGGGCTCGTGCTGGTGGAGCCATACCTGCCTGCCCTGCTCGCGGATCATCCCAACGAGGAAGCCCAGAAGTACGGCGCCGCTCACCTGGAAGCGCTGTCCCAGGCCGCCGATGCGTCCTACAAGGGGCTGACCGAGCGAGCGCTGGACCTGTATCCCGGGGTACGGTGGGGAACGGGCTGGCGCGACCACATTTCCAGATCACGCCTGGGTGCCATTCGCCGCTCCACCCCTAGCCTGGCAGCCCTCCTGACCACGCTGGGCCAGGGTGCATCAGAGGAGACACTGGCAGGCGTGCGCACCGCTGTCACGATGCTCGTGCGCCGCAACAGCCGCAACGCCGAACAGTGGAATGCCGAGGCCCTGGCGCTACAGATACCGGGCGCGGGCATCCTGAACGTCGATGTCGGCGCCGGTATCCCTGAGGCGGAGGCCTGGACGGCAGCAATCGTCAAGGCCCTGGGGAAGCCCGCGTAGTAGCGTCCGGGCACCTGGCACAGTCGAATGCTCTGGCGTGCCTGCTACGATGCCCCTGTCGCACAACTGGCGAATTGGCTCGCGCGGTGGAGGTGAAGTCGTGTTCCCTTCCGATGCAGATCCCATGCTTCGTGCTTTCCTGAACCGCAGGCGCTTGCTGCAGGGAGCGGCAGCGGCGGGTGTAGCCTCCCAACTCGCGCGCTTGCCACAGCGTGCCCACGCCGCTCCGCTGCTTGGGCAGAGCGATCCGTCGACGCTGACCATCGCCATGAATGGCTCGCCGACGGACCTCGATCCCCACTCGGTCTATGACTATCGCTCGGCCATGCCGCTGCGTGGGCCCTACGAGACCCTCATCGCACTCGATGGGTCGGCAACCAACAAGTACGTTCCGGTGCTGGCCGAAAGCTGGGAGCCCAGCGAGGACAAGAGCGTCTGGACCTTCACCCTGCGCGGTGGTGTGACCTTCCACGACGGCACCCCAATGACGGCAGAATCGGTCCGCCGGTCCTTCGAGCGCTTCCTGAACCTGGGCCTCGGACCTTCTGGCGCGCTGCGCCGCTTCATCGCGGATCCCGCCCAGATCACCGCGCCAGATGACGTGACGGTGGTCTTCGACTGCGGCCAGCCCCAACCCCTGATGGAGGCCTATCTCTCCAGCGCCTACGGCCCCCTGATCATCAACGTGGACGCCGTGATGGCAAACGAGGTTGATGGCGACCTGGGCCACGACTGGGCGATGATCAACGAGGAGGGGCTCGGTACCGGTCCCTACCGCATCACCTCCTTCGAGCCGGAGAACCAGCTCATCCTGGAGCGCTACGAGGACTACTGGGGCGGCTGGGACGGCAACCACTTCGACCGCGTCATCTTCCGGGTGGTCCCGGAAAACGAAACACGGCGGCAACTGATCGAGCAGGGCGAGGTCGATATCGTCGACAACCTGACCCCGGAGTCGACCGTGGCGCTGGAAGCCAACCCGGACATCGTGATCGACCGCTCCTACAGCGCCGAAGTGGATTACCTGATCCTCACGGTGGCGGGGCCGCTGGCCAGCAAGGAAGCGCGGCAGGCGATGTGCTGGGCTTTCCCGTACGACGAGGTGATCGAAGGGGTCTACAAGGGCTACGGCAAGCGCGCCGTGGGCGGCGTGGCCGAGCTGGTGGCTGGCTTCGATCCCGCCACATTCCAGTACCAGACCGACCTGGACAAGGCGCGGGAACTGTTCGCGGCGGCAGGCGTGGCCGAAGGGACGGAACTGACGCTGATGCAGGAGTCAGGCGACGAGAACGTCAAGGCGCTCGTCCAGCTCTTCCAGCAGAACCTCTCCCAGCTCGGCATCACGCTCACGATCCAGGAAACGGACCTCAGCACCTTTGCTGGCACCATGTACGGGGACCTGCCTGCCGAGGAACGGCCGCAGGTCGTGCCCTGGTTCTGGTGGCCCGACTACAACGACGCCTACAACCACCTCTACCCGCAGATCGCCTGCGACCAATGGGGATCGGCCGGGACAAACGGTGGCTACTACTGCAACGAGCGCGTGCAGGAACTGTTCGACGCCACGCGGGATGAACCAGACCCGAAGAAGTACCAGGCCGCACTGAGCGAGATCCAGCAGATCATCACGAAAGATGATCCGCCGGCGATCTACTACATGCAGCGCCAGTGGACGACGATGATGCGCAGCAACATCGAGGGCTTCGTCTTCAACCCGATCAATATCGGGCTGTACAACTTCTACAAGATGTCGCGAAAGGCCTGAGCGCCGTCAACGACCGCCCTTCCCTGTAAGCTGCGAGGGGCGGTCGTTGGAATCTCATCGTGCCCGGCGTCAGGGACAGGCCGGCGCAGGGACGCTTCACGACGAACTGGCTCAGCATCCCGGGGCGAACACGTCGCGTTGCGGTCACGTCCAACTGTGCGCTGCGTCGGTCTGGCCCGGGCGCATCCGACGCCAACCGCGCACCCCCAACCAGAGGAGAAAGAAGAGCGGCAAGGCGGCGATAAACCACATTGGCGCGGGAGGAGGGCCGGGACGCTCCCCAACCGGGACGGCGGGCATTACCCCCGTTCCACTTCCCAGCGGACCATTCACCGTCAATTCAATCGTCCAGTCACCAGCCGCGGGGAGTGCGATCAGGTCGAGCCCCCAGAGATCCCGCTGGCGTGGGTGACGGCCGAGCGCGCCAGCCTCGTACACATCTCCCTGGGGATCGGTGATGCGGATTGAGGCGCTCTTGCCCTCGATACCACCAGTGGGCTCGAAGGTGATGTCCAGTGAGCGCTCGGCACGCATCGGCCATTCGCTGAAACCGACCAGGACGTCATAGGGGCCAGCCTGGATCGCTTCGTGATGCGGATCAGGGGCGTGAGCGGCGACACGCACTGGCGCAGCGAGCGAGAGCAGAAGCAGGGTTGCCGTTACGGCTCCCACAACTGATCGCTTCCTGGCTGGCGCCGGCGTGGGATCTCCGCTCAGCACGATACCCAGGAGCCAACCGAACCACGCCGCTCCCGCCCCGATGAGCGGCGCCAGGATCAGGCTGGACGTGGCAACCGCCGCAGCAATCTCGGCACGCCGCGCCACGACTTCCGCTGAATCCAGCGGGCCAGGTTGATAGAGCGGCAGATTCGGCTCGAGGACTCGCAGGACCAACGCCGCCAGGGCGCCCGCCACGGGCACGACGACCGTCATGCGCCATCCCAGGCGGCGGCCAGCGGCCAACAGGAGATCGACGGCTATTCCCGCCACGAGCACATAGGTCGGCAGCAGGCCGGGCACGATGGCCACGCCGCTCGTGGTATCCCGCAGGAAGAGCCCGATGCTCGCCGCGTAATCCCGCGTTATCCCGGGCACTACCGCGGTCACCAGTAGATCGAGCGCGGTGAACAGCACGCCAAACAGGGTCCCGGCCCAGGGAAGCCGCACGATGGAGATCACCATGAGAATCGCCGCCGGGTAGAGGGCGGCGACAACGATGTTCGGCCAGGAAATGGACCCGAAGAGCACCCAGGGCAGGAGATCGGCCAGGGTCGGCATGATGAATGCCACCAGCACTGCTGCCGCGAAGGCGGTTCCCGCCGCGGCGAGAAGTCGCTGTGGACCAGCCGCGCCGGCCGTGCGCACGTGCCACGCCAGCGCCATGAGGCAGCCGGCCATGGTCACCATGATCGAGAGGATCAGCCCCACGTGGGGCGGCGAGACCAGCGTCACGTCGAACCCGTAGAGGGTGTGCCACCACTGGTCCATCAGACCGAAGAGCAGGAAGAAGAGCGCGCCGAACCCGCCGGTGATGTAGCCCAGCGGGCCGTGGAACACTCCTCCCAGGATCGGCGTGGTTCCGGCGAGAGCTGCCGCCACGCCCCGTCTCGCGTAGACCGTGGTCAGCAGCACCATCGCCAGGGAGGTGAGCCCGGCAATGGCGACCCCGCCGTAGAGCACGAGGTGCGGGGCCGTGAAGAACGTATCCGGCCCAACATCGGTGTGCCACTGGATGTCCCAGCAGAAGCCGAGAAAGGACAGAAAAACCCCTGCGAGGAACCCGGCCGCGGCGCCGAAACGAACGCGCTTGAGCGTTGTATCTGACCTGCGTGACGGAGCATGAACGGGAAGATGCGTGATGAGGGCGGAAGTGGACATTCGCCGGGAGCGCTCCTATGTGTGCGATCTACCAGGGGAGACGATACCGGAAGTTGTGGATACGCTGATCTGGCAACTCGTGCTGAGAGCCACAGGGTGCTTGCAGGCGTGCCCATCGGTGGTGTCGCGCTTGCACCACGGTACGGTCTCACGATTCAGTCAAGACCGAAACACAAAACCCCTCTCCCGGTAGCGGGAGAGGGGTTGGGGCGAGGGCGATGTCAGCCTAGCCAGCGACTCCGGCCATGGCCTCGGCGCCCCTGCGCATATCTTCCTCGGTCACTTGCTTGACGACCTTCGAGACGATCGTCACGTAGCCCTGGGGATCGGCCATACCCCAGTCCCGGTGCCCCCAGAACTGATCCGTGGGCTCATAGAGAATCTTCGCACCGTTGTCCCGCGCGTGGCGAAAGAGGGCGTCGACATCTTCGTCATCAGCAATGGTCGTGTACAGGGCGACGCCGTTCCCGTATGGCGGCTGATCATGGGCGTCATCCCCGTAGGGGAGGGCAAACATGAGCGCGACGTCCCCCCGTTTCATGGAGCCGTGCGCGGTGCGGCCATCTGGGCCTGCCATCGTGAACGTCGGCTCGAATCCGAGCACATCCGCGTAGAACTTCATGCTGGCGTCGATGTCTGGCACGGTCAACGTGGGAATGATGGACTGCATGGAACCGGGTACTCCTTCCACTGATCGACTGCTCCCCTGGGCGGACAGGAGAGCGACCATGGCGGGAAACACCAGCGGGCCGTGAGCTCGCACGCCCCGCTGGTGGCTGAATCATGCTCCGGAACGCAGCTCCATCTGGATGAAACTCGGCTGCGTCTGCGCTGCCGGGGGAGGTCAGCGCGTTGGGCCCATCGGCATGCTTCGCCCCTATCATAGAACATATGTTCTTTGTGTCAAGAGGGCAATGCCGCAGCCGTCCGGTGCGCTCGGGCTCACTGGCGACTGCCGCGAGCGAGATCTCCTTCGCGCGATCGGAGCCGGATGGCCGCCAGCAAACTTGTTCCCGGCCCGGTGAATTGACAGCAATTTCAAAGAGCGGGTATACGAAGCCGCACATTTCGTGCAAAATGCCGGGGTCGGAGGAGCGGCATAAGGGAATCTGCAGGACGCCCGTAGGCGGGCTCCGATGACGCACAGTGTTTGTGCGGATGGCGGCAGAATGGACTGCTGCCAGTGTGACGGAGGAGGAACTCCAGGATGAGCAGGAAAGACCCTGTTCGTGAGTTGAACGAGGCGCTCATTACCGGTGCGATTGACCGGCGCTCATTCCTCAAGCGCGCTGCCGCGCTCGGAATGGTGGCAGCCGGCGCCGGATCCGCCCTCGGTGGCCAGGTCGGCACCGTCGCCGCCACCAACGCCGCCTTCACCCCGGAACTGATCGCCAGGCGCGCCGCCGCCCAGGTGGCGGAGGTCCCGCGCGAGGACACGCTGGTCGCCGTGCGCAGCAGCGTCAAGGGCAAGTTTAACGAGTACCAGCTCTGGAACCCGTTCCTGCCCGCCTCCAACCACCAGCTTGGCGCCCACATGACGTCCGAACCGCTGGCCTTCTACAGCGCGTTCCTGGACAAGACCACGATGTGGCTCGCCGAGAGCTACGAGTACTCCGACGACTACAAGACCCTCACCATCAAGACCCGACCGAACGTGACCTGGAGCGACGGCGAGCCGTTCTCCGCCAACGACGTGGCCTACACCTTCAACCAGTTGGTCGAGGTCGGCCCGGCGGTCAAGTGGGGCGCGGACGTTCAGCAGTTCCTGGACTCCGCCGATGTGTCGGACGAGAACACGCTCGTCTGCAACTTCAAGGTACCCGCACCTCGCTTCTTCGACTTCGTCGCCTACAAGTTCGACATCGGCGTGTACATCGTTCCGGAGCACATCTTCAAGGATCAGAACTTCGCCGAATTCACCAACTTCGACATCGAGAAGGGCTGGCCGGTCACCACAGGCCCGTGGCGCGTCGTCTACTCCGGCGAGGAGCAGAAGATCCTCGATCGCGCCGATGACTGGTGGGGCGTCGCGGCCGGCGTCGATAAGCTGCCCGAGCCGAAGCGCTTCATTTACCTGCCGGACCCGGGCGAGCAGGGCCTGATCTCCGGCATCATCGCCAACAACTACGACATCGACACCGGCATTCAGCCGGCTGGCTTCGCGACCGTCTTTGCTGGCAACGACAAGGTCACCACCTGGACCGGGCAGGACTCCCCGTTCGGCTACGTGGACTGGTGGCCGCACTCCTTCTACGTCAACAATGAAGTCAAGCCCTTCGACGATCCCAATGTGCGTTGGGCACTCAGCTACTACCTCGATCGCCAGCAGATCATCGACATCGCGTGGATGGGCGCCAGCAAGCCCTCCACCCTCTTCGTGCCGGACTACCCGCCGCTGCAGCCGTTCATGGAGGCTGTTGCCGACCTGATCGAGCAGTACCCGTACCTTGAGTACAACCCGGCCAAGGGCGATGAGCTCCTGACGGCCAAGGGCTGGACCAAGAACGGCGATGGCATGTGGACGGACGAAACCGGAGAGCCGATCTCGATCGAGATCATCAGCTTCTTCGACTTCACCTCCGTTGGCCCGGTCATCGTTGAGCAGTTGAAGCGCGCTGGTATCGAGTCCACGTACTCGGAGCCGCCGAACTTCTTCGAGCGCTTCGCGGCTGGCGACTACGTTGGCGGCCTCTTCGGCCACGGCGGCAGCTACAGCTCCGACATCTACTACTCGCTGCGTCTCTACCAGAGCGCCTCGGAGAAGATCCCCGGAGGCCACCTCGTCAACTTCTCGCGCTGGCATGATGATGAGTACGACAAGCTCGTCGATGAGCTGTACAGCATCAGCCCGACCGAGATGGACAAGGTCATGGAGATCTGGAAGAAGTGCATGGCCCTCTGGCTGCCCGGCTACCCGGACATCCAGATCTCCCAGGGTATGCACCGCCTCCCGACGAACACGACCTACTGGACCAACTGGGCCGACCAGGAAAACCCGTACGTCAACACGGCGCACTGGCACCTGACCTGGCCACTGGTCGTCCACGCCCTCAAGAAGGCTGGTACCGCCTAGCAGCGGCCGCCTACCAAGGCCAAAATCCCCTGTGCTCCCGGTTCGCCGGGAGCACAGGCGGTGCGGCCGCAGCGATGCGCTCCCTCACCGTGCAGAGGAGTTCTCCGTGCAACTGTCTTACGTGGCCAAGCGGATCGGGATGTTTTTCCTGGTTATCTGGCTGGCGGCAACGATCAATTTCTTTCTGCCCCGTCTCGGCGGGCAGGACCCGATTCGCCAGCAGATGATCGCGCAGGCCGCGCTCGGGGGCAGTGTCCAGACCGGCCTCGAGCAGATGATTGAGATCTACAACACCAAGTTCGGGCTCGATCAACCGATGTGGAAGCAGTACCTGAATTATCTCGGCGATATGAGCCGCCTGGATTTCAATTATTCGATTACCAGTTATCCCCAGAAGGTCATCGACATCATTGGCCGCGCGCTGCCCTGGACGCTGATTCTGCTCACCACCACCACGCTGATCTCATGGGTATTGGGCACGCTGCTCGGCGCGTTCATGGGCTGGCCCCGGGCGCCGAAATGGCTCTCCGTCCTGGTCCCACCGCTCCTCTCCCTGAACGCCATACCCTTCTTCCTGTTGGGATTGATTCTTATCTACTTCTTTTCCTTCCGCCTCAATCTTTTCCCGCTCTTTGGAGGCTACACCGCGGGCACCTTCCCCTCTGCCTCGTGGACCTTCTTCAAGGACGCGTTCCGGCACTCCGTGCTGCCAGCGCTTTCCATCATCCTGGTCTCCCTGGGCGGCTGGGCGCTAGGCATGCGCGCCATGATGGTCACCACCCGCGGAGAGGACTACGTGACCTACGCTGACGCCAAGGGTCTCAAGGGACGCACCATCTTTGCCGACTACGCCATCCGCAACGCCTTGCTGCCGCAAGCCACGGCGCTCGCCCTGGTCCTGGGCCAACTCGTCGCGGGCGCCGTGCTCGTCGAGGTCGTCTTCTCCTACCCGGGGATTGGCAACGTCCTCTTCCAGGGAATCCAGAGCGGCGACTTCTTCCTGGTGCAGGGGATCATCTTCATCCTGATCCTCTCCATCGGGCTCGCGACGCTGATCCTGGACCTGGTCTATCCGCTGCTTGATCCACGCATCACCTACAAGAGGGGCTAGCCATGAACAGTGCCGCGCAGATGGTGACCACCATGGACATTGCGCCCACTCGTGGGCCGCGCCTGGAGGGGACACGCTCGTTCGGCCGCTACGTCCGGCGGAACCCTGCCCTCGGCGTCGGGATCTTCCTGCTGGTTGGGCTGCTGCTCTTCGTCGTGATCGGGCACATGACGGTCGATACCTCACAGTACCGGCCGCTCTCGGTGCGGCCGTTGCAGCCGCCATCCCGGGAACTGCCGTTCGGCAGTGACAAACAGGGGCGCAATCTGTACGCCGTGATGGTGCTGGGCACTCCCCTGACCCTGCGCATCGGCCTGCTGGCTGGCGTCATCGGCCTCACCATCGGCACGATCCTGGCGTTCATCTCCGGCTACTACGGCGGCATTATCGACTCGATCATCCGGGTGGTCGTGGACGTGGGTCTCACCATTCCCGGCCTCCTTGTGCTGATCATCATCGCCATGCGCGTGCGCGGAGGCCTGACAGTCGACCAGATGGCGCTGGTGGTCGGCCTGTTAGCCTGGCTCTACCCAACGCGCACGATTCGCTCGCAAGTCCTGACCATGAAACAACGCGGCTACGTGCAGATCGCCCGCCTCTCCGGCATGAGTAACCCGGAGGTGATCGTCAAGGAGCTGTTGCCCAACCTGCTGCCCTACCTCGGCGCTTCGCTGGTTGGCTCCGTTTCCGCCGCCATCCTGGCATCCATCGGCCTCGAAGTCCTCGGCCTCGGCCCCTTCGAGTCGCCCACCCTGGGCATGACGATCTACTGGGTGAACTACAACGCGGCGATCATCAACGGCTGGTACTGGTGGTGGGTGCCGCCCATCCTGGTCATCGCCATCCTGTTCATCGGCCTTTTCAACATCGCCGTCGGCCTGGACGAAGTCGCAAACCCCCGCGTGCGGGACCGGGTGTAACGAGGGGGAGACGCTACGCTTAGGGGGAAACGGCCTGCGGGCCTTGGGGAATAAGTGGAGAAAGGGACGAGGAGGAGCAGCAGCGACATCCGTCCGCTCTCCTTATTCCCTGAGCACGTGAGCGCGTCTTCCCTGAGCGCAGCGTCTTCCCCAAGCCCGGAGGGTCCAATGGTTGAGATGAAACTGGAACTGGTCTACGTGCCGGTCACGGATGTCGATCGCGCGAAGGCGTTCTACGTCGACAAGATCGGGTTCAACGCGGATCACGATCACCAGGTCAACCCCGAACTCCGCTTCGTGCAACTCACACCGCCAGGATCGGCGTGCTCCATCGCCATCGGCACCGGCTTGACCGAGATGGCGCCAGGTTCCATCAAGGGTCTGCAGATGGTGGTGCAGGACGCCCGGGCGGCGCGGGAAGAACTCCTGCAGCGGGGTGCGCCCGTCAGTGAGGTCGAGGTCCTCGCCTGGGGCTCCTTCGTTTACTTCGCCGACCCCGACGGCAACACCTGGGCCCTCCAGGAGCTACCAAAGCGGGACTAATCCCAGCAGAGCGGCGCCACCCACTCACGTGTCATCCTGAGCCTGCAGGCGAAGGATCTCGGCCCGGCGCCGCTCCTGCAGTGCCCCTCCAGCCCAGCCTGTTCCCCTCCGACCACTCATGCACCGTGTCATCTCGAGTCTGTCTGTATGGACCAGAGACAGAGGTAACACCTGTGCGGAGAGATCCCGGCGTCACCAGCCGTCTCGGCGTGAGGCGGTTACCAGCATCGAGCGCAGATCTCGCTCCCTGGTGGTGAGGCAGCCCGAGATCTCTCGGCTACGCTCGAGATGACGCCTGGAAGGACGCGCAAGGAGGGAAGCGGGCAACATGCGAGCGTGGGGAGCACAGGCTCTTTGGTTCCGCAAGATGACCGGCGCAAGGGCACGGCGTCCTGCAACGTCTCCCCGCACGGCACGGTGTGTGAAGCCAGGCGACGGTCACGCCCCCACCATACGCATGGCGAACACCCGCGCCAGGTAGGAGGCAAACGCGCCTGTATCCTCAAGCGCGCCCCGGTAGCCGAGATAGCCATCCGGCCGGACCAGGACCGCCAAACCCGCGCTTGCCCCGAGGCGGGTCGCTACCTCGCCGTGCGCGTCCAGGAGCGTGATGGAGCCGGCCACGTTGTCGGTCGGAGTGGGCACAACCCGCACCGGGTGCACGGCGTCCCCGACGACAGACTGGCTGACGCCGGCCAGGTCACGCAGGGCGCGCTGGCGCTCCGGCGTGGCATCGGCTCCCGCGAAAAGCAGTAGCGTCCAGCCCTGCGCAACCAGGTCATACAGCCTCACCGGGTCACCGGCAGCCGTCTGCAACTCCTGGTCCGGCACGCGGTCACCAGCCAGCAGTCCCGACCGCCGCCGCCGCGCAGCACCCGCATCCACGGCCAGGAACGAGCCCCGGTAGTTGACGTTCAACTGCCCCACGACCGGCATCAAGCGCTGCCGTACCCTGGGTGAGCTCGCCAGCACCGGGATCACGTGGCGGCGCACCTCCCGCATGAGATCGTTCTGGGAGAGTACGGCACGCGTGGCGAGATCGGTGTTCCGCAGCAGGTCGTGGGCGATCGGCGCCCGCTCCGCGAAGTAGGTGTCGAGGAGCCCGGGCGCAGCCTGCCCTTTCGTTGCCAGGGCCAACTTCCAACCCAGGTTGCAGGCATCCTGGATGCCCGTGTTCATGCCCTGCCCACCAACCGGACTGTGGACATGGGCCGCGTCTCCAGCCAGGAAGACGGGACCCTTGCGGTACTGGCTCGCCTGGCGCCGGCTGATGCGGAAGGCCGATGCCCAGACCGGTGCACCCTGCACCTTCAGCCGGACCCCAGTGCGCTCACGCAACAACTCGATGGCGAGGTCGCCAATCTCCGCCTCACTCGGGTTGGCGGGCAAGACCACGGCTGGCGCCAGCGGCAGGATCACCCGGTACCGGTTCGCTGCCGGGAGCGGCAGGACAGCGGCCAACTGCTCCCCGCCAATCCAGACGTGCCCCGTGTCGTGCGGGAGACCCCACTCGAGGTCGAGGTCCGCCAGAATGAACTGCTCGGGGTACGCCGAACCCTCGAACGGGATGCCGGCTGCCCGCCGCACCAGGCTGTGCGCGCCGTCCGCGCCGACCAGGTAACGCGCGCGCACCTCGCGTTCACCATCCGCATCGCGGAGCGTAGCCGTCACCCCATCGCCCTCCTCCCGGTAGGACAGAAGCTCAGTTCCACGCTGCACCACGCCGCCGAGCGCCTCCAGGCGGGCCTGCAAAATCCGCTCGGTGTCCGTCTCATCGATGATGGTCAGCATTACGCCGTCGGTGTCCGCGGCATCGAACGTGATGCACGCCAGTGTGCGCTGCCCCTCCTCCAGGCAGACCGCGCGCGGTCGCAATGACGGCTGCAGCGCACTGCGTGGAATACCCAGGATCTGCAGCATCTCGGCCGTCCGGGTCTGCAGGCCGATGGCGCGCGACGTCGTCGGCCGCGCGGCGTCGCGTTCAATGAGCATGAAGGGCACGTTGCGACGCGCTAACTCGATACCCAGGGTGAGACCCGTCGGTCCGGCTCCCACGATCAGCACGTCAGCGGTGGGGGCGGGGTTTGCAGCGCACACGTTCGGTCTCCCTTGGTGACGTACTCTTGTCGCACGCACGATGTCTGGAGGAGATGATAGATGCGCAGCCTGATCATCCTGCTGGGACGAGCCAGCCTGGCAGTGCTCTGCACGCTGTTCGTGGCGCTCCCGGCCGCGGCAGACTGGACCCTGCCCCCGGCGAACGGCAAGTTCGATTACCAGATCGGTGGGGACTACCCATTGCCGGCGGGCGTGCAGGTCGTCTCACGCGACTGGTTCATCGGCACCGCGCCCACAAATGCCTACGGCATCTGCTACGTCAACGCCTTCCAGACCCAGGCGAATGAACCGGGTGTGGACCGGCCGGACGAAAAGGACAACTGGCCAGCGGAGCTGGTCCTGACCGCGCTCGGAGACGACCCGAACTGGGACGGCGAGTACCTGATCGACCTCTCCACTGCCGAGAAGCGCACCGCGGCGGCCGCCTGGGTGAAGCCGATGACGCAGGAGTGCGCGAGCAAGGGGTTCAAGGCGGTGGAGTTCGACAACCTCGACTCCTGGACGCGCTTCCAGGATTCCCCGGTCGCCGCGCAGCCGCCATTTGGCCGCGCGGAGGCGGTCGCCTACGCCGCGCTCCTGGTGGCAGATGCGCACGCAGCTGGCCTGGCGGCTGCCCAGAAGAACACTGCCGAGCTCTCTTTGGCCGAAGCGCGCACCCAGATCGGTTTCGACTTCGCCATCGCCGAGGAGTGCGGGCGCTGGAAGGAGTGCGGCCGCTACCGCGCCAACTACGGCAACCTGGTCTATGTCATCGAGTACCGCAAGAAGGACTTCAGGAAGGATTGCCAGAACAAGAAACTGCGCAAGCGCCTCTCCATCGTGCTGCGTGACATCAACGTGACACAGCCGGGTTCGGGCAGCTACGTCTACCGGGCCTGTTAGAAGCGCCATCCTTCGACAGGCTCAAGACACGTTGCAGGGATGTCAGTGAGGCGACTCCTCGCTATCTGCAGTGTGTATTACTGCAGAATCTCGTTCACGGCCCGCTCGGCGGCACTGATGGCGCCGTCCATCCCGCCCCACTGCTCGATGGCCGTCTCGGTGCCCGCCCAGTGGATGCGCTCCACAGGCGCACGCAAGGCCGCGCCGTAGCCAGTCCAGGTGCCCGGGCCAAAGGCCACCGTGGCCCCGCCGCGAATCCAGGGCATGGTCGCCCAGTCCCGTTCCAGGTAGCCGGTGGGTTCCAGCGCCTGGGGACCAAAACATGCGGCAAACGCGTCCAGCACAGCGGCCTTGCGCTGGGCGGCGGGGAGCGGGCCCCAGATGCGAGCGCCACTGCCCTCGATCAGCCCGTAGAGCACGCCCCGGCTCCCGTCGGGCGGTGAGTTGTCGAATGCGCCGCTGATGACACTGCCGGGATCGATATTGTTGATAAAGCCGTTGCGCCCGGCGTCACGCCAGAACGGCGTGGGATACGACGCGAAAACCTTGATCCCCCAGCCCATTGGTGACCGCTGCGTGAGATGGTCGCGCATCACCGGCAGCGGCGGGTCGTACGTGATTCGCCCGGCCATGGCCGGCGGTACGGCAACGACGACCTGCTCAGCGGAGACAACACCACGGTCACTCGTCAGCAGGACGCGCGGGCCCGTCTGGTCGATCCGCCGCACGGCGGCCTGGCACATGACCTGGTCGCCAAGTTCGGAGGTGAGTTTGTCGATGATGAGCCCGCTGCCGCCAACAATGCGGCTTTCAAGCACACCGCCCTTCATGGTGAAGAGGCGCTCCGCGCTCCCCGTGCTGGCAACCAGGAAGAGGTAATGCAGCAACGAGAGGTCTCGGGGCGTTGCGCAGAGGGCTCCGCCGACCATGACGTCGAGCGTGGCGCGGGCGCCCTCACAGAGGATATTGCTGTCCAGCCAGCCCGCCATCGTCTGCGAGTCCCAGGTCGCTGCCTCGGCCGCCGTCCAGGGAGCAGCGGGTGGCACGTCGGCCGCCATCAGGTCGAACTGGACGATGGTCGCGGCAATCTCGGCGAGGTCGGTTGGGGGCAGCGGCAGGAACGGCGCGTCGTAGGGCACCACCTTGCCGTCATGCATGAGGGTGCTCTGCCCGGTGCTGAACGTCTCAAACGTCGCCAGGCCGAGGTCCTGCAGGAGCGCGCCAATGTGGGGTTGAAACGCACTCACCCATTCGCCGCCGAGTTCACACTCCGCGCCACCGACCAGACCGTTCTCGATCCGCCCGCCGGTCTGGCTGCTCGCTTCCAGCACAACGACGCTCTTGCCGGCCCGGGTGAGCAGCCGGGCCGCCATCAGCCCGGAGAGCCCACCACCCACGATGGCAACATCCACTGAGACCTGGGCCTGCGCCATTGCCAAACTCCTGTGCTGGGGGCGGTTACCCCGCGTGCGTCAATGCTGGCGCTTCTGTTGAGATCAATGGCGGGACTATAGCAGCGCGAGATGCCGAACTGGCCACGCCACAGCCGGTAGCTGCGCAGCAATTGCCAGGGCTTCAGGTGAGTGCGGCGGTATCACTTCGCCGCTTCAACCCGGCGAGGTCAGACCTCACGCAGGGCGCCTCCTGCCGCACCGGCTGCCAGACGTGCCGGGAAGTTCCAGGTGCGTGGGCGAGGGTGGCTGAGAACACAACGTTGTCGCTCGTACGGCTCAACAGACAGCACCGATGTCTACAAGCGCGCGGAATATGAACAGGGTATTGACAAGCTGGCACGTAGGGTGTACGTTCACTGCACACAAGAAACGGACGGGAGCAATCCCCGAAACAGACCGTGGAGCAGACGCCGATGGATCTGGTGCGCAAGCACACGATTTGTCGGCGTTTTGCTGTACGCAAGAGACCTTCATGGCCCTGCCGACAGTGGCCCGCTGAACCACCTGGTCCATCAGTGATCGGACGGGCAGGGCGTTAACGGCTGCACATTCTGCCAGGGAGATCGATCTCAAGGCGTCATCGGGGAGAACTGGCGCGCAAGGGCGAACGGGAGCAACGTTCATGCCCCGCGAACGTCAAAGATCGAAGCTCTTACGATGGGCGTGATGTCAGCTTGGCGGATTACCCAGAGATATACCTGTAGAGAAAGATGCCGCCGACCAGGCCGATTGCCAGGCAGACGATCGCGGCCAGCTCGTGGTGCTCGTCATGAAAGACATTCTCAACGATCCAGAAGAGGACGCCTGCGATCAGCATGCCGCCGATGACACCGCTCGCAATCGGAGCAGGTACCGGGAGCTGAATTGCGAGCAGCGGAGCGGGTCTGTTCATGAGCACGGGCATAGTGCCCTCCCTAATCGCCGACCATTCGGCACGACAGGGAACGTATACATGCTTTCCGTGCAATCGTCTATAGAATTGCGCGTCGTTTTCCGAAGACCGCTGAACTAAACGACTACTCTCCGCTCCTCACCCGATTTTCTCGCAAGCGGTGTAGCCTGTACGTGTCCGGTGATCCACCGAGCCCAGACGAGGGGTATGTCTGCCGGCGAGGCCGGCAAACACGTTATGGGCCACCACAGGTGACTGCCCTGAAATGACGAACCCGTCGTGTCTCATCAATCTCGAGACACGACGGGTTGTACGCACCGGCAGCCAGCGCTATGGGATTGACGCTCCCCAGGGCCCGTGCGCCCTCGCTCCCAAAGCGACCTGCGCCTCCCTCGCCTAGTACCCCCGCTCCTTGTCCACCACGTTCACCAGCGGCTCGCCGGCGGCGTAGTGGACGAGGTTCTCGCGCAGGATCTGGACGCAGCGCTGTTCCTTCTCGCTGGAATCGCCAGCGGTGTGTGGCGAGATAATCAGGTTCGGGGCGTCCCAGAGCGGGCTGTCAACGGAGAGCGGCTCCACCTCGGCCACGTCGATCCCAGCGCCCGCGATGCCGCCTGAGGTGAGCGCCGCCGCCAGCGCGTTCTCCTCGACAATGCCGCCGCGCGAAACCACGATCAGGTAGGCGCTCGGCTTCATCAGCGCCAGTTCCTGCGCACCCAGCAGGTGGTACGAGGCGTCCGTCAGCGGCGCGGAAACCACCACGACGTCGGACTGTCGCAGCAGGTCCGGCAAGCGGTCCATGCCCCAGACCTCGTCTACGAACGGAGCGGCCGGGTCCGGGTGGGCATCCACCTCCAGGACGTTCATCTCGAAGCCGCGCGCCCGTTGCGCGATGGAGCGGCCAATTGCCCCGTAGCCGATGATCCCTATCGTGCGCTGATAGATCTCGTGGCTCGTGTAGTAGATGTCACCCCAGGCCCACCGCCGCTCGCGCTGCGCGGTGTAGCAGCGATCCAGGTGGCGGGTCAGCGCAAAGAGGAGCGCGAAGGTGTGCTCGCCAATGGAGGGCCCGTGCGCGCCACGCGTGTTGGTCAGCAGGATGTCACTCTGAACCAAATCGGGCATGTTTTGCAGGAAGTTCACCCCGGCGCTGGGCGACTGGATCCACTTCAGCGCCTTGCCCTTGGCCAGGACATCCGCCGTTGGGAAGCCATAGAAGACCTCCGCGTCGCCAATCTCCGCCGCCAGTTCGTCTGGGGTGGTGGTCTTCACAATCTCCAGGCCGGGAATCTCCAGGTCATCCAGCAGCCCAAAGTGCTTGTACCCTTCCGTCTTCGTGAGCACGACCTTCATTGCGTCCTGCTTGCTCCATCCTGGGGCGTACCCGCCCGCGTTGGCCGGCGTCGTTTGCCGGCAGCTCAGGCGCGCAGGGTACCGCGATTCGTGCCGCGGTGCGCGGCATGTCTGGTCTCAGAAGCTGAGCATTTTTCTGTGGAAGCTACACCGCCATCGGTCGTGATGCCCTGGGTCGAACGCTGGCGCCTGGTCGCAGACGGCGAACCGCCCTTCCTCGTGGGCTGCGTGGACGTGGCAATGCTGGCCGCACCATGCTTGGGCTCGGAAGTGCTCCGCGTGGCCTCGCCCGCTGGCCCTCCGCGCCCGGGGGACCCCGTCGGTATGATGTGGCTGGCGAGCGCTCATGTCCTGTCCCATGCTGGTGGGGACGCTGATCTTCGCTTGGGGCATCATCTCTCCTCACCAATGAGGTAGCGGCCACACGTTTCAGGCGTGGCAATTGCGGGAGCCGCGCACGCACCTCCGCCGCGCCTGTGGCTCCTGGCGTGCCGTTGTTGGCCAGGGGTGGCTATCTGCCGCAAGCTCCGTAGGAACGTGGTGCGGCGGTCCTGGCGTGGTGAAACTCCAGCCTGGCTCGCGCTGGGAGCTATCCCCGACGGCGCGCCGTTCTCCACGCACACCAGCGTGCTCCTGCCCACCGCGGCGGACCAGCCAGCCATGCTGAAGGTCGCCACGGTGCCAGAAGAGGAGCAGGCGCGGCATCCTGGCCTGGTGGGGCGGAGGGCGCGGCATGGTCCGCTGAAGGAGGCGTTGCTCATGGAGCGCGCCACCGGCTCACGTTCCCTGGCGCAGATGGCCGCCACGGGCGAGGACGATGACGCCACGCGCATCCTCTGCGCCATCGCCGCGCGGCTCCACCGGCCCCGCGCCCACCCACCCCGGAGCGCGGTGCCACTCGAAACCTGGTTCGCCGCGTTGGCGCCCGCCGCCGAGCGCGAGGGCGGTATCCTGGGCCGCTCACGCGCTGCCGCAACTCACCTGCTGGCAACCCCGCGTGAGGTCACGGTGCTTCATGGTGATCTGCACCACGGCAACGTTCTCGATTTCGGTTCCCGCGGCTGGCTCGCCATCGATCCCAAGGGGCTGTACGGCGAGCGCGGCTTCGACTTTGCCAACATCTTCTGCAACCCTGACGACGCCATCGCCACCGCACCGAGGCGCCTGTCACGGCAAGCGGACATCGTGGCTGAGGCGACTGGGATCGATCGCGCCCGGCTGCTGCAGTGGGTACTCGCCTACGCCGGCCTCTCCGCCTCCTGGACGATGGAAGACGGCGAAGACCCTGCTCGTACGCTCGCGGTGGCAGATATCGCTGCTCAAGAACTCGCGGGTAAGCACAATATCCACTTCTCGTAGACGGTGTTGAATAAAATCAATCTCCATATTGACATCTCTGATGCTGAGGCGTACATTGTCTCCACGCGCTGGAGGAATCCGGCGACAAGTTGCACTGTAGACACGTATGAGCCCCAAGGAGTTCGGCCATGAACACCACGCCTGGCGCACGGAGTACCCCGTGACAACCCACCCCGTTCTGGGCCGCTGCCCGGTTTGCAGCCACGAGTTGAGCGTAACCCGCCTGCAGTGCGGCAATTGCCAGACGCAGATCGAGGGACGCTTCCAGTTGGGGCGCTTCCAGCGGCTCTCGCCGGAGCAACTCGCCTTCATCGAGGTCTTCGTCAAGAACCGCGGCATCATCAAGGATGTTGAGGCGGAGCTTGGGATCTCGTATCCCACGGTCCGCGCCCGCCTGGATGACGTCCTCCGCGCCATGGGCTTTCCCGCCGGTGGCGATGATGACCCCCGCGTTTCCCCACGCGATGCCCGCAACCAGGCGCGCGAGGAGCGACGCCGCATCCTGGAAGCGCTGCAGAATCAGCAGATCACCCCGGAAGAAGCAGCCCGCCGCCTGGCTGGCTAGAGCCCCTACACCCACCCGTCAACCTGGAGGCCCCTGATGGACGCGAACACCGTCTACCTGGACAACAACGGTCAAGCGAACATTGCCATTGATTCGTCACAGCCACTCACTCTTCGGATCGAAAGCCCAAACGGGGCCATCAGCGTGCGTGGCGACTCGCGCACCGACGTTCTCGTCACCTCCGATGACTACGATGCCGACGATGACGAGTTTCCACTCGTCTCCATCGAAGCGCGTGGCAACGTGATCACCATCAAGCCTAACGCCGGACCATCCGAAGAACCGATCGACCTGGGCGGCGATCCTGAGAGCGTGATCCGTAAGGCGGCCTCCTGGCTCTCGCGTTCGGCGCTGCGGCGGCGCAACTGGCCCAACTTCACCGTGGAAATCCCGCGCAGTGTGGTCTGCCGGCTGGATGCGCACGCTGCCTCGGGGGACATCGAGATTGAGGATCTCTCCGGAACGCTCACGGTACGCTCCGCGTCCGGGGATCTGCATCTCATGCGTATTGTGGGTCAACTCACGGCGCAGAGTGCCAGTGGCGATATCTCCCTGGAGAACTCCGTCGTCGCGCTGACTGCCCGCACGGCCAGCGGTGATCTGAACGTCAATGAGACGGTGCTGGATGGCCTGCATGCGCAGACCGCCAGCGGCGACTGCTACGTCGAGGGCACGCTGCGAGGCGGGCGCAGTGCGCGCGTTGAGACGGCCAGCGGAGATGTGCATCTCACGCTGGAGCAGCCAGAGAACACCGGCGCCATCGTGAGTTACCGCACGGTTGCCGGAAGCTCGAATGTCGATGAGCCCTTCCGCCGCGTCGGGCGTCGCCGCTGGCAGATGGGCAATGGCGAGGGTCCGCAGATCGAGGTTGCAACGGTCAGTGGCGATCTCAACGTCGACGCCTCGTTTACCTCGCGGTTGATGAACGGCAAGGATGTGGCGCGGTACGCCGAAATGGCCCCGCTCGCTCCCACGCCATTTACCCCACCAACCCCACCCACACCACCAACTCCGCCGGCTCCACCAGTCCCTTCAGCGCCGGACGCCGCGGCTCCGCCCCAGGCCTTCGCCTCCGACGATCCGCTGGCCTTCGCACCACCCGCACCGGACGAGAGTGACTTCCTGGACTCGACGGCCGAGGAGGACGTGACGGCTCCACGTCGCACGCCTGAGGAAGCCGCCCGTATCGCCCTCCTGGAGGCCGTGGCGCGGGGAGAACTGGACATCGAAGAAGCCCTGCGCAGGCTCGACGCTACTGAGAGTTCAAACGCCTGACACGTGATCCCAGCCCGCCTGGAACGCGCCCGGGAGAGGTCCAATGAATCATTCACTCTGGGAACTGTCGCTCTACAACCGTCACCGGCACGACGAACTGCTCGCCGAGCGCCGGACCTGTGATGCCATCTCGCTGCTGCCGGCCCGTTCCACCGTGGCCGCCTTCCGCCGCATGCTCGGCCTGCGCCTCATCGCCGTCGGCCGCGCGATTGCCGGCGCGGACGTTCTGCGTGACGTCAGCCGGGAGCCGCGCCCGGCGGTTTGAACCCCGGCCGGATGGGTGTCAGCGCGCCACCTGGCGAGACGCCCGTGCACCACCGCGTGTTCTGGCTAACGCAAACTCTCACCAAACCACCTTCGGCGCGCCGTCTCATCAACGGCGAGCCCTTCCGGGCCGGTAATTTCGATCCGCGCAAGCCCGCCTACCGTCGGATCGTGCTCACGTGCCAGCAGGTGCCCTTCCAGCCGCTTCGTGGCCTCAACGCTCGTGTCGAAGAAGATCTGCCACCACTTATCGATCGTGCGGATCACGTTGTATACGTTCCGGCGTCGCTCGGCGAACGCGCGGATCGCCCCGTCCCAGTTCGTCGATTCGAGAAGGAGTTGGCTCAGTTGCCGCACGTCCCAGAAGAGCAGGGACGTCCCGTGCCCCTGCGACGGATCAGGCGCACCCGCGGCGTCGCCAACCAGGACGACCCCATTCCCAGCCAATTCACTCGCCCAAACGCAACTGTTCGGGAAAAAGCCGATCGGCCCCGCCTGCCGCGCGTTCGCCAGCGCGCCCTCAGGCAGACGGTCCGCCACGAAGCCAATGAGGGTCTCGAATGACCGGTCGATTCCCGTCGTGCGGAGCCGCTCTGCCTGCAGCGAAACGTAGAGCCGTGTGTGGTTCGCACCGGCCGCGAACCAGAGCACCATCTCGCCGGGGGTCCAGGCATAGTTGAGCGCTCCCGGCGCGCAGTGATCATCGGCGACGAGTACGCCGCCGAAGCGGTGATGTTCCGGATCCGCCACGGTTTCGCCTCCGGCCCAGCGGCGCGCCGCGGAGAGCTTGCCGTCGGCGGCGACCACGAGCCGCGCGTCATACTCGGACTCGCGGCCCTCGTGCACCACACGAACTGACGACCGCCCGTTCCGCGCGAAATCGACCGCCTTCGCCGGTCGCATGGTTTCCGCCCCCTGGGTGGCCGCCCAGGTGAACGCAACCTCCTGGAAGCGCGGATGGAGAAAGCCCAGGCCCGGCGTCTCCTCCGGGGACACCGCCCAGTCCGGCTCGGCAACGATCCCGCCCTCGTACGGGGTGAGTGACCGCAACGGCACCGCGCCGACCAACTGCTGAACGATCTCCAACCCCGCCCGGCGTGCCTCGACGACGCCCCAGGGGAACGTAAGCTCGCCCCGGACCCGATCGCGAAACGCGGCCTCACGCTCGAGGAGCAGCACGCCGAGGCCTTCGCGCGCGAGCACACCCGCGAGGCAAGATCCGGCGATCCCGCCGCCGACCACGATGACGTCGTACTGGGTCGAAGCCGCCATCACTCCCTCCCCATCACGGGTCTGTCACAAGACTAACAGCCGTTACGCCACACCTCAGGGTGTTACGGAATTGCTCCATCATGCGCCTCGTCCTGGCATCCCCACCCCTCGGGATGGAGGTGAGTTCGGCGACGACACGCTGAACCAAGTTCACCTTCCTGGTGGGTCACCAGCCCAATCGCGAAAGGCGCGGGAGTGTACGCAGCACGCAGGTCACGGACGCTAACGCCGTTGACCAGGCCGCCACGTACCCGGCTGCGGCACGACGCAGTGGCGGGCAGTGGAATGGCTCCCGGCTTTCAGCCTCGGGCAGCGTGATCATGCCGAGCCGTTCGCGAGCAACCTCGCCCTGCAGCTCGTGCCAGCGTTGATCGGTCACCATCTGCATCGTCTTCGGGTGGGGGATCATCGTGGGTCTCCTATCGCCGTCTCGCCCCAGGAAGGTTGCGTCACGCATAACGTGGCGGAGGTGTACATCGACGTTAGGACTTTGGAGCAGCGTGGACCACGAGCAAGCCACGCATCCACCCACGCCTTCGCCATTGCGTGGGCTCGGGAGGCGTCTCTAGAATCGGGACACCGCTCGCCGGCCGGAGACCCTGTGGAATTGCGACCGTTGGATGGCGATGACTGAGATCAGCTTTGGAGATCTGCTGCGCCGCCATCGCCTCAGGGCGGGCCTGACGCAGGAGGCATTGGCTGAGCGCACAGGGCTGAGCTCGCGGGGCATCAGCGATCTTGAGCGCGGCGCAAGGGAACTGCCCCGCAAAGAGACTCTACGGCAGCTGCTCCAGGCTCTCGACCTGACCAGAACCGATCACGCCGCCCTCATCGCAGCGGCGCGCCGTCCTCCGGCGGTGCCCAGAGCCATACATAGCGACCGGCTCTCCGGACTTCCCTTGCCGTTGACACTGCTCATCGGCCGGGAAGCGGATGTCGAGGCAATCGCGACTCTCCTGGCGGAGCCAAGTACTCGCTTACTCACCCTCACCGGACCTGGGGGAACGGGGAAAACGCGACTGGCGATCGCGGTCGCGGAGCGGCTGGCATCTGTCTTCCCTGACGGCGTGACATTCGTGCCCCTCGCCCCACTCGCGGATCCCACGCTTGTCATTTCGACGATTGCGGATGCGCTGGGTGTGCGCGAAGCCGTGGGGCAACCCCTGATCGCGGCCATCACGGCATATTTGCGCGAAAAGCGGTTGCTGCTGATCCTGGACAACTTTGAGCACTTGTTGCCGTCCGCGCCACAGATCATCGAACTCCTGGGCGGCTGTCGCTGGTTGACCGTCCTGGTTACCAGCCGGATGCGCTTACGGCTCAGCGGAGAGCGCGAAGTGCCGGTTTCCTCGCTCTCTCTGCACGCTGCGGCCAGCCCCCACGGAGGAGCCAGGATCGCCCAGGCACCGGCGGTGCAACTGTTCGTTGCGCGGGCACAGGACGCCAGAGCGGACTTTGCGCTTACGGATGACAATGCCCCGGACGTGCTCGAAATCTGCCGGCGCCTGGACGGCCTGCCGCTGGCCCTGGAGCTGGCTGCAGCGCGCTGCAAGATCCTCCCTCCCGCGGCGCTCCTGGCGCGGCTCGACCGGCGTCTGCCTCTCCTGACGGGCGGGGCTCAGGATCTGCCCGAACGGCAGCAAACGCTGCGCGCAACGATTGCGTGGAGCCATGATCTGCTCAGTGAAGAGGAACGCCTCCTCTTTCGCCGCCTCGGTGTCTTCGCCGGGGGATGGCCACTGCAGGCCGCGGAAGCGGTAGCCAACGGCGCGGGCGGCCTGGATGTCTTCGAGGATCTCACCTCGCTTGTCGACAAGAACCTGGTGCGCGTGGCCGACAATGTCGATGACGAGCCACGCTTCACGATGCTGGAGACAATCCGGGAGTTCGCCCTGGAATGCCTCGACGGGGAGCCGGACGAAGCGCTGGCGATGCGGCAGGCGCATGCCCGGTACTTCGCGGACCGCGCGATTGCGGCGTGGGACGATCTCACGGTTGGTGTGCCACGGGCCGTGCGATGGGTTCGGGCCGAGGAGGCCAATCTGCGGGTGGCCCTGGGTTATCTTCTGGACGCCAACGATGTTGAAACTGCCCTGCGACTCGTTGGCAGCCTGAGTGAATACTGGACTGTCTCAGGCGGGCAATTTACCGAGGCACGCGGCTGGCTCGACCGGTCGCTGCGACAAGGCGCTCATGCCACGCCCGCCGCGCGGGCGTGGGGGCTGTGTGGCTTGACGGTGCTGGCCGGCTTCCAGGGGGATTGGGTGGCCGGGAGACAGGCGGCCACCGAGGGCATCACCCTGGCGCGGCTAGCGGGAGATCCATTGCTCGTGGCCCTGGGACTGTTCGCCTTCAGTATTGTCGAGGACTTCGAGGGGCGCCAACCAGCGACAGAGTCACTGGTGCTTGAGGCCGTAGAGGCTGCCCGCGCCGCGCAGCATGCGGGGATGCTCGGGTGGACGCTGCATGCGCTGGGACGCCGCCGGCTCTCTGCTGGAGAGCTGGATGAGGCGCGGGCTGCCTTTGACGAGGCGCTGGCACTCCATCGAGGTTGCGGAGCCGTCTGGGGTGAGTGCTGGGGTTTGATCAACCTGGCATGGCTGACGCAGACGCGGGGAGATCTTGCCGGCGCCGCCGGACTCCTGGCCGACTCCTTGCGGCTGCGCCGTACCAGCGCCCTTGTAGCTGATGTCTACGTTGAGCTCCTCGGGGTGATCGGATTGGCGCACCTTGCGGGTCGCGCGGAGGCAGCAGCCCGCCTCTTCGGCGCCGAGAACGCCTACAGCACACGACTGGGCTACAGAGGTTTCGGTGACATCGGGCTGCCCCGCCGGGAACGAATACGGCATGAACTGGCAGCGCAACTCGGAGACGACCGGTTCCGGGATCTTTGGGAATCGGGACAGGCGATGTCGATCGCGGAGGCGATCATGGAAGCGCTTGCCCTGGCGAATGATCTGGCGACCACCCAGGGATGAAGCCGGTCCCGCACCTCGCCGTGCTACACGCTCGCGGGGAAGGAGTGCAGCCAGTTTGATGTGCCGGGAGGAACCCACACCCACCTAACAGGCCAGCAGGCTCCCTCCCTGGGCGCAGGGAGAGAAGCCCCGGGTGATGGTTCACCCGACCGCTTACGCTGGCTTTGTGTCCCAGCGGAAGAAGCGCACGGCGATCACCATCGCGGCCACGAAGAACGCCAACAGGACGAGCAGGTCTTTCCAGATAGCCGCGAACCCGCCGCCGAACGTGATCGAATCGCGCAGGGCGTTGACCAGGTAGGGGAGGGGCAGGATTTTCGTGATCGGCTGCAGCCAGGAGGGCGCATTCTCCATGCTGAAGAAGATGCCCGAGAGGAAGAGCATCGGGAAGGTCACCAGGTTCGCGTAACTGGCCGCCGTCTCCGTGTTCGGGGCGATGCCGGAGAGCGCGAACCCGATCGCCAGGAACGCCAGGGCTCCGATCAGGATCGCGACCAGCGTGACGATGAGGTTTCCGCGCAGGTGGAGCCCGAAGAGCGCCCAGGCCATGCCTAGCAGAATCACCGCCTGCAGCAGCGCGATCAGGAGCTGGGAGATCACGCGCGCCAGCAGGAAGGAGGTCAGCGGGAAGGGGGTCACCCGGATGCGGCGCAGAATCCCTTTCTCACGGTAGGTGACGAACCCGGTTGCCAGGCTGATCACGCCGGAGTTCATCAGGCTCATGGCCAGGATGCCCGGGGCGAAGACATCCATGAAGGAGACATCATCGCCGGTGACCGCCTGCTCCGTGATCTGCAGGGGCGGTGTGCCTCCGGCTGCGCCGGAGAGCACCTGGCGCATCACGCCCACCGCCACCTGGGACACAGGGCCCTGGGTCGCGTTGTAGTAGATCGTCACGGCGGGCAACTGATCGGCGGCGCCGCTGTCCGAGAAGACGGCGACCACGCCACGCGACCCCGTCGCCAGCGCCTGCAGCTCCTCGTCCTGGCTCCCCTGGGTCACGGTGAAGGTCGGGCTGTCACTCATCGCCTGCACCACGCGGTCCCGGTAGGCCGATTCCGCGCCCGTCACTCCGACGTCGAAATGCACGCTCTCGCCGCGCCCGAAGACGACGCCGAAGATCACGATGAACAGGGCGGGAAAGGCCAGATTCCAGAAGAGTGCCGCCCGGTTCCGCAGGCTCATCGTGAAGTTGGCGCGCACCATTGCCAGCAACGCCGTCATGGGAATTCCCTCGTCTCTACCCGTTACACGCTACCCACGCCGCCGGCGTCCGCGACGGCCAGCAGGCTCCAAGCTGGGGGTCTCGGGCACATCCTCGTACTGGCGTCCGGTGCGAGCCAGGAACACGTCTTCGAGCGTAGCCTGGGCCGATCCCAGGCCGGAGAGTGTCACGCCCAGGTCGCGCGTCAACTCCAGCAGCGCGATCAGCGTGGTCTGTGCATCTGTCGTGCGCAGCTCCAGCAACTCCTGATCGCCTCGAGCCTGCAACTCCGCACCGACCACTCCTGGCAGCGCGGCCAATTGCGCACGGGCCAGGGCGTTCCCCTGCACCTCCGCGCGGATCGTGGCCTCCGCACCCAGGTCTCGGATCAGGGCGCGAGGCGTATCGCAGGCCACCACCCGGCCACGGTCCATGATGGCGATGCGGTCGCAGAGATGCTCGGCTTCTTCCATATAGTGGGTAGTCAGCACGACGGTAGTGCCAGCATCGCGGATATCCTGCACCGTTCGCCAGAGCGTGCGTCGCGCGGTCGGGTCAAGGCCCGTCGTCGGCTCATCCAGGAAAGTGATGCGCGGTGAGTTGACCAGCGCCAGCGCCAGCGCCACGCGTTGCTTTTGCCCGCCGGAAAGCGCATCGATGCGGGAGTTCGCCTTCTCCTCCAGCCCGACCAGCGCCAGCAACTGCTGTACACGCTGGGGCGAAGCATCAGCGCCGTAGAGATTCGCGAAGAGCGCGATGATCTCGCCGGCACTGAGGTAGTCGAAGAGGGCGGTTGATTGCAGTTGCACGCCGATGACCCGGTGCACCTGCTCGGCCTGGGTCACTGGGTCGAAGCCGGCCACGCGGAGCTCGCCGCTGCTCGGCGCGCGTAACCCTTCGAGCATTTCAAGCGTCGTGGTTTTACCGGCCCCGTTCGGGCCGAGGATGCCGAAGATCTCGCCTGGCCAGACCGTAAGGTCAATCCCGGCGACGGCGGTGGTGTCGCCATAGCGCTTGACGACGTCACGCATGGCGATGATCGGTTCAGGGTTCGGTATCGTGGCCGCGCTCGCGGATGCGCTGAGTTCGTTCGTCTGGATCAGCCTTTCGCGTTCCCTCTCCCGGATTGTAGCCCCGGGCGATTTTGGCGGCAGGACTATAGCGGCAGCAGGGCTGCGGCGGCGAGTACGCTGGCGCAGGCATCCCCGCACCACACGCTCAGAGCGCCCGTTTCCCGTACAGGCTCTCGCAACAAGGAGTAGGCATGCCTTTGTCTCCCACACCGCGACAGGTTTCCCCACGTTCGCGCATCTTCCAGCGTGCAGGCAAACATGGCACGGCCCTGGCCTTTGTGCTCGGCGGCGCGCTGATCCTGGCCCCGGCTGCGTCGTGGGTCCTTCCCACCCCCGCCGCGATGGCCCAGGATGACGCAACAGGCCAGGAGGCGACCGGGACGGAAGTCATTGCCCAGGGCGTCACGAAACTCCCGAAGGGCAAAGTCGCCTGGCTGATCAACAAGGATGCCGTCCCCGGCGGTGAAGGCGCTTCCGTCTCCAGCTTCCCCCTCGGCTTCGGGTTGACTGACCGTGGCGCGGTTGAGGTGCGGGATGAGGACGGAGGCACGCTCGGCGTCCTGGACCGTGGCGAGGGCTTCTTCCTGCCGTCTGGCAAGGGTGGCAGCCTCGTCAGCCGCACGGCGGATGATGCTGATTTCTTCGTGATCCTGCTCATTCCCGGCGAAGCCGCTGCCGGCGGATCGCTCCCGGGCACCGTGGTCGGCGACCCCTTCGCTGCTCCAGAAACACGCGATGTCGAGATGGAACTGCGGCGTGGCGTCCTGCGCAACGATGATGAAGCCGTTATTCCCGTTTCCGCTTCCGGGACGCCCAGCCTCATGCTGGTGACCGGCGGCACGGCCCAACTGACGGGCCCGGACGGTCAGCCGGTCGCACTGGGCGCCGGACAGTACGCGCTGCTCGCCAGTGGCGTCTCGGTGCGCAGCGCCGATGGCACGCCGGCCGAATTTGTGGTCGCGAGCATCGGCGATTCCGTGACGGCCGGCAAGAGCGCTGGCGATGACGGCCAGGCCAAGACGCGGACCCGGACCAACAACGCAGGCGCTACCGCGGCGGGCTCATCGTCCGGTGGGCGCGGTGGTGGTGGCGGTGGCGGTGGTCGCGCGGCTGGCGGGTCCGGCGGTGGGGGTAGCCAGCAGGGTGGCGCTACCACAGGTGAGAACGCTACACCGGAAGCTGACCAGGCGCAGAAGGATCGCGAAGCCAGGCGGCAGGCCCGCGAGGACAGGCAGAACCAGAACGCTGGCACGCCGACCCCGGCCGAGACGCCGCAGGATGTGACGCCCGCCACGCCATCACCAGTCGCCGACAACTCGACTGACGACACCGTGGACCAGGACGACGAAGACATCGTCATCGTGGACCAGGACAACACGCAGGTCGATGACACCGATGAGCAGGATGCCAGTGATCCCGGGACTGGTGACGACACGCAAGTCGTGGAGACACCCGTGACCGAGGTCCCGGCCACGGATGACGGCACGACCGAGACGACCGATCCCTCGACGGGCACCGAGCCGGAAACTCCTGCGGATGAATCACCGGTGACGGAAGATCCGGTGGTTGATCAAACTTCCGGTGACGACGCAGCAACGGACGATACGCAGCAAGCTGCTGATCCGAACGCGGTGACCCAGGACCCGGCGGTTGAGCAGTCTGACACGGTAGACGAGACGGTGGTGGAGCAAGCCGCGCCAGAAGAAGTCGTTGTCGAACAGACGGCTCCAGAGGGTGATCAGTCGACCAGCGCGGGTGACGCAGCACCTGAGAACGGCACGACGGCTCCCTAACGGCGTCGCGGCGGCGGGATGCCCAAATGGTCCCGCCGCCCTATTGCCGAGCCGCGTGTTCGGCAGTACCCTCGCGCTGCCAACGGAATTGTTGTCACAGGTTAAAATCGGCGGCAGGCGACGGGCGGCATGGCGAACGATACGCCGGCAGATGCTGGCGCAGAATCAGCGAGTGCGGACGAACCTGGAGAGCCCGGGCATACCCGGCACAGGCGCGTCCGCATTCTGCACCGTATGGCCTGGGCCCAGGCCATGCTCCTGCTCGTGGTGGTCATCATTGCCTTGCCCATCGCGTTTCGCAGCATGGGCGTGCAACTGAATGACAGCCAGGTGCGCACGCTCTACCTCTTTCCAGAAGGCACCCCGCTCACGGACCAGACCGTAGAAACCGAAAGCAAATCCGAGAGCTTCTACAACGTGGCCGCCATCGACATCGACGAGGGGGCTGGCACCGTGACGCTGGCCGTTTCCGGGCAGCGGGCCTGCTCGGAGGACTGCCCCACGATGAAGTTCAACCTGATCTCCCTGGATGACGACGCGGACATCCGTCGGGCGTTGCCCCCCTCGGTCCCGATGGTCGTGGAATCGAGCGACCAGATCTTCAGTGCCACGGCCCAGCTTCCGTTACGCGGACAACCCAGCAAATATCCCTTTGATGACTACGTGCTCTGGCTCGGGATTTCTGGCTCGCGTACAGACGCGGAGGGAACCAAGCCCCTGACGGAAGACAACATTCGTGGCCATGCCTTCCTCACGGTCCAGAACCAACTGCGGGACTTCACGATGAAGCCGCCCATCGAGATCAATCCTGACCGGGCCCAGGCCTCCGCCGACGTGGTCGACTTCTTTGGTGTCCAGGAGTTGCGCTTCGAGCGCCCGATCCACATGAAGATCCTCACCGTCCTGCTGCTGCTCCTGATCACCGTCTCGGCGCTGACGGCGGTCGCCATGCGAGATGTGAGTGACCTCATTGTCGGCGTCGGCAGCCTGGTGATCGGGATCTGGGGCGTGCGCTCGATCCTGGTGCCGCAGCCGATTCCCGTCGTCACCAGTGTTGACCTGGCCCTCTCGGTCGTGATCCTGTTCGTGCTCCTCGGACTTCTGTTGCGCACGGCACAGCATTTGCAACGTACGGCAGAACTGCCATTCGTGGGACGGCACGACAAGAAGTCATGAACGTGCGCCCCCACGCGGAGACCGATGCTGCAGAGGGAGCGCACTCATTGAGCACAACGACCGGCGAATCAGCAGCCAGGGCCGGAACTGGCTCCGGCATCAACGGCTTCATGGCGTCACTCAAGCAACGCCACGCCCAGCTCGTTGCGTCGAGCACGCCGTACGCCATCCTGGCTGAAATCGTCCAGGCGTTCCAGAAGTACGAGCCGTCGCTCCTGGCACGGCAGTCAGCGTATTCGCTGCTCTATGCAGTCCCCTCGGTCTTGATCATGCTCTTGTCGCTGGCCGCCATCGTGGACCAGAACACCGGCTCGAGCGTGTCCGCGCCACTGCGCCAGTTCATCTCCCAGGAAGCCCCGAACGATCTGCAACCGTTACTGGACAGCCTGGTGGAGTACGCGCTTGTCAGGACCAGCCAGAACACAGCCGTGATCGCCGCCCTGGTCGCGCTGGGTATTGCCATCTGGAGCGCTGCCGGTGGTGTTGGCGCGATGATGTACTCCATCAACACGGTCTACGGCATTAAGGACACGCGCTCCTTCATCAAGAGCGCGTTGATCCGCGTCGGGATGACACTCCTGGGCGGCGTGATGATGATCGTGGCGTTCATTCTGCTCGGGCTGGGGCAGTTCTTGATCGAGAGGCTGCCGAGCTTCGGTGTCGATCTCGGGGTGATTTACGGCTTTCTCTCCTCCGGGCCGGTTGTTGCCTTCCTCCTCCTGTTCGGTGGCCTGCTCCTCCAGTACAAGGTAGGACTCGATGCGCCTGCCCACACGAAGTGGCTCCTTCCCGGCGCTCTCCTGGCCAGCATAGCGATTGGAGCGCTCGTGATCCTGATGGATCTCATCCTGACCTATTCCAATCCGGGCGCGGCCTACGGCGTGGCCGGCAGCGTCCTCATCCTGCTCTGGTCGCTGTATATGGTCAGCCAGTTCGCCGTCATTGGCGCCATCGTCAACTCGGTACTCGGCAAGCGGTACGATCGCAGGTTGATCGAGGCGCTCTACCGTCGTCCGGCAGCCCTGGCCAGCAGCAAGGACATCGCCGTCTCTGTCTACCGCTAGCCGCGCCCCAGACGACTTACCGTTCCGGGTGGCAGGGCAGCCACGCCCGAGGCAATCTCACAGAATCTCGCCCGGCAGCGGGCGCGGGAAGATTTCCGGGCCCTTGACACGTTCGAGACACAACCCGCCATCTTGCGGCAACATACCCGCGGCACACTGACTGAGCGCCGTGGCAGTTCACGGTGCCTTTACTCGCCGAGGAGAGACAGGGTGAAGCTGGGCCTTGGGCTGTACCGTGGAATGCTGACCCCGGAGAACTTCCGGTTCGCACGGCAAGCGGGCGCCACGCACATCGTGGCGCATTGGGTCGACTACTTCAGCAGCGGCCCGCGCATCCCGCAGTCGCAGAGTCGCGACCAGGGCTGGGGCGTTATCCAGAACCAGGGCAAGCTCTGGTCAGTCGCGGAACTGACCGCCTTGCGCGAGGCGGTTGAAGCCGAAGGGCTGACGCTGGCGGCCATCGAGAACCTCGATCCCTCCCACTGGTACGATGTCCTGCTCGATGGTCCGCGTAAGGCGGAGCAACTGGAAGACGTCAAGACGATCATCCGCAACATGGGCGCTGCGGGCATCCCGATCCTCGGCTACAACTTCAGCATCGCCGGGGTCTGGGGGCATGTGGTTGGGCCATGGGCCCGCGGCGGCGCGGAGTCCGTGGGGTTCTCGGCGGCAAACGGTCCGGCGCAGGCGCCAATCCCGCAGGGGATGGTCTGGAACATGACCTACGATCCCGGCGCGCCCGACGGCGACATTGGGGAAGTCACGAGCGAGCAACTCTGGACACGCCTGTCCGATTTCCTGCACGCCGTCGTGCCCGTGGCGGAAGAGGCAGGGGTCACGCTGGCTGCCCACCCGGACGATCCCCCCCTGGAAAGCCTGCGCGGCGCGGCCCGCCTGGTGAACCGGCCCGAGCTGTACCAGCGGCTGCTCGATATCTACCCCAGCCCGAACAACGCGCTCGAGTTCTGCCAGGGCACCATCGCCGAGATGCGCGGCGAGATGGATGTTTACGAAGCGATCGATCGCTACAGTCGGCAGGGGAATATCGCCTACGTCCACTTCCGGAACGTGCGGGGCAAGGTGCCGGAGTACCACGAGGTCTTCGTGGACGAGGGCGATGTGGATATGGTCGAGGCGCTGCGCATCTACCACCGCAACGGCTACGACGGGGTGATCATCCCGGACCACACGCCGCAGATGGAGTGCGCCGCCTCCTGGCACGCCGGTATGGCCTACGCGCTCGGTTGGCTGCGCGCCACCCTGCGCTTCATCGAGGCCGAGCCAGTGCGCGCCTGAGGAAACTGGGTGGGCGCTGTGGCACCCACCCAGGCTGGCGCTCCTGCGTGGAACCACTCTCCAGGTCGCACGCCGGTCCGCCGCTTATTCCTGCAGGCGCTCGTACCGCTTCATGAGCGGCGTGACCGAGATACCGTGCACGATGATCGATGTGGCGATGACGGCCAGGGTCATTCCCGTCATCCAGAGAGCGAGCTGCTCCGGGATGTCGTGCGCAATGGCGTACATCAGGTAGTAGACCGAGCCGATGCCGCGAATGCCGAACCAACTGATGTAGGCCCGCTCGAGCGGCGTCACGGACGACCCGACCAGGCCGAGGTTCACCGCGAGCGGCCTGATCACGAGGAAGAGCACGGGCACAAACCAGAGCGCGGCCGTGGGAATCATCTCGACTGACAGCATCGCGCCTATCAGCAACATGACCACGACCTCGCCGATCCGCTCCAGTTGCTCGGTAAATCCCAGCACGGTCTGGGCCATGTAGGCCGGCGCTGTTTCTGGACGGGTCGCCAACTCCTCGGCATCGATGGTGTCCACTTCGGCCAGCACCGCTTGCGGCTCTCGCTCCGAGCCCGTTGCACGCGCTTCAACCCAACGCAAGGCGACGCCGGCGGCAAACACGGCCAGGAAACCGTAGGCGTGCAGCAGGAGCGCAGCGCCGTAGGCGAAGGCGATCAGGCCCAGCGCCAGGAAGTCATCCAGCCCCACAGCCTCGTGACGCTCGCGGCGCAGATACAGGATGAGGTGGCCAGCCGCAGCGCCCAGCGCCGCACCAACGAGAAGGCCAGCGGCAATCGCCCAGACCACGTCGACAGCAAGCCATCGCCAGCCGAACGCGCCCACCTGCTCGAGACCCAGCAAGCTCAGTCCCAGGATGACGAATGGGAAGGCGGTGCCATCGTTGAGCCCGGCTTCGCCCGTCAGCGTGAAACGCAGGCGATCTCGATCGCGCGGTCCGGTCACCTGGACATCGGACGCCAGGACCGGATCTGTCGGCGCGAGTATCGCGCCCAGGAGAACAGCCGCACCCAGCGGCAACTGGAGGAAGATCGCTCCAACAAACGTGATGAGGCCAATGGTCAGGAGCATCGACCAGGAAGCCAGGATGGCTGAGAGGCGCGTCAACGGATCTCGCCAGGGAATCGCGAGCTTGAGCCCGGCACAGAAGAGCGACACGATCACCGCGACCTCGGTGATGTGCTCGATCATGTCTGCCTGCGCAAGCGGGTCTATGATCAGGAGCCCCAACCCATAGGGTCCAATGGCAATGCCCACGGCCAGGTACAGCATCGAGGTCGAGAGGGGAAGGCGTGACAACAGCGAACTACTGAGCGCCATGAGGAGGAATACGGCTCCCACAATGAGGGACCACCAGGTGAAGATCATCACGCCGCAATCTCGTCGAAGGGGGCCTCGTCCTGGCTCACCCACGCCACACAACGATGCCTGGTCGGCCGGCGGTACACGCCGGACAAGCGACGTCCACACGCACCGCGCAGCAGAACCTTTCCGCGATCTCGAGGGCGCGGACCCGACCGTGCGTTCATACCTTTCGTGCCAGGCATGAACGCACGGTCAACGCTTGCCGGGGACTTCAGGCACTTACCCGTCTGGGGCTCCAGAGCGGCGATAGACGAGGAGGTCGAGCGAGCGGGGATCGGTAGCGAGGAGCGTGTCTGCGATCCCCGCGTCAGTATCTGAGTAGAGGCTGACCCAACCATCTGTGGTCGTGCCAATCACCGACCAGAGGTTGACGAGGAGATAGCGACGGCCTCCCCCCAGGACCAGGTCCGGGTTAATCCCCATCTCCTCAGCACGCGCCCGCAACTCAGCCGGCGCCTCGACCACGTCGCCGCCCTCCGCCACGTACTCAGCGATGACGTCGCCGTCGACCCGCACCGCGAAGAGACGCGCGGGATCAGCGGCATCGGCATCGCGTGTGTAGACGACCACCGTGACACTGCTGTAGATCGAGCGTGTCCACCTTTCACTGAGCAGGTAGCGCTGGTCGTTCGCGGTGATCGCGCGAGCATCGCCACTGACCGCAAAGTCCACGGCGAACGATGACTCCGCCTCGTAGCGGTAAAGGACATCTGCGCGCTGGTTGATCCGCAGGTACACGACCTGCGCTCCCGCGTTCCCGGTTGCCTGCACGGCCTCGAACGGTCCGACGCAGCCCAGCCGGGTCAACGTCGCGTCGTTGTCGAACTGCTCCTGACTGACGAACCGGTAGGAAACGCCTGACAATTGAATGCGCCCCGGCAATCTTTCGGGCAGCCCGTTCGCATCGGCAGTGCCAGGATCACCCAGGCAGCGCCGGTCCTGCTCCGGCGCTTGCGCCACCAGTCCTGATGTCGACGCCGGCGTCGCCGTTGGACCGGGCTGCCCCGGTGATGGGACCATGCGGATGTTTGGTAGCGGCGTCGGGAGCGGCGCGACATTCACGGTCGTCTGCAGGGTGATTTGCACGAACCCGGGCGGCGGTGGCACGATCGCAGGGGGAGGCGGATTCTGCCCCGCCGGCGCAATCACCGTCGTGACCGCCGTGAACTGATAAACCCTGTTGTCCACGAGGGTCAGCGTCGTGATCACCGGGGAGAGTGCGTCTGCCTGGTCCGGTGGAGCAAAGAGGGGAAACGGACCGGAGCATCCAATGCGCTGCAGCCCCGCCGTCTCCACGCTCACGTCCACCTGCGCGTCAAAGCGGAACTGCGTCTCCGCAAAAACCAGGTTGTTGAGGGAGACCGGGACGCCGTTCGCGTTGAGCGCGATGTAGCGTTCGAGGGCATCTCCGTCAGGGACGAAGACCTCAGCGACTCCCGGGTACCCGCCCGCGCGAACAAGGATCTCGCGGCCATCGTCAGTCCGGGGGATATCACCGAACGCGCTGGTCGTCGCCGTCCGCAGCGCTTCAATGGAGAGCGTGGATTCAACGCTGGCGAACGTGTAGGCGTACTGCTGGTTGTCAAACGTGTGCGAGAAGGTGCGCGAGCTAGCCTCCGCCGAGCAGGGCGCTGCCACATCAAACTGACCTGCCGTCGTCACCGTGACCTCGGACACGTAACGGGCAACGACGCCCGTTTCGGCCGCAACCGCGTAGACCCGGCCGAATGGACCCGCGAGCGTCGACTGCACCAGGTTGAGGCTCATGCTGCCGACCTGGTCCTCGGCCGCTGCAAAGATGTCCAGGGTGATTTCCGGCGCCTGGACGACGTCCACCTGTTCCAGTGAGCCTGGATCGACGTTGACCTCGAGATCGAACGTGTAGCGAACTCCCTGGACCTCAATTTCACGTGGCCACGCCGGGAGCACCGGGGCCGGCGCATCAGCCGGGACTGCGGAAACAGGCGTGACTGGCGGGGCGACCGTTGGGAAAACCGCGGGCGGCGCCACCTGGTCGGTCACCGGAGGAGGGGTGCTGGTGGCAGCGGCGGGTGCTCCGCTCTCGGGTGCGGGAGTTCCGCCTGCCTCAGGCGCGGACGGCGTTTGCGCTACCACCGGGACTTCAGCGGTTGCCGGAGGGACCTCTGTCGGTACCGGCTGCGGTGTGGTGGTTGGCGGCGCCAACGTGGCCGTCGGCGGGAGAGCTGTGGCAGTGGGGAGTGGTGTCGGAGTTTGCGGCACTGCCGTTTCCGTCGGTGGTGGAGCAGTGGCGGTTGGGGGAGCCGGGGTCGCGGTTGCGGGTACCGGCGTTGCTGTCGGGGGTGTGACCACCGGCGTTTCGGCCAGGTCTGGCGCCGGGGTTGCCTCAACAGTGGGAGACCCGGCTACAAACGCAAACACCCGCGGTGTCTGGTCGTTGAGGACGATGAAGATCCGGTCGAAACCATTGCCACTGGCGGGTTGATCGGCGCGGACGGAGAAGGGGCCGACGCATCCCGCGCGAACGAGAGCATTGGCATCGACCTCTCCCGTGACCTCTCCATCGAAAGCGAAGGTCTGGCCTGCGAAGACGATCGTTTCGCCCACGGTGAATGGCAAGCCATTCTCCGCGAGGAGGACGAAGCGGTCCAGCCCGGCATCGCTTGGGAAGAAAAGCTCCTGGAACGGCTCGGCGGTACCTTCAGCGTAGACCGGCTGCCCGTCGCTTGTCTGGAGGACCTCCATCAGGGAAGCAGGCGTCAGGTCTGGCTCTGGACCGGCGTAGACGTACTGCGCCGCATCAAGGTCCACGATGTTGAAGTTGACTGACTCGGCCAGGCAATTGTTCTCGGGCGAGGGGTCGCCTGATGGTCCTACGGGCAACTCAGGCAAATACCGCCCCGCCTGGGCAGCGCCAGCCGCCGCACTGTACACGCGTTGATACGGTGGATCACCAGGCGCGTACACCTCCTGCCCAGCGACCTCCCCGACGGGCTGAAGCCCTTCCAGATTGATCGTGACTGGCCGATCCAGGGCAAAGCGGGCGCCTTCCACGGTCACTTCCAGCGGCGCGTCGCCTGGTTCCGTCTCGGTGAGTGTCTCGTCCGTGATAACCGGGGGTGAGTCGTCGCTCGCGGCAGTCGCGGTTGCCTCCACGGTTGGGCTGGCGGCTTCTTCGGTGATCACCGCTGGCGTCTCGCTCTCAGCGACCGTAGGCTCCGCCGTAGCGATCGGCAACGAAGCGTCGCCGGCAGGCGTCGCGCCCGCTGTCCCACTCTCCGGACTGGGCGTCGCCACCGCACCCACTTCCTGTGCGCGGTAGGCGAAGAGGCGAGTGCCGACGGTGACGTAGAGCCGCGACAGACCGTCCGCACCTTGCTCCTGGGAGGCGGAAACACGAAACGGCCCAACGCATCCAGCTGGCTGCAATGTTGCCGCATCGATCGCGTCAGTTACCTCAGCCTCGAAGAGAAAACTGCTGCCCTGGAACTGCAGGGTATCTTCCAGAACGGCCGGGCGGCCGTCTTCGAGCAGGACGAAGCGCCGCAAGCCGCTGCCCGTGTCGAGGTAGAGGTCGGTGGGCGGCTGCACCTGCGGATCCCCGAAGATGGCTTGCCCTTCATTGGTGGTTGCGACCGTCGTCAATCCGTCGAGAGCAACCTCGTCCGCGCCGGCAAACGCGTAGACGCCGGTCCCCGTGTCGAGTTCGCCGAATTCCAGCGGCTCGGCCAGGCAGGGGTTCGCGGCGTCCGCCTGTCCCTCGGGCCCAACAGGGATCTCGGCGAGATACCGGGCCAGGCGGCCACCCTCGGCCGTTTGCACCGAAACGTAGATCTGGTTGTACGGTGGGGCGCCACTCGCGGCCAGGAGCACCATGTCGCCCTCACGCCCGACCTCGATGATCTCGTCGCTGACGCGGGTGTCTTGTCGGTCGTAGTGAAAAAACTGGTCTCCCAGGGTGATTTCGGCCGGGAACTCAGGTTGCCGGTCCCCCGGGTTGGCCGTGTCCTGGGCGCCCGCCGGAAGAGCCCAATGGGCGCTCGTGGGCAGGCCTCCAATCAGCAGCGCGAGCAGGAGGAGGATGGCTAGCGTCCGGTTCTGCCTGATCATCGGCCCGTCATCCTCTCTTGGCCGCGAGTTCCCGGGGTTCTGAACTCGATCGCGGCCACACAGGTATCGTCGCGGCGTCAAGGTCCCGCGCATTGGACACGAGCACGAATCAGGCCACTGCCCTGCGACCCGCTGGCACGCTCCATGCTCGGGCAGAGTCACGCGACAGGAGCTGCGCTCCGTCGTGATACCCGGTATTGGTTCCGCAAAGAGATTTGAGAAGGGGCAAAGTGATGCGGTCTCCGGCACATTTTCTGGGCTGGACGCGCCGGGCGTTCACATGCTCGCTGCTTCTCCTGGTCATCGCGGCAACCCCGGTGCTGGCAATACTCCTTTCTCCACGACCCGCAACGGCAGCACCAGCAGCCCAGGCCACAGCTCCCGTGCGGACGGTGAACCTGGAACTGATCCTCGATCTCTCTGGCTCCATGGCCCGCCAGATCGCCGGTGGTGAGACGCGGATGGATGCCGCCAAGCGGGTCATGAATGACGTGATCGACGCGCTCCCGGAGCAGGAAGGGGTCAACGTCGGTTTCCGGATCTACGGGCATCTTGGCGACAACTCGGAGGCGAGACGCCAGCAGAGTTGCAGTTCCTCCGACCTCGTGGTTCCCATCCAGGGCGTCGACAAAGCTGCTCTGCGTGCAGAGGTCGCTGCCGCGCGGCCAACGGGTTGGACACCCATTGCGCTTTCTCTCGAGCGTGCTGGAGGGGACTTTCAACCCGGAGAAGGTGTTGCCAACCACATTCTGCTCGTCACCGATGGCGAGGAAACCTGTGGCGGTGATCCCTGCGCCGTCGCGAACTCACTTCGCCAGGGCGACGCGGCCATAACCACGCACGTGGTTGGCTTTGCGCTCAATGAAGCCCAGGCCCAGCAGGTGAGCTGTATCGCCGAGCAGGGTGGCGGGCTCAACTTGCGCGCGGCCGACGCGCGAGAGCTGAGCAACGCCATCTTCTCGGTTCTCGAGGAAATCCAGGTCGTCGTCCAGAACGGCTTCCTGGAGATCGAGGAAATTGGCGGGCTCTTCCCCCGTGCGACAGTCACGTTTGTGGCCACGGGGGATCAGGCTGACCAGAACCCCATCACCTTGAGCGACGACAACCGTGTTGAACTGGCCGTTGGCCTCTACGATGTCTCCTGGTCGTACGCGACGGGTGGCGACATCACGATCCGGGTCAACATCGAGGCGGGACGCACGACCTGGGTTCGCGGCTCGCTCCTGAAGTTCCCCCAGGGCGCCGGTGAAATCTACGTCGTCAAGGACCTGGCCGGGACCGTTATCTGGCAGGCGCCGTTCGAAGACGGGGACACGGTCTGGGTTCTGCCCGGTATCTACACGATGGATCTCCTGGAGCGTGTCGGCGATCCCGTGCTCATCATGGCCCAGGTGCAGACGCTTCCTGGTAGCGTCACGGAACTCCAGGTCTTGACGTCACCCTGACACAGTGTGGTTCGCGAGATGAGACGCACTCAGGCAATGAGTCACCAGCACGTGGGCTCGTCACCGGCGCATGCTCGTCCGCTGGCGCTCACGCCTTCACCGGGGCCGAGGAGCAAGCAGGAAACGAGCGGACGGTGAAGCGGGTAACGAGCGAGCTTTCCACTATGCGCTGCCGCCACTTGACCCTCGGCGTGTCAATCGACGCACGCCGGCTGCCCGCGGTCGTCGTCGCCCTCATCCTGACCGCGGGCGTACTCGCTGTGGCCGCTCCCCACGAGGGCTCACCTCTCCGGTCCGAGCCAGCGCGCGCCCAATCCCTGCCGACGGTCTCACCCACGCCCACGCCGCGTGTCATCGTCATCAACCGTCCGACACCGCTGCCGACGCCACTCCCTACGCCGACCGTCGCCGCAGGGCAAGCGACCGTCGTCGAGACGGAAGTGGCCACGTCGACACCCGTGGGGAGCGCTACGACGCCTCCCCCGGCCACAGCAACGCCCTCTGTGCTACCCACGCCTGTCCCGACAGCGACGGCAACACCCCCTCCTCCGACCATGGTGCTCCCCACCGCGACAGTTGCCCCGCAGCCTGAAGAGCCCATTCCCACCATCTCGCCGGGACCAGGAGAACTTGGGAGTCTGATCACCTTCACGGCGGAGGATTGGGCCGGGGGGTACTACCGCGGCGACAGCCAGGCCTATGGCCGTCCCTGGGTTGCGCTCTACGGCGCATCGAGCAATTACCCTCAGGCGCAGCTCACGTTCCGCCTGGCTGCCGATGTGGCTGGCGATTCGGTGTTCACCGTGACCGGTCTCGACGACGAATGGGCTGCCTCCAATGAGATCCGGCTGGAAGTGAATGGAGCAACCGTCTTCGTCGGGCCAGGTCCTTTCCCCAACTGGGACGGCGTCGGCAATGGGGCCAACGCGGCCTGGACAAGCGTCTCGTTCACCATTCCGTCCGGCATGCTCCGCACCGGTCCGAACACGATCGAGATCGCCAATCGCACACCGGGAAGCAACTACAACGCACCGCCGTACGTGCTCCTGGCAGACGCGACCCTCCAGGTCCCCGGGGCGTCGAGTGGGCAAACTCCACCAGCCACCGAGAATCGTCCCGCTCAACGTGCGTTGATTGAGTTCACCGCCGAAGACTGGCGAGGCGGCTATTACCGGGGTGATGGCCAGGCCTACGGTCGTCCGTGGGTCGCACTCTACGGTGCGCAAAGCGCGTACGCGAGCGCCGCGCTCACCTTCAGGATCAGGGGAGAACCGGGAGGCCCGGCAACGCTGAGGCTTACTGGCCTGGATGACGAATTGCTGGATCCGAATCAGATCCTCGTGACGGTCAACGACCAGCGGATCTATACGGGAGCAAGCCCCTTTCCAAACTGGGATGGGGTTGGCAATGGCGCGAACGCCGCCTGGGCGGAGGTATCGATCGAACTCCCGGCCGGAGTTCTGCTACCGGGCCGCAACGAGATTGTCGTGTCGAACCTCACCCCGGCTGCGAATTTCAATGCTCCACCTTACGTACTCCTGGCCGGCGCCGTGCTCGAAATCCAGGCGGGAGCATAGCGGGCCTTCCCGGTCGTCTTGGGCTTGTCGGATGTGCTCGCTTGGCCCTCCAGCGCAGCCAAGCTCTAGCTTGAAACGGGTGGCGCTGGCAGCGATGGCGCCGCAACGCCAGGACGCGGCATCGACCGCAACCCTGGCAGGACCAGCATGCCCAGGGGCAGCGCTGTGTTGAATACGGCGAAGACGGTCAGGGTACTGACCAGGTCCATCCGCTCCAGGAGCATGCTGTACACGAGCACGCCGAGTGGCAGCGTTCCGACACCCAGTGCCAGCCTCGCGCCAAAGACGCGCGCCCGAAATCCGGCCGGCACCCGTTCCTGCGTGATGGTCATCATGAGTGGGTTGATCGGCTCGAACACGACGGCGCTGACGAAGATGGCGCAAGCTATGACCCACCACGGCGGCAGCAGGACCAGGAGCCAGATGGCGCAGGCGCGCACCGCGAACCCGCCAATCAGGATCAGCCGGCGCGGGAGTCGCGGCGCCAGGAGCGCGTAGACCGCATTCCCCACCAGTGAGCCGGCGGCGAGTGCGGCAAAGATGAAACCCAGGTCGAGGGCGTTCCCGAACACCTCACGGGCGTACACCGGCAAGACGATGGCGTACAGCGGCTCAGCCAGCAGGCTGCCCAGTGAGAAGGTCAGGACCATGCTGCGCAGGAGCCGGTCATGCCAGAGAAACTGGAAGCCTTCCACGACGTCGCGCAGGTAGTCCCGCAGGCTCTCGACCTGAGACGGCAACGCAAGGATCTGCGCCGGGATCGCGATTGCCACGATCCCGGCCGAGAGTGCAAAGGTTGCAGCATCGATCCAGAGCACCCGCTCGGCACCGAGCGCGGCAATGAGCGCGCCCGCCAGCGGTGGCCCGAGCAATCCGGCGATGCGGCGCGTCGCGTTGTAGGCTGTGTTCGCCCGTTCGAGATCGACGCCCGCCTGCTCGACCAGTTCCGGAAAGAGACTCTGCCGTGCAGCCTCGCCGGGGGCATCGAGCAGGGCGCCCAGGAAGACCAGCGCCAGCAACTGCCAGAATGCCAGGCCAATCGTCTGCGCGAGCAGGGGAATCAGCAGCGTCGTCACGCCGCTCGCCAGGTCGGAGACGATGCTGGCCCGCTTGTACCCCAGGTGATCGACGACCGCGCCCCCAAAGACGCCGGCGATGATCACCGGAAAAGCCCCGGCAGCCACCGTAATGCCTGCCTGGCTGGAGCTTCCGGTTGTGGTCAGGACGAACCAGGGAATGGCAATGAACGTGAGGGCATTGCCGATCTGGGAAATGACGTTCGCCCCGAGCAGGGCCAGGAGTGGGATCTGCCTGGCTTCTGGGAGCATCCTGCCACGCATGCTCACCTACCCGCACGCCTTGCAACTGAGGAACGGTCACGCGCCGTTGACGTTCGCCACGCAACAAGAGTGCCGCGTGCTCCCTTAACCTGTGTGCAGTCGGCCCGCCCTTCAGGAATCTCCCTCGACCAGCCGCGCCAGCTTCCCGAGCGACATGCGCCAGCCAGTTGCGTTGTCCTCCGGGGAGACGCCAGGTGGCAGATGCTCGTGCGTGGCGTGCAGATCGGTGCCGCCGTCTGCCGCATCCGTGAGGGAGTAGGTGATGCGCATCTCTCCTTGCATGCTCGGGTCATCCGTCTCGAACTCGACCGCCTGCACCACCCGTTCATCTGGGACCAGGGTCACGAAGCGGCCGTGATGGGTGTCGGTTTGCGCCGTGGTCTTACCCGTGGCGGTCGGTGCGTCATAGGTCAGGGAGATGCGGAACGTCCCGCCCTCGTGTGCCTCAAACGAATGGACATCGCTGGTCATGCCATCCGGCACCATCCACTGCTGCACCGCCGCGGGGTCGAGCAGCGCCCGGTACACGAGGTGTCGCGGGGCATGAATATGCTGGTACACCGACGTGGGGATGGATTCGCTTCGTGACATGGGCTTCCCTCTCCGCTCGCGCCGGCAGGGAACCCTATTCCTTCCCGGCGGGCGCGCTCTCCTGGTAGACGGCGTCCAGTCGGTCCAGCAGCCAGTCGGCTGAATCGGTGCCTGTTGCCAGCCAGTCGTGGACCAGCTTTCCAGATGCTTCCTGGCACTCCATGAAGCCGTGGTAGCGGGGGCGCAGGTAGGCGTTGTCCAGGTTGGCGAGGGTATCACGGAAGAAGTCCGTAGACGCCGCGTTCACGGCGTCATCGAGCCAGGCGGCGCGGTGCCCGGGTTGTCCCCCGCCGCTGAAGTAGACGCCACGCTGCACGTCCGCGCTGGCCACATAAGTCGCGAAAGCCGCAGCTTCCCGCGGGTGCTGCGTGTGTGAGGAGATCGCGACCCCCGCGCCACCGAGGACCCCTCCGCGTGGCTCACCCCCGCCAATCGTGGGCACGCCCGTGAAGCGCACCAGGTGATCGCGGAAGCCGGGGCGGCCGTAGTTCGAGTAGCCAAAGAGGAGGGGAATGAAGGCAACCTCGTCAGTGCTGCTCATCAGGTCGAGCGAGCGGGGTGGATTACGCTTGAGCGATTCCGGGTGGGCGGCACGCACGAGGGCACGCAGCGTTCCGAGCACCTGGCGTCCTATGCTGCGCGAGACAACCCGGTCATCCTGCCCGTAGGCTGGCTCACCAGCAGCGGCACAAAGCGACAGTACGCTCATGATGGCGTCAATGGGGATGAGCGGGTTGATGACCTGCGCTCGGTCCTGGCCCTTGCGCCGCTCGGCCAGGGCCAACACATCATCCCAGGACTGGGGCAGCCCGCCAATCTCCTCGATCAAGTCCGGGCGGTAGGCGGAGACGTGCCCGGCCGCATCCGTGGCCAGGCCCCACTGGTGTCCTCCGTAGATGTAACTGCGGTGGCTGGGACCGACACTATTCGCCGCCTGCCCAGCCAGGAAGTCAGCGGAGAGGACGCTGTCGAGCGGCAACAGGCAGCCGTCGTCCGCGGCAAATCCGACGAAGGGGTGGTCGATGACCAGCAGGTCGTAGGTCTCCGCCAGCTTCTGGATCGGGAAATCGCCGAACGCCTGCAAGCTGCGCGTTTGCCAGGTGATCCGCACGTCCGGTCGCTGCTCCGCCCAGGCAGCACTGGTCGCCACCATGCAGTCATGGCCGCGCGGATGGTCCCAACTCACGCCGCGCAGTTCGATGACCATGTGACTCCCTTGCTGTGACCCGGCCGTTACTCGCGGACGCGCGCGTTCCGCCCGTACACGAAGAGCATGAGCAGGATGATCAACCCGTACAGGATCTGCTGCCCGGCCGGTTTGATCCCCACGATCTGCAGCACGTTCTGCAACAGCACAATCGTGATGGCCCCGGCGATGGTGCCGATGTAGCCCCCCGAGCCACCCAGGATCGAGGTGCCACCAACGACGACCGCCGCGATGGCGGGGAGGACGTAGGCTTCGCCCATGCCCAGGTAGCTCTGCTGCGAGTACCCCGTGAGCATGATGCCACCCAGGCCGGCGCAGAGCCCGCACAGTGTGTAGGTAGCCACCAGCACCCGGCGCACCGGCACGCCCGAGAGATAGGACGCCTTGACGTTGTTTCCGATGGCGTACAACCGCTTGCCGTAGACGGTGCGCCGCAGCAGGAAGATGAGCCCCGCACTGAAGAGCGCCCAGAAAACGAGCGCCCAGGGCAGCACGCCGCCAATGCGCCCCACCGCCAGTTCGCGGGCGAAAACCGGCGCTTCTCCCTGCGGTGTGCCGTTCGTGAAGACGAGCGTGTAGCCCGCCAGCACGGCGTTCATGCCGAGGGTCATTACCAGCGAAGGAATGCGCAGGTAGGCGATCCCCAGGCCGTTGATCAGCCCGACCAGTGAGGCGGCGCCGAGGGCGATGACCGCTGCCGTGGCGACGGGCATCTGGGTGCTCAACTGGGTGAGCAGAATGGCAGAGAGATTGAGGTTCCAGGCCACCGAGAGGTCGATGCCCCCGGTCAGGATCACCAGCGTCTGGCCCCCGGCAACAATGCCCAGGTAGGAGGCCAGCACCAACTGCTGCGTCAGGTTGCCCGGAGACACGAAGCCCGGGGCCCGGACGGCCGCCGCCGCGAGCAGAATGGCAATCAGCAGGTAGGGAACGAGGTAGACGCGGTTCTGCGAGAACCAGGATTGTTGCTGCGCGGCGGGCCGCACCCCGGCATCAGCCGCAGCCGTCGCACTCTCCAGGGTTGGGGTTTCCGGCTGCGTGCTCACAGACGATCCAGGCGGTTGCGTACCCGCAGGAGCCCGATCGCCCCCAGCGAGACGGCAATGAGCAGGATGGAGCCCTGCACCAGGTCCTTGTAGAAGCTGCTGACACCGTAGAACTGGAGCACGCTCGGGATCACCGCAATCACGTAGGCGCCCGCGAGTGTCCCCAGGAAGGAACCCGCGCCTCCGGCGAGAGCGGCACCCCCCAGCACCACGGCGGCAATCGAGTTCAGCGTGAAAATCGCACCCCCCAGCGCGTTCCCGGTGGAGGTCTGGCCGCTGTTGATCAGCCCGGCGACACCAGCGGCGAGTCCAGCGAGGGTGTACGCCGCCAGCTTGGCGCGCTGCACATCGACTCCTGAAAGATACGCGGCACCCTCACTGCTGCCGACGGCGTAAATGCGGGTGGCCAACGGTGTGCGCCGGAAGATCACCCAGAAGATCACAAGTCCCGCGAGGACAAACGCGGCCTTCGGAATGGGGATGCCCCAGCTCAAGCCTCCTGGAAACACGGCTGGTTCCTGGAACGCGGTGCCAGAGATCAGGTTGCTGAAGTCTGGCGGGATGAAGCCGCCGGGTGACGGCCGGATGTAGAGCGCAATCCCCGTCCAGATAGAGCCGGTCGCCAGCGTGACGATGATCGGCTGCAGGCGCCCGTAGGCCACCATCGCGCCGTTGATGAACCCACCCAGCGCTCCCACCGCCAGGGCAGCGACGGCTGCCTTGACCATGCTGCCGCGCGGGTTCTCTTTCTCCGTCGTCGCCGAGGCGATGCTGTTCGTCAGGCTGACCATCGGCCCGATGGAAAGGTCGATCCCTCCGGTCAACACCACCAGGGTCTGCCCCAGGCTGGCTGCCGCCAGCGTCAGGCCGGAGTTGGCAATGGTGCGCTGCTCGCGTGGCCGGAACTGCGGCACAACGGTCACGTAGGCCAGCAGAATGGCAATCAGCAACGCCCAGGCGAAGAGCAACCGGCCGTTGCGCCCGACAAAGGAACGCGGCCGGACCACACGATCCTGTCCCGCGCCCGGCAGTGGCGCGCCAGCGTCAATGCTGGCCATCAAACGTCTCCACTCATGCCAGGGCAGCCTCCCGCGCTTCGGCGATACCAACAGCGGCGCTGACCAGGTTCGCCTCGGTCAGTGCCGGGCCGCGTAGCTCTCGCGCCACGGCACCTTCGTACATCACCAGCGCACGGTCACAGAGGCCGACCACTTCGGCCAGGTCGGTTGAAAAGAAGAGGATGCCGTGGCCCTCCGCCGTCAGGCGGCGCATCAGTTCATAGATCTCCTGCTTGGCCCCGACATCGATACCCCGGGTCGGGTCATAGAGCAGGTAGACATCGGCATCGGTAAGCAGCCACTTGGCGATCGCCACCTTCTGCTGGTTGCCGCCGCTGAGGTAGCGCACTGGCACCTCGGGTCCTGCCATGCGGATGGAGAGACTATCCCGCATCGCGATGGTTTCGCGCTCCACGTCAGCGGAGGAAACGACGCCGTTGTGCGAGACATCGGGCAGGGTAGCCAGCGTGATGTTCTCGTCCACCGGCAGCGGCAGGATGAGTCCCTGCGTCTTGCGGTCCTCTGGCACCAGCGCCATGCCAGCGGCCATGGCCGCGCGGGGCCCGACCAGCCGGACGGGCTTCCCGTTCAGTGAGACATCGCCAGAGGTGCCGATGTACACCCCGAAGAGTGCAAAGAGCAGATCACCCTGGCCCTGGCCCTCCAGGCCGGAGAGACCCACGATCTCACCCTTGTGAATGGTGAGGGAGACATCGCGCAGCCGGTTCTCCCAGCCGAGATGCTTCACTTCAAGCAGTGGCTCTTCCTGCGCCGGGCGCGGCGGCCGCGGTGGGAACGCCTCGCGCAGCGGGCGGCCAATCATCATCTGCACGATGACGTCGTCGCTGGCCGTGGCAACGTCGACGGTACCCACGCTCTGGCCATCCCGGAAGATCGTGGCCCGGTCACAGAGTGCGCGCACTTCATCCATGCGGTGCGAGATGAAGACGACCGAGACACCCTCCTGGCGCAGGCGGCGCACGACCGCAAAGACCTGCTCGACCTGGCGCCGGTTCAGCGCCGAGGTCGCCTCGTCCAGGATGAGCACGCGCGGCGACCGGCGCAGCGCCTTGGCAATCTCGACCAACTGGCGGTCCGCCAGCGAAAGATCACGCACGATGGCGCGGGGATCGATCTCCGAAAACTCCAGCCGGGTGAAGAGTGCCGCTGCTTCGCGGTTCATGCGCCGGCTATCGACGAGGCCCAGCCGCGTGCGTGGCTCTTCTCCCAGGAAGAGATTTTCAGCCACGGTCAAATCCGGGACCAGTGAGAGCTCCTGGAACACCGGCACGATGCCAGCCGCCACCGCCTCCGAAGGGTTGCGGAAGCTGACGGGCGCGCCAGCCAGGGTCAAGTCTCCCGCGTCCGGGGCGTAGACCCCGCACAGAATCTTGACCATGGTGCTCTTGCCCGCGCCATTCTCTCCGAGCAGCGCGTGAATCTCCCCCGGCTCGCAGGCAAAGTCCGCCTGGCGCAGCGCGCGCACGCCGCCGAACCGCTTCTCGATGTTGGTGGCGCTGAGGAGGGGCATCGCCCGTGGGTACTCCGTCAACCGGGAGGGGGAGTGACGCAGGAGCGGCAGCATGCTGCCGCTCCTGCCCCAATCATGTCAGGCGGGAACTAGACCTGCTGCGCGTCGACCTCTTCGAAGGTCAGGTTGACGCCACAGGCCGGAATCGTGGTCGCCGTGAAGAAGTTGTCCGGCGCATCCGGGAAGACGTTGACGCCCGGCACCAACTCGGCCGTGGTCGCCATCGGCAGCGGCACGGAAACCGCGGATGGCACCGGCTCGCCCATCAGCAAGCTGAGAGCGGCGCGCATGGAAACCGCGACGAGGCCCGGCGTCTGCCCAATGGACAGGCCGTTGAACTCGTCCTTGTACTCCAGCATCTGCTTGCGGAAGCCGTTCTCCGCCTCGCCGGCGATCGGCGGAATGGGGATGCCAGCGTCCAGGAACGCGCGCACGACGCCGTCGGTCCCACCCTGGCACCAGACACCGGCGAAGTCCGGGTTGGCCGCCAACGCGGTTGCCGTCGCGGTCTGCGCCTTGCCCGGGTCCCAGTCGCCAACGACTTCGACGATGCTGATGTCCGGGTTCTTGTCCCAGACTTCCTGGGCGCCCTGGCGGCGCTCGGTGTCGACGCCCGTACCCTGGACGCCGTTGACCATCAGGATCTTGCCCTTGCCGCCGGTCTGCTCGACCAGGAACTGCGCCAGCAAGCGGCCCATCTCGACCTGGTCCTCGTTCACCGTCACGCCGGTGTCGATGGATGGATCCGGCGGTTCCGGGTGGACCGTGGTGTCGAAGGAGACGATGACGATGCCGTCGGCACGCGCCTGCTGCACCGTCTGCACCAGGGCAGTCGGGGTGTTGGCGAGGATGACGACAGCCTGCGCGCCGTTCGAGATCATGTTCTCGATGGCGGCCTGCTGCGCCGCGTCGTCGCGGTCGTTGGTGACGGCCGTGAAGAACTCCTGGTCGATCAGGTCGGCAACGTCAGGGGACTTGGCGTAGGCGTACGCCATCTTGATCATCTGGGTGCGCCAGACGTTCCCGATGTACGAGTTGGAGACGGCGATCTTGTACGGGGGATCGGCCAACTTCTCGTACTGGACTGTGGTGGCGCCGGGGAACGCCTGGTAGCAGGCGGCCGCGTCAAAGGAACTTGCGGCAGGAGTCGCGTCCTGTGCCCGAGCGATGGAGCCGTAGTATCCGACGCCACCCATGCCGAGGCTGACTGCCCCCGCACCGATGGCTGCGCCACGCAACAGACCACGACGGTCTACGGGACGCCGCATGAACTTATCCATCGAGACCTCCGTCTAACACTGACGGCCAGCGCATCACCCATGGACACGCACCAACGCCCAGCTCCCAGGCTGGCGGGCATTATGGACAGGTGTTGGCTCTCGCATGTTAACAACGAGGTGCGAGACCGTCAACTGTATACATTTTCACAGACCGGGGAGGCAACCCCGATCCGTGTACCGGTCCCCCACCCCGGCTGCCTGAGTTCACGCGGTAAGGCGCCAACGGACCGAAGGGGGAGTGGCACGACTGGACACGCCCCGCGGAGCAACATGCCGCTCTGACTGGTCAGAGTCCGGGATTCTTCTGCATGAGCGACTCCTCGCCCTTCCCAGAATGCCTCATCCTCATCACGCCATGCGACGATGTCGCAGCCCGTCGCGACGCAGGGGAGCATGTCGGCCCTGCTCGGGAACCGGAGGGAGTGAGCCGTCCCCGCTGGTACCCCTCGTCTCCACCGGCGTGAGGCGGGCCGGCAAGGTTCTGCCAGGTCCGGGCAGCGTCTTTCATGCGGCGTGCCGCGGCCGCCCCGACCCCTCGTTGCGTGGGTCTCGGCTACTGCATCCGCTCCAGCCCGGAGCCAAGCGACTGCCCATTCAAGCGCTGGTGGATCTCGATGACCTCACCCTCGCTCATAGAGGCGATGTAGTCCGTCACCACGCGCAAGCGTTCATCTTCACTCTCCGCGGCTTCCAGCATCTCGCGGTAGAAGGGCGGAAAGATGTGCACGTCGGAGGGAGATGCGGCAGCTTCACGCAACGTGCCAAAGAGTGTGCGGATGAGGCTGCGCTGTCCGAAGCGCTGGGACATCAACGCTGGGCTGTTGATGACGTAGTACCAGGTCAGCCCATTGAGGAGCTGCACCTCACGCTGCTTGACCGGGTCAATGGACACCACTGGAACGCCGTCTTCAGCGCGCGTGATCACGACGGCGTTGATGTAGCGACCGATCAGGCTGGAGGTGAAGCTGCTCAGGCTCGCACGGTCCAGCCGTGATCCCGCAAAGGGTCCGTCACTCGGGAACCACTGCGCCATGCCATCGAGAATCTGGCGATGCTCATCCTGGCCGCGGGGAGCGATGCCCAGCCGTTGCACTTCCGCCGCCATGAACCGATCCCGCTCGCCCTCATCGTTGGCCAGGCGGTCCAGCGGAATTAGCCCAGCACGGTAGAAGTCACTCATGTCATGGACGGCATAGGCAACATCATCGGCCCAGTCCATGAGGTCTGCCTCAAGACATCGCCGGTGCGTCTTGCCGGCGGACAGTTCCCGCGCCCAGAGGAAATCCTCTGTCTCACTGCGGTAGGCGCCCCACTTGGTGGGCCGCGCGGGATTTTCGCCACGCAGCCACGGGTACTTCAGCAGCGCGTTGAGCACCGCGCGTGTCAGGTTGAGTCCGGGGATATCGGGGTACCGCACCCCGAGCTTCGTCACAATGCGGAAGGACTGTGCGTTGCCCTCGTAGCCGTCCTCGAGCCCGGCAGCGACGAGCAGGCCGTCGAGTTCCCGCTCTGCCACGTGTCCAAAGGGCGGGTGTCCCAGGTCATGCGCCAGGGCCGCGACTCCGACCACCATCGGGTCAATGCCACCGGCCTCGGCAATCAGGTCACGCTGGCCTGGCCGGCTCAGGAGCGTGTTTGCCAGTCCCTGGCCAATCTGGGAGACCTCCAGGGAGTGCGTCAGGCGGTTGTGCGTCAGGAAGCGGTCATCCGGGGAGACCACCTGCGTCACTCGCGCCAGCCGCTGGAAGTTCGAAGAGTAGAGGATGCGGTCGCGGTCTTTCTCGAACGGAGAGCGCTCGTCACCGGAGGACCGGCTGGACAGCGTCTGGTGACGCCGGTCCTCGCGCTCAGCCATGGACCGCCGGGCTGGCCGGTTCCAGGGTCAGCCGCCAGGTTGGCGTGAAGGCGAGACGTCCGGAATCAACGAGAAACCAGACCGCAGCCCGGGCGAGGTGCTCGGGATGCCCTTGCTTCTTCAGGGTGGAGAACAGATCCCGCGCCTGATACGGCTGGTCAGCCTCACGCAGCACGAGAAGAATTGCGTCCTCGACCTGGCGCAGGTTCTCCAACTCCGTCTGCGTCACGTCCGACTCACCCCAATCTACGTCCCACTCGCCGGAGTCCATTCTACGAGACAGCATGAAAGACCTGGAGGGCTTGGGAGACTGAGAAACCCCAGACCTGGGATGATTTCTTTGCCGCCCGGGATGCCGCGATCGCAGCAGGCGAGATTCCAGACGACTTCATCGATCTGGAAGCACGAACGCATGAAGTCCAACATCGCGATCCGTTCTCGGGCTTGAAGCATTGGCCCGCGACAAGGTCGTGACAGACGTACTGGCGGTCGGCGCCGTGCTGGTGACCAATGCCCGGGCGATGCTGTGGCTAACGAACCTCGAAACAGCAGATTGGATCTGCGACGTCTGAAATCAGCCGCTCACTAACCGGGCGTGATACGCTATCGCGTCCTGTTCCGGCATCGAGGCGACGGCGTCGGCAACCAGGCGTAGCACTTCGCCGTCGTCCTGAGCCTTGCCCAGGCTGCGCTGCAGCGCAGGCGGCAATTGCTCCCAGCAGGACAACACAGTGGCAGCATCCGCCAGGGACAGGAACAACTCCCGGACGATCTGCCGCTGCTCCGCGCGCAACGGGGCCAGCATCGCGCTGTCGATGACGTAGTGCCAGGTCAGTCCCTCGGTCAGCATGATCATGGCGTGCTGATCGAGCTCGGTCGCGATCATCGCCGTCCCGTCGACCTCATCCTGTAACCGCACCCCGCCAATGGCTTCATCGACCTGGCGATTGGCGAAACAGCGCAATTCGTTGCGGAAACGGCGGTGGTCGCCACCAGGGGTCGGGCACTGCGACAAAAGGCGATTCAGCACGCGCGCGTAGAACTCCTGCTGGTCGGCAGGCACCCGCCGCCGCTCGAATACGAGCTCCAGCAGCCACTGCCGCTCAAGTGCACTGACGCGCAACTGCTCCACCGGGATATCCCCGCTGCGCACGAAATCCTCGAAGTCGTAGACCGCGTAGGCCAGGAGATCAGCCCAGTCCATGACACGCGCTTCGAGGCTCGGCTCGCACGTTCCTTCCTCGGTGCCGTCACGCACCCAGGAAAAGATCTCCCGCTCCGAGGCATAGGCGCCCCACTTGCCAGGGTGCGCTGCGTTTCCACCGCGCAGCCACGGGTACTTGAGAATGGCCGCGAGGGTGGCGCGCGTCAGGTCCAGCCCGCACGCCTGTCCCGCGCCGGCAAGCGCACACACCACGCGGAACGACTGCGCGTTTGCCTCGAAGCCTTCCTCGACCCCCGCCGAGACCAGCAGGCTGTCCAGTTCGTCCTCGGCATCGTGACCAAAGGGCGGGTGCCCCAGGTCGTGCGCGAGGGCTGCCGCCTCGACAACAGTCGGGTCCAGGCCGCCCGCTTGCTCCGCAACCTCGCGCGACGCGGGATCGTGCAGCAACGCCTCAGCCAGGGTGCGCGCGATGCGCGCGACCTGGAGGGAGTGACTGTGACGGGTCTGGAACTCGCCAGTACCGCTGGGGGCCATGACCTGCGTCACATCGCGCAGTCGCGCGAACTCCGGTGCGGTCAGGAGCACATCACGGTCTCGCTGAAAGGGGGAGAGTCCCGGCTGAAGCGTAACGAAACCTCGCCGCTCAGCGCGGTGGAGATTGGCGGCGTGCTGGGCGAGGGGAGGGGCTATCACCACAGGGAACTCGACGGCACTTCGGACAACAGGATCGCACGGCAAAGCAGCCGCAAGGTCAGGTTACCCATCGGCGCGAACCAATGTCGATTCCCCGCAACCTCTATTGGTCCCGAGTGGCAACCACGCTACGCGGCGATACGGTTCCCTGCCGCGTCGAAGAAGTGCAGGCTTTCCGGATCAACCGTCAGGCCCACGGCACTCCCGACCTCGTAGCGGCGGTTGCCTGGCACACTGGCGCGCAGCGCACGGTCTCCCGTCATCACATCAAGGTAGGTGACGGGACCGACCGGCTCGATCAACTCGACACGGGCCGTCAGATCCCCATCATGTGCGGGCGCAAGTGTCAGGTGCTCCGGGCGGATGCCGATCGTAACCTCGCCCAGGTTCCGCGCCGCGATGGCCTGCGCCATCTCGCCCGGGAGCGACATCTGGAACCCGCCCGTGTCCAGCACCGTGCGCCCCTCAGCGGCGTGCAGCGTGCCCTTGAGGAAGTTCATGCGCGGGCTGCCGATAAACCCGGCTACGAAGGTATTGACCGGGGCGTTATAGGTCTCATCAGGGGTGCTGTACTGCTGGAGCACGCCATCCCGCATGATCGCGATCTTGTCCGAGAGGACCATCGCCTCTTCCTGGTCATGCGTCACGAAGATGGTGGTTTTGCCCAGCTCCCGCTGCAGGCGCTTGATCTCCGTGCGCGTGTTTACGCGGAGCAGGGCGTCCAGGTTGGACAGCGGCTCATCCATCAGGAAGACGGTGGCGTTGCGCACCAGGGCGCGGCCCAGTGCGACGCGCTGCCGCTGTCCACCAGAGAGCTGAGCCGGCCGCCGCTGCAGGAAGCGATCAAGCCCGAGCAACGACGCGACGTGGTTCACCCGCTGCTTCGTCTCACTGGCCGGGGTCTTGCGCATCTTGAGGGCAAAGGCCAGGTTGTCGTAGACGGACATGTGCGGGTAGAGCGCGTAATCCTGGAAGACGAGCGCCGCATCGCGGTCCTTGGGCGACATGTTCGTCACCGGGTGACCGTCGAAGTAGATCTCGCCAGAAGTCGCCTCCTCCAGGCCGGCGATGCAGTAGAGCGTGGTGCTCTTGCCGCAGCCGGATGGCCCAAGCAGCGTCACGAAGCTCGCCTCCGGGATTTCCAGCGAGATCTCATCGACCGCCTTGACCGGGCCAAAGTGCTTGCTGAGCCGGTCCAGTGTCACACGCGCCATGTACTCGCCCTACCTCCAGAGATCTTCGGTGAACAACGAAAGTTCGTCGCACGGAATGCGACGAGATCCTCGCCAAGTGCAGGTCTGTGTCTATGTGGGGAGGGCTGGTCGAGGTTGCGACCACTCATGCGTGTCATCCTGAGCGAAGTCGAAGGATCTCGGGTCACGTATCGAGGCAGATCGAAGCCAACCGTTGCCTCGACGCAACTGACCCGCGTGCACCCCGCAGGGGTGAGGCTGGGCCGAGATCCTTCGCCTGCGGGCTCAGGATGACACCGGGGATGCATGCGACGATCCAACACCTGCCCGGAGGCGCCTTGCTTGGAGATGATCGGTCGCTGCACCGCGCTACCCCTTGACCGAGCCCGCGGTGAGCCCCTGCACCAGGAAGCGCTGGAACACGAACGCCAGGAAGACCGGCGGGATGATGGCGATGATGCCAGCCGCGAAGAGCGTGCCGTAGTTCTGCGGCCCGTACAGGATGACGCCGAAGATCTGGGCGATGACGTACGTCACCGTCATGGAGTCCACATCCTGCGCCAGGATCAGGGCAAAGATGAACTCGTTCCAGGAGGCGATGAAGGCAAAGAGCCCCGCCGCGATCAGCCCCGGCACCGCTAACGGCAGTACCACGCGGTACAGCGTCTGCAGGCGGCTGCAACCATCGATGGCCGCTGCCCGCTCCAGGTTCGTCGGCACCGTGTCGAAGTACGTCTTCATAATCCAGAGCACCAGCGGCAGGCAGAAGCTGACATAACAGATGATCAAACCCTGCTTGGTGTTGGAGAGGCCGAAGGTCTGGAACAGGATGAACCAGGGGACCAGGATGGCCAGGTTCGGGATCATTCGCGTCATCATCATGCCGAGCAGCGTCGGCTGCAGGAACTTGACCTGGCTGTAGCGAGAGAAGGCGTACCCGGCCAGCGAACCCAGGATCAGGCAGATGATCGTGGTGGAAATCGCCACGATCGTGCTGTTCACGATGGCGTTCGGCAGGCGCTGCGCCACCAGCGGTACTCCGGCGGTATTCGCCGTCGAGGCGCCGGAGAAGACGTTGCGGTAGTTCTCCAGGGTGATGTCTGGCGTGAAATCCGGCGGTTTGCTGAGCAGAGTCGTGAACGGCGAGACACTGCAGATGAAGAGCCAGACCACCGGCGCCAGCGACCAGAGGAAGATGGCCGCCACCGGGATGTAGATCAGGAACTCCTTGAAGCTACGCGCCTGGCGGGAGGTCGACCAGCCCTGCGCCCCCGGCTTGAACTCGCCCGAGCCCGAGGCCTTGCTCAATTCAGCCAGGTCCATGGTGAACTGGACGGAGCGGCGCTGCAGGTCGGCGTCCAGATCTTCGACGCTGGCTTCGGCCGCCCCCACGCCCGCACCCAGATCCTTCGGCTTGCGGTCCAGCATACGCATGTAGATGAAGGCCAGGATGAGTGCGACCACCGTGAGCAGGAGCAGAATCGCCGTGCCCTGCCCGAACTGGAAGAACCCGAAGATTGTGTTGTAGCCAAGCCACGAGAAGACCGTAGTTTCCAGGCCAGGGCCACCCCGGGTCAGGAAGTAAATGAGATCGAAGGCCATGATGCCGCCGATGGTGGAGAGGATCAGCACGAGCTGCAGCGTTGGCTTGATCCAGGGCAACGTGATGTAGCGGAAGCGCTGCCACGCTGTGGCCCCATCCATCTTCGCGGCCCGGTAGAGATTATTCGGAACGGCCTGTAGCGCGGCGAGGAAGAAGAGCGCCGCCATCGGCGCGCTGTTCCAGACGAAGGCAATCACCACGAGATACAGGGCGGCCTGCCCCAGGATCGGAATATCGAAGTTTGCCAACCACGGAATGTAGGTGTCGATGATGCCAAGCTGATAGAGCACGCCATTGAGCGTGCCGTAGCCGCCGTCGTAGATCCACGCCCAGACGACGCCGACGACGGTACCGGACATGGCCCAGGGCACCAGCAGCACACTGCGCATCAAGCCGCGGCCGAAGAAGGGCTGGTTCAACACGAGCGCCATACCCAGGCCGAGCAGGACGGTCAGGATGGTGACGGAAGCCGCGAAGCGGAAGGTCACCCAGGCAGCGGTCCGGAATTCCTGCTGCACGAAAACATTGCGATAGTTGTCCAGCCCAACCCACGCGTTCATGCCCATGGCCGGGTTAACCATGTGGAGCGAGGTCCAGACGGCGTAGGCCACCGGGTAGATGCTGACGCCGATGACTACCAGGATGGCTGGCAGCACCAGCCAGAAGGCAAACCAGGAGTCGCCGCGCGACGCGCGCGACTTGCGCGACGGCTGGGCGGCTGGAGCAATTGGTTGGTCAATCACCACCGGGTTGGTAGCCATGGGCGTCCACGTTTCCCATCAAGTTCACGACGTACGAAACACGGTGAGGTGGCCGCTGTCATGTCCCGGCCCAGGGACCCTCACCCCCAGCCCATCTCCCAGTGCGCGGGAGATGGGCTGGGGCGAGGGCTTTTCGCCTGCGTACCCTAGAAGGTCGGATAGAGCTGCTTGGCCCCGTCCAGGTTGTCCTTCATGGTCTTCAGAACGGTGCCAATGTCGTTCTTGCCGAGCACGAAGTCCTCGACCAGCGCGAGCGTCTTGAACTCCCACTCCGGGTACCAGAGCTGCTTCTGGACGTTACGCGGCTTGCCCAACTCCAGTTGCTTGTTATAGATGTCGACATCGCGCCACTCGGAGAAGGAAGCCACCACATCCGGCATGTTCATGACGTTGGTGTCGACCGTGCCCAGGCCTTCTTCCAGCACCCAGCGGATGGCCACGTGGTACTCGCCGTCCTTGTAGGCCGCGCCATAGAACTGCGCCAGGTCGTCCTGGACCTCGCGCGGCGTCTGGACATTCTTGCCGAAGACGTACATCGGCGAGATGGCGGTCGTCTCGTGCGTCTTGCCCGGGTTGAGCATGTTGTGCGCGTGGCCGGCAATCTTCGAGACGGACGGGTCGTTGTTCTTCTTGTGGCTGTAGTCGTCGTTCGCGCAGAAGGAGTGATCGCCGGTGTTGAAGCGCACCGTCGGGTCACCGATCTGGAAGGCGTCCGGCGGCACGATGCCGGCGTCGTACATGCGCTTCCAGCGCTCCAGCATCCCCCGGAACGGGGTATCGCCGTCGGCAACCGTCAGGTTGTACTGGTCGTCGAAGATGTAGTCGCCTTCAGAGTAGGACTCCACGAAGAGGGACCAGCCGAGCGCCCAGAAGTCATGCCGCCAGTACGGGATGTACGGGTTGGCGATGCCGGCAGCCTGGAGCTGCTTGCACTGATCCTCAAACTCTTCCCACGTCTCCGGAGCCTTGTCGATCTTGGCCTTTTCGAAGTGCAGGTCGTTGTAGATCCAGTACTTGGTGCCGGCCCAGTAGGGGAGGCCGATCATCTTGCCGTCGAAGGTGCTCATGTTCTCGATGCCCCACGGCCGGAGGTGGGTCTTCATGTCCGCCACCCAGGGCAGGGCTTCGAGGTCATCGCGAATCCAACCGGCCTTGTACCAGCGGTTGAGCTGGTCGCTGTGGCAGTACATCATGTCCAATTGCTCGCCACCGAGGAACTTGGCGGCGATGACGTTGGCGTACTCGTAGATACCCGGGATATCCGCGAACGTCGGCGCGGGCTGCCCGTTCATGTCAGCCCAGATCTTCAGGTTATCGGAGACGATGTCCGGCCGATAGGTCCAGACCACCACGTTGGCGCCCACCGGCGAGGCTGGCAGCGGTGGGAAGTCCGTGGCCGCAGCCTCCGGCGTGCTCTGTCGAGCGGCCGCCTCGGACAGCATGTACTCACGCACGGGGCCGGGCGCGGCCGCCGCGGCTGCCAGGAAACCGGAGCCCAGGCCAGCCTTGGCCAGCGAGCGCCGCGAGAAACGAGACGAGGCCATGGTTCCCCCTTGTCTGCTGAATCTCGTGCCCCGGCACACTGCCGGGGACTTCAGTTGTGGTAGGCCGTCACGTTAGCAAATTGCAGGCGATTGTGCACGGGGCGCTCAAGCCCAAATGCCGGCTGCAAGAACCGGCCTTGGCGTGGCCAAGGGGTATCGACAAACGATTCGTGCGACTGAGATGAGAACAGCGACTTCTGATAGGCTGCGATCAGGAGGTAGCCAGTTCACGTGAGGCGCACTCGCTGGACGATCCATGCCCTGCGGGCCATGGAGGATCGCCACATTCAGATTTCCGAAGTTGAGAAAGCGCTCATTGCGCCGGAGATGGTTGCCATTGACCCACCCCTGCGAGCAGTATTCATGCGCCGCTATCTGGCTTCTGATCTTGGTCGTGAAATGCTGCTCCGTGTGGTCGTTGAGGAAACCTCGACTGAACGAGTGATAATTACGGTGTACCGGACCTCGCAGATCGACAAGTATCTCAAAGGCTGATTGTGATGAAGTTTCAATATGATCGAGAGGCCGATGCGCTCATCATCGTCCTGCGAGAGGCACCCATCACTGAAAGCGATGAAGTGGGGCCAGGATTGATTGCCGATTTTGGAAGCAATGGCGAGATCGTGCGCCTCGAAATTCTCGACGCGTCACGGAAAGTAGACGACCTCGACCACGTGGATGTGGCGAGGGGCCGCTAGGCCGGGTCACCATGCCGAATCACACCCCCGCGTCCTCGTTCAGGCCGGGCGTTTACAGCGCATTGCAGAACAATCGGGCCGCAACTTCCACCCTCCGTGTCTCGAGGATTCGGCAATTCGCCAAGCGGGTCATCTCTTCTGAACATCGCTGTAGAAAAGAACTCCAGCGCCGGTCCGTCTCCGGTCAGATCGCCCAGCAGATTGTCAGCATCCGCCTTATCTCCACGGAGCGATCATGGTAACGGTGCGCCGTCTCCGGCCTGAGCGAAGACGCGGGGTGTAAACTGTCTTCACAGACTGGTTGTCGGCGTCGTCAGCCCTCGTACACGGTCTCGCCGCCGATCATCGTTGCGCTCACCGTCAGTTCCGCAAGCGACATGGGGTCAACCTTCCGGGGGTCCTGCTCCAGGATGGTGACGTCGGCCAGCATGCCGGCCTTGATCTGCCCCTTGATGTCCTCCTCGAAGGTCGCGTAGGCGCCGGCAACGGTGTACATCTCCAGCGCCTCCTCGACCGTGACCGCCTCCTCCAACGCGTACGACTGGCCGGAGCCGGTGCGCTCCGTAACCGCCGCCTGGATTGACTTGAGCGGGGCAAAGTCGGAAACGGGGCAATCGGAGGAGAAGACGAGCCGGATGCCGCGCTCGAGGAAGGAGCGGAAGGGGTAGGTCAACTGACTGCGCCACGGACCAAGGTGACGGATGAAGCCGTCGCCGTATTCGATGATGAACACGGGCTGCGAGACCGGGACGACGCCGAGACGCTGGATGCGGTCGAGAATGTCCGGGCGGCAAATACCACAGTGCTCGATGCGATGGCGATGGTCCCGGCGTGGCATGGCGGCAAGCGCCTTCTCGTAGGCATCGAGCACCCAGTCAATGCCACGATCGCCGATCGCGTGCACGGCGATCTGGTAACCGGCCGCGTGCGCCTGCATTACGTAGTCCTCGAACTGCTCCTTCGGCATCATCATCAAGCCCAGGTTGTCCGGGTTTGGATCGTCGAGGAAGGGTTGAGTGACGGCGGCAGTGCGGCCGATGAGTGAGCCGTCGATGAACATCTTGATCGGCCCGACTCGCAGCCGGTGATCGCCAAAGCCTTGCTCGATGCCGAGCTCGACCAGTTGCGGCAGCAGGTTCTCCCGGATCATCATGCTGGTGCGCAGCTTCAGGTGCCCCTGTTTCACGGCCTGCTGGTAGGCCTTGATGTCATCGGCAGAGTCGGACCCGGCGTCTTGTGAGCTGGTGATCCCGGCACGAATGTAGGCGTCATTGGTCCTTCGCAGCGCCTGCACCTGGTCATCGACGGTAGGGACAGGAATCAGCGCTCGGATGGGTTCCTGGGCTGTCTCATGCAGCACGCCGGTCGCCTCGCCATGCGCGTCGCGCACGAAGTGGCCGCCCACGGGGTCTTCGGTGTCGCGCGTTACGCCAGCCAGCTGGAGGGCGAGCGAATTGACGGCCGAGAGATGGCCTGAGCCGTTGATGATGATGACCGGGTGCTCGGTCGTCGCCTGGTCGAGGTCCTGACGGGTCGGGTGGCGGCGTTCCTCGAGCTTGTTGTCGTCATAGCCGCGCCCGATGATCCACCGCCCGTTGGGCGTGGTGGCTGCTCGCTCCCGGACAGCAGCCACAATGTCACGAATCGACCTCACTGCTGGGAAGCTGGCGTCGATATGTTCGAGCGTCAGGCCATAGCTGATCATGTGGTTGTGTGCTTCATTGAAGCCTGGCACGGCGCAGCGCCCGGCGAGATCGACGGTGCGATAGCCTCGTGGCAGGGCATCCTCGACGAGGCGACGGTTCCCGACCGCGACGATTCGATCGTCAATCACGCCGAAGGCTTCGGCCTCTGGCTGTGCGGGATCCATCGTCAAGATCGTCCCGTTGCTCACGAGAAAGACATCGGTCACGGTTCTATCCTCCTGCCGGCTGCTGTGCGATCAACACGTCCTGGTCGAGTCCCGGGTGTTTCAACAGCCCCTCGTGAAGTGGCAACAGCCCATCAATCTGCTCACGTGTGATTTCAAGCTTACATGCGCCCTTCCTTGTCGCTGACATGACGAGCACCGCGTTGGTCTCCATTCGTGTGTTGTCGTCAGGGACCGCGACTCCGTGGTGAACATGGCCGCGATTGCCTACGCGGCCGATACAACTCCTGCGCGGCCAGAGATCCTACCTTGGCGATGACATCCTGACGGCACACCCCCGGCTGTTCATACAATGCATGTCGAAGTGTTCACCCTATCCAGGAGGTTCCCCTGTGCCGCACTACGACCCCGCATCCTATTTCGGGCCAGAGGCGGCGCGCCGCTACGACGACCAGCCGCGCGGCGATGAGGCGGATGCGGTGCGGCTGCTCACGGAACTGGTGAGGGAGGGGCGGGCGCTGGAGTTCGCCATAGGGACCGGGCGCATCGCGCTGCCGTTGGCCGAGCGCGGCATCGAGGTACACGGCCTCGAACTCTCGCCACACATGGTCGAGCAGTTGCGCGCGAAGCCGGGTGGGGCGGACCTGCCGGTAACGGTCGGCGATATGGCCAGCACCCACGTTGAGGGGCAGTTCCGGCTCGTGTATCTCGTCTACAACACGATCTTCAACCTGCTCACCCAGGATGACCAGGTTGCCTGCTTCCAGAATGCCGCCCGCCACCTGACCGCAGACGGCGCGTTCCTGGTCGAGACAGCCGTGCCCAGTGCCTGGATTGATCCTCCCAACTATGTGAAACCGGAGTGGATCGCGGCCGATGCAGTCGGCTTCGACGTGGCGCGCTACGATCCCGTCACCCAAATCCTCGACGAAAACCACGTCCGCCTAACGACTGAGGGGATCTCGTTCAGCCCCATCGTCTGCCGCCTCGCCTGGCCAGCCGAACTCGACCTGATGGCGCGTATCGCGGGACTTACGCTCACCGAGCGCTGGGGTGGCTGGCACAAGCAGCCCTTCACAGCAGACAGCCAGCTCCACGTCAGCGTCTACCGCCGCGCTGCCAGCGGTCAGTAACTCCGGCGGGCAAGCCTGCCTTGCTGTCGTGGAATCCGGGCGATTGCCCGGTCGTGCGTTGCGGAGCCTGGGTTGGCCCGGCCTATGCGGGCCTCTTCACGAATAGCACACGCGGCGCACAACGCCATTCGTGGAGAAACCCCTCTTGCGATCACCTGCCATCCTCCTCGCCATCGTTGCCTTGTTCGGTGCACTCGCGCCGTTTGGGAGCATAGGTCGCGCCCAGGAGGCGTCACCTGTGGCCACTCGTGCAGACCTGACTGGCGTCTCGCCGCTGCCGCTCACCGGGGAGCGCCGGGCCGAGTTCGAGGCGTACGTGGCCAATGCGCTGCTGCGCTTCGATGTCCCCGGCGCCGCCGTGGCGGTCATCCAGGGCGGTGATGTGGTCTACCTCAACGGGTTCGGTGTCAAGGCGTACGGCGGCACGGAACCGGTCACGCCAGACACGATGATGATGATCGGATCGATCACCAAGCCGCTCACCACTACGCTGGCCGGTGCGCTGGTGGACAATGGCGCACTCGCCTGGGACACGCCGCTGGTGGATCTGCTGCCCGGGTTCTCCGTCGCCGATCCCGCGCTCACGGCAGACCTGACCATTCACGACGCGTTCTGCAATTGCTCCGGCATGCCGAGCCTCAACATGGCCTCGTCGTTCGAGAGCGGCAGGCTCACCCCGGAGAGGGTCGTGACCTCGCTTGCCGATACGCCGCCCACGGCTCCGTTTGGTGCGGAATTCATCTACAACAACCTGCTGATCGCGAGCGGGGGCTACGCTCTGGGGGTGGCGAACGGGAGCGGTTCTCGTGATCTCGGCGCCGCCTTTGACCTGGCGATGCGCCAGCGGGTCTTCGATCCCCTGGGGATGACGCGCACGACGTTTGATCCAGGAGTTGCCATCGCCACTGGCGATTACGCACAGCCGCACGCGGTCAATCTTGCCGGTGAGCTGCAGCCGCTTCCTCTGACCGCCGAACGCGTGCTGCTTCCGTACCGGCCGGCGGGCGCGCTCTGGTCGAACGCGCGGGAAATGGCACGGGTGGCGCAAATGGAACTGGCCTCCGGGTTAGCCCCGAACGGCACACGCGTGATCTCACGGGAGAGTCTCGAGGAGACCTGGGCGCCGGGGGTCTCGGTACCGAACATCTACGGCGGGCCGCCCGAGATGGCCGCGACGATGACGCACTACGGCCTCGGCTGGATGGTCGGCGAGTACCGTGGCCTGCGCATGATCAGCCACGCCGGGGGAACGGCGGGGTTCACGTCGGAACTGGCGTTCCTGCCTGACGCGGGCGTGGGGATCGTCATTCTCTCGAACGCGTTCTCGCTGCACCCCTTCCCGCTGGCGTTCGAGTACGCCGTGCAGCTTCGCCTGTTCGAACTCCTCTTTGACCAACCCGCCGCGTTCGACGCGGAAATCGCGGCCCTTACCGCGTCAGCTCCCACACCGGTCGCGCTGGGCGAGATTGACCCGGTCACCGTGCAGCCCCACCTGGGGATGTACGCGAACGCTGAACTCGGGCAGGTCACGCTCACCATGCAGAATGGCCGGCTCCTGCTCGACGCCGGGGAGTTGAGCTCCGAACTGCGCCCCCGGGCGAACGACCCGGCGATGTTGCTGCTGGTCGATCCGCCGCTCTCACTCTTCTCCGAGGCGTACGGCGCGACTGTTACCTTTTGCGGCGACCACGATGCTGAGATAGTCATCACGATCCCCGCCAGCGTGACCGGACCGGCGCAACGCTTTGTGTTTGACCGAGTTGAGGGGTCCGGCACCGGCTAGTCCACGCCCCCAGTGCCCTGGCCAGACTTGCGTCGTCGCGCTGCCTAGTGGCAGGACCCCGAACCCGAGTCCATGACCGCACCGGTCAGCGAGTTGACAAAGGCAAAATCGTAGCCGCCATCTCGTAGTGTCAGTTTCAGGACGCCAACCGTATCGGCGAGCCGAACCTGGCTGTTCGGGGTGGCCGGTGGTGTTGTCTTGATCACTTCGGCGCCGCCGGTGCCAACAATGAACTCCCGAATTCCTCGCTGCGGATCACTCGCGCCATTGGGTGTCTGAGGTGCAAATCGCTCATAGATATGTTCATGGCCGTTCAGGACGAGCTCAGCATTCGCCTGGTAAAGCAGTTGCCAGAAGCCCTGGACCTGCGGGCTGCTCCCCTTGGAGCCAGAATCGAAGAGTGGATGATGCCAGTAGGCGAGTGTGCAAGAGCCCGCTTGCTTATCCTTCGCCAACTGGGTCTTCAGCCACTCGTACTGCGGTGATCCAGGATCACACTTCACCCAGCCGCATGCCGCGCCGCTTGGCTCCGAGCCATTGGAGTTGAGCACATAGATTTTCCAACTCCCGAGCTTGTAGCTGTACCAACCTTCGCCAATTTGCATCCCCTGCACGACCGCCGGGACGCCTGACTGGCCCTTGAACCAATTGAAGTAGGGAGAGGCCGTACAGGAGGTACTCGTCTTGTTGCAGTTGTAGTAGTACTCATGATTGCCGGGCGTGGGGTACGTCCGATTGACGAATGAGCCGTAGTACTTGCCGTAGCAGTTCTGGAACTCATCTGGCGTCCCATACTGGTAAGCCAGGTCCCCGAGTACGGCCACGGTCCCCGGGGTGCCACTGATGTACTGGGCCGATGCCTTGACGTTGTCCTCAGACTTTCCCTGGCAGTAGGCGATGTCACCAACCGCCAGCATCACCTCGGAAGTTGGTCCCGGAGGATTTGGGCACTTCTTCCGCTTTTTCTTGTGTTCTCCGCCAACCTGAGCCTCAGATTGCGCCTGCGATTTCTTCCGGCACTTCTTCTTGTGCTTTTTCGCCGCGGCCGCAATGCCTGACCAACTCGCTGACTCCACGCCCGCCGAGGCCGTGAGTGACGGAGCCGGTGTCGCGTTCGTTGCCAGGATCTGACCGAGCGGAAGGAGCAAGAGCGCCAGGATAAACAATCCAGCCCGCACGAGGACACGATGATGGATCTGGCGCACTCTATCCCCCGGTTGACACGACGTTCCCAGCCATGTCGCTGGGTAGCAACTCGCTTTTTCTCAAGTGCTAGCGAATTCTATTGACCCGGCGCGGAATGTCAAGTAGCGCGGGGTGTCAGTGGTGACCATCCCACGTCGCCAGCATGCCGCGCGCGGCAACAATGGGCCCATCCGGGCGCTCTTTCGCGCATTCTCAGTAGGTGCGGCGCTATCCACGCAACGCCCAACGTTTATCAAAATCGGCAACTGACAGAACCCCACGGCCAAATGAGGGCAAGCGGCGGCTTCATCGGGAAGGAACCACAACCTGGATGGACAGCCCTCGCGTCAGGCGTCCGTCGATGGCGAGGACCCCAAGCGCAATCAGGCCCATACCCAGCACCTGGCCCGCCTCAAGGTGCTCGTGCAAAACCAGCGCGCCGAGCACGACAGCGCTCACCGGAATCAACATGGTCACTAACAGCACGTTCGTGGCGCCTGCGCGGGCAAGGATGCGGAAATAGAGGATATAGGCTAGCGCGGTCGAGACCACCCCCAGCCCAGCCAACGCCAGCCAGGCCTGCGGAGGGAGAGGGCCCAGGTGCCACGGTCGGTCTAACAAGAGCGCAACGGGCGCCAGCAAAATGGTTGACGCGGTCACCTGACCGGTGGCTGTTGCAATCGGGTTGATTCCATAGGCCCGAAAGCGCCGGCCGAATATGCCGGCGCACGCGTAGGAGACAGCGGCACAGACGACCGCGAGTTGGGAGAGCACGTCACGGCCCAGTCCCTGCAGCACGTCGGGGCCGATCAGGACGACCACCCCACCCAGGCCAAGCAGCACCCCGAGTCCTCTGGACGGCGTGAGCTTTTCGTCGTCAGTCAGCACATGGGCCAGGACTACCGTAAACAGAGGCGTGGTGGCGTTGAAAATGGCCGCCAGGCCAGCTGCGATGTGCGTCTGTCCCCAGACGATGAGCGTGAATGGCAGGACGTTGTTCAGTAACCCCATGCCGAAGAGCGCCACCCAGAGCTGGCTTCCGCGTGGGGCCGGGATGCTCATGACTCCCAGCACAACCCAGAGCGTGACGGCGGCGATCCCGACGCGCCCGGCCACGATAGTCAACGGTGGCAACAACTGCACCAGAATCCCGTTGAAGAGAAACGATCCGCCCCAGAGCAGGGACAGGCCGAGCAGCATCGCCCATTCCGCCCGGCCCATCATGGGAGTTCCTTTCGCCGGCATGTTTCCTCCCTCAAACGCTATGCGTCCAGTCTGAGGAAGGAGGCCAGTCTGCGCCTCCCGTTTCATGCCCGTGAATCCGGTGCATTCGGCTCGGTAAAGATGCGGGAAACTCTTTGCTCCTCGTGACCGGAGGCCAGGTACTCCCGGTATCCTCGCGCTGCCACAGATGCTCGCACCACATGCGCAGGCAATGCGTTGTCAGGGGGCGGGCGTCTCTCGCACCGTGACCCCGTAACGCACCTCCCCGCCGTCACGCGCCGCAATGCAGCGTGTAGCGATCGCCACCGCCCTCTGGCATCATGTGCCCATCGCGGAGGTAGGCGAGACGCGCCGAGCCGACACAGGGAGGTTCAAGTTGAATCCAGAACGGTTTGACCGTCTCACTCAGCGTTTCGGACAGCGCCTGTCGCGCCGCCGCGCTGTCCAGGGCCTTGGCGCCGCCAGCGTGGCAGTAGGCGCCAGCATCGCCGCAGGCGGTCGGGTGAGCGCGGATTGCGCCGATATCACCACCTGTTACGGCCGCGGCTGCCCGCCCGAGAACACGGGCTTCTGTGGTGAGACGATCATCGCGCCGATTCCCGGCGGCCCGGCCGGGATGTGCTGGAGCTGGGATGCCTTCACCTGTAACCCATGCTCAACAACCTGGGAGATGCTTACTGCCCGCTGCAACACCCTCCCTGGGTGCTACGGACAGTGCAAACCTGCTGCCTGATCCGGAAGGTTGCTGCAACGTCGCTGACGAGGGTTAGAGATGGATGCAAGAACGTTTGACCGCCTGACGCGACGTCTGTCGCAGGGCAACACACGACGGACTTTCCTCCGCGGTGTCGCCGCCATCGGTGCGGCCGGGGCGCACATGGCGAGTCGATCAACGCCAGCCGCCGCTGATTGCACGGATGGGTTCATGAGATGCATGCTCCCACACTGGCTCGGTGGCTACACCGATCAGGGGTCAGCAGGCGTCTATGGCCGCTGCTGGAACTGGACCAAACTCATCTGTGAGCCCTGCCCCTCGTCAATCGAAGCGGCAACCCGGCACTGCAACGAGTTCTATGCCCAGGCGTGCGCCGGAAAATGCGTCGCGTGGTGAGCCACGAGACGTGAGGCAGACCAGCAACGTGGCCTGGTGCTGATGCGCATGCTCGTCGTCAGATCGCCCCGACGTTCACTGCCTGCGGTGAAAGCCGCATGGGTGCGGGCTCGCCACCATCCCGTAGCAGCAACTCGGTCTCGGCGTCGAACAGGTGCATGTGCTCCGGCTCGAAGCTGATCCAGATCGGCGCGTCGGGGGCTGCGCGGAATTCGGGCTCAGCGGAGGCGACCACGAGATAGTCACCCACCATCAAGTGCACGTAGGTGATATCCCCGGTCGGCTCCACGGTGTAGACCCGCCCCTGAATCCAGTCGGACTGCGGCTCCAGCGAGAGCAGCACATTGCGGTGGCGCGCGCCAACTATCACCTGGCCGCTGCTCGCCAGCGCGCGCTTGCCCAGGCGCGCCGGGAGCGGCATGCGCCACCCGGCATCGCTCACCACGGCGACGCGGTCTCCTTCCGAGACCACACGGCCCGCAAGCATGTTCATGGCCGGGCTGCCGATGAAACCGGCGACGAAGGTATTAACCGGGTTGTGGAAGATCTCGTCCGGGGTGTCGAACTGCTGCAGCCGGCCAAGGTGCATCACCGCGATGCGGTCCGCCATCGTCACCGCTTCCATCTGGTCGTGCGTGACGTAGATGACCGTGGCTTTCAGCTCCTGGTGGAAGCGCTTCAGTTCCGCCCGCATCTGCACGCGCAGCTTGGCGTCCAGGTTGGAGAGCGGTTCGTCCATGAGGAACGCTTTGGGGCTGCGCACCAGCGCCCGCCCCAGCGCCACGCGCTGCTGTTGCCCGCCGGAAAGCTGGCGCGGGTGGCGATCCAGCAGGTGCTCGATGCTCAGCACGTTGGCCGTCCGCTTCACCTGCTCGTCAATCGACGCTTTCGGCGCCTTGCGCATCCGCAAAGGAAAAGCCAGGTTCTCGAACACGGTCTTGTTAGGGTAGAGGGCGTAGTTCTGGAAAACCATCGCCAGGTCACGGTCCTTGGGATCGAGGGTGTTGATCTGGCGGTCACCCAGCAGAATCTCGCCAGATGTCAGCTCGATCAAACCGGCAATCAGGTTCAGCGTGGTCGTCTTGCCACAGCCAGACGGGCCAACCAGCGCCACGAACTCCCCGTCCTGAATCTCGAGGTTGACATGGTCCACCGCGACAACATCGCCATACGTCTTCACCACCTCATTCAGCGTCACCCCGGCCATGGATCGGGCTCCTTCGCGGTTACTCGGAGTCGGCGGCTCTTGCGGGCTGACGGCGCCTCAGCTGCGCCAGCAATTGCCCCTCTGCCGAATCGTTGATCAAGGTCTGCAATCGACGCGCGCGCGTCTCTTCACGCTTGGCACTGACAACCCACCAGGTTGCAGCCTTGCGATACGACGGCGGCCGCGTCGAGAAGAACTCCCAGGCAGCGGCGTTCGCCTGGAACGTCGCGAGTTGTGCGGCGTCGAACTCGATCGACTCCTGCTCGTGACTGTAGATGGCGGTGCGGTCTTCCCGCCGTGCAGCGAATGCAGCGTGCCCAGCCGGGCGCACCATGCCCATCTCAGCGAGTTCACCGAAACGCCGGACGTTGACCGCGCTCCAGATGCTCCCCTTGCGCCGCGGAGTGAAGCGGATTGCCTGCGCTTCCACCCCGAGTGACTTGCCCTGGCCGTCAATCCAGCCAAAGCAGAGGGCGGCGTCGACAGCTTCCGGCCAGGTCATGTTCACGCGGCCGCTCCCCTTTTTGTAGAGCTTCACCCAGAGTGAAGGCATCGATGCATGATGCTCGTCCAACCAGGTGATGAATGCGTCGCGAGACTCGAAAAACACAGCAGTCTGCGGAGAACTGCCCAGATCGGAACTCGACATCTAGTGCTTGACCGCACCTTCCGTGAGCGCCCGCACGAAGTGGCGCTGCAAGACCAGGAACAGGACAACAACCGGCACACTCATGATGAACGAGGCCGCCATCAGGCCCGGCCAGTTGCTGGCGTACTCGGTGAAGAAGCGCTCCAGGCCAACGGGCATCGTCATCCGTTGCTCGGAGTTGATGAAGGTGCGCGCGTAGACGTACTCGTTCCAGCCCTGGATGAAGGCGTAGATGGCGGTTGCCACCAGGCCCGGCGCAGACAGGGGCAGGATGATCTTCCAGAATGCCTGGAAGCGTGTCGCACCATCGATGCGCGCCGCCCGCTCCAGTTCAGGCGGGATGTTGTCATAAAAGCCCTTGAGCAGCCAGATGGAGAGCGGTAGGCCGAACGTCAGGTAGGTCAGGATCAGCGAGAAGTAGGTGTCGATCAGCCGCAGATTCTTCATCAGGATGAAGAGCGGGATCAGGAAGACCACGACCGGGAACATGTTACGGATCAGAACTGAGAAGAAGAGCGCGTCCCGCCCGGGGAAGTTGAAGCGCGCAAACGCGTACGCTGCTGGCACCGCCACAATCAGGCCGAGGATCGTCGTTGCTGTCGAGACGATCACGCTGTTCCGGATGTACCCCAGGAACTGCTGCCCGGTCGGGCTGGTGGGTGAGAGCAGCGTCGTGTACTGGTTGAGCGTCGGCTCAGCGGGGATCCAGGTGGGTGGCTGCTGGATGGCGGCAAACTCGGTCTTGATCGACGTCGAGACCATCCAGAGCATCGGCAACGCCGTGAACGCCAGCAGGAAGGCCAGGAAGAGCCAGCGCCCCAGGCTGAGGATGTTGAACCCGCCGCGAGATCGTTCCATGGCTTGTATCCCTGTTATCCCTCGCGCCGGGGCGCATTCGCGGTCAGCGCCTTCACGTAGAAGTAGCCAAGCGCCAGCATGATGATGAACAGGATCACGGAGAAGGCTGAGGCCGGGCCGTACTGCAGCTTGCGGAAGGCAATGTTGTAGATCTCGGTAATCCACAGCGCCGAGGCATTGGCCGGGCCACCGCCGGTCATCAACCAGACCAGCGTGAATGAGTTGAGGTTGATCACAAAGAGCAAGAGCGTGGTGATGAGGATCACGCCGCGCAGATGTGGCACCGTGACGTGCCAGAACTGGTTCCAGGTGCTGGCGCCATCGATGCGCGCCGCACGCAGCAGCCCTTCCGGCACGGTCTGCAAGCCCGCCGTGAGCATGACCATGACGAAGGGGAACTCCTTCCAGACATTCACCATGATCAAGGTCGGCATCACGCGGTTCTTGTTGTCCAGCAGCACCAGCGGCTTCTCGATCAGGCCCCACTCCATCAGGGAGCCACTGACCAGGCCATAGTCACTGTGCAGGATCCAGCGCCAGACGTACGCGGCGGCCACCGCCGAGATGACCCAGGGGATGAGCAGGATGGCGCGCACCACGCCACGCCCTGGAAACGGCTTGTGCAGCGCCAGCGCCGCGCCGAACCCGAGGACGAAGGCGAAGAACGTGGACCCGACGGTCCAGTAGACCGTGTTCCACGTGATCTTCCAGAAGCGGGGATCTGTCAGGATCTCCTGGTAGTTCTGGACGCCATTGAAGTTCCACTCACCAGTGCGCGGCGGCGTGGCGTGGAATGACAACCAGACCGTGTAGACCAGCGGGTAGCCGATAACGACCAGCATCACCAGCATGGCCGGCAGGATGTACATGTAATCCGTCCAGCGGCTGGCGATCCGCCGGATCAGGGACTCCCGGCGCGACGCGGGCGCCGCAAGGGCCGGGCGCGCCATGCTCTGCGCTTCCGCGATGGCCATGGCTCAGGAACTCTCCTGCGCGGATGGCAGAGCGCCAGCCATAATCTGGCTGGCGCTCCGGCATTCGCCCGATGCCTAGCGTGAAGCGATCAATTCGTTGATGCGGTCAGCAGCGTCGTTGGCCGCTTCTTCTACCGTCATGCTCTCGGTCAGCGCGTTCTGCAGCATCTCGGGAATGATGATGTTCATCACCTCGGGAGACTCCGGCACGACCGGGAAGGGGATACCGTACGGCAGCATGGCCGTGGTCACTTCCAGGAACTTGATCTCCTCCAGTCGCTGCTTCATCCACTCGGTTTCGAAGCCGAGCAGGTTGGCGGGATTGGAGTCAGTCCAGTTGTTCTTCAGGGACCATTCGGGGCTGGTCAGCATCGCCACCAGCGCGCGCGCGGCGTCGCGATTCACCGGCGCACCGTGCGCGCCATCACTCATGATGTGCGCGTTGGAACCACCGAACACCACGGCGCGGCGGGCTGGACCCTCCGGAATCAGGCCGTACGACATGTTGGCGACGATCTGATCCGCCTTCTCCTTGTCCGCACCAGTTGCCTTGGCGGCGCGGTCCGTCATCGCCACGTACTCGCTGGGGTGGCTGATCATCATGGCGATCTCGCCGGCAATGAACAGGTCCTGGTTCTCCGTCTGGGTGTTGGTCAGGGCGGAGGTGGGCACGGACTGATCGCGTACGTACATGTCGTAGTAGGTCTGTAGCGCCGCGATGCCCTCTGGCGAGTTGATCATGGTCGTGGCGTACGTCGGCTCATCCAGCGCCTCGTCGAGGGCGCTGGCCCCGTAGGCCCAGACCACCGGCATGAAGCGGAAGGGAGTATTCCCGGCGTTGACCTTACAGACCATGCCGTAACCGTTCTTGCCGGTCTCCTGCTTGATCTGGTTGGAGTACGCCACCACGTCATCCCACGTCGCAGGGGGATTCTCGGGATCGAGACCAGCGTCCGCGAAGATCTGCTTGTTCCAGATGAACGCCATCGTCTCGTTGTTGGTGGGAACCCCGTAGTACTTGCCGTCCCACATCACCGACTTCAGGGCGCCAGGCCAGAACTGGTCGGTTGTCAGGCCGAACTCCTCGAACGTCACCTCGGAGGTGTCCCCGCGCGCCGCGAACTCGACGCCCCAGAGAATCGGCATCTTTGCCACATCTGGTGCCGCCCCGCCAGCAGCGGCCGTGCGGATCTTGTCCAGCATGTCGTTGTAGTTGATGTTCTGGTTGTCGAGGGTGATGTTCGGGTAGACGAGCGCGAAGGTATCCAGGAAATCCTGGTAGAGCGTCTTGGCGATATCAGGCGACGCCTCCGTCGGTCCCACATTCCAGTAGGAAACGGAGCCCTCAGTGCTCTCCGGGACGATGGCGTGCAGATCCCCGGCCGTGTCGAACGTGCGGGTGCCTGCCTTGGCGTTGATCGTTTCCGGATTCCAGTCTTCCGCCGTGACACCAGTCTTCTTGGAGGCATCCTGCAGGTAGGCGTAGGCCTGGCTGCGCGTGATGATGCCGGCCGCGACCGCTCCAGACAGGAACCCGAGCAAGCGTCGACGATTGATGAGCTGGATGTCGCGAGTGGGGCCGTGAAACATCAATGGTTCCTCCCTCGCTCTGCATCGAGCGACAAGTACTTGGAGCCGTGCATGTGGGATCCCCTTCGCCTGCGAAGGAGCAATGCGGCCTGGTGAGTATACGGACCTCGGCGGCGGAAGAGCCTCCTCTCTTTTCAGGCAATTTGCACAAGATGATGATTGCATTCAACCAGCATGGTCGTTACCTTGTCAACTTTGCAATTGGGCTTGCAGATCGGCAGGAATGCGTTGCAGTAAGGTCAGATGACATGTGCCAGCGGCAGTTACGCCGACAGGATGGAGAGAACGAGCAATTCAGCCTCGCGCCGCTCGGTATTCACGAGGGTGGACGCACCATCCTGCGGCACGAACACCGTGCCTCCCGCTGTCAGCGGCCGATCCCGTCCCGGCGCCAGTCCCTGTAGGGCTCCTGGCTGCGAATACGGTGCAGCCGTCGCGGCGCGGGCGGTGGCTACCAGCCCAGCCTGACCCTTGACCAGGACGGCCCCGCGCTCGAGGTAGGCAACCGTCACCCCCGTTCCCACTTCCTGCGCCAGGACCTGTTGCGGCGCCAATCGCGTGCGCTGCAACTGGACAGTCGCACCCCCAACCGGCGCCGTCTGTGCGACCGCGCTTGCCAGCAACTGGAAACTGACGTCATCACTCGTGAATGCGCGGGGCAGGGGCAACCCCTCGTCGCGGGAGATCACCACATCGAGGATCACAGCCGGCTCCGTGCCGGGGTTGCGCAGGCTCATGACGCCCGGCTCGTCCGCCACCAGGCTCGTGCCCGTTGCCATGATCAGTTCCGCAAGGTCGTACTGTGCCCCCGGAGCGGACGAGAGATCGCTGGCCGTGATGGGAGCGTGCTCGTTGCGCGGCAGCCCGACCGCGACCACCCCTGACTCGACTGCAATCATCCGCATTCCCTGGGTGAAGCTCTGTGATTTCGCATCTGGCCGCAACACCACCCGTGCGATCCCGAGCGTCAGAGGCGGCAGCAGGCTGTGGGTGATGTCGCTGTGGGCGAAGAGCGCCCCACGAGCGCGCGCCGGATCGAGGCGTTGCATCCCGAGCGCCAGGATGCTCCCCAATAGCATTCGCCTGGTGATAGCCAGAGCCAGGAACTTCATGCCCTACCTGCGCGAGATACGGGGCAACGGGACGAAGTCGTGAACCGGCATGACCTGAAACAGGTTGCTGATGCGTCTCTACGTAGACGGGTCCTTGGGGGCCCACGGTACCCGGGAGAAGCAGAACCATGCCAAACACCACGGCTCGCGCCCTGGCCCACCCAGCGCAACGCCGGCGCTCGCGCGTCCTCCTGATTGCTGCACTCGTGTTGCTGATCGGCAGCACCAGCAATCAGGGGGTCGCAGCAGCGAGTTCCTCCATGCATGATGCGGGACGCAGCACCGGGACGCATCAGGCAGCATCACCAGATGTCGCAACACCAGTGCAAGAGCACCCCCTCAGCAGTTGCGTAATCGGCTCGTGGCTGCATTCCTGGGAAGAGGACACGCCGGGGATCATCGTCTACCGTCCAGCGGACTACCCGATTGGCCCCTCCCGCGGCCGCGATGGCTATGAGTTCCTCGCAGACGGCGAGCTCATCTACCACGGCTTCGGCCCGGCGGACGGCCCTCTCACATCTTCCGGTCACTGGGAATGGACGGCCGCCGATCAATTGCACGTTTCCGTCAGCGACCCCGAGGGCGCCTACATCGACGAAACCCTGCGCATCGTGTCGTGTGACACCGAGGTCCTCCAGGTGGAGCGAGTCCTCAATTCGGACGCGTAGGGACCATCACTCGCCCGGCGGAGCGACGAGAGGGGCTCATCGCCACCAACGGTGACGCACGATCCATCGGCCGGCGCCCGACGTCATCTCGCGCCGCTGTTTCCGCGGGCGTGACCCGGTTCCTCGATGTGTCGTCCTGTGCTAGGCGCGGGAACTCGCTCCGCGCCGTTCCGGTTCAGCGTCGCGATTCTTTCGGCATCGGACCTTGCTTGATGAACTCGACAAGCAGCTTCACCGAGTTTTCGATATCGGTCTCATCACACGTCTCGAACGGCGAGTGGGTGTAGCGCGTGGGGTAGGCCAGCAAGGCGGAATCGACGCCCCGCTTGATCAGGGCCGCGCCGTCGCTGCCAAAGTGCTGAAAGACCGCGGCCTGCACCGGAAGACCGTTCCGTTCGGCGACATCAATCAGCGCGTCGGATATGCGGCGCGAGTAATGGCACATCGCGTCCTGGTAGACGATCATCGGGCCACCACCGAGCTTCGACGGCCAGTCGATCTCATTGACGCCCGGGATGTCGCCAACCATGCCCACATCCAGGGCAATCGCCAGGTCGAGATGGATCTCATCCGCGAGGCTGGATGCCCCAAGCAGCCCGTTCTCCTCCTGTACGGTGGAGGCGAGCCACAGCTCGAACGGAAGATCATCCATCCCGGCAAGTTGCTCACCGACGGCGGTCGCGATAGCCGTGGCCACCCGGTCGTCCATCGCCTTGCCAACGATGTTCTGGCCGATGTGCCGGGTCACAGGGTTCCAGATCACCCGCGCTCCCGGCCGGATACCGAGATCCAGCACCTCCTGGCGGCTGCGGATGCCAAGATCAACGAACCAGTCGTTCCACACCCACTCCCGCTGGTGCTCGGGGCCACCCACGACGTGCCCGGTCGCGGTGGCGATGATGCCTTCGTAGTTCCCACGTGAGGTCACGACCAGCGCCGGCTGCCCAAGCGGCATGAACCAGCGCGGCGGCCGTCCCAGCCCGTCGCTGTAGGGCCACAGGTGGAGGAAGCCCTCCTCACTGATGCTTTTCACGAGCAGGCTCAACTCATCCGCGTGCGCCACGAGCGCGAGGCGCGGCCCTTTCCCCCCGACGTACGCCAGGACGTTATCCACCCGAGTGCGCCGCACCTCTTGTGAGAATGTTCCCCAGCGCTGGACCAGCCAATCCTGGACGGCATCCTCATGCCCGGTAGGCCCCGGCAGTTCGGTCAGTTCCTTGACGAGTTCAAACACGCGGGATTCCTCCAGAAGTGGTTGATGAGCTGATCGGCAGCAGGCCGCGCCGCCTACGTGAGATTCGCGTCCGGTGACCCTTTCCAGGTGTCATCTTGAGTTTGTGAAGGAGCTCGTTCTCTCTTCCCTTGCGTATAACCTGTTCCCACTTCGCCCGCCCTCTCGCGTGTCAATTCGATCGACGTCGAGAAATCTCAGCCTGCCCGCTCCCCAGGACAGGATGCCTGCAGACGAGGCTCCATGATGACCTCGCACCGTCGCGAGCCAAGTCGAGATCTCCTCGTCACCGCTCGCGACGACACCTTGGCGCGGGCAGGAGGAAGGAGACAGGCTGAGCCGGAAGGTCTCCACAGGAGCGGTTGCGGGCCGAGATCCTTCGCCTGCGGGCTCAGGATGACACGGGAGGGGGGCTGATACTTCACACCACGCTGGCTGGCGAACAAGGTCCGTCACCACGCATGAGCTACGACACCTGAGAGTGGACGAAGCCATTGCACCGAGCGCGGACGAAGCGCCGTCAATCTGGTTGCCGCTGTCCGACCTGTGCAACGGCAACCAGATTGACGGCGCGGCTCGCGCCTGACCTAGAGCTTGATCACCGAGCGCAGGGTTTCGCCACGCTCCATGGCGTGGAAGCCTTCCTCCGCCTCATCCAGGGAAATGATCCGGGTTACCACCCGATCGAGGTCGAGCTGCCCCTGCTGATACCAGTCGGCCAGGAGCGGGAAGTCGCGCGTTGGCAGGCAGTCGCCGTACCACGAGATGCGCAGGTTGCCACCAAGATCGAAGAACTTGCCGAGCGGGACGTTCTCCAGGCTGGAGTTTGGCCCGGCCACGCCGACGATGACGCAGGTGCCCGCCAGATCCCGGCAGAAGATCGCCTGCATGGTCGTTTCCGGGCGCCCCACGGCCTCGAAGGAGTAGTTGACGCCGTGGCCACCGGTGAGCGCCTTGATCGCCTCGACCGGGTCGCCATCCTTCGGGTTGACCGTGTCGGTTGCCCCGAACTCGCGCGCCCACTCCAGCTTGCGCGGGTCGATATCGACGCCGATGATCTTGGTCGCGCCGGCCAACTTGGCTCCCATGATGATCGAGTTGCCAACACCGCCACACCCGAAGACGGCGACCGAGGTGCCCGGCTTTACCCCGGCGGAGTAGAGGGCGGCGCCGACGCCCGTCATCACGCCGCAGCCGATCAGGCTCATCTGCTCGGCGGGTAGTGACTCGTCGTACGGGATGCACTGCTTGCTGTGGACCAGCGTGTGGGTGCAGAAGGTGCCGATGCCCAGGATCGGGGTCAGGGTCTTCCCATCCATCGTCCGCATCCGCTTCTCGGCGTTGAGGCTGGCGGCACAGAGCTGTGGCTGGCCAACCTTACAGAAGCGGCATTCGCCACATGGCGCGCGCCACGCGAGGATGACGTGGTCGCCTGGCGCCACGTTCGTCACGCCTTCACCGACCTGCTCGACAATCCCCGCGCCCTCGTGACCGAGCAGGAACGGGAACCCCTCGGTGCCGAACACGCCGTTCTTGGCCGAGAGGTCAGTGTGGCAAACCCCGCTGGCCAGGATACGCACGAGCGCTTCGCCCGGCCCGGGCGCGTCAATCGTGAACTCTTCGACCACCCCGGGCGCCCCCGGTTCCCGCGCGATCACGCCGCGGGCCACAATCGAACCGGTGCTCTCGTTTCCTGCTGCCGTCATGACACTTCTCCTCATCGAGTGATGCGATGTCGCCCAGTTCTGGATGAAGCATGGTCAGGGTAATCGCCGGTTCCGTCAAGGATTTGGCCACGGGCTGGGCGCCTTCGCCAACGCGAGCCCTGCGAGAGAGGGGCAATCTGGCATGGCCTGCGCTGCTACACCGCCGTTCATGCTCACCGCCACTGCCGTCATGCCGGCGCGACGTCATGCAACAGAGGGCGTCCCCCTATTCATGTACCCTAGGCTACACACCTGTACTCCAGCCCCGGGACTCGCACGGCACTCCGGAGGCCGCTGCACCAGGAGGAACTTCATGGATCCGAAACGCTTTGACCGGCTCGCCCGGACGTTTGCCGCCAGTGGGTCCCGTCGCCGCCTGGTGGCCATGGTTGCGACGCTGCCAGTG
>JAXLWT010000026.1:0-80289 GCA_046328375.1 Thermomicrobiales bacterium
GACCGCATGACCCCGGAGAACCGGCACGTCACGTGTTACCTGGGGGCTTGTGAAGATCAGTTCGCGCGTCTATTCGAAGTCGTAGGTCACCAGGAGCGGAATGCGATTGGGTGCTTCCGAGCGGCCGCCGGTGATGCGGGCTTCCCAGTCGCCGCCCACAGTCAGGCCGTTGAAGGCATCCGAGCGTTCTCCCGCCTTCAGGAAGACCGGGCCCTTTCGCCGGTCCTGCTTGTCGCGCAGGATGAGGGCAATGCGCTTTTCGCCCTGGTTGGTGACGCTCGTGATACGTGGGGTCAGGCCGGCATTGCTGCGGGGGTTATCTGATTTCGCGCGGTAGGTGTGCCAGAGATTGCCGTCTCCCTGCTGGAGGCGCACCGTCGTTTCGCCCGATTGCACCACCGGTGGAGGGGTCGGAGTGGGGGTGGGCGGAATCGGCGTTGGGGTCGGCAGCGTCACGGGGGCACGATTCGTGGTGTAAAAGCCAGCAGTGCCTGTGAACTTGTCGTAGAACAGCAGCAGGTCTGGCCCAATGGCGGTGACGCTCGTCCAGTCCATGCCGCGTGGCGTGCGGGCGAGCAACAGTGAGGTCAGCGTGCTCCCGGCCCCGATGTCGATAAACTCGACCTCGGCGGAACTCCGGTCATAGAGGACCAGGTCTGCAGTGCCGCTGGAGTTCGTTCCCTGAACGAGGAAGAGGTTTCCCTGGATCGAACTCCAGGTGGTGCGCCAGCCGTTGAAGCTTGCGAACTGGGTGATGTCACCGACGCCGTTGACACTCGAGCCAGTTGCCTGTCGCGCGTTGCGGTCGTAGGTCAAGATGTCGCCAGACGGCATGATGCCCCTGGTGAAGGGGCCGGTTGTCAGCAGGTCCCAGGTCATACGCCAGTCATTGTAGGAGCGAATCTCCTGCAGGCTGCCGTTCGACTCGATGCTGAAGAGCGTCGCGAAGCCGCCGAGGCGGTCGTAGGCAAGGAGGCCGCCCGTGCCAATGGGAAGGAAAGCACTCCAGGTCTTTCGCTGGTTGGGGTAGCTGCGCACGGGGCGGACATTCCCGAACTGATCGATCTGCTGTAGCGAAATCTCACCGACCTGCCGGTCATAGAAGACGAGTCCGTTCACCCCGAGTTGACGTGGGAAGCCCGATGGTGTGATCGAATCCCAGGTGGTGCGCCAGCCGGTGAAGACGTTCAATTCAATGAAACCGCCGCCGGCGTCTATGGCCAGGAGTTTCGCTTCTCCGGCGACACGGTCGTAGATCAACGCACGGCGGGGAAATGCCCGGTCGGTGGACAGGGGCACGATGATGTCCCAACTGCGCCGCCACCCGGTGTAGAGCGCGAGTTCGGTCAGGCCAGCCCCTGGGACGGAGCCGGCGGCGACCGCGTGGAGTGGAGCCACGCTCGTGTTCAGCCCGGCGCCCAGGAGACTGGCGGCTGCGAGGAGCATCCGCCGGCGGGTCAGGACGGCAGCGTGGCGGGACATGGTGAGATCTCCTAGTGACCGAAGGTGCGCACAGACTCACGGCGTGGATGCCACGCCAGATGCACCCTCCCGAAGCGCTTCAGGAGCGCACCGGCTTCATGGAACAGCGGTTGCACGTTCGGGTGCTTGATTTTCCACTCGCCTTTCAGCCCGCGAATGACAAGTTGGCTGTCACCGCGAATCGCGAGGCTGGACGTGCCGGCCTGGCCATCGGTGAGTTCGAGAATACGGTTCAGGCCAGCAATCAGCGCCAGGAACTCGGCCTGGTTGTTCGTCATATTCTGGCCGAACTCCATCCGGTTGGCAGCCTCGATCCCGTGCGGCCCCTCGATCTCATAGCTGCCGTAGCCCAGACCCGGGTTACCCTTTGACCCACCGTCGAAGGTGAGGGTATAGGAGCCCGCGCCCGCCTGCTCGACGAATGAAGCCTGGGCCGGCCTGGGTTCCACCCTGGAAGCCGGTTGACGCCCACCTCCAAGGGCCCGCTGCAAATCGCGGGCGAACCGGATGAGCGACTCGCGGTCCAGTGTGGCGGGATCGACACGGAGCAAGCGCTCCGTGTCGATGTGATGCTCTGGAGCATCGGTCATGCGTGAGCGGCCTCGGCTTGCTTGGCCGCAGCGGCGCGCACCTGATCGGCGATATGCTGCGGCACTGGCTGATAGTGAGCGAACTCGCTGGTGAATGATCCCCGGCCCTGGGTGATGGACCGCAGGTCGGTCGCGTAGCGCTGGACCTCCGCCGCGGGCACATGGGCCTCGATGGTCGTGGTGCTATTGGCGCCAGGATTCATTCCGCTGACGTGGGCGCGCTTTGTATTGAGATCGCTCATCACGTCGCCGGTGTAGGTATCCGGAACCGTCACCTTCACCAGCATCACGGGCTCCAGGAGCACCGGCTTACTCTGCAAAATTCCCTTCTTGAAGGCCTCCTTCGAGGCGATCTTGAACGACATCTCGTTGGAGTCTACCGCGTGGTAGGAGCCGTCCGTCAGCGTGACGCGGACGTTGACGACCGGGTAGCCGGCCAGCGGCCCGGCCTCCAGCCCCTCGCGGACGCCCTTTTCTACGGCCGGGTAGAAGTTCCTCGGCACCGAACCGCCAAACACCCGCTCGCCAAACTCGAATTCGGCGTCCGGGAGCGGTTCCAGCTCCAGGAAGACATGGCCGTACTGTCCCGCACCGCCGGTCTGCTTCTTGTGCTTGTACTCAGAGATCGTCTTGGTGGAGATTGTTTCGCGATAGGCCACGCGCGGTAGACCCAGCTCAACGTTGAGGCCAAAGCGGCGCATCATGCGGTCCAGCGCGATCTGGACGTGCGGCTCTCCCAGTCCAGAGATGATGGTCTCGCCGGACGCGGGGTCGCGTGACAGGTGAAGGGTGGGATCCTCTTCGACCAGGCGCTGCAGTGCCTGCCCCATCTTGTCGAGGTCACCCTTGGTCTTGGGGTGCACCGACGCCGAGTACGCGGCGCCCGGAAAATCGACACCTGGCAGCGCGACAGGGCGAGATTGCTCGGACAAGGTGTCGCCCGTCATCACCGTGGCCAGTTTGGCCACTGCGCCGATATCCCCGGCAGTTATGGTGTCCGTGTTCAGGTGATCCTTGCCGCGGACATAGAAGAGTTGACCCAGGCGCTCGTCTTCGCCTCGTGACGCGTTCCAGGCGTGGGTATTCGATTTCAGCGCCCCGGAGTACACGCGCATGTAGGTGACGCGTCCAACGTGAGGGTCGGCCATGGTTTTGAACGCGAGCGCCACTGTCCCCTTGTCGTCGGCCGAGACCGCGACATCATCGTTGCCGAGCTTGCCTGAAACCCTGGCTTCCGCGGCGGAGGGAAGGTATTCCACTACCGTATCCAGCAACTGGGCGACGCCGCGATTGCAGGTCGCCGAGCCGACGAGGACCGGGAAGACCGCGCTCTGGGCAATGCAGGTCTTGAGGGCGGTCTCCAGCTCCGCCGTCTCGATCTCCTCCCCTTCCAGGTAGCGCATCATCAAGGCTTCGTCGCCATCTGCCAGCGCCTCGATGAGTTGCTGCCGGTAGGTGTCCTTGGCGGCAGCGAGGTCATCAGGGATGGGCCCCGGTTCGAAGGCGCCGGTGCCAACCGCCGGATAGGTGAAGGCCTGCTCCTTCAGCAGATCGACAACGCCGACGAAGTTCTTCTCTGCCCCAATGGGAAACTGGATTGGCGCCAAGGCGTTGCCAAACGCAGCGCGGGCAGAAGCCAGCGCGCTCGCGAAATCGGCGTTCTCCCGGTCCATCTTGTTGATGAACAACACGCGCGGCAGCCCACGCTCTTCAGCCTGTCGCCACGCCTGCTCGGTGCCGACCTCGACCCCGGCCGAAGCGTCCATGAGGATCACGGCGGCGTCAGCCACCCGCAGGGCAGAACGGACCTCGCCAATGAAGTCCGCGTAGCCCGGGGCATCAATGATGTTGATCTTGGTGTCTTTCCACTCAAGTGGAGCAACCGCAGCGCTCACGGAAATATGGCGCTTGATCTCATCGGGATCGTAGTCGGTGACGGTATTGCCCTCTTCAACCTTGCCCAGACGTGTGGTGGCCCTGGCGGTAAACAGGCAAGCTTCCGTCAATGACGTCTTCCCCGCGCCACCATGCGCGAACAATCCGATGTTGCGGATGCGATCGGCGGGGTACTGCTTCACCGTTTCCTCCTCCAGATGACCGATGTCGATCACACGTGGATCGAGCGACTTGCGCGCAGGGCAAGCCCAGGGAGGGCGGCTCGGACGAGGCCAAGCCGTCCGGATCGCGTGCTGCCTGGCTACGCCGCCAAGCTACGGAGGTGGCGTTACCGTACCGTTCGCCGCGAGGACGACGGTGGGCCGGTAAACCAGGGAGCGCTCGCGATGGCGAGAAGTATAAAGGGGATGCTAACAGCCAACCACACGCCTGTTCAGTCGTCGAGGATTTCCAGGAATCGCCGGTCGACGGCAAACACATCGGTCACGTTCAGGCGGTCCAGCAGGGCGAGATGGATGGCATCGCTGAGCGGGGAAGATGACGGGACGCTGCCAAGCTCCACTCTGCGCCGCCCTTCCTCCAGGTCCTGTGCGGTGATCGGCTCGATGTGGATCGCGCACTGGGCGAGCCAGGTGCGCGCCGTTGACGGTCCCAGGGCGGCCAGGATGAGCTGGTGAGCTGTTGCGAAGGCCAGGTCGGTGGTGAACAGCAGGAAGCCGCTCTGCAGAAAATCCTCGTACGCAGCGGCCGCTGCCTGATGGGAAGCGTCGTCCCGGTCCGCCAGGGCGACCAACGCGGAAGCGTCAACGAACGCAATGCGTGACGCGGGTGCTGATTCGCTCATGATCCCTCAGCCGCAACGAGAGCCTGCAGGTAGGTCGCCGCACCAAGGGCAATTTCGGCGCCGCCGCTACCACCAATTGCGATCACCGCACCCAGGGGATCCCGATCTCCTGCGCCAATGATCTCGGCCAGGCCCTCACCGCGTTGCCGCGCTTCCAGCATCTGCTGCAGATCAGCGTCCTCGATAAACCACTGGTTGCCGATCCGCTCACCGGGCAGTACGCCCTCGCGCAGATAGCGGCGCACTTGCTCGGTCGAGCGGTCCAGGATGCGCGCGGCATCGGCGACCGTCAGTCTGGCGGAACCTGCCATGCGGGCCATGTCCTGTCGATGGTTGACGCGTCTAGACGCTGTACGCGCCGTCCTTCAGTACGACCTCGCCATCGAGCGTGGCCTGCCCGCCGGCGCGCAGGTCACAGATCATATCCCAGTGAATGGCGGATGTGTTGCTGTTGCCGGTCTCGGGGTAGCCGGCTCCAAGTGCCATGTGCATGGTGCCGCCGATCTTCTCGTCAAGCAGGATGTTCTTGGTGAAGCGGGTTATGCCGAAGTTCGTGCCGAACGCAATTTCACCCAGACGCCGAGAACCCTCGTCGGTATCAAGCGTGTCGATCAGGTATTGCTCGTTCTTGCTCGCCGTGGCGTCGACTACCTTGCCACTCTCGAATCGCAGGCGGATGTCGGAAATCTCCCGGCCGTCCGTAACCACCGGGTAGGAGAAGTGCACGTGCCCCTCGGCGGAATCCTCCACCGGCCCGGTGAAGACTTCGCCGGACGGGAAGTTGCGCTTGCCGTCTGAATTCACCCAGTGGCGGGCGCCCACGTTCATGCGGAGATCAGTGCCAGGGCCTGTGATGTGCAGTTCGCTGCGTTGCGAAAGCCAGTCGATCAGGCGTTGCTGCCGCGCCGAGAGCTCGCGCCAGGAGGCGACGGGGTCCGATTGATCGAGGAACATGGCGCCAGCCAGGAATTGCGCGAACTCGTCCGTCGACATATCCGCATCCTGGGCGTAGGCCGACGTCGGGAAGATCGTCAGCGACCAACGTTGCTTGCCTTCTGCTGCGCGTCGCATGGCGATCTCTCGCAGCCCGGCACGAGCCCGGTTGAACATCGTCTGGCGATCCCGGTCGACACCGGTCAGCGCGCGCGTGTTCGTGCTGGCCATGACCGTGATCGAGACCGTTGCCGTTTCACGAATCCAGCGCTCAAGGTCGGAGACGTTCCCCAGTTGCACCTCGCTGGCATGGTGCAGCACGTCTGCCTGTGATTCAGAGAAGCTGGGTAGCAGGAGGACTTCGGCGCCCTTGCGCAAGGCGGCCCGATGCGTTGCGCGGAGCAACGGTTCGGCGGCCACGCCGCCCAGAATGGCGACCTTGTCGTCTTCGCGTACGCCGGTGCAGTAATCCACCAGCACGTCAGCCCAGCGGTCGTAGATCGATGACGTCATGTTCGTTCCTCGCAGGATGTGTCGTTACCGAAAACCACGCACCAGTACCACGCCGGCCAGCAAGAGGAGACAGCCAACGATGCGCACGGCGTCGACAGGCCGTGTGGCGCCGCCCAGGAAACCGATTTGATCGAGAAACATGCCGCCCGTCAACTGGCCGGTGATCAGGGCCGCCAGGAAGAGTCCAACGCCGATGCGAGGCGCCAGGAAGGACGCCGCGAGCAGATAGGGCATGGCGAGCAGACCGGTGATCACGAAGCCGCCCGGAATCCCTCGTAGCGCGAGCAACAGGATGGCTCCCGTGCACAGCGATAGCACGCCCATGACCGCGGGGTTATCGAAGGGCGGGGGCAGCAGTGGACGAGAGCCACGAACCCCACGGATCGTCAACGCCGCGGTCAGGCCAACAAAGGTGCCGAGGATGGACACAAACGCGGCCTCCGACGGCCCACGCACCCGGCCCATGGCGCCAAGGAGCGATACCTGCAGCGCTTGCGTTATGCCAAGACCAACGACGACCGCGATCCAGAGGGCGTCGCTCATGAAACAGTCCACCAGGCAGAGCTGAGCTCGCGAACGTGGTCGGTCTCGACATCAACGCCCAATCCGGGCGCATCGGGCACCGTCACCTGGTCACGGTCGTACCACTCCCGCACAGTTCCGATGTCCTCGCTCAGCATGAGCGGCCCGCCCATCTCCACGGTGCGCACGTTGCTCAGGGCAATGGCCGTGTGCAGCCCGGCCGCCGAGGCGATTGAACTCTCAACCATCGTACCGATCTGGGCCGGGATACCGGCCGTTTCGGCGATCGCATTCAGTTTCAGCGCATTCAGGATGCCGCCGGTCTTCATCAATTTGATGTTGACCAGGTCGGCGGCGCGCAGGCTGACGATCCGCAGCATGTCCCGTGCGTCGTGGCACCCTTCGTCCACCATGATCAGGGCGCCAGTCTGCCGGCGCACCTCGGCCAGCCCCTCCAGGTCCCACCAGGCGACCGGCTGTTCAATGTACGCGGGGTGCGAAGGCAGCATCGCCCGGATGGCGGCGATGGCAGCCCCAGGGCGCTGCCAGCCCTGGTTGACATCGACCTTGACGCCGACAGCTGGCCCGACGGCCTCACGCACGGTCGCCACACGTTCGACATCGAGCATCGGGTTCTGGCGATCGCCGACCTTCACCTTGACCGTACGGAATCCAGCCTCAACGTGGCGGCGGGCTGCAGCCGCCATCTCGTCGAGCGGACCGATGCTGATGACACGCGAAATCTCGAGGCTGGGCCGGGCCTTGCCACCGAGCAACTGCCAGACCGGAATCCCAATTGACCGAGCCACCAGGTCGTGCAACGCGATATCAAGGGCGGCTTTGGCAGAGGGCGCGCCCTCCACCCGTGCATCCATTGCCAGCAACGCCGTCTCCCGATTGCGGGCATCGTGACCGATGAGGGCGGGAGCCAACATGTGTCGCAAGACTTCCGCCACACCCTCCCACGTCTCACCGGAGATGTTGGGATCGGGCGTCGATTCTCCCCAGCCTTCCTGGCCATCGTCTGTTCGCACACGCACCAGGACACTCAGCGTATCCGGGTAGGTGGCGTATGAGATAACAAACGGCTCGCGTAGCGGGAGCCGAACGGGGATGATGTCAATCGAGGCAATCTTCATGACGGTATCGTCGCACAGGTCGCGGGGCGAAGCTGCCTAGGCCTCGCGCGTCAGGAGAAGCGACGGATTGCCGTCAGGATCGATCGCGGGAATGAAGTCAGTGATGGCGTAGCCATCCGCGAACGCCTGGGGAAGGGCCTGCCGCAACCGCATCCGCCAGTCACGCGCGGCAGCTGGATCGTTAGCCAGCAGCGTATCGATGTCCGCCGGGATCTCGATCGTTACCTCGGGAGCCGTGACGTGTGGTTCATACGCGGGAAGACCGGCGGCGGCGTCACGACGAGGAACGCCCGTGAGCCGGTCCTGCGTCCGCGGTAACGCAATATCCCAGGAGACGTGCAGGCGGTCAGTTGGCATGCCGCCGTAGAGAGTGGCCGCGAAAGCTGGGCCGTAGCGATCGATCTCGTAATGGCTCGCGGTAGCTCCCAGTTTGCCAAAGTTCAGCCGCGCGTTAGCAGCACGGAGTGGGTCGACCGTCCAGACGATTTCCTGAAACCCACGCTGCAGGGCAATCACCGCCTGCAAGCGCTTCATCTGCTCCGCGAGACCAACATTGCGCGCGGTTGCACGCACGGCGAGAAAGTCGGAGACAAGGCGCGGCTTGGTGAGGAAGCCACCCCAACCGACCAGGACGCCGGCTGCGATACCTGGATCCTCAGCGAGGAACGCGCCAATTACCGCGCCGCCGGTTTCAGCCACGACGATCAGTTCGTTGGCTGGGATGAGATCCCGGTCGGAGACTCCAAAGACCTCTTCCTGCAAACGCTCGGCATGCACCAGGTCGTCGAGCGTCGTCAGGATGCGGAACTGCACCAGTTGCCCGCGCAGATCCCGCACCCAGGCCTGGTCGCCGTTGTTACTGAAGCCGAGGTCGGCGGGGGTCAGCGTCGTCATCTAGTCGTGGTGGACGGGGGTGGCCAGCACGTCGGGAACAGCCACGGGTGTCGCTGCAGCGGGCACCTCAACTGCCGGTACCTCATTGAACAGGGAGTATTCCTGATGTCCGAGGACGGTCGTGCCACTGCGTGTTTCGATGAAGCATGGCAAGTCGTTGTCATCGATGCCGATGATGTTGTCCACGCGCTGCCCGGTCGTGAGTTTGGTGTCCGCAGTGCCGTAGGTCTGGCAGGTACGTCCTCCAACTTCCATCGGGCCGAGATCAGTGACTTCCTGAGGCTCGAGGCGCTCGTCGATCCCGGCCAGCGGAGGCATGGGGATCGCTGGGAGACCGCCGATGATGTTCGCGGCCTGTGTCTCAACAGGAACATCTGAGGCACGCAACAGGAGCCACGTATCCGGGCTGGCTGCAGGATCGAATTGCTGGGCCACTGGGCCGCGCAGGTAGATCGTTTCGCCGTCCGAGATTGCCTCGAAGTCGTTGTCTCCCCAGCCAGTGACCGTCATGTGCTGGATGTCGGGCAGAATGACGTCGCGCGATGCCACGACCTGGCCTGTATCGGCCACGGGTGTCGCGCCCGGCGTTGCTTCTGCCGCGACAACAGGGCTCGCTACGGGATTTGGTGGAGCCGTGACCACACTGACCAGTCGGTACGACTCCACATTTGCCCACGCGGCATCCACCCGGTCAGCCAGCTCCCCAAGGGTGAGCTTCGCTGCCGCGGTTGCAACGGGTGTCCCGACATCTGCCGGGGGCGTTTGAACCACTGGTGGCGCCGGAGTTGGCGTAGCTTCCGGCATCGCGCCGCATCCGGCAAGCGCGAGGGGGAGGACGAGTGCTGCAACGCGAGCGATCCTGCGGCCTGGCATGGTCAACCTCGGTCAGTGAACGTACACCTCTCAAGGGTAACAGAGCGGTCACGATGAGGCGTGCTTCGTGTCTGAAACAGCCCCGGCAGGATGAGGGCGATCTCAAACCAGCCAGCCAGGTAACGAGACGTTATTCCCCGGTGTGACAGTTCCGTAGACGGAGCTGCGTGGCGTGTGAGCGCGCTTAGTCGTCCGGGAGAAGCGCGTTGAGCGCGGCGCGCAACATGGTCAGGGGCATGTAGGCGGCGCCGCCCGGGACGAGTTCCGACGAGGGAGTCCGCGCCAGCGTGCGCGCCAGCACCAGGACTTCCCCGCGCAGGCGGTCGCCATCGAAAGGACGGGCCCTGGCCGAGGACGCGGCGGAGACAAGTACCTGCTGTGCGCCACGCTCACCGGCCGCAGCGGACTCGATCGCCGCCAGCAGTTCGGCAATCTGCGAGAGCGGATCCGCCTGCGCCAGAGATGGCTTCAGATCGTTGCAGGTCGCGGCGACAAACCGCACAGTCTCTTCTGCATCCTGCGGTAGATCTGCCTGTTTCAGCGCTCGCGCGACGCCCATGGCTTGCTTCTCGGAGAGATCGCGGTCCAGGATGGCGTCGCGCAGCGCTTCCTGTTGCACGGGAGTGAGACCTTGCAGGGCCCGGCTCTGCTTTTCGCTCAGGCGGCCGCTTCGGATGTCCTCCTGGACGCTGGCTGGCAGCTTCTCGGTGCCCAGGAGTTGGAAGAGCCGGCTGCGGCGGATACCCACCATCTCGGCGACGTCGTCCCACGGCGCGTCGTCGAGTTGGTGCTTGAGCGTCCGCAGGGCGGCAGCACGGTCGACTGCATTCAGGTCATCGCGGACGATGTTCTCCATCAGTTGTTGCAGCAGCCGGCGTTCAACCGGGACATCCCGCACGATTGCCGGAATGGTGGAGAGGCCTGCCGCCTGGGCGGCGCGGAAGCGCCGTTCGCCATGGATGACGATGTAAATGTCACGTTCGACGTGGTAGCTAACGGCAATCGGCTGCAGAATGCCCTCTCGCTGAATGCTGGCGGTCAGTTCAGCCAGGCGTTCAGGGTCGAAGGTGCGGCGTGGCTGATCCGGGTCCGCCTCGATGCGGTCGAGCCGGATCTCCTTGGCTGTCGGGAGGTCCTCGACCCCAACGGCCTGCGGCCGGTGGTCCGTGAAGAGGGCATCGACCGTGAAGCGCCGCTTGCCGCTGCGCGTGCGGCTCTCGCCTGAAGCCGGAGCAGGGCTAGACATGGAGGCGCACCTCCTCGCCCGAAGCGGGCAATTGCGGGTCGTTCGCTTCAAGCCAGGCGCCAACCGCGCGGTATGCCTCGGCGATCGGTGAGCGTGGCATGTAGTGCAAGACGCTGGTGCGCTCGGCGGCGGATTCAGCCCCTCGCACCGAGAGAGGGATGGCTGGCAGCAGGGTGTACTGCGGAAACTCCTCACCCAGGGCGGCGAGCATGTCTGCGGCCAGGCGCGAGGAGTGGTGAACCTTGGTCGGCAGGAAGCCGTGAACCCGCAGGTCCGGGTTCAGCCGCCGGACGCGAGTGATCGTTTCAAAGAGGCGGCGCAGCACCATCAGCGAGAGAGGGTGTGGCTCGATGGGGATCACTAACTCATCGGCCGCGACCAGGATGTTGATCGAGAGCACGTTCAACGCGGGCGGGGCATCGATCAGTACGTAATCCCAGGCGGACAACGTCTCACGGTCGATACGGTTTTCAAGTTGTCGCTCCCGCTCCAGGACGTTGAGCAGCTCCAGTTCCGCGGCCGCCAGGTCCGGATGGGATGGCACCAGCGAGACGCCCGGCAGGGAGGTCGGCACGATCACTGAACTGATGGGCAGGTCGTCCTCGAGCAGCAGATCGTAGACCGATGCGTCAAGCTGGGCGATATCCACGCCGGTCGCCATGGTCAGGCTGGCCTGCGGATCCATGTCGATAGCCAGCACGCGCTTGCCACGTTCAGCCAGGGCAGCGGCGACGTTGAGCGTGCTGGTGGTCTTGGCCGTCCCGCCCTTCTGGTTGAAAAAGGCGATGATGCGGGCCACAGCCTAATGCCTTCCGTCATTGAACGCGGGGAACGGATTGCGTGTACGTACGCAGCTCGAGGATACCACGATTCAGCGGAGGTGCGAGAGGCTTTGGCAGTTCAGCGAGCTGAAGAATGAAAGCGGCCCGAGCTGTCCTGACGACAGCTCGGGCCGGTCGGGTTCTGGAGAGGAGGGGCCGGGCGCGGGCCGGGACCCCTCCTGGTCTGAGATCGTGCGGGTGCGGGACATTAGCCGAGCCGCAGTTCCCAGTTGCCGGCCACCCGGTGCACGGATGGTGTGGAATCGGCCGGCATCAGCCGGGCGCCAATGCTGAGCAGCGAGTGTGCAATACCCGCGCGAAGGGTTGTGAAGTAGCTGCGAGGCGCGGGAATGCGGTCAGCGTAAGCATCGCGCAGGCGGTAGTTCTCTTCCGCCTCGGCCAGGAATTCCTGGTGGCGGCGAGAAGCGTAGACGTGGTTCAGAGAGAGATCCGATGAATGCATGGCAGGTTTTCGCTCCAGCGGACAGTGTCCGCGATAGGTAATGCGTCAAAGGGTTTGGGCCAGAGACTGGCTTCATGGGCGGCGTAACCTCCCGCTCCATGCCGAATGGTGTTCTTGGGTGACATCAAGCAGTAATTCACTGGGAACCCCTCCCTTTACCACGTCGTACCGCGCTGCCGCGAAACGGCGGGCAAACAAAAACCCCGGACCTCAGTCGAGGCCCGGGGCGCGCATGCTGCGCAGCGAGATGGTCAGCCGACCTGGCGGCAGACTCCCGGGCTATCGATACCACAAGCAGCGTCGTGCGCTGTCAAAAGCATGTGCATTTCGCTGCCTCCTTTCTCGATCACCATTGCGCGTATTCGCGTCCCACTCGTTTGCGCCGGGGCCATTCCCCGGGCCAACGGAAGAGAGATTATCACTCACCGCCGTAGCCGTCAATACCCTTGCGAAAAAGACGCCCGATTGCAAGGCGCAAGCGGGCGTCAGGTTCACATAAGGAGGTTTGGCCTAGACGGCCAGCACGGGTACCGGCAGCGTGCGGCCGACGGCCTCAGCTACCGCACTGATGCGTGGCGTCAACTCCGCAAACTGGTCAAAGGTCAGGGACTGCGCGCCGTCGGACAGCGCCTGATCCGGGTGGGGGTGCACTTCGATCATCAGGCCGTCCGCACCCGCCGCGACGCCAGCGAGCGAGAGTGCAGGAACCCAGGCCCGTTTGCCCGCTGCATGGCTGGGATCGATGAACACCGGCAAGTGACTCATGCCCTGGATGACCGGGACAGAGCTGACATCGAGCGTGTTGCGCGTCAGTTGCTCGAACGTGCGCACGCCGCGTTCGCAGAGGATGACATCCGGGTTCCCCTGGGCCATCACATACTCTGCCGCAAGCAGCCACTCCTCCATCAGCATCGAGAGGCCGCGCTTGAGCATGACCGGCTTGCGCGCCTTGCCGACCTCCTCCAGCAAGAGGTAGTTCTGCGAGTTGCGAGCGCCGATCTGAAAGATGTCCGTGAACTCGTTGACGGTCTCGATATCCGCCGGTGTCATCACCTCGGTGATGATCGGCATCCCCGTTTCTTCGCGGGCTGTGGCCAGGATCTCCAGACCACGCCGGCCCAGGCCCCGGAACTCGTACGGCGAGGTGCGCGGCTTGTAGGCGCCACCACGCAGAATCGAGGCGCCGGCGGCTTTGACCGCCCGGGCGGTGCTGACCGTCTGCTCCTCGTTCTCGACGGAGCAGGGACCAGCAATGATGGTGATCTCTTCACCACCTATGGTGACATCCCGTACTCGAATGCGGGTCTTCTGTGGGTGGAAGTCCCACCCGGTGAGTTTGTACTTCTTGGTGATGCGCACCACCCGTTCGACGCCAGAGACGATCTCGAGTTCGTCTTCCAGCGACGGGGGAAGGGGAGAGCCGACCACCCCAACGATGGTGTGCTCCTCGCCCTCCGAAAGGTGCGCGCCCAACCCAAGCGCCTGGATACGCGAGACGATGATGTTGACCTGTTCCCGGGTCGCGCCGGGCTGCATGACGACGATCACGCGGGGATTCCTCCTGGATGCTAAGCGGGGACGGGGCGGCCGAGCGCGTCCGCGAGTTCGGCTTCGGTGACTCCCCACTCCGGGCGCAGCGCGCGCGCTTCCCGGAGGTAGATATGCCGGATCTCGGCGGCGGAGCGCGGAGAGTTGACGTGGAGCAGGATGCGGATCACGCCTTGCAGTGCGCCTGGCACGTTCATTTCATGTGCGCAAAGCAGTGGCACCTCGGTCCATCCCAGCTTGCGCGCGGCGAGCGCCGGGAAAGCCGCGGTGAGTTCGGGAGTCGTCGTGAAGAACGCGCTCACCACGTCCTCAGGCTGGATCTCGTTCAGCTTGATCAACGCCTCAAGCAGATCTGTCGTTGCTTCGAGAATGTCCTCGGCAGTGTTGGCCTCAATGGTGGTGGCACCGCGGATGCCCCGGCAGGCGATCGTAACTGACTCCGACGCGGCCTTGAGCGGCGTCGCGTTCGACGGTGAAGTTCCAGACAAGACATCTTCAGACGCGGAGACCACCGGTGGAAACTCCTCTTCACCTCGCAAGCCGCGCACGTATCGCTCGGCAACCTGCGCCTGCTCTTCAACTGGCGCCGTGTCCAGGAAATTGATCATGGCCGAGGCGATCACCGCGCCGTCCGCGATCTCGCCAATCTGGGCGACATGTTCCGGGTTGGAGACGCCAAAGCCGACGGCAATGGGCAAGCTCGTGTGATGGCGCACGCGGTCGAGGTACGGCTTCAGGTCAGGCAGCGAGGCACGCGCGCCCGTCACGCCGGTCGTGGAGACGCAGTAGACCCAGCCGCTCCCGATCCTCCCCACTTCCGCAATGCGCTCGTCGGTCGATGTTGGAGCGACCAGGAAGATGAGATCAACCCCGTGCTTGCGCAGCGCCTCGGCGATCTCACCGGCTTCTTCTGCGGGCAGATCCGGCACGATGTAGCCGTCCACGCCGTGCGCGGCACTGTCCGCCGCCAGCCTTTCGATGCCATAGGCCAGCATCGGGTTGACGTAGCCCATCAGGATGAGCGGAATCTCCACCCCCTGGTCCCTCATGCGCTTCGCCATCTCAAGCGACTTGCGCAGCGTGATGCCGTGCGTCAGCGCGACCTGGCTGGTGCGCTGGACGGTGGTGCCGTCCGCCAGCGGATCGGAAAAGGGAACCCCGATCTCCAGCAAATCGGCCCCGCCTCGCACAATGGCGAGCGCCACGGCTTCAGAGACCTCGGGCGTCGGGTAGCCTGCGGTCACAAAGGGAATAACGGCAGGACGCCCCTCGGCGCGTGACTTGGCAAAGGCGGCAACCGTGCGCGGCGAACCTGCCTCCGTCGGTGTGAGCGCGTACGTTTCGGCGGCGGTCACAGGTTCATCCCCAGCGCGTTGGCCACAGTCTGCAGATCCTTGTCGCCACGGCCTGAGAGGCAGACGAGCAGGGAGGCATCCGACCCCAGCCGCTTCGCCATCGGGAGGGCGTGCGATATCGCGTGGGAGGATTCGAGCGCTGGAATGATCCCCTCCGAGTGGCAGAGCGTCTGGAACGCTTCCAGGGCCTCGGCGTCGGTCACAGAGACATACGTCGCGCGCCCGATGTCCTTGAGCCAGGAATGCTCGGGACCAACGCCCGGGTAGTCCAGGCCGGCCGAGATGGAGTGCGCCTCCTGCACCTGTCCGAATTCATCCTGCAACAAGTAGGTCTTGGCGCCGTGAATGACGCCTACGGTGCCCTTTGTGAGCGTGGCTGCGTGCTGATGGGTCTCAACGCCGAGCCCGGCGGCCTCGACGCCGACTAACTCGACTTCGCGGTCCTGCAGGAACGGGTAGAAGATGCCCATCGCGTTCGACCCACCGCCGACGCAGGCCACCACACCGTTCGGCAGGCGGCCGGTGGCATCCAGCATCTGGGCCCGTGCTTCCTTGCCGATGATTGACTGGAAGTCGCGCACCATCATGGGGTAGGGGTGCATGCCGACCACGGAGCCAATGATGTAGAAGGTATCGCGGACATTGGTGACCCAGTCGCGGATAGCCTCGTTGGTGGCGTCCTTCAGGGTTCTCGATCCGGAACTGACCGGCCGGACTTCCGCGCCGAGCAGTTTCATGCGGAAGACGTTCGGCGCCTGGCGGGCGATATCGAGTTCTCCCATGTAGACGATGCACTCGAGCCCGAGCAGCGCGCAGACGGTTGCCGTAGCCACGCCGTGTTGCCCCGCTCCGGTCTCCGCGATGATGCGTTGTTTGCCCATGCGCTTGGCGAGCAGCCCCTGCCCGAGCGCGTTGTTGATCTTGTGTGCGCCGGTGTGCGCCAGATCCTCACGCTTCAGGAAGATGCGAGCTCCGCCGGCACGTTCGGTCAGGTTGGCAGCGAAGTACAGCGGCGTTGGCCGCCCCACGTAGTCACGGGAAAGGCGATCAAGCAGGTCCTGAAACTTGGGATCACGCCGCGCCTCAGCGTAGGCAGCTTCAAGTTCTTCGACCGCGGGCATAAGTGTTTCCGGCGCATACTTGCCGCCAAACTGCCCGAAGCGCCCGCGTGCATCTGGTACGGCTGTGAGCGGCGCGAACGTGGCCGCTCCTCTCTCCTGCTTGAGATCGACTGCCATGGATTTGCTCCCGCAACGAAGCGCCTGCGACCCAGATGGCCGAGGCGCGAAGCGTCATTGTGACACGGCCCCCGGCAATATGCCCAAGGGTGGCGCAGGCAGCAGCAGCGAACCGGGGACGGGTGGTACGGTTGTGCGTTGCTCCGGCAGGTGACCGGGCTTCATTGTTGAACCGAACGCAGTAGACGCAAGGGTCTTCAGGGTGCAAAAACCCGCAGGAGACGCCAATGGCCGCGCCGGTCTGGTGCGCGCACTGTCTCCCGCCGAACAGCAATATCAGGACAACCTCATCGTGATCGGCGAGCGCCGGCGTGAGTTGGCGATCATGGAGCAGGACCTTGTCACGCTCCGCTCGGCGGTCACGGATTTCGAGGCACTTGCACAGTCTCGGCTCGGTGAACTCTTCACCGAACTGCGGCGGCTGGAACGAGAAACTGCAGACTATGGCAACCGGCTAACGCGGCTGCGTGCTGCACTGGACGCCCGCGCGGATGAAGACCTGCTGGCGGGCCTGGAGGAGGAGCAGGAGCTCCTGGAGGAAGCGGCGTTTGCTGCGGCAGGCGCTCGCGCACGGGGACGGGGTCCGCATGCACCAGAGGCGACCCGGCGCTGGCTGGCCACAGAGGCCACCGAGGCGAAACGACTTTACATCGACCTCGCGAAGCGGCTTCACCCGGATCTCGCCCGTGATGATGAGGACCGCCAGCGCCGTGAGCGGATCATGCAGCGCGTGAACGAGGCGTTCCGCCTGCGTGACCTGGCCGGCCTACGCGCCGTTCATCTCGAATCGATCGCGGATGATCCGAACTGGGAATCACGCCCGGTGACGGATCGCCTGGCCTGGGCGGAGCAGGAGATGCGCCGCCTCGAGCAGGCATTGACCGAAGCCCGAAGTGGACTTGCCCGGCTGCGTGGCGGAGAACTCTTTCGCCTCTACACGCGGCACGAAGCCGGAGATCCCGTGTTCGATGACCTGCGCACCCGGATCGAGGGGCGCATCGAGACCGAATCCCGGCGCCTCGAGAAGATGCAGGATTCATACCGGCGTCTTGTCGATCGCTGGCGCATGGCTGGTGTAGAGAGCTGACTCCGGCGAACCGGTATACGTTGGCGGACTCTGCCGTGCGTAATCCCGCGGGTGCATGTCGTTGACGTAAAACTTCTGCAGGGGGCGGTCTCGACCCAGGAGACCGCCCCTTGCCCGGCTATGAGTTTCCGGTCTGCTTCGCGTGAACGGCCAGTTCTGGTGTCGGTTGCACGCTGTCCGGCACAGGCTCTGGCGCGCGGGCGGCCCAGCGGTGCCCGGGGGCAATGCGATCGGCGAGCACTTCCGCGATGTGCCGGCTGTGGCGGCCTGTGAAGTGCCCAATCTGCTGGCGGCAGGAGACGCCAGCGACGCTGATGACAGCGGATTCCGGCATCGACTCGACGGCAGGGAACAGACGGTCCTCGCCGATCTTCTTCGAGACGTCGTAGTGCTCCGACTCGTAGCCGAAAGAGCCGGCCATGCCGCAGCAACCTGCGCCGCTTTCCTTCGCGGTGCAACCGGCCTTGCGCAGCATCGCCATGGACGGGCCCATACCGATCAACGCTTTCTGATGGCAGTGACCATGGAAGAGCACTTCCGGCCCAGTGTCATCCTTCCAGGTAATGCCGAGATCCCCGGCCTTGTCCAGCTTGGCCAGGAACTCGTCGATCATGTAGGACTCGGACGCGACGGTTGAGGCGTCGGCGTCGTCCGGCAGCAAGTCCTTGTACTCGTCGCGCAAGGTCAGGATGCAGCTCGGCTCCGTGCCAACGATGGGGATCCCGTTCCGGGCGTACGGCGCGAGCACCTGGACGTTCGTCTTCGCCAGCGCTCGCGCTTCCTCGATCAGGCCCTTGGAGAGCATTGGCCGGCCACAGCAGGCGCGTCGCTCCTCGACGATGACATCGAAACCTGCCGCCTCCAGCAGCTTCACAGCCGCCATCCCGATGTGCGGGTAGTTGTATTCCGCGAAGGTGTCGTGGAAGTACACGATCTGGCCCCGTGTCTGACGGGGCTGTACGGCCACCTGCCGCTGATGCTCGTGCCAGCGCTGGGTGAAGGTGCGCGAGGCGAACCGGGAGAGCTTCCGTTCCGGAGCCACGCCGAGTGCCTTCTTGACCGGCTTGTCGAGGCCGAGGCGCATCGAAAGGTTCACAAAGGGCGCCATTGGCGAGGCCAGCTTCGAGATGTCGTGGATGTGCCCGAAGAAGCGGGAGCGGATCGGCGTGCCGTGCACGTCGTGGTAATGCTGCAGGAACTCGGTCTTCAGCTTGGCCATGTCCACGCTGGAGGGGCATTCGGTCTTGCACGCCTTGCAGGAGAGGCAGAGATCGAGCGTGTCGTAGACGTCCTTCGAGGCCAGGTCGGGCCGGTCCAGCATGTCCCCGGCCAGCGCGTTGCGCAGCGCGTTGGCACGGCCGCGGGTTGAGTCCTTTTCGTCTTTCGTAGCCATGAAAGAGGGGCACATCGTGCCCGCTTTGAGCTTGCGGCAAACGCCGGCGCCGTTGCACATTTCGACGGCGCGGTCGAAGCCGCCCTCGACTTCGAAGCTCAGGTACGTCTTCGGCTGGCGAGCGCGGTAGTTGGGCCCGTAACGCAGGTTCTCCGTCATCGAAGGTGCATCGACCTTCTTGCCCGGGTTCATCAGCAACTGCGGGTCCCAGATGCGCTTGAACTCACGCATGGCCTGGTACAGCTCCGGCCCAAAGATGCGCTCGTTCAACTCCGAGCGTTGCAGGCCATCGCCATGCTCGCCCGACATGTGCCCGCCAAAACGGTGCGCCAACTCGGCGGCCGCCTCGGCCATTTCGACCATGGAGACGACGCCCTCACGCGTCTTCAGGTTGACCAGAGGCCGGATATGCAGACAACCGGCTGAGGCGTGCGCGTAGTACGCGGCTTCCGTGTTGTGCGCGGCCACGAGGTCTTCGATGGCGCCCACGTACTCGGCCAGGTGTTCGACCGGCACTGATACGTCTTCGATGACCGCAATCGGCTTGTGATCGCCGCGAATGCTCATCAGCAGACCGAGACCTGCCTTCCGCACAGACCAGACGTCAGCCTGCTGCTGCGTGTCGAGGACGGTCAGCGGTTCGACCATGGTCTTGATGCCCCGGTCGATCAGGTGCTGCTTCAGGCGCTCAGCCTTCCGGGTCAACTCGTCGTCGGTCTCGCCGTAGTACTCGACCACAAGCACCGCCGCCGGATCGCCCTGGATCATCGAAATCTGGCGAGCGAAGCCAGGCTGCGATCGGGTCAGGTTGATGAGCAGGCGGCCCATCAACTCAACGGCTGAGGGGTCGGTCTCCAGGATGGCCGGCGTCGCGGCCATTGACTCCACCAGATCAGCGAACTGCAAGAGAACCAGGCCGGTCTTCGTTGGTCGCTTGTAGAGGTTGAAGGTGACGTCGAGGAGCGTTGCCAAGGTGCCTTCGGAAGAGACCAGCAGGCGTGCCAGGTTGAATTCGTCGTCCGGTTTGATCAACTGATCCAGCGAGTAGCCGGTGGCACGTCGCCAGTGGCGTGGGAAGTCTCGCTCGATCAACCCGGCGTAGCGTTGGCGGAACGCCAGCAGCTCTGCGTAGAGTCGACCCTGCCCGTTGTCCTGCCCGGCCAGGCCGGCCATTGCTTGCGGCGTGGTTGGCCCCAACTCGAGCACCGTGCCATCGGCCAGTGCGGCACGCGCACGCATGACGTTGTCACCGGTCATTCCGTACAGGATCGAGTGGGAGCCGGTCGAGTTGTTTCCCACTATGCCTCCGGCCGTCGCGCGCTCGGCAGACGCCGGGTCCGGGCCGAACATGAGGCCAGTGGGACGCAGTTGCATATTCAGGGCATTGACATTGATGCCGGGCTCGACCGTGACGGTTTGCGCTTCAGTGTCGAGGTCGAGGATGCGTGAGACGTACTTGGAGAAGTCCATGACCAGCGCCGCGCCAACGGTTTGCCCGGCGAGTGACGAGCCACCACCACGAGGGAGAAGTGGCACGCCGAAGCGTGTGGCGACCTCGATGGAGGCGAGGACATCGTCGATGGTGCGCGGCACGACCACGCCAACGGGTTCAATCTGGTAGTTCGAGGCGTCGGTGCTGTAGAGCATGCGCGAGACGGCATCGAACCGCACCTCACCATCAAGCCGCTTGCTGAGTTCTTCCTGCAGGGCACCGGCGATCTCCGCCGCCGGCCCCGGGCGATGCCCGTTGGCAGAAAAGGGTGCGGCCTGCTGCGGCAGCGTAGCGGTCATGGGGCGACTGGTCCTCTCCAGGAACTTTTGGCGGCAGGGCCACCTGATCTGGTCCCGCGTGGAGGGCCGAGTGTAGCACCGGGGGGGCACGATTCGGCCGTTTTCGCGCGCCGTCCGAGCATTGCTGAGGGAATCGGCTGCGCGTACCATCAGCGCCCTGAGCGACGTGTATACGACAGATTCCCGGCCGCGCAACGGTGCCCGGCCAGGGCACGAGAGGAGTTCCGGTGCTCGAAACCACCCGCTACCTGTTGCCCGAGGAGGCGATTCCGGCAACCTGGTACAACGTCGTCGCGGACCTGCCGACGCCGCCGGCACCTGTGCTCCACCCGGGTACTCACCAGCCGATTGGCCCGGACGACCTCGCGCCGCTCTTCCCGATGGCGGTCATAGCCCAGGAAGTTTCCACCGAGCGCCACATCCCCGTTCCTGAAGAAGTGCTCGCCATTTACAGGCTCTGGCGCCCCACGCCGCTGCACCGCGCGCACAACCTGGAGCGCGCGCTCGATCTGCCCAGCGATGTGCGCATCTTCTACAAGAATGAAGGGGTCAGCCCGGCTGGCTCCCACAAGCCAAACACGGCCATTCCGCAGGCGTACTACGCCAAGCAGGAAGGCGTGAAGCGCATCGCCACCGAAACGGGCGCGGGCCAGTGGGGGAGCTCGCTGGCGCTCGCGGGGTCCCTGTTCGATCTCGAGATCAAGGTCTACATGGTGAAGATTTCCTTCGCCCAGAAGCCCTACCGTCGGGCATTGATGGAGACGTGGGGGGCGCAGTGCGTTGCTTCGCCCAGCATGGACACCCATGCCGGCCGTGCAGTGCTGGAGCGCGATCCTGACTCGACCGGCTCCCTGGGAATCGCCATCTCGGAGGCGGTCGAGGACGCCGCTACGCGCGAGGATACGAAGTACGCGCTTGGCTCGGTGCTCAATCACGTTCTGCTGCACCAGACCGTGATCGGGCAGGAGGCCATCATGCAGATGCAGATGGCAGACGCCTACCCGGATGTCGTTATTGGCTGCGTGGGCGGGGGCTCCAATTTCGCCGGTATCAGCTTCCCGTTCGTGCCCGAGAAGCTGGCGGGCAAGAAGATCCGGATCATTGGCGTCGAGCCGGCGGCGTGCCCAACGCTTACGCGGGGGGCGTACGCCTACGACTTTGGCGACACGGGACAGCTAACGCCACTCGTGAAGATGCACACGCTCGGGCATACCTTCGTGCCGGCCGGGATTCACGCGGGTGGGCTGCGCTATCACGGCGCTGCGCCGCTCGTGAGCCTCCTCAAGGAAGAGGGGATCATCGAGGCGCAGGCCGTCAAGCAACGTTCCGCTTTTGAAGCAGCACTGCAATTCGCTCGCACGGAGGGCATCGTGCCGGCGCCGGAGACCTCTCACGCCATTCGTGTCGCGATTGACGAGGCGTTGGCCGCACGAGATGCGGGAGAGGCGAAGACGGTGCTCTTCAATCTATCAGGGCATGGATTCTTCGACCTCACGGCCTACGACAGTTACCTCTCCGGAAGCATGCAGGATTACGAGCAGCCGCAATCCGAGATCGACGCGGCTCTGGCAGGACTACCCAGTATTGCGGACTGAGGTCCCGGTCTGGCTGCGGCAAGGGCTGCCGGATTGGCCCAGGTTGTGCCATGATCGGTGCAACGTGGTGAATCCGGCAGCGATCCGACCGGCCAGCACCGCGAAGGAGCCAGTATGGAACCAGGCGTCATTGGCCTACTCATCCTGATCTTGTTGATCGCTGCGACGGTCGGGGTACTCGTCAAGCAGCGACCAGACTCATGGAACCTTCCGCTGTTACGCACGTCCGGTGGCGGCGCCATGCTGGGTGATGACTTGATGGGTCACGACCATTCGGTCGGCGTTCGCTCGGAGGCAGCGTCTGCCGAACCGCAACTGCCGCGCGGCGCACCGTCACTGAGCGTAGTGACGCGCGAAGATCCGCCGGAGCCGATTCTGCTCGACCTGACGCCGCTCAATTCTGAGCCTTCACCATTGGAAGTGCTTGGAGAGCGGCTCGATCATGTTGAGGCGCAATTGACCGCCCTGCAGCAGGAACTGCGCGATCAGCGCGATGCCATCCTGCGTATCGGGGTGGAACTGAAGCTGGCAGGAGAGGCGGAGACCGCGCGTCGGGATATGGCGATCGAGCGACTGCGAGGCGACGTGCTCGCGATGGTCGGTCAGATCGGCGAGGAGCGCCGCAACGCCGGGCGAGACCGCCGGGCGGAGATCATCAGTGAGCTCTACGCGCGCCTGGCACGGCTTGAGACAGCCTTGGGCGCCGTCACGAATCCTGTGCTACTTCCGGGCGAACCGTACGCTCCTCCCTCCGAATTCCTGACAGAAGCGCTGATCTGGGAAAACTGGAACGAGGTCGGCGAACGCGCGTTTGCCCTTGCCGACGCCTACAGCGCGCAACGGGTGTACCTCTCTGAAAAAACGCGAGAGGAGCTCGGTGCGTTTGTCACAGCCCTACGGGTGACCTTGACTCGCTCGATCTACCCGAACCTTCACGCCGATGCCGACACGACACAGCAGGCAGCCCTCCGCGCCGCGCTAGAGCAGGTGGCGCTGGAACTCCCCAGGGTCCGTCGTGCGCTCGACACGGAGTACCGCACGGCAACGGAGGACTAGCGACACCACTGGTCAACGAGGTCGCCTGTGATGCACCCGGCGCTGCGGGCAGGGTTGCAATAGCCGGTGTCAGAGGCCCGGTCGCCGCGGCAGTCAGGGGGAAGCGCCGGGCACCGGGCGCGTCACGGATGGGAGTACTCGCCGCCGGAATTGCTGTGGCACACGCTGCCGTGGCCGTTCAATCGCTCCGTGCGTCGGTCGCCGCAGTCCGGGACGGTTAACCCCGCCATGATCTAGCTGCTGGCGTTCCCACTGTCACCATTCCCAGGCTCACTGCCGCCACCGCTGTCAGCAGCATCGGCGGTCCCGCCACCATCACCGGAGTTGCCGCCACCGTTGTCGCGATCCTTGCTGTCGCGCCCTGAGCCGTTGTCGGCCTCCTGGACCGGTTCACTGGACGGGGTTTCCTCCGCAGGAGTGGGGGTTTCTTCGACAACCTGTTGGGCATCGTCTTGCTGGCGGTTCTTCTTGTTTGGGCTGCCGTTGCCGCCGCTGGCGCCTTTGCCTTTCCCGTTGCCATTGTTGCCCTTGTTCCGGGTGTCGGTTTGCTGGACCGCGTTCTCATCCTTGCGTGATGCGCGCTTGCTGTCCCTTCTGGACGCCTCATCCCCGGTGTTCCTGTCGCGGCGCTCCTTGCGGGAATTCCCTGACCCGTTCTCCCCACTGGCGTTGTCGGCTTTGGCCGCGCCGTCCCGGTTCCGTTCCCGTTTGCGTGTGCGCTCCCGGTCGCGATCGCTCCGCTTGTTCTTTGCGGAAGCCGATCCGTCTGCGCTCTCAACGCCATCCTTGCCAGAGACCGTGCGCGAGTCCTTCTCGCGGTTGTGGCCAGCAGCGCCCTTGTCGCGCCGTTCCTGGCGCTGCTTATCCTTCTTGCTCTTGTCGCGATTCTTGCGTCCCTGACCCTTGTCCGCGGATTCCGGCACATCCTCACGGGTTGGTACGTCAGGCGGGTTCGGGTCAGTGTGTTCAGGTACGCCCGCCGTGGTTCCGGCTGGCAGCCGCATGGCAGCCCGCCGCGGCGTAATACCCCGGTAACCTTCGGTGCCAGGCTCCTTTGGCAGCCAGCGCGTCGGGTCGACGTGTTCGCCAGTGTCGAGTTCGATCAGCGAGAAATGAAGGTGCGGTCCAGTGGAGTACCCGACCGAGCCAACCTCACCGATGAGTTGTCCCGCCTCGACATGTTCGCCGACGTCGACGAACGATGCGATCCAGTGCAGGTACTCGGTGGCGTAGCCGTCGTTGCGCCCCTCGTGCTGGATGATGATCCGCGTGTTGGCAACTCCGACTTCGCGGTCATAGCCGGCTTCCGTGACCCAGCCGGACGCGGCCGCGTAGAACGGCGTGCCCTCTGGTGCGGCCAGGTCGAGCCCGGTGTGGACAACTGGCCGATCGGCCGGGCAACCCGCTCCCGGCTGGTAGAACTGGGCGATTTGTGGCACGCAGCCGAACGGCTGGGTGAAGGTGTAACTCCCGGCAGGCATCGGCCACATGCGAATGTTTTCATTCCGCCCGTCGCTTGTGACCTGGTCCTTGCTGCTGGATTTCTTGTTCTGCTCAGCGGGAGGAGGTCCGTCACCTGGATCAGCGCCCACGGCCGCCGGCGCGGCTTCATCGCCGGGCGCGACCTGTCTCAGGTCAACAGGCGCTTCCCGGCCGCGCGGCCGCACGCTGCTTACGCCATCCACCCGCTGGTGGCCGGTGTCTTCCTTGCTGTTCGCTGCCCCGCCAGGTTGAGCGACCGGGTCTGCATCCTGGTTCTCGGACCAGGTACGGGGTGAAGCCGAGGCGTTGAGCGACGTAGCAGGGACGGCAGAGAGCAGCAAGCTCGCCGTCAGCAAAGATGCCGCTGCCTGGCGAAGTCTCACGCGCTGCCAATTTACGCTCGGGTTCAAGCGCCCGTGCCGCAATCCCTTCTCCATCGTCAGACGCAGTGCACAGTGCAGGGCTGGCGCGGGTGCGGGGACCCGGCGGCACAGCGAATTATGACCACCGGTCCGGCCTTTCGCCACTCAGGGATCGCCGGAGCGTTTTGGGCATCGTGCTACGATTGGCCCGAATCCTGAGCGACGTCGCGTACCAAAAGCAATGCGCGGCGTTGCTTTTCTCGCAGGCGATGACGTTGATGAAACCGCCTGCACACGCGATGACCAGCGGGAGCGAATGATGACAGGGTCCAACGGCAATTCGCCCGTTTCCGACCAGACTGTCCTGCCAAAACCTGAAGGGCTGGAGGGCGTCGTGGCGGCGTCCACTGCGCTCAGCCACGTTTTCGGTGAGGAAGGCAAACTCGTCTATCGAGGCTATGACATCCACGAGTTGGCTGGTAAGGCCTCGTTCGAGGAGGTCGCCTACCTCCTCTGGAATGGTCGTCTCCCCAACCGTGCGGAGCTCGATGGACTGCTCGCCTCCCTGGCGGCGAATCGAGGACTGCCAGAGCCAGTAGTTGAGGTGATTCGCGCGTTGCCCGCTAGCGCCGCACCGATGGACGCTCTGCGCACGGGCGTGTCGGCGCTCGGCGCCAGTGGCTCCGGGCTTTTTGATGACACGCCGGATCTGGACGAGGCGATTGCGCTGACCGCACGCTTCCCCGGCATCCTCGCCGCATTCTTCCGTTTGCGGCAGGGCAAGGAGCCGATTACGCCGAAGGCGGAGCACAACACCGCTCAAAGCTACCTCTACCAACTCTTCGGCGAGGAGCCAGAGGAGCGGCACTGGAAACCGCTCGAGGTGTACCTGACCCTGCTCGCCGACCACGGCATGAATGCCTCGACCTTCACGGCGCGCGTGATTGCTTCGACCGGTTCGGATCTCTGCTCGTCGATCACCGGCGCGGTCGGCGCCTTGAAGGGCCCCCTGCATGGCGGTGCACCCTCCAAGGTGCTCGATATGCTGGAAGCCATCGGCACGGCAGAAAACGTCGATGCCTGGCTGACGCAGGCGCTGGACCGCGGTGACCGCCTGATGGGCTTTGGCCACCGGGTGTACAAAGCTGAGGATCCACGCGCTGAGATCCTGCGTGGCATGGCCCACGAGGCAAGCACACCGGAGTTCTTTGAGCTCTCACGGCGTACGGAAGAGCGCGCGCTGGCCATGCTGCATGAGCGCAAGCCAGACCGGCGTCTCTACACCAACGTTGAGTTTTACTCGGCGGCCGTGCTCTCGGCCGTCGGTCTCCCGGGCGACATGTTCACGCCAACCTTCGCGGTTTCCCGTGTGGTCGGCTGGTCGGCTCACGTTCTGGAGCAGGTCGCCAATAACCGCCTGATTCGGCCGCAGTCCGAGTTCATTGGTCCTCTCGACAAGAAGTACGCCGCGATCGAGGCACGGTAGGCAGCGGTACGAACGCATACAGTCAGATCAACGGCCTGCTTCGGCGGGCCGTTGACGCATCCTCTGGCCGCTTGCAGACGTAAGTAGCAGAGGGCGGTCGGTGGACCGCACATGGAGGTGCGGTTGCTGCGTCACGTTTGCTGGTCAGTCCTGCTCGTCATCCTGCTCGCGACGGTTGTTCCATCGGCAGCAGGCGCGAGTCTGGCGTTTCCATCGACTCTCCCGGTTTCACTTGCTCAGTCAGACGTTGATCTCGATGCCGCGGCCAAAGCGGTGCGCGAGTTCTCCATGCTGGAGGAGGAGCGTGACTTCGATGCGCTCTACGCCCGGCTGCACCCCGATGCCCGAGCCGTGGTCCCGCGGTCCGCAGTCGTGGGCTGGTACGACGCGTTCCTGTCAGACCGCCAGGCCAGTGAGGCAACTGTTACCGAAGTGCGGGCGGAGCCGTGGGCCTGGGGGGTGACCGGCGTCACCTACGACGACGCCGTCACGGTCTTCTACACGCAGCCGTATGTGGTTAATGGCGTCGAGACCGAGGTCAGCGGCGAAGTCCACGTCGTTCCCGATGACGATGGCTGGGGCTGGTTCTTCGGAGCATCGCGGGAGTTCCTGGACGCCCAGATCGCCGCGTACGGCGATGACGGCACTGCCACCGCCTTCGCGCTCGGCGTCGAGCCGGCAGGCAGCGAGGACGCAGAGGTCCGCTTTCCCGATCAGTTGGTGCAGCATGTCAACAGCTTCTGGGAAAAACGCTTTGCGGACGCAGATCGAACGTACGAACCGCCCGCGGATGTGGTCGCGTTCGACAGCCCGATGTCGACCCCCTGTGGCCCGGCTGATCCAGACGAGGAGGCCGCGTTCTACTGCGTGATCGACCAGAAGATTTACTACTCGGTGCCGTTCCGGCAACTGATTGAAGATCAGATTGGCGATTTCGCCTGGATCATCGTGATTGCCCACGAATGGGGGCACCATATTCAGGCGCAACTGGGCTTCGAGTTAGGTGTTTCCCCGGATCGCGGCGGCCAGATTGCCCCGATTGTCTTCGAGCAACAGGCGGACTGCCTGGCAGGGGCCTACTCCGTCGATGCTGAACTGGTTGGCTGGCTCGATCCCGGCGATATTGACGAAGCGCTACGCATGACCGAGTTATCGGGAGACCCACCCGGTACGGCCTGGGACGATCCGCGCGCACATGGAACCAGCGAAGAGCGGATCGACGCGTTTCTGCAGGGGTACTCCGGTGGCATCGGCACCTGTGGTCTCGACCTGAGCGCGTCCACTCCCGCCAGCGGTTGAGGTGCCGGGGATGAGGTTGTACCCTCGGTCAATGAGAAGCCTCCCCGGGTCAGCACCAACATGGCGCCAGGTCCCTTGCCAGGTTCGAGACGACATCGATTCGGCTGGTGAAAAGCGCATCGCGCGAAGCGGTACGCCAGTCCCTATCATTGCGCAGTCTGGAACGGTCGAGCTCCCGCTTGTCTGTGCGGGGCGCCGAGGCTGACGCACAAGTACCACTGGAGGAATCAATGGGACTCGAGATTTTCGAGCGTGGGGAACTCCCTCGCTGGGCCCCGGTGCGCCAGCAGCTCGATGACCTGGAAATTGGCGATGTGCGAGCGGCCATCAGCGAGCAATTCAAGCGGGAAGGTGTCGGCAATCGCCTGCAGCCTGGTCAGCGAGTGGCGATTACAGCGGGCAGCCGGGGTATCGACCGTATCGACGAAGTCCTCAAGGCAGTGGTGGACGAGGTGCGGGCACTCGGTGCGGATCCGTTCCTGGTGCCGGCTATGGGCAGCCATGGTGGAGCAACCGCCGAGGGGCAGCGTGACCTGATCGCCCATTACGGCGTCACCGAGGAGCGGATGGGGTGTCCCATTCTCTCCAGCATGGAGACCGTCGAACTGGGCTATGTGGAGAACGAAGTCCCCGTCTGGATCGACAAGAATGCCTACGGAGCGGATGCGATCATCCCGGTCGGGCGCGTCAAGCCCCACACCGACTTCAGGGGCCCTGTCGAGTCGGGCCTGATGAAAATGATTGCCATCGGCCTGGGCAAGCAGCATGGGGCGAACTTCTTCCACCACCAGGGCATGGGTGAGTTCCACCACCTGCTCCCGGCGGTGGCCAACTACACCATTTCGCGCGTGAACATTCCCTTCGGCGTGGCCGTCATTGAAAACGGCTATGGCCACCTGGCGCAGGCAGAGGCTGTGCCGGCGGAACGCATCTTCGAACGTGAGCAGGAGTTGCTGCGCATCGCGCGCGGGCGTATGGGGCGTCTGCCGGGCGAGCGGGTTGATGTGCTGATCATCGATCGCATCGGGAAGGACATCTCGGGTGACGGCGCAGATCCGAACGTGATCAACCGCGACGTGGCCGGGACGTTGCCGCCAAGCGAGGAGCCTGTCAAACCGCGCGTTCAGCGGGTCATCATGCGTGACCTGACCGACGACACCAACGGCAACGCCACCGGGGTCGGGATGGGAGACGTTGTCCTGCGCCGTCTCGTCGAGCGGATGGACCCGGTTCCGACCTACATGAACATGATCACGTCCAAGGCGCCGCAGGGCGCGCGCATTCCGCTCACGGTTGATACCGACCGGCAGGCGATCCAGATCGCCCTGGCCTGCTGCCTGAAGATTCAGCCCGAGACGTCACGCATCATGCGCATCCAGGACACCAAGCACGTCGAGACGTTCTGGGCGTCGGAGCAATTGCTCCCGGACATCCTGGAAGAAGGCCGCGTCACGCAAACGGGCGACCTGCGAGAGATCGCATTCGATGCTGCAGGGATGCTCGTCGACTAGCGCGATTCCTCGTCCGTCATCGCGAGATCTCGCACCGAGGCGAGCACAGGGTCGGCGACCTCTGTGCTCGCCTCGGTCGCGAATGACGCCATTGGCCTGGTCGGGTCGTCGGCCAGGTAGGCGCGTGATTGCAGGAACGTCTCGAGGCGGTCAACCTGTTTCACGAAGCGGGCCTCGGATGTTTGCCCGTCGGCCAGTTCTTGCCACAGGCTGGCAAGCGCCGTCCCTCCAGCCGGCCCGAGCTCGGAAACGAGGTGGTCGATGACTGCTTGCTCGGCAGCTCGCTTGGCGGCGCTGCGCTCGGGACTGCGTTGCTGGCGACCGTTGAGAAACGCCGCCCGATCGTTGACGCCGGCGTGCGCATTCACCTCTTCTGCAGTGTAGGGCGTCCAGTCTCCGATCTCCGCTTCCGGCAGATCGTGAATCAGCGCCAGGGCCAGGACGCGCTCCGGATCGAGGTCCGCGCCAGCTGCGCGGGCTTCCAGCGCGGCGACCCAGGCGAGGAGCGCGACGCTCAACGAGTGATCCGCGACCGATTCGACGTCGAGAGCGGGGACCCCCCGGTCCAGCCAGCCCTGCCGTGGTACTCGCTTCAAACGTTGGACTTGCTGCACCAAATGGAGCAACCCCGCCCCGGCCTGCGCGTTCGTCCTCTCGCTGTGTCTCTCTGGCATCGACAATACCGTCCGTACGCCGCTATCCTTGGCCTACCCGAACCCGCAGAGCGCGGCCCGCAAAGCGTAGTCTCGATTGGGTCGCTCCTCTCTTGCGTCGTCCAGACCGCCGGCTCGTCACGTCCATCGGGAGGGAGCCAACGTGCCACAAGGAGCTGCTGCGCGGGCGCTCCTGGGCGTCATAGCGCTGATCACCGTCATCGCTCTGGCCGTGGTACCGGTCGTTGATGCGCGTCCCAAGGACAAGAAGAACAGCGGGGAAACCACCACAGAGGTCTCAACCGATGCCTCTGGTGACGTCGTCAGTGGCGACACGGCGTCGCAGACGACAGGCAACGGGGGTGACGAGCGGACCCTGCTTTCCTCCGACGCTGACGGGGATTACATCCCGGACTCTCTTGACAACTGTCCAAACGTCCAGAATCCAGACCAGTCCGATTCGGACGGAGACGGAGCGGGCGATGCCTGCCCGATCTACTACGACACGGACGGCGACGGCGTTGCCGACAAGGAAGACAACTGCCCGGGCGTGGCCACGTCCGACTTCCGTGACACCGATGGCGACGGCGTCGGCGATCCCTGCGACAAGTCGCCTGACGGGGTTGAGCCGGAACCTGTCCAGGTTGCTGACTATGTGGACCAGGGGGAGCCTGCTCAGGCCGAACCGGAAACCGTCAATGGCGCAAACCAGGACGGACAAAGCGTGGAGCGAGACGGGCGTTCCCGGTCCAGGCAGCGATCTCGTACCGAGACCTCCGATCCAGTCATTACCACCGGGTCAGACACTGCCGAGACGGCAGATGGCGTCTCGGCTGGAGATGGTGAGGCGATTGCGGTCGCCGAGGACGGGTACGACGGCGTTGGCAGCGAGGGCGATGTCATCACGGAGGGACCGGACGCGCAACCCTATGAGCCTTCGGGCCGTGATAATCCGCGACGCAACGAAGAACTGATCGCTGAGGCGGCGGCATCCGGGGAGCTGTACGCCGAGCCGCAGCCACCGCCGGCAGCCCAACGCGCCTGGGATGAAGAGATTCCCTCAGGGAACTGGAAAGTTGTCGCGCGCATTGACAGCGGGACCGAGACGAGCAACCCGGACCAGGGCGCGACCACAGATGACCCGGGCAACTCCGAGCGGAACACGAAGCAGAACAAGGAGAAGAAGCGGGGCGGCAACGGGAAGAAGGACAAGCCGGACAAGAAGCGCAAGCAGCGTGCTGGTGACACAGAATCCGGCGACGCCTCCTTTGCGCGGGGGTGGGCGCTGGCGGTAATTCGCCTCCAGGACGAGCCGGAGCCGGGAGATGGTGACCCTGGCGATGGTAACGGCGTTTCACCCGTTCCCGTGGAGAATGGGCTTGTGCTCTCTGGTGGTGCCAGTCAACAGCCCGAAAGCAGCGGCGACAATGAACCTGTGCAACAGCCTGTGACACAAGGAGAAGATCCGTCGCCAGCGCCCGCAAGAAGCACCCGCCAGGATGATGGTGGCAAGAAGGATGGCAGCCGCCGAAATGGTTCCTCGCGGGCTGCTGCGGCGCCGTCAGCCTCTGGAACCAGTGAGCGCAAGGGCATCCCGTCGCACAGATCGGACAACAAGGCGGACAAGAAGAACGCCAACCGGGCTGAAAAGGCGAAGCAGCGCAAGCGGGAGCGGACCGCTCGTGCACGGCAGAAGACGGAGCAACGCACCGGTAAGCAAGAAGCCTGGACGGGAGATCGCTACTTTGACGGCGGATCAGCCGTGGATTATCGCGATAGCCTCGAAGTGGCAGGGACAGACGATCAAGATTTGTACCTCACGGCAAGAGCGGGTGACGGACCCGGCAAGAAGCGAGGCTTCAGCTACGCCATTCCAGTCGACCGCGAGGGCTCCTATCTCGTGCGGCTGTATTTCATGGAGCCTGACGACGTGGACGTCGGAGCGCGGGTGTTCTCTGTTTCGGCCGAAGGCGATGACCTGGTGGATGCGCTTGATCTGGCGGCTGAGGCAGGGATCGGAACGGCGCTGGTCAAGCAGGCAGAGGTGCGTATCGACGACGGGACGCTCGACCTGGAATTCATGGCCAGCGAAGGGGCGCCGATCATCTCCGCTATTGAAGTCCTGGAGCCGGCGAAGTAAGCGGCCTGCAGCGGCGATGGTATAACCTGTCGCGGCTCTGCCGCGCGGAACGGTCCGCGCCGCTATCTGGAGACGCGACCTGATGACCGATCCTCGCCTCGCTGCCTGGGCACGCACCCTGGTCAATTACTCAACGAACGTCAAACCGGGCGACGTTGTGTCAATCGAGGGAGATGTTCCCTCGCGACCGCTGCTGCAGGCCCTGTACCGCGAAACGCTACGCGCCGGTGGTCGCCCGGTCATCGTCCCGCGTCTGCCAGAAGTGCAGGCGGATCTGCTCGAGTTGGGGTCAGATGAGCAAATCGCCTGGATCTCCCCTGTCGACCAGTGGTCGCGTGGCACCGCGGACGTCTACATACGCATCATGGGCGAGGAGAACACCAAGGCGTTGTCCCGGGTCAACCCTGAGCGCCAAATCGCGCGCAAGCGCGCGGTTGCCCCGCTCCTGAAGACGATGATGGACCGAGAGGCAGACGGCACCATCCGCTGGGTCCTGACCCTCTACCCGACTGATGCGTATGCCCAGGACGCCGAGATGGCGACTGATGCGTTCGCGGAGTTTGTGTTCGAGGCCTGCAAACTGAATGCTGCAGACCCGGCAGCAGCGTGGCAGGAGCAATCGGCCATGCAGCAGCGCCTGATTGGCTGGCTAGCGGACAAGCAGCTTGTCCACCTGAAGGGACCAGATACGGACTTGCAGGTAAGGGTGGGTGGCCGGACCTGGATCAATTGCGATGGGGACAAGAACTTCCCGGATGGCGAGATCTTCACGGGACCAGTTGAGCATGGCACCGAGGGGCACGTACGCTTCTCCTTCCCCCGCGTGGTGGATGGCCGGGAGATCGATGACATTCGTCTTCGCTTCGTCGAGGGACGGGTCGTGGACGCCTCAGCGGCGCGCGGCGAGGAGTACCTGCTCGAAACGCTGGACGCCGATCCAGGAGCGCGGTATCTCGGTGAGTTCGCGTTTGGGACGAATTACGATATCACGCGCTTTACGCGCAACATCCTCTTCGATGAGAAGATCGGCGGCACCGTCCATATGGCATTGGGTGCTGGCTATCCGGAATCGGGCAGCGTGAATGAATCGGCGATTCACTGGGATCTGATCTGCGACCTGCGAGACGGTGGTGAAGTCCTGGTTGATGGTGAACCCTTCATGCGCGACGGCGCGTTCCTGGTTTAGCCGCGATCCGTGAATGACCTGTTTCGCAACGAGACAACGCGACGCGGATTTCTTGGTGCGGTAGTCACGACCGTTGTGTCGGCGGTCGTCATCGGCCTTCTCTGGCTGATCTCGCGAGAGGCACCGAGTGCAGGAACAGATCCGGCCTATGTGCCGCCGATCGTCGTGCCGACCGCCGTTCCCGAGCCAACTCCGTGATGTCATTCCATGAACGTCTGAGGCAGCCTCTGTGACCGACCCGGTGAACACGTCGCCTTTGCCACCTGAAGAATCACCGGAAGCAGCAGCTTCAGCACGGCCAGGCAGGACTGACCAGGTGAATGGTCCGTCTTCCACCATCGGCATTGGCACGGGGCTTGGAATCGGCTGCCTTGTCCTGATCGTCCTGCTCGTGGTGTTCGGATTTGTGGCGCGGAGTGTTGGGTGGCTCTGAGAGGCAAACTGGCGCCGCACTACACTTAGCGAAGAGATGTCCCCGGGGATGGGATTGCGCGACTCTCGCCTGCTGCCTGGTCAGTCAGCGAGAGGTTCCGCTCGGAAGACCCCAGGGAAGGTGACGCACGCAGCGACAGAAGCTCGTGCGCCAGCACCAGGAGTGCCGCAGTACTGCTGGTCTGGACGGCGATGGTTTTGCGCCGTCCCGCACGCCGACGCGTGCACACACGAAGCGTGCCAGTCAGTGACAGCATCGCGTCTCTTGATCAAGGCTGTCGTTTTGATGGGCACACCGCAAGCATAGGGAACCTGGGGTGAGCACACTCGTGTTCACGCCAGGAGAGAGGCAGTTCATGGCTTCAGATCGAAATCCGGGCAACGCGCCTGGCAACAACAGGTCCCAGAATCGCAGAAACACGCGAGACGGGCAAAGCGAGACCACCGTCGAATCACAGCAGCCGACGCCTGGGCAACGGCAATCGAAACCACGTCCCGGACGGCGCCCGCAGCGCGACAGCCAGGGCAACCCACAGCGGCCACGTACTGGTCGCAGTGGATCAGGACCATCAGCGCCGCAGCAGCCACGCGGCGGCCGCAGCGGCCGCGCGAATAATTCTCGTGAACTCGGCGATGGTTGCCTGCGCGTAGTGCCTCTGGGTGGCATGGGCGAAATCGGCAAAAGCATGATGGCCGTCGAGTACGGCAACGATCTCATCGTGATCGATGCCGGCGGCAAGTTCCCGGAAGAGTGGGAACGCGGCATCGATCTCATCATTCCAGACATCCGGTACGTCAGGGACCGGTTGTCCAAGTTCCGCGGCATCGTGATCACCCACGGGCACGAAGATCACATCGGCGCGCTCCCGTACGTCGTGCCGCAGCTCGCGGAGCGCGGCAAGGTGCCGATCTACGGCTCGCCGCTGGCCATGGGTTTCGCTGAGAACAAGTTGCGCGAAGGCCGGCTGGACGAGAAGGTCGAGATAACGGCGGTCGAGCCGGGCACACGGCTGAAACTCGGCGAACTCGAGGTCGAGTTCATCAATGTGACGCACACGATTCCGGCTTCGTACACCATTGCGGTCCACTCGCCGGCCGGAACCATCGTGAACACGGGCGATTTCAAGTTCGACCCCACGCCGGTCATGGGTGATCCCACGGACGTACGACGGTTGCGGCAACTTGGAGACGAGGGCGTGCTCGCGCTCTTCTCGGACACCACCCGTGTCGAGTCTCCTGGCCGAACTCCGTCCGAGCGAATCGTCATGGACACCTTTGACCGGGTCATCCGGGAGGCAAAGGGCCAGACGATCATCGCGACCTTCGCGTCGAATATCAGCCGTGTGCTGATGGCGCTGAAGGCGGCCGAGAAGTACAACAAAAAGGTTGCGGTGGCAGGACGCTCGATGGAGCAGAACGTCCGCACGGCGCTGGAACTGGGTTACCTGGATCCACCGGACGGCCTTCTCCTGCCCCTGGACCAGGTACTCAAATTGCCTGCCGACAAGCGAGTGATCGTGGTCACAGGCAGCCAGGGTGAAGCTTCGGCTGCCCTCGCGCGAATCGCGGCGGACGAACACCCCAAGATTCACCTGGGTCCCGGCGACACCGCGCTCATTTCAGCGACGCCGGTCCCTGGCAACGAGGAAACTGTTTCCGAGACGATCGATAACCTCTACCGGCGCGGAGCGACGATTATCGCGAGCAACAACGAGGGCCGCGTTCATGTTTCCGGTCATGCGGCTCGGGAAGAGCTGCGCGACATGATCGACCTCCTTCATCCGAAGTACGTCGTGCCGATGCACGGTGAGTACCGTCACATGGCGCAGTACCGTGAATTGGCGAAGGAAGCCGGCATCCCGGTCGATCACGTCCTGATGACCGAGATCGGCAGCCTGATCGAGTTCGAGAACGGCAAGGGCGCGGTCCGCGGCCGGGTGGCGTCCGGATCGGTCTTCGTCGATCGGTTGGGTGACTACGAGCCTGGCAAGATCCGCCTCCGCACACGTGAGGACCTGATCTCCGAAGGGATGATCATCGTCACCGTTGTGGTCAACGGTGAGAATGGCAAGCTGATCGCTGGACCGGAGTTTGTCTCCAAGGGCCTGAGCATGGAGGCACTTTCAGGACCGCTGCGCCAGGCCGAGCAAGAGCTCAAGCGCTGGCTGGAGCGGCGACCGGAAGGGGAGCCGGAGGTTGGTTACCTGGTCTCCCAGGCCAAGGGGATCACGGCTCGCTCGCTCTTCCGCAAGACCAAGCAACGGCCGTTGATTCTGCCAATCGTCCTGGAACTGTAGCCAGACCCGATATACTGACGGTCCCCGCGCAACCCCGTTCGTACACGGCGCGTTCCTGAGATACGCCGCTGTCGAGAGGGAGAACGCAGCTCATGAACGCCGAACACTTTGACGATGCCGTGCGCAGACTGCGGGGAGCCCTCTCGCGAAGGGCGGCGCTCGGCGCGATCGTGGGCGCACTGGTCCCGGCGCTGGCTGCCGAAGAGGGAAGCGCCCGGCGCTGGTCCAGGCCAGGCAAGAAACAGGGGAGACGCGACAAAAAGAAGACCGACGCGTCCGGCAAGAAGAAGAAGAGCAAGAGCAAAGACAAGAAGAAAAAGAAGGGCGGGAGCGGTGGCTCAGGTGACCGCTGCACCGGCAGCTACACCGAGAAGGAGATCCTCGGCTTCATCTCCAGCGCCGCGAAGAAGTACGGCCAGTCCGAGAACGCCATGGTGCGCGTCGCGCGCTGTGAGTCAAACCTGGACCCCTGCGCAGTCAATCGCTCGGGACCGTACTACGGCCTTTTCCAATTCCTGAAATCGACCTGGAGCAAGACGCCCTACGGGGATCAGAGCATCTACGATCCCAAGGCGCAGGCGATGGCAGCGGGCTGGATGTGGAAAGAGGGTCGCAAGAACGAATGGGCGTGCAAGTAGCGTAAAAGACAGAACGCGAGGGCCATTGGCCCTCGCGTTCTCGCTTTGCCTGCGGCTTGAACCTAGCCCTCGCGCTTCTCGAGGTCCAGGGCGCAACCGTTCATGCAGAAGCGCATTCCGCCGGCCTCGCGCGGCCCATCGGGAAAGACGTGACCAAGATGGCCGTCGCACTGGGCACAGCGGACTTCAGTCCGCACCATGCCGTAGGAGCGATCCTCGATCATCTTCACCGAGCCAGGAATCGCTTCGGTGAAGCTGGGCCAGCCAGTCCCCGACTCGAACTTGGTGCCGCTCTCGAAGAGTGGATTGCCGCAGCCCGCACAGCGAAAGACGCCATCGTCCTTGGCGTTCAGGTAGGGGTGGGTGAAGGGACGCTCGGTCCCGTGGCCGCGCAGCACCTGGTACTGCTCAGGGGTGAGACGCTCGCGCCACTCCGCGTCACTGGAGGGAAGCACCTGGTTGGTGTCAGTCATGGGCACATTCTCCTGTTCTGTTTGCCTACCACCAGAACGACATACTTGACGTAAAGGTTCCGCTCGCCGTTAGACCTTGTGCCCGAGCCGGTCCTGGCTGACCAACTCTGCCAGCGGGCGCCGGCCCGGCGTCGATGTGTTCGGACGATGGTCCTTGTGGGTCGTCGGGTACCCGAGGGCGACGACCGAGCGGGCAGTTCGCTCTGCCGGGATACCAAGGATTTCCTTGGCCCGGGCCTGCTGATCATCATCGCCAAACCAGGCGGTTCCGCCGCCCAGGCCGAGCAGGTGGGCGCCGATGAGCAATCGCTCGGTAACCCGTCCTTCATCGAACGCCTCGGAAATGGCACTGGCGCCGTTCAACACGATGGCAATGGCCAGTGGGGCGTCGGCAACCCAATTGATCGGCGTACGCACCTCGCTGATTTTCTGCAACTGCTCCTTGTCGGTGATGACGATGAACTCCCAGGGCTGGGTGTTGCGTGAGCTGCCGGTCCAGCGTGCAATCTGCAGGAGTTCCTGCAGGACGTCATCCGGAACTGGCGTGTCGTCGTAGAGGCGCGCCTGGCGAACGTGGCGCAACGCGTGGGCGGCTTCCTGGGGTGACGAAACAGCAGGCATGAGACCTCCATGTGCGAACCCACGGGGCAGTCTGCTGCCGCGCGGGCCGGGCGAGATGTGCCCGATGATACGCCAGTCTCAGACCGCTCGAACGGCGGACGTCAGCGTTCAATCAACGCGAGGTTGACGGTCAGCGCCAGCGATTCGGTCGCTCGCCGTGGGTCTGCCGCGCCCTGGATTGCGCTGATGACCGCCACGCCATCGACCCCGGCTCGAATGACTGAGCCCGCGTTGGCGATCGAGATGCCACCGATGCCAACCGAGGGGAGACTCGCCGCCGACACCTGCTGCGAGAGCAGGAGCAAACCGAGTTCCGGCTGTGCATCATCCTTGGACTGGGTGCCGAAGACCGGGCCGAGCCCGACGTAGTCTGCACCTCGTGCGCCGGCGCTGGCGGCGTCGCTGGCGTCTACCGGCGAGTACCCGATGATCAAGTCGTCCCCGGTCAACGCGCGTGTCGCCGGGAGGGGCAGGTCCTTCGCTCCGACGTGGACGCCATCAGCACCGCAGGCAATGCCAATGTCGACGCGGTCATTGACGAAGAAGAGCACATCCCGTTCCTGGCAGCGACGCACCATGGCAACCGCCAGGTTGAACATGTCCCGGCCGTCCGTGTGCTTGGTGCGAAGTTGCACGGACGTGGCGCCGCCCAGGATGGCCTCATCGACGATAGCCAGGATGTCACGATCGGTCTGCTCAGGATCAGCCACGAAGTAGATGGCCAGCTTACGGCGCAATTCGTCTTGACTCAGGTTCGTCGCGGGCATCGTGGTGGGGGCTCCAGGAGATCAGGCGAACGCTCGGTCGCGCGAGAAGGCGTGGAAGTGGTCTACGGGAGACTGACCATCGCCAATGGAGTAGCTGGCGCGAATCGCCTCGGTGAGCCAGATCTTGGCTCGCTCGATCGCCTCCAGGGGGGAAACACCAAGGGCGAGGTACGCCGTGATGGCGGCGGAATAGGTGCAGCCGGTGCCGTGCGTGTTCCTGGTGTCGATCCGCTCGGCCGTCAGTTCCGTAAAGGCCGTGCCGTCGAAGACGATATCCGTGGCGTCCCCGGAGAGGTGACCGCCCTTGACGATCACGTAGCGGGGTCCAAGTTCGGCAATGACGCGCGCCGCCTCTTTTGCTGTCTCGACGGAATCGACCTTCAGACCCGAGAGAATCTCGGCCTCGGGCACATTGGGCGTCACAATCATCGCCTGCGGCAGCAGGACCTCCTTCAGCGCCTTGACTGCACGCTGGTGCAGGAGTGGGTGACCTCCCTTGGCGACCATGACGGGATCGACAACCAGGGCCGGGACTCCCCAAGCCTCCAGGCGGTCAGCCACGGTGCGTACGATACTGGCGTCGGAGAGCATGCCCGTCTTGATTGCATCTGCGCCAATATCTTCCATGACGACATCGATCTGCAGGGAGATGACTTCCTCCGGCACCTCCGCGACAGCGAAAACGCCTTTGGTGTTCTGCGCGGTGATGGCCGTAAGGACTGAGGTGCCGTAGACGCCAAGCGCGGCAAACGTCTTCAGGTCAGCCTGGATTCCGGCGCCGGCGCCCGAGTCAGAGCCGGCAATCGTCATGGCGGTGGGCGGGGCTTGCGGCGGGAGATTGGCCGCCATGCATTCCTCCTCGAAAGACACGTCCGGCGACCTAGCCTAGCACAGCCACTGGGCGCGACCGCCATTTGCCGGTCACCGCCGGAGCGGGTACGATGGGCGTACGTACACTCAGGCCAGAGCAGGTGGGCGAGGCCATGTGGCAATCAAATCCCGAACCAACTCCCAGATCAAGCTGGCAGGGCATGCTTCAGGCGGCCGTGGCTGCGCTCCTCGTGGTGGGCCTCCTGGCGGGTGGGGTGGTGCTGGCCTGGAACACGGGCAGCGGACCGGCCAGCTCCGCGACGCTCGCCCCGGAAGTCCCTCCGACCCCGACGCCGCGCGTCCTGGCTTTCAACCCGCACACACCAGAGCCGGCCGCAACGAAATCGGCCGGTGCGCCCGAACCGTCAACGGCGCCTGAGACGCCGGCCGCGGATGTTGGAGGGCTGGTGATCGTTTCCACGCCGGACATGATGTCGCTCAACGCGGCGGCTGAAAGCCGCGGTGGCCGAGCGGAAAAGGTCCTCTACGCCGGCACCGCCGCCGACTTCAAGAAACTGGCGGCTGCGTCCTGGAAGGCAACGAGCGACGGCCTGGAAAACAGCGGGGACCAGGCGATCGCCGCCCGGTGGTTGACGTTGGCCAAGGCGCCGGGTCCCGGGTTTGTGGTCGAGGCGGAGATGCGCGTCACAAGCACGCTTGGCTCCGTCTGCGATCAGTCGTTCGGCATCACAGGTGGTAGTCCGAAGGGCAAGCAGGTTTTCGGAGCCGGCGTCATCTTTCCCTGTAGCGGCGAAGCTCAGGCGAGGATCACCGACGCGCTGAATTGGGAGGATGGCTACAACGCAGACACGGTCCTCGACGAGTCACCGTTTGCTCCGGGCGAAGATTGGCGGACGTACCGCTTTGAGCTGGATGGAACGACGCTCCGCCTCACAATCGACGGCAAGCAGGTCGCAGAAGCTGAACTAGATCCCGGTATCAACCCGGACGCCAGAGATCTGGAAGTCGGGCTCTGGTCGCAAGGTGTCGGGGTCCAGGTGCGAGAGATCACGGTCACCAGTCCGTCCTGACCTAGCTCGTCTCAGGCGCGAACGCGTTCCCCGAGCGGGTCCCAGCGCGGTTCACCGACGACGGTTGCCGGGACATCCTGCCCGAAGTACTCGATGACAACGCTGGCTCCGGGCTCGGCCACGGACTGTGGCAGCCAGGCGTACGCCAGGCTCTCGCCAACGGCGTATCCGAAGCCGGCGCTGGTCACGTAGCCAGCAACATCGCCACCCACGCGGACTGGCTCCTTGCCCATGACCACCGTCTCCGCGTCGTCAATCCGCAGGCAGGTAAGACGGTGCGGCGCGTCGTCCCGCAATGCCTCCTTGCCGCGGAATGCGCGTTTGGCCATGTTCACCGCAAAGCCGACCCCAGCCTCAGACGGCTGATGTTCGGCGTGCATGTCCACACCCCACAGCCGGTAGCCCTTTTCGAGCCGCAATGTGTCGAATGCTGCTCTACCAGCAGCGATCAGGTCGAGCTCCTGTCCCGCTCGCCACAACGTATCCCACAACCAGGCGCCGTATTCCGGTGAGACATACAGTTCCCAACCGAGTTCGCCGACGTAGGAGACGCGCAGGGCAAGGACGGGGACCTCGCCAACGCTCATCTCACGCGCGGTGTAGTACGGGAAAGCTGAGTGTGACCAGTCATCCTCGCTGACCCGCGTGATGATGTCCCGGGCACGCGGTCCCCAGAGGCCAAGGCAGGCGAGGGCACCGGTGATGTCCCGCACCGTGACGCTGCCATCGTCCGGCAAGGCTCGTCGGAGCCAGGCGAGATCCGGCAGGCCGTTCGCGCCGATCTGGTAACGACCATCGTTCCGCCGTGTGAGGGTGACATCACTGCGAATGCCACCGTGCTCATCCAGAAAGAGCCCGTAGACCACGCGGCCCGGCTTGCGTGGCACCTTTGCCGTGAGAAGTGCATCCAGCCAATCAGCGGCCCCAGCGCCAGCAACCTCCAGTTTCGGCAGCGGGCTCATGTCAAAGAGTCCAGCGCCGTGGCGGGTGGCGAGATGCTCGGCCCCGGCAATAGGCGACCAGAACTGCCCGTGCCACCCTTCGCGTGGCGCAGCGGCGTACTTCTGGAGTAGCCCGGCGTTTGCCTCATACCAGCGCGGAACCTCCCAGCCGCGTGCCTCGAAGAAGCACGCGCCGAGAGCCTGCTCCTGGGCATGAAAAGGTGATCGGCGGAGCGGGCGTGGGCGTTCAATCGGCTGCAACGGGTGCAGTACGTCGTAGACCTCGCGATACTGCTGGGCCCCACGCTCCCGGATGTACGGCAAGGTGGCAGCGTGAGCTTCGAAGCGGTGGAGATCCGATTCATGCAGATCGAGATCAGACGTGCCGCTGGTCATGAGTTGAGCCACGGCCCGCGCTGCGCCAGCAGCGTGCGTAATCCAAATGCCCTCCGCCACCCAGAAGCCGCGCAGGCGGTCTGACTCTCCGAGCAGCGGGAAGCCGTCAGGACTGAATGAGAACATGCCGTTGATGGCTTCAGCGATGCCCACACCGGTCAGCGCGGGCAGCAGCGTGAGTGCCTCACGCCACGCCGGCTCGAACGCGACCGGATCAAACGGGTTGGAGGCGGGTGAGTCATCCGGCTCGCCGTGCGGGCGGATATTCCAGGGGTCGACGACGACAGGTTCGTGGCCGTAACCGCCAACGGCGTAGTGATCACGGCGCTGCCGGAAATAGAGGTCCTGGTCCTGATGGCGCAAGACTGGTTGCGCGATCTCGACCAACTCCGAACCACGAAGCTCGGCAAGCGGCGTGGTCCAGGCGAGTTGGTGCTCCACTGGCGTGAGCGGAATTGGCACCCCGCCCATGCGCCCGATGTTCGGCCCCCAGATGCCGCAACACACGAGGACGCGCTCCGTGGGAATCGTTTCCTTATCCGTAACGACACCAGTCACGCGTCCATTTGCGGACTCGATGCCAATGACTTTCTCCCGGCCGCGGAAGGTGGCCCCGGACGCCGAGCGAGCGAGGGATTCCGCCGCCCAGACGGGCTTTGCGACGCCATCACTGGGGACGTAGAGCGCACCAAGGATTGCATCGGCGTTGAGGAGCGGCAGGTGATCCCTGGCCCGGTCAGGTGAGACCAGTTCCGCTTCCAGTCCGCAACTGCGGGCCCAGCCCAGCTTACGGTGCAAATCGGCCCACCGGGCCGGCGTCGTCGCGACTTCCAGACTGCCGACGCCGTACCAGCAGGGCTGCCCCTCCCGCTCTAGCGCGGCGTACTGGGCCACTGTTTCCTGGGCGAAACGAGTCATGGTGCGGGAACTATTGGTCTGGAATACGATGCCAGGCGCATGGGAGGTCGAGCCACCGGCTGCGAAGAGGGGACCCTGCTCGACCACGGTGATTTCGGTCCAGCCCAGATCAGAAAGGTAGTGGGCCGCGGCGCAGCCGACGATTCCCGCGCCAATGATGACGACGGACGCACGTGTAGCCATGCAGCGCTCAACTCCTCGCAATCTCGGAATGCTCTGGAAATACTGTACCGCGAGACCGGAGTTGCCGGATGAGAGGAGGAGGACTCCGCCACATCATGAGGGGAAGAGTACGAGCTGGTGAGGTGTTCTGGGCAAGCGCCGTCATCGCCATATTCCTGCTCTCGTTGCTGCTCTCACGCAGTAGCGCACAACTGCCGAACTTCAATCCGGATGAAAGCCGCTGGATTTCACGGGCCCACTACCTGGCTGACCTGGCGGATCCATTTGGTCCGACCTGGGATGATCAGTACATGACTCGCGGCCAGCCCCCCTTTGGTTCATACGTGACGGGAGCAGGATTGCTGCTGCACGGCCGCGACCTGGTGACCAACCCGCCCTGGGACTTCTCGCTGAAGTGGGAACAGAACCTTGCGGCCGGGAACAAACCCGTGGCCGCGGACCTGCGGGCGGCCCGGAACACGAGCGCCATCCTGACCGCGGTTACGGCAGTGGTGCTGGTTGGTATCGCCAGCGTTTACGTGCCGCTCTCGTGGTCCCTGCTCGCCGGGGGCATCTTTGCGCTCCACCCGTTCAGCCGGTACATCGGAGCGCTGGCGACCGCTGACGCTGTTTTTGGGCTCCTGATTGCGCTGACGGCCCTGGCGCTCGCACGATTTGGTCGGACGCATGCCTGGCGCTGGGCGGCTGCGGCGGGCATTCTGCTCGGCCTGGGCGGGGCGACCAAGCTTTCGCCATTAGCAGTCGCCGCAGGACTGAGTGGGCTGGCGTTGCTGCTTGCCCTGCTCCCAGGCGGCGTTGTGGTAGAGGATGTGGCCAGAAGGAAACTGGCCAGCAAGGGATTGCTCATCGCAGTGGCGGCGGGGCTGACGTTCGTGATGGTGTACCCCTACCTGTGGCCGGATCCAATCGGCCGGACGCTGAACCTGTTCGCGTTCCGCGCCGTTGAGATGGCGACCCAGGCCAGTGATTGGCCCGTCATGGCCGTTCCCAACCGGCTGGAAGCGATGCGACGGACGGGCCTTAATTTCAGCGAGCACTACAGTCTCCTGGGAGCAATTGCCGCGTCGGCCCATCTTCGTGTGCCGCGTTCGTTGCTGCAGGTGGAAGTGCTGCTGGCCGTGGTCGGCATTGCGGTGATGGCGCGGGACGCGCTGCGAGCGGGGTGGCTTTCGCCGCAGTCCCTCGTCCTGGCGGTTTTGGGTGGGCAGGTCCTCGTCACCATTCTGGGCATGCGGGCCGAGTTCGATCGTTATCATCTGCCTGCGGCCCTCCTGGGAACGGTCGCCTTGTGTGTTGCGGTTCACGCGATCGTGGCCGCGTTGCAGCAGGGGATCAACACCTGGAGAGCGGAGCCGGGTCCATCCGTTCGAGAGAGCATGGTGGTGCGGGGGTAAGACTCAGATGTGGATCATGACAAAGAGTGATTGGCCGGTGCTGATTAACCTCTCCCGCTCGGCGCACATCGGATACCAGCAACTCACCAAATTTGATCCGCGCACGCGGCTGATCGCCGGGATGTGGGAGCAGGAATTCACGGTGGCGGACTGCGCGACAGGAGAAGAAGCGCGGGCCATGATGGACGTGATTGCTCACCATTTGCAGGCGGGGACCGAAATGCTCGACCTGCGCGAGGTGAAGCTCGCGACGACGGTGGAGACCCCCTAGCGCTGGAACGAAAAAACTGATGATGGCGCGGTTTTCGACCGAAACGGCAGGCCTGGTGGAAGCGTTGAGAGGGTAGGGAACGGAACGCCCCGGCACTGAAGCAGGCTGGGGCCGTGGTGTGGGGCAACATCTGGCCGCGCACCAGGAAGGGGCCTACCGCATGAAGCATCTCATGACCGGGGTGGTCAGTCTTGGTCTGGGACTGGCCAGCCTCAGCGGGATCGCCAGCGCCCAGACTCCGGCGGGCATCTCGACGAACGCGGACGGCTCGTATGTGACATCCCGCGCCGGGGTGAATCCGACTGCCGACGGCGGCGGGGGCACCGTCATCTATGGCGACATCACCACTGGCCCGGGAAATCACGTCATCAGCGCACCGGCTGTGAGTAACACGCCAGCGCCCGTTGGCGAACCGGTTGATACTGCCCCAGCACCGACGTCTGAAGACGCCTACGCCCCCGAAGACGCCGGGTACGAGCCGCAGGATACGGCGGTTTCCGACGGTTCTGGCGCCGTGGCGAGCGATACCGATGCCGACGCCGACAACATTGCCGACGCTCTGGAATGGGACCTGGGCCTCGACCCAGGCAATGCGGACTCGGACGGCGACGGTGTGGCTGATGGCGACGAAATCTCCATTTACCGCACTGACCCGTCCAACTGGGACTCGGATGGTGACGGCGTTTCCGACGGCGAGGAGTTGTTCGGCAGGAAGACCGATCCGCTCGTGTGGGACGAGCCGGCGGCGCAGCCTGACCAGACCCTGGCACAGGAAGCCGTTGACCCCGCGGGCAGCGCGGAGTTCGAGCAGACCGCTGCGTCCCCTCCGGCTGGCGAGGTGAGCTTGCCCCAGGAGACGACCCAGAACGTGACCGCGGTTGACGGCGATGCCGCGACGCTGGGCAACGGGGATGCCTCAGCCTCACCCGGAACCGTGACGCGGCCCGGCGGCACGACCACCCTGGGCCCGAACGGTTCCTACGTCGTTTCTGATGCACCTTCAAATGTAACGATCTCGGGCGACACCGACGTGATTGCCCCTCTTGATGCGAGTTCAAATGCCGATCTCGCGCCAGATGCCGGTACGGGGTACTCCTGCGGAGCCTACGCCGACTGGTATGACGCGCAGGTTGCGTACGAGAACGCCGGCGCCACGGCAGCTGACCCGGCCATGGTGCAGGCAATGGATCCTGACTACGACGGCATCGCCTGCGAAGAAGGCATGGCGTAGCCGCCGGTGCGGAGCGGCCAGCCGCAGGTTAGGAGGTGAAAAGGCAGGCGTATGTGACGAATATCTCCATTGCGACCCTTGGCAGATGCCCAGAATGGTGTATGATGCTGAAGATCGCGTGGGGGGAGTACGGTCGCCCATAGTTGGCGATGGTTCTCGGGTGCGGGATCGGGGAGGCGCTCCGGGACGGGATGGGGCGCGGGATTACGAAAGGAGCCGGATTCCATGCGTGCAACGCAGTTCGTTCGCCGCGGCCTGATCGCTTTTGCGGCTGTCGCGACGCTTTCCGCGGGTTTTGTGGGTGCTGCTGGCGCCCAGGCCGTCATTGACGGTGATGACGCGATTGTCTGGGGCACGGTCCCGGGCTACGATCTCCAGGTTGTTCACACTGAAGGTGAGCGCACCGCTGTCATGGGCATCGGTGGCCCGGCCGCCAACAACGTGGTGGCAGTTCGCTTCCTTCCTGACTTCGACGGCGCTGCGGTGATGAACATCGTGACGCCGGATGTGATCGCCCAGCGCCCGTAAAGCGTGCTGGCGCTCGCAGGTCGAGTGCAAGAAAAGCCCCGTGCCGGTTTCGGCACGGGGCTTTTTTGTGTCCGTGCAGGAGGTTTGGATCAGGTGTCAGAGCAAACGGGCCACGACTGGCGGCCGCTGGCGGTGCCAACGAAGCAGGTGGAGAACGAACGGTTCATCGTGACGGAATACCGCTTCCCACCCGGCGGACACACCGGGTGGCACCGGCACGCACACGATTACGTCGTGGTCCCGATGACAACGGGAACGTTGCGCATCGACCTGGGCGGCAGCGAGACCGAGGCGCAACTCACGGCGGGTTTGCCGTACTCTCGATACGCCGGCGTCGAGCACGACGTGATCAACGACAGTGAGGGCGAATTCGTCTTCATTGAAATCGAGGCCAAGAGCTAACGACGCATTCCCCGGGTGAGAACGCGCAAGGCGGCTCACCCGGCCGGGCGACCGGCGTTCCTGACCGCGCCTGGGCTCACGACGACAACCGTGCAGCCGGCTCGACGTCCTCAACGGAAAACTCGAGCACGTCCGGGCGGTTGGTGAGGACCTGGACGCGGCGCTGCCGGTCCCAGTCATTGAACTGCAGAGGTTCGAGCGGCTGCACGAGGTCTGCGTCGAGCCGCAGCACGCCGCCGGCGAACTCCCTCGCTCGCACGCCGGAGACCTGGGGCAGGCCATACACGAAGCGCTGCAGGGAAAGGGCCGATGGGGCTGACGAGACGCCATGCACCACAATGGTGGCCCGGCCCGGTGCCCAGGCTGCTTCCGCAGACGCTGAACTGTCCGAGTCTCGCGCGGAACCTGCAGCAGTTTCGTCGCCGAGCGCGACATCGACGCGGCGGGCGAGCGCCTCCACTGAGCCAGCCAGAACGGCGAGTTCACGCGAGATTGACGCCAGTTCGCCGCGCAAGTGGTCCTCACGACGGCCGGAATCTCGCCTTGTCGTCTCGCTGGCGGCCGACGCACGCTCAGCGGCTGCGAGGCGAAAGAGCTCCCGGGCGTGGGCGACATTGTCGTGGATTAGCGCATCGAAGCCTTCGTAGAAGGCCAGGCGTTCCTGGAGTTGCTGGATCTGCTGGCGAAGCTCTGCCTCGGAAGCGGAGGCGGCAGAAACCTGGTCACTTTCCACGGGATAGGCTCCAGAACGCGGCGGGGACACGGCTGGCGGAGATCATAACCAGAATTTCAGTCTAGCAAAGGTCCTGCCTGATAGCGGCACGAAAATGGCAAAATGGGGAACCAGATTGCCTATTTCTCCGTTATCATGGCGAAACCCTGGACAAACCAATTTCCCCGTCCGGGGTCAATCTGGAGGGATCACAACCTATGTTTGAGGCGCTGTTCGGCGGCCGGCAGAAGACCACCATGGTGAGCCCGGATCAGGCACTTCCCGGTCACGCTGCTCCCTGGTTCCGGATCCCGGAGCGGCACGAGGTGCTGGGCACCCAGCTGCAGGGGCCATTCGCGGCTGGCCTGGAGACGGCGATCTTCGGCCTGGGCTGCTTCTGGGGCGCGGAGAAGATCTTCTGGCAGTTGCCAGGGGTCTACACCACGTCCGTTGGCTACGCGGGCGGCTACACGCCCTACCCGAGCTACGAAGAGGTCTGCTCCGCGAAGACGGGCCACGCCGAGGTCGTGCAGGTGGTCTTTGACCCGGCGAAGATCAGCTATGACGATCTCCTGCGCGTCTTCTGGGAGTCGCATGACCCGACGCAGGGCATGCGCCAGGGCAACGACGTTGGCACGCAGTACCGCTCGGTGATCTACACGACGAGCGAGGCGCAGCAGCAGGCCGCCGAGATGAGCAAGGCGGTCTACGACGCCGAGTTGCAGAAGGCCGGCTTCCCGCCGATTACCACCGATATCGAGCCGGCGCCGGAGTACTTCCTGGCGGAGGATTACCACCAGCAGTACCTGCACAAGGTTCCGAACGGCTACTGCCCGCACCACTCAACGGGTATTGGCTGCCCCGCCTGGAGCGGCAGCCTGGCTAGTGCTGAGACGGTAGGGACGAGCGCGGACTAATTCCGCACGACGCGCAACTCGAGATAACTAAAGGAGGCCAGCGAATCTCGCTGGCCTCCCTTCGTTCCTCGCAATCCCCACACTCAATACAGCGTCTTGCGGTACTCCTCGTTCCGCTTGCCCTGGGATTCGTCCGGGGGCGGGAGGTCCTTCTGCTCGCACATGATGGCGTGCAGGGTGGGGATGGTGTCCGGGTTGGGCCAGGACTCGGGCTGCCACATGCCGGAGCGCAGGAAGGCCCGCGCGCAGTGCATGTAGACCTCGTCGATCTCGACCACGAGGCCCAGCTTCGGCGCCTTGCCGCCAATCGCCATACTCTGCATCAACTCGGGATCGGCGGTGAGGAAGGCGCGGCCATTGACACGCACGGTCTCGTCCACGTTCGGGATAATGAAGATCAGCCCGACGTGTGGGTTCTCCAGCACGTTGCGGTGGCCATCCGCGCGGCGGTTGCCCGGCCGGTCCGGTACCACAATGGTGCGGCGGTCGAGGATACGCACGGCGCCCGCCGGGTCACCCTTCGGCGAGACATCGCAGTTCCCCTCGGCGTCGGCGGTGGCGACGAGGAAGAAGGGGGCCGCGGTGATGAACTCCTCCAGGAGTGGGGTCAGGTAGCTGGTGTGCTTGTTCACGATTGACTCGTGCGGCACGCCGTTGATGTCGTAAAGCTGATCAAGCGAGGTCACGCGCTCAGCGCGCAACCGTTCGATCAGGTCCACATTGGTCGCGGTTGCCATGTCTTCCCCTTTGCAGAGAACAGGTGCCGGTCTCGGAAGATCGCCTACTGGCCCAGGCCCGGGTCTCAGGTTCAGGCGCGAGCCGCAAGCAATTGCTTCGTGAGCTGGATGTGCGCCAGGTGCTCTCGCGCGTGACCATAGTTTGTCACCAGCCAGTGCAGGCCCGTCTCGGGTGGGTTCTGTCGCCGGGGGCGAGCGGCTTCGAGGTCAGCCAGCGTGATCTTCGCCGCCAGTTCGTCAATGAGCGCATCCGCCTCATCGAGTTTGGCGAGCAGGTCCGCCTCATTCTCGGCCACCTGGAACTCGGCGAGGCGATCGCGGTCACTGGGGACGTTCGCTACGATGCGGTAGACCTCGCCCTCCGAGCCAAGCGTATGGACCACCAGGACGGCGATCGAGTTGGTCTCAGGTGCGGGCTTCCAGTTGAGGCTCTCGGTGTCCATGCCGCGCACTTCCTTGCGCAGCTCGTCATGGACGACCTTGAATTGCTCCGTGATCTTGGCAACGACGGGTTCCACAGTTACCCCTCCATCACGCGGCCGGGCCGCGCCTCAGTCGCACTCCGCGTACACTTTACGGTAACCGCCGGCCAATGTGCCGTTGATGGAGCGCCGCCTTCGTGACGGTGCCTGATGTCGTCCTATCGCGGCGTACGTGCCGCGCGTGTTCAGGAGACCCTGCTTGTCCGCACCTGCTGCCGACCTGATTTTGCCCTCCAGCAACGAGTATCCCTACCACAAGTCCACACTTCCCAACGGTGTTCGTGTCGTGACTGGCCCCATGACGGGGGTCAAGAGCGGCACGCTGATCATGTCCTACTCGGTTGGCTCACGGCACGAGCCTGATCCCGTCGCCGGGGTTTCGCACTTCCTCGAGCACATGCTGTTCAAGGGAACGGAGAAGCGCCCGGACCCCAAGCAGATCTCAGAGGAAATTGAGGGCGTGGGTGGCGTGCTGAATGCCGCTACGTCGCGAGAGGGGACCAGCTACTGGTTCAAGGCCCCGTCCTCGCACTTCGCCGCGGGCTACGAAGTGCTGGCGGATATCGTCCGCAACTCCGTCATCGATGAAGGCGAGTTGGACAAGGAGCGCCTCGTCATCCTGGAGGAGATTCGCTCGGTGCAGGACGCTCCGGACGAACTCGTACATGATGTCATCGATGAGGTGGTCTGGGGTGAGGAGCCTGTCGGCCGCTCGATCGCGGGCAGCGAAGAGACTGTCGGATCGATCGACCGCGCCGCCATGGTCGATTACTGGCAGCGCAACTACACGCCGGACCGCCTGGTGATCGCCGCGGGCGGAGACGTGCGTCACGACGAAGTCGTGGCGCTCTCGGAACAGTACTTCGGTGACCTGCAGGGCATCGGCGCGCCTGACGAAATGGCCGAGACGCAGCACGTGCAGAATGAGGCACGCGTACGGCTGGTGGAGCGGGAAACGGAACAGGCACACCTGTGCATTGCGATGCCGGCGCTCTCCTACGCGACTGAGCGGCGCTACGTGCAGTCGACGGTCGAGGCGATCCTCTCGTCCGGCATGAGCTCCCGTCTCTTCCAGGAGATTCGTGAGAAGCGCGGCCTGGTCTACGCCGTATTCGGCTACTTCCGCCCGTATTTCGATGTCGGGCAGGGCGTGCTCTACGCGGGCACGGATCTCGAGCGCATCGAGGAGACGGTGGAGGCGCTGATCGGCGAACTGCGCAAGCTGCGTGACGAGCCGGTGCCCGAGGACGAACTGCGCCGCACCAAGGAGCTGCGCAAGGGCCGGCTGCTGATGGGTTTCGAGGACAGCCGCTCTGTGGCTGGCTGGATCGGTTCGCAGGAAGCGACCTACGGCGAGATCAAGACGCCGGAGGAAGTGATGGCCAAGATCGAGGCTGTCACCGCCGCTGAGGTCCAGGAGCTGGCGAATGAGCTCTTCCAGCCCGGGCGCATGAGCCTGGCGCTGATTGGCCCCTACAGCGACAGCAAGCCGTTCTCCGACCTCATCAACGCGCTCTAGTGGCCGGCGAGACGCAGAAGGCCGGCTGGGATCTGCTGCCGGACACTGACCGGGAACGTGCCGCCGCGATCCTTGCAGCGTGCCCACAGCTCGGGAGCGTCGAGGCGGCGCTTGCCGCCATCGACGAGGTGCGTCGCAGTGAGGGCGGTGAGGTCTACGCCTGGATCGCTGGGGATGACCTGATCGCCGTCTACAGCCTGCGGAAGACCGGTATCAGCTACAGCATGGAGTGGCTGGCGGTAGCACCTGCCTGGCAGGGCCAGCGTTACGGGCGCTCCGCGCTCATGGATGCACTTCGACGCTGTGGGCGCTCTCCCATGACCGTCCAGGCTGACGACGCACTCGTCGGCTGGTACCAGCGGGTTGGCTTCAAGATCGTCGGCCGCAAGCCGCTGCCGGCGGGCGGGTACCGTTACCGGCTGGGCTGGTATGCGCCGCGCCGGCCGGACGAGCCGGGCTACGGGATGCACTAGCGACTGAGCACAGGGGAGACGCACGTGGGACGAGAGACACCCAACCTGGAAAGGCGCGCCTGGACTTCCCTGATTGAGCTGGCCCTGGCGGAGGACCTGCTGGGTGGGGATGTCACCACCTCCGCCACCGTTCCGCCGGATGCTCAGGCCCAGGCCACGCTGCTGGCCAAAGCCCCTGGCGTGATCTCTGGCCTGGAGGTCGCTCGCGAGGTGTTCGCCCAGGTCGATTCGACCTTGAAGTTCGTCTCGTTGGTACCCGATGGCGCGAGTGTGCCCGCAATGACCCCGATTGCGCGCGTTTCCGGCAACGCACGCAGCATCCTGGCTGGAGAACGCCTCGCGTTGAATTTGCTGCAGCGGCTGAGTGGTGTGGCGACGGTCACGGCGCGGTACGTGGCCGAGGTCGAAGGTACCAAGGCGCGCGTCGTCGACACCCGGAAGACCACCCCGGGGCTGCGCGTGCTGGAGAAGGCCGCCGTGCGGGACGGTGGTGGACACAACCACCGCTTCGGACTCGGCGACGGCGTCCTGATCAAGGACAACCACCTGGCGGCTGTTGGCGGACCCCACCGTGTGCGGGACGCAGTGCGTGCCGCACGGGCAGCAGCGCCGCATACCCTGCGCATCGAGGTTGAGGTCACCACGCTCGCCGAGCTGGCGGAGGCGCTCGACGCGGGCGCAGATATCGTGATGCTGGACAACATGCCTGTGGCGGAGATGCGGGAAGCCGTGGCGCTGACCCAGGGCCGGGCGCTGCTCGAAGCGTCAGGTGGCGTCAATCTCTCCACCATCCGTGAGATCGCGGAAACCGGAGTGGATCTGATTTCCGTCGGCGCGTTGACTCACTCCGCGCCAGCACTGGACATCAGCCTGGACTTTGATCTCGCACCGGCAGGATGATTCCCCTGGTTGCTTTCGTAGCTAAGGACACATATCGTGTAGCTTTGTAAATGTTTCGTTGATTGCACGCTTATACCGCCTGATCGTCATATTTCTCCGTACGTACTTCCTAAACCCATTGCAGGTGCGCTCCGGGTTCGCTAGACTGCGGCATAGCACATCGCCCCGCGAAGGTTGGTTCTCCGCCCGCTGAGAGACGGAAACCTGCACTGGGCGCTGGCGTATCGGGAGTTGGGCCCGGAACGCCAGTGATGCAGCATTGCGTGCACGTTGAGGGGTACCACGATGAGAGGGCGGAGCCGGGGGAAGGGGCCTCTACGACTGGCCGTGCTGGCATTCAGCGCTGCAGCCATTTTCGGGACCATCTCCGCGCCAGTCCTGGCGCAGGATCAGATTTCGACAGACACCTGGGTCGACCCGGCAACGGATCCCCAGTTGACGGATGTCTCCTGGGAGGACCAGAACGCTACGACCTGGATCGATCCGAATGCTGCTGATACCGGCGGTTGGGTTGATCCGAACGCAGTGGATCAGGGGACGTGGACCGACGACGGATCCGGCGATGCTAATGCCATCCCGGATGGAGTTGGCGCCTGGACCGAGCCGCAGCCGACGTACGATGCCAACGGCAACCTGCTCGATCCCGTGACCGGGATGCCGCTGGCGATTGGTGCAGACGGCAATCCGATCGATGCTGGCGCCGGTCTCTACTACGACAGTGCCGGGAACCTGATCAATCCGGCCACGGGCATGGCGGTCACGTGGGACGAGAACGGGCAGTGGGTCGAGAACCCGGTCACCACAGATGGAGCCGCGGCCGCGCCGCAGGACCAGGAAGCGGTCGCTGACGAGCCGGAGGAGGTGTACACCACGCCGTGGCTGGCGCCTCCGCCGTCCGGGCCGCCGCCGGGCTACCAGAACTGGAGTCCACCCACCACGGTTTACATCCCGGACACGGGCCACAGCGTTGACGGCGTGTTCCTTGATGCCTGGCGCGAGTGGGGCGGCACGACCGCCTGGGGCAACCCGATCACGGCCGAGCTGACCGAAGACAACGTGGTCGTCCAGTACTACGACTACGGGAAGTTTGAGTACCACCCTTCGGATCCCGACGGGCGCGTCGTGCACTTCGGTGACCTTGGCCGGCAGTTACAGCCATTCATGGTCCGCCGTGCGTCTGGCAGTGGCAGCTCGGAGGCGAACGAGGCAGCTCTGGCGGCACGCGCCTGGGTGCCGATGCCATCGAAACTGGCGCGACCCGATTCGCTGTCGTGGGAGTACATTCAAGATACCGGTCACGGCGTCGCCGGCGCCTTCAAGGAGCTTTGGGACGAGACGGGGGGCGCCAGCTACCTCGGGGATCCCCTGACCGAGCAGTACAAGGTCGACGGCGTTACCTACCAGGTCTTCGAACGCGGCAAGGTGGCGCAAGCTGCGGGCGAGTCGCCTGAAGTCATGCCAATTGGCAAGATGGCGGTTGAGCGGCTGGGCCTGGACACGGATCCGACCCCACAGGGTGACCTCCCGACCTACAGTGAGGACCTCTTCACGCCGCCACCGGTGACCGCTGTCGATGGCTCCCTCGCTGACCCGAACGGCGAGCGCTGGGTGATGATCAACCTGACGCTGCAGTACCTCTGGGCCTACCAGGGAGACACCGTGCTGTGGCAGGGATACATCAGCAGCGGCCGCGCTGGCTTCCAGACGCCAACCGGTGAGTTCCATGTCCTGTCGAAGCTCGTTTCGCAGACGATGGAAGGCGTGCTCGGCGGGGAGTACTACAACGTGCCAGACGTCCCAGATGTGATGTATTTCACCGACGGGGGGCATGCCTTGCACGGGACGTACTGGCATAATAACTTTGGCACTCCGATGAGCCACGGCTGCATCAATTTGCCCATGGACGTTGCTGACTGGATGTACCAGTGGGCACCCATGGGGATGCGAGTCGAAATCACGCAGTAGCGGCAGATTGAGGCAGGTTCGTGGTAGAACACCACGAGCGCAAGGCGGCGCCCATACCGGTGGGTGACGACCCGCAACGACGCCCCCGGACGGGAGGAAAGTAAATGGCCGGACTCGGTTGGCAAGAACTCGTCATTGTTCTCGTGATCATCATGATTATCTTCGGCGCTGGCAAGTTGCCGGAAATTGCCAAGTCGCTTGGCCAGGGTGTGAAGGAGTTCCGCGAGGAAGCCTCCGCTCCGGTCGTGCCGGCCACCACGACAACGTCGTCGCGTGTCGATGATCTGAAGGCATCGGCCAGTGCGGCCACTGCGGACGCGGCTGAGCATGTTGAGGAGGCCGCCGCGCACGTCCGGCGTGACGCTGAGCGCGCTGAGGTGACTGCTCGCGACGCCATCTAGCGCTGCGCGTTCCTACGAGTTCTGGTGCACGCGGGGCCGGTAAGACCGGCCCCGTTTTTCTTTCCCACCAGGATATTGTCGGTGGTTTCCCGAGGACCTGGCGTTCCGGTTACGCCCCCCTTCCTGGGAGAGTCTCTCGATGCACCAGAGACACGACAGGGGTGGCCAACTGCCGACCTCCTCTGCAACCTGCCGCAGGTGTCAGACCCGCGACGAAAGATCGGCAACGTGCAGGGAAGACGCGGCGGTCGGTTACTCGAAAAGGACCCACCCTGGACGAAACTGGACGGAGAGTACGCCAGGCGGTAGACCATCCGGGGGAACCCCATGCTCACCCCACGCGATTGCCCTGCGCACCGGGACGAGCGTGCCCCTGGACTGCACCACGAGGGGTCCGGACAGCGCGGCGACACCCTGAGTGAAGCGCCAGGCCCAGGCAGCGGGCAAGAGCGGCGAGATGATCCAGTCTTGGGCGGAAGGCGCCGCCTGATACGTTGCGGCTCGCTCGTCTTGCGGGAATGAGACGACGTTCCCGCTCAGCACGTCCGGTAGCAATGCGGCAGTCATGCTGGCCCCGATCTCGAAGAGATGACGCTCAAGCGTGACCGCATCCATGGCCTCGGGCACCGGTACTCGTCGTTGAGCCAGGATCGGACCGGAATCCAGGCCGTCGTCCATAACGTGGAGGGACACGCCAGTTTCGCGATCTCCGTTCCGGTACACCCAGAAGACCGGATCGGGCCCGCGACCCTGCGGTAACAGCGACGGGTGGATGTTCAACACCCCGCACCGCACCGTCGCACGAGCCCGGTGGGACAGGCGCCACGGGTAGCAGGCCGCAATCGCGAGATCTGGCCGAAGCCGTTCCAGGATTTTGCGAGTTTCGCGTGGAGACTTGGCCCGCCACACAGGGCTCCCTTCACCTTGCTCAGGATTCTGCGCGACCGCCGAGTAGGGATCGGCAACTATTCGGGCGGCGAGGGCGATGCCCGCGTTGTTCAGCACGTTTGCGGCGGCCGACGTGTTGTCGCAGGGGCGGCCGAGGAGCACGATCCGGCAGCCGGGTTGGGAAAGACCGGGCGTTGACGCCCTCGGGGCGGTCATCTACGGTTGCCTGTACATGGGCGATAGCCGTAAGGGGGATCAGTCGACGATATGGGAGCAACAATGCCAAGAATGGTGCAGTGCGTCAAGTATGGGAAAGAGCTCCCAGGGTTGGAAAAGCCGCCGTTTCCGGGGGATCTGGGGCAGCGCATTTTCGAGAATGTCTCCGCGGACGCCTATGCGCTCTGGCAGCCGCACATGACGATCCTGATCAACCACTATGGCCTGAATCCCGCCGATCCCGAAACCCGCCGCATCCTGCGTGAGCAAATGGAAGAGTTCTTCTTCGGGGCGGAGGCCCGCTTGCCGGAGGGGTGGACGCCGCCAGGCAGCGCGCCCGCGAAGGGCGCGCCGCGCCGGAAGTAGCCCACTGCGGGAATCAGTCGACGCGCTGGACCGACTCCCAGCGCTCGCTGCGCGCGGACTTCAGGACGGCGTCAGTGACGTAATCAGTCGCCAGCGCTTCCCGGAACGTTGGCGAGATGGGCGCGCCGCCTGACAGGCTCTCAAGAAAATCAGCTGCCTGGTGCACGAACGAATGCTCGTAGCCAATTGAGAGGCCGGGCACCCACCAGTGCGACATGTAGGGGTGGTCTCCGTCCGTGATGTGGATGGAGCGCCAGCCGCGGACGTGCCCGTCATCGCCGTGATCGAAGTAGGCGAGGCGGTTCAGGTCATGCAGGTCCCACATGATTGAGGCGTGCTCGCCGTTGATCTCCAACGTGTAGAGGGCCTTATGACCACGCGCATAGCGGGTCGCCTCGAAGGTGCCGATGCTGCCGTTGTCGAAGCGGGCCAGGAACGCGCTGGCGTCGTCGATGCCGACCGGCTCCGTCTTCCCGGTAACGTTGTGATGCCGCTCCTTGATGAAGGTTTCGGTGGTGGCCGCCACGCGGTCGATGCCACCGTTCAACCAGAGCGCGGTGTCAATGCAGTGGGCCAGGAGGTCGCCCGTGACGCCGCTTCCCGCGACGTTGACGTCGAGCCTCCAGAGGGCGGCGCCACCCTGCGGCAGGTCCGGGGAGATCGTCCAGTCCTGCAGGAACTTGGCCCGGTAATGGAAGATCTGGCCGAGCCGTCCTTCGTCGATGAGCTGCTTGGCGAGGGTAACGGCCGGGACGCGTCGGTAGTTGTACCAGACCATGTTCGGCACTCCGGCCTTCTCGACCGCGGCCACCATCCGCTCTGACTCGGCGCCGCCCCGCGCCAGGGGCTTCTCTGTGGTCACCATCTTGCCGGCCTCAGCAGCGGCAACCGCAATTTCCGCGTGGGTGTCGTTGGGACTGGCAATGTCGATGACGTCAATGTCGTCACGGGCCACCAGGGCACGCCAATCGGTCTCTGTAGACTCGTACCCCCATTGATCGGCGAAATCCGCCACGGTGGCTGGATTGCGCGCACAGACGGCCTTGAGGACCGGCTGGATATCCAGGTCAAAGAACTGGTTGACGTGACTCCAGGCGTTCGAGTGCGTGCGGCCCATGAAGCCGCAACCGACCAACCCAACGTTCAGCGTGCGCTTCGCCGCCATTGGCAGAGACCCTCCATGGAGACCGGGGACACTCCGTAGTGCCTCACGAGTGGATAGGTGACTAGTCGTTCCAGCCGTGCGCGTCGCGGACCGCGATCATTGCGCCGAGAACGTCATTCCATGTCTGTTGGTCGAGCATGGTCTCATTCGGAAACATGCACCCGTCCCAGCAGATATGCTGGAAGGCGCGCGTCGGTTCGCCGTCCTCACCGCGCATCCAGAAGCCTGCGTGCTCGACGATATCGAGCTTGCCGTTGGGGTCATGCACGGTGCAGTGGCGACCCGTCTTGTCGTGTGAACCGGAGCCGAAGACGGTGCCGTCGTTCTGGGCGACATGGAAGTCGATGGTCCAGGGCCTGAGCGCCGCCGTGACCTTGCGTAACCCCTCGTCGAGCTCAGCACGGTCCCAATCAAATTCCTCGCTGACCAGGCGGTGCTCGGGTGCATTGGCGCCGAGCGTGTAGAGGAGCGTGTGGGACATGTCGGCCTGGAAGCCAACCTGGCCGGGCTGGTCGACCTTTTCCAGCAAGTCGACCATGTCCCGCCAGGAGTGCATGCCACCCCAGCAGATCTCTCCCTCGCAGGCCAGGCGTTCGCCGTACTTCGCGGCCGCATCGCTGGCGCGGCGGAACGTCTCAGCGATGGTCTCGGTGTTGCCAGCGGGATCTTCGGCCCAGGCATCGACGCCTGCTGCCGAGTCGATGCGCACGACGCCGTACGGGCGGACGCCCAATTCACGCAGCCGGCTGGCGATGCGGGCAGCGTTCTCGACCATCTCCACGAAGCGGTCGCGCTCTTCCTGGGTACCCATGGCCGAGCCGCCGCCAACTGGCGGCCAAACGGGCGCAACGACCGATCCGACGACCAGGCCGCGGGAGCGGACCGCTTCGGCAAGGTCCTGAATCTGCTCTTCCGTGGCGTCGATCGGCGTGTGCGGATCCGCGAGGAACAGATCAACCCCGTCGAATTTCTGGCCATCGACCTCGGCGGCAGCGGTGAGATCCAGCATCGTCTCCAGCGAGATGACCGGGTTGCCTGCTTCGCCCTTGCCCACAATCCCCGGCCACATCGCGTTATGCAGTTTTGGCCAAGCGTTGCCCATCGTGTCCAGGTCCCCTTCTTTGCGGACGAATCGTGAACAGATATTGTCGCATGCGGCGGACTTGAGCCGGGTCCAGAACCCGGGGCTCAGGCAAGCCTGTGCAAAATTGTGGTGCTTCGCCCCTGAGAACACCGGCCACGCCCGGCAGTGCTCCTGGCGGCGAATGCGCGAGGCTTCAGGAGGTTGGTGTCGCTGATCCCGGTTCTGTTGGCGCGTCCTGCGGTCTGTCGATCACGACCTGGCTGTTGCGGCCGGTGCGAGAGGGAGAGCGCTCGAGAGGTTCCAGCGTGAGGGCCACCAGGATCAGCGGTAGCAGAATCAGCGCGACGGCGACGATGATGCGGAGTCCGGCCCGATCTTCCCTCATGAGACCGCTGCTCCCGATGCGTGGTTTGGCTTTCGCTCCTGACGGTAGAGCCAGACCGCGCCGCCGAGCAGGCCGAATGCGCCGGAGAGCGTGACTGCGACCCCGAGCCAGAAGTGCGGGGGCAGGTAGTGAAACGCCACGACGTGCTCCCCGGGCTCCAGCGGCACTGCCATGAAGATGTCATTCGCACGTAGCACGCGTGCTGGCTCGCCATCCACCGTGACCTGCCAACCCGGATCCCAGATCTCGCTGAGCACCAGCAACCCCGGCGTCGCCGTGGAGGCAGCGACGGAGAACGATTCAGGACTGAGGCGGGTGTAGTGAGCTGAGTCAGAGCCCTGCTGTTCTGAATTCGAGAGCGCTGGGGGCGGATCTTCCAGCAGCGCGACTTCACGCGGATTCACCGATCCGTCGGCGAGGGAGGGAAGAATGTCCTCCTCGGGCAACGTTCTGGCTTCGTGCACGATCCAGGCACGAGGCAGGGCCTCGGGGTTCTCGATGACGAGGACGTGTTCATCCTGGTACGGCACCGGGAGCTTGGTGGCCATCGCGGCGAGATCACGGCGATCTGCTGCATTTGCCGGCACGACGAAGTAGCGGAGATTGAGCAGATCGAGTAGCGGCGAGGAGATTCCCGGGGTGAACACGTTCGTCTCGTGATACTCCTGCCGGTGACCATTCATCGCATCGATGTATTCGCCGTAGCGGCGAATGTGAATCGGGTTGTAACCCTGGATGTCCTCGATGCCGAACCAGGTACCCCAGTTGTGAACCAGCAGCCAGTTCGCCGGACCGAGCCAGGCGTTGCGATAAGCCTGGGGGGGAAGTTCGCCGTGACGTGATGGGCGCGGCAGGAGCGAGGGGTCGAACCCGGCGTAACGGCCAGGTTCTTCCGCCGTAGCCTGTTTGATGAACGTTGCTGCGCCGTTGTCATGCAGGAACGCGTCGAGTTCGCCACCGAGTGCAGCATTCAGCGAACGATCTGGCCCTGCGTTTGCTCCCCACCCGGCGACGATTCCTCTACCCACCGGGTCCCAGACGATGATCGCTGCGACGGCCGCTGCCAACAGGTAGGGGTGGGTTTGCCGGGGAGCGAGCATCGCGACGAGTGCGATCGCCAGGACGGCCAGCGCCGCTGTGAGGGCGCCGCGCGAGATCAACTCGGCGCGCCAACTCACGACCGCAATCACCGCGACGATGACGGGCGCAGCAAGCGCCAACATCCGCTGCAAGGGCATCCGTCTGGCAACGCTCTGCTTCAGGAGCGCATTTACCGACGCTCCAGCCAGCATTGCCACCGAAAGCGGTACCACCATCAGGATGCGGGAGTGCAGGTGCGTGTGGATGGCCTCGAACCGCGGCAGGAGTGCGTAGGCGACTTTCGCGATGACCGTCGGTTCGGGGAACACCAGCGCGATGGCGAAGGCCGGGACAAAGAGCCAGAACAGAAGGGGAGGCCAGCGGGTCGCCAGGACCGGCGCCAGGATGGCGAGCGCGATAACCGCCGCTCCGGCGTAGAGCCAGGCGCCACTGCTGAAGGCTCCGGCGAGGGAGCGCACGACCTCCGCGGGTTCCATGCCGAGAGTGGTGTTTGTCCAGCCAGAGATACCGGTGTACTCACCGCCGGGAGAATTGGAGCGGGCGTTGGCATCGAGCCGGATCAGGAGCGCCGCCGCGTTCAGCACGGTGCCCGTTACCAGGACACCGATGCCGGTGACCAGGCACAGCGTGAGGCGCGTCCGCCAGGTCCACCCGGGAGGTGGCGTGACCAGCGTCCGCCAGGCGACCCAGCCCCCAATCACCAGCAGTGAGTAGTAGGCAGCCTGACCCAGCCAGGCCGCCAGGATCTGGGAGATGGCCGCCCCGGAGAGGGCAATCCCCGCGAGGCGTTGCCAGTGCCGTACTGCACGGCGCGTAATCTCGACTCCGATCAACGCGATGGGAAGCCAGGTCGTGACCTGCAGCATGAGAACAGCACTGGCGGCAGCAGGTACGGCCCAGGGCAAGACGAACGAGAGCCCCGTAATGAACGCCGCAAGCGGGATGAGCCCAGTCAGCCGTGCCAGTGCGTAGGCAGCCACCGCGGACAGCAACAGGTGGAACGCGATGAAAACCGTGGTCGCTGGAAAGGGAGCCAGTGCCGCGTAGATCACCATGGCCGGCAGGTACATCCAGCCTGAGGACGGATCGGCGGCGAATGGCACACCGGAAAACTGGTAGGGGTTCCAGCCAGGCACCGCCAGCGCGCGCAAACGCTCGCCGAGGAAGGCATATGGCGGCACGAACATCGTCGGCCAGTCACCGCGGATGTATGAGGCCACGTTCCCGAACGTCGCCAGACTGACGATCAGCACGATGAGGAGCAGCACCGCCAGTGGCCATTCAGGGCGCCACCACGCGCGGCGGGCAGCGCCAGAAACATCCTCTTCTCGCAGTGCGGTCTGCGCTCGTGGATGGGTGGAGGTCATCATCGTGCGTGATTGTCGGCGAGATGCGGCAAAAAGTCGCGCCCGGGCGTCCTCAATGTCGCGGCGCCGCTGCTTCAGCCGAGGTCATAGAGGGCGGCACCGGAGAACTCACACCGCGAGGGACCAGCCATCGAGAACTCAGCCCGGACACTGGCTGCGCCATCAGGGGCGCGCCGCCAGAGGAAATGGTCGTTGACCTGCTGGCCCGGTGAGACCTCTTCGGATGCCGTACCGATGACTGATCCACCGCTGTCGAGCCAATGAAGGGTAAGAATGCCGCGGCCGGAGGCGTCGAGGCAACGAATCGGCGCCTGGAGGAGATAGGCGTGCCCAGCGGTGACATCGACCTCCTGAGACAGCGTTGCCCGCCGTGAGAGGGCCACCACTCCATCCGCGACGATTGACTTGCCATCGGTCGACCAGGGTCCTCTCTTGCCCTTGACAGCCTTCAGGCCCGGATCGAGAAGCAGGTTGGTAACACCCGGCGCTCCCCACGTCGTATCTCCGGCCGGGAGTACCTCAAAGAGGTACGCGTTGTTGTCTCCGGCCAGGATGCGGGTGTACTGCCGTAGGAACGGTGTCGAGCGGATAGTCGAACTGGAGTCCCTGGTTGGCGAGGTGCCACGATTCCAGATGATGTATCGGATCCCTTGCTCCCCGAGTTTGGCAAGAACGGCGTCAGGCGTGGAACCGGCGTCGTTGCCGTTGAAGAAGACCAACCGCGCTTCGGTGTAAATCTGCGGCGCGTCCCACATGCCGCCGAGAAATGCGACAGGGGTGTCCGGCGCCAGCAAATTGTTCGATGCCAGGAGCGGCGTAGCGGCATCGACGGTGTCCTGAACGTAGGCGTCAGCAGTCAGGGAGCCAGTGAGAAGCGCGATCGGCATCTGTGTCCGAGTCCCTGTCACGAAGAAGAGAGGGGTCAAGGCAACAGTCGCCAGCAAGGCTCCAAGGATCGCGGAGGTTAGCACCTTGTACCAGCGCGACACGAGTTGAAGGCCGATGAGTGTTGCGACTCCGCTCCCTCCCAGGGCGGCAATGATGGCAAGCGTAGGCAACAGGTGACGCGAGATCTGGTACGGAGTCAGCCACCAGCCCACGTACGAAATCAGCGCGACGAGGATCATCAAAGTCCCGAGCCGGCAACGAACGCCCAGGAGGGAGAGAGGAGTAATCAGCATTGCGGCGACACCCAACTCCCCCCGTCCTACAACAGGGAAAGCAAAGCGCTCACCACTGAATGTCAGAGTCCACGGGAGGCGAATGAGATCGAATGGCGCGTGCCCGAAGGGAACCCAGTCCGCGGGTGGACCAGTGGATTCAGCGGCGACGGCTTCAGCGACGTCCCTCGCTTCCGGAACCGGAGCCACGACAACCTCCTGCGGCTGGAATTGCGCTGTCAATTGCGATACGCGAGACAGGAGCGCTGCCAGCCCCGGCAGTGTGCCGGTACTCATCGCGATGTGGATCAACCAAGGCGCCATCGTGAGTGTGCCCAGGCAGAAGGCTAATGTGGAAATGAGACGCTCGCGGAAGCTCCACGGTGCGCGGCCGACCAGAAACACCGCTGCTGCCAGGGCGACGAGCAGGGCCGCCATGTTGAGCTTGGTCGATACGCCAATGCCGGCAAGACCGCCGGCGACGACGAGCCACGGCAGGCTGTTCTGGCGATGCCAGATGACGACGCAGGCCAGAGCACTCATGGTCAGCAAGACAGGCAACATGTCAATGAAGGCATGGCCCAGTTCCCAAAGAACGATCGGCATCGTGCCAAACACACTGACGGCGACGATCGCTGCGAAGCGGCCGTGCAGCATCCAGCCCAGCGCGCCCACGCCGGCAATGCTGGCCAGGCCAATGGCGGCCTGAATGAGCTTGACCGTGGTCACCCCGCCAAAGCCATAGGCGACGGCGAAGATGACGTGGTTCTGGATCGCCTGGCGCGAGACTGGCATCGAATCAAGCAGTAGTGCGCCGTGAGATTGCCAGAATTCGCGCGCGATGGGCAGGTGCTGCCTTGTGGCGTCCGAGACGTTTTCTGGGACGAAAGCCCCCAGTAATGCGAAGGTAATGAGGCCAACCGAAAACGAGAGCAGAATCGTCTCGTACCAGCTTGGCGGCACGCCAGCCAACCTCGGTGATACGACTGGCCACTCTCCAGTGAGCTTACGTACTGCTAGGGTAAGTGCAGCCAACGTAAGGCCTGTTGTCGTGAGCACGGTTGCAGCATCGAGCCGCTGAATTACCGCGAGTACGAGCCAGATGAGTCCGAAGAGAGCCGTGCCGAGCCCAGCAGCAAGGGGAACGCGAACCGGCGCCGCAGATGGGCGATGTGGGAGGAGGGCCAGGAGCAACTCGCCGCCGAGCCAGAGCAGGCAACTGATGGTTACCGATGTCATGAAAGCGAGCAGCGTCCCGGTCACGGCGGCAACGGTTGTCACGATGACAGCGGCGGTTGCGATGAGCGCAGGCCAGGCGCCCCGCGGCCTTATCACCCGCATGATGATCGATGTGACCATGCACAGTCCGATGGTGACGGCAGCGGCACTAGCCAGATCCGGAGGTACGGACCGCGGGGCGGAAGAGTTGGTAAGAGACGAACCCACGGTTGCACCGATCATGCGGATCGTTGCGACGGCGATCGCGAGAATCCAGAGCGCTGTGCCCACGGCAAGCAGTAGGCTCATGCGTCCATTGTGGAGCGTGAAACTTTTAGGTCCCGGTCTTGGCCGACCGAGCATGGTGGTATTCACGAGAGAAAAGGATACCGACAATATGCCTGAAAGGGAGCGCTGTGGAAACCACCTTGCCGGGATTTACGAGTTCCTGTAGTCATACATCCCGATGTTGGCAATTTGGCAAGGGCTGCCTGCGGCCGTCGAAACGCTTACGTTCACAGCCGCCGCGTTCGCAGGGGAAGCTCGCCACATGAGTGTTGAGTTGATCCCGGTTCCCGATGCAAGATCGTCCGAGGTGGTACTGATGGTGGCTTGATTAGCGTCCAACCAGTCGAGCGTGACGCGAGTCAGGTCGAGGTTCGAACTGCATGACCCGGTTAGGACAACCAGGTATGGGGTGCCCGGCAGGACGTCGACACGCTGGACGACTGCGACCTGGCGTCTTGGCTCAAATCTGCCTGCCTCACCCACATCCCGCTTCGAACCATTCCACACATTTCCGGCGGTGCGCAGGGTGGCAAACTCAGGATCCTGGAGCATGTTCACTTGCGACGTAGGATCAGCTACGCCATCCGGGTGAATCTCGAAGAGGTAGATGCCGTTGTCTCCGCCGAGGATCGTTGTGTAACGCAGGAGAAAGTCGCCCGAAAGCAGAGTGGAGCCGACGTCCTGGGGTCGAGTGTCTGGTCGATCCCAGATGAAGTGTTGAATACCCCACTTGTCGAAGCTCCTGAAAATGGCTTCGGGAGTACTTCCAACCTGGTCATCGAGCGAAATGGTTGGATCTGTACTGTATTGACCCAGGTAGATAAGCCGTGACTCAGTCGAAATCTGTGCCCCTTGCCACTGACCGATGTACCCGACCGGCGTGTCCGCTGGCAGAAGCCTGGAAGCCGCTGATAACGCTGGAGTCGCTGGATCGACGCGGTTCAGGTACGCCTCCGGCCGAGTCGCGCCAGTAAGCACGGTGATGGGGAAGCCGGTTGTTGTGTTGGGAAGAAAGAAGAGTGGCGTGAGGGCGATCCCCACGACTGCTGCAATCTGGGCGAAACGACCCAAGGGAATTCGAGACCATGCGGGCGAGCCACTGATTGTCCTTGCTACTGCGACCCCCGCCAGCACGGCCAGAAGCGCCAGACCCGGCAAGAGGTGGCGAGGGACCTGGATCGTGAAAATCCATCCGAGATAAGACAGGAAGGCGACCACGGCCAGCAAGGCCGTACCACGGGTGCAGATGCTGAGCAGAGCGAGAGGGAGGAACAGGAGCAAGAGAATGCCGAATTCCCCATGACGGACAACCTGGAAGTTGGCGTAGGCGCCGGTGAACGTGAGATCCCAGGGACCCGCCAGAATCCCCGGGAGTGACCTGGCGACTCCGCCCGTAACTCCTGCCAGGCCGTCAGGGGGGACGACCGGGCCTTGCGAAATGGCCGAGAGCGGAAGCCAGCTTACAAGATTGCGAAGCCCTGGCACGTTCAAGAGTTGCCGGACAACCGTTCCGAGTAAGGGAAATGTCCCAGTAAGTACCGCGCTGCGTACAAACCAGGGGACGAGCACTAGCAAGCAGGCGACCGAAAACATCACGACGGTGCGAGCCCTCCCGGCGAGTGAGATCCCAGGCCGGGCGGTGACCACCAGAGCGACGAGGATTGCCACGATCACGACGGCCGAAATCTGCTTGGTAGCGAGGCTGAAGCCGCCTAACGCCCCTGACAAGAGCAGCCAGACCCATTGTCCATCATGTTGCCAACAGATAATGCATTGCAGAGACCCACAGACGAAGAGCACGGCCAGCAGATCGGGATACGCGTGCCCGGTCAGCCAGAGAACGAGCGGCGTGGCGGAGAAAATTGCCGCTCCCACAATGCCAGCTGTGTTGCCTTCCAGCGTGGACCCGAGCCCTGCAATTGCGATGAGGCAGCAAAGCGATACCAGAACCTGGAGGATTCGCACAGCGGTGATGTCGCCGAACCCGAATGCAACGGCATTGAGCGCGGCGCCAAGCACGGATGCGGATGGTGTCTCGATGGTCGGATAGACAAGCACAGCATGGTCTTGCCAGATCTCTCGAGCCTGAGGCAGGTGCTGTCGCACGGAATCCGACCCAGTGAGAATTGACTCCGGCGTCAGCGCCGCTAGTGCTGCAAACACGAACAGGGCGGCACTCAGGGCCATCATGAGTGACTCGAACCAGCTGAGTCGAGGCACGGCCCACGAGGAAGGGAGATTCGGGCGAAACGATCTTGCCGGATTGCGGGACGTTGACATCAGCCAGACGAGAGCAATCAAGATCGCCAGCGTCACCACCGGGAGCACCGAAATGCCGTTGACTGAGCCCAGTACCAGGATAGTCAGGCCCAGGCAACCAAGGCCAAGAGCAACACGAAGTGATGTCAACGCAGATTGGGGAATCTGCGAAGTGGGGACCCGGAGAAGCAGCAGAATGACATCCCCAGCCATCCAGGCTGTTGCAAGGACCGCGCACGCGGTAAGAGCCGCGGCGATTGATCCAGAGATAATGGCCCCCGACGTGAAAACAGCAAGGGGGACAAAGAGTGCAACCGCGAAGGTCCATCTCGACCGGAGGAACCGGCTTAGCAAGATGGTGACGACGACGACGATGTAGATAGCCAAAGCCGCGGTTGCATAGGTTATCGGGGAATCAGGAACCGCGGGCGGAAGAGAGGCAGTGGACTGGACGGATGGTTTCGTGGAACTGAGCGCAGTGAGGCTCTCAACCGCGCTCTGGTAACCCATTCTCGCGCCGAGCACCAGGACAACGAGCATCCAGCCGGAAACGACGAGCGTCGCAATTCTGGTGTATGGCACAGGAAAACGTGCCAGCCCACACATCGTGGAGCCTCGGACCTCAGCTGCGCTCATAAACGGGGCGGCACGGGTGTGCCTGGCTGATCAGCGCGTTCGCAACGGTCACCCGCCCAACCTGCGGCGGGAAACAGGGTGAAACTCGTACAACCCCTGCCACGGAACTGCATCATCCCGGCTCGAACATCACTACCATGGTGACCATGATAGCGACGCAGCGAAAAATCAGGCATGAGCGAGCAGGCGTTCCGTGAGCAACTTCCTGCGATTCGGGGCGCTAAGGGCGAGGGCAACCTGGGTTTCATCTCCAAACATGAGCGTAACCAGGCAGATTGCTGGCGCAACCACGGTCGTCGCGGTCACCACGGCGCTCGTCGCCGTCGTTTCCATACCACGCGAACTCCTGATTGCCTCCAGGTTTGGCACAGGTGACGTTGCCGACGCGTTTCTGGTCGCCCTCGTTGTGCCAACGTTCGTCCTCTCCGTGCTGGGCGGGTCTGTCGCGTCGGCATTCATTCCAGCCTACCTGCGCGTGACGGAACAGGAAGGCGTTGATTCGAGTGACCGGCTCCTGCGGGAGATGACGACGGTGCTCTTGGGCCTGCTCTGCCTGGTCTCGGTAGCGGTCGGGTTAATCTCGCCGTTTCTCCTGCGCGTCATCGCCTCTGGATTTGCAGGTTCGAAGCTGGCGTTGACGCAACAGGCATTGTTTGCGCTCCTGCTTACGGTTCCTCTCGGAGGATTGGCCGCTCTGTGGGCCGCTGTGCTCAATGCAAGAGGCGCCTTCGCGCTTCCATCCCTCTCGCAGGGCATGATCCCTATCGCGGGAATCGGTGCGCTTCTCGCATTTCCAGACGCTGGAATCGAAGCGCTGACAGCAGGCATGGTGATCGGGTTCGCACTGCGAACGTTCACCCTGGCCTGGGCGCTGGCGAGGATGGGAGTTGCGATTCTCCCCGGCTGGAGCGGTGTGTCTGAGGATTTGCGGCGTGTTGGGCAACAGTATGCACCTATGGCGGCTGCTTCGGTGCTGATGGGCGGCACGACACTTGTCGATCAGGCGGTTGCCGCGTCACTGGGCCCGGGAAGCGTGGCAACCCTCGGATACGGCCTCAAGTTCATAACGTTGGCGACGGGCCTTGGCTCACTCGCGCTGGGGACCGCAGTCCTGCCATTTCTCTCGCGTATGGTGGCTGCGAAGAACTGGGCCGAAGTGCGATCAACCGTGAGGACGTTTTCTCTCCTGGCACTCCTGGCGACACTGCCGATTGCGGTCGCTGCCACGATCTTCGCGATTCCGCTCGTGTCGCTCTTGTACGAACGGGGGCAATTTTCGGCGGCAGACACGGTGGCCGTGGCCAGAGTGCTGGCGCTCGGAGCCTGGCAGTTGCCTTTTCTTGCAGTGGGAATCGTGTTCTCGCGGCTGATTTCCTCACTGGGTGCGAATCACCTGCTGCTTGTCCAGGCAGCTATCGTTCTTGCCCTGGACATCGTTCTTGACGTTCTGCTTTCACGCACTGCCGGTGTGGCCGGCATCGCACTAGCCACGACGCTCGTCTACGCTGCGTCGTTGGTCTTCCTGGTCGTGGCCTCGCGCGTGGCCATGCGTCGATCTGTCTCCCTCTCTTCCCGGGTTCCTGATGCGCGGGCAACGCAAACGATGTAAGGCGATGTCAGCCGATTGGGCGGTGTTGAAAACTTTGCAGCGTCCATGGCGACAAAAGGTGCCGTCAAGATCATCGGTAAACGCGAGATCAATTGAAAAGCGGGCCCGTCGCGGCGGCAGCTGACGTTCAGGTTGGAAAAGCCGCCATTTATGATGTAGTCACACGATTCGACATGAAGTCCCGCGTCGATATGAGCGTCCTTCAAATCTTGTGTGCTCATAATGACGTGCACCGACAGGATAGCCGGGCAGACGACTCGCTGGAGCTGTCCACCGATACCGGCCAGGTTCGGTATCTCGGTGATCATGAGTCCGCCCGGCCTGAGAAACCTGGACATCGCACGGATGCACGCCGACGTGTCATCGAAGTGTTCCACGACCCCGAAACTGACGACGACATCGAAGGCATTCTGCAGGGCCGGAGGTGGGTGAAACAGATCAGCCTCAACGACCGTGCCTGGGATATTGGCTCGTCGCAGGATTTCTCGTGCCTGATCACAACCGGCCGGTGAATAGTCCAGACCGGTGACGGCGAATCCAAATTCCCTGGCGAAGTACGGCAGCCATTGTGATCTCGCCGCTCCAATCTCCAGGAGCGACGTTGTCGGATCCGGTAGCTGCGAGAACTGCTGGCTGAAAAACTCGTGCATGGCGCGATTCACGCGGTTCTGCCGTCCGCTGAGGCTTGCATCGATCGGGCCGGGGAGGAACTCGTCCCTCCAGACCCCATTCCAGTACTCGACTCCTGCCCGGTCGTTCTCTTCAGTCAATGCGAGTGCCCAGGTTTGCATGCGTATCGATCACGCCACGAGCTCGTCGCGACGCCGAATCTTCGACCAGGGCCATCAGTTCCCGGGAAGTGCGATCGACCAACGACGCAACGCTGTAACGATCAAGGATGCGCTGGCGTGCGCGCATTCCCAGGTGTGCGCGTTCGTCTGCCGGAAGCCCGAGAATCGCTTCCCAGGCTTCGCACAGAGCACCGGGGTCGCCCGGCCGGACGCTGATACCGGTGTCGCCCACGATTTCCGCGGAGTCCCCGACGTCTGTTACGACGCATGGAACTGCGCAAGCCATTGCTTCCCCAACCGCGTTTGGGAAGCCTTCACTCGATGAGACAAGTGTTGCGACATCAAGACCATTCTGCGCCGCAGGCATGTCCGCTGTTTCGCCTGCCCAAATCACCCGATCATCTATTGCCAGAGCCGTTGCAAGTTGCTTGAGTTCGCGCTCGTATTCTGCCGTTCCCCCGCCGCCGATGCACACGTATTTCACGTCCGGCATGCGTTGAGTTAGCAGGGCCGCGGCACGCAGGAATGTCGGATGATCCTTGATCGGATCGAGCCGGGCGGCGAGCCCTACCAACGGGGTGTTGCTTGCGACGCCCCAGCCTTCTCGAGCACGGCCTCTTGCACCGCTGTCGGGAGAGAACCGATCGGTCTCGAACCCATTCGGAATAACGAGAATCCGGTTAGCGGCGTACCCCAGACGTACGAAGTAGGCACGTCCAGCCATGGAGTTGGCAATGATGAGATCAGTGTAGGAGGACAGGATTGAGCCAAGACGACGATAGATTCGAGTGGCGCGGTCCAGTTGTGCCGGTTGAACGCTTGATGAACGTACTCCCCACACAACCCGTGCGCCCGAGAGCTTTCCAGCCAGAATGGCCAGGACATTGGTTGAGTCGAGATATCCATGAACGATGTCTGGCGCCAGGCCATTGGTGAGCCGTAAGAGACGCCAGAGCGCGGCGACGCTATCGCTTCTCCCGCGCTTCTTCACCGAGAGCACTTCGACGTTTTCAATGTTCTCGAGTTCCTGGGCAAGTTTGCCGCCCTCGTAGATCGTGACGACAGTGCAGTGGAACCTGGAGTGATCCAGGCCACGAACCAGGAGTGTCAGTTGCTGCTCAGCACCGCCGCGGTGGAGCGAGCCAATCAGGAAGACTATCCGAATCATCAGTGCCGTTCTTGGGAGACCGAACGATGCTCGCGTAGCAAGGCGCCTCGGTCACAATCTGCCAGTGACGCGATATCGATATCGGTGCACCCACTTACCGGGTGCCACGCGCAGTGGTACTCGCCGCGCACAAAAGTAGACAATGATCCGGGGCGGAAACCCTGAATTTGGTCTACTGCTTAAGGAACAGGTATTCGTTGCAGGCGAGTCCTCCCCCGCTGGTTTTGAGTGCTTCGAGCAAGAATCCACGATCTCGAAAGTGTTCGAACACTTGCTCTGGCGTGGCAACCTGAAAGGGGTATCCCCCAAGCCAATCGACCCAATCATGCACCGGCGACATTCCCCGGTTTCGATAGTATTCACGGTACGTGTCGAGAGGATTGCGCTTGTGCAGAACGTCAAAAACTAGCCACTGCAGCGCGAAGGCTGGAACAAAGGTGCCGAGCACCGCAGCGCGACCAGCAACTCCTGAGTTGTAGACGCGCTTCACCCGTGTCCACCGGCGAGAGGCTCCGCCCTGATCGTTGTATATGCTGATGAAAACCTTTGTGCCGGATTGCGCCAGATCTGCAACATTCCGCAGGGCTTGCCACATATCTCCCGTGTGATGGAGGACACCCCAGGAGTAAATGATGTCCCAGTTGCCAAGAGATTCGAGATATTCTGAGTCGAGGACATCCCCGCGTTCGATCGTCCAGCGCGAACCAGCAGGAAAATACCGGTGCTTGAGTTCCAGTGCGCAATTGACGCTCGACGGGTCATAGTCGAACGAGTGAACATGCTCGGCCCCGAGTCGCATCGCTGAGAGGGAGAACAATCCGCTGCCGCAGCCAATATCGAGAAAGGACATGCCCGTAAGCGAGGAAACTCCAAGCATGTGTTTGAGCGAATCTTCAGCGACTCGAATGCGATCATCGTCGAGAACTTCGAGAAACCGGCGCCAGTTTTCACCAAACTCGAATCGCCGAGTTTCAGAAGCTTCGCTTCGTTGCACGCTTATACTCTCCCGTCAACTCGCTCGGAGCTCTGGCATTACGATCGCTGGCGAATTGGTAATCGCCGTGGGTTGAGGAATGGAATTCGCAGCGCCATTAACTAAATGAAACATCAGATACGAAGTATCGCGTGCGATGCCGCGCTCTTGCCATTAGCGAATGCATCTCAACGACATGTTGCGAAATGCGGCGATTCTCTGGAAACCCTGGAAGCGCCGTGATCACGGTCACCCACCTGATTACCGGGCTCGATGTTGGTGGCGCGGAAACCATGCTAACCCGGCTGGTGACCCGGTCGGATCCGAGCAAGTTTCGACACCGCGTGATTTCGCTGCAGACGCCGGGTGAAATGGCGACAGTCATCCGGACGGCTGGAATCTCAACCGCTAGCCTCGACATGAGGTCTGGTGTGCCAGACCCAAGAGCGCTCCTCAGGTTGCGGCGCCTGTTGTTGCAAGACAAGCCCGATGTACTGCAATCCTGGATGTATCACGCCAACCTTCTGGCAACTCTGGCCGGTCCCACCCTTGGATTGCCGTTGATCTGGAACATGCGTGCCGTCCCGGATGTTGATTATGGACGCCAGGTGGCAGTGATCGATGCGACGCTCTCGCGTCTCGCGCGGGTTCCGTCTGCCATCATCGTCAACTCGCATCATGGACGGGAATTCATGATCAGCCGCGGCTACAAGGGAGCGCGTTGGAAGGTCATTCCAAACGGGTTTGATACGACGCTCTTCAAGCCAGATCCAGAGGCAAGGTTTCAACTACGAAGTGAATGGGGAATTGGCGACGAACAGGTCCTGATCGGGCTCGTGGCGCGCCTCGATCCTGTAAAGGATCACAGTACCTTCCTGGAGGCGGCGCGGCTCATCAGCGATGAGGATTCCGCAATCCGATTTGTGTGTGTTGGCGGCGGCGATGATGGCTACCGGGAACATCTGCGCATGTTGACAGAGAGCAAGGGGATCGCGGATCGTGTTCTCTGGGCAGGGCCCCGGACGGACGTTGCGGCGATCAACTGTGCTTTCGATATTGCAACCTGCTGCTCCCTGAGTGAGAGCTTCCCGAACGTCGTCGGCGAAGCGATGGCGTGCGGCGTACCATGCGTAGTCACGGACGTCGGAGACGCCGCAAGGGTGGTTGGCGATACCGGAAGGATCGTTCGGCCCGGTTCACCTTCGGCCCTTGCTTCAGCCTGGCAGGACATGATATCCGCCGGACCGGTGGAGCGGGCAGATCTGGGCGAGCAGGCCAGGGCGCGCATCCTGAGCCATTTCAGCCTCGATCGCATTTTGGCCGACTATGAAGACCTGTACGCCACGGTGGTGCAAGACGCGTGACGCGCACGAAGCGGGGTGACACGGAATGTGCGGAATAACCGGGTTCTGGTCGAATCCCGACTCGTCTGGTGAAACATTGCGATCGCGCATTGTGTCGATGACTGACACGCTGCAGCACCGCGGCCCGGACGACGAGGGCGCCTGGACAGACGCGGCAAGCGGAGCAGCGCTTGGCTTTCGGCGGCTGGCCATCGTCGATCTCTCGCCCAAAGGGCATCAACCGATGACCTCGGAGAGCGGTCGATTTGAGATCGTCTTCAACGGCGAGGTGTACAACTTTGCCTCCCTTCGCCGGGAGCTCGCTGATCGCGGTCACCAGTTCCGCGGTGGATCTGACACAGAGGTCATCCTGGCGGCGGTAGAAGAGTGGGGACTGACGGCCGCAGTCAAGCGCTTTGTCGGCATGTTTGCCATCGCGCTCTGGGACCGCGAGCTCCGCGAGTTGCATCTCGTCCGTGATCGCCTCGGTATCAAACCGGTTTACTACGGCTGGTTCGGGGATACGTTCCTGTTTGGCTCGGAGTTGAAGGCTCTGGCTGCGCACCCAGCCTTTCGAGCCGAGATCGATCGTGACGCCCTGACGCTCTATCTGCGTCACGGCTACGTCCCTGCGCCATATTCCATTTACAAGGGGGTTTCCAAGCTGGACCCCGGCTGCATCCTGTCTCTGCGGAACCGCACCCCAGGAGCCGAGGAAATCGAGCCGTATTGGTCCGCGAGAGAGGTGGCGCTGGCGGGGGCGCGAGAACCGTTCATGGGATCACGGCCCGATGCCATAGCTGCGCTGGACATGCTGCTGCGAGAAGCGGTGTCCCTGCGGATGATTGCAGATGTGCCGCTGGGCGCGTTCCTTTCTGGCGGGATCGACTCGTCAACCGTCGTGGCGCTGATGCAGGCGCAGTCCGCGCGCCCGGTCAAGACCTTTACCATCGGGTTCAACGAAGAGGGGTTCGACGAGGCTGCACACGCGGCAGCGGTGTCGAGGCATCTTGGCACGGATCACACGTCGCTGGTAGTCACTCCCGCCGAAGCACGCGACGTCATCCCGTTACTGCCGTGGATGTACGACGAACCGTTTGCTGACTCCTCCCAAATTCCGACGTATCTGGTGTCTCAACTCGCACGGCGCCACGTGACAGTCAGCCTCTCGGGAGATGGTGGCGACGAGCTCTTTGGCGGGTACAACCGGTATTTCTGGGGTGAAACGATCTGGCGCCGCATCGGATGGGCTCCAAAGCCAGCCCGCACCATAAGTGGGCGTGCGCTGACGTCGCTTTCGGCTGAGACGTGGGATCGCAATCTCTCACGGTTACAGCCGGTTCTGCCTGGCAAATTCAAGCAGAGAACCCCTGGCGACAAACTGCACAAGCTTGCCGAAGTGCTGTCTGTTGATACGAGTGAAGAACTCTATCTGGGGTTGGTCTCCCAGTGGCGAGATCCTGAGAGCATCGTCATCGGTGGCGCAGAACCGTCAACGGTGCTGACGGCGAAATCTCGTTGGGCAGCCCTTCCCGAGTTCGCAAAGCGCATGATGTACCTGGACCTGGTTAGTTACCTCCCTGACGACATCCTGACCAAGGTCGATCGCGCGAGCATGGCGACCAGCCTGGAAGCCCGTGTCCCGCTGCTTGATCACCGGGTGGTCGAGTTCGCCGCGACAGTCCCGCTGGAGATGAACATCACGAGCACGCAGGGCAAGGGATTGTTGCGGGATGTGCTCTATCAGTACGTACCGAGGGAGTTGATGGAGCGTCCGAAAATGGGGTTCGGGGTGCCTATCGACGCCTGGCTGCGCGGACCGCTGCGTGAATGGGCCGAGGATTTGCTCGATCCGCAGCAGATGCGACGTGAAGGCTTCCTCAATCCTGAGCCTATCCAACAGAAATGGCGCGAGCACGTGTCAGGCGAGCGCAACTGGCAATACCATCTGTGGACAGTGCTGCAGTTCCAGGCGTGGTTGTGTGCCGGCGGCGCGCCCGGCGTGACGAATCGTCCCGCAGCACTGCGTGCGGGTGCCGGGGCTGGTGGGCTCTGAGCGTGCGGCGTCGACGGCGCACCTGGAAAACGAGATCAGCTCACACGCTCAAGGCGCTGCGACGCCTGGCGCACCAGGCGAGCAACGGGCCGCTGCTCGGCATTTCGTGCAACTTGCCCGGTGTCGGAGAGATCGAGTCGCTCCAGGCCAATCATCGCTGACACCGCAATGACGATTGATGCAGCGATCAGGAGTAGGGCGAGGTTCTCGCTCTTGATCGTCGTGACGGCAATCGCGGTTGCCCCGCCCAGGAGCGCAGCGCCATAGACGAGCCCGACGGCCTGTCGCACAGAAAGGCCGATCAGGAGCAGCCGGTGCGAAACGTGATCCCGTCCTCCCGCCGCAACGCTGACTCCGCGCCGAATGCGAGAGATCGTCACCAGTGAGGTGTCGATGATTGGGACGGCCAGGATCAGAAGGGGAGCCACCAGCGCCCGTTCCTGTTCAACTCCTGGAAATCGGAGCTTGATGGCGAGGACGGCCAGCAGGAAACCGAGCATCAGGCTACCTGCATCCCCCATGAAGATGCTGGCGGGATTCCAGTTGAACCAGAGGAAGCCGAGAATCGCCCCGAAGAGCACCGCCGCCACGACTGAGACCCAGATTTGCCCATTCATCACGGCGAGGATCGCAAACATGGCGCACGCAATCGCGGCAACTCCGCCCGAGAGGCCATCCATGTTGTCCAGCAAGTTCATGGCGTTGCAGATGCCAACGATCCAGATAACCGTCGTGAGAATGTTCAGGACGTCGTTCGTGAACACCGAGATGTGAACGCCGCCGACAATAAGCAACAAGGCCGCAGCGACCTGCGCGAGGAGCTTGATGCGGGGACTCATGCCACGTCGATCATCGATGATCCCTGTGAGCAGCAACAGCGTCGCGCCTGCCAGGACGACCGAACCCTCTTCGACCACGGTGCGAGAGTGAGCAACCGGCAGCGCCACTACGAATGCGGCGTACATCGCGACCCCGCCCATAAGCGGTACCGGATTACTGTGGAGTTTGCGGCGACTCGGGTGATCGAGCCAGTCAAAATGACGGGCCGCCCAGCGGATGCCGTACGTCCCGAGCAGTGAAACGATGAATGCGACGATAACCGCGGCGCCTAGCCAGGAATTCACCCGCGCGCACCCTCCCCGATGAGGCCTGTTTCCCCCGTCCCCGGCAGGCCTGCCTCTCGCGCAAGTTGGTGGTACAACCGCTCCATGTCCGACACGAGTCGTCGCTCGTCATAGCGGGACAGGCTTTCCCCGCGAGCCTGTTCTGCCATACGTCGAGCCTGGTCGGGCTCCTTGCCAACGCGCACTATAGCTCTCGCGAGGGCTCCAACGTCACCGGCCGGGACCAATTGGCCAGTCTGACCCGGCTCGATCATGTCGGGAACGCCACCCACGCTGGTCGCAATGACCGGGCATCCACTGGCCATTGCCTCGATCAGGCAGGCTGGGGTTCCCTCGTTGTGCGAGGCAATCACGGTGACGTCGAGATCGGCGTAGACGGACGGGAGGTCGCTCTGCCACCCGGCGAAAGTCACAATGTCAGAAATGCCGAGCGCTGAAGCGCTGTCGGCGAGCTCCCGCCGGAGTTCCCCGTCACCGACAAACACCACCTGCACATTCGGAACTTCCTGACGCGCAATCCGGACGGCTTCCAGAAGCATTCCGAGGTTCTTGATCGGTACGAGGCGCCCGACGGCACCGACCAGCAGTGCGTCGTCACTGATACCCAGCGATTGTCGAAATGCACCGGTCCGCCGTGGGTGTTCACCATGCGCTGCGATCCGCAAACCGAGCGGCACGACTTCGAACTTGCTGGAATCGGCCACACCGTAGCCTGCGATTTCATCGCGCAATCGTGGGCTGATCGTTACCAGCCGATGGCTTGCGCTGGCAAGACGACGCTCTATCTCCAGGAAGACTTGCGTCTTACGCGGTGAGAAGTAGCCGTGAAAGACGTGACCATGGAACGTATGCACGATGATCGGAACGCCGGCCATGCGCGCCGCAAGGCGTCCTGCAAAACCGGCCTTTGCGGTGTGCGTATGGACGATGTCTGGCCGTGTGGCACGGATGAGCCTGATCAATTTGAAGAGTGTCACGCTGTCGGCAAGGGGCGAGATTTCCCGACCCAGTTCTGGAATTGCAACGGTGTTGGTTTCTGGCCCAAGAAGGCTCTTCAGCGAGCCCTCTGTTGAACCAACTTCGCCGTAGACCAGGATGGAATCAAACCGTTCCGGATCGAGACCGTCATGGAGAATGGCAACGTGGCGCGCCGGACCACCCACATTCATGCGCGAGATGATGCGCAAGACTCGGAGCCTGCCGGGACGGGGCCTGATGCTCATAACGGAGATCCGGCTCTCCCTAGCTGGCCGGCTGGACAGTCCCGGCATCCAGGTCTGCGCGAATACGCTCCAGCGTTCGCGTGAGAGGAATCTCCGGGTTCCAGCCGATGAGCGCCTGGATGCGCGCGATGTCGGGAACTCGCCGCTGCATATCTTCGAACCCAGGAGCATAGGCCTGCTCATACGGAATCATGACCACAGGGGATTCGCTCGCCATTTGCTCCCGGATCTGTTCAGCCAGTTGGAGGATGCTGATCTCCTGCGTGTTGCCGATGTTGTACGTGCGCCCCGGGGCTTCAGAGTGAAGCGACAGGGCGACGATTGCGCGTACAACGTCCTGCACGTCACAGAAGCAGCGGCGCTGGCTGCCGTCACCGTATATCGTGATTGGCTCGTTGCGCAGGGCCTGCCGGACAAAGCGGGGAACGACCATGCCATAACGGCTGGACTGACGTGGACCAGTGGTGTTGAAGAGCCGGAATGGCACCACCTCGAGCCCGTGTTCGTGGTAATAGGCCATGCCCAGAAATTCATCGACCATCTTGCTGGCGGCATACCCCCAACGGCTCTTGCTCGTGGGACCGAGGAGGATGTCGTCATCTTCGCCGAAGGGAATGCGGCTGCCCTTTCCGTAAACCTCCGATGTACTGGCGAGAAGAACTCGATTTCCGTACCGGAGCGCAGCACGGAGAACCGCCTCTGTGCCCATAACGTTCGTTTCAATCGTGTACGCCGGGCGCTCGACGACGAGCTCGACGCCAACCGCTGCCGCAAGGTGCACGATGATCGTGGCCTGGGAGGCCAGTCTGTCCATTACGACGGCATCAGACACATCCGCCCGGGCGAAATGGAATCGGGGATTCCGCAAGAGGTGCTGCACGTTCTCGATGCGACCCGTCGTCAGATTGTCGAGGCCAAGAACGGTGTCCCCACGCGCGACGAGTGCGTCCGACAGGTGCGATCCGATGAATCCCGCGGCGCCTGTCACCAGCCACGTGATCGGAGCGTGAAGTTGCCCGTTACTAGCAGCAAGCCGGGAGCCGGAGTCTGTCGTCAAGGTGCGACCTCAAGCGGAGCGCCCAGGCGAACAATTCGCGCACGCGTTTCCAGGTCGGCTGGGAGTTTCGACGTGGCGTTCCGCGTGTCGACGATTAGCTTCGCCGTCTGGGCAACGTGTTCCCAATCGTACGACGCGTGATTGGTGGCAATGACTATGCAGTCAGAACTTTCCAGCGTTTCACGGTCAAGGCTGGTGCTCACGACGCGCCGGGTTCCAATCTGGAACTCCGGAACGAGCGGATCGTGGTAGGCGACCTCCGCTCCCCGGTCGGCCAGCAACTCCAGGATCTGCATCGGCGGTGAGACACGCGTGTCCGACACGTTGGGCTTATAGGTTATGCCCAGCAGGAGGACGCGGGCCCCTGCAAGCGGAGTTCCACTACTGGCCAGCGTTCGCTCAACGAGTCCGACCACGTGCGCTGGCATGCCTTCGTTGACTTCGTCAGCCACCGCAATCGTGCGCGGCTCGTAGCCATGCAGGCGTGACTTCCAGGAAAGGTAGTGCGGAACTACCGGAATGCACGGTCCGCCCAAGCCAGGTCCGGGGTAGAAGGGCAGGTAGCCAAAGGGCTTGGTGGCAGCGGCATCGATCGTCTCCCACACATCTATGCCGAGGTGCTCGCAAACAATGGCCATTTCATTTGCGAAGGCGATGTTGACCTGGCGAAACGTGTTCTCCATGAGTTTGGCCATTTCGGCCACTCGTGGCGACGAAACGATGTGCACCTCATCCACGATGGTGCGGTAAAGCGCCGCAGCGGCATCGCTGCACGCGGGAGTGACGCCGCCAATCAGCTTCGGCGTATTCCGCGTAACGAAATGAGCGTCGCCAGGATTGACACGCTCTGGCGCGAACGCCACGAAGATGTCGTTCCCAACCTTCAAGCCCGATTGCGCAACAGCCGGGAGAAGGATTTCCTCAGTCGTTCCGGGGTACGACGTGCTCTCCAGGACGATGACTTGCCCTGGACGCAGCCAGGGAACAATGCTCCGCGCGGCGGCTGCAACGGCGCTCGGGTCTGGCCCCTTGTCCGCCGTCAGCGGGGTGGGGACACAGATTGTGATGGCATCGACATCGGCCAGGGCCGCGTAGTCGGTCGTCGCCCGGAACGTGTTTCCGTGTACCAGAGAGGCAACGCGCTGGGCCGGGATATCTCCGATGTACGACTCGCCCCTGTTCAGTGCATCGACGCGAGCACGCTGCAAGTCGATCCCGACAACGTCAAACCCGGCCTCAGCGAACGCGACCGCAAGCGGCAGTCCAGCGTAGCCCAACCCAATCAGGCCTACCTTCGCGGTCCGAGCGTCAAGCTTCTGAAGCAGGCCATCGAGTTCGGATGTCTCTGGTGCGAGTAATCGGGATGCTTGCACGTCGCCACCTTTGTTGTGGTGAGGCTCCTGGCGTGAATGCCGCAAGTCACGCATACGGCCGGGTTACATCGACCCTCGCCGTCGCCTGAAGATCAAGGAATAGCGCGCTGGGTACGGACGCCCCGCAGCCTTCCCCTGCTGCTGGACCGGCCGATGGTAGTTTGGTGAATTGTGCGTTGTCAAAATTCGACCGTGACTCACGTGTGCCTTCAGTTGCATGCATTTGGACATCAACTAGTATCCGTAGAAGGCTCGAAACCACTCCACGTAACGCGCCACGCCGGTCTCGATCGGCGTAGATGGGGCGAATGCGATGGCCGCTTCCAGGTCAGCGACGTCGGCGATCGTGTCTTCCACATCGCCGGGTTGCATGGGCAGGAGGTTCATCTGGGCTTTGACCCCAAGTTCCCGCTCAAGAAGCTCGATGAGATAGAGGAGTTCAACGGGTTGGCTGTTCCCAATGTTGTAGACCCGGTAAGGAGCGTTACTGGTTGACGGCCGCGGATCATCGCTCTGCCACTGCGGGTCTGGGCTGGCTGGAA
>JAXLWT010000027.1:0-79187 GCA_046328375.1 Thermomicrobiales bacterium
GCAATGCTGCGTGCGCGTGAAGGGCCCTCAGTCACGAGCGCCGTCGTGGCCGTGGTGGTTACCCTCCTGGTCGCCGGTAATGGCCTGGGCGAGTTGGCGGGTGCGTTTGACCGGGCCGCGGGCATTGTGGATACCCGGCCCATCCTTCTGCAGCGGCTGATCTTTACGGCGTCTGCCGTCGGCATCGGCATCGTGTTGCTCCTCGCCTTCGCGCTCTATATCTGGGGCGGTGACCTCGTGGAACTCGCCACGCACCGGTTCCACCTGAATCCAGCTCTCTCGGAGGGGTGGGATGGGCTGCAGGGGCCGGTGATCCTGCTGCTTGGATTTGCGGCGGCAACGTTCCTCTACATGACCAGCAGTGACCGCTACCACCTTGCCGAGGCGGGGCCCGGTGGGCTGGTGGCCACCGTCATCTGGTTTCTCCTGGTCCAGGGTTTCCAGGTCTACCTGCACTTCGCCAATCCTGGCTCCGCCTACGGTGCGGCCAGCAGCCTCCTGGTGTTCCTGGTCTTTCTCTATCTCGCCAGCATCGGCCTGATCATCGGCGCCATGGTCACCGCGGTGATGGTGCGCAACACCATCAGCCGCCAGGTGCTCGCACAGAGGGGGACCTGATGCCACAGCGGGGCACGCCGGTCTGGATGCGTGCGCTCTCCATCCTCTGCCTGGTGATCTGTTGCCTGGCTGCGCCCGTGGCCCTGGTGACCGGCTGGGCCCGCACCATCCTGCTGAATGAGAATGACTACCTGCGGGCGGTGTCGCCGGTGGCCAACGATGTGCAGATCCAGTACCTGATTGCGGATGCCGTGACCGACCAGGTCGTGACCGCGACCCTGGGCGAGGCATCGACGGCAACGCAGGCAGTCCAGGCGCGGCTGCTGCGCCAGGTAGTCGGGAGCGCCGCCCGGGAGGTAGTTGCCAGTCCGGCCTTTGCCGACACCTGGCGCCAGGCAAACGCTGGGCTCTACACCATGCTGGCGGCCGAGATCACTGCCGGCTGGGGAAAGCCCGTGGTGCTCGACCTCTCCCCCATTGCCACTGAGTTGCAGGCACAAATCGACGCGGTCAGCGACACGCTCCCTATCGAGTTGCAGATTGCGCCCGAAGATCTTCGTCTGCAGGTGCTGGACGCCGCCACCGCCGACGCGGTCCGTCGCGCCCTGTTGAACCTGAACCGGGCGTTCTACATCTCCACCGTGGTGGCGCTCCTGGGCGCCGCTGCAAGCATTGCGTTGGCGGGGGACCGCCTGCGCGCGTTGATGCGCCTCTGCTTCGGGCTGGCCGTTGGCGCTACGCTCCTCATCGCCACCCTTTTGCTCGCTCAGGGGTGGGCCACCGGCCACGCAGGGAGCCAGGCGGGTGCGGTCGCTCTGGAGGCCGTCGTTGACGCCGCGACGCAGAACTTGCGCCTGGCGTCCATTGCCGCGGCGGTGGTGTCGCTTCTGCTCGCGGCGCTTTTCGCTGGCCTGGGTTCGCTGCGCGGCAGCGTCTCGCGCTCGTCGCTGGTTGGGTAGTGGACGTGGGTGCTGCACACGACTTCACGCTGCGCCGGGCGCGTCCTGAGGACGCCGCGGCTATTGCCCAGACGCACCTGGCGTCGCGCCGGCACGGTCTGCCTTACCTGCCAGAGGTGCACACAGACGCTGAGACGCACCAGTGGGTGGCGGCAGTCATGCTGCCGCAGCAAGAGGTGTGGGTAGCCGAGATTGCTGGAGAAGTGGCCGGGTTTGCGGCGTTGCACGAGGGCTGGCTGGAGCACCTCTACATTGCGCCGGAGCACCAGGGGCGCGGGTTGGGTAGCGCCTTGCTGGACGTGGCCATGTCTCGCTATCCGGATGGGCTGCAGCTCTATGCCTTCCAGCGCAACGAGCGGGCGCGCCGCTTCTACGAGGGTCGTGGTTTCGTGGCCGAGTGGTTCGGCGACGGCTCCGCCAATGAAGAAGGAGAGCCGGACGTCCGTTACCGCTGGCCGGGCCAGCCGGAGTGAGCGAACCAGCTCCCGGTCCGCGCCGCGTCGACCCGCTGGATAACCTGCCGTTCCGCCGTGATGCCCTGACCTGGCTGATGTACGGCATGCTGGGGGTCTACAACTACCTCCTCAGCGGGTTGGGACCGCTCATGCCGTCGCTGCGGCAGGAACTGGACCTGTCCTACACCGTGACCAGTCTCCATTTCAGTGCCTGGGCAATCGGGATGATCCTGGCCGGGGTCGTGGGGGACCGGTTGGTGCGGGTATGGGGCCGGAAAGAGGTCTTCTGGCTGGGAGCAGCCGGACTGGCGTTCGGCGCCGTGGCGTTGACCGTAGCGCGGCAGCCGCTCTTCACGATCGGCAGCGTGTTGCTGATGGGCGCCGTTGGCTCCCTGGCGCTCGTGCTCATCCCGGCCGTGCTGGCGGATCGGCATGGCGCCCGGCGGACCCTGGCCATAGTGGAGGCGAACATCCTCTCCGCCGCAACTGGCGCCCTGGCCGGGGTGCTCATTGGCCTGGGTCAGGCAACCCCGGCTGGTTGGCGTGGTCCGTGGCTCCTCATCCTGCTGGTGCCGCTCGCCCTCTTTGTCCGGTACCGCGCCGTGCCGTTGCCACCCCCGCCGGCACGAACGGATGAACGGCTGAGAAGTGTGCGGCTGCCGGCAGGGTACTGGGCCTACTGGATCACCGTGGTGCTGGTCGTCGGCGTGGAGTTCAGCCTCATCTTCTGGGGAGCCGATTTCCTGACCGCTGCCGGGCTGGATGTCGGCGCCGCTGCCACCACAGTCAGCCTCTTCCTGTGGGGGATGGTGGCCGGGCGCGTGGTGGGACGCCAGGTGGCGCAGCGGCTGGCGGCGGAGCGGGTGCTTCCGATCGCGCTCGGCCTCGCGGCGATCGGGTTTCTTCTCTACTGGCTGTCCCCCCTGCTACCCCTGACAATCCTGGGGCTCTTTGTGGCAGGCCTGGGGGTGGCCAACCTGTTCCCGGTGGCGGCGGCGCTCGCGCTTGGCGCGGCGCCGGGGCTCACCAATGAAGGTGGGGCGCGCTTGTCCTTTGCGTCCGGCACCGCCATTCTCTGCGCCCCACTGCTCCTCGGTACGCTGGCCGACGCGATTGGTATTCGGTTGGCCTACGCTGTCGTGCCGGTGTTCATCGCAGGGGCGATCATCGCGAGCTGGCTGGGGCGTCGCTGGAGCACCGATATCGCCGCGGTCTAGAAGGAGCCGTCCAGGCGTGGCCGACGATGCAGAACGGCAGGAACCGGAGGACCCGGAACTCGTCGCAGCCGCGGCGATCCGGCGCTGGTCGCGCCGTGTCGATATCGCCATCGTGGTGCTGCTCGGCGCGGCATCCTTCCTGGCAGCGTGGGCTGGATACCAGGCTGGACTGTGGGCAGGTAAGCAGAACGACGCAACGCTCCGGGCCGAGGAGTTCAGATCTGCCGCCTCCCGCGCCAGCATCATTGGCTTTCAGGAGCGCCAGGTCGATATCGCACTCTTCATGGGCTGGCTGGAAGCCTACAACCGGGGCGACACGCGGCTGACCAATGTCTACGAAGCCCGCTTCACGCGGCAGTTGCAGCCGGCATTTGCCGCCTGGATGACGACGGATCCCCTGAACAACCCTGATGCGCCGTTGGATCCCTTTCGCATGGCCGACTACGAGGTTCCGCAGTTGCAACAAGCCGCGGAGTTGGAAGACCAGGCCGGCGCCCTCGTGGCGAACGCCCAGTGGTACGACGCACAGTCGGAGGCGTATATCTTCGTCACGCTCCTCCTGGCAGTAGTGCTCTTCTTTGGCGGTGTCAGTACGAAAATCGGCTGGCGTCCGGGTCAGGTGGCCATGCTGCTGGCCGCCTGTGCCCTCTTTGTCTATTGCCTCTGGCGGGTGGTGACGATGCCCGGCCTGGATGATGCGCCTGAGGTGACGGCCGGTGAGCCGCCGACCCTGCTTGAGAGCAACCTGGCGACGCCGGAGGCGTGAAACTCACGGCAGAGGATCAAACTCGGGGTTGCACTCACGCGCCGGACGCGCGGCGCGTGAGTGCGAGCTGTTCACGTGGTCGTCTGGTAGCCGCAGCCAGGGGCAATCCGGTACCCGGCCTGCGAGTTGTCGTAGTGGACCTGATCGCGGACCCACGGTTCGACACAGACAGCATCTCCGTCGTAGGCGTCGCGCCAGACGTAACCGCTCAGGCAGTACGGCGGGTTGGATGGGTCAACGCGATAGGCGGCATTGGCGTTGTCCGAGGCGGCCTGGGCGCGCTGGCCTGGATCGACACACACCACGTCACCCGGGAACGCATCGCGCCAGACATAGCCGCTGGCGCAGGTGTTTGCGCCATACGGGCAATTCGCTGCCTCAGTACTTTCCGTGAGTGAGCGGCCCAGGGTTGCAGCCAGTGCTGCTGCGCCGCCAACCTGGACTGCCCGGGTGACCACCCGGCGGCGCGACGTCTTCGCCCCGAGCCGCATAGCGAGCGCATCGAACGTGTCACTGTTCATGACGATGACCTCCTGCGGTAAGCACCCTTTCCGTCGGGCTGCCGCTGCTTGGCGTCGCCACCGTGGCGGGCCATGTCAAGACAGTACGGCCGGCGACGTTCCGGCAAATCCGTACAAGTACGCAATCCACGGTGGACGTGCTGGCAGGATCAGGAGCGCCGTGCTCCAAAGCGGACACGTCAAGGTGGCCAGGGCGCTCCGCGAGGGTGCCTGTGCCCTGTCGATCGCTCCCCATCTCACGGACCCGTAGCCCCACGCGTTGCCTGCATGCGATGCGGGCACGCTCGGTGCGGGAGGTCAGGCACTGGTCCAGGTGGAGCGGACGCGGTACGTGCATCCAACCGGTGACATCAGCGTGGCGAGAGAAACTTTACTTCTCGATCAATTTAGGAAACAATACGCCGTGTGGGGCACAGGAGTGCTCAGGCAGTCATGACGCAGCGGGTTGGAATGGAAACGACATCAGGAATGAGCCCGTGGATCGCGGCTGGTGTTCGCGAGGCGCGGATCGCGTTGGCGGTGGAACGTGCTGGCCTGGACGTGCTGGTAGCAGCCACGGCTGAAAACGCGGAGTATCTGTCCGGCCGCCCCAGCACCATCGCCACCTTGTGGCCCCTTCCGGGCCTTGTGGCCGTGGCGGTCAACGGACAGGGAGAAACAGCCGTCGCTGCCGGCGATCAGGAAATCGGCGGTTATCAGCGAACCTCAGCGCGCTTCTCCCATCCGCTCTGGATCGAGCACCTGGATCTGCGGTCTGGCGGTGCGTCTATTCCCGAGCGCGTGACTGCGGCTCGTCCCGCGGGAACGCTGGATCGGCCAGCGCAGTACGACGCAGATCTGCTGCTCGATGCGGTTGCGGGAGCGATCGGCGCGGTGGGTCCAGTCCGGGGGAGGGTTGGGCTGGAACTGGTCTCCCTTCCAGCCTGGATCGTTGCTGGCTTGCGAGAGCGGCTCCCGGATGCAGAGTTCCTTGAGGCGACCGCGGTGTTCGACGATCTCCGCGCCATCAAGGATGAAGAGGAGCGGGAGAACCTGCGCCTCGCTGGGTACCTGACGGAGGTCGGGATCGCGGGGGCACGCGATGCCCTGCAGCCCGGGATGCGTGCGATCGAGGTCTCAGCGGCCTATCACACCGCAATCTGGCAGGCCGTGCAGGGTGATGCGCGCTTCGCGAACATGCGCCAGGCCGAGGGCCTCGTGTCTGTTGGTGATGGTCAACGCACGGTGGTGGTGGGACCAGGTCAGACAGTAAAGCTCGACATGCAGGTTGATGTCGGCGGGTATCACAGTGATGTCGGCCGGACCTATTGCCTGCAGCCATCCGCCGAGCAGCAGGAGATCTACGACGCCCTTCGCAACGCGCTCGACGCCGCCATTGCCGCCGCGGTGCCAGGTGCTCCGATCAGCGACATCTGGCAGGCCGGAACCAGCGCCATGCGCCGCTCCGGTTTTGCCAACTACAGCCGGGGCCACCTTGGTCACAGCGTGGGGTTGGCCCATCACTATGAGGAGGCCCCCTTTGTCTCTGCCTCCGAGAGGCGGCCCCTGGCTCCGGGCATGGTGGTCAGCATCGAGTTGCCGTACTACCTGCTCGGTGTCGGTAGCTATCAGATGGAGCGTATGGTCATCGTCGGGGAGACGGCCGTCGAGGTGGTCGACACGCTGCCATTCCAGTTCGATCCAGTGGCAACGGTGCTGAGGTGACCGGGTCTGGCGCTTTCGGCGGAACGGTGCGGGTTGGCCGCACGCAGCACGAAGACGTGGCCGGCAGCAGGCCGGTCATGACAAGGAGACGACGAGATGAACCAGGATCTTGTAACGGGGCTAACCAGCATGGTGGGTGATCTCCAGGCGGCACGGCTTGACCGGCGCGGATTCCTGGCCCACGCCGCGCGGCTTGGCCTTGCGGCGCCAATTGCCGTGTCGCTGGCGAACCTGGCGACGCGTGAGGGCCAGGCCGCCCCGGTGCTGGCACTGCAGGACGCTGGGAAAACCCTGGTGGTGGCGATTCCACAGTCCACAGTGCAGCTTGACCCGGCGATTGGCGGTTCCAATGGCTACGGGGACATTTTGCCGGTCTGGGACAACGTCACCGAGGGACTGACCCGGTTCAAGACAGGCAGTGCGGAGATCGAACCCGCCCTCGCCGAGTCGTGGGAGGCCTCCGAGGACGGACTCCAGTACGTCTTCAAGATTCGCGAGGGTGTGACCTTCCACGATGGCACGCCGCTTGATGCCAAGGCCGTCGAAGCGAACTTCCTGCGCCAGATCGACGAAGACAATCCGCTCTTCCAGGAATCGATGGTCTATCGCGGGATCATTTTCGCGGACGTCGAATCCGTTGAGGCGACAGGTGACTTCGAGTTGACTGTCACCCTGAGCCGCCCCACGGTCCTGTTGCCGGGCAACCTGGCGATCTTCGCGGCTGGCATCGTAAGCCCGGCGGCGCTCGAGGCGCAGGGGGCCGAGTTTGGCCAGGCGCCAGTCGGGACCGGTCCTTTCTCCTTCGACAGCTGGACGAAGGATGTCGAACTGGTTCTGGTGGCCAACGAGAATTACTGGGGTGGCCGGCCGGCGCTGGACCGGGTGGTCTGGCGCACCATCGCCGAGGACACCGTTCGCCTCTCCGAGTTGCAGACCGGTTCGATCGACGTTGCCAACCAGGTCGATTTCAAGGACGCGGGGACGGTCGAGAACGACCCCAACCTGCAGTTGATCACCGGCCCCTTCCTGAACGTGCAGTTCCTGGCGTTCAACGAAGCCATTGCCCCCTTCGACAATCAGCAGTTGCGCCAGGCGGTGCAGCACGCGATCAACAAGCAGAATGTGGCCGAGGTCGTTTCTTCGGGGCACTACACGCTCGGCGCTGGCCCGATTGCACCGACGCTCATTGGCTACGATGCCACGCTCGCCGACAAGTACCCCTACGATCCGGAGGCGGCAAAAGCCCTGATTGCCGAGTCGGGGCTGACGGACATCACGTTTGACCTGGCCAATCGGGCCAACTCCTTCTGGCCGGTCCTTGGGCAGTTGATCCAGGCAGACCTGGCGGCGGTCGGCATCACTGCGAATTTGCTCTCCCTGGAGGACGCGGAATTCTTCGACCTGCTGAACTCTGGTGAGGAACAGGCGTTCATCAATGACTGGACCTGGGATAACGGCGATCCGGACAACGTGATGTTCTCCCTGTTCGCCAATGAGCGGGCCGTAACCCGCATGGGCTACAAGAACGAGAAGGCCAACGAACTGGTCCTGAAGGCCCAGGAGACCGCCGATCCTGATGCCCGCGCCAAGCTCTACGTCGAGGCGCAGGGATTGATTCTCGATGACAGCATCATGGTCGTGCTGGGCTATCCCGAGAAGGCGATTGGCGCGCTCGCCACGGTCGAGAACCTCAAGGTCTCACCGGTCGGGGCACTGGTCTTGCGAGAGGTGGACATCGCCGCGAGCTAGTTCCCGCGGCCAGCTGCCGTCAGGCGGAGTCGCGCTGATTCGTACTCTTGGCGTGCTAGAACGAGTACCCACCGCGCCTGATAAGGCGCGGTGGGTACGCAACGGTCGCGAGGGGAAGGCGCCATCGGCATGGGCATCTACATCTTGCGTCGCCTGGCGCTGACCGTTCCTATCCTCCTCGGCATCTCGCTGCTCGTCTTCTTCATGCTCCACTCGGCCGGCGGCGATCCAGCGGCGATCGTGCTCGGCGCACGCGCCGATCCGGAATCACTGGCCGCACTGCGAACCGAAATGGGATTGGACCAGCCGTTGTGGGTGCAGTACGGCTCGTTCCTGTCCGGCGCGGTGCGCGGAGACCTGGGGCGCTCCTACCGCTCCAACACCCCCGTGGTTGACGAGATCGCGGCGCGCTTTCCGGCCACGATCGAACTGGCGGTCGTGGCAATGGTGCTGGCCATCGTCGCTGGCGTCGTCCTGGGCACACTGGCGGCGGTACGCCGCCACACCTGGCTCGATTACGTCAGTTCCAGCGTCGTGTTGTTTGGTGTCTCTATTCCCACGTTCTGGCTGGGCATCATCCTCATCATCATTTTTGGGTTGTGGTTGCGCTGGCTCCCGATCTCCGGACGCGTGAACCCACGCCTCGGCGCAGATCCCTCGACGCCGTTCCTTGCTCTCAACGCGCTCGTCCACGGGAACCTGGCCGTGGCGCGCGACGCCTTTGCCCACCTCGTGCTGCCGGCGCTGACGCTGGCCGCGTGGCCGGCGGCAATTGTGGCGCGTATGACGCGAGCCTCCCTCATCGAGTCGCTGGCCCAGGACTACGCGCGGACGGCACGGAGCAAGGGACTCCAGGAGCGTGGGGTGGTGGCGGTCCACGCGGCGCGGAACGCGGTGCTCCCGGTGCTGACGGTGGTGGGCCTGGAGTTGGGATCCCTGCTCGGCGGGGCAGTCGTGACCGAGACGGTGTTTTCGTGGCCCGGTCTCGGACAGTTGACCGTTACCGCGATTGGGGCGCGCGACTACCAGATGGTGCAGGGCGTCGTGCTCCTCCTGGCGACGATCTTCGTCCTGCTCAACCTGCTGGTGGATGTGCTCTACGCGGTGCTTGACCCCCGGATTCGCTACGAGTGACGGCTACGACGCTGGGAGCGGCCAGCGAACTCACCAGCCTGCAGGTCACTGGCTCAGGACGACGTTCCTCCGTGCAGCGCTTTTTCCGGCGCTTCGCTCGCAATCGCGGGGCGGTTGCCGGGTTCATCGTCCTGGTGTTCCTGGCGATCGTGGCAATCGTCGGCCCCTTCCTGGTGCGCGATCCCGCCATCCAGAACGTTCCGCAGCGGCTCTCGCCGCCGAACGCGGAGTACTGGTTCGGGACCGATGACCTTGGCCGTGACATCTTCGCCCGGGTCGTGCGGGGCGCACCCATCTCCCTCGGCGCTGGCGTCGTCTCCGTGCTCATCGGCCTGGGCCTGGGGATCATGATTGGCGTGGTTGCCGGCTACCGGGAGGGGCGTGTGGGTCTCGGGCTGATGGCGCTGGTCGACCTGTTGCTGGCGTTGCCGGCCATCCTGCTGGCGATCACGGTCGCCGCCAGAGTCGGCGCGGGCCTGCCGGCCGCAATGCTGGCAGCGGGCCTGGTCGGGCTGCCGGCCTACGCACGGCTGACACGGGCCTCCACGCTGGCGGTCAAGCGGCAGGAGATGATTGCTGCGGCGCGGGCGATGGGCGCCAGCGATTACCGCATCATCACGAAGCACATCGTGCCAAATGTGCTGACGCCGCTGATCGTGCAGTCCACGATTGGCGTGGGTAACGCCATTCTGCTGGTCTCAGCCCTGGGCTTTCTCGGCCTGGGCGCGCAACCACCCACGCCAGAGTGGGGCCGCATGCTGGCCGATGCGCAGCGCTACGTGACCTCCGCGCCCTACATCGGGATCTTCCCCGGTCTCGCGATTTCCCTGACCGTCCTGGGGTTCAACCTGGCCGGTGATGGCCTGCGCGACGCGCTCGATCCTGGCGGCGAGCGCTAACCGCCCACTTTCAGCTGTCATCCCGACGAAGGAGGGATCTCTTTCCACCCTTCTCACGGTACTGCGCCGATCATCACGCCAATTGACCCGAAACCAGTGCACAATCCTGGGCTTTTCGGCTACGCTATGCGGCTGTGCCTCCGAGATCACTCCTCATGACCGGAGCGCAAGGTGTGTCAGACTCGTAGGGTGCTGAATTCCCTGGTCGGTATGGCACGGATTTGAATCGACGCGGCCGATCCCCGGGCGGATCGGCGGCCCTCCTGGCGGCTGCTCGGGAGTGGTTCCCACTGCGGGCGTGTTCACACGAAACGTGGAGAGGTTTGCTCACGCATGGTCAGGCACGAGCCGAAGCATAAGGTTTCCCGCCGGTTTGGCATCGATATCTACGGGACGGGTGGGGAGTCCCTCCGCCGCCGCATCCAGACCCCGCCGGGTGGAGCGCCGCAGCGCCGGCCGCGCCGCACTGACTACGGCATCCAGCTCAAGGAGAAGCAGAAGGCCAAGGCGATCTACGGCGTCTCCGAGACGCAGTTCCGCCGCTACTACGAGCAGGCCTTCCGCCAGCCGGGGGATACCGGTGAGAACATGCTGCGCTTGCTGGAGCGCCGCCTGGACAACGTCATCTACCGCCTTGGCATTGCGCGCAGCCGCCCGATGGCCCGCCAGATGGTGAGCCACGGCCACGTGCGCGTGAACGGCCGCAAGGTGAACATCCCTTCGTTCCAGGTTCGACCCGGCGAAGTCGTCAGCGTGACCGAGGCTGCCGCCCAGATCCCGGTGGTCATCGAGGAGCTGGAGTCCAACCGCCGCGTGCCGGAGTGGCTCGATCGTGGTGGCGTCAGCGCCAAGGTCCTGCGCATGCCGGGCCGCGAGGACGTCGATATGCCGATCAACGAGGACCTCATCCTGGCGTACTACGCCCGGTAGCCCTTGGCCGCAACCGCGGCGGATTCCGGCAAGATCAGGCAGATCGGACTGCAGTGGGGCGTCAGCCCCACTGCAGTTGTTTGCTTCTCCACCAGAATAAAATCCCGGGATGACAAGCAGCCGTATGTTCGATGCCTTACTTGCGGCGTCAGCATCGCAAGCCGGTGACGTGCGCTGGGTATATTCTGAAGCTGTCTGCAAATTGTCTTGTCCTTGCACGGGGTAAAGTCTTGAGATCGCCTCCGTAATGGGCTACTTGTGATCCATTTGCAGACGTTAGTGTCGATTCGTAGTACGATCCGATCAGCCGTTTCATGGCGGCACGAAAAGCGCTTGTGGCAGACACCATTTGCTGACTCGCGCGACACCGACTCCGTCGTCTCCGGACAGACCTCTGCCCCCTGATGATCGCAGCCGATGCCGGCAGTGGTGACAGGAGGGTCTCATTCATGAACGCGGAGATTCCGCAAGAGCAGCCCGTCAACCTGCCGGCGACCGTGCCGGCAACCCTGCCGTCGCGGTTGCCAAAACGGCTCCCGGCGCCGAAGGTGCCGAAGCCGCACCTGCCGAAACTGCCTGACGCTGATGCGCCCGATGTCTTCGAGGAGATGACGCTCATTGAGCACCTCGAGGAATTGCGCGACCGCATCATCAAGAGCGTGTTGGCCATTGGCGTCGCATTCATTGCCGGCGTCTTCCTGGCTGGGCCACTGCTGAAGCGGCTGCAGGAAGAGTCGGGCGCCGCGACCGGCTTCGACGTCGTCAGCCCGACCGATCCGATCACGATCTACTTCAAGATCGCCCTCTACATCGCCATCGGCATCGCGTTGCCAGTGCTGCTCTGGCAACTGGTCGGCTTCCTGTTGCCGGGCTTGACGGGCAAGGAGAAACGCTTTCTCATCCTCTCCATGCCCTTCGTGATTCTGCTCTTCCTCGCGGGTGTGGCTTATGCCTTCTTCTTCGCCGCCCCGCGCGCCCTGCAGTTCCTGGCCTCCTTCATGAGTGACATCTACGAGTGGTCACCGGAAGGGCAGGAGGTCATCAGCTTCTACCTGACCCTGATGGTCGGTTTGGGGCTGGCGTTCCAATTACCGGTCGTGATGTTCATCCTGGCCAAACTGGGGGCGGTCACTCCAAAGAAGATGGGCGAGTTCCGCAAGTACGCGGTGATCGTGATCCTGATCGTGTCTGCCATCATCACGCCGTCGACTGATCCGATCAACATGGGCGTGGTGGCCGTCCCGCTGCTCCTGCTCTATGAAGGTGGCATCCTGGTTGCCCGCGTCTTTGCCAGCAAACCGCTGTCACCGGTGGTCGGCGGCGGACAGAAGGCAGCATAGGTCGAGAACTGGACCAGGCTTCAAGCAGCGGTCTCTGATCACTGCTCAGGGAGGCGGAGGATCAGCAACGTCTGATCCTCCGCCTCGGACCCACGGTCCGGTCAGGAGCCGCGAGCGAATAGTGGTTCTCTGGCCGGCCTTACTGGCAGAAGCCGTTGAGGCAGTTGTTGGGCAGGCAGCAGTCGGAATCTTCCGTGCAGCCGTTGCCGCCGGACACGCAGCAGACCTGGGTCATCATCCCGGCGTCGCCACAGATGATCCCGTTGCCGTCATCCAGGCATTGATCATCTGAGAAGCACTGCTGGCCAAGCGGGATGCCGTAGAGACCTTGTGGGCTGCACGAGCCGTAGGAGCAAATCAGGTTCCCGCAGCAGCCGTCGTCATCCCAGCAGTAGCCATACTCGTAGGCGCAGCAATTCAGCGTACCGTCAGTGGTGGAGCCGTTGTCATCGCAGAACATGCTGTTGTAACGGGTGTCGCCGCACTGGCTGCTGTCCGTGCACTCGGCGCCCGGAGCCAGGTACCCACCAGGCGTAGCCGCTGCCTGCTCTCGCCCGAGGACGGCCAGACCAAGCGCGGCGGCGAGACCGCCCAGGAGGGAGCGGCGCGATGGACCTTGCGCGAGGTGGCGGGTAAAGGCATCGAACCGCTGCTGATCCACGGTAATCCTCCGGTTGCTCGCGTTTCACCAGGCCAGTGCGCCTGTTGAGACGCACCATAGTCGGTGGTGCGTGCTGGTGCACCAGTAAGACCTGCGGGGTTTTGCGCCCTATCGCTCGTCCAGTGTCCGCGTCCGCGCATGCGCGCAATGGGTCGACGCAAGCCAGTGGACGCGCCTGTTGCCGCTTGCTGCCTCAGGCGAAGCACCACAGCGCCTCGCCCGTTGCCTGGTGTGGCTGAAGCAGTGCGCGAGCTGTGCCGAGCGGCGGTGCAGCTCGCTACTGCGCGGCCCACCCTCCGTCGACCAGCCAGGACGCACCGTTAACGAACTTGGCGGCGGGTGAGCAGAGGTAGACCACGGCGGCAGCGATATCCTCCGTCTCACCAATACGGCCCAGCGGCGTGCGGTCTTCCAGCGACTTCTCGTACTCGCGCGAAGCTTCGAACTGGCCCTGGTTCATGGGGGTACGGATGTTCCCGGGCGCGATGCAGTTGACGCGCACGCCCATCGGCCCCAACTCGGCGCCCAGGGCGCGGGTCATCAGCTCCACCGCGCCCTTGCTGGCGCAGTACGCGGCGGACTGGGGAAACCCCTTGTACCCGGCGATGGATGAGATGTTCACGACCGCGCCCGAGGGTGTCAGGTAGGGGAGGGCAGCCTGTGTGAGCGCGAAGGGTGCGCGAACATTCGTGGCCATCTGGCGGTCGAAGCTGTCCAGAGGCTGCGTCGCGAAGGGCATCGGCTCGAAGATACCGGCGCAGTTGACGAGGATGTTCACCCCACCGAAGCGCCTGACCGCTGCCTCGATGATCTGCTGCGGCGCGTCTGTGTCGGTCAGCTCTGCCTCAACGACGACTGCTTCCACACCACGCGCTTCGACTGCCGCAACGGTGTCCGCGAGCCGTTCACGGTTCCGCCCGACCAGCACCAGGTTGGCCCCGGCTTCGGCCAGGGCCTCGGCAATGGAGCGGCCAATGCCGGAGCTGGCACCAGTGACGACGGCAATCTTGCCACCGAGATCCAGATCGAGGTACTTCCGCATCGTGCATGTCCCCGCGTGACTCCGGCTACCATCAAGGGAGACAATTGTGCATCCAGCGCGAGATTGGCGGAGCGGTCGCTGTGAAGCAGCAGATGCTGAAGGGGACTCGACGACAGGCGCTGGCAGCCGGCGTTGCCCTCCTGACCGGGCTTCGCACGGTCACGACCAGGGCCCAGGCGGTTATTCCCCGCTACACGTTTCTGCGCGGCTGGGGTGGCACCGGAACCACGAATGGCCGCTTCGATGGTCCGCGCGGCGTGGCGGTGTTCGCGAACCGCGTCTACGTGGCGGATTCCTTCAACAACCGCATTCAGCAGTTCACCCGCACGGGGGAGTTCACCCGCTCCTGGGGCACCTTTGGCAACCGCAACGGGCAGTTCAACCGGCCACGCGGCGTCGCGGTGGACCAGGACGGCCTGGTCTACGTGGCGGACACGCTCAACCACCGCATCCAGATCTTCTCGCCGACCGGGCAGTTCATCCGGACCTTCGGCCGGCAGGGGAGTGGCAACGGGCAGTTCTCCTACCCGTGGGGTGTGACGATCGGCCGTAACGGCCGCATTTACGTCTCGGATTCCTCCAACAATCGCATACAGGAGTTCAACCGCAACGGCCGCTTCCGTACCTCCTGGGGGCGGCGCGGTAGCACCCAGGGGCTCTTCAACTTCCCGCGCGGCATCGTGGCGGACCGCCAGGGGCGCATTTACGTGGCGGATGGGGCGAACAACCGGGTGCAGGTCTTCCGCGCCAACGGGGAGTTCCTGCGCATGTGGGGGCGAGAGGGCACGGCAAACGGCGCGTTCCAGGACCCGCGTGATCTCGCGGTGGACAGCGGAGGCCGCGTGCTGGTCACGGACACTGGTAACAAGCGCGTCCAGGTCTTCGCCCGGGGCGGCCGCTACCTGACGCAACTCACCGCCCGGAACATCTCGCCGGTTGGCTTCGACCCCATGGGCATTACGGTCGATGCCGCGGACCGCGTCTACATCGCGGACACCGACAACGACCGGCTGGACATGTTCACCACGACCTTGTCGTAATGGAGAGGAGGGGATCGCCCCGCAGTCGTTCCACCTGAGCGTTGTACATCACCCGGTGCGCGTGGGGAACACCGCAGCCGGGCGTTTCGGGAGCCATCAGGGAGGGCGCAATGGAATACGACAGCATCGCCTGGTCAGGCCAGACGTGGCGGATGCCGCCGTGGCTCTGGCTCAGTGCGGCCGCGATGACGATCGCGACCATGCATATCCTGCTCGACGCCAGCGTCGGGCTCTTCCCGGCGCAAGGCACATTGGCCCCGATGGTCGCGGCGATCTTCGTGCTCATCGCCCTGATTCATGCCTGGTGGGCGATCTCGTTGGCAGCGGGGGCGAGCGGCGCGGGCGGCGGAGTGGCCAGCGCAGCCGTCCTGGGACTCGGCTGGACGTTCCTGACCAATGGCTCCGCTATCGCGTATTGCATGCCCATTTGCCCGAAGGGCGCCCCGCTGACGGATATCGCGCACATTGGGAGCCTCGTGCTTGGCATCGTGGCGCCAGCAGCAGCGATCTGGGCGCTCTGGCGGCAGCGGCCGCAGGTCGGCTGGGTGATGCCGGTCATCGCCCTGGTACTCGTGGTCTCCACAATCTGGGTGCTCGCCAACGCCGTGCCAGAATCCGGCGCGTAAGCGGCCACGGCACCTGCCGTGGGAACGGGCCAGCGAGTCCAGGGGACGCCACGGGTTACCAGGACGCCCCTCTCCCTGCGCGCAGAGAGAGGGGTTTGGGGGTGAGGGGCTTTCGCTCTTACCTGAACGTAATGCTGATCCCCTCGAAGGGGATATCCCCCGGCTGTGTCGACCACGTCTCGCCCGCGACCACCGGGAAGGCGCGCGTGAGGGTGCCGGTGGTGACGATCTCGCCGGCCTCGATCTGTGGGTTGTTCGGGTCTTCGGCCAGCACGCCAATGAGATGCTTCAGCGCGGTGAGCGGGCCGTCGAGCACGTTGCTCGCCTGGCCATGGTCCGCTAGCTCGCCGTTGCGGTAGAGATCGATCTCGAAGGTGGGGAGTTTCGCGAACCACTCGTCCCGGTTCGCGGTAATGTCGTGCCACGGGCCGGTGAAGAGCGCGCCGTGCAGGCCGTAGGCTGCCACGGTGTCTGCCGGCGAGAAGGACCAGTTCGGGAAGATCGACTGCACGATCTCGAAGCCGTGCGCGATCTGGTCCACGCAATCGAGAATTTCGCGCTCGCTCATGTCCGCCGTGGGTGCGGTCGTGAAGTGGAAGACCACCTCCGGCTCGATGCGTGGCTCCGCAAATTCCGAGAGCGTTACCCCGCTTGGCTCGCCCGCGAGGTCGGTGACGGTGGTGTCGTACATGTAGCCCCACATGGGCGCGTAGACACCGTACTCGTCCCAGATGGTGCGGTTGGTGAACCCGATCTTGCGCCCAACCACGTTCGCCCCGGCCTCTTCCCGGGCGCGGCGGACAGCGGCCGTGACCTGGTAGGCCTCGTCCAGGTTGAAGGCGGGCATGCTGCGCGAGAAGGGCTCGATCTGGTGCCCGCCGAGCGCGGCGAATGATGCCGCCGCAATCGCGTCGAGGTCAGGGGGTGTTTGGGTTGCGCTGTCGCTCACGTAAAGTCCTCCATCTGCTGAAGAATCAAGCTGAGGGGCATCGTACGGCATCCGGCGGAAGCGTGAAGACGGTACCTGCGGGTACCATTGGGTTTGGCCATGACCGGATGCATCAGGCGTCCCGGGGTGCCGGAAAGGAGCCTCCAGAATGAGTAGCAGCGGCTGCGGCTACATCTTCACGCGCGTGCGACTCGTCTAGGCGGAGTCCGCTGCGGTTCTGGATGTGTTTCTCTGCTGACCACCTGGCGTGGCAGGTATGCCTGGGTCAGCGCCTCTTCCATTTTCAATCTTCCTGAATCATGACGGACTCTGCTTCAGCGCGTCGCGTGTGCGATGCGCCTTGTTGCCGTGCCGTTGACGATTCAGGAGTCTATTCCATGTCTCACCAGCGAACCCGCGTTGCGTTGTCGCAGAATTTCCTGCGCGATCCCCGGCTCGCGGAGCATCTCGTGCGCCTGGCTGCTCTTGATGCCAATGACACCGTGATCGAGATCGGCCCTGGGAGCGGGGTGCTTACCGCCCGTCTTGCCCGGCATTGCCGCCAGGTGCTGGCGATCGAAAAGGACGCAAATCTTGCGCGCAAGCTCACCCGGCGCTTCGGCCACGAGAACGCCGTGGCCATTTTTGCAGCGGATTTCCTCGACTTCCCATTGCCCAGCAGCCGCTACAAGGTCTTCGCCAACATCCCGTTCGCTATCACCACGGCCATTGTCAGCAAGCTGACCACTGGCGTCTCGCCACCAGAGGACGCCTGGCTGGTGATGCAGCGCGAGGCAGCCCAGCGTTTCCTCGGGGAACCGAACGGCACCCTGGTGGCCGCGCTGTTGTACCCCTGGTTCGCTGGCCAGATTCGTCACCGTTTCCACCGCAGTGACTTCGTGCCGCAACCCGGTGTAGGCGTTGACCTGCTGCAGTTGTCGCGCAGACGTGAGCCATTGATCGCTCCAGAATCGGCAGACTTCTACCGTGATGCGGTGACCTTCGCCTATACCGCCTGGCAGCCAACAGTGCAGGCGGCACTTGCCACCGTCATACCCGGTGCGCGCCGTGCGTGCGTCAGTCGTGCGGCAGGAGTAGACCTGCACCGGCCACCATCAGCACTGTCAGGCGACGAGTGGGTTGCCATCGCCCTGGCGATACAAGCCGAACTACCAGCGGTGCCTGCTGCCTTCCACGACGCAGCAGTGAGGCTGAAACACCAACAGGCTCGCCTCGAGCCGCGGTCTCGGGCCGGAGCCAGCGCCAGGAGCCTGCCGGCAACATGCCCTCGTGCCGGGCGAAAGCGCTAGCCGGGTGCCGCGGCGTGGCTCAAGCACGTCGCGGCGAACCAGGCTTACCGGCTGAAGGCGTCTCTCACCAGCGTAAATACCTCTCGGGCCGCTTCGATGTACGCAACTTCAGTCGCCGCAGCATCGCCCTCGGCGTCGGTCCAGTTCAGCAGCAGGGCGAAATAGATCCAGCGCTGCGGAACGTACATGCCTCCAGCGAAGGAGAGCGCATTGCTCCCGTTCGCCGAAACCTGGCCGCCCTTGCCGAAGCCATTCGCGCCCAGCGGGATGGCCTGGGGAATGGCGTCGGACCATGACAGGATCGTCCGGTAGGTGGCCAGGGTTGACTCGTGCTGGAACATTTCGCCGGTAAGCGTGCGGGCGTAGAAGGAGACGAGATCGGCAGCGCTGCTGGCCATGGTGATCGTGTCGTTCAGGATGGGCCGGGGATCGGGGAATTCGTTCGCCTCGACCTGGGCAAAAGTGGTGGCCTGCCAATCTGCCAGGCCCATGATGTAGCCAATGAACTGCGCCCCGCTGGCGGGGATACGCGTCTGGGTCAGCCCCATGTCATCCACGAAGGCCTGCACCTTGTCTGCCCCGGCGTACTTCAGGACGATGTCGGCAGCAGTGTCGTCGCTGTGCGAGATCATCGCCTCGAGCGCGGTCCGGAGCGAGACCTCGCCGGTCAGGTGGGGCGGGTTGAAGACGGTGGAGCCGGTCACGAAGACCGATTCGTCCAGGGGCAGCAGCGTCTGCAACCCGGCGGCAAACTGGGCGGCTGGTGGGGTGCTGGACTTCGGGTCGATGGCCTCTTCCAGTTGGATCAGTGTCTCCGCCAGCACGAACGCCTTGAACGCGCTGGCGATGAACAGCTGCTCATCCGGGTTTTGCGCGACTGACCACGCCGGTGCACCGGCCATCGCCGGCGCCCACAGCTTGACCCCGACCGTACCCGGTAGAGAGCGAACCGCCTGCAGGATTTCCACGCTCAGGCTGTCGGTCGGTTCTGGTGTCGCTGTTGGTGTGGAATCCTGTGCGTAAGCCGTGGTGGGTGTGAGGCGCTTTCCCAGTGAGGCGGCAATGCCAGCACTGGTCGCGCCGAGGGCCGTGCGCCGCGAGATGGCGCCGGAGCGAGAAGCACCGTTCATGGAGAGTCCTACTCCTGGGAGAACACGCAGGTAGCTGTAGCGCAGCATACCTGGGGCGTCGTCTGCAGCGGAGCCAGTTCAGGAACGCCCGTAAGGGTGGCACTGCCCACACGGTTGTGGCTTGCCATCAACAGCGACTCTGCTCCAGGCTTCCAGGTCACCAAGGCTGTCCGCACAGATCTTGATATAGTCGCCGCTGGTCCAGGCTATTGGTGCACTCGCTGTTCGCGAAATCGATTTGCACGTGGCGCGGTGCAGGATGAGGTAGTCCGGGTGTGGTTTTCGATAGGTGTTGAGGACATAGCCGCCGGGATGGGTCTCCAGCCAGCGCACGTAGTCAGCGTCGGCGTTATCAAACACGGGCATGCCTGCCTCCCCGGTCTTTCGAGATGGACAAGATTGCCGTGAGCATGCTGGTTGTCGTTCCCTGCGGCAAGAGCAAGATCTGGGATACGCAGCCTGACCACGGCCCGGCTCCGGCCATCGCGGCCTACACCGGCGCGATGTGTCGCCTCAACCGCCAGTACGCCGCGCAGTTCGGGGACGCCTGGATCATGCTCAGCCCCAAATACGGCTTCATCGCCCCGCAGTTCGTAGTGCCGGCCACCTATGACATCTCCTTCCGCCTGCCTGCGACCAACCCGGTCTCGGTTGAGAAGCTCCAGCGGCAGGTTCGTGATCTGGGCCTGGATGGCTATACGGATGTCACCGCGCTCGGCGGCGCCGGCTATCGCGGCGCGATCACGGCGGCGTTCGAGGGAACTGGCGCGACGCTGCACGCGCCGTTCGCCGGGCTGCCGATCGGGAAGATGATGCAGGCGACGAAGGCGGCGGTCGAAGCGGGGAATGTGCTGTAGGGGCGGGAATCCGTATTCGAGCGCGAAGAGCAACCCCTCTCCCTGCGCACAGGGAGAGGGGTTGGAGTGAGGGTTATCTCCCCGCCCTGATCCTCTCCCGTTGCCGCTCCGTCCCGGCCACATCCACCTGCAGCGCGTCCGTCAGTTCCGTACCGGTGAACACCACTCCGTAAACATCCCGGGCGCGTTCGAAGGTGATGAACTGGCTGAGGACGTCGTCGCGCACGCGCTGCGGCTCCCGCTCCAGCGGGTCGCCGTAGCCGCCGCCGCCGCTCAGGAGGTGCAGCAGCAATTCGCCTGCCTGCACGTCGTGGTTGGCGATGGTGGGGAGATCCTCGATCTCGCCGTTGGTGTGGATGACGTAGGGAAGGGAGGGTGCCGCGTTCCCGCCGCCGCGCACGCCGCGCGGCGGGAAGTGGCAGCCATCGGTGACGTAGAACGCGCGCATTTCATCGTGCTTCGGTCCGTAGGCGACGCGGAAGCCAGGCGCGCCGCGGCGCCGGCCTGCCCCCTCCGAATCCTCGCGAACGCGGATCTCCTTGACCCGGATCGGGTACTTCTGCTCGTCGATCTCCACACTGTCGCGGAACATCAGGCCGTTGGTGACCGAGTTGCCGTACGTCACCCAGCCGTCAATCTCCGGGCCAGCCGGGCCGCCCTGCGAGCCAAGGAACTTCTGGTTGACATAGGGATCGTTGTTGCGCCGCCAGTCCACCCCGGAGACAACAGCGAAGCCGGGGCCGATGCCGCAGGAGCCCTCCGCCAGGCCGTAGCCGTCCCAGGCGTCGGCAAACGCCTTCTGCGTCGTCACGACCAGGCGCTCGCCCACATTCGTGGTCGCCACCGAGCAGGAGTGGGGGAAGCGCGGGATGCCGACCACGCAGTTCTCGCGGAGATGGACCCGGATGCGGCGGAAGGTGCCCGCGTTGTGAGGGATGTCGGGGTCGATGCTGTTGAAGACCCCGGTCATGCAGTTATTCATGGCGCAGGTCCGGGACTCGTTCACGCCTGCCGGCACGCAGTCGATGTTGTCGGTCAGGTCGATGTCGATCATCGCCGCTTCGGGATCGATGCTGACCGTGACGTTGATCGGGATGCCGTCCGGCAGTGGGCCGAAGGGGTCATGCCGGCCGTGCCCGGTGATCGTGCCCGCCGGCATCCGAGAGATGACGTGCGCCACGCGGCGCTCGGAGTAGTCGAACCACTCTTCGATGAACTCCTGCATCAACTCCACGCCGTACTTGGCGGTGAGATCCTTGAGGCGGCTCTCGCCAATGCGGGCCGAGCCAACCATCGCCAGGTAGTCGCCGTACCACTGATCCGGCACGCGGATACGGCGCCGACACATGTTGATGACGTCGGGGATGTCCTCGTAGTCGCGCTGCACACGGACCGCCGGGAAGATGAGCCCACCTTCCTCGTAGATATCGCGCGCAAACGGCATGTAGGTGGTGGGATTGGCGTTGCCACAGTCCGCCTGGTGCGCCTTGGCGGCGGCAGTGAAGAGGTGGACGCCATCCACGAAGACAGGGGCCAGGATGACGTGATCGGCGGGGTGCGTGTTTCCCAGGTAGGGATCATTGTGCAGGTAGGCGTCACCCTCGCGGATATCGTCGTGGAGCGTGGTCATCGCTTCAGCGAGGAACTCCATGCCGATGACGTGCACCGGCAACCCCTCGGCCGAGGCGAGCAGGCGGTTGTCACCGGTGATGAGCGCGCAGGAGAAATCGCGCGCCATGTTCAGCACGGCGCTGCGGCCGGTGCGCAGGAGCGTGTTTTCCATCTCGCGCACGATGGTGTCGAGACGGTTGGCGATGACCGCCATCAGGACCGGATCGAGGCTCATGTGCTTGGCGCCTCCGCGCGCAGGGTTTCCGCCGCTGCCAGTGCTGGCTGCGGGCCAATGTTCAGCAGGTAATTCCCGAGAGGGGTGACGGTTGCGGTGGAGCCGGGGTAGACCACCACGGTCGTGGTTGGTTCCAGGATGATGGCTGGCCCGGCGATTTCGGTGTCCGGTGGCAGGAGCGCGCCGTCGTAGCGTGGCGTCTCAAGCGCGCCGTGGTCGCGGAAGAACGCGGCGCTCGTGCCTTCCAGGGCCTGTCCCACGCCACGGGCGCGGGAAGCGACCGAGGGCTTGGCAGTCACCGCCGTGGCGCGCGATTTCCAGACCAGGCACTCCAGGTACTGCCCTGGTTCATCGACCGCGAAGACGCGACGGTGCGTCTCGTGGAAGGTCCGCTCCAGCGCCGCGACGTCGGCATCGGTCTCGATGCGCGAGCCCGCGATGGGAATATCGAGCTCCCAGACCTGCTGCCGATAGCGGGCGGCGACCATGAACTCGATTCTTGTCGAAACAGGGTCGATATCGGTCAGGCCATCCAGGAACGCCCGTGCCCGCGCCTCGACGGTAGCCAGCGCCTCGTTGACGGCGGTGAAATCGAGGTTGCGAGTTTCGGCGTAGCGGCTGACGGAGAACTCGGAGATGACGTCCGCATACATCATGCCGCAGGCGCTGAGCGCGCCCGCCGTGCTCGGCAGCAGTACCCGGCCCACACCCAGTTCGCGCGCGATCGGGACGATGTTCAGCCCCGATGCGCCGCCGCCTGCCACGATCGTCACCTCGCGCGGGTCGATGCCCTGCGCGATCGTGATTTCGCGGATCGCCCCGACGATGTTCTCGGTGGCGATCACCAGGACCGCCGATGCTGCTTCCTCGACCGTCCACCCCAGGGGATCGGCGACGTGCGTTTGTACGGCTGTCCGAGCTGCCTCCACGTCCAGCGTCAGGCGGCCGCCCAGGAAGTGGGCGGGGTCGATGTAGCCGAGGACGACGGCGCAGTCGGTGACCGTCGGCAGCGTGCCGCCACGTCCGTAGCAGGCGGGGCCTGGGATCGGCGCCCGCGCTGTGCGGGCCGACGCGCAGGAGTCCACCCGGGTCGAGCCAGGCGATGGAACCGCCGCCCGCGCCGATGCTCTTGACATCCACCGCGCGGATGCCGGTGATGTGCCCGATCCAGCGCCCGCCCAACCAGGTCTCGGCGGTGTAGTTGATCTCGCCGTTGCTGACGAGTCCGACATCGAACGTCGTGCCGCCGGTGTCGCAGACCAGCAGGTCTTCGTGCAGCACCTCGCTGCCCGTCTCCGCCTTGCCGTAGGTGACGGCGGCCACCGGGGCCATGCTCGGGCCCGAGCCGACCGAGTAGATCGGCCGCTCGATCACTTCCTCCGGTCGCCACGAGCCACCGAAGGAGGTGGCCACAAACAGGTGCCCGGGAAAGCCTGCGCCGCGCAGGTCCTGCTCCAGGGCGGAGAGGTGCTCCTGCATCAGGGGCTTCAGCGAGGCATCAATCACACAGGACGACGTGCGGCGGTACTCGCGGATGATCGGGTTGAGCTGGTGCGCCAGCGTGAACGGCACACCTGGCAGGTGCTCGGCGATGAGTTCCCCGATGCGCAACTCGTGCGCAGGGTTGACGATCGACCAGAGGAGGCTGACGCCAATCGCCTGCACGCCGAGATCGCGGCACTGTTCGATGGCTTCCCGTACCGAACCCTCATCGAGCGGGATGAAGACGTCTCCCTCGGAGTCGATGCGCTCGGTGATCTCGAAGGTGAGGTAGCGAGGCACATAGGGGGCCGGGTAGGGGATTTGCTTGAAGGGGTCCAGCTTGCCACCCTCGCGCAGGAGCAGGATGTCCGGGAACCCCTCGGTGGTGAAGAAGGCCGTGCGCGCGGTCTTCCCCTCGACAATGGCATTGGTGGCGCGGGTGGTCCCGTACGTAAAGGTCTCGGTGCCGGCCAGCAGGCTACCTGCGGTCAGGCCAAACTCTGGCGCCACGTTTTCCAGCGCCGCGCTGATTCCCTCGAAGGCGCGGCGCGGCGTGGTGAGCGCCTTGCCGATGCGCAGTTGCCCGTCGTCGTCGACGACCACAACGTCGGTAAAGGTTCCCCCGGTGTCAACCGAGATCCGATAGGCCACAGGCTACCCCTTGCGTTCGTTCATTCAGGAGATCAATACCGTTTCGATAGTGCTATCTGCCCTCAGGTGTCATCCTGGGCCCGCAGGCGAAGGATCTCGGCCCACTCACGGCCCGCCTGAAACCCTCCAGCCCAGCCTTGTGGAACGAGAGCACGGCTTCTCTCTGCCTCAGTGCGCGACCCGAGATCCCTCGACAGGCTCGGGATGACACGCGAGGGTGCGCGCGACCTCAAACCACGCGTTGCTGGGTGCGCAACAAAATCCTTCGCCTGCGGGCTCAAGATGACACCTGAGGATGGATGACACCCTTGGCGTGACACCCACGCGTGCTTCGTCATTTACGCAGCCACGGTATCTGGAGCGCCGGATGCATCGGTCTCTTCCTCCTCCTCATCCTCCGCCACCTTGCCACCGTAGAAGCGGCGGCGCTCGCGTTCGAAGAACAGGAGGTAGAAGGCGACAAAGGCGAAGGAGACGAGCGCGATCAAGGAGCCGAGCGCGTAGAGCACCGGCGTGATGCGCACCGTGGTCGCTCCGATGATGGCGATGGGCAGCGTCTGATCCCGGCCCAGCACCAGCGCGCTGCGCTGGATCTCGTCGAAGGAGAGCGTGAAGCCGAAGAGGAGGGACGCCAGAACGCCGGGCGCCAGCACCGGCAGCGTTACGGTGCGGAACACGGTCCAGCTATCCGCGCCGAGCACGGAGGCCGCTTCCTCGATGGTGCGGTCGAACCGGTTGAGGAAGACCAGGAACACGATGAAGCCGAAAGGCATGGTCCAGGCGATGTGCGTCAGCAGGCCGGTCGTCTTCCAGCCAGTCGGCAGGCCGATCTGGTCCGCGAAGAGGCGGAAGCCCAGGCCAAGGATGATGCCCGGCGTCACCATACCGAGCAGCAGCAGGTAGAAGGCAACGCCACGCCCCCGGAAGCGTTCGCGGAAGGCGAGCGCGGCCATCAGCGCCAGGACCGTCGCGATGACGGAGGTCAGCAGCGCCAGCGTCACCGAGAGGCCGATCGGGCGCAGGTAGTTGACCAGCGGCTCGCCGGGGATGCGGTAGAGATCGAAGTTACTGGGGTTGAACAGCTTCTGGTACGAGATGAAGGAGAAGTCCGCCGGTGGAAAGACGGCGGTGGTGCGCTCCGCGAACGAGAGCATCCCCATGATGAAGAAGGGCGCGTAGAGGATGATCAGGATGAGGAAGAAGATGATGCCTCCGACCACCCGGAAGATCTTTTGTCCCTGGCTGAGCTGCATCTGCCGCTCCCCCTACAGCTCGTTGCGCAGGTCGTAGACCCGCATGAAGATGGTCAGGCAGATGATGGCCAGCAGGAAGAGCACCACGGCCAGCGCCGCCGCAATCGGCCACTGCCCGGAGCCGGCGTACTGCGAGATGGCGTCCGAGAGTAGCGGGTTGGTCCCGCCACCAATGAGCCGCCCGGTGGCGTAATCGCCAAACAGGAAGATCGAGGCAAAGAAGAGCCCGACCACCAGGCCGCCACGCGCCAGCGGAAGTTCGACCGTACGGAACGACGTCCAGGCGGAAGCGCCGAGCGTGCGCGAGGCCGCGATGACCTCGGGGTCGATGCGGGAGAGCGCCCAGAACACGGGGCCGATCACAAAGACAACGTAGAGTGACGTCATCGCGAAGATCATGGCTCGCTGGTTGTAGAGGAATAACTCCATAGGTGGCAGGCCAAGCTGGGTCAGCAGGAAATTGATCACGCCGCTATTCCCGAATAGGGGTTGCCAGGTAATGATGCGGATGAGATAGCTCGTCCAGAAGGGCAGGATGGCCAGCATCAATAGGAGTGCCTGCACCTTGCGGTTCGTGACGAACCGCGCCAGCCAGTAGCCAGCGGCCAGCCCCAGGACCCCGACCAGCGCCAGGACGATGATGACCGTCTGGACGCTCGACCAGGCCAGCCGGTAGAAGGTGGGATCACTCAGCACTGTGCGCCAGGCGGTGAAATCGATGGTCCGCTGCAGGTTCAGCCCGTCGGTCCGCCAGAAGCTGACCCAGAGGATGGTGACCAGTGGCGCGATGGCCGCGACTGTCACCACGAGCAGGGCAGGCAGGAGCAGCAGCCATGACTTGCGCGACTTGCGGCGCTGTTCCTGCTGCTCCAGTTCGCCCGGCGTGTGAGTGGCGACGGGTGGGGTGGGCGCGGAAAGGGGCGTGCTCGCCGGGATGGAGCTCGCGCTCATGCCGGACATGCTCCCCTGTGCCATTCATTACTGAAGCGGTCTTTCGTCATCCTGCCCATTCCTGCTGCGAAATGTCCTGCCGTGATCTCCGAGTGTCATCCTGAGCTTGTCGAAGGATCTCGTCCCCTGACCGCGGCGTTCAAGGCTGCCGACCGTCTTCCAATTAGACGCTTCGTTCTGCCTCGGTCAGTACCCGAGATCCCTCGACTTCGCTCGGGATGACACGCGAAATGTGCGGTGCTCGCGCCTCCTGTTGCCATTGAGCCCGAGCCCGGCATGCCTGCGCGGTGTTGCTCCCTTCCCAGCTCCGCCACCGTGCTCCCCTCTCCCGCGCATCGGGAGAGGGGTCGGGGGTGAGGGCCGTTCGGGGTTGGGGTGAGGGTACGTCCTATGACGCCGTGAACGCCGTCCACAACCGGCTGTACTCGTCGAAGTTGTCCGGGTAGGCCTGCCAGTCCGCGATGTGCTCCAGGCGGGTGTCCAGCGCCGGGCGCTCTTCGGGCTTGGCGCCCATGTACCAGTAATCCCAGGCGTTGATCCCCTCGACCGGGGATTCCTGCTCCTTGAGCAGCGGCTCCACCACGTCCGGCCGCGGCGAGTAGTAGCCCTGAACGCCAAGGACAGAACCGACCACGCCGCTCTCCAGCGACCAGTTGATGAAGGTCATCACGTCCGGCATGTGCTGCGTGGCGGCGGACACGGTCGCGCCCTGGATCCAGCCGTTGCTGCCCTCGGTCGGGTCGTTCACGAAGACCGCCTTGGCGCCGCTGGCCACGGCTGCCGCGCAGGCGCTGGCCCAGAAGTCGCCGACCCAGACCTCACCGGCAACCAGCAGGTCGACCAGTTGGCCGAAGTCGCTCCAGAAGAGACGGAACTGTCCCTCCTGCTTCTTCTGGTTCAGGAAATCGAAGCAGATCTTGAGGTCGTCGCTGCTCAGGTTGTTCAGCGCGCCGGAGAAGGTGGCCTGCTTGGTGCCCTGCAGGAAGGTGGCCACCTTCATGACCGTGGTGATCGGCTCGTTCAGGAGGGTGGCGTGCCCCTTGTTGCCCGGGTCAAAGATCGCGCCGTAGGAGGTGAGATCGCCCTGCGTCGGGCCGTCGAGGTAGCCAAAGGCATCGAAGCCGAACCAGGTCGGGGTGCCGATGAACTGCTCCATCGTCTTCGGATCGACATAGGTGCCCGCCATGGGCCAGCCCGACTTCTCGCTGGAGCCTGGAGAGCCTGCCTCGCGGAAGAGCGGCAGCACCTTGTCATTCCAGGCCGGGACATCCGCGACCGGGAAGGCCTGGATGGCGTTCTGGGCCAGGAGCGGTGCGTTCTGGCTGAAGTTGACCTGGTTGACGTCGTAGTCCTTGTAGTTCTGCAGCCAGAACGTGATCTGGTTCCCGAGGATCTGGGAGTTGCCCTCCATCGTGATCCCGGTGTCTTCCTGGAACTTCGTCAGGATGCGCGGATCCTCGGTCAGGCTGAGGCCGATCTCCCGCAGCACCACGCCCTGCGCCGCGGCATCAAGTGATTGGAACCTGCCGAGGGCGCCGATGGCGGTAAACGCCGCGCTGAGCTGGACGCCTCGCGCCAGCAGGCGGCGGCGAGTGGTGGAGTGGTCCGCCGCGAAGCGCATCGCGGTCATCTGCTCGTAGGTCAGGTGCTTCGGTGTCATCGTTCGGTCCTTTCTGCGTGCCACTTCCAAGTGTTCCATCGCGGTCATCGCTCCCGGTGCATGCCGGTGTGAGCGCTCCTCCTTCCGTGGCTACGGGGTCAAGCTTGCAGGTAGTGCACGTCGTTCGGGTTCCACCACGCCTGGTAGTTCTCACCGATCACCGGCCGCAGGCGCTCCGTCTCTTCCGCCGAGACATCCGTTGTCAACGCGCCGCCAGGGCCGTGCAGGAACCACGTGACGACGGAGCCGGCATACTCCAGGGCATCCAGCCGGACCGTCAGCGTCGCCGCACCGTCAGGTGGCGCTCCGAGGTGAATCGCATCAGCGCGGATGACGGCGGTGCTGGCGCCGCGTCCCACCCGAGTCGCGCCTGCGCCAGCCGGGAATGTGCCCATCTTGCCGCTGAAAACATCGCCATCGATCGTGCCGTCGATCAGGTTGTTGCGGCCCACGAAATCAGCGACGAAGCGGGTGGACGGGTAGCGGTAAACCTGCGTCGGGCTGCCCGACTGCTCAATCCGCCCCTCGTTCATGACGTAGACGCGGTCGGCCAGGGCCAGCGCCTCGCTCTGGTTGTGGGTGACGTGGATGAAGGTGAGACCGAACTCGTTGTGCAGGGCCTTCAGTTCGGTCTGCATGGCCAGTTTCAGCTTGGTGTCCAGTGAGCCAGTCGGTTCATCGAGCAGCAGCAGGCGCGGCTTGACGACCAGGGCGCGGGCAATGCCAACCCGCTGCCGCTGCCCGCCGGAGAGTTCCCCGATTTTGCGCGTGGCGAGTGGCCGCAGCCCGACGCGGTCCAGCATTGGGAGCACGGCCGCCTCGATAGCGGCTGGCTTGTCACCCCGAATCTTCAGCCCGTACGCCACGTTCTGGTAGACGTCCAGGTGAGGGAAGAGCGCGAAGTGCTGGAAGACCATGCCGAACCCGCGCTGGTTCGGCAGGAGCGAGGTGATCTCCTCATTGCCGACGAAGACGCCGCCGGTTGTAGGGGTTTCCAGCCCGGCGATGATGCGCAGGGTGGTCGTCTTCCCGGACCCGCTCGGGCCGATCAGGGAGATGAACTCCCCTCGCCGATCTCCAGATCGAGGTCGTTGAGCACGGTCGTGTCGCCGAAGCGTTTGCTGACGCCCGCGAGGCGCAGGTACCCAGAACTGCTGTGACGTCCATTCCCGGCGGCAGGTGCGCTGCTCATACTTCAGGTCATCTCCACGGATCGGTCTCTCATTCGTCAAACAGGTGCTGGCTGGCGGCCAGCGTCAGGCGCGTGCGCCGGATGTGCGCGCGCATCATGCTGCTGGCATCAGCTGCGTCACGCCGCTCCAGCGCATCCAGCAGCATGCAGTGATCGACGTGCGTCATCGGCAAGGTCGTGTCCGCTGGATCCCACTTGGCTGCCACCATACTGTAGTAGACGCGACGGTACTGTTGCGTTGTGTTCCAGAAGCCCTCGATCATCTTCAGCAGTCGAGACATGGGCGCGGCCGCGTAACTGGCGAGATGAAACTGGCGATCCAGGATCAACCACACGCCAGGGTCGCGTGAGCCTTCGATCTGCTGCTTCAACGTGCGCAGGTGGACCAGCGCCTCATCCGAGAGGTGGGGCGTGCTTTCAGCCAGGGCCAGCGGCTCCAGTTCCTCACGAATGCGGTACAGCTCGGCGTGCTCCGCGTAGTCGAGCCGCGCCACGCGTGCCCCGCTGCGCGGCGTAAGGCTGACGAGCCCTTCGTTCTCCAGCGTGCGCAGAGCCTCCCGCACCGGGATGCGGCTCGCTCCCAGCTCCCGGGCGATCGCCTCCTGGCGCAGGCGGGTTCCGGGCCGCAGGCGGCCATCCAGGATGGCTGCTCGCAGATACCGCGTGGCGACCTCACTCAGAGGCTCCCCAACGTTGCGGTCTGGCTGGGCAGCCGGTGCCATGTTGCTGGTTGTCACAGGCGGCAGCACAGACACAAGTGCCACGATCACCTCGCGCAAGCCGGGCAAGTGTGCAGAGATCGCACCTTGCAATTCTCCGTGAATGGATACAAAAGGGATCCTATCGGCCAGATTTCCGCATGTCAATGGGCGAGCGAGCCGGTATTGGATACAAACGGCGATATTCCTTTCCTCGCGGGCCAGAAAGCTGGTCCAGGACATTGGCAGGAGGATGAACGCCCGGCGAGTGTTCAGAGGACGGAAGGAACGAGTCTGCGAGTGCCCGCGTATGGTCGATAACCTGGCAATGACAATGGCTGCCTGGACAGGGATGTCGCTCGTTTCCGGAATGCGGCGAGTACACCCGCAAGAGGATTCAGGCGTAGGCGACCCAACCGCGAAAGGTAAACCCGGCGTAGTACAGGGTCACGTTCGAGAATCCGGCCTCACGCAGCAGGGCTTCGTCCTGCTCCGGGGAGAGCAGAGGGAGCAGGTCACCGATGCCCTGGCTTGCGGCGATCGCATTCTCGCGCTCAACGCCGGAAGCGGCAGCAAACGCCGCGTAGCGAGACAGCCAGAGTGGGCGCTCGTCGTCACCCTGCGGAAAGCTGAAGTGCGCCACGACAAGCGGCGCGCCCGGACGTAACCGCTGCCGCAGTTCTCGCAGGGTGCGCAGTCGATCCGCTGCCGGGAGGTAATGGAGCGTCAGGAGACAGGCGGCCGCGTCGAACGGCCCAGCCGGTGCAGATTCGATGTACCCCTCGCGCAGGTGGACGCGCGCGGCAAGCGGGCCCAGCGACTCTTCAGCGAGGTGAAGCATGGCGGCCGATGGATCAACGCCATCAAATGCCCAACCTGGCTGGCCCTCGGCAAAGACCTTGAGCTCCATCCCGCCACCAGCTCCCAGCACCAGGACTTTTGCGTCCTGTGGCGCGCGCTCAGCGAGGAGGATCAGTGCCATCCTGTGCAGCGATGCGAGCCCAGGCACGAGCCGCGGCGGACCGTCGGCATAACCGGCGATCGCCGCCGCGTCCGCGAAGTGCGCGGTTGCCCGCTGCTGGCCGTTGGTCGCACGCGCAAGATCGCTGCCGGGACCGGCGTCAAGATTGGGTCCGCGTTCGTCCATCATTCGTCTTCCTGTTCTCACGGTCCGGTTGACACCGGAATAGTTCTTCGAACCCAGGGCGGCATCAGGTCCGGTCCGCGGGACGATGTTCGACAGGGGTGTGCTGCTGTCTCCCCCGGCTCAACGCCGGCACGTCGCGCTGGGCATTGCCCCGCCACGCTCCTGGAGGCAGTTTATAATGTAGTGAGTGTAATTACATTAACAAGTTTGTCGGAACATCCAGAAGGCCGGGACGTTGGTGGGAGACGCCCGGCTGGAGGTTCCAGAGCAGGCTGCCCTGACGGGGCCTGCTTCCGTGATTCCCGGCGCGTCGAACAGCGTCAGTTTCTTGCAGTAACTCCCGTACGCGCTACGGGCGACCGCAACCCCGACCACCCGTATCCTGCGACTTGAGTTGAGGTCACGTCTCCGGTTTCATTCGATGTGGCCATACAATGGAAGAGCGAGCAACGTCGTGAGGCGGGGGAATCGCGATGGATTCTGCAGAGCAGTTGGCGCGGCGTCCGGTACCAGCCCGTGACACCGGGTGGGCGCACCGGACTGCGCCGAAGTTGCAGCGGCTTGGGGTCACCCCGAACCAGATATCGGTTGCCAGTGTGGTGTTTGCCGCGGTAGCCGCGGCCTGCTTCGTGGCATCGGCTCGCGTAGCCGATGGCCCGCGGATTGTCCTGCTATTGGTCGCGGCGGCGATGATGCCGTTGCGCCTGCTCTGCAACCTCTTCGACGGCATGCTGGCCGTCGAGGGCGGATTGAAGTCACCAGTAGGCGGCATCTACAACGAGTTGCCGGACCGCTTCGCCGATACGCTCTTCCTGGCGGGCGCGGGGTACGCCGTGGCTGATTTTGCCTGGGGCGCGCAACTCGGCTGGGCGGCGGCGACCTTCTCCATCATCGTCGCCTACGTGCGGGCGCTCGGCGTAACGCTGGGCACCCCGCAGTTCTACGACGGTCCCATGGCCAAACCGCGCCGCATGCACGTGTTGATTGCGGGTTGCATCCTTTCCATTGTTGAGGTGTTCGCAGGCTGGCCGCGCGGGAGTGTCATCGCCGTAGCGCTCGTCGTGATCCTCATTGGCGAAGCCTTGACGGTTGGCAACCGCGTGCGCCTGATCGCGGCCTATCTCAACCGGGAGCTAGCGTGACCGGTCTGCTGGCTCAACTGATCGCACTGTTCGCTCGCGTTGCCAGCGGCCCGAGCGTGCGCGTGGCCGGGGCGAGTATCTGCGACGGGCAGTGCATCTTCTACGCGAATCACACCAGCCACCTGGACGTGGTCGTGATCTGGGCGGTGCTGCCACCCTCCATCCGCCAGCGCACGCGGCCCGTGGCGGCTCGCGACTACTGGGAGAAGAGCGCGCTGCGTCGCTTCGGCGCCACCCGCGTCTTCAACGCGGTGCTGGTCGATCGCGACGGGAACCTGGCCGCACTGCGGCAGCAGATCGAGCAACTGATGGCGGCGCTGGACGAGGGTTCCTCACTGATCATCTTCCCCGAGGGGACACGGGGTGAGACCGGCGAGGTCGCTCCCTTCCGCGCCGGATTGCACTTCCTCGCGCGGCAGCGGCCCGATGTCGATCTCGTCCCGGTCAACCTGCACAACCTGGGGCGCATCATGCCGAAGGGGAGTTCGCGCCGGTGCCACAGCTCAGCCGGGTAACGTTCGGTGAGCCGATTCACCTCGAACCGAAGGAGGGTAAGGACGCCTTCCTAGAGCGGGCGCGCCTGGCGCTCATCGCACTGGATCCCACATGAGCATCACGAACCCCTTGACCATGGATCCCCAGTTGCAGGTGCTGGGCGGCGGTATCCTGGCGGTGCTGATCATCGCCACCGTGGTCGGTGAGATTCTGGCGCGGCGGGCCAGCAGTGCCTCGGCTCGAAGCACCATCACGAACCTGAACGACCGCATCCGCTCCTGGTGGGTGATGGTGGGCGTGCTGGCGCTTGCGCTGTTGACCGGGCGCACGGGAGCGGCGGTCCTCTTCGCTGGCGTCTCCTTCCTGGCCTTGCGCGAGTTCGTGACCCTGGCGCCCACCCGCCATGGCGATCACCGCGCGCTGCTCTGGATCTTTTTCGTGGTCACGCCCGTGCAGTACTGGCTGGTCTGGCGTGACTGGTATGGGCTCTTCGCCATCTTTATCCCGGTGTTCGTCTTTCTGCTGGTCCCGGCGCGGGTGGCCCTGGCCGGCGAGACCGAGGATTTCCTGGCGCGCACGGCCGTCATCCAGTGGGGGCTGATGATCTGTGTCTACTGTGTCAGTTACGCCCCGGCGCTGCTCATGCTCGACGTGAACGGCGAAGGTGGAGGCGCGAAGCTGCTGCTCTTCCTGTTGATCGTGGTACAGGGGAGCGATGTGCTGCAGTACATCTGGGGCAAGCTCTTCGGCCGACACAAGATTGCGCCGCTCGTCAGCCCGAACAAGACCTGGGAGGGGTTCGTCGGCGGCATCGCCAGCGCCACGTTGTTGGGCACCGCGCTCTGGTGGTTGACCCCCTTCGCGCCATGGCAGGCGGCCGTGATGGCGCTGGTCATCGCGCTGATGGGGTTCTCCGGCGGCCTGACGATGTCGGCCATCAAGCGCGACCGTGGTGTGAAGGACTTCGGCACGCTCATTGCCGGTCACGGCGGCGTCCTGGACCGCATCGATTCCCTCTGCTTCGCCGCTCCGGTCTTCTTCCATCTCGTCCGGTATTTCTTCGCCGGGTGAGTCCGGAAACCCTGCGTATCGTGTTGCTCTGTTCGAGTCTCCGGCGCCCACGCCGGGCTCCGGTTGGTCCAAGGTGCGGGAACTCTCGGCCCGGTCATTGCAACCCCCATCGTGGCATCACGGCGCGGCAAAGCCGGGCCCGCCCAGCACTAAATACATCACGGGAACCGGCAGGTGGCACGAATCTCGCGGCGACCCTTGAAAGGGGCGTTCATCGTGCGTCTGGGACTGCGGGAAATCCCGGCAGCATTCGCACGGGCCGCCCGAACGGGAGGTAGCCATGCGTCGTGTTCCATTTGTTGCTGGTGGATTGCTCGCGGTCGGCGCGACCGTGCTGGGTTCAACGCAGATGCGAGGAAGTGCCCAATCAGGCACGCCAGAGGTTGAGCCTCGCAGCTTTGTCGGCGCCTGGCGCGTCACCTTCGATACGCCAGCCGGCGAATCCCAGAGCCTGCTCACGATCATGGCTGACGGCACGCTCATCTTTTCCGGGCGCCCGGTGACGCCGGCATCCGGCGGCTTCCCGGTCATTTTCAGCAGCACGGCGCACGGTGTGTGGGAATCCGCTGGACCGCTGGCCGCGGTGATGACCTGGGTCGGCCTGGTGACCGACGGTGAGGGGACGCTCCTGGCCGTCGTCACCGACAGTGTGGAGGCCTCGCTTGCGGCAGGGGCTGAGACCTGGAGCGGATCGTACAGCGCGACAGTGAACGATCCTGACGGCAATCCGATCTACACCGGCGGGGCAACCGTCCGGGCCACGCGGATCAAGGTCCAGCCCGTTGTCGCTGCAACGGAGGGCACCGTCAGCCCCGAATGACCCTGTCGCAACGGTCTTCACCGGTGGCGTCCCAGTCTCGATGTTCCTTACGACTCTCCACTGTCTCTGCCTGGTGGCGCTGGGGTCTACCTCACGGATCCGTCCATTCAGTCGCAGAGTTCGTCCCTGTGCCGTCTCTGCGCCGCTGGCTGAGACGTTCCAGGCATCACCGGGCGTGAGTACATCAAGCGCGAGCAGGCAGGCGCCGAGGGGTGGTAGAAGTCTGGCTTGCCGCAGGCGTACTCGACCTCCTTGCGGGTGCCGTCGCGCGTTAGCACGGGGTACCAGCCGCCCAGGTTGTGGTCGATCTGGTGATCTACCGCGTACTGCCAGCTCGCGTCGTACCAGTGTCGGAAACTGGGCTCGCCGGTCTGGTCGAGCATGGCCACTGCGCTGCCAATCGCTTCGCTGATCGTCCAGTGATACTTGTCGCCGTCGACGATGCTGCCGTCGAGATCGAAGGCGTACTGGAACCCGCCGTACTCGCCATCCCAGGCATGTTCGATGGCAGCGGTGAAGAAGCGGCGCGCGGCCGGCATCGCCCAGTCTGTGGGGCGCTCCCGCTCCAGCAGGACAAGCAGCTTCGCCCACTCCAGCAGATGCCCGCTCAGGACGCCGTAGGGGCGGAGCAGGTGGAAGGGCGTCTCCTTGTTGTAGAGCAGGTCCGCGCGCCAGCCCTGGTCGTAGTGCTCCCAGAGCAGGCCCCTGGTCTGTTCTGGGAGATCGACCGCGACGCGGCGGGCGATCGTTTCTGCCCGGTCAAGGTAGAAGGTCTCCCCCGTCGCTGCGTACGCGGCAAGCATCGCCTCCGTCATGTGCATGTTGGCGTTCTGCCCGCGGTAAGGATCGACAATCGACCAGTCCTCGCTGATCTCGTCCACGTAGAGACCATCCACCTCCCGCCAGAAGCGGGTCTCCAGGATCTCGCTCACATCGTCCAGGAGGGCGCGTCCCTCCAGCCCGCAGGCAACGGCGTTGCCGCCGTGAGCAGGACGAATGCGTGGCCGTACGCCTGCTTGCTGCGATCAACTGGCTCCCGGCCGGAGAGCACCCACCAGTAGCCACCGTTGACCGGATCGCGGTGCGCCTCGCGCAGGAAACGCAGGCCATGGTCGGCGGCAGCCAGGCAGTCATCGCCATCTCCGAGGCCGTATCGGTCAGCCAGAGCGAAGCTGTTGGCGTAGCGGCAGGAACTGACGAGGTGACGCGTTTGGCGGTCGAAGACAGAGCCGTCGTCCGCAATCTGGGCGATGAACCCGCCGATTCGTTGTCCACGCTGCGCGGCAGGTAGAAGTCGATCAGCGATTGCGCCTGGCCACGCAGGAATGACGAATCTGCGAACCCGTTCGTGGCCATCGGCTCGGACCCTGTGGTTGCCATGCTCAGCCTTGCCTCACCGCGTCTGCTCTTCGTCGGCCAGTGCAGCCAACCGCCCCTGGCGATCCGTACCCTCTTGCGCGGCGACCAGTTGCAGCGCTCGCTCCAGGCGTTGCTCGAAACGATCCAGGTGGCGGTCCATTGCGGCGCGCGCCGCGACGGGATCGCCGGCGGATATCGCCGCGAAGATCTCCTCGTGCCCCTGCATCGAGTAGGTGACGACGTCCGGATCGCGCCGCATGGTGACCATGCTCCCGATACGCCAGACCTGGCTGATCGGCGCAATGAGCACGCGCAGCAGTTCGTTCCCGCTCGCGGCGATCAGGGCGTCGTGAAAGGCGATGTCCGCGGCGTTGTACGCCTGTGGGTCGCCCATGCTCTGATACAACTGCTCCATGATCCCGGACAGGGTCGCCAGATCCTGCGGAGTCCGCTGGCGCGCGGCGCGCTCGGCGACTTCCAGTTCCACCATACGCCGGATATCGAAGAGGTCTGGCAGGAGGTCGTCGATCAGGCCAGCTTCGGTCCGGATCCGCAGCAGGTCGGCGTCGATCTCGCGCCAGGACGCGCGCGGCAGGACGACGGAGCCGAGCCCGTGCCTCACTTCGATCAGGCCCACCCCGGCGAGGCGCGCGAGCGCTTCACGCACGACCGTGCGGCTGACCTCGAACCGCTCGCCGAGGACGTGCTCCGTGGGCAGGACGCTCCCAGCGGGGAAACGACCGGTGATGATCTCGGCGGCGATGTGGGTGACGACCGCGTCGGCACGGCGGCGTGCCTTCATGGCAGGGTTTCCTTCAACAGTCGTCGAACGGTCGCGGTGCGCGATCCATGCAACGATGACGCGATCATGTGCCGTGTTGCCTGTCACGCTCCAGGCGGGAGAGTCACTGCTGGTTCCGGACCTGGCGGCGATCTTCGCCGCGCCAGCCTACGATGACACAGGATAGACGGATGGTGTTGAAGGCAGGGGGAGCAGGCGGTAATGCGGCTGGAGAACAAGGTTGCGGTGGTCACCGGCGGCGCGCAGGGTATCGGCCAGGCGGTCGTCGAGAAGTTCGTTGCTGAGGGCGCGAAGGTGGCGTTGCTCGACATCGATGAGCCACGAGGCCGCGCCACGGCTATGGCGTTCGGGGCTGAAGAGCGTGGCGTGTCCTTCTTTCGCTGCGACATCACCCGCGAGGCAGAGGTGGCCGCGGCCGTTGCCGGGACGATAGAGGCCTTCGGCAAACTCGACATCCTGGTGAACAACGCCGGAGTGAACACCTACTTCGATGCCACCACCATGACTGACGACGAGTGGGACGAGGTCTTTGCGGTTGACCTGAAGGGCGCCTGGCTCTGTTGCAAGTACGCACTGCCGCACATGCGGGCGCAGGGTGCTGGTTCCATCGTCAACATCGCCTCGATCCACGCCTTCATGACCACGTACGACATGTTCCCCTACGCCGCGGCGAAAGCGGGCATGGTCGGGATGACCCGCAGCCTGGCCCTGGACTTCGGCAAGCACCAGATCCGTGTCAACGCCATCTGCCCGGGCTGGGTGCGGACCCAACTGGTGGAGGAGTGGCTGACGCGGCAACCAGAGGGCATGGCCGCTGAACAGCGCGTGCTGGACCAGCAGCCCCTCGGTCGCATGGCCACCCCGATGGAGATTGCCAACTTCGTGGCGTTCGTGGCCAGTGATGAGGCGAGCTTCATGACGGGTGCAGCGCTCCTGATTGACGGCGGCCTGAGTGCGCGCTTCGCGAACTAGGGCGACGTGCTCAGGGCGAGCTCGTGACGTGCCGGCAGAACGGGACGGTGGAGAATTGGGCGCCGGGGAGCCATCGCCTTGCCTCGTCTTACACCCAGCCGCGCCCAACCTGGCGCGGCGCCTTGAGCTTGTCGAAGGATCTCGTGTGTTCGCCGCCATCGCAATGGTTCGCGCTGGAAGCCGGTCTCCCACCTCGTACCATTGTTGGGAAGGGAGAACGTGATCTTTCGACGAACCCAGGGTGACGACTGAGAGCGGCGGCAGGATACGAACCGGCCGGCAGCTGGGCACGTTTCCCCGGATGACACCGGGTTAGGCCATCAAGAGAAGCACGCCAGGAAGGACACAGGTTCATGCCACTGCGCGCGGAGACAATTGCGGAAAATGGCCTGGTCGCCATTGTGCGGCTGGACGACCTCTCGGCGGCTGTGCCACTGACCGAGGCACTCCTGCGCGGCGGAGTCAAGAGCGTCGAGTTCACGTTCACGAATCCGCTGGCGGGGCGCGTGATCGAGGAAGTGCGCGGGGCGCTCTCTGGGCGGGCAGCGGTCGGAGCGGGCTCTGTGCTGGATCCGGAGACGGCGCGGGTAGCGATCCTCTCGGGTGCAGAGTTCGTGGTGACGCCGGTGCTGAACGTGCAGGTCATCGAGCTGTGCAACCGCTACGCGGTCCCCACCGTGATCGGAGCCTTCACCCCAACGGAAATCATCACCGCCTGGCAGGCAGGCGCCAGCTACGTCAAGGTCTTCCCGGCCACCGTGGGTGGCCCGCAGTACCTGAAGGACGTGCGCGGCCCGCTGCCCCAGGTCAAGCTGATTCCGACCGGTGGCGTCAATCTCGAGAACGCCGCGGATTTCATTCGCGCTGGCGCCTCGGCGATTGCCGTAGGCAGTAACCTCGTCGACGCGAAAACCGTGAACGCCGGAGATTGGGCCACGCTGGAAGAGCGCGCTCGCCAGTTTGCAGAGGCGGTCGCCAGCGCGCGATAGCGTGGCAGAATGCGACGCTGCTCGAACGACATCACCCTCAATGACCCCGAGCCCTGCGTACCCGCGCAGGGCTCGGGGTTCATCTGCCGCGCGGTACCGTCAACAGGCACCGCGCGCTCGTGTTCTCGGCGCTTACTCGTCGCCCTCATGCGGTTCGTCACCAAACTGCATGCCTGGGGTAACGACGTACCAGACATCGCCGACTTCCTGGCCAGTGGTGTCGCCAGGCGCCTTGTCGGCCACATAGAGATAGAGCGGGATGCCGTTGTAGGAAAGCTGTTGTGAGCCATCAGCGCGGGTGATCGCGGTCAGTTCGCCGGGAACACCAGCCGGCAGGGTCAGCGTGCCGTCGGCGCTGGCTGGCGGCCAGTTCGCAGCGCAGTCACCCTCGCAGGTGCTCTCGTTGGCCGTCGTGTCCTTCTCGAAGAGATAGAGGGTCATCCCGTTGGCATCGGTCAGGAAGGGGCCGAGAGCGTCCGTGAATCCGACGTGGAGGGTGGAGGCCGGCGCTGGCGTTCCCTCCGCGGGGGCAGCTGCGTACTCACCGTGCGTGGCGCCCGGGGCAACCACGAACCAGACCCCGCCCACGCCCTCGCCGTTGATGTCGCCGGCGGCAGAATCACCCGCGAACAGGTAGAGCGGGATGCCGTTGTAGGTCGCCTGCTTCACGCCGTCAGCACGGTCAATGCTGCCGAGTTCACCCGGCACGCCTTCCGGGAGGCTCAGGCCCTCGGCGGACACAGGTGGCCAGTTGGTGGCACAGTCTCCCTCACAGACACTCCCGTTCGCGGTGGTGTCCTTGGTAAACAGGTAGATCGTCATCCCCTTGGCGTCGGCCAGGAAGGCGCCCACCGCCGGGTTCTGGCTGACCTGGAGCGATGCCGCATCCTGCGCCGACGCGGTGCGGAGCAGGAGTGGCGCGAAGAGCGCGAGCGCGGCGAAGAGTACGAGCCATCTTTTCATCCCACGGAGTCTCCTTCACGGCCGGTGAACAGGTTGCCTGGAGATGGCAACGGCGAGCTTGGTGGCCGCGATCGCAAGTTCGTCGGCTGCGAAGGTATCGCTGTTGCCAGCGCCACGGAACGGTATTCCGTCGCATCATCGACTGCGACTTTCGTCGCATCCGGCACCATCCGGCGATAGTGAGAGATTTCTGGCCGAGCCTGAGACTGGCCGATCAGCTCGCCGTCGACATGTGTGGCAGCGAGTTCTGGGGCACGTGAGCTTCGCCGGCGGAGACTTTTCTTCATCGGTGCCAGCGACTGGGGATTGCCAACACCTCTCCCGCATCCTGCACGGCTGGGTGGTGCCTGCGCGTTGCGCATTCAGGAGGTCTGCCGTACGGTCGAGTCGCTACGCGGCCGCCTGCTGCTACTGGAGGCTGTGCTACCCGAGTGGGCCGCAGACAACCCCGCGGCGATCCGCATGGACCTCTGCATGTTGCTGCGCCTGCCTGACCGTGAGCGCACCACGGCCGAGTTTTCCGCCATGCTGCAGAAGGCGGGGTTCCGGCTGACCCGCATGATCCTCACGGCGTCGAACGGTGGCGCCAACGTGATGGACGCGGGGTGGGAAACGAACTAGGTCAGCTCTGGCCAGCGCAAGGCTGCGCGAGCGGCAGGTGGGGCGGGGAGACCGGCTTGCCGCGCCATGGTCACGGCCTCGCGGCGGGAAGAGGCACCGAGCTTCCCCAGGATGTGGCGCACGTGCCAGCTCACTGTGCGCGGGCTGACGTGGAGTGCGGCGGCAATCTCGCGGTCGGTCAGTGATTGCAGGAGAAGGAGCAATACCTCCTCTTCACGACGCGTGAACTCGATCACGGGGGCTGCCGGCCCAGGCCGCTCATCGTCATCTGGAGCCACCGAGAGGGCCAGGCGCAGCATTGCCTCAAGGGGCTGGTCGCGCCAGAGGCTGAGGATATCCGCGGCGGCTGCCTCCCCCAGGCGCTCCCTTGCTGACGCCATCTCCTGCTCGTGCCGGGAGAGATCCGTAGGCAGGAGGAGGTGGTACCCGGTGCGCTCACGCAGGCGGCTGGCGGTGTCGAACAGCGGGAGGGCGATCTCGTCACTGCCTCGCGCCGCGAGCGCACTGGCAATACCACCGAGCGCATCGGCCAACAGGCGGACTTCCCCCCGCTCATCTAGACGGAGCAGGAACGCCTGGTACTGGGCAATGGCGTGCGTGTGGTAGCCCTGGTCCCGGGCAATATCCCCGAGATCGATCAGGATGCGCGCTTCCGCCAGTTCCAACTCGGCGATGCGGCAGCGTTGGAGCGCGGCCTCGCCCCACCGTGCGGCCGCGTCCAGGTGGCCCTGCGCCCGTGCCGCGACGCTCAGGTTGGCTTGCGCGCGGGAGGCAATGGCTGCCTGGACCTGGCGATCAGGCACGAGGTCCGCCAACCTCAGCGCTTCGTGCAGGTGCAACTCCCCTGCCTCGTGTTGGCCGTTGTAGACATGGGCGACACCACTGGAGATGAGCGCGTTCGCGAGATCGAAGGGGGTCCCGGCCTCCCGCACACGGGGCAGGACGTCCGTGAACGCCGCCGTCGCTTCGCCAAGCTCGCCCTTGACCATCAGGTGCTCGGCCATGCCGACTTGAATCAGCGCCTGTTCCAACGAGGGCAGGTCCGCCATCCTTGACTGCGCACGTTGCAGCCAGGTGACCCCTTCTGCGAAGTGGCCACAGGCGAACATGAAGGTGTACGTGGCGGCCACCAGGCGGGCAAACTCGGCGCTGGGCCCGGCTTGCTCCAGCCAATCCAGCGCGGCACGAATGTTTTCCAGATCGGCGGACAGCGCGTTCATCGGCGCATACGTCGCCCGCGTCGTAACCAGCGGACGGTGTCGCCATGCCAGGCTCAGGAAGAAGCTGGCATGGGTCATGTTGGCTCGCGCCTGCTCGTCCGGTGAGAGATGCGTCACCCCGAATTGGCGAATCGTTTCCAGCATGCCGTAGCGCAGTGTGCCATCCGACCCTGGCGCCACCGTCAACAGGCTGTGGTCCACGAGCGTCGCCATGTGGTTCAGCGTCGAGACATCTACTTCAGCGCTGGCGACAAGTGAGTCCACAGCTTGCCCTGCGCCATCGGGGAGGCTCGCAAGGGTTACGGAGGCATCTAGCGTGCAGCCGCCGACACACACGGCGAGTTGCCGGAAGACCCGTTGTTCCTCAGTCGACAGCAGGTCGTAGCTCCAGGCGATCGCGTTCCGCATGGTGCTGTGCCGGTGTGGGGCGTCGGCAGGTCCGGAGGCAAGCAGGTGCAGGCGCTGGTGGAGGTGCTGGCGGAGGTACTCCAGGCCAAGCATCTTCACCCGGGCTGCAGCCAGCTCGATCGCCAGCGGTAAGCCATCCAGTTCCGCACAGATACTGGCAACGAGCGGTGCGTTTTCGGCGCTCACCGTAAAGGACGGCACGTGCTCGCGTACCCGGGCGACGAAGAGTTGGCCGGCTTCGGACGCAAGTACCTCTTCCGGGGTGGCATTCGCCGTGGCGACGGGCATCGGTGGGACAGGCAGTTCCTGTTCGCCGCGGATGTGGAGCGGCGCGCGGCTGGTGACCAGGAAGGTGCACTCCGGCGCGATGGTCGCCATCCAGGAGACGAGAGGAGCAGCGGGAAGGATCTGCTCGAAATTGTCGAGGACGATCAGGCGGCGCGACCCGCTGAGCGCGGCCGCGATGAGATGGTTCAGGTCCTGGCCCGCTGTTTCCTGGACCCAGAGCGCATTGGCGATGGCTGGCGCCACCAGGGCAGGGTTGAAGATCGTAGCCAGCGGGACGTAGACGACGCCGTCGGGGAAGTGAGTGCCAACCTCACTCGATGCAACCATGGCCAGGCGAGACTTGCCAGCGCCGCCGGGACCCGTCAGCGTCACAACGTGCACCGTCGGGTCGAGCAGCCGCGTGACCAGGTCAGCCTGCAGTTCCCGGCGAGTGATGTACGACGAGTTCGCAGCGGCGTGCTCGGCAAGCAACTGGTCTGGCAACACGTTGGGCGGTGTCACCCGGTGCCTGATGTTGCTGTACTGGGCGCGGGCCGCGTAGGCAGCGACATCCTGCTCCAGCAAACGGTACACGCCGCCACGTTTGCTGGCGGGCAGATCTCCGCGCGAAATCGCACGACGCACCGTGCGCTCGGTCACCCGGAGGAGGGCAGCAGCTTCCACCGTCGAGAGATCGTGAGCACGCCCGCTCTTTCGGCCCGCCGGTGTCAGCGGCCGGTCTGTTGTCGTGTCGCGCTGATTGCTCACGCCATTGCCAGGTCGTCCACGGGTGTTGCACCCCATCCTCAACGGGCCGGAATGCGCGCTTGTGCAAGATGTGACGCGGGTAGTATCGGACAGGGCGGACAGCGCGGACAGGTGAATTGGGCCGCGATCAGCGAAAAACCAGCAACAAACCAGTAGGAAACCCGGTAATGGCCCGTACCGTCGCCTGCACAGGCTCGATCCGCGGACATTCTGTCGAATTGCCAGTAGACCTGGCGACAAGATCACGGGCGGCCCGCAAGGGAGAACGCTGACGCTTGATGCCACAAGGGAGCAACACCGTGCGCCAGAAGATCACGCCGTTTCTCTGGTTTGTCGACAACGCCGAGGAGGCGGCGAACTACTACGTTTCCGTTTTTCCGAACTCGAAGGTCTCCGACATCGCCCGGATGGGGGAGGGCGGCCCGGCCCTGACCGTGGCCTTCAGCCTGGACGGCCAGGATTTTGTGGGACTGAACGGTGGACCCGTCCACGCCTTCACCGAAGCGGTTTCGTTCGTCATCGATTGTGAGACGCAGGCAGACGTTGACCGCTATTGGGAGACCCTGACGGCGGACGGCGGCCAGCCGGGTGATTGCGGCTGGCTGAAGGATCGTTTCGGTCTGTCCTGGCAGGTGGTGCCGCGCCGCCTCCCGGAACTGCTGACCGATCCAGACCCGGCGCGAGCGCAACGCGCCATGCAGGCCATGATGCAGATGCACAAGATCGATATCGCGGCCCTGGAGGCGGCTGCGAACGGGTAGCGCGGACTGGATCAGAGGTTCCCTCCGCGGCCCAGTCTCTCAAGCTGCGGAGGACCCGTCGTGTCTCGAGCGTTTCGAGAGATCCCGTCCGGGGGTGCTCACAGACGAGGCATCTCGATACGCTCGAGACCGTAAACGGTGTGGCGCCCGCCTATCCCTGGACGAACGCGAGCAGGTCGGGGTTGAGCACGTCGGCGTTCACCGTCAGCATGCCGTGCGGCAACTCGGGGTAAACCTTCAGCGTGCCGTTCTGCAGAAGCTTGATCGACTTGAGCGCCGCGTCCGCAATCGGAACGATCTGGTCGTCGTCGCCGTGCAGCACGAGGGTCGGCACCGTGATCGCCTTCAGGTCTTCGGTCTGGTCGGTCTCAGAGAAGGCCTTGATGCCGTCATAATGCGCCTTCGCACTGCCGATCATGCCCTGGCGCCACCAGTTGTTGATCACGCCCTCGGAGACCGTTGCGCCCTCACGGTTGAACCCGTAGAAGGGCCCAGACGCGACATCGAGGAAGAACTGCGCCCGGTTGCCAGCGAGCGCGGCACGGAAGCCATCGAAGACCTCGCGTGGCAGCCCCTCGGGATTGCTGTCCGTCTTGAGCATCAGCGGCGGTACGGCCGAGACGAGCACGGCCTTTGCCACGCGTCCGGCCGGCTGGCCGTGGCGGGCGACATACCGGGCCACCTCACCACCACCGGTGGAATGGCCGATGTTGACAGCGTTACGGAGATCGAGGGCCTCTGCAACCGCGAAAGCATCGGCGGCGTAGTGGTCCATGTCGTGTCCGTCGGAGACCTGGGCCGAACGGCCATGGCCGCGGCGGTCGTGGGCGACGACGCGATAGCCATGTTGCAGGAAGAAGATCATCTGGGCGTCCCAGTCATCGGCGGACAGGGGCCAGCCGTGGTGGAACATGATGGGCTGGGCGTCCTTCGGACCCCAGTCCTTGTAGAAGATCTCGACGCCGTCACTGGTCGTGACGAAGGGCATAACCTGTTTCCTTTCCGGGGGATGGCTGCAGCACGCAGTGCGCGAGACCGCAATCCAGCGCCGGGCTGAAGCGATTGTTACACACGGCCTGGGGCAGATTGTGGTGAAGAGGTTGTGCGCAGAGAACGATTCGGGCGCGGTCCGGTAGGTGATGGCGGCCCGAGCGTGCGCGTGGCTCGATGTGACTACGCCCGCCGGGAACAGTTTCTAGATCGGCGTCTCGCCGCGGAGCACCGTCAGCAGCGTCTTGGTGTCGATGTTTCCACCGCTCACGATGCAGGCGATCTTGCCGCATCCTGCTCTGCCGGTTAGCGCTGCGGCAACGGCCGTAGCGGCCGCACCCTCCGGGATGACGCGGTTGCGCTCCATGACCAGGCGAGCGGCGGCGGCCGTTTCCTCCCGGCTGACCACAATCGAGCCGTCCACCAGGTCCTTTGCCAGTTCCAGCATTTCGGGGTTGACGAACGCATCGCTGATGCCATCGGCGAAGCTCGGGGTGAAGGGCACCTCGACCGGATGTCCGGCGGCCAGCGAGGGGGCGAACGGCGCGCCGGTGTCGATTTCGCTGGCGTAGATCTTCACCTTGGGGCGCAGTTCGCGCAGGGCTGACGCGATCCCGCAGATCAGGCCGCCACCGCCAAATGGCACGATGACCGCATCGAAGTCTGGCAGGTCTTCCAGCAACTCCAGTCCGATCACGCCGTGCCCTGCCATGACGTCAGGATCGCTGTAGGGGTGTATGAAGCGCCCCGGTGCTCCTGGGTACTGGCGGGTCAGGTAGATCTGGCTCAGCTCAGTGGCGGGGAGCTTCACGGGGGTGCCACCGTAGCGGCGAACATTCTCGACCTTGACCTGCGGCACGTGGTCGGGCATGTAGACAGTGGCGGGGATCCCCAATTCCCGGGCGGACCAGGCAACCGCCTGCGCCATGTTGCCCGAACTTGCTGTCCAAACGCCCTCTGGTAGCCCGGTGCGGCCGAATCTGGCCATGGCGTTGTACGCGCCGCGCAACTTGAACGAGCGCACCGGCTGCAGGTTCTCCAATTTCAGGTGGACCTCGCTCGCGTCGCCCGCGTCAGCGTCCAGGCGCACCAGCGGCGTGCGTAGTGCTACTCCGCGCAGCCGCTCCCGAGCTGCCTCGATCTCGGCCAGGGGCGTGGCCTCCCAGCGGAGCGCGATCTGTTCAACTGCCTGTTCGCCGTTCATCACCTGGCCTGATCCTCTCCGGCAGCCTGGCCAAACTGCGTGATCTAGCCCGGGTTGCTGCTCGTAACGTGGAAAGCAATTACCACATTGTTGCCATTGCCCGGGGGAACCCCTGTCCGCACAATTGTTAACAAATTGCTATGCTCTGACCCGCGCCTGGAGGAGGATCATTGTCTGTACCTGGACTACCCGCCATTGCATCGCCAACCGTCTGGCTGGACCAGTCTCCGCTGGACCGTGACCTGGTTGGAGGGAAGGGCGCTAGCCTGAGTGAGTTGGCAGCGCTCGGTGCCCCGGTGCCGCCCGCGTTCGCCATCACGGCGCCTGCATGCGCGGCGTTCATGGCCAGCCTCGGTGTTTCCGATCTCTCAGCGGTCACCCTCGCCACGCTGCCCGCGCTGCGGGAGCAGATCCTGGCCGCGCCGCTTCCCGCCGATCTGGCAGCCGCGCTGGCCGGCGGCTTCGCAGCGCTCCAGGAGCGAGCCGGCTCTGAGGTCGCCCTGGCGGTGCGTTCTTCGGCGACCACGGAAGATGGGAGCGAGCACTCCTTTGCGGGCCAGCATGACACCATTCTCGGCGTTCGCACCATGCCGGAACTGGAAGCTGCGGTGCGTCAGTGCTGGGCTTCGCTCTGGTCCGAGCGAGCGCTCGCCTATCGCCAAGATAACCTGCCCGGCGTGAAACCCTGCATGGCGGTGGTGGTGCAGCAAATGATCCCCAGCGATGTCTCGTTCGTGGCCTTCACGGAAGACCCGGTCGGCCAGCGGCGGGATCATGTGGTGATCTCTGCCTCATGGGGCCTGGGCGAGGCGCTGGTGTCGGGCATGGTGACGCCCGACCACGTGGTCGTTGCGCCAGACGGCAAGGTTGCCGAGTACGTCATCGGGGACAAGCACCTCATGATCATCCCCGATGCCAGCGGATCAGGCACCCGGGAAGCGCCCGTGCCGCGCATGATGCGCAGTCTCCCGGCGCTCTCGGTCGAGCAGGCTGCGGATATTGCCGGGCTGGTGCGTAACCTGGCGACGCGCCTTGGCTACGCCGCCGACCTGGAAGGCGCCATTGCCGGTGGCAGGGTCGTCCTCTTCCAGGCGCGCCCCATCACCACGCTCGATGAGCTGGCACTAGCAGGCGACTAGCTCCAGCAATTTGCTTCTCTGATTCGCTTTCGTCACACCGCGAGGAGTACACGCATGCACGCCACGACCCAGAGCAAGACCGATAACATCACGTTCCCTGTACCCTGGGACATCCCCTTCGATGACGGCGAACCATTCATGCATGACCCCATGCACATGCCGTTCGCCGTTACGCCGCTGACGGGATCGATGATGGCGGAGGCTTCCGGTACGGGGATGACCGTGGCCGCCGCCGAAACGGGAATCCCGATTGCTGCATACGACACCCGTGAGCGCAACTACTACCACTTCACCCGCATTGCACCCGTCATCCCCACCTCGGAGGAACATGCACGCGAGATCGGCGAGGTGGCGGAAGCGGCGGGAAAGCGGGAAGTGGGACGCCAGATGGAGCGGTGGCATGGCGAGCACCTGCCACGCCTCCAGGAACTGAACGCCCGCCTCGCCACGCTGCTGACCACCGATGCGAGTGACAGCGAAATCCTGGCCGCCCTGGACGAAGCGAAGGCCATCGCTATTGAGGCGTGGACCATCCACTTCCGGTTGGCGATCCCGATGTTGCTCTCGATGCAGCTCTTTGATGAGTTTTACGCCGATCTGTTCGGCGGTACCGATGCCGATGGGCATGCCTTGCTGGTTGGCGGCGTGTCTGAAAGCGTCAAGGCAGGTTTCGGCATCTCGGACCTGGCGGCAATCGCACGGGAGCAGGGGGTGGCGCAGGAGATCATTGCTACCCCAGCCGAGGCGCTCCTACCCGCACTGGAGAGGAGTGAGGCGGGGCGGGCCTTCCTGGCGGCGCTGCGGGACTACCTGGCTGAATACGGCCTGCGCCAGGATCTCTTTGATCTCGCGATCCCAACCTGGCAGGAGGACCCCTCCTTCGCGTTGGCCACGGTGCGCGCCTACCTGATCTCCGGGCGAGATGCCCGGGCCGAGCACGCGGCGATGGCGACTTCCGCCGAGACGGCGCTCGCGGCAGCGCGGGAGCAGTTGGCGGTCTACCCGGAGGCGGTGCGCAACCAGTTCGAGGCCATGCTGCAGTTTGCGCGGCAGGGCGCCTTCCTGCAGGAAGAGCACAACTTCTACATCGACCAGCGCAACACGGCGCTCATTCGCCTGTTGGCCCTGCGTGCCGGGCGGATGATGGTGCAACGTGGCTGGTTGCAGGAGCCTGATGACATCTTCCTGCTGAAGCTGGAGGAGCTGCGTGACATCCTGGGCGGCGGGCCGGATCGCTCGGCTGACGCCGTGCAGGCGCTGGTGGATCGCCGTCGCCGTGAACTTGCAGAGGCCGCCGAAATGACACCGCCACCGTTTATTGGGCGTCCACCCTCCGGTCCGCCACCTGCCAGCAACCCGATCGAGCGTGGCATGCTGCGCTTCTTCGGAGGGCCGCCCCAGGTCTCCGAGACGCCGGGTCAGCTCAAGGGCACCCCGGGTTCGCGCGGCGCCATCACGGGGATTGCCCGCGTCGCGCGGACGCTGGAGGAAGCCCAGGCACTGGAGCCAGGTGAAATCCTGGTGGCGATCACCACCATGCCGCCCTGGACACCGCTCTTCGGAATCGCCAGCGCGGTGGTGACGGAAACCGGTGGGCCGCTCAGTCACTGCGCTATCGTGGCGCGGGAGTACGGAATTCCCGCGGTGGTAGGCGCGGCGGGTGCGACCCAGGTCATTCAGACTGGCCAGGAAATCACCGTGGATGGGAGTGGCGGCCTGGTGACCTACGCGGCGTGAGGAGCGAAGCCGTCGCTCCACCAACGAGTTCCCCATCTGCTCCGGCGCGCTCAGCGCGGGAGCGCTGGCTGCTGCCGGCCATTGCCATCGGGACGACCCTCGCGCCGCTGAACTCAACCATGATCGCGGTGGCGCTGCCGGATATCCAGCGCGCGCTGGGCGTGTCCGTGACGGCAACGGCGGCGCTGGTGACGCTGTACCTGGTGGCGATGGCGGTCGGGCAGCCGATTGGCGGCCGCCTGGGGGACCTCTACGGGCGTCGCCGCGTCTACCTGGGCGGGCTGATCTGGTTCGCCATCGCCTCGGCGGGTTGCGCCTTCGCGCCCAGTTTGCCCATCCTGATCCTCTTTCGCACCATGCAGGCGCTGGCGGGAGCCCTGACCTTTCCCAACGGCGCGGCGATGATTCGCGAGGCGGTCCCGGAGGAGCGGCGGGGCAGCGCGTTCGGCGTGATTGGCCTGGCCACAGGCCTGGCCGCTGCCTCTGGCCCCCCACTGGGTGGGCTACTCGTGAGTACGTTTGGCTGGCCCTCGATCTTCTGGATGAACGTGCCGGTGGTGGGCGCTGCCTTGCTCCTGGGCTGGCAGAGCTTGCCCCGTTCCTCCGCCTCGCGCCGGGAGCGACCGCCGTTTGATATCGCCGGATCGCTGCTCTTCGCCGCGGCGCTTGGCGCCGTGATCCTGATTCCGACGTTGACCCGCGCCGGGCAGCCGCTGCTGGCTGCTGCTTCCGGACTGCTGGGCGTCCTCCTGGGCGCCGGGTTTGTGCGCTGGGAGTTGCGCGCGCCGTCCCCGGTGGTGGATGTGCGCCTGTTCACTCGTCCGCACTTTGCCGCTGCCTGCGCCTCGATCGGGTTGAGCAACCTGGTGATGTACACCGTCCTGCTGGCCTTGCCGCTCTACCTGGCTGACGTGCGCGGTTACGGCGTCGAAACCGCCGGGCTGGTGCTGGCTGCGCTCTCGGCCTTCGCGGCGCTCTGGGGACCCATTGGAGGCCGCTGGACCGACCAGCGTGGGCGCTGGCTGCCCGCGGTTGCGGGAGCGGTGATCCTGCTGCTGGGCATCGCCGGGTTGACGCTGGCCGTACGACAACCGGACCTCGCGCCAATGGTGATCGCGCTGGCGGCCATGGGCCTGGGGCTCGGTGTCTCCGGCGCCCCGGTGCAGACGGCGGCCGTTGAGGCCGTGCCGCACGCCCAGACGGGCACCGCGGCCGGCATCTTCTCCACGTCCCGCTACCTGGGTAGCGTTACAGGATCCACCGTACTGGCGCTTCTCTTCGTGCAGCACCCGCAGCCGGGCATGGCTGGCCCCTTCGTCGCGCTGTTCGCGGGGTTGAGCCTGGTCGCGCTCCTCGGCGTCTGGGCGAACGCGCGGGTGGCCGAGCGGGGCGAGTGACCTGCTGTTCCGTCTACGCGAGTGACGTCGTTTTCTGTGTTGCGGCGACGTCCAATCGTCAGGTACATCACCCCTCCCGCCCGTCGTTCTGAGCCCGCCGGCGAAGAATCTCGTCGTTTTGCTCTCCGTTTAGCCGAACAACTACCTGTAGCCGCGGCAGTTTGTGTCGTGCGTTTCCCATCTCGTCGTGGTTCCCCCGATGTAGACGCACAGGGAAACTGTGGCACGCGGGCTGCAGGGTCTATGCAGATGTGAGGCCGGGGCGCGATCCGTCACCTGCGGGCTCACGATGACACATGAAATTGGATGGCACCTCTGGCCTGGAGGAAGGGCGCCAAGGTCTTGCAACCCGCATCAGAGACGGCGCACAGGATGACACGCCGGGCGCGAACACGGGGTTGCCTGGCGGTCGAAACCGGCTGCGCCGCTACCTACCACTCGCCTGTGCGGGGCAGCACCAACTCCCGGACCCGGTCCAGTGGCAGCGCGTGGCTGGTATTGCCGTCTCTTCCGATGACCGTTTTCGCCCGGAACAGGCTGTTCAGGACCGCTTCTTCCGTCGCTTCCACAACCGCCTGGAAGAGCGCGTCGATCTGTCCGGGGTGATTGCCCCGGTCATCGTCGGCGAGGATTTCTCGCTGCAGCAAAGGACGCGATGGCTCATGCGGCACGCGCAGTCCCGGCGCGGTCGAGAACGCAATCGCGACCTCCCCGCTGCCGTGGCCTCCGGTCGAGCCGGTACGCGCCAGGCCGAGCCCCACCCGCCGCGCCAGACGCCCCAGGCCGCGGTCCAGCAGTGGAGCGTCAGTGGCGACAACGGTGACGATGGAGCCCTGCTCTGGCTTCCGGTCCCGGTCGTGTTCCAGGGCGCGCCCCACGTGCGAGCCATCGACGACGAGTTGACCAGCCGCGCCGAAGTTCGCCAGCACGAGCACGCCAACGGTCCAGCCGCCGAGGTGCTGAGGCGTCCGGCGAGAGGCGGTGCCAATTCCCGCCTTGAAGCCGTAGGACCGCATGCCGGTCCCGGCGCCGACTGCCCCCTCTGCAACCGGGCCGGTGGTCGCGCCATCGATCGCGGCCAGGACATCGCTTTCATGGATGTGCCGGCCCTGGATGTCATTGAGCCACCCGTCGTTGCACTCGCCCACGACGGGATTGACGGTCGATGTGGTGATGCCAATGCCGGGATTCTCGCGGATGGCGTGGGTGATGAGCGCGTCCGCGACGCGGCCCACGGCGAGCGTCGAGGTGAGGGCGATGGGGGTTTCAATGGTGCCGAGTTCGGTGATCTGGTCTCCGCCGATGCTCTTGCCGAAGCCGTTGATGACGTGAAACGCGGCGGGGACCTTCTCCTGGAAGAGATTGCCCGAATGCGGCAACACCACGGTGACGCCCGTCCGCACCGGGCCGTGCCCCGGTTGCAGTGGGCCGTCACCCCACCAGACCGTGGTCTGTCCCACCAGTACGCCGGTAACATCCGTGATGGCGTTGAGCGGACCGGGCTCCAGTTCGCCGATCTGGATGCCGAACTCACGAACCCGGGGTCGCGCCGGGGAATCGGTCATGGGACAAACGCTCCTGCATGCCATCGGAGTTATGAGACTGGCGGTATCTGGTCCGCGCTTCGTCTCTCGCAACCGAACCGTGTCTCGAGCTTGTCGACAGACCTCATTCCCGATGTGTCCTGATCGAGATCTCCCGAACGCCTCAAGACGCCCTGATTCAGGCGTGAGCCCAACACGGCCAGGTCTTCTGCACGCTGCTGTGACGACTCTGCAAAGCACCCACCGGTCCAGAGCGCCGTGACGGCTACTCCCCCAGCGCCGGGTCTTCCGCCGGCGGCTGGAACTGCGGGATGGCACTGCCGCGCGAGAAAGAGATGAGCCCGCTCTGCATGTAGCTTCCCAGTTTCTCACGCGTGTCCGTGATGTCGTTGTTGCGCATGGTGAGCTGGCCGATGCGGTCCTGGGCCGTAAACGTGCCCTCGCCCTTCTCCATCGTCAGGCGCTCCGGCAGGTAGGTCAGGTTCGGGGACTCCGTGTTCAGGATCGAGTAGTCATTGCCCCGGCGTAGCCCGACTGTGACGGTGCCCGTGACAAGGGGCGCCACCCAGCGCTGCAGCGATTCGCGCAGCAGCATGGCCTGCGGGTCGAACCAGCGCCCCTGGTAAAGCAGGCGGCCCAGCTTGCGGCCGAAATCGCGGTACTGATCGATGGTGTCCTCGTTGTGGATCCCGGTCACCAGCCGGTCGTAGCCAATGAACAGGAGCGCCATCCCTGGCGCTTCGTAAATGCCACGGCTCTTGGATTCGATGATGCGGTTCTCGATCTGGTCGCTCATCCCAAGGCCATGCCGCCCGCCGATGGCGTTCGCCTCGGTCATCAGCTCCACCTGGTCCTCGAAGCGTTTCCCGTTGATGGCAACCGGCCACCCCTCTTCGAAGGTGAGCGTCACTTCCTCGTACGGGATTTCGACATCCTGCCGCCAGAAGGGAACGCCCATGATCGGTCGGACGATGGTGACGTTGCTGTCGAGTTGCTCCAGGTCCTTCGCCTCGTGCGTGGCGCCGAGGATGTTGCTGTCGGTGGAGTACGCCTTCTCGGCGGACATCTTGTAATCGAAGCCCGCTTTGGTCATGAAGGCGGACATCTCAGCGCGGCCGCCCAGTTCGTCGATGAAGTCCTGGTCGAGCCACGGCTTGTAGATGCGCAGGTCCGGGTTGACCAATAAGCCGTAGCGATAGAAGCGCTCGATGTCGTTCCCCTTGAAGGTGCTGCCGTCGCCCCAGATGCTGACGCCGTCCTCCTTCATGGCGGCGACGAGCATGGTGCCGGTGACGGCGCGCCCAATGGGCGTGGTGTTGAAGTAGGGGACACCGGCGGTCGTGATATGGAAGGCGGCGCACTGCAGCGCGCTCAGGCCCTCGGCCACCATCTGCGCGCGGCAATCGACCAGGCGCGCCTGCTCCGCGCCGTAGCTGAGGGCGCGGCGGGGGATGTCCTCGTAGTCCGTTTCATCCGGCTGGCCGAGGTTGGCGGTGTAGGCGTACGGGATGGCGCCCTTACCGCGCATCCAGGTCAGCGCGGCGCTGGTGTCCAGCCCGCCGGAAAACGCCAACCCGATCTTCTCGCCAACCGGCAGACTGCCGAGGATATTGCCCACGATCCTGCTCCTGCTCCCTGTCCACGGAGAACGCCCTAACCGTGCGATTCTAGAGCGATGGGGCGTACCGTGCGCGTTGATGGCAAGGCCAGCGAAGTTTTGCCGTTCGTTATGCGTCGTGCCCTGGTCCCCAGGCGTCGGCGACCTGGCGCAGGATGGCGAGTTCCCCGGTGTGATAGGCGTTGTGATCGATGATGATCAGCACCTCGCGCAGCAGGGTGTGCTCGGCGTGGCTTGGCGCCGGCATGAGGATGTCGTTGCGCTCGTCCTCGATCATGGCGGCCAGCGCTTCACGGTCTTGCAGGAACCCGCGCACTGAGGCGTCCCACTCGGCTTTCGTCGCTTCGGCATCCTGCGCGGGCCAGTAGTCGCGCGGCCACGCCATCTCCTGGTAGCCGGGATCGGTGAGGTAAAGCAGGATGTCCGCCTGCGTCAGGCGCAAGTGCTCGACCAGGTGCCAGAAGGTGTAGTCAACGTTCTCCGGGCGCGTGTTGATGTGCGTCTTGGGGAACTGGACCACTGCCTCCTCGAAGCTCATGTGCGCGTTGCCCGCGCGCAGGCTCTGGGCGAGGTGCTGGCGAAGAGAGGGGTCGAGGGACATCATCGTGGCCTTTCATGATTTCGACAGCCTTTGGTCTATCTGCCGCGAAAGTCGTGCCACCTTGACATCCCTGCTGAGTCGCTCACGAATCTTCTGTAGAACGCGCAGCGTGTCGTTGATTGACGCCGAGATCTCTCGACAAGCTCGAGATGACACCTCTGCTTGGACGGTGGGAGCACCGACTCAAACCCCGCCGTAGCGCGCGGAGTTCTCAATTTCGGCAGAATCTGACCAGGGGTGCGCGGTACCACCTCCTCCTGAGCGCGAGGCGCGGCACTCCCTGAGGCCCCAGGCCGTCTCCCCCCTAGATCGCAGGCGCTTCCCCCTTCAACCGGTCGGCCATCAATTCCCCGATCATCACGCAGGTGAGGTGCGTGTTGGCGCGGGGGTTCTCCGGCATGATCGAGCCGTCGATGACGCGCAGGTTCTCCACGCCGATGACGCGGCAGGCGGGATCGACGACGGAGCGTGGGTCGTCCGGTGCGCCCATGCGGCAGGTGCCGACAGGGTGCTGGCAATCCTGGCAGTTGGCCAGGATCCAGGCGTCCAGGTCCTCATCGGTGGCGGCGGCGGTGAGCGGCTCACCGTAGGTCCAGGAGTACGTGCCCTGGATGATGTTCTGCATCGCCGGGTGGTCGATGATGCGCTGCAGGCGACGCATGCCGTCGCGCATCCGGACCAGGTCTCGCTCGTCGGAGAGCATCGCCAGGTCGACGTCGGGATCGACCAATGGGTCCGTGCTGGTGACGGTGAGCCGCCCGCGCGACCAGGTCTGGAAGGCGCAGACGCTGACCAGGCCGTGCTTGAGTCCCTCTTCACCGAGGCCCGCCACGTTCATGGAAATCATGATCATGTCATTGCGCCCCGCACCCTCCAACTCAGAGGAGAAGCGGACGCAGCAATTTGTGTGGCGCTGATCGAGCGACTTCGCGCTCGCCTCCGGCGTGAGATCGAGGCCGATCCAGACGGCGGAGTGCTCGACCAGGTTTTCACCCACCGGGAGGTCGGCGACCGGATCGATCCCCAGTCGCTCCAGGTCCGCCGCTGGGCCAACACCTGAGCGCACCAGGATGGCGGGTGAGTGAATGGCGCCGGCCGCCAGCACGATCGTCTTGCCGGTGTACTCCTTGACGCCGTCGATGGTGATGGCGCGCACGCCGGTGGCCGCGGTGCCGTCGAAGAGGACCTTGTCCACGACGACGTTGCCGACGATCGTCAGGTTCGGGCGGGAGCGGGCCGGCTCCAGGTAGGCGTCGTTGATCGAGATGCGCTTGCCGTCCCGGCTGTTGATGGCGTAGGTGGCGACCCCGCTCCCCTCGGGAGCGTTGTGATCGGGATCGTCCGGGTAGCCGAGTTCGAGCGCGGCGGAACGCAGGGCACGGTCCACGTTCCCCTGCTTCTCGATCGGCGCGCGGTAGACCGGCACCGGACCGCTGTCCCCGTGGTACGGCTTGTCGCCGTAGTCGAGGTCAGTCTCCAATTTGTTGAAATAGGGGAGCACATCGTCCCAGCTCCAGCCCTCCGCACCTTCTTCCACCCACCAGTCGAAGTCTTCCGGAATCGGGCGGATGGCGATCTGACCGTTGATGCTGGAGCTGCCGCCCACGCCCTTGCCTCGCCAGTACATGCGTGGTTCCTGGGTGGCTGAGCGGCGGGCCATCAGGCCATCGAAGCGATAGCGGGAAGCCTCGGGGTTGAGGATGATGCCGAAGGGATTGGGGGAGCGCATCTCTGCTGGCGCTTCGGCGGTCGTGTAGTCCGGGCCAGCCTCCAGCAACAGGACTGTGGTCTCCGGGTCCTCCGTGAGCCGGCTGGCCAGCGTGGCTCCGGATGATCCCGCACCGACGATGACGTAGTCGTAGTTCACGCCGCTCCCCCCGTATTCATGTCGTACGCACCCTGGCCGGTAGTGTATCGGACCATGCGACGCGCCTGGACAAGGTCCGTTGCGCGCTCCGTTGCACGGCATCAGTGCTGGCCGCCGCGGCCCCACGGGAATTTAGCGTTTCGGGGCGATCTTTATCGTTTTGCGCTCATTTCGCGGGGGCAACGGCCAATTTCTGGCGGATTTCACGGATGCTGAAGGTAGGGAGCTTCGCCATAGTGCATGCAATCAGCGGACCGCTAGCGATGTCGAGCCAGGAGCATGTACATGGATCAGGAAGATCTGCGACAGACCCTCAAGCAGTTGACCGTCGCGATTTCCCGGCGCAGCGCGCTGATGGCAGCTGTGGGCGCCGCCGCGGGATGGAACACGGCGGTGGAGGCCAAAAAGAAAAAGAAGAAAAAGAAGAAGCGGCCTGCCGCGCAGCCACCTCGGACGTGCCAGCCGGATTGTCGCGGAAAGGCGTGCGGCTCAAACGGTTGTAACGGCGTGTGCGGCACATGCGGCGATGGCCAGGTGTGCGATGCCGGACAGTGTGTGGCTGACCGTGCCTACGTCTTCGAGCGTGAGTGGTTTGGCGCCAGAGGAGGTTTCGCCAACCCGAAAGACCTGGCGCTGGATGCGGACGGCAATGTCTATGTGGCGGACTGGTTTGGGGACACCGTCCAGAAGTTCAGCAGCAACGGCGAGCATCTCTGGACCTGGGGTGACCGCTTCGGTGGCGGCACGCCGGCGGATTTCAACGCGCCGTTTGGGGTGGCGGTGGGCCACGACGGCGTCATCTATGTCGCGGATACCGGCAACACCCGCATCGTGAAGTACGCCAGTAGCGGCGAGTTCCTGCTGGATTGGCCGGTGACCCAAAACGGCGCGACGGATGACGATGAGCCGATCAGAGTCGCCGTTAATGCCTCCGGCGAGGTCTATGTCGCCACGCACTATACCGATGGCGTGCTCAAATTCACGTCCGACGGCGAGTTCATCACCCGGCTCGTGTACCAGGAAGGGGAGGCTATCTCCGGGCGCAATTCAGTGGCCATTGACAGCAGTGGCAGGCTGCTGGCGATGGGCACTGGCGGTGTCGTGAGCTTCTTCTCGACCGATGGCGCATACCTCTACGGCGTGGGGGAACCTGGCGACGGGCCTGGGCAGTTGCTGGCGGCACGAGACTTTGCGGTTGATAGCGAGGGGAACATCTACATCGCAGATGAAGGGCACAAGCGCATCCAGAAGTTTGACATCAATGGCAGCCACGTCCTGACCCTTGGCGAAGATAGCGAGGGAAACTACCACTTCTACAGCCCGGTTGCGGTGGAGGTTGATGGTGAGGGCAATCTCTATGTCCTGGACAGCGCAGACAAAACGGTCAAGAAATACCGGCCGGGCGGCGGCACGGCGCGCCGCCGGAAATAGCGGGCCACGCGCCCTGCTCTAGAACGACCTCGGCAACCCCAGTACGTGCTCCGCGATGTAGGAGAGCACCAGGTTCGTGGAGATCGGCGCGATTTGGTACAGGCGCGTTTCACGCAGCTTGCGCTCGATGTCATTGTCGACCGCGAAGCCGTAGCCACCGAAGGTCTGCAGGGCCACGTTGCCTGCCTGCCACGCGGCTGCGGCGGCAAGTTCCTTGGCCATGTTCGCCTCGGGTCCACAGGGTTGCCCGGCGTCGAAGAGCTCCGCCGCGCGGTAGCGCATGAGATCGGCGGCGGCGACGGCCATGTGCGCCTGGGCGATGGGGAACTGCACCCCCTGGTTCTGGCCGATTGGCCGCCCGAAGACCACGCGCTCGTTGGCCCGCGCCACCGCACGCTCGATGAACCAGTTGCCATCGCCCACACACTCGGCGGCAATCAGGATGCGCTCGGCGTTCATGCCGTCCAGGATGTAGCGGAAGCCGCGGCCCTCCTCACCCACCAGCGCGGAGGCCGGAACCCGCACGTTGTCGAAACGCAACTCTCCCGTCGTGTTGTTGAGCCAGGTCTTGATCGGGCTGAAGGTGAGGCCGTGCTCGCGCGCGTGGTGGAGGTCGATCAGGAAGACGGAGAGACCCTGGGTGCGCTTCTCCACCCGTCCGGCCGGCGTGGTGCGGGCCAGGAGGAGCAGCAGGTCCGAGTGCGGCACACGCGAGATGTAGATCTTCCGCCCGTTGATGACATACGTGTCGCCATCGCGCACGGCGCTGGTCGTGATCGCGGTGGTGTCTGTGCCGGCGTCCGGCTCAGTGACGCCAAAAGCTTGCAACCGTAGTTCGCCGCTGGCGATCCGCGGCAGGTACTCGCGCTTCTGCGTCTCGGAGCCGTGCCGGAGCAGGGTGCCCATGATGTACATCTGGGCGTGGGCCGGGCCGGCGTTGCCGCCGGAGCGGTTGATCTCCTCCAGGATGACGGAGGTCTCGGTCAGGGAGAGGCCCAGGCCGCCGTACTCGCATGGAATGAGCGCCCCCATGTACCCGGCCCGGGTCATCGCCTGCACGAACGCTTCGGGGTAGGCACGCTCCTGGTCCAGTTCGCGCCAGTACCTGACTGGAAAGTCTGCCAGGACCGCACGAACCGCCGCGCGCAACACGTCGTGCCGCTCATACCCCTGGCTCACTGCTGATCTCCCCCCGCGTTTCGTCCCGCTGACGTGCCCGCCGCAGACATCATTATCGATTGCTGCCCTGTGCCCTTCGTCAAGCTTCCCTCGGAGCACGCGTGAGCCCCTGCCAGCGCCGCCGGTGGTACAGTGCGGCGGTGAACCGCGCAGGCTGTGAGCCAGAATGACCCAGCGACACGACCCCCACCTGCCACGTGGTATCCCCCGTCCTCGCTGCGCCAGCGTGCTGCGTGCCCTGGCCCTGTTCGGCCTGCTCCTGCTCCCGATCCAGATGCGGGCGGGGACGCAGTACGTGCACCCGCACGCGCTCCTGCACTTGCTCCTGGACGAAGCCGACAACGGCATCGACCACCACCGGGTCGCCACAACTCCCGTCCATGGGCATGGTGACCACAGCGACCACGCCCCACGCACCAAGACTGCCTCGCCAGATCTCCCCACCTTTGAGTCAATCCAGATCGCCGCTGGTGGCCTCGCGGTTACCCTGGTGACCCTGGCCGTGCTCTTCCTCACGCCAGCGCGGGAACGTGTCTGGCCACGCCGCGAGGTGTGGAGTGGCATGCGTGTCCCGCCAGAGCTCCCGCCGCCGCGCCTCTGCGCAAGCTGACCGCGTTCATCCAACGATGTTGAAGCACACGACGCCGTGACGCGTGAGGCGCACGGCGCTGAGAGGGTGTCCACAATGCGACGGCTGATTTCCGTTCTGGGGCTTTCTGGAGCGCTCCTGAGTGGTGCGCTGTTCCTGGCCGCGCCGGCCGGGGTCCTGGCCCACGAATCCCGCGACGTCCTGGATGGCAAGTACCACATGGTGGTCGGGTTCATGAACGAGCCCGTCTTTGCCGGCGACAAGAGTGGGCTGGAGTTCTGGGTCACCGAAAACACCGCCGCCACGCCGGCCGCTGGCGATGAGGAAGCCGAGGGAACACCGGTCGATGGTTTGGAAGAGACGCTCAAGGCTGAGGTGATCTACGAGGATCAGACCATGGAGCTCCCGCTGAAGGGCATGTGGGACGATCCCGCGGGCTACTACAGCGTCTTCTTCCCAACCGAGTGGGAAGGGGATTACTCCTTCCGCATTTACGGCACGATCAACGGCACCGAGGTCGATGAGACGTTCACGTCTGGCCCGGAAACCTTTGGGCCGATCGAGAACCCGGAGCCGCTTCGCTTCCCGGCGAAGTAATCCCGCGCTGAACGCCGCGTCCTGATCGGGCATGGCCAGGGTAGGGAGCGCGATGCGCTCCCTGCCCGCATCCCGCCAGGCCGCTGGCAGATAGGCTCCATCATGCAACGTGTCTTTCGCCTGGGCGTGCTCTGCGGCGCGCTCCTGGTGGTGTTGCTGCTGCCCAGCGGTGGTAAGGTCGCGGCTCACGCGGCGCTGGACCGCAGCGAACCAGCCTCCGGTGAGGTCCTCCCGGCGGCGCCCGCGGAGGTCCGTATCTGGTTTACCGAGCCGCTGGAGCCGCGCTTCACCCAGGCTGCTCTGCTCGATGCCTCCGGACAGCCGGTGGCGGGCGGCGCATCGCAGGTATCCCCCGACAACGACCATCTCCTGATCCTGACGTTGCCGCAAGGTCTGCCCGAAGGCGGCTACACCGTCTCCTGGCGCAACCTCTCCGCGGCGGATGGCCACACCCTGCAGGGCTACTTTGGATTCGCGGTTGGGGCTGGCAGCACGTCCGGCGGCGCAGCGCCTCGTCTGCCGGCCGCACCAGATGCACCACGTGAGATTTCGCGCGGTCTAGCCCTGATTGGGCTGGCCTTGTTACTGGCAATCGGTCCCCTCACGCTGGGCGTGCTCGTGCCAGCGGTGCGCGAGTGGCCAGCACTGGGCGATGGCCTGGCCCAGCGGCTGCGCGTCTTCGCGGTGATGGCGGTAGCCCTGGCGCTGCTGGGGAGCGTGCTGGCGCTTGTCACGCAAGCCGCCGCTGTGGCGCCTGACCTGGGGATCCCACAGGCGACATGGGCAGCGCTCACCGAGACCCGGTACGGCGAGGTCTGGCGCTGGCGCTTGCTTGGATTGCTGGCCGTTTCGGCAACGGTGGTGATCGGGCTCTGGGGTCCCGAGCGTACCTCGCACGCGGCGCTCTGGCTGGCAACGGTCGCCGGCCTGCTCGTACCGGTCACATTCAGCCTGCTCTCGCATGCGGCCGCTCAACCCGAGGGCGCGGGCGCAGCAATTGTGGCGGACGCCCTGCACCTGGTGGCGGCCGCGATCTGGGGCGGCGGCGTGGTGCTGCTGGCGGCGGTACTCCTGCCTGCCTTGCGATCGTTCGCGAACGCGCCGTGGCGCGCCGTCCTCGGCGTGGCCATTCCGCGCTTCTCTGCCCTCGGCCTGGCGGCCTGGGGCATCCTCTGGCTGAGCGGGCTCTACGCCGCGTGGTTGCAGGTGGGAAGCCTGGAAGCGCTGACGCAGACGCCCTATGGGCAGACGCTGCTGCTCAAGGGCATCCTGCTGCTGCCGATCCTGGCGCTCGCGGCGCGACACCTGTGGCAGGGGCGTGAACCTGAGCGCGCGCACCTGTCTCGCTTCGTTGTCACGCTAGCGCTGGAGGCGGTGCTGGTGCTGGCGGTGTTCCTGGTGGTGGGACGGCTCATCGGGCAGCCGCCAGCGCGCGAGGTCCTGGCGTCCCGGACGCCGACCCACGTGCTCGTCCCGCTCGCCTTTCCGGCCAATGACGGGGAACGCGCCGCCACATTGGCAATATCCCCAGGCGCGGCCGGCAGCAACACCTTCACGCTCGAGGTGACTGGTGACCCGCTGCCAGAGAGGACCGAGGCCGTCCTCCGCGTCGACCTCCCCACGCGGGATCTCGGTGAACAGGAGCTTCGGCTGCCGCAGACCGCGCCGAACCACTTCACGGCCGACGGTACCGAACTCGCGGTTGCCGGTGACTGGCAGGTGACCGCCATCCTGCGCGACATCGGCGCGTTTTCCTGGACGACCCGGTCTGGCCTGCACCTCGACACGTCGCCCCCGGCGCCGCCGGTCGCCAACCCGCCACCACGCTTCGGACCAATGGGTATGGTCGGAATGCTGCTGCTGGCGGCCGGGTGCATCGTGTTAGCCGTGTGGGCGGCGACTGGACGTGGGGGACAACGTCGCTTCGTCCTCGTGGGAGGGGTTGGACTCAGCCTGGCCGGGGCGGCGTTGCTGCTGGCGGGGCGACTACCAGTGACCTCCGCTCCGGTGCAATCTGCCGTGCCGCTGGCCTCGACGCCCGTTGCCACGATTCAGACCGCGGCAACTCCGCAGCACACGCACGTGAACGAGAGCGTTCATCCGGCCACTCCGCCGTCAGATGCCTTACCCGGGGTCGCCACACCTACCAGTGTGGGTGACCTCACCGTGACGCTGGAAGCGGATACCCGATACGCGGCGCCCACTGACCTGACCTTCGTCGTGACGGACCTTGCGGGGGGCCCGGTGACTGGCGCTCGGGTGACGGTCTTTCCGGAGATGGCGGGTATGGGTGCGAGCGAGAGCATGGAGGCTGAAGAGCAAGAGCCAGGCAGGTACGTGGCTGCCTACGCACCGCTCACCATGCCTGGCTCGTGGGAGATTGCGGTGCGCATTTCGCCAATGGGTCAGCCAAGCAGCACGGTGCGGTTCGGCGTTGACGTGGGCGGAGGGTAGTGCTGCTCCCAGTTGGGGAGGCATCAATGTTGAGCGGGAGACCAGGCTCCTGTGCCATTCGCTGTCTCATGTTATTCGAGCGCGGAATACGTATGTTCCGGCCAGCCGGCTGGCCGGAACATACGTGGACTCGATCTCTCCTCGCCAGTCATTGAGACCTGATCAATGCTGCGAGTTCCTCCGGCTTCGTGATCATGGCGTCGTGACCGGTCGCTAGTTCGTAGTACTCCCAGGCCGGGTCTCCCTGGAGTCGCGCCGCGACCGTCTCGAAACTGGGAGAACCCGGTTGGCACCGCAGGTAGCGAGACATCACCTCAGCTGGCGACGGTGGATCCTTGGGCATTGGTTGTGTGAAGGTAAGGAGCGGATGATCAGTCAGGCGTTCCTGCAGCCAGGCGGCATCATTCGGCGCGGTAACCCCCAATCCGGGAGGGGACGGCGGCGGAATGCGCCAGCCCTCGCCGTCACCCGCGGCGGTTTCCGCGTAGTGAGTTGCTCGCTGCGCTGGTAGCAGGGTCATCACCGAGTCACCTGCGCGGGGCACGAAGGCGTCCAGATACACAAGTCGCTCGATACGCTCAGGCAGAGCCGCTGCCGCACCGGAGATCACCATGCCGCCGTAGCTGTGGCCGGTCAGGATGACACGGCGCATGTCGTGCGCCTCGAGCAGCGTGACAATGTCTGCAATGTGCGTTTCTAGACCGATCTCCCGAGTGAGCAGGTGGGCACGTTCCGCCAGGCCGGTCAGCGTCGGACTGTAAACCGGGTGACCAGCGGCGCGGAGCAAAGGAGCAACGCGCTCCCAGCACCAGCCACCGTGCCACGCCCCGTGCACCAGCACAATGGGTAACGGTCGATCGTCGCGCATCGCTGTCCTTCCTCGATTCCGTGCTGGCGCGTCACCGTGATGCGCGTTGCCAGCAGTTTCCACGAGACAAGTCAGGCGGTGCCACGCAGTACTTGCGGAAGAGAGCCCCACAGGTCGCGATTACACGAACCGGGAACTCAACACGCGCGGCGAGACGCGTCTGGTGGCGTGTGTGCACACCTCGTGCGCGACATGCGCGGCTGCGTCGCCAACGCCGATGAGATTGCCGGTCTGCAGTGACGGCATCCACGGCATGCCAACGAAGAAGAGGCCAGGCTGCGCAGACACCCCGCGCGTTTGCAGCGGGAAGCCATCGGCCGCAAACACCGGGGCTCGCACCAGCGTGTAGTCGTGGCGGAAACCGGTTGCCCAGATGATGGAGGTGATTCCCTCCGCCGCCGTGTCCAGGCGGTCGATGGGACGTTGCGCGAAGCCGTCCCGCAGTTGGGGAACCCTCTCGGCCGGAGCCTTGATGCCAGTAGATCGGACAAAGTCATCGATCATGCCCAGGACCTGGGTCTCGAATTGATCGGCCTGGGTCAGGTTGTCGTCCAGATCCGGCGCGAACGCGAGCGATCTGCCATCAGTATCCTGCAGGTGGCCGAGCAGCGTGACGCCGTCCCGCGCGAACTGGTGCAGGTTGAGCGTGTGGCCGCCATCGCGCCCGGACACGTGCGGCGCCACAAACTGGACCTTCGGCACCGGCAGCTTCTCGGGAGTGATTCCAAAAAACCCCGTCGCCACCAGCCACTCCACGATGTCCTTTCCCCGGTAGCGGCGCGGCACCCGCCCGGCCCGGCTCGTGGCCAGGAAAGTGCGCCGACCATGATGGTACAGCTCTTCGGCGATCTGAGCGCCCGACTGACCGCTACCTACAACCAGCACCCCACCGTCCGGCAGGCCCTGCGGGTTGCGGTACTGGCTGCTGTGAAGCTGCACCAGGTCTGCTCGCATAGCGGCGCTGGACTGCGGCAGATGCGGCTGATGCTCGTAGCCCGTCGCGACGACCACGGAGCGGGAGAGATAGATCTGCCCTGGCGTGACGACCCGAAATTCGCCACCCCGCACCGGGGTGACGGAGAGGACGGGAGTGTTCAGTTGCACTGGCAACGCGAAATGCGTGGCGTATCGTGCAAAGAGGTGGGAGATCTCATTGCGGGACAGAAAGCCGTGGGGATCCGGCCCCGTGTAAGGCATCCCGGGCAGCTTCAGGCCCCAGTTCGGGGTGACGGTCGTGAAAGAGTCCCAGCGCTCGGTGCGCCAGACCGGAGCCACGGTTGACCCCCGCTCGAGTACCAGGTGCTCATGGCCCGCCCGCTGCAGGTGGTAGCTGGTGGCCAGGCCCGCTTGCCCGGCGCCAACGACGATGGTACCGATGCGTTCCATGCTCTCCTCCTGCGGTGATGGCGCCTGCCTGATGCGGACAGTGCGGGATGGGCCGTGCTCTGCCAGCCTTCACGGAAGCCGCGACGGAGGGCAGACTAGGGGGAGCGCACGAGTTGGGGTATGGCAGAAATCTCGTAATTCAGGGGGAACGAGGGGTGGAGAAGGTGAATGCCGGGTGGCGCCAGATTATGGTGCCGGATGCATCCGGCGCAGATCTCTTCCCGGCCACCGTTTGTTACCCCACGGCTGACCCGGAAGCGCCGCGACGCCTGGGACCGTACGCGGTCTGCGCCGCCTGGGACGCCCCGCCACTCTCCGGCGAGCACCCGCTGGTGATGCTGTCACACGGTAGCGGAAGTAGCCCGCTGGTGAACCGTGACCTGGCTCTCTCTCTGGCAAGAGCGGGCTTCGTCGTCGGTATGCCCGTGCACCCGGGCGATAACCGCGATGATCGTCGCCTGCAGGGCACGCTGGAGAACCTCCAGCAGCGGCCGCTGCACCTGCAACTGGCGACGAATGCGCTCCTCGGCGATCCGGCGCTCTATCCCGCGGATCCTCCGCGTCGCGTCGCACTCATCGGGCACTCCCTGGGTGCGTACACAGCGCTGGCGTTGGCTGGCGGTGAGCCACGAATGCTGCCGACGACGTGGCCAGGTGGCGTAACGGATCACATTGCGGTGGCGCATGATCCGCGCGTGTCCGCGCTCGTGCTCCTTGCCCCGGCGGCTGTCTGGTTCCACGCCCCGGGCGCGCTGGACCGCGTCCGGGCCCCGATCCTGATGCTGGCCGGCACGCAAGACACCGTCACGCCGCCGTCGCATCACGCAGACCTGGTCGCCCGGCAGATGCCGCCCTCCGCGTCGCTCGACTACCGCCAGGTGGCTGGCGCCGGACACTTCTCGTTCCTCAGTGTCTTCCCGCCCGAGATGCAGCAGCCCGGCTTCGCGCCTGCCCAGGACCCGCCGGGTTTCGACCGCGCGGCGTTTCAGCACCAGCTGGCGGCAGCGATCGTGAGTTTTCTGGGCGGAGCAGCGCTCGCAGAACGGCATGACCATGAGTTCACACCATCGTCGCCTGCTCACGGCGCGCGGGAGGATTGACACGGATCGCAGGCGGAATCACTATCCATGTGCCTCGTGGCGCCAAGGAACATCTGGAGGAGCGGGCCTTGTTGAAGAGACGTGATCTGCTGCGGGCTGGAGCGGCCGTTCCAGCTGTCGCGGCAGCCGAAACCCTGGTCGGGATCGACGCCAACGCCAAGAAGAAGAACAAGAAAAAGCACAAGGGCGGGGGACGCGACTACAGCGGCATGAATGTGCTGCTCTTCATCACCGATCAGCAGCGCGCCATCATGCATTTCCCGGATGGCTGGGCAGAGCAAAACTTGCCGGGCACCACCCGGCTGAAGCAGAACGGTCTCACGTTCAACCGTGCCTTCTGTGCGTCCTGCATGTGCTCACCGAGCCGCGCCACGCTCTTCACCGGGTACTTTCCGGCCCAGCACGGCGTGAAATACACGCTGGAGGAGGACATGTCTCCGCCGGCGAACCCGCAGGTGGAGTTGCCGCTCGACCTGCCAAACCTGGCAACGGTCATGAAGGCGGCCGGCTTCAGCGTCCCGTTCAAGGGCAAGTGGCACCTGTCCAAGAAAACCGAACCGGACTGGATCCCGAACAACGTCAACCAGTATGGCTTCGAGCGCTGGAACCCACCCGACGCGGGCGCGAACCAGGATATCGACCAGTTCGGGGGCGGCGATCCGAACAACGATGGTCGTTTCATGAATGACAACGGTGATGTCGCGCTGGGCCACGAAGGGGTTATCGAGTACCTGACGTCCGTTGCCGCTCAGCAGCAGCCCTTCTTCCTGACAGTTTCGCTGGTCAACCCGCACGACGTGCTCTCCTACCCGAAGAACTACGACGCGCCGGGCGCTGGCTATGACAACAGCGACCTGGTCGGCACCATTGGCTTGCCACCGACGATCGATGAGGATCTGTCGACGAAGCCAACGGCGCAGCAGAAGGTCGTCGACCTGATGGCGATTGGCCTGGGGCCCCTGAACACCGAGCAGAAGCAGCTCGATTACCTCAACTTCTACGGCAACCTGATGAAAGAATCCGACGCCTACCTGGTCCAGATTCTGGACACCCTGGAGGCACAGGGTCTCCTGGAGAACACGCTCATCATCCAGACGTCGGATCACGGGGAAATGGGGCTTGCTCACAACGGCATGCGCCAGAAGAACTTCAATTTCTACGAAGAGACGCTGAACGTCGAGCTCGTCTACTCCAACCCCCAGCTCTTCCCGCAGCCGGAATCGACGAACGCCATGGTGTCCCACGTTGACTTCGTGCCGACCATGGCCAGTCTCTTCAATGTGCCGAAATCGGAGCGGGCCGAATGGCAGGGGAAGGACTACGCCAGCGTCCTCCGCAAGCCGAAGAAGAACAAGGGGCCACAGAAGTACGTCGTCTTTACGTACGACGATTACCAGGCGGGGCAGGCCAATGGCCCGTACGTGCCGCCGCCGAACCACCTGACCACGATCCGCGAAGGTCGCTACAAGCTGGCCAAGTACTACGACGTCGATGGCGTGGCAGCGGATCAGTGGGAGATGTACGACCTGAAGAAGGATCAGTACGAAACCGTGAATATCGCCGATCCGAGTCACAAGAAGAACAAGAAGCAGCGCGAGGAGTACAAGCGGCTGACAAAGAAGCTGAACAAGGTGGAGAAGAGCCGGCTGCAGCCGCTGTAGGTACCTGTCCGGAACCGGATCGTCGCGAACCCGGTTTGTGCCGCGCTGGATACCTTACGAGATGCCGCGCCTTCGCCTGGGATTGACATGGGACCGGGGACGCCCTGTAGCAGGTGCGTCCCCGGCCTGTTTGCGGTTGTGTCCCTCCCGGTGACTTGGTAGGCTGCCGGGCCGGGTGGATGCGCCTGGCCGGGCCGGGAAGCAGGGGAGTGTCGGAACTCATGGTGGTGAATCAGGCGCTGGCGAAGATGCGACGCGGCGAGCCAGCCTTTGGCTACGCCCTGGAGTTAGGGTCACCGGTGGCGGCCGAAGTCCTCGCCGAGTCTGGCGTCGATTTCCTCATGGTCGACACCCAGCACGGCTCTTACAACAACCCGGAGAGCACCGCCTTCTCCTTCATGGCGATCTCCACCGGCCCCTCGACGCCCATGGCCCGCGTGGCGACGAACAATTACACGCAGATCGCGCGGCTGCTGGACGAGGGCGCCCAGGGGATCATCGTGCCCATGGTGGACACGCCGGAGCAGGCGAAAGCCGCGGCGGACGCCTGCCGCTACCCTCCAACCGGCACGCGTTCCTGGGGCTGGGGGCGGGCCCTGCGTCACAACCCGGACTACGCCGCGACGATCAATGACCAGGTGTTCGTGGCAGTGCAGCTCGAGAGCGTGCTCGCCGTGCAGAATGCGGAAGCAATCATGGCCACGCCTGGCGTCGATGGCTGCTGGATCGGCCCGGGCGACCTCGCACTCTCCCTCGGCCTGCACCCCAGCACGTCGTACGGCGACGAGCGGCACGAAGCGGCGATCGCCCAGGTCCTGACCGCCTGCCGCAACACTGGCAAGATCCCTGGCTTCGCCGCTTTCTCCCCACAGGAGGCAAAGAAGCGCGCGGAGCAGGGATTTATCTTCCTGACCGCCGGCACGGACTTCCTGTTCATGGAGGAAGGGGTCCGCAACGGGGTGACCTATCTCTACGGCGAAAGCAAGGCGCAGGGTGATGCCTACGGAAACTGACGCCTCCCGCCACGCTTGACACCGCTCCCGGCGCCTGCCTAGGATAATTCCGACTACTTTCGTCGGAATAAAGGCGGGCGCCGCTGTGCGCCAGGGGAGATCGTGTGTCACGAACGGCGTTTCCGAAACACGGGGTATCGCGGCGTCGGGTCCTGGGTGGTTTGGCCGCGTTTTCGCTGGTCGGGTTCCCGGCCCGCGCAACCGCTCAAGACGCCACCCCAACTCCTGGGTGGAGCTTTACCGATGATGCCGGCGTCACGATCTCCCTGCCGGATGCACCGCGGCGGGTGATTGCCTACGTGAACCTGGCGGCGGCCCTGGATGACTTCGGTGCGAAGCCGCTTGGGTTCTTCGGCCAACCCCTGCGCCCGGACGGCACGCGCGAGACCATCGCTGGCGATATGGACCTGGAAGGCATGGTCTCCGTCGGGCCAGACTACGGCGCGTTCGACATCGAGCAACTTGTCGCCGGGGATATCGACCTCATCGTCAACGACATGTGGGAGACACCTCCGACCTTCTGGGGCCTGGAGGAAGGGGCGGTCGAGCAGATCAACGCCGTGGCGCCCATCGTCAACCTCTGGTTTGTTGGGCAGCCCGTGACCGAGACCATCGAGCGGGTCGGGGAATTGGCGGTGGCCCTCGGCGCGGACCCGGACAATCCGCAGGTGACTGCCGACCGCAACGCTTTCCTGGTCGCTGAGACCAAGCTGAAAGACGCGATTGCCTCCAATCCCGGGCTGAAGGTCGCGTTCGCCTCCGGCACGCCCGACGATGCGTTCTACATTGGCAACCCGAACATGAATGCCGACCTGATGTATTACGCCTCCCTTGGCCTCGACATCGTGACCCCGGAGGATCAGGGCAGCTTCTTCGAGGAGCTGAGCTGGGAGGAAGCGGGCCGCTACCCGGTAGACCTGCTGATCATGGATGACCGCCAGTGGAGTTCGACGCCGGACGATCTGATCGCCCAGGTTCCCACCTTCGCCGCCCTGCCAGCGGTGAAAGCGGGCGCGTACGGTCCGTGGGCATCGGAGTGGGTGCCCAGCTACCCCGGCATGACCCCCGTGCTGCAGCGCCTGGCGGAACTCATTCGCAACGCGGATCCCAACATCGTTTCCTGACGCCGCCCCGGGAATCATGAGCGTTCCGTGACCCAAACTGCCTCGCGCCGTCCGGCGGCGCGAGGCAGTTTGTTCATGCGCTTTCGCTTTCGGCCGGCTAGATCGCTCCCACTACGCGACGCCGACCACCTCGACCGCGATGTTCCCGTGCGTCGCCCGGGAGTAGGGGCAGCCAGCGTGCGCCGTGTCCGCCAGCTCCTGCACCTGCGCCTGGGGCAGGCCAGGGATCGCAACCTCAATCTTGCTGGCAAGGCCATAGCCAACGCCATCTGCGACGGGGCCCATCGAGACGTGGACGGTCACCGTGGACTGCGAGACATCGATATCAGTGCCCCGGGTCGCGGCGTTCAACGCGCCCTGGAAGCAGGCAGCCCAGGCGGCGGCAAAAAGCTGCTCCGGGTTGGTGCCCTCATTCGTGCCCTGCAACTTGGGACGGCGCAACTGCACATCCAGCACACCATCATCACTGACGGCGTGACCTTCGCGGCCACCGGTGGAGGTCACGGTTGCCGTGTACCTGGGTTCGATCTTGATCAAGGGAGATCTCCTTGTGCGGAACGGGAGGCGTTGGACCCGGCCGCAACGAATGCCATGGGATGAGGATGACCTTAGAGCCGCTTCCGGTCAAGTCACTGCCAGTGGTGCGTGACACGCCAAACGCCATTTCTTACACTTGTGGATATTGTTATCAAAGCGTACTATCATCTTTGTAAGCGATGTGTGGAGTGGGGCAGGACATGCACGAAGACCGCGACAGCTCGGAACTGGCCCGGCGACTGCTGTCGCTCGCGCCGCGCTACGTGCAGTGGTCCGCGATGTCCCTGCGTGCGCACCGCCTGGAGGGTGACCCCAGCTTCCGCCAGTTGGCGGTGCTGTTCATGATCCGCGAGGGGGCAATCTCACCCGCCAGCATCGCGCAGCGGTTGGGCATCTCTCGCGCGGTGGTGACAGGCCTGCTCGATCGCCTGGAGGAGCGGGGTCTCATCAGGCGAGAACCCGATCCCGATGACCGGCGACGGCTGCGGATCGTGCTCACGGCGGCCGGCCTGGACGCCAGCGAACGACTTGGCCGCGCGGTGGTTGACGACCTGGCCGCGGAGTTGGGCGTGGGTACGCCCGACGAGCGTCAGGCGTTGGCGACCGCGCTGGCTTTGCTGGAGCGGAAGATCGGGGTCCTGCTCGACCAGACGCCAGCGCCGCTTGACGCAGAGCGCGAACCGGACCCTCTTGATGATGAAGTTGCTGGGAAGTACGACGTCATTGGCACGACGCAACTGACCACGAGACGAAAGGCAATTTCCATGGATCAGGAACGTGAGCACGGTGGTGTGGCAACCGCCGCCCAGGATGCGGCGCACAGCGAGGTCGCGGCCACGCTGAACCTGCAGGATCCGGACTTCCGCGCCAATGCCTACGCGTTGTACGAAGAACTTCGCGCACGGGGTCCCGTCAGCAAGGTGCGCATGCTCAGGGGCAACAGGGGAAGATGACGAGAGTGCCCTGCCACGCACGGGTTTCTTCCGTCGGTCTCCAACCTCGTTACGCACTACGACGAGGGAGTCGAGGCGCTGCTCGACGACCGCTTCACGGTCGACCCGTTCAAGGTGATGAGCCCGGAGCAGCAGGGAGGCGATGGCGGCGCAGGCAGCGGATGCCCCGAAGATCGCCCGCGCCCTGCGCCGGAACCTGCTGACGCTCGATCCGCCCGATCACACGCGGCTGCGCAAGTTGGTGCAGCCCAGTTTTGCCGGCCGCGCCATGGCCTCGCTCGACGCGCGGATCCAGAAAATCACTGACGGCCTGCTGGACCAGGCCGAACAGGCGGCGGCCGCGCGCGGCGAGTCCGCGCCAAACCGCACGATGGAGCTGGTGCGCGATTTCGCGTACCCGCTGCCGGTGACGGTGATCTCGGAGATGGTCGGCATCCCCGGAGGACCGCCAGCAGGCCTGCTACTGGACGGAGAACCTGCTCAAGGTGCAGGGTGCCGATGAGGAGACGATGCAGGATATCCAGCAGCGCCTGAGCGACTTCGGCGAGTACCTGGAGGCGTTGTTCGAGCGTCGGCGGCATGACCCGCCAGGATGACCTGATCAGCCGCCTGGTGGCCGCTGAGAAGACGGCGACACGCTGAGCGCCGAAGAATTGCTCAGCATGGTCTTCGTGGTCTACGTCGCCGGCTTTGTCACGACGGTGAATCTCATCGGCAACGGCGTGATGGCGCTGCTGACCCACCCGTCAGAGCTCGCGAAGTTTCGCGCTCACCCGAACCTGGCCGCCAATGTGGTTGAGGAAACCCTGCGCTACTGGGGCCCGGCGGAGTCGACGCTGCCGCGATCGCCATGGAAGACCTCCAGATTGGCGACACGGTGATCCACCGCGGTGAGGCGATGCAGGCTGGCCTGGCCTCGATGAACCGCGACCCACAGCGCTTCGCCCATCCGGGAGACCTACAACATCGAGCGTGACGACGCGAACCGTCACGTCGCGTTCGGCAAGGGCGTCCACGTCTGCCTCGGCGCTCCGCTCGCCCGCCTGGAAGGCCGCATCGCCTTCGAGACCCTCTTCCGCCGCTACCCGGACCCTCCGCCTGGCCGTCCTCGCCGGCGACGTCCACTGGCACCGGCGACTTGATTCGCGGCTACGCGGAGATACCGCCTGCTCTAGACCGAAGTTGGCTCACCCCTGACTCTCTCCTCCGCGAGGAGGAGAGTCAGGGTGCTCCGAGCGCTCAGGTGATGCGGGAAGTGCCCCTGGCGTTCAACGCCGGTGATCGCACGAGTGACACGCGGCCTGCACGCAGAGCAGGGCAAACTATGGAAGATTCAGGCAGAACGCCTGAACCCGCGCGTTGTTCGTGTCGGCGACATAGACGGTGCCATCGGTCGCCACGGCTATCCCACGCGGCCGGCTGAACTGTCCATTGCCACTTCCGGACGCGCCGACCGCAGCCTGGAACACGCCAGTGGCGCTGAAGACCTGGAACCGGTTGTTCTCCGTGTCCGCCACGTAGACGTTGCCCGCTGAATCGAGAGCGAGCCCGTACGCATTGTTGAATTGCCCGTCGCCGCTCCCGGCCGAGCCCCACTGGCCCTGGTAGCACCTGTCGCGCTGAAGTACTGGACGCGATTGTTGTTGCCGTCGAGGACATAGACGCGCCCACGTGCATCAACCGCGATCTGGCGAAGCGCGTCGAATTGTCCGTCGCCGTTTCCGCTCGTGCCCCACTTGCCCAGAAACGTGCCAGTCTTGTTGAAGTACTGGATGCGCGAGTTACCACTGTCAGAGACGTAGACGTTCCCGTTGGGCGCGACCGCGATGCCGACCGGGCCGATAAACTGGCCGTCGCCGCTGCCATTCCCACCCCAGCGGCCGAGGAATCCTCCGTCCGCATCGAAGCGTTGCACGGTGTAATTCGTGCCCCCGGCGATGTAGACCTCACGGGTGGTCGGGTTGACCGCGGCGTTGGTTGGCAGCACGAATTGCCCATCGGCTGAGCCCTGACTTCCCCAGGTTCCGAGGAAATTTCCCTTGGCATCAAAATACTGGATACGGTGATTGCCGGTATCCACGATGTAAACGTCGCCGTTGGGCGCGACGGCTGCCCCCTGTGGACTATTGAACTGTCCATTACCCGTTCCAAAGGCGCCCCACGAAGCGGAAACACGCCACGTCCGGGCAGGCGCAACTTGGGCAGCAACTTGTGCCCTTGCCACAGCCGCTGTTGTTCAGCGTGCCATCGGGCATGACCGTGCGGCAGAAGATTGCATCGCCAAGTTTGGTCTTCGTTGAGAACGTTGCTCCGGAGAAGTCGGCGTTCACGAGGCAGGCGCCGCTGAGGTTCGCCTTGGCGAAATTGACCCCGTGCCTGGACGCCGCGCAGGTTCGCCTGTGCCAGGTTGCTTTTGCGCTGTTCTGGCTGGGGAAGGTCCGTAGCTGCTCAGGTCGCAGCGGCTGACGTTCTTGCCCTTGCCCGGGACACACGCTCCGTCATACCAGCAGCGCCGGGATTGACGGGATGAGTGCGACGCCGCCGGTTTCGCTTGCGCTTCGCCCGTTTTGCCGCCGCGGCGTGCTGCGACTCACTTTGGCTGCCAGACTTGTTCGTTCACCCAGTGCACCGGCGAGCGTGGCGGCACAGCGCTGAGCATTCCAGCGGCCAGCAACGCACCCAGGGTCGCCCGCCGCGACCCCGGGATGATCGAAATTCGGGCTAACGCATCGAACGTATCCTGGTTCACGTACGCACTCCTGATTACGACGAGAGGAGCTTTCTCAACCCAATTGGCCAGAATGGTTCGAATGTAGCACAAATTACATTATGGTTTCATGATCTCGGGAGGGCGACCTGACGCTATCTCACGAGCTCGGCAATCATGCCTTCACCTTCAGGAGCGCGCGTTTGTGTGGAATGCGTGTTGAGGCCGTGGCAAATCCGTGTCAGCCGTTCCTGCTCATTCCTCCACCACCCGCCGCAGCGGCTCGCGGTTCACCAGCACCGTGAAGAGGTCCGGTCGGGAGTAAGAACCTCCGGGGTCACAGCCGGCCTTGGCGGCGTAGATCGCTTCCATCGAGCCCTCGGCCAGGATGATCGTTTCGCCGGCCACCGGCTCGGTGAGGATCTCGCCACGCGGGTCGATGATGGCGCTGTCGCCGGTGTAGTCGTGGCGCGTCAGTTCGTGATAACGGGCCGGGATGTCCTCCTTGCGGCAGGCCCGCCGGCCATGATCACGTACGCGCCAGCTTGTGAAGCGTAGGCACGAGAGAGCAGCGTCTGCCGCGGCCAGATGGAGATCGGCGCTGCGGCGCTTCCTCCGGTTTCGCCCGGGCCACGCGGCGACGTGCACCTGCGTGCCCTGCGCGGCCAGCACATACCCGGGCAGAATACTGTTGTGGCCCCAGCAGTTCAGGCCGGAAAGGCGCGTAGGGCCGCTGGTGCACGGTCAGGCCAACGGCGTCTCCTCCGCCCACACCGCGCGCTCGTGGAGGGTCGGTTTCACCTTGCGGTGCCGCCCCAGGATCTGGCCGTCGCTGCCGATGAAGAGGAGTGTGGCGTAGACCGAGCCGTGGGAAACATTGTCCCGCTCGGCAATCCCGATCACGACGTCGATGCCCGCATCGCGCGCGGCAGCGCAGAGAGCGTCTGTTTCCGGCCCGGGGATTTCCACGCCGTTCGCCAGGTACTTCGCTGCCGCCTGCCACCAGACGTCCGTGGGCCGGCCGAAGGCAAAGAAGGGGTACCCGGGCAGCCAGCACTCTCCGAAGGCAGCGATTGTCGCGCCCATGGCGCCTGCCTTGGCGATGAGGCGGCAGGCTTTCTCCGTCGAGGCTGCGCGGTCGAACAGACCGGCGCGGCCTGGATCGCGGCCATGGTGAAGGTTGAGTAGGTCGTCATTCGGCAAGCTCCTGAGGTTCGTACGGTATGAACGTGACGTGGACCACACCGTCCTGCACGCGCACGCTCGCGTCCCCATCACCGCGGTTGAGCACGGTTCCAGGTGGTACGTCAGGCAGCGACATCGGCTCGGCGTTCAGGCTGAGGATAGCGACAGGGCGACCGTCCAGGATGGCAAACGCGCCGGGCGCCAGGACGGCCACCTGCCTCCGCAGCAACTGTAGCGGCCGGTCCCAGCTCAGCCAGCGTTCCTCAGGCGCAAACGGTGCGCCGTAGCTGGCCAGGGTTTCGTCCTGGGGATCACCCGGCTCACCGGCCAGGACCCGGGAGATCCCGTCTTCCAGCGCCGCACTCGCCAGTTTCCGCCAGACTCCGAAGATCGCCTCACCGGTGAGATCTTCCGGCAGCGGCGCCTCCTGGCGGCTGAAGATCGCGCCCGCGTCGAACTCTGGGGTGGTCTGGTGCAGGGTGGCGCCGACGGTGTCCGCTCCTCAAGATGAGCCGCTGCGGGTTGGGTCCGCAGCCCTGGGGCAGGGGAGTGGGGTGCAGGTTGTAAGCGCCGAGGCGCGGAATCGAAGTCACGCTGGCTGGCAGCTTGTGGGGAAAGTCGCCGATAGCAGGAGATCGGGCCTGGCCGCGGCGATCAGGGCGCGGCCGCCCGCAGTTTGCTGGTCACGAGCACCGGGTGCCGCAGCGCGGCCAGGTCCACAAGGTCGAGGTAGCTGGCGCCGTACCGCTCGGCGGTGGCGGCCGGCGAGGTCACGAGCAGGACGATCTGGTGTCCGTGGCGTGCTACCCACTCGGCGACGATCTCGTAGGCCATGACCATGACGTTACAGGTGACGATGCGCAGGCTCATCTGCGATGTCCGTTCATGTGCAGATCAGGCGGCACGGGAGGATGTCACCCTACGCGGTCAGCCGGTAGAAGCGGAATGTCTGGTGCTCGACGGGTAGCTCCGTGACGGCAGTGAAACCTGCGGCGGCCGCGTAGGCCCGGAAGATATCGCGGCGCATCACCGTGCCTGTCCCAACCGAAGGCTGTTCGACCAACCCGACGGGCAGGCAGTGGAGCACGCTGAAGGCGTACATCATGCGTTCTCCGGGATCACCGTTCGGCGTGAAGAGATCCTGCACGCGCTCATCCACGATCAGCACCGTCCCGCCCGGTCCCACGAGTTGGCGCATGGCCTGGAGCACCTCCACCGGGCGAGGCATGTCGGATGCACTCGATGGCGAGCGCGAGGTCGTACTGGCCGGCCAGCGCCGGATCTCCGGCGTCCCGCAGGTGGAACGCCACGCGTTCGGCAGAGCAGCCCAACCGCCACCGCGTTTTCGCCTGCCGCGGCAATCGAGGCTGGGTCCAGGTCGAGGCCGTCGACGCGCGCGCGGGAAAGGCCTGTGCCAGGGCGACGCTCGACCACCCCTGGCCCACGCCGATGTCGGCAATGCGGGCCGGAGGTCGCGTGCAGGCGAGCTGCAATATCGGGCATGGCGGCGATCCACTCCTGCGCCAGCAGGTGCGTGAAGTTCGCCCGGTTCGACCGTGCCTGCCCGATGTGCATGTGTTCCCCGTAGTCCGCGTACGGGACTCCGGCGCCGGTGCGGAACGCGGCCAGCAGCTGGGCAAAGGGCGCGGCCACGCCCGCAAAAGCTGAGCCATCGGCGCCATCCCAGTCAAGCTCTCCGGCTCGGTCAGCACGGCTGCGTACCCAGCAGGGAGCGAAAAGCGGCGCTCCTCCGGGGCTGCTTCCGGGGTTCTCGCAGCTCAGGATCGTCGCCATCGCCTGCTGTTCCAGCCACTCGCGGGTGTACCGCTCATCGGTCTCCGCGTAGGCGGCCAGGTCACGCGCGGTAGCCGGGCCGATCTGCTGCAGCGCGGCGTAGAGCCCCAGGTGATCACCGATGGCGATGCAGAGCGTTTCCAGTCCGCCCAGCACCGATTGGCCTGACAGCTCCGCGAGGGCGCGTCGGGTGACATCATGGGGGAAACCGGCACGCGGAACTCACTTTCTGTCTGTTGCTGTGGCGGCAGCCTGGCCCGCGGCAGTCTACCCTTGTAGCTGAGACGATTCCTGGCAATGATCGGAGATCTTTGTGAGCACGCCACGCACGGTCGGCATCCTTATCTTCCCGGATGTCGAGATTTCGATTTCTGCGGCCCGTTCGAGGTCTTTTCGAGCGCGAGGAGCGAATCAGGCGAGAAGCTCTTCAACGCCCTGACGGTGGCCGAGACGGATGAGCTGGTAACCTGCCGCGGCGGCCTGCTGGTGCAGCCGAACATCACCTTTGGTACCGCGCCGAAGTTCGACATCATCCTCGCGCCGGGTGGCTATGGCACGATCAGCAGCAAGAGAACCCGGTCGTGCTCGACTGGCTGCGTCAGCAGCGCGGCGCCGCTGAACTGACCACCAGTGTCTGCACGGGCGCGTTTTCCTGGCGCGGCGGGGCTGCTGGATGGCCTGCGCGCCACCAGCCACTGGTCGACGATTGACCGCCTGCGCCAATTCGTGCCAAACGTCACTGTGCTGGATGACGAACGCGTCGTGGACCAGGGTGAGGTCATTACCTCGGCTGGGGTTTCCGCCGGCATCGACATGGCCCTGCACGTGGTGCGGCGGCTGCACGACGCCGTTGCCGTCGCCACTGCCCGGGACATGGAGTACGACTGGGCACTGGCCCCGCATGATCATCCGCCCGGAATCGCCGGCGGACGCCACCGCCATCCATGCTCTGACCGCTGCGGCGTTTGCCGGCAAGCCATACAGTGACGGTACGGAACCCTACGTCATCGACGCCCTGCGTGCTGACGGAGCGCTCGCGATCTCGTTAGTTGCCGAAGAGCAAGGTGAGGTCGTGGGCCACGTGGCCTTTTCGCTGGTCTCGATCGCTGACGAGCCGGGGACGTGGTACGGGCTGGGCCCGGTCTCGGTGGCACCCTCCCGGCAACGGCAGGGCATCGGAACGGCACTGATCGAGACCGGCCTGGCGCAGGTGCGAGACCTGGGAGCCGAAGGCTGCGTGCTGCTGGGGGATCCGGCCTACTACAGGCGGTTCGGCTTTTCAGCGACTCGCTCTGCGCTACCGGGATGTCGATCCCAGGTTCGTCCAGTGGCTGAGTTTTACCGGAGATTCCCCGGCAGGAGAGGTAGCGTTCCACCCGGCTTTCGATGTGACCGGAGACCAGTTGCGTCCCGCGGATCTCGATCCCAGATTGCCCGGAACCCTGCGGCTGAGCCGAACCGCGCAGGCTATCAGGTCAGCTGCCGCAACCACCCTGCGCAACGCGCCGCCCTGAGCTTCTTCAGCGGACATCGTTCGCCTGTCAATCCGATGTGAGGTGTCATCCTCTCACGCGTGTCATGCTGAGCCTCTGACCTCGCAGGCGAAGGATCTCGGCCCAGCCTCGAACCACTTGACGCCCTTCGGCCCGGCCTGTTCCCGCTCCATCGCCCCACGACGCCGTGTCATCTCGAGCGCAGTCGAGAAACCTCGGCGTCACCTGCCACGACGGTACGAGACATGCGCTAAGCCTGCCCCTAAGAGCGACCGGCAGCAGGCAGGGCCGAGACCCCCGATAGCCTCAAGTTGACAACGTTCGGTCGACGGCTCCACTGGAACTCACCGAGGGCGAGGCAGAGCGAAATGCTCTCCCTGCGTGCTCCGGGTGGCGGGGAAGGGCATGGCTCTTCCAGAACACATTCACCCTGACACCAACCACACGGAGGATGACACCTCAGCCCGGCAACTGCTCTCGGGCACGATCTCAGCATGGCCTCCGAGCGGAAATGCCCGGAGGCAGTCCCGTTAACCCTGCTTGCTGTCTCGCCAGGCGATGAGCTTGCGCAGCGGAGCGAGGTCGTAGTCCGGTCCACCGGCATCGGTGATGAAGTGTGTGATACCCGCCTCGTAGTACTCGTCAAGCTTGTCGAGCTGCGGGCCGAAGATCTGGGCGGAGCGCTCGATCTCGTCCGGGTTCCGGCCGACCTTCGCGCACCAGTCATTGAGAACCTGGTTCTTGTGGGCCAGCACCTCTGGCTCCCCCTGGCCGTTCCAGATGTTGGCGTGCTGGGCCACGATGCGCAGCGTCACCTTCTCCCCGCCGCCGCCGATCATGACCGGGAAGGGCTGGCGAATCGGCGGGGGGTTCAGGGCCTTGAAGCGCTCCATGATGATCGGCATGTCGCGGTCCAGATCCTGGAGGCGCGACGCAGCCGTGCCGAGTTCGTAGCCATATTCGTTGTAGTCACGCTCATTCCAGCCCGACCCGATGGCGAAGATGAAGCGGCCGTTGGAGATGTGGTCAAGGGTGCGCGCCATGTCAGCCAGCAGGTTCGGGTTGCGGTAGCTGTTGCACGCCACCAGGCAGCCGATATCCACCTTCTCCGTCACCTCGGCCATGGCGCCAAGCGCCGTGAAGTTGTCGAGGTGCGTGCCGTCAAGGTCCCCCGAGAGCGGGAAGAAGTGATCCCAGTTCCAGAGGGTGTCCGCGCCGCTCTCATCCACGCGCTTCCAGGCATCGCGAATCTGCGGATAGGTCGCGTGCTGCTGCTGGATCTGGATTCCCACGCGAATCGGGTGCATTGATGCTCCTTTGCTGCTGATCGCCAGCACCCATGATACGGGTGACCTGTGCTGTGCGCTTAACGGCTGCCGCGGACTCCCTGGCCAGCCGGTCCCCGTCTCCGCGCAGATTGCCAGATTTCTGTCATTCCCCCTGGTCTCCCGGTCCTTCACGCTGGCGACGCGAAATCACGACGGGTGATCGCGCTGCGTGCTCGGCCGATGTCGACGTGACATGCCTTTTGGCCGGTTGCGCGAGTAAGTCACACAGGACTGAGCCGATGAAGATGACGACACCAACCATTGATGCACTTGCACTCCAGACCGCGCGGCTCTCGCGCCGGCGCTCGCTGCTCACCTTCGGGGGCA
>JAXLWT010000028.1:0-77776 GCA_046328375.1 Thermomicrobiales bacterium
CCCTTGCCGCGCTTGCGGCGCTTGGCGGAGGTGTCCTCAGCGTGGAGGAGAACCCCACCAGCCACCAGGGTGGCCGCGCCAGCCACCAGCCCACGCAGGGCCGAGCGGCGGGTGGAGCAGGCGGAGACGGTGCGGGTGAGGGTGTCGAAGATTGTCGAGTCCAACGATGGGTTCTCCCGGTATTCTGGAACGAGTTCAGGTCTCTCCTGAACTACCTCCATTTCACTCGCCGCGAGCGCCAGTGCCAGTCAGGCTCGGAACACCTACCGTGTCAAATGGACGACGTAACCGGCACACGGGTATCTGCCACCGCAGTCAAGACGCGAGCAACCGCCAGTCAGTGGCTGATACGAGGAGCCTATACTGCTCTCATGGCCCTCTATCTCTTCGCCGGGATTCCAGTTTCAAAGTATTCCGCTGCTCTGGCGTGGTACGCGCAATTGCTCGGGTCAGAGCCCGCCTTCTTTCCCACAGAAACTGAAGCAGCCTGGGAACTTGGCGACCATCGTTACCTCTATATCGAGCAGAGATCAGACCGCCTGGGCCAGGCATTGGTGACCGTTCTCGTCGATAACCTGGACGATCATGTGTCCCAGATCGCGCTCCGTGGCATCGAGCCGTCGCGGCATGAAACCTACGAGAACGGCGTCCGCAAGGTCATCTACCACGACGCTGACGGCAATGAGGTCGGGTTCGGGCAGTCTCCGGACTGACCGGAGATACCGAGATTCCAGGCGCGTTCGCCCGGCACGGCATCAGGCGTGTTGCCGATACCCCAAGTGATGCGGAACAGTCCAACCGTCACGCAGCGTGTAACGCCTGCAAAACGGGAACGGGCAGTGAGCTTTCCCTGCTCACTGCCCGTTCTTTTGTCCATCCACGCTTCGGCGCGGGCGAATGCCTTAGCTGCTACTCCTGGCCTTCCGAGGTTGCTGTAGCCTCAGCCGCGCGGCGGCCACGCGGTCGGCCGGCTCGCCGCACCGTCTCGCCATCAGGACCAGTTTCGACATTGCGCCGGCGGCGTCGAGCCAGGCGCGAGCGATGCACCGTAGTGCCCTCGGGTGGCGTCACCGGGCGGTAGGGCACCGGTTGCGAGAGGACGATAGTGGTCTTGCAGCGGGCGCCAGTATCGCTCAGCTCATCAACGAACTGCTCGAGCGCGAGCATGTCCGGAACATGCACCTTGATCAGGTGAGACGCATCACCTGTCGTGCGGTACACCTCTGCCACCGCCGACTGATCACGCAGCACGCTCTGGAACGCTTCCTGATCGCTGCGCTGGACCGTCACCATCAGCAGGGCCGTTATCGGCCGGCCGAGCGCCGCCGGCTCGACAATCGCCCGGTAACCGGAAATCACGCCACGCTCTTCCAGCCGGCGCACGCGCTCGATCATGGCGGGGCTGGAAAGCCCGACCTGCTCAGCGAGCGACTTCATGGTCAACCGGCCGTTTTCCTGCAATGCCGCCAGAATCTGCTCATCCAGCGAGTCAACCTGATTTGGCACGTCCTACCCCCATCGCCTTCGGAAGTACGGCCTGCGCGAAGTCTTCCCTTCCCCGGCAAAGCTCGTTTTCGTCGCAGCGCTTCACACCATCAGTAACCGGCGCAGTCTATGCCGGCAAGCGCTTACGTGCAAGTGCCTAAGGAAATGCGGGTAGATCAGTCCGGCACTACGCTTCTTTTGGCTGGCCGTAATTCGCGCGCGCATGCTGCTGCATCCCTGCAATCAGATCTCCCGGCACGAGAAACGGCTCCTTGCCACCGTTGGCGGCGAGAGCGTGGATGTAGACCTCAGCCGCCTCTTCCACAATCTCGGAGATGCTGAGCGCCTGGGCAAACGAATCACCGAAGGTAATCAGCCCGTGATTCTTGAGCAGGACCGCCTTCAGATCGGGCGTCATGATCTCGATCACGCTGTGCCCAAAATCCGGCGTACCAGTGAGACCGTAGCGCGTGACCGGGACGCGCGCACCCACCACCACGGCCACTTCCGTCAGGATCGGGGGCAGGTAGTCTCGAATGCAGGCCACAACCGTCGAGTAGTGCGAGTGCGTGTGGACGATGGCGGTGACATCCGGCCGCGCCTTCATCACCATTGTGTGCAGCGGCGTCTCGGAGCTGGGGCGACGACGCCCATCAACGATCTCCGCGTCTTCGGTCACAATCACCACGTCTTCCGGGGTGACCTGTGGGTAGGGAATGCCGCTCGGCGAAATGGCGATTAGCCCCGTTTCTGGATCGCGGATACTCATGTTGCCGGCGGTCCCGTGCACGATCCCCGCGGCCAGCGCGTCCAACCCGACCTGCACAACCTGTTCCCGCAATTCCTTGAGCAGCATGCGTTCTCCTGTCCCTTCCTTTTCCGCGTCTACTGTCTGCACTCAGGCAAACTCGCTGCGCACGACCCCCTCGGGGTCAATCTCGCACAATGCAGCAAGCTCCTCTGGTGAGGGTGGCCGTGTTTCGGGCGTCTCCGGGCCAACCTGAACTGGAAAGCCCGTCGCATCGCGCATCATCTCGGGCGTCACACCCGGGTGCAGGCTCTCCACCCGAAGTAGACCGTCCCGCCGCACGAAGACACCAAGCGGGGTCACCACGCGGTCGACATTCCCGGCCGCCGTGACGAAGTCAAGGTGGTCCACGAAGATGCGCGGGTCGTGTTTGGTGCGCCAGAGAATAACCCGCCTGGCTGTGGGCATCAGCATGGCGCTGCCGGCTCCACCCGGCAGGCGCACCTTGGGGTGTGCGAAATCACCAATGGCGCTCATATTGATGCGCCCCTGGCCGTCGATCTGCACCCCACTCAGGAACGCGACGTCGAGTCTTCCTCGCGCCGAGAGATCAAACAGGTCGGCCAGCGTGACGAGCGCACGGGTACCGCGCAACAAAGCCGGATCAACAGTGGAGACCGGGAGGCGAGCTGGCTGCGCATCGATGCCACCAGTGATGTTGAGGTAGACCAGGGAGGGGGCATACACGCGCTTGGCCAGGAGCGTCGCGACCATGGGCAGCGGGGAGGCAACGCCATGAAACACCGTTTCCCCCGGGTGGAGCAACCGGGCCATGGCCACCGCCATCATCTCCCAGGGCGCTGGCGTCCCTCGTTCAGTGGCTTGCTCACTCACGCCGGGGTGCCCACCCCGCCCATCACGTGCTCGGCGATGAACGTGCGGGCGGCTTCCGGGTCACGGGCCACACGTACCCAACGCTCCAGGTAGTCGGCGTCGTAGGTGTATTCGGGCGTACACGAGAAGGGCCAGGCGCCACCCGGAGCCTCCACGACGGCCTCAACCAGAAAACCGGGGATGGCCACGGTTTCCGGTGCGTCTGCGAAGGACTCACCATCAATGATGCGCTCAGCCGTCAGGATAACGCGCCGTGCAGCCTGCGCCATCAGCACGTCCTCGAAGCGGGTGCCGATAATCCGCCCATTGCCCTGGGTGTCGGCCTCCTGGACGTGAATCAGGGCCACGTCCGGGATCAGGGCTGGAATGACGTAGACGTTGGCGCCGGAGTACGGATCCTGCACGGTCGAGAACCCACGAACTGCCGGCAGAGACGAACCCTGGAGACCGGCCACGGGCATGAAGGGGACCCCCTGAATTGCGGCGCGCAGGCCAGCAATCACCGTGGCGCAGGCGTGCTCCCGTGCTTCCACCCGCCCCTGTTCGACTGCTGTGCGGTAAGCCTGGGCCATGCCGAATGGCGTCTCGTAGCCGATGAACCCGGCGGAGACAGCCCGCGCACACCCCGCCGCGCAGAGAAGATCGATATCGTACGCGCCGGCTGTCTTGACCAACTCCAGTCCGCGCTTCCCCTGGCGAACCAGTTCGTGCACCCCAGCACCAGGCCCTCGATGGAGCGTGTTACCACCCAGCGCCAGGACACTTCCGTCCGGAATGGTGGCGATCACCTCAGCCAGATTGCGTAGCTTGTCACTCATGTTGCAACCACCCGCGTCCTGTTCGTCTCCCGGAATCATACGGCCCGGCCATCTATCATGGGCAACCTGGGAAACACGCCGCGCCGGTCATCGTGGACTCGCTCGATGAGTCGTTGAGGGTTGCTCGTCACATGCCCATGTACCCGCAAGAGGTCTACCGCTCGTACCTCACGCCGTTGCGCTTTCTGCAGCGGAGCGCCAGCATCTTTCGCCAGAAACCAGCAGTCGTCTACGGCGATCGCTCCTGGACCTACCCGGAGCTGAACGAGCGTGTGCACCGCCTGGCCTCAGCGCTCTCCGCTGCCGGCGTACAACCGGGCGATCGGGTGGCGTACCTGGTGCCCAATATCCCCCAGATGCTGGAAGGGCACTTCGGCGTGCCCCTGGCTGGCGCGATCCTTGTCGCCATCAACACGCGCCTCTCCGCCCCAGAGGTGGCGTACATCCTGGAGCATTCCGGCGCCACCGCGCTGGTGGTGGACACCGAGCTGGCTCACCTGGTTGAGCCAGCTCTACCGCATCTGCCCGGTTTGAAGCTGGTCATCAACGTGGCCGATCTCCCAGGCGGGACCGTGCTCCCTGGTTGGGAGTACGAGACCTTTCTGCAGACCGGTAGCCCGGACGAGATCGAGTGGCCGCTCGAGGACGAAGCGGACGTGATCACCATCGATTACACCTCCGGTACCACCGGCCGCCCCAAGGGGGTGATGTACACCCACCGCGGTGCCTACCTGAACAGCCTCGGTGAGTTGCTGGAGACACGCATGTCCAGCGACAGCGTCTACCTCTGGACGCTGCCGATGTTCCATTGCAACGGCTGGTGCTACCCGTGGGCTGTGACGGCAATCGGCGGCACACACGTCTGCCTGCGCCGTCTCGATCCCGCGGTCGTCTGGCAACTCGTCCGTGATGAGGGGGTCACGCACTTCTGTGCGGCGCCAACGGTCCTGATCTCGCTCATCAATCACCCGGACGCTCCGCAGGAGAGGCTGCCTCGCCCGCTGATTATCTCCACTGCGGCCGCCCCACCCTCCCCCACGATCATCGCCCAGGTGGAAGCGCTGGGCGCAGAGATCATTCATGTCTACGGACTGACCGAGGTGTACGGGCCGTACACCGTGTGCGAGTGGCAGCCGCACTGGAATGCCCTACCCGCTGACGAGCAGGCGCGGGTGAAGGCACGCCAGGGGGTCGGATACATCATCGCGGATGACGTGCGCGTGGTTGACGATCAGATGCATGATGTTCCGGCCGACGCGCAGACCATGGGTGAAGTGATCATGCGCGGCAACAACACCATGAAGGGGTACTTTCGTGACCCCGAGGCGACGGAACGCGCCTTCGCGGGCGGCTGGTTCCACACCGGCGACCTGGCCGTCATGCACCCGGACGGCTACATCGAACTGCGCGACCGCAAGAAGGACATCATCATCTCCGGCGGGGAGAACATCTCCACCATCGAGGTTGAGCAGGCCATCGCCGCCCATCCGGCTGTGCTGGAGACCGCGGTTATCGCCATCCCGGATGACCGCTGGGGCGAAACGCCCAAGGCGTTTGTCACCCTCAAGCCGGGGCATGAACTGAGCAGCGACGAACTCCGCGCGTTCGTGCGCGAGCGCCTGGCGGGCTTCAAGGTACCGCGCGCGATCGAGTTCGGCGATTTGCCCAAGACATCTACCGGCAAGGTCCAGAAATTCGTGCTGCGCGAACGCGAATGGGCGGCGCACGAGAAACGGATCAACTGAGAGCGGTCTCACACCGGGCGAGAACCCGTGTTGATCGAGCAGGACCAACCGGGCAGGATGCGTGGTACCCAGGGGAACGCCATGAACGCTGCAGAACGTCTCGCACTGATCGAGCAGTACGAAGCAGGCCACCAGGCCGTCTTGGATGCGCTCGCCGGCATCACGCTGGCCGAATTGGAAGCGCGCGAGGCGCCCGGCGAATGGTCTCCACGCGAGATTGCGCACCACCTTGCTGACAGCGAGATGACATCCGCCGTCCGGCTGCGCCTGCTGATCGCCCAGGACAACCCGACGCTGGTTGGTTACGACCAGGAGGCGTTCGTCGCCAACCTCTACCCACAGCGGCCGATCGAACCCTCACTGGCCGCGTTTGGCGCTGCCCGTGCCGCCACCTCCCCGATTTTGCGCCAACTCACTGAGGAGCAATGGCAACGCGTTGGCAACCACACCGAGGTTGGCGTCTACACGGTCGAGGATTGGCTGCGAACCTACGCCCCGCACGCACACGACCACGCTGACCAGATCGAGCGCGCCCGGGCAAGTCTTGTCGCCCAGGCCGCCAGCTGACCTGGCAATCGGGCCTCACATCGTCCCCAGCCTGGCGAGAAGTTCCGGGTTCTCCGCCAATCTCGGACGAAAGGACGACATGCCTCGTCGTCGCCCGCGATGACGCGATTGCGGATCGCGGATCACGCTCCCGCGGAAACGTCCCCGCAGGCCACCACCGTGTCCTGCGCGCCAATCAAGGCGACGGCGTGACTGGTGGCGGTGAAATCCGCAATGGGCTGGGTCATCACCAGCGTGGTCTGGCCTCGCGCATCCAGTGGCGGCAGCGTCTGCAGCGGAGCCTCGGCGAGATTGCGGCAGCTTCCGGAAAAGAGAGCTGCCAATTCATTCCCGCTGGCGTCGCGAGCCACGACAGTGAGGGTTGCCCCGTGACTGTCGCCAGTGATGGCGCCAAGCGCGTCGACGCCTGAATCACCGACTTCGTGCAGCCGGAGCGAGACCCGCTCCGGCACCGACGCGGGATCAACCACTGCCTGCCCCTCCATACCCCCCACTGCGGCCGGCAGCGCCCAGACCTCCAAATCCCGGTAGTCGGTGACAGCACCCGGCGTGACGTTTGCACGCTGGAATCCAGATCCAACCCAAACATCGGACGCGCCAGAAAGTTGTGAAGCATCGAGCGTGGCCACGAAGAATCCGTTGACCGCGAAGGCCGCATTGGAACCGTCAACCAGGAGCGTAATCGTGTTCTCGGCACCTGGCGCGAAGTTGACCACGGGCAACGCGCCACCGGAGATGGGTGACTGCGTCCCGATCTGGTAGCGCCACCCGCCGTCGGACGCAATCGTCAGGCGATAGTGGTCGCCGTTCGGTTGCTCGCGGAAGGCGATCCCCATATCCCAGGGCTGGCCGGCGACAGCGGGATTAACAAAGCTGACCTCGGCAACAAAATCCTCGAGCGACACACCGGCGCCCGCCACTGACGCCGTACCCACGTTCTGCGTGAGCGTTCCATCAGTCGAGCCAGCGACGGGCGGAGAAGACATGGCCAGTTTGGTAATCGAGGCAAATCCAGCGCCATCGAGCATAGCGCTCCTGGTCGGCTCGGGTGTCGCTGGCACCGGAGTCGCATGTTCCTCGGGTACAGCCCAGACCTCGACACCCTCGAACGGGACCACACCCGCGACGACGGCATCTTCATCAAAGAAGCCGGAGCCAACGAAGACATCGCCTGCCTCGTCACTTGCCGAGAGATCGAGTTCGGTCACGAGCCGTTCGTTGAACGCGAAATATCCGGTATCGCCCTGGGTGACGACTTCGATCGTATTGACGCCGCCGGCAGACGTTTCAATATCTGTGATGCGGCCCTGCGCGATGACCTCATCCAACCCGTACTTGAAAAACCACCGGCCATCCGAATCCACGATCACCCGGAACTGGTTGTCTTCTCCGGTATCCCGGAAGCCAATGCCGATATCCCAGAGATCGAGATTCGCCGGTTCGGGATGCGCGAACTGTGCCCGCACGTAGACATCTGCCTCATGCACGCCAAGGCGTTCGACGCCCAGCTCTCCCGGGCCGAATGCCACCTCACCTGAACTGGGGCCGGCCAGGCTGGGCTGACCCTGTGCGGCAGCCAGGAGCTCGCCGTAAGCCTGCAGCGGGGAGTTTTGTCCACCACCTGGGATCTCGATGGAATCGATGACGGGTTGGGCCAGCGACATCTGGTCCCGAAAGTTATCTGGCTCAGCCACCAGGGTAATGATCAGGACGGACTCGCCGGGAACGAGGACCCGGCACTCGATGTAGTCGACCAGCTCCAGATCCTGGCCGCCAGCGTCGAGCGTGAGCTGAAAGGCGATCGATGAGGCATTCGGGCCGTCGGCAATCAACGGCACACCATTCTCATCTTCAAAGGTGCGGACGTTGGAAACGCCCGCCTCCTGCGCGAGAAGGGCGGCCTCTGTCTCAACGCACGCGGGCAAGCTTCCCTCATACCGCGTTGCACCCTCGACATAGAGCGAGCTCACGCCGTTGATGAGGTGCAGGCGGTCCAGCTTCTCCGGGCCGACCGCGGTCAGCATGGCGTTGGCGTCAGGTTCCCAATCTGTTCCTGCCCAGGAGACCGAAAACCCGTACGTGGGTGATGTCCATTCGTCGCCCGAAAGCTGCGCGCGCGCTGCTGCAACGTGACTGCCGAGGAGCAGCATGACGGTGGCGACAAGAAACGTGCGAAGGGCGAGCATCAAACGCGCTCCTGCCTGAGGGTGCTGAAACGGCAAACGGCGAGTGGAGCCGTGGGCCGAGTCTAAGCGCTCAGGCCAAGCCTGTCACTTTCGGGAGAGGCTCCGCTCGCCTGCCGCGCTACGCTTTGCGCAGTCAGAGACTGGACTTGACACGAGGAGAGGTGCGTGCAGAACGAGCAAGCTGTGGCGACTGACTCCGGCCCAGAAATTGGTGTTGACGTCCTGCTGGAGCCGCTCATGGCAGAGGCCCTGACCGCACTTGATGGTCATGCTCCACTCCTGGCCGGCATGGTCCGGTACCACCTCGGCTACGCCGACCTGGACCTGAGACCAGTTAACCCGCGCTCCATTGATCGGGGCAAGCGCATTCGACCCGCGATCACGCTGCTCGTCGCCGGGACGGCAGGAGGCGATCCCGTGCAGGCGGCACCTGTCGCGGCGGCCATCGAACTCCTGCACAATTTCACCTTGATCCATGACGACATCCAGGATGAAAGCGCCACGCGGCGTCATCGCCCGACGATCTGGCACGTCTGGGGGGCAAAACAGGCGATCAACGCCGGGGATGCCCTGTTTGCTGTCGCCCACCTGCCGCTCCACACGTTGCCCAGGCAGGGTGTCCCGGCAGAACGTGCACTCACCATTCTTGATGCGTTCGAACGGATGACCATCGAGATCGTATCCGGACAGACGCTCGATCTGAGCTTCGAGACCCGGGAAGATGTCACTGCGGACGACTACCTGGAGATGATCTCCGGGAAGACGTCGGCCATCATCCGCTTCGCGGCCTGGGCTGGCGCGACGATCGCCGGCGCCGATGCAGCCACTGCGGCGCGCTGGGCAGATTTCGGCCTGGAACTGGGCCTCGGATTCCAGATTCACGATGACCTGTTGGGCGTCTGGGGTACCCAGGCAGAGACCGGCAAGCGCCAGGCGGATGACATCCGCCGCCGCAAAAAGAGCTACCCCTTCCTCTTGTTGCGCGAGCGCCTGGGCCCGCCATCGCAGGCAGAACTCAACGCCATCTACGCGCGGCCAGAGGTCTCCGAGGAGGACGTAGCCCGGGTACTCTCCCTGATGGACACCCATGGCGTCCGGCGTGACGTTGAGCGGGTGGTCGCAAACTACCACGACTCCGCGGCGGGAGTTCTCGCAGACGCGGCTCGCAGCAGGGCCTATCTGCGCCAGCTTCAGAACCTGGTTGAGTCACTGGCGACCCGGACCTTCTGACGTCCGGGCTGGGTCCCCATGCTATCCTCTCGCGGCCAGCTGGCGTCCCTTTTTCTCATTGCAGGAGGAACAGGTGTCCCGCATCGACCCGCGCATCCTCGCCGATCTCAAGCGGGAGCGGCTGCTGCAGGAAGGCCACTGGTCATTCCAGTACGGTGGGCACAGCGGCGGTCTCATCGACCGCGACCACCTGCTCAGTGACCCCGTCGCTGCCTCCCACATGGCCTACGCCATCGCCAAGGAGTTCTTTACCGACCATATCCAGACGGTCGCCACGCCTTCTATCTGGGGCGCCGGGCTCGCCCTGCTGGTGGGCGGCTTCCTCGATCCGAAGGCAAAGGTGGCACATGCGACTCCTGGCGCTGACGGACCACGCATCGCGCCGCAGATCGAGGACCTGGTCCGCCACAAGCGCATACTTCTCGTCGACAACATGGTCCGATCTGGCGACACCATGGCGGGATTCCACGACCAGATCGTGTCGCTGGGCGGCGAGGTCATCGGCATCGCGACTCTCTGGAACCTTGCTGAACCAGAGGTAGGTGGGCATCCAGTCTTCGGCCTGCTGAACAATGAATACGCGGTTTACCAGAATGGTGATTGCCCACTTTGCGCCGCGGGCTCGCAGCCGGAACCCGCACCCTACTAGGTGACCGCCAGGGGAAGTACCCCCGATGTCCAATCCACCCGAGCCAGAAATCCCCCCGCGGCCAGCCGCCGAGATCGTTGCTGGCCCGGTAACCGGGATCACTGCACAGAAGCGGGACCGCGGTCGATTCACGATCGCCATTGCCGGTGTCCCGGCGTTCACGCTGAGCGAGGAGCTGCTCTTTCGCTCTGGTCTCCAGATTGGCGACGAGCTGGACGCCCCTGCCATCCAGCGCCTCCTGGCAGACGATGAAGTGGCGCGGTCCACGGAGGCCGCGCTGCACTTCCTGGCGTACCGGGCGCGCTCCGAGCAGGAAGTGCGGGACCGATTGAAGCGCGGAGCGTTCTCACCGGAAGCGATTGACGCCACGATTGTCCGGCTCAACGAGTGGCGCTACCTGGATGACGCCGATTTTGCCCGGCGCTGGGTGGAAAGCCGAGCGCGTGGCAAGCCGCGTGGCCAGCGCCTCCTGCAACAGGAACTGCGCCAGAAGGGGATCGACGCGGAGACCAGCAAGCAGGTGATCGCGGAAGCGGACCTGGACGAGGTCTCCGCTGCCACCGCGCTCGCTCGCAAGCGCCTGAGCACCATGGCGGGGGAAGATCCAGTGACGGTCAAGCGCAAGATCAGCGCATACCTGGCGCGGCGTGGCTACGGCTTCGACGTCGTACGCAATGCTCTCGAACGGGCAACGGGCGAGCCGATGGACGAGGAGGAATCGACAGATCCTGATCCGTCCACTTGAACGTACGTTCGTGTTTCTCGTGGTATACTGAGTGCCCGTGGGAAAGGCGCCAGCGCGCCTGATCGCGCGAGAGTGAAATCCCCTCGAGCCCACAACTTTGTCGTCGCGTTGCCGAAGAATGGCCACGTGACGCATTGCTATTGCCTCAGGTGAGGTGAAAGCCGCTTCCTGGAATCGCCCCGCTGGTTCCTGGATCGCTAGGAAGCTGGATTTACTGGTATGGCTGAGATTCGCTGGTATGGGCATAACTGTTTTCGCATCCGGGGCAAGGATGCCGTCGTCCTCACCGATCCCGTCGGCAAGGAAACGGGCTACACCCTGGCCAGGACGACCGCGGACGTGGTCACCATTTCGTCCCAGAGTCCTGAGCACGCCAACCTGAACGCCGTCAAGCCGGAGTTCGATACGGTGACCGGACCCGGTGAATACGAGATGCACGATGTCTTCATTACCGGCATCCGCACCCATCTCGACGAAGACAAGGGCAAGGTTCGCGGTCATAACACCGTCTATCTCATCGAGATGGATGGCATGACCTTTTGCCACCTGGGTGATCTTGGTCACGCCCTCGGCGAGGAGGAGACCGAGGCCATTGGTGATGTTGACGTGCTGCTGGTTCCTGCTGGCAGTGCCACGCTTGACCCGGCCAAGGCCGCCGAAATTACAAGCCAGCTTTCACCCAAGGTCGTGATACCGATGCAGTTCGCCACCACCTCTGGCGACCGCAGCCTGGCCAATCTCGAGAACTTCTGCCGGAACCTGGGCGTCAGCGTGCCCGAGCCGACGGAGAAGCTCTCCTTGAAAGCGAGCGATCTGGGCGAGACCCTGCAGGTGGTCACGCTCGCCGTGAGCTAGTTGTCAGAAGCCGGCGGAGAGCAGCGCAAGACGCAGAGGGAGAGCGTGATGCCAAAGTACATTTTCGTGACCGGGGGCGTTGTTTCGTCTGTTGGTAAAGGCATCACCACCGCCTCGATCGGGCGCATCGTGAAGAGTCGTGGGGCGTCCGTCTCCATTATCAAGCTTGATCCCTACCTGAACGTGGACCCGGGGACCATGTCTCCCTACCAGCACGGTGAGGTCTTCGTTACCGACGACGGCGCGGAAACAGATCTCGACCTCGGTCACTACGAGCGTTTCACCGGCGAACACCTCTCCCGCGCCTCAAACGTCACCACCGGGCAGGTCTACTCCTCAGTCATCGCCAAGGAGCGCCGTGGGGATTACCTGGGCGGCACGGTGCAGGTCATCCCGCACATCACGAACGAGATCAAGGACCGTCTGCGGCTTGCCGCGCGGCAGCACAACGCGGACGTGGTAATCGTCGAGGTTGGCGGCACCATCGGTGACATTGAGGGTCAGGCGTTCATCGAGGCGATCCGCCAGCTGCGTCGCGAAGTCGGGCGCCAGAACGCCCTCTACATCCACGTCACGCTGGTTCCGGAGATTGGCGGCGGCGAACTGAAGACGAAACCGACCCAGCAGAGCGTGCGCGAACTGCGAGCGCTGGGTATCCAGCCCGAGATCATCGTTGCTCGCGCTGACCGCCCGATCCCGGACGACGTGCGGGAAAAGATCGCACTCTTCTGTGACGTCGATACCGAAGCCGTCATCTCCATGCCCACCGCTGACTCCATTTACCAGGTTCCCCTGATCCTGGAGGAAGCAGGGTTGGGCGCGTACCTGGCCCGCGAACTGGGGCTCGAGACAGAAGCGGACCTTGACGAATGGCAGGACCTGGTTGACCAGGTGCGGCGGCCGCGCAAACGGCTGCGGATCGCTGTGGTCGGGAAATATGTCGAGCTGCCGGACGCGTACATGAGCGTGCTCGAATCCCTGACGCACGCGGGCCTCTGGCACGATGTTGATCCGGAGATCGTCTGGGTCAATGCGGAGACCGTCAGCCCAGCAGAACTGAGCCGGGTTCTGCGGACGGTATCGGGCATCGTGGTGCCGGGTGGCTTCGGCGCACGCGGCACGGAAGGCAAGATCGCCGCTTCCCGCTGGGCGCGGGAGAATCGCATCCCCTACCTCGGCCTCTGCTACGGGCTGCACATGGCCGTCATCGACGTTGCCCGCAACGTCCTTGGTCTGGCCGGCGCCAACTCGACCGAGATCGATCCCAATACCCCCTATCCGGTCATCGACCTCATGCCGGATCAGAAGGGCGTGGAGATGGGCGGCACCATGCGCCTGGGCCTCTGGCCCTGCAAGTTGGAACCGGGCTCCGTCGCCGCGACCGCCTACGCTGTCGAGCAGGTGGACGAGCGCCACCGCCATCGCTTCGAGGTCAACAACTCCTTCCGGCCGCAGCTGGCCCAGGCCGGCCTGGTGGTCAGCGGAGCGTCACCAGATGGACGCCTGGCCGAGATCATGGAACTTGAGGACCACCCCTTCTTCGTCGGAGTCCAGTTTCACCCGGAGTTTCTTTCCCGACCGACCACGCCGCATCCGCTCTTCCGGGACTTCATCGCGGCCGCCCGGGCCACGCTCCCCGAAGGCACCCAGCGCGCCCTCCCGCTGAGCAATGGCTCGGTGAAGGAAGAGGACGTCGTGCTCGAAGATCGCGTGCTGGCGGTCACGCACGAATAGGCAACTCAGAGGCTGAACGCGCAAAGCGGCCCGAGCCATTCCTGGCTCGGGCCGCTCTTGTCCTGGTCTCTTCGGGCAAGAGTTAGCTGATCGGGTAACCCTCGTCGTCCATGACGCGCGCGATCTCCGCCATGTCCACGCTCCCTGGCTGATGGCCAATGGTCACGCGCTTGCTCGGAATATCGACGTTCACCGACTCAACGCCAGGAATTGCGCTCACCGCGTTCGTAATCGCCGTGGCGCAGTGCGCGCACGAAATGTCCGGCGCGGTGACGACTGTCTGTTCGATGATGTTGCTCATGGCTGTGCGCTGTTCCTTTCCGGAACGACTCCTATCCGGCCGTTCATTCTTTCTCGCCATAGTATACCCCCTGCGGGTATATGTTTCAACACGGTTACGGGGAAAGTCGTTGTCTTCGCCGGCCGGGTGAGGTCAGAAAGCAGCTTTCATTGCTCACGCAAGCGCCGTGCCTCGCGGTGCCGGTGGCAGCTTTTTCCCAGCGGCTTCCTGCAGATTGACCTGTCTACCTGCCACGGGTATGATCGGTCTGCTTGCCAATTCGCCATGTGAACCAGGGATGGGATGTCTCCCTATTCGGTGCCCCTGCTGGGTCGACTCGCCTGGATCGATGTCATCCTGCTCGCCTGGTTTGTCCTGGTGGCGGTCTCGGTGATCTTCGTCGCGCGGGATGCGTTTACCCGCCTGCCGGAGCCCGGCGTCATTCGCTGGGCATGGGTGCTCACCACCCTCTACCTGGGCCCGGTTGGAGCGATCTTCTACGTCCTGGTTGACCGGGAACCCAAGCCCGGAACCCACGCGCAATTTGTCGCGCCGATGTGGAAGCAGGTCTTTGGCTCTACCTTGCACTGTGTGGCTGGCGACGCCACCGGCGTCATCTTTGCGGCCACGATCACCGGGCTCCTCGGACTGCCCATGTGGTTCGATATGACCGCCGAATACGTCTTCGGATTCGCCTTCGGCCTCTTCATCTTCCAGTCATTGTTCATGAAAAACATGATGGGTGGCAGCTACCTGGGCGCCTTGCGCTCATCGTTCATTCCCGAGTGGCTCTCCATGAACGCCATGATGGCGGGCATGTTTCCAGTCATGGTCACGTTCATGATGGGACGGGACATGCGCGCCATGGACCCACGCGAACCTCTCTACTGGGGCGTCATGTCCCTGGCCATTGGCGTTGGATTTCTTACTGCCTACCCGGCGAACTGGTGGCTTGTCAGCAAGAGCCTGAAGCATGGACTGATGTCAATCGATCCCAAGCAACCGGGAGCAATGGATCACGCAGCGATGGGGCATGCCCCGAAGCCGGCGGTGGCCTGAACTCAATGGATCATCCCGCACACAGTCAGCAGCACAGCTACCAGAGCGGCGATGATGGCGAGCGCCAGAATCCGCTCATCCGCCCGGCTGCGGCGACAGCAGATGCCGGCGCTGGTCACATCATGGGTGGCAAGGTCTCCAGGGCGGAAATCGCCTCGGCCACGCTGCTGACCACGCTGGCGCTCATTGCCGGGCTCATCTGGTCAGCGGCACATGTCAACTTGACGATCGGGGCACACGAAGTCGGCGGGGCAGTCATGGCCCCCGGCATGATCATGACCCGCGACACTCCCGCCGAGGCGATGCGCGACATGGCGGCTGTCGATCCGAATGCGGTGCGTTACGAGGCGCCGGCTGACGCCCAGGGCGGACAGCTCCTGGAGCCGCGCCTTGAGGATGGCGTGAAGGTCTATGAACTGGAGACCTCGGTCATCCAGTGGAACATCCTGCCGGACGAGCCGGTCCTGGCCTATGCCTTCAACCACCAGGTGCCCGGACCGCTTATCCGGCTGACGGAGGGCGACCGCGTCCGTTTCATCGTAACGAATCACCTGCCCGAATCGACGACGGTTCACTGGCACGGGTTGATCGTTCCCAACGCGATGGACGGCGCAGCCGAGATTACGCAGGATCCCATTCCCCCCGGCGGGACCTTCACTTATGAGTTCACCGCCCAGCAACGCGGCACCTACTTCTATCACTCGCATGACCACATCGACCGCCAGCAGGCACTGGGACTCTACGGCGCGTTGATCATCGACGGACCCGCGGACGATCCGTACCCATACCCGTACGATAAGGAGCTTATCGTGCAACTCCAGGAACTGCTGGAGCGGGAGGGATACTCCTGGCCGGCCATGCCCATGGAGGGCGGGCTGCCCAACTACTTCACCATCAATGGCAAGGCCTACCCTGCTACCCAGCAGGTGGACCTGAAGGTGGGAGAAACGCTGCTGGTGCGCTTCATCGGCACCAACAGCGGGTTCATTCACCCCATGCACATCCATGGTGGGCCGTTCCGGATCGTGCAGACGGACGGCAACCCGGTTGAACCAGGTGGGCAGTGGGTCAAGGACACGGTGAACATCGGCCCGGGTGAACGCTACGACGTGCTCTGGGAAGCGCGGGAACCAGGCAAGTGGCTTCTGCATTGCCATATCAACCACCACACCACGAACAACAATGTCGAGCAGGATGGGGGTGGCGGCCTGATGTTGATCCTGAACGTGACGGACTAGCTAGGCGCGGCGGATCGCGATAATGCGGGCCGGGAAGATCAGCGTTTGCCCGTCGGTGACACCGGATTGAATCGTCCGCACGACGTCCATGCCCTGCGTCACCTGCCCGAAGGCCGCAAACCCCTGCCCATCCGGATTGCGCATGCCGCCGAAGTCGAGCTCCGGTTGGTCGCCGATGCAGATGAAGAAATCGGAGACGGCGGTATCCGGGCGAAACCGCGCCATTGAGATCGTGCCATCCAGATGCCGCAGGCCGGTCACACTCGTGCGCTCCAGCGGGATGGGGTCCCCGTTCTCCGTCATCCGCTCCAGGTTGACTCCACCCTGGATCACCTCGATCCGGATGGTGTCGTTTGGCTGGTTGTCCATACGCACGACCCGGTGGAAGCGGCCACCGTCATACATGCCGTCGTCCACGTAGCGCAGGAAGTTCGCCACCGTCACCGGCGCGTTCTCATCCTGCAGCGTGACATGGATTTCTCCTTGTTCCGTTTCGATGACGACATCGGTCTGCTGTGTCACGGCTCCCCCACTCGTTGGCGTGTCCCCTCGTCGACCAGAGATTCTGCCATGGAGACGCTCTGGCGTGGGCTAACAACCGAGGCAGTTGTCCGGGATGTTGTCAGCGACCTGAGCGCCGTTCCCCTCAAATGTGGACTCATCGTCGAGATGAATGCCACCGCCCGGCCCGTCGGACCTGTTGCGGATGATGGACGTGTCTGCGTCCAGCGTAAGTTCCGCTCCTAGAGCAACAATGCCACCGCCGTACACAGCGGCGTCATTCGCGGATATCTCACTCCCGACGACGGTGAGCCTGGTGTACCCGACAGCAATCCCACCTCCTACGCCTATGGTCGCGTGATTCCGCGAGATGGTGGAATCCGTGATGAAGCTGTCATCGCATCCGTCAAGGTAAATCCCGCCGCCATAAACCGCAGAGTTGTCGGCCACGATCGAATCGGTCAACTGCAATCGACCGCCTAGATACAAGGCGCCACCGTACAACGCCTTGTTTGCAACTATTGCGCATCGCTCGATCTCAACGTTGGCCGTCACGGCCAGGATTGCGCCGCCGAGGCCATCTTCCTCAATGTTGCCCCCCGTCAGCCGCAAACCATTCATCGTGACCTGGCTGACAGCGTCAGCAATGTTGAGGACCCGGCCGTTGTCTCGAGCATCCAGGATGGTGCCACGTGAGGGATCATCTTCGCTTCCGGCTCCAATGAGCGTGGTGTTTGCGGCGATCTCGAAGTTTCCCCCGTAGCGCCCTGGGCACACGTGAATCGTCCCGGCCTTGAGCAACGCCTGACTCAGTTTCGACCCACAGGCCACGGCGTTGTCGGCGCACACCACATCGCACGCGCGGCAAGTCCCCTCGTCGCAGATGGCATTCCCCTGGCACCCACACCTGCCGCCGCACCCATCACTCCCACCACAGCCCGAGCAGCGTGGCGTGCAGACGGCAGGACAACTCCCGACCGTCGCCCCGCTCTTGATGAGTTGCTTCTTCTTTTTGCCACTTGCCTTGACGGTTTCCCCGTCCAGGCAGAGCACCGACTTCTTCTTGCGCTTTGCTCCAACGCCAGGTGAGTTCCCATAGGTTGCCAGGAACGTTGCCGCCAATGTGGAGGCAACCGCGCGCCGCTTGAACCGGGTGCGAATTGCTCGCGAAAGCAGATCAAGCTTCGAGTCCTCCACGCGTTGCCTCCTGCACGATCGAATCATGGGCCGCGGGTCGCCACTGCCGTCGCGAGCCGGGGGCACTTTCACATCTCCGATACGCAATTCGGACGTTGGTTACACCCCGATGTCATGTAGTCTAAATCACACTGTCTCGGATCAGGAGCCACTCAGCGGACGGGAACACCACCTTCTTGCCGCAAAAACGACCGGCGGGCCTTGGGGCCCGCCGGTTACGGATGTGCAGATGGCTCGTGAGGGTGATCTTCTCGACGGCGCAGCCGCGTCAATCCGTGAGCGGAAGATGCGCACTGTTGACCGGGTGGCCGCCAGCTGGCATCCACGACACCATCTCCGCCCCCGGAGCGATGCGTGCCACGTAGGTGCGGGTTGCTCCGGCGGGCACGTCAACGCCGTTGTCTGCCGCCATTCCACTGTGACCGCCAGCAGCGCCGACCTGGAAGAACCCGGGCTCAGCGCCGTCATTCGTGACGACGAAAGCAACCACCTCACCAGGTTGAAATGCCTCACCCTGGACCTGTGACGCGAACTCGCGCCCCGTGGACAGCACCAGCGTGCTGGCCGGTTGCTGCACAGCTGCAACGGCAGGGACCGGTCCCAGGTCCATTTCCCCCGAGGGCAAGACATTGAAGGCGATGATGCCCGCAATGACCCCAAGTGCGCCGAGTCCAACGAGGAACGCCGAGTCGGCCACTCGCGTCGCCAGCGGCGGATGCGCGATGGCCGCGGCGCTTTCCGGGCGCTTGAACCCGCGCAGGCGCAGGGCGTTCGCCACGACACTCACACTGCTGAGGGCCATCGCCCCGGCCGCGATCATCGGGCTCAGCAAGATCCCGGTGAAGGGATAGAGCACGCCCATCGCCAGCGGGATCAGGGCCACGTTGTAGGCGAAGGCCCAGAACAGCCCTTGCCTGATCGTGTTCACCGTGCGCCGCGAGAGTGCGATCGCCGTCACGATCTGCCGCAAGTCTCCCCCGATGAGCGTGATATCTGAGGCGGCCATGGCCACGTCGGTTCCGGCGCCCATGGCAATACCAAGGTCGGCCTGGGCCAGGGCTGGTGCATCATTGATGCCATCCCCGACCATGGCTACGGTCTGCCCCTGCGCCTGCAGTTCACGCACCTTTGCAGCCTTGTCACCAGGTAGCACTTCGGCCAGGACGCGGTCCGCCGGGATACCCACCTGCTGCGCAATCGCGTCAGCCGTAGCCCGGTTGTCGCCAGTCAGCATCCAGACGTCGAGACCCAGCGCACGCAGTTGCTCGATGGCATCGTGTGACTCAGGCTTCACCGTGTCCGCCACGGCGATAACCCCGGCGGCCCTGCCATCCACGCCCACATAGACGGGGGTTGCTCCCGAAGCCGCCATGCGTTCAGCTGCCGCCTGGACCGCACTGATGTCGATGCCCCGCTCGCCCAGGAGCGCGCTGTTGCCAACCAGCACGTCACGCCCGCCGACGAGACCCTCGATCCCCTTGCCGGTGATCGAGGAGAAGCCACTCACCGCTGGCAAGTCGCCTCCACGCTCGCGAGCCGCAAGTACGATGGCCTCGCCAAGGGGGTGCTCGGAAGAGACCTCGAGGGCAGCCGCCAGGCGCAGTACCTCATCCTCGCCCAAATCCTCGGCGACAATTTCTGCTACGGCCGGCTTGCCGCGGGTAATCGTGCCGGTCTTGTCGAGCACGATCGCCGTGATCTTGCGTGCCTGTTCCAGCGCCTCACCACCACGCACCAGGATGCCGTTTTCAGCAGCCTTTCCGGTCCCGACCATGATGGCCGTCGGCGCGGCCAGGCCCAGCGCGCACGGGCAGGCAATCACCAGCACGGCGATGGCTGCCTGGATCGCAAACGAGATGCGCGGGTCCGGGCCCCAGATCATCCAGCCCGCAAATGTCAGCGCCGCCAGTACCAGCACAAGCGGGACAAAGCGCGAAGACACCGTATCGGCCAGCCGCTGCATCGGGGCCTTGGAGCCCTGCGCCTCCTCGACCAGGCGCACAATCTGCGCGAGCGTCGTGTCCGCGCCGACTCGGGTTGCCTGGAAAACGAAGCTGCCGGTTCGGTTAATCGTGGCGCCAAAGACCGTGTCACCAGCGCGCTTACTGACTGGCAAGCTCTCACCCGTCAACATGCTTTCATCGACCTGCGAGGCGCCGTCACGCACCACGCCGTCAACAGGGACTTTCTCCCCTGGCCGCACGCGGATGAGATCGCCGGCAACCACCTGCTCAACCGGGATGTCGATCTCGGCGCCGTCCCGAATAACACGCGCGGTTCGGGCCTGCAGCCCCATGAGCGCGCGAATCACTTCACCGGTGGAGCGCTTGGCGCGAGCTTCAAGCCAGCGCCCCAGGAGGATGAGCGCGATGATGAGGACAGCAGACTCGAAATAAAGGTGGGCGGGCAGGTTCCACTGTGCAGCAAGGCCCGGCCAGAGCGTAACGAATGCGCTGTAGAGGTATGCCGCAGATGTGCCCACCACCACCAGGGTATTCATGTTGGTCGCGCCGTGGCGCGCCGCTGCCCACGCCTGCCGGTAAAACTCGCTCCCGGCCCAGAACTGGATCACGGTCGCAGCGATGAGGAGGAGCGGCGCCAGGTTCTGGTGCGAAACGGCCAACGGCAGGAACATGAGCGCCATCATGGCCAGGCCGACCGCGAGGCTCACCTGCCACTTCACCCGGAGGTCTGCAATCTCGTGGTCACGGCGCCGGTCGCGAGCTTCCAGCGCGGCGGCCGCCGGAGACGGCACTACGGGTGCTCCAGCCGCAGCGGGAGCCTCCGCAGCCAACGCTGGGGGTGGCGCTACCTCTCCAACGTTGTACCCGGCTTTGGTCACAGCTTCCCGGAGGTCAGGCAGCGTCGCCTGGGCCGGGTTGAAACGGACGACCGCTTGTTCCGTGGCGAAGTTGACGTTCGCCTCGGCCACACCCGGGACCTTGGCCAGGGAGCGTTCGACGCGTCGGACACACGAGGCGCACGTCATCCCCCCAATAGGGAGGACGACCTCTGCCTGGCTCGCTCCATCATCACCCGGGCGAGGGACGGGATTCCTGGCTGGCGGAGCATCGGAAGGCAATTCACCCACGTCATATCCGGCCTTGCGCACGGCCGCTGCTACATTCGCGACAGTGGTCTGTGCCGGGTCGTAGGACACGGTGGCCTGTTCGGTTGCCAGGTTGACTGCAGCTGTCTCGACCCCTGGCGTCCTGGAGATAGCCTTTTCAACCCTGTTCACGCACGACGCGCACGTCATGCCGAGAATAGGGATGGTCACGTTTCGGAGGCTGGCAGGTGCCTCTATCGTTTCGGCGCTCATGGTCGAACTTTCTCCAGCATGCTCTGGCACTCTTCATATACCCATTGGGGGTATATTTTCATTGCTGTCATGATAGCAGCCCTGTCAAGACCTGGTCCAGATTCAGCGAGGCGGATTGCTATCCGTACCTCCAAGGGGTATAATCAGGCCATGAGCGAAACGATCACCACCCACGGCCAGTCTGATGTCGCCAGGAGCGACGAGGTGCTTGTCCCCGTAGGCTCGACGTCCTACGCCCATGACAAGGCCAAGATCCTGGCGCGTCTGCGGCGTATGGAAGGCCAGGTCCGTGGCGTTCAGCGCATGGTCGAGGCTGACGAATACTGCCTCGACGTCCTGACCCAGCTTTCCGCGGTCATCGCTGCCGCGCGGGGCATCGGTCTGCTCGTGTTGGAAGACCATGTGCGTGGTTGTGTTGCCAATGCCCTCCGCGCCGAGGATGACGAGGGGCACCAGGACGAAATCATGGCGGACCTGATGGGGGCCATCGATCGCTTTGGGCGCAGCGTCGGGTAACCGCCCGATTCTCTCGAGGCTCGAACGCCCACGACCCGATAAACCTGCCACCATCGCCCGGGCAACAGGCACGACTCGCGGTCACGCACTGTGCATGTCGCCCATTTTTGCGTCAGCCCCTTGCCAGACGACGTAGAATGGGGTGGTGACAGAGACAACCACCAAACCCAAAACCCGATCTGCCAATCGGAAGACGACTGCGGAGCCCATGTCTACGGAAGCTGCCCCTGCGCCGCCGGTTGCGGTTGCGCCGGCCCTCTCGCCACTTGAGCAGGAAGGCCTCGATTACCGACGACGTTACCGGGGACTGATTGGTGTTGGATCCAAGGTTCCCATCCGGGACCGTGCGGTCCTTTCGCTGGTGTACACGCCGGGCGTCGCCGAAGCTTGCCTGGCGATCCACGACGACCCAAGCCGCTCGTTTGATCTCACCTGCCGCGGCAACACCGTCGCGATCCTCACGGACGGCTCTGATATCTTCGGCTCCCAGAAGGGGCCGCCCGAGGCCGCCATCCCGCTGGAAGAGGCCAAGAGCGTTATCTTCAAGACCTTTGCCGGGGTAGACGCGTTCCCGATCTCGGTGGCCAGCACGGATCCCGACCAGGTGGTCGAAACTGGCCTGGCCCTTTCCTCGACCTTCGGCGCGATCTGCCTGGATGACATCTCCGCGCCACGGGCCTTCACCATTGCAGACAACCTGGAGAACGGCGCGGACATCCCGGTCTTCTCGAATCAGCACCACGGCACGGCCATCCTGGTGCTCGGCGGCCTCCTCAACGCGCTGAAGGTGGTGGGGAAGGAGATCGAGCACGTCAAGGTGGTGATCTCTGGCGCCGGCGTGGCGGGCATCGGGGTTGCCCGCCTGCTGACGCGCGCGGGAGTCCGCGACGTGGTGGTCTGTGACCGCGCCGGTGCGCTTTACCGCTACCGGCCCAGCCGCATGAACTGGGCGAAGGCGTACCTGGCCAAGGAGACGAACCAGCAGGACCGGCGGGGCGGCCTCAAGGAGATGCTCCAGGACGCCGATGTGTTCATCGGCCTCTCAACCGGCAACATCGTCACCGAAGACATGATTCGCGGCATGGCGCGCGACCCCATCGTCTTCGCCCTGGCCGTCCCGGAGCCGGAGATTTCCCCAGCCGAGGCGCGCGCCGCAGGAGCCCGCGTGGTGGCGACCGGCCGCTCGGACTTCCCGAACACCATGGATATCTCCCTGGTCTTCCCGGGGGTGTTCCGAGGCCTGCTCGATTCCCGCGCGCGGAATATCCGTTTGCGCACACTCCTCTACGCCGCCCGGGCGCTGGCTGACGTCATCGAACCGGACGCGCTGCACGCCGACTACGTGGTGCCGCGCATCTTCGACTTCCGCGTCGCACCCGCCATCGCGGCCGCCGTCGTCCGCGCTGCCCAGGAGGCTGGAGAAGCGGGTCGAGACATCGCGCCAGAGCTCGTGAGCGAGCGCACCCGGCGCTATGTCTACGAAGGCCGGTTGCTCCCGGCGCGCCCCTCGGTGCGCAGCGAACACAAGACGTTCCGCGAAGAGGCCATCGATTTGCGGGAACGGCACGGCGGCGTGCTGGAGGTACGCTCCAAGATCCCGATCCGGGACCACCACATCCTGAACATGCTCTACGTACCGCCGGCCGCCCTGACTCCGGCGCACGTCATCCGTGAGGATCCCAGCAAGGTCGATGAGATCACGGCCAAGGGAAACCTGGTCGCCATTGTGACCGATGGCTCAGCGGTGCTTGGCCTGGGTGACATCGGACCGCAGGCGGCACTGCCGGTGATGGAGGGGAAGGCTGTCTTACTCCAGACACTAGCTGGTGTGGAGGCGTTTCCGATCTGCCTGGCCGCGCGCGACGTCGACGAGATCGTGCGGATCGTACAGAACATCGCCCCGAACTTCGGCGGCATCAACCTGGAGGACATCAGCGCACCGCGCTGCTTCGAGATCGAGCGCAAGCTGCGCGAGACACTCGACATGCCCGTCTTCCACGATGATCAGCATGGCACCGCCATTGTGGTCGCCGCGGCGCTGATCAACGGCGTCAAGATTCGGGGCTGCCGCATGGAGGACCTGCGCGTCACCATCAACGGCGCGGGCGCGGCGGGCATCGCCGTCACCAAGCTGCTGCTGGGCCTCGGCGTGGGGGACATCGTCATCTGCGACCGCAACGGCGCCATCTACGAAGGCCGCAAGGAGCGCATGGACTTCTCCAAGGAGGAGATCGCGCGCCTGACGAACAAGGAACGGCGCACCGGCACCCTGAGTGAGGTGATTATCGGCTCCGATGTCTTCATCGGCCTCTCCGGTCCGGGCACCATGACGCCGGAGATGGTCTCCTCCATGGCGCCAAACCCACTCGTGTTTGCGCTGGCCAACCCGACGCCGGAAATCACGCCGGACCTGGCCCTGGAAGCGGGGGCGCTGGCTGTGGCGACTGGACGCTCCGACTACCCCAACCAGGTCAACAACTCCCTGGCCTTCCCCGGCGTGTTCCGGGGTGCGCTCGATGTGAAGGCGCGCACCATCGATGACACGATGAAGCTGGCGGCGGCGCGCGCGATCGCGGACCTCGTCGATCCCGCTGAACTCTCCCGCGACTTCCTGATCCCGGATAGCCTGGACCTGCGCGTTGCCCCGCGCGTCGCGGCGGCCGTCGCTAACGCCGCGGTCGCTAACGGCCTGGCGCGCAACCCCATTGATCCACGCGAAGTGGAGATGCGCTGCCGCGATCTCGTCTACGAGGGGACGATCGGGTTATAACCCGGTCTCGCTCCCTGGCAAACAGCCTCGCTCGGCCGCCTGGCCGAGCGAGGCTGTTTTTTTGGCTCTCAACAGGACCGAGCAACTCAGTCAATGGCTGCGCCTGTCAATCCCGGCGAGGAAGAAGGCGGGACGCGGCTCGTGAGCTGCGCCCCGCCTGGAAGGAAGGGAACCGCGCCGTGATGGATGGGCGCGGGGGAGGAGGACGGCCAGGCCTTGGCGGCCCAACCGCTATGTGGAAACCGCACCGGGGATGACGGTGCGGTGGCGGAAGCGCTCCGGGCTTGGGATAGGGGCTCTGGGGAGCGTCCCGCCAACACCCATAGTTTGCCTGAGCGCAGTCCCGGACACATCACCCATCCGGGTGATTCAACCGGGTGATCCTGTTCGCTCCCCAGGCTCTCGCGCGGCCCCCAGGACGCAACAGGCGCTACCATGATGACCACGACACGCAGGGTGCCGGAAGCGGCGCAGCAATTGAATGGACCGACCATGACTCGGGCGATCACGCGTCGCAAGGCGCTTGGCTTTGGGTTGCACGCGACCGGAGTAGCCGCGCTGCTCGGGGGAATCGCCACCGTCCGAGCTCAGGAGGATCCTGCAGCTCCAGAAGCGACTCCACTGGCATCCCGGCCGGAGGTCACCCCTCCCCAGGCCCTCCGCAGTGAGGGTGGGGAACTGGCCTTCACGCTAACGGCGCAGCCCGCGTCGGTCGACGTCGGTGCGGCGCAGCCCGTTACCACCTTCACCTACGATGGCGTCCTGCCCGGATACACCTGGGAGGTCCAACCTGGGGACGTCATGCGCTTCACCCTCGCCAATGACCTCCCGCCCCTGCCTGAGGGCCTGCACGTCGACATGACGAGACCCCACCAGTGGACCACCACGAACATCCACGTCCACGGCATGCATGTGGAACCGGGCAAGGACTCCGACAACGTCTTCATTACGATTCCGCCTGGAACGGAGTGGGACTACGAGATCGAAATCCCGCAGGATCACCCGGCCGGGCTGTTCTGGTACCACCCACATCGTCATGGCGCAGTTGCCCAGCAGGTTCGTGCTGGCATGGCTGGCGCCATCGTCGTACGCGGAGACATCGACGAGGTCCCGGAAATCGCGGCAGCCAAAGAGCAGGTCCTCGTGCTGCAGGCGCTCGAGCTTGGCGAGCAGTTCCAACTGCTGGACCCGATTCCGCACCCAACCATCGACCAGGCGTTTTATCCGCGCACCCAGATCCTGTACACGGTCAACGGCGTCATGAACCCGAAGATCACCATGTATCCAGGCGAGGTGCAGCGCTGGCGGCTCCTGAATGCAGCCGAGGGCAAATTCATGTCCTTACGGCTGGAGGGGCACCCCATGTACGCCATCGCGTGGGATGGGCTCACGCTCCACGAGCCAGAACCTGAAGCCGAAATCCTGCTCTCGGCTGGAAATCGCGTTGACTTGCTCATCCAGGCCGGCGAACCAGGCATCTACGAGTTCATTCTCTCGCCAGGCTCCAGCCAGAAACCCAACATTCCTGGCATGCCGGCTGCCGTGGATGCTGGAACGCCCATCCCCGGGGTCGACACGCCGAGCACGCAAGTCGCGCCCGCAACGCTCAACACGACGGGCGAGTTGGCGGTTCGCTCGATCCTGACGGTTGAAGTGGTTGGCGAGGGGCCAGAGATGGCGTTGCCAACGTCACTGCCCGCCTGGGACCCGCCCATGCCGCCGGTGACCCGAACGCGCGACGTCGCGTACACCGTCGAACGCGAAATGGATCACACGACGTTCATCGATTTCGGGATAGACGGCGCTCCCTTCAGTCCCATGCAGGCTCCCTACCAGGCGAAACTCGAGACGGTCGAAGAGTGGACCATCACGAATGGGACCGACGAGAAACTTGTCGACCACGCCCACGTCTTCCACATCCACGTCAATCCCTTCAAGGTCACCGCGATCAACGGCCGAACGCTCGACAAGCCGCTTTGGCGCGACACCTTCGTGCTGACCGGTAAAACCGGAGATTCATTCACCTTCCAGACGCACTTCACGGACTTCACCGGACTCTTCGTGCAGCACTGCCACGTGCTGACACACGAAGACCTGGGGATGATGGAAGCGATCGAGGTCGTTCCCTAACCACCGGCAAGGCATCAACAGGAGCAGTCATGACGACCCTTACACGACGTTCGTTGCTGACCGGCGCAGCCGCACTGGGTGCGGCCGCAACGGCTGGCGGACTCACCTGGAAGCCGCGTCGTGCCGGCGCCCAGGCCACCCCGGTTCCCTCCACCAGCGCGTTGAACGACCTCCGTCAGAGGCTCAACGGCACTCTCATCATGCCCGGAGATAGCGCCTACGACAGCGCCAGCGCGCCCGCAAACGGGCGATATCTCGCTACCCGGCCGGCAGCGGTCGCTCGCTGCGCAGATGAAGCGGACGTCGTCACGTGCGTGAAATGGTGCAACGAAAACGGCGTCAAGCCCGTGGGACGCGGCGGCGGGCACAGCTACGCTGGGTTCTCAACCACGACGGGGCTGATGCTCGATCTCCGCCGCCTCAACGCGGTGCATATCGATCGCAAGCAGGCCACGATGGTCACCGGCGGCGCCGCCACAAACGGCGATTACTTCACTGCCATGGAGGACGGCCCGCTCTTTCTGCCTGGCGGCACCTGCCTGGGGGTTGGGGTCGGCGGCCTCGCGCTCGGAGGCGGGATTGGGTACAACGCGCATTGGGCTGGGTTGACATGTGACCACCTGCAAGCCTCGCGCATTGTGACGGCGGACGGCGAGGTGCTGGAGATCGACGGCTCCTCACACGACGATCTCTACTGGGCCTGCCGCGGTGGCGCTGGTGGCAACTTCGGGATCAACACCCAGTTCACGTTCTCCCTTGTAGAGGCTCCAGCCGATGACGTCAGCTTCTTCCGGTTCACCTGGCGTGGCGCCGACGCGGCGGCAGCGGTGTTTTCGGCATTCCACCAGATCCTGGTCAGCGCTCCACCAGCGCTGAACGCCGTTGCCATGGCCCAGGCAACGGAGATCGGTCAAGCGGGTCCGCGTGAGGCGATCGACGTCATGTCGCGTGGGCAGTTCATCGGCCCGGTCGACGACCTGCGAGATCTGCTGCAGCCACTGCTCGCCATTCCCGGGATGACGGATCAGACCCTGGAACCACGCACCTTCTGGTCGATCCAGCGCTACATCGCTACGGGCGAGCCAGAGCCGCACTCGTTCGGTGACATCTCGCGTTATGCCGATGCGCCATTGCCAGACGACGCCGTAGCACGAGTTGTCGACCTGCTCGCCGAGTGTCCGAGCCGCTCCGATGACGCGAATGGCTCCTTCTGGTCACTCGGCTGGATCGGAGGCGTCGTCAACGACAAGTCCCGCACTGAAACCGCCTACGTCCATCGCGACATGTTGACGCTCCTGCGCCCCACCACCGTCTGGCCGAATGACGCCGCACCGGAGGTGGGTGACGGGCTGAACGCATGGTCCGAGGAGATCATCAAGGCAATCGCGTCGCACACGCCAAACGAGAGTTACCAGAACTTCCCCAACCGTGTTCTCACGGACTGGCAGGAGCAGTACTACGCGGAGAACTTCGAGCGCCTGGTTGACGTGAAGACGCGCTACGACAGCAGCAACCTCTTCACCAACCCGCAGGGAATTCCACCCCGCGCGTCCTGAGGAGGATCAGAGTCAGCGGTTACGTTCTGCGCGTGCCCTCAGGATCGAGGAGCGCGCGCAGGACCGGGCTTTTGAATTCGCTCGCCAGCAGGTCCATCGCAACATCATCCCAATACCGACCCGCAAACCAGCGACTGGCCCGACGACGCCCAACTTCCCGAAATCCCACCTTCGCGTAGCAGCGTTGCCCGGCGACGTTGTACTCGTAGGTCCAGAGCATCAGGCTGTGAAGATTGAGGACATTGAAAGCGTAATCGGCTAACAGACACATTGCCTCAGTTCCATACCCTTTGCCGCGTGCGTCTGGTTCGCCGATCACGATGCCGACCTCGGCCCTGCGGTTGCGTAGACTCAGGTTCTGGATGTCACAGTTACCGATAGGTTGGCCAGTAGAAACCTCGTAGATGGTAAAGATAATTGCTTCACCAGTGGATGCTTGGTCAAACCAGCCAGATTCCTGCTCGACAGTCATCGGACGAGGTTGAATTTCGAGATAACGCGTGGTTTCGAAGTCGTTCATCCAGCGTTGGTAGAGGGGGATGTACTCACGCCTGATCGGGCCGAGTCCCACCAAATCGCCCTGGAAGTTGATGATCGGCGCGTCAGCCCTCTCGCTCATTCCGAATCTCCACCAGCCGCTCGATCAACGCATCCTCGTCCAGGTAGACACCAAGCGACAGGAGCAGTCCACCCGCAACCAGCGCATTGATGTGCAACGCCTGATTTTCCACACCGCGCTTCTCCGGGTGCGGCGGCGTGCGCAGCCGCATGTCCGTCGCGAGGCCGATGACGCCGTAGTAGCGGGCGGGATCGACATGGCGGGAGAGGCAGTCCATGAACCCGGCTTCCCAGTTCGTCCCGGAGTCTTCGCTCACGTGGTAGAGCACCAGGTTGCTCCACTTCACGGCGGCGAGGTCGACTTCGTAGATGAGGCGGGGTGTAATGTCCTGCCGGGTCTTGTCGTTGGGTTCGCTTTCGTTGGGGCAGAAGACCTCAAAGCCGAACGAACGCAGTTTCTCCGCCAGCCGCAGGTTGTGCGCGGCATCGGCGGCAGTAAACATGGGTCCGGCCATGTAGATTCGCAAGAAGTAACCCTCACCCCACCCCCTCTCCCGGTGCGCGGGAGAGGGGCGCTCAGTGGCGAACATGTTGGCGATTGGCGACGAGTGCGTCTTGGGACCGAGATCCTTCGACAGGCTCAGGATGACACGGTTAAGGCTGCGCATGTCACCGTACGCCAGGGTTGCTCCGGGCACGCTCCCCTCTCCCGCGCACCGGGAGAGGGGCTGGAGGAAAGGGTTCTCTCCCCTTTACGCTGTCGGAGTTGCCGCAGCCTCGGCCACGCCCGCCTCAACGGCGCGCTCAGCGTCAGCCAGGTTGTCCTTGGTAATCAGGATCGGCTCGAGGTAGGTGTCGTGCTCCTTGGGCTCGGTGCCATCCGCGAGGTAGGCAAGGAGAATATCCATCGCCGTCGTGGACTGCTGGCCGGGGAACTGCTCGATGGTCGCCGCCTGCTTGCCATCGCGGATCGCGATGAGGGCCTCCGGCAGAGCATCGAAGCCGATGATCGGCATGGTCAGGCCGTTTGCCTGCGCCACCTCGGAAACGCCGAACGCCATGTCGTCGTTCGCGGCGACTACCGCGGCCGGCGGGTTATTGCCGGCCAGGGCGGACTCGAAGACGGTCACAGCCTCGTCGCGCGCGAAGTTCGCGGTCTGGGAAACGATGACCTTGACCTTGTCCTGCTTGCTCAGGACGTTGTCCAGGCCCTTGTGGCGATCGATGGCAGGGGTCGCGCCAGGCTGGCCCTGCAGTTCGTAGATTTCGCCGCCGTCCGGGAGAAGCTCCAGCACGTACTCGGCCTGCTTCTCGCCGCCGCGCACGTTGTCCGCACCCACATGAGCGAGCGTATCGGCATCCGGCACGTTGCGGTCAACGGTCACCACCGGCACACCAGCGTCGATCGCCGCCTGGATGGCCGGCGCCAGCGCCTGGCCGTCGTTCGGGGAAATGACGATGCCGTCGATGCCCTGGGCGATGACCGCCTCCAGGTCCGCACTCTGCTTGGTGGACGACGGCGCGCCATTCTCCTGGCCGTCGAGCTGCACCAGCTCGATGCCCAGTTCATCAGCGTGCTGCTGGGCCAGGTTCATCATGTGCACGAAGAAGGGAAAGTTGAGCCCTGGTACGGAGAAGGCGATCTTCGGCTTATCCTGGGCGGCCACTGAGCGCAGACCACCCGGCAGCACCACAACTGCACCGGCAGCAACCGCGCCAGCTACCAGGCGGCGGCGGGACAGCGACGCCCGGGTTACTCCACGCACCACTTCACGGGACATGAGCGAAACCTCCCTGTTCCGACAGCGGACGCCCTCAACAAGGCGTCACCCCATTGGCCACTCCACGGTGGCCACATGCAAGGCCAAAGTATGTCACGCGGTCTGGTACCGCTCGCTATGCACGCGACCGTTGCTTGGCAAGTTGATCGATGTAGACCGAGAGCACGATGATCGCGCCGATCACGATCTGCTGGTAGTAGGGCGAGACATTCAGGATCACCAGGCCGTTGTTCAGCACACCGATCAGCATGGCGCCGATGAGGGTACCAACCATGCTGCCCTGCCCACCAAAGAGGCTGGTGCCCCCGATAACCACGGCGGCAATCGCTTGCAACTCGTACCCCTGCCCGGCCACCTGCTCCGCCGAGTTGAGGCGGGAGGTGAGCAGGAAGCCGGCGAGCCCGGCGCAGAAGCCGCTGATGACGTAAACGCTGGTGGTGAGCATCTTCACGTTCAACCCTGACAGGCGCGATGCCTCAGGATTTCCGCCGAGCGCGTAGATCCAGCGCCCATACTGCGTGTACTTGAGGATGATCTGCCCGATGATGACCATCGCGAGAAAGAAGATCACCGGCACCGGCAGCGGGCCAACAAAGCCCTGGCCCCAGAACTTGAACTGGTCAGAAAAGGACGAGATCGGCTGCCCATCGGACCAGAGCAGGGTGGCGCCGCGCCAGGCCCCCAGCCCACCCAGGGTCACGATAAAGGCGGGTATACCGGCGCGGGCGATGAGGCTCCCCTGCAGCAACCCGATGATGACGCCGACCAGGATGGCCGCCAGGGCCGCGATGAGCACGCGCACACCACCGGGATCGGTGACACCGCCTTCGAGCAGACTACGCGATCCCTTCGCGACGGAGGCACAGACGATTCCCGAAAAGGCCAGCAGTGATCCCACCGAGAGATCGATACCCGCCGTCAGGATGACGAACGTCATGCCGACCGCCAGGATCCCGATGAAGGAGATCTGGCGCATGACGTTGAACAGGTTGAACGCAGAGAGAAAGTTGGGCCGCAGGACCGAGAGAATGACGACCAGAATCGCCAGGAAGATCAACGGCGCAAATTTACCCAGTACCGAGACCACGTCGGTGCGTCGTCGCTCCTGCCCCGTGGCTACCGCCTGACTCATGAGTCCCCTCTCTGCCCGGTCGTCCGGTTTCCTATGCGACCTGGGCGACCTGCGCCCGATCAACTCCAGTGGCGTAGCGCATGATGACTTCTTCGGTTGCTGCGGCGCGCGGCACATCCGCCACGATGTGCCCCTCATGCATCACCAGGATGCGGTCGCTCATGCCCAGGATCTCCGGCAACTCCGAGGAGATCATGAGCACGGCCACCCCCTGCTTCGCCAACTCAGCGATCAGCGAATGGACCTCGGCCTTCGCACCGATATCGATGCCGCGTGTCGGCTCATCAAGGATCAGCACCTTCGGCTGCAGGGCCAGCCACTTGGCAATAACAACCTTCTGCTGATTGCCACCCGAGAGGTTTATCACCTGTTGCTCCAGGCTGGGCGTGCGAATGCGCAGCGCGTCCACGAAGCGACGGGCAAGGTTCTGCTCCTCGCGTGACTGTACGAACCCGAGCCGGACCATCTTGTCCAGTGACGGCAGCGCGATGTTCTCGCGCACGGCGAGATTGAGCACCAGTCCCTGCTGCTTGCGGTCCTCCGGCACCAGGCCCAACCCATGCCGGATGGCGTCCCGCGGCGTCGCAATGATCACTGGCTGACCGTCGATCAGGATTTCACCCCTGTCGAAGCGGTCGGCGCCGAAGATGGAGCGCGCCACCTCGGTTCGCCCCGCCCCGACGAGCCCGGCCAGGCCGACGATCTCGCCAGCGCGCACCCCGAAACTGACGTCGTGCAGCACGATCTGGGTGGCATCCTGCGCGGAGCCGGTCCGGCTGAGGCCACGTACCTCGAGCACGTACGGAGCAGCGGGATCGTAGGTCGCCGCCGTCTTCTCGTAGAGATCGGCAATATTGCGCCCCACCATCATGCGCACGATCGCTTCCGGGCTGGCCTCAGCCATGGGCATTTCGCCAGCGTTGCGTCCGTCGCGCAGCACCGTCACCCGGTCACCGATCGGAGCAAGCTCATCCAGCCGGTGGGTAATGAAGATCACCCCCAGCCCCTGCGCCTTGAGGTTGTTGACGATGTCGAGCAGGCTGTCGACTTCGCGGTCAGTCAGCGCCGAGGTGGGCTCATCCATGATGACCAGCTTTGCGTTCGTGGAGAGCGCCTTGGCGATCTCCACCATCTGCTGCTCGGCCACACTGAGATCGCGCACCGTTGCGCGCGGATCGAGCGAGACGCCAAGTCGCTTGAGCAGCGCACGGGTGTCATCTTCCATCTGGCGCCGGTTTACAAAGCCGCCTGAGTTCGGTTCGCGCCCGATGAAGACGTTTTCCGCCACCGTCAGGTTCGGCATCAGGTTGAATTCCTGATAGATGATGGAGATGCCGAGCGCCTGGGCTTGCCGGGGCGAACTCAGCGTGACGACCTCGCCGTCGAAGGCGATCTCACCGCTGTCCGGCTGGTAGACCCCTGACAGGATCTTCATCAGGGTGCTCTTACCCGCGCCGTTCTCGCCCAACAGGGCCAGGCACTCGCCGCCATAGACGGTGATGTGCACGTCGTCGAGCGCCTTGACCCCAGGGAAGGTCTTGTTGATCCCGGTCATGCGTAGCAGCGGCGTCCGCCCCGGTTCGCTCCGAGGGTGGGCCGCGTCGTTGTCGATCACCCGTGCTCCCAGGCTGGATTCCGCTAACAGTCGAGAAGTATTGCAATCCTGTGCGAAGCCCGCAAACAGGACGCCCGATCTGGGCTTCGCACAGACATGCGTCGGGCCAGGGTCTCGGCGCCCTGGCCCGAATTCCCTCGTGGTCCGCCAGCGGCGTCGGGCTTATTCGCGCATGGACCCGGTGATCAGCCGCGCGCCGCGCTGGAAGGTAAGGTAACCCCAGAGCCACTGCAGGCCAACGACCAGCCTGTTGCGGAACCCGATCAGGTTGAACACGTGGACGAGGGCCCAGACGAGCCAGGCGACAAAACCCGTCAGCGTGATGCCCCGGATATCCGCCACCGCAGCATTGCGGCCGATCGTCGCCATGTTCCCCAGGTCGATGTACTGGAACGGCTCCATCTTCTTCCCGGCCATGGTCCGCCGGATGTTCTTCGCCGCCCAGGCGCCTTCCTGCTTCGCCACCTGGGCCACACCTGGGTACGGGCGGCCATTCGGGCTCATCAGGGAGCTCATGTCGCCGATCACGAACACCTCGGGGTGGCCCGGGATCGTCAGTTCAGGCTGGACGACGACTCGTCCAGCGCGGTCTGTCTCGACGCCCAGCGTCGCCCCAATAGGCGACGACTTCACACCGGCCGCCCAGATGATGGTTGCCGCCTTGATTTCGGTGCCACCCGTCGTCACGACGCCAGGCTTGATGTCAGTCACCGGGGAGTTGAAGCGAACGTCCACGCCCAGCCGTTGCAGGTCCCACAGCGCGTAGCGCGAGAGTTGCGTTGGGAAGGCAAGGAGCAGGCGATCGACCGCCTCGACCAGGATCACGCGTGCATCACGCGTGTCAATGTGCCGGAAATCCTTGGCCAGCGAGTAGCGCGCGATTTCGGCAATCGCGCCCGCCATTTCGACGCCCGTCGGGCCACCACCAATCACCACGAAGGTCATCAGGGCCCGGCGGCGCTCGGGGTCAGTTTCGCGCTCAGCTTCCTCAAATGAGACGAGCAGTCGACGCCGGATATCGGTTGCTTCTTCAAGAGACTTCAGTCCGGGCGCGTACGGCTCCCACTCATCATGGCCGAAGTAGGCATGACTCGCGCCGGCGGAGAGGATCAGGTAGTCGTAGGGGAGGCGAGAGCCATCCGCCAGCGCCACCTGTTTGGTATCGACATCGACCGAGGTCACCTCGCCCAGCACGACTTCGACATTGGCCCGATCACGCAGCACGGCCCGGATTGGCTGCGCAATGTCGGCGGGCGATAGGACCGCGGTCGCGACCTGGTACAGCAGCGGTTGAAACAGGTGATGGTTGCGCCGGTCAATGAGCGTCACGCGCGCTGGTGCGCCACCAAGCGCCTTGGCCGCTTCCAACCCGCCGAAGCCTCCGCCCACGATGACGACCTGGGGACCGGTGAACGACCCCAGCATGGGATTCTTGCGCTGCTTGTAGAAGAAACGGGGCAATCGCACGAAACTCAACCTTTCTCGGGCGCGTGCAGGGCGGGAGCCGGGTCGCCATCATCGGCTCGTCTCTCGCGCTGCCTGGAACTCCAACCTTGCTCTGCACCACGCCCCGTTGAGTAGTGCGACGGATCGCTCCGTCAGTGCCGAAAATGTCGTGTGCCAGTAAACAACATCGCCGCTCCGGCCTTGTTGACGGCCTCAACAACCAGATCATCGCGCACGCTGCCGCCCGGCTGGACGACAGCCGTTACGCCGGCTGCCAGGCCTTGCTCAACCCCGTCCGGGAACGGGAAGAAGGCATCGCTCGCAAGCACCGCACCAGCTGCGCGCTCGCCCGCCTTGTCGGTGGCGATGCGCACGCTCTCCAGCCTGTTCGGTTGCCCGCTGCCCACCCCGACAATGGCACGGTCGCGCACCAGGACGATAGCGTTCGACTTGATGTGGCGAGCGGCGCGCCAGGCGAACTCCAGGTCGGCCATCTCGCGCGCATCGGGCGCGCGCTCGGTCACGACCTTCCAGGCGGCCGGGTCATCATTCACGATATCGGGCGTCTGCACTAGCAGACCACCGGCGATGGGCCGGATGTCGAGATCAGGCGAGGGAGGGAGATCCGCGGAACCGGCCGGCATCTCCAACAAGCGCAGTGACTTCTTGCGCTTCAGATGTTGCAGGGCATCTGTCTCAAACCCAGGGGCAATGACCACCTCGAAAAAGATCTCCCCGAGCCGCTGCGCTGTTTGCAGGTCGAGTGGCCTGTTCAGCGCGACGATGCCACCAAACGCCGAGACGTCGTCGCCACGCAGCGCCTGGCTGAACGCCTCAGCCAGTGACTCCCGTTCGGCCAGGCCGCACGGAATCGTGTGCTTGACGATGGCAACGGTTGGCAGTGGCCATCCAACGACCGCGCTCCAGGCCGCGTCGGCATCGAGAAGATTATTGAAGGAGAGTTCCTTGCCAGCCAACTGCTCGGCATCAAGCACGCCGGAGGCAGCGGCGCCCGCACGCAGACGGCGATAGGCCGCACCCTGCTGCTGCGGGTTCTCTCCGTAGCGCACCGAGCGCGCGTGCTGGCCCGCTACGCTCAACTCGGTTGGCCACTCGTTGGGATCACGCAGGTACTCGGAAACGACGGCGTCGTAGGCGGCGGTGTGGGCGAAAGCCTTGGCCGCAAGCTGCTGTCGCCGCTCCAGCCTCACGTCCCCCGCCGCCAGGTCCGCCAGGATGGCGGGGTAGTCCGCTGGATCGGTCACCACCAGGACGCCGGGGAAGTTCTTGGCCGAGGCGCGGATCATGGCTGGCCCGCCGATATCGATGTTCTCCAGCGCGTCGGCCAGGGAGACATCGGGCTTCGCCACTGTCGCGCCGAAGGGGTACAGGTTGACCGCCACGACATCAATCGGCGAAATGCCGTGGTAGGTCAGGGTGGCCATGTGGTTGGCGTCGTCCCGCCGCGCCAGCAAGCCGCCGTGGATACGCGGGTGCAGCGTTTTCACCCGGCCCTCGAGGATTTCCGGAAATCCGGTCACGTCGCTGACCGCGGTCACCGGGAGGCCGGCACCCTGCAGTGCCGAGAGTGTCCCGCCGGTGGAAACGAGCTCGTACCCCAGATCGCGCAGTCCCGGCCGAACTCGACGATCCCGGTCTTGTCAAAGACGCTCAGCAGCGCCCGCTTTGTCATGCCCCCCTGCTCTCCTCCCGCAGCGAAAAAGCCGCCGGGCATCATAGCAGCGAGCGCAGATCAGGCTTCTGTGCGCCCCGCCCGGGCGAGAGTTGCCGCAGCCATGCGCAGCGTTGCGGCGTCCACCATCTGGCCACGCAGGGCAAAGGACCCGCGGCCCTCCTCCTCCGCGGCGGTGTTCGCGGCCACAATCTCCTCGGCCCACGCGATCTCCTCAGCGGTGGCGGAAAAGACCTCGTTCGCCACCGGAACCTGGGCGGGGTGGATACACCACTTGCCGTCATAGCCAAGCGCGCGGGCGGCCAGGCAGGAGCGACGAAAGCCCTCCAGGTCCCGGAAGTCCGCGTAGGGCCCATCGACGGCAAGCACGCCGGCGGCACGCGCCGCGACAAGGATCCGCTGCAGCGCGTAGTCCCAGCGATGCCCCGGGTACACGGCGTCCCACGTGTCTGGCATGCCGATGGCGGCGAGGGGCATTCGCACCGAGGCCGCGAAGTCACCAGGGCCAAAGACAAGTGAGACAACACGTGCCGAGCTGGTCGCGATCAACTCGCAATGCGCCAGCCCTGCGGCACTCTCGATCTGCACATCGAGCATGATGGGAGTCGGCCGACCCGGCGCCTCGAGAGAGGTGAGGATCGTGTCGACGGTCCGCACGTCGGACGCGCCGCCTGCCTTCGGCAGCACGATGAGATCAATCTCCCCCTCAGCCTGATCGTAGACGGTGATCAGGTCCCGGGCGAACCACGGAGTATCCAGGGCGTTGATACGGAACGTGCGTGGCCGACCTCGCCAGTCTCCTTCGCGCAGGGCGGCAGCCACGGATTCCCGCGCGGACGCCTTCTCCGCCAGGGCAACCGCATCCTCCAGGTCGATCATCACGACGTCGGCCTCACTGGCCAGCGCCTTCTCGATCATGCGTGGGTTGGAGCCGGGCGTGGCCAGGACGCTCCGCGTGGCACGCGCCAGCGTCATGCCGAAACCAGCTTGCTGGTCGGCGCGAAGGCCCCGAGCAGGTCTGGGATCTTGCCGGTAGACAGTGCCTCTGCCACCAGGATTGCCGTTCCCGGTCCTTCTTTGGCTCCCGTCCGGAAGTGGCCGGCGCTGACCCACAGGCCGTCGTAGCCCGGCACCGGGCCGATCAGCGGGTCGTTGGTCTCAGAACCTGGGCGCAGGCCGGTCCACGTCTCCGCGATTTCACCCTCGAGCAGGACCGGACACAGCGTGCGCGCCAGATCCAGCAGCCAGGCGACCCCATCTCCGGTAATGCGCTTGTCGAAGCCCTTGTACTCCTCGGTCGCGGCCACCATCGTGGTGCCGTCCGGGCGTGGCCGCACGTACCCGCCGTGACCAGATATCACCCGTGATGGACGCAGGGGCGTGTTGGCGAAAGCGATCAACTGTCCCTTGACCGGCATTGTCGGCAGCGTTGCCCCGACGGTGTCACCGAGCAGTCGCGTCCAGGCGCCGCTGGCCAGCAGGGTGACATCCGCGTGCAAATCCCGGTCCTGCAACCGCACACCGGTGACGCGGTCCCCCTCGCGCAGGATGCCGCCGACTGGTGTCTCCTCCAGGACCGTAGCCCCAAGGATTCTCGCCGCAGTGGCGAGCGCTTGCGTCAGCCGGTGCACGGACAGCGATCCAACGCCGGGGTGGAAACGGGCGCGCACCAGGGTCGCCGGCAGGGCGGGCTCCAGCTTCCGGGCCTCATCTGGCGTGACATCCTCCACGCCCAGGCCGAGGCTGCGTTGCCAGTCGGCAACCGCGTCCTCTTCCAGCGCGTGCTCCTCGTCCACGGCCACGGCCCATTCGCCAGGACGCCGGTAGTCGATCCCGATCCCGGTCATCTCCTCCAGCGTCTCGACCAGCGCGGGATAGATCTCCAGGCTGATGCGCCCAAGCTCGACGCGCTCGGGGAGCTGCCACGGCCTGTGCGGCAAGGAGATGATGCCCGCGGAGGCCCAGGATGCTTCGCCGCCAACCCGTCCGCGCTCGACAAGCGTTACGGGCATTCCCCGCTTCGCCAGCTCGTAGGCAATTCCACTGCCGATGATCCCTCCCCCCACGATCACCACACTGGAGGGAATTGCCGTCGTCACCACCACCTGTTCCTTTCCCGCTCGTTCTCAGTTATTGCCTTGGGTCACGTAGCTCCGGGCCACGGAAGCGCCTCGCATGCCTGCCATGTCCGATCGCCCAGGATCGCGGCCAGCGCCCCGTGCCCTGCCTGTTTGGGACACGCAACGTTCCTAACGAGTCATCCCGCGACGTCGCTCGAGACGAAACGGAGAGTTCGGCGGTGAAGCGGGCAGAACCTCGCCTGCAAAGCCTCTCCAGGTTCGAGGCTGGGTCGAGATCCCTCCCCTGAGGGCTCCGGATGACAGAGAAAGGTGGGCGCACGCAGCGGAATTGGTCGCGCCCCCGGCCCGGTGTCATTGCTCCGCTCACGCCCGTACGACATCCACGTTCAGGCAGGAGGGATGCGCGGCGTCATGAAGCACCGATTGCCGGGCAGCTTTGGCCTGCGTCAGGTCCTCTGTGAAGGGCGGCGCACCGGTGTTCATGTTGCGGTCCCACTGCGGGAAATCGCTGGATGAAATCGTTAGCCGCAGGCGGTGACCGCGTGGAATGTGCGCTCCAACTGGACCGAGCGGAATCTCGTACTCGTAGACGCGGTTTGGCTCCAGCAGCGACGGCTCGGTGAGACTCTCCCGGTAGCGCGCCCGGACAATCCCCTCCTTCAGGTTGATCGAGCGGCCATCGGGATGCACGTGGCAGAGACGTGCCGTCCAGTCCGTATCGACGGCGGTCGTAGCGGCGTGCAGGGTGACGCTTGCATTCCCGAGCAGATCGATCCCTTCCTCCAGTGGCGGAGAGGTGTAGACGAGAACGAAATTTGTCTCCTCGGTTGCGCGCTGATCGGCAGGTCCCATCGGGGAGATGAAGCCGAAACAGCAGGAGTGCCCACCCTGGCTGGCGACAGGGAACGCCGGATCGTAGGTGAAGATGTCGCCAGGCTCCTCGCCCGGCGCATCCTGGGTCAACGTGCCGTCGCCGAAGCGCGAGTTGGCGCGGCCACCCGAATGGAGGTACCAACTCTCGCGTTGCGCCATCGGCGGCGGCCAGGACGGGTAATCACGCCACTCCTCGGCACCCATCACAAAGACTGACACCGGAGCATCCGCCGCTCCTGTATCGACGCCCTTCAGGTACTGATCGAACCAGCGGAGTTGCCAGTCATCGACCACGGTCGGCCCGACCCCCTCAGGAGAATCACTGACCGGTGCCCACGGCATGTGCACCCACGGACCAATGATGAGTTTCTGGCTGGCTCGGGCGGCCTCGCTCCCGGCCGCCGCTTGCAGGCCAAGGAAATTCTTGACAGTCCCGGCCAGGAAAACGTCGTACCAGCCGGCCACGTGCAGTGCGGGCGTGGTGAGCCGGCTGTAATCCTCGTCGATGCTCCACTTGCGCCAGTAGTGGTCGTAGGTCGGGTGAGCCAGCCAGTCGAAGAAATAGTGGCCGAACTTCCGGGAAAGCTCCGGATAGGCGGTCAGCGGCAGAACCCAGTGCCAGCCGGTAACCCCGGCGAACGCGGCGTTCAGGGTGTTGAGCGCGGTTGCGTCCTTCGCCTTTCGCGCCTGGGCTCCCGCCAACTGGGTCGCCCACGACATGACGAACGCAAGCGAGAGGGCGCCGCCCTGGTAGGTCCAACCATCGTAGTACTGGGATGCCGTCAGGCCGGGACAAATCGTGACCAGGCTCGGGGGACGGAGAGTGGCCGGGAGGAGCTGCGTGGCGCCTGCGTAGGAAAAGCCGTACATCCCCACCTTGCCATTGGAACCCGGTAGCTTCGCCGCCCACTCGATCGTGTCGTAGCCGTCCTCCGCCTCATGCTTGAACGGCACGAACTCGCCATCGGACGCCGCGGTGCCACGCACATCCTGAACAACCACCAGGTAGCCCTGGCGGGCGTACCAACTCGGATCCGAGTAGGAGATGTTCTCGGCGCTGGTCTTGTCGTAGGGCAGTCGCATCAGGATGACCGGCCACGGACCATCACCCTCTGGACGATAGACATCGGCAAAGAGCTTCGTCCCGTCGCGCATTGCAGCCGGGACGTTGTACTCCACGGTAACCCCGGCGCCAGGAACTGCAGCTGAACCGTTGGTAGTCATACCAGTCCTCCTCCGTGAGATGGGTGTGCCGTCGCTCCAGTGCGCGGCACGATCAGCGCGTCGACTGCCACGACGCCGCGTGGCCCAGCCAACAGGGGGTTGACATCGATCTCGGTGACGTACGGAGACAGGGCAGAGGCGAGCCGGCTGAACGCGGTGATGGCCTGAATGACTGCACCCCGGTCCGCAGGCGCTCGTCCGCGGCCACCATCCAGCAGCTTGCTGCCGGGAATGCGACTCAGCATCCGTTCCGCGAGGTCTTCTTCGACCGGTGGCAAGCCAAACGTGATCGCTCCCAGCGCCTCCACCCAGATTCCGCCCAGCCCCACGCTCAGCAGCGGGCCAAACTCGGGGTCCTGGCTCATGCCCAGGAAGAGCTCTACCGTCTCTCGCGTGTCGATTTGCTGCTGCACGACCACCAGTGGTCCGAAACGCTCACACAGCTCGGCGTAGACCGCGGCTACCTGGTCGATGTTCTGCACATGCAGCCGAACCGCCCCCGCATCCGACTTGTGCAGTAACCCGGGCGCAGCGCTCTTCATGACAACCGGCCAGCCCAGAGCAGAGGCAGCCAGGACCGCTTCGTGCTCGTTCGCAACCAGCTGTTCAGTGACGGTCGGGATGCCCCAGTCACGAAGTATCTGCTTGGCAGTCACCTCATCGAGTGCTCCGGTCCTACTGCTCAGGAGTGCCGCCCACGTCCCCGCACCGGACTCCCCAGCAGTCTCCACTGGCGCTACCGGCTGCCGCTGCAGCGCGTGGGCGAGGGCCCGTAGCGCCGTGTCGGTGCCCATCAGCACCGGCACTCCACCGTCGCGCAAGCGGCGGGCAAACGCGCAGTCGATGGTGCTGCTCATGTTGCCCATGACGGCCATGGGCGCGCCGGTCTGCTCCGCGACGCGCAGGACAACCTCGATGTATCCGGGCGCGAGGCGGCTTCCGGGCACCAGGTCCACGGCGAGGACGGTTGCGCCGACAGCCGGGTCGCAGGCCATGGCGGCCAGGCACGACTGGTAACTGGCTTGCCAGTCCTTGCCGCTCCCCCACATGTCGAGCGGATTGCCCGGCTGCAATCCTGGCTCCAGCGCACCGGCGATTTCCGCCAGCGTTGCCTCGCTCAACTCGGCCCACGGTACATCGAACGCCTCCGCACGATCGACGATCAGGGCGCGCTCGCCGCCCGAATCCCCGGCGAGCGCGAGGCCACCGGGTCGTACCCGCCGTGGCGCGGCCAGGAGTTCCAGTGCATCCCCCATCTCATCCAGGGAGTTAACGCGAAGCGCGCCCCAGCGCTCGCAAAGCGCGGAGAAGGCAGCGTCGGAGCCGGCGAGCGCGCCACTGTGCGCCAGCGCCATGCGCCGCCCCTGCTCTGAGCGCCCGACCTTGAGCACGACGACCGGCACGTCCGCCGCTGCCGCCTGTGCCAGCGCGCCCACAAACCCGTCTGGGTCACGCACCGACTCCAGGAACAGCCCGACGACACGCGTCTCCGGCTGCTGCACCAGGAAATGCAGGTAGTCTGCTGCCGTCAGGGCCAGCTCCTGGCCCGGCGAGATGATCCAGGAAAAGCGAAAGTCGCGCCCACTGTTGGCCATGGCCGAGAACGCTGAGCCGCTGTGACTGATGAAGGCGATGCCGCCGGCCGGCGCACGCTCTCGCACCGGGTAACCCGAGATGTAGAGGCGATCGACGGCGTTGTAATAGCCCATGCAGTTGCCGCCGAGCAGCGCGAGTCCCGCCGACTGAGCGAGGGTACGTAAGCGCTCCGGAAGCGGATCAGGGGCTGCTGGATCGGGCATCGCCCCGAAGATGACCGCCGCCGGGATGCCGGCGCTGATCACCGCACGCAGGCTCTCTTCCAGACGCGCGTCTCCTACGGCCAGGACTGCGCAGTTGACAGGCAGTGGCAGATCCGCAAGGGCCGGATAGCACCGTACGCCGTCGATCTCATCCCGCGTCGGGTTGACGGGGTAGACAGCGCCGTCGTAGCCGGTCTCCAGCGCTTGTTGCAGCAGAGCGTGCCCGAAGCTGCCCGGGGTCGCGCTCGCTCCGACGAGCGCGACAGCGCGCGGCCGGAGCAGCGGCGCCAGGTCGGGTCGTGGCCGGGGGTAACCGCTGACCAGTTCAGGCATCGAGCAACGCGTCGAGGCCACGCCGCTCCAGTGCGCGGGCCACGATCAGTCGCTGCATCTCACTGGTTCCCTCCCAAATGCGATCGATGCGCGTGTCACGCCACAGGCGCTCGATCGCCTGCTCCCGCATGTAGCCGCGCCCACCCAGCACCTGCACCGCCCGGTCAGCTACCCGCCCCACCATCTCCGAGGCAAAGAGCTTGACCATCGCGGCCTGGCCGTGGGCGATTTTCGGATCGAGCCCGGCCTGCATGGCATCGACCGTCTGGTAGAGCAGCGCCCGCGCTGCGGCCAGTTCGGTTGCGCTGTCCGCCAGCATCCACTGCACTGCCTGGTATTCCCCGATTGGATGACCGAATGCCTCACGCCGCCTGGCCCAGGCCTGCGCCTCCTCCAGGCAACGCCGGGCCGCGCCGATACAGCGGGCCGCGATCATCAGGCGCTCCTCACGGAACCAGTCGTGCGTCAGGGTGATGCCACCCCCAACCGCACCCAGCACATCGTCGGCCGTGACCGGCACGTTTTCCAGCGTCAGTTCAGGATGACCGTACAGCGCGTGATTCGTGAAGGCTGGCTGACGCCCCCACCGCATACCTGGAGCATCCCGCGCCGCAAAGAAGATCGTCGGGACGTTGCCCTGCTCAGTCTCCGTGTCAGCGACGACGAGCGCAAAGCCGGCGACATCACCGCCGGTGACGAACCACTTCTGCCCGCTGATGCGCCAGCCATCGCCGTCTCGGACGGCAACCGTACGCAGGCGGGAGACGTCTGACCCCGCGTCCGGCTCCGTAATGGCGTAACAACCCCGCGCTTCGCCACGCGTGTAAGGGAGAACCCAGCGTTCAACTTGCCGCGGCGTGGCCTGTACCAGCACGTTCGGTGGCCGCCAGAGCGCTGCCCACAGCCAGTTGGTGACGCCGCCGAGTTCCTCTTCGACCACCACCTGCTCGCGCAGCGAGAGGCCCGCGCCACCCAGCGTTTCGGGCAGGTTCGGCGCAAAGAGTCCCGACGCCACACAATGGGCGACGATCTCTCGTTCCAGCGCTGGGGGGACATGCTCTGCCGCGTCCTCGACGGCCAGCTCATAGCCGCGCAACGTGGCGGCCAGGTCTCGTGCCCGGCGACGGATCTCCGCTTTACGCTCCGGCAAGGTTTCCGCTGGCGCCATGCCCCATCCTTCTGTCAGCACGACTCGTGCTGGCATGATACGGCGCTGCTGCACGCTTTGCTGGGTATCCTTGCGAGGTCAGAGACGTCCGCCAGAGTTGGAGGCTGCATGGGTTCCTTCGCGCCAGGCGCGCAGATATTCGATGTCACCGTGCCATTTGGCCCAAACATCCCTGGTTGGCCAGGGCAGCCCGCCGCCGAGGTCAACCCACTGAGCCGCGTGGCCGAGGGCGCGGGCGCGAACGTGAGCTGGGTGCAACTGAGTTCGCACGCCGGAACACACGTCGACGCCAACTGGCACTTCATCGATGACGGCAAGAAGTTGCTCGAGATCCCGATCGAACGCTGGTGTGGACCGGCCTACGTGGCGCATATCCCGGATGAGATCAATCAGCTCAGCGCCGCGGATCTGGACCGTGCGGGCATTCCCGGCGGCACGGAACGTCTCATCCTGCGGACGCGCAACTCCCGAATCTGGGAAGGCTGGGACGGCGTCACCACCGTTCCTTTCCGCGAGGACTACGTTGGGGTCTTGCCGGACGCAGCGCGCTGGCTCGTCGACCACGGCGTGCGGTTGGTGGGCACCGATTCCCTCTCAGTGGGCACTTTCGGCCCGCAGAACCGGGAAACGCATCTCACCCTGCTCGGCAATGACGTCCTGGTCATCGAGTTGCTCGACCTCTCACGCATTGTGCCAGGACCATACGAACTCGTCTGTCTCCCCCTGAAGCTGGCGATCGGCGACGGCGCTCCGGCCCGCGTGCTCCTGGTGCGCGGGTCATGAGCCGTGAGAAGCCACGTATCAACTGCATCGGGCTCTCGTCGTGGGATCGCCTGATTGCCGTCCCGGCCTATCCGGAAGTTGGAGGACAGGCGGATGTCCTGGAAGAGGTATCCGCACCCGGCGGCACCACCACCAACACTGCCGTGGCTCTGGCCCGGCTTGGCGCAGAGGTCGGCCTGGCGACAGCAATTGGCGACGACGACCGTGGCGAACTGGTGCGAGCCGGCCTGGAAGCTGAGGGAATCGACACCTCATGGGTGGCGGTGAAACCGGGCGAAGTAACAGACCTGGCGACCGTCATCGTGAGCCGCGAGCCACTGGACCGCACCATCTTCTGGGAGCAGGGCGCGCAACTGCGCCGTCACGACAAGCTGGATATCTTCGGCCTGCTGGGCGGCGATGTGCTCGTCATCGATGTCGGCGATGCACCCCTGCGCCGGTTCCTGCTCGATCTTCCAGCCCACACCGTACCCACCGCGCAGCTCCTCGGGTCCCTTACCTACCTGGCCAACGAGCAACTTGAGGACGCGTTTGACATGGCACTCCGCCACGATGTCATCGTCACGAATGTCCGCGACCTCCAGGACGTCACGGGAACCTGGACCCTCTCTGATGCCACCACCGCGTTGCAGCACCGCATGCGCGGAGCAACCCTGCGCGCCGCGCTGATCACCCTCGGCGCAGAGGGATGTCACGTGGTGACGGAATCGGAACGCAAGCGGGTGCCGGCGTTTCGGGTTGACGTCATCGATCCAACCGGTGCGGGTGACGCCTTTGTCGCAGGAGTGGCCTGGGGGATGGCCCAGCGCTGGGAGTGGGAAGAGGTGGCGCGTTTCGCCAACGCGGTCGGCGCCTTGTCCTGCTGCTCCCTTGGGGCGCAGACCTCTCTACCTTCGCTGGAAGATGTACGGACACTCATGCGTGATGCCCCATTGGTCATAGATTAGGGGTATTCTTTTGCATCTCCCCCGTTAGCGTCCGTACGCTCCGAAACGGACGCTGCCGACTCCGCGTTCCAACACACGACTGGCCTTCTTGAGGGAGGGGGTCATGTCGGTCAGTCGTCGCCCCCGGGCGACGCGGCTACCGAAGCCTGCAAAGCGGGCTGGTGGGAAGGGGAGCCGCCAAACATGTCTCGGATCTTTTCTGTCTGCCTTTGTGCCGTTGTGGCTTTTGTCAGCGTTGCGGGTGCAGCGCTGCTCAGGCCCGTGCCCGTGCTGGCGGCCAACGGCACCCTGACAATGGCGACTCCATTGCAGGATGCGCCAGATCCATCAGCGTCGATGATCGTCCTGCTGGCGCCCGGCGCTGTGATTTCGATCGACGGGCCGCCGGTCGATGGTTTCTACCCCGTTTCGGTCGAGGGGTACTCCGGCTGGATGCGTGGCGAAACGATGACCTTGACCAAGGACATCGCGCCGGAAGAAGATGAGGCGTCGCCACCGGCCGAAGACGGCGTCGTTCCGGCTGACGGCGAGGTTCCGATCGCCCAGGATGCGAGCGAAGATCCGCTCTCTGCGGCAGAACTGGCGCCGCCTCCAGGGGATACAGACGCGCCGGCCGGGGACGTGGCAACGTCGGAAGAACCTGCCGCAGACACTTTGGCAGCGGATGAGCCAGTGGTCACCGACAACGCTGGTGGCGATGACGGCGTCACCCAAGCGCCGGACGCCGTGGTCAACGACACGGCTCCCGCTGATCCGAGCTCTGGGATCGTCGATCCCGCAGCAGCGCCGGTTGATGCAGGGGCGAATCAAGCGGACCCTGGAGTCGATACAGCCGCCGTACCTGCCGACCCGGTCGTCGACCAGGTGGATGCGAATGCCAACCCGATCGACCCAGCGGATGTTGGGGCAGAGCCAGCAAGCGCGACACCGGCCGAAGTAACTCCGGCGGATGGGCAAACCGCAACGCAACCAGAACCCGAACTCATTAGCGCGACGGTCACGCAGCCGCCGCTGCAAACGGGGGAAAGTGTCACGACCACGGATCCTGCCGCTGCGCCAGCCGCGGCAACCGAGACACCGGTTGTGCCGCCTGCCGACGTCACGACGCAGACCCTGGCCGATCCATCGACGGTCGCTGCGACTCCAGCCAGTGAAACCCCTGGCGCAGCAACATCGACGCCCACCACTACTGCGGAACCAACACCTTCACCAACGCCGGCCCCGACTCCTGAGCCGCCCCTGGCGCTCAACGGCCCCGCGTATGTGCTGGTCGACATGCCAGTCCGCGATGGACCGGGTGACCAGTACGGCCTGGTCTTCACGGTGCCAGCCGGCAGCTCACTGTTGCGGACAGGCAGCTACGACTCTGGCTGGATTTCCGTCCAGTACAAAGAGGTCTATGGCTGGTCCCGCGCCGAGCAGATGAGCGAACCCATCGAGGTCAAGGAAGAAGAGCCGCTCAGCGACTCAGTGGACACGAAGGAGCCGAAACCAGGCTCGGGCGTGGCGTTCACCACATCTGATCTCAGCCTGCGAGATGGCCCGAGCGCCACGGAGGACCCGATTGTCGTCGTGCCCGCGGGGAGCCGGGTGATCCTCACAGGGGTCATGGAAGGCGACTTCCAGCGCGTGACCTACGGAGATTACGTGGGCTGGGTCTCCAACGCGTTCCTGGAGAACCCGGACAATCCGGCGCCGAACGGGGAAGCTACGGGTAAGCAGGAGAACTACTCTCGCAAGCAAATCGTGAAGTACATCTACGCAGCCGCGGATCGTTACGGTCAGTCCCGTGATGAGATGTTGCGCGTGGCGACCTGCGAATCAAACCTGGACCCGTACGCGGTAAACCCCTCCGGCTCCTACGGACTCTTCCAGTTCATCCGATCGACATGGAAATCCACGCCGTACGGAGACGAGGACATCTTCGATCCGGAAGCGAACGCGATGGCCGCTGGCTGGATGTGGAAACAGGGTCGCAAGAGCGAGTGGGTCTGCCAGTAAGCCCGGCAAAAGCTTCGTCGAAACCCGGACCGGTCAGGGGATTTTCCCCTGACCGGTTCTTCGTTTTCTCTTGACGACCCGCCCGCTCCGGCATGAATCGTGCGCCCGATTTCTCGGGCACGTCACGCGTCGTCGTACCAGCCGGGAACTCGCCCGGGCTGTCAGGCGTTCCGTCAATGAACGCTAGCAAATCGGTAGACAAGAAGGAGAAAGCAGATGGATTTCTTCAAGCGACTGCTCGGTGACGACAATTCGGCAACGCGGACTCCTGTCCAGCAGCGGCCCGCGGCGCGCCGGGACTTGACGCAGGACGAGCAGGCTATCGAGCGCTACCGCTACCTCGTGCGCACGGCGCCGCCGGAGACGATCGAGGAAGTCCACGCCGAGGCGTTCGCCAAGCTGACTCCCGAGCAACGCCAGGTGGTGCTCCAGGAACTGACTCAGGATCTCCCGGCGGGCGAGCAACGGACCGCCATCGCTGCGGGAGATGACCCGCGGGCGCTGGCACGGGTCGCGACGCGGGCGGAGATGCGGGATCCCGGCACGCTCGAGCGCACCTGGAACCGCATGCCGGCCGGTGGTGGCATGGGCATGGGCGGCTTCATGGCCGGGAACTTCATGAGCACCATCGCCGGTGTCATGGTGGGCAGCATGATCGCCGACGCCTTCCTCGGCGACAGCGGCTTCGATCTCGGCCTCGGCGATGTTGCGGCCGACGCGGGCGCCGCGGTGGAAGAGGGCGTAGGAGACGTCGCTGGAGGCTTCGGCGACCTTGGTGGAGACTTCGGCGGATTCGGCGATTTCGGCGGGGATTTTGGCGGCGACTTCTAACTGAAACAGGGCTAGCCCACTTTCACACAAGACGCCCGGCGCCGAACTTAGTTCATCGCGCGAGGAACCAGAACACGGGGGGCTCTAAGGGCCTCCCGTGTTCGTTGTACATCGTCGGGCGTAGATGCCGGGAAACACCGCGCAGTCCGGCCGTCGGTGCCGTTGATACAATCGCCTCCGAGAGGCGTATTCCTTCCTGGCCCGGGAGACCGCTCCGTGATCCACTTGCGCCAATCCAACCCTGTGGCGGATCTCCTCCGGTGAACACCGGCAAGAGGGCTGCCCTGCGTAAGGGGCTCATCGGCTGCATCGCCGGGTTGCTGGCATTTGCGGCAACGGCGGCGGTGGTGCTGGTGGTCGTGGCCACGGTGCCAGATCCCGTCGGATTACTCCTGAGCGTGATCGCCTCGAGTATTCCGGCGGCGTTCTACGCGGGCGTCATCTTGCGCCTCGACCGCTACGAGCGCGAACCAATGCGTGTCGTGCTCGCCTGCTTCGCCTGGGGCGCAATAGGCGCCATCCTGCTCAGCATCATCGCCAGCCTCATCTTTGAGGACGTGATCTCGGGACTCATTGGTCCAGAATTCGCCCCTGGCCTGACCATCGTGGTCGGCGCACCGCTGATCGAAGAAACGTGCAAGGGCATCGCCTTGCTGGCCGTACTGTTCTTCGCGCGCGACGAGTTCGACTCCACGCTCGATGGCCTGGTGTACGGCGCGTTGGTCGGTGCCGGCTTCGCAATGACAGAAAACATCCTCTATTTCGGGCAAACCTACCTCGAGGGTGGACTTGGCCCATTTGGCGCACTCGTGGTGGCACGCGCCGTCTTCGGGGGCCTCGCGCACCCTGCCTACACCGCGGTGACGGGTGCAGCGCTTGGTTGGGCGCGCAGCCAGTATGGCCGCGGATGGAAGCGCTTTGTCGTACCTGTTCTTGGCTGGATGGGCGCGGTTGCCCTGCATATGGCCTGGAACGGTGGATTAACCTTGACCGCCTCCTGGCTGGGCGGTGATCCCGGCATTGTGGAATTGGTCGCGGTGCAAGCGCTCATCGTGCTGGTGCCGGCGATCCTCGTCCTGTACGTCGTGGCCCGGCTCTCCCATCGCTATGAGCTGGCAATCCTGCGCCGTGAACTGCGCCTGGAGGTGGAGCAAGGCACCATCTCCGAGGGGGAATACCGGCTGATCACGGACGATGCGCGACGCAAGGAGACGCTGGCCATCGCGAAGTCGCGCGGTGGCCGCACGCTACGCGGGCAACAGTTGGCGTTCTTCCACACTGCCGGAGACCTGGCCTTCCGGCGTCACCACCGTGAACGTGGCGACGCAGACAAGCCGGTCTACCGTGAGCGGGATGATCAGGACCGCAAACGCCTGTTCGACCTGCGGTACGAACTGGTGCACGGAGGGATGCCGTTCCCGGAGCGGTAGATATCTGTCGCCGATTCCACGCTGCCCTGCAAGCAGGCTCGAAAGCGGCCCGGTCTCTGACATCAGGGACCGGGCCGCTGGCATGTGAGACAGCGTCCCGTTTACGGCGTCGCTTCGAGCTCCGCCTCAGCCGTAGCCACTGCCTCAGCGACGGCGGTGGCCATCCCGGGAGAAGCTTCGGCAGGCACCGGCGTTGCCTCGCCTTCACCAGCAGCGGCCACCGGGGTTGCCGCGACGGGGGTTGCCACTTCCGCGGCACCGACCGGCGTGGCAGCCGCTGCGACCGGGGAGGCCGCGACCGGGCTGGCTACCAGGCCAGCGGCAGCCTCAGGAGTCGATGCTTCCGGCTCTTTCGTCTCGTCGGCTGCCGTTGTCCCTGCCGCCGGGGCAGAAACGGTTGCCGCCGGGGTAACCGCCGGCGGAGCCGTCTGGTTTCCACGCAGGAAGAACCACCAGAGCAACGCCAGCACCACCAGCGCGGCCAGTAGCCACCAGAGCCAGTTGCGTCGCGGTTCAGGGGCTGGTGGCGGAGCCGTCGGCCGCGGCGGCGGCGGCGGAGTCGGCGTAGACGGTGCATTCACCCGCTGCGCGGAGGCCGCGGCTGCGGCTGGTGCAGCAGCAGCGGCGGCGGCACCAGCCGCCGGGGCTGCAGCGCCACCTGCCGCGCGGCGGAAGCCGGCATTCTGGGCGGCAGCTTCAGTCGCGAAACATACCTCTGGGTTGGTGCGGCCATACGTTGGCTGACCCGGCGCATGGAAAATGCGAGAGGGCAGATTTCCCTTCACGGGGTAACCGGCCGGGCAATCGCGAACGCCAGTCCCAAGGACAGCGTCCTCCGGTAGCCATTGGCCGGACTGGATATCCGCTACGCCTTCGTACCAGGTGTCAGTTGCGGGATCGTAGTAACCGACAACCGCGCTCTCATCGGTTGGCGAACCAAAGATCCACGATCCATTCGCGGCACGGTAGCCAATACGATAGCGCTTCGGCCCACTCGTCATACCCCCAACCTCCACCAGCGCGCGCGCGCATCACGTTCCGTTCAGCCGCATGGCAGAGCGGAAACAAGGACTCCGCAGCATTTCCAATCGTAGTGTAACGATTCTATGACCCATGTCGAACATTTCTGCAACTTCTGGACCAATGTCTGTTTGCAATCATCGAAAGCTGTTCGGAGTGTGGCTCCGGATGGCAGGTTCGTGGGGGTCACGGCCCATACTTGGCCTCCATGAGCACCAGCACCGCACCACTGCATCTCGTGCCAGCGCCGACTCCACGTCAGCGGTTGACCAGGCAGGTCAAGCAACGCGCTCGCGAAGCCGGATTGACCGTGGCGACGGTGACGACAGCAGCAACCTTTCCGGAGACGCTCAACGTGCTCCAGGAGCGGATCGCCGCCGGCTACATGAAGGGACTTGACTGGTTCACGCCAGAGCGGGCAACCGATTCATGCAATCCCGCCGTGCTCATGGAGCGAGCCATCTCTATTGTCTCGGTGGGCATTGCCTACTGGGGAACCGAGCCAGGGAAGCCAGAGGACGGGGTGCCCCGGGGGCGCATCAGCCGCTACGCCCGAGGCAGCGACTACCACAAACTCCTGCCAGACCGGCTGCGCGCCCTGCACGCCATGATCGAAGCGGATGTCGGGCGCTCCGTTGAAGCTCGCTTCCTGACCGATCACGCCCGTATCGTCGATCGTGCAGTCGCGGCACGCGCCGGGCTCGGCTGGTATGGCAAGAATGCGTGCATCATCGTGCCCGGGCATGGCTCCTGGGTCATGCTGGCGGAACTGCTCCTTGACCTGGACCTGGAGCCAGACGCGCCGCTCGATCGCAACTGCGGCCAGTGTCAGATCTGCCTGGATCGCTGCCCAACCGGCGCCATCGTCGCGCCGTACACGATTGATGCCCCCGCCTGTATTTCATTCCAGACGATCGAAAACCAGGGCGCCATCCCGCGCGACCTGCGCGCACAGATCGGGGACTGGGTCTTCGGCTGCGACGTGTGCCAGGAGGTCTGCCCGTACACGGGAGCAGCCGCGGATGACCCTGATCCCGCCTTCTTGCCACGAGACATCGAGAACGCCTACCCCTCGCTCCACTCGCTGCTCACGATGTCTGCCAGCACGTTTCGTGAGCGGTACCGGGGAACGGCCGTGCTCCGGGCCAGGCGGAGCGGTCTGGCGCGAAACGCGGCGGTGGTGCTCGGAAACATCGGGACAGAGGACGACGTCCGCGTGTTGGTCACGGCGCTCCTGGGGCACGACGTGTCCCTGGTGCGCGGACACGCGGCGTGGGCGCTGGGCCGAATTGGCGGACCAGTAGCCCGCACCGGGCTGGACGTCGCCTGGCGACGCGAGCGCGATCCCGACGCGCGCGCCGAGATCGCATTCGCCATCGAGGGCGCGCCGTAACGCTACATGCCCATCTTGTTGTAGCCGTTATCGACGAAGATCGTCTCCGCGGTCACGCCCGCCGATGCCTTCGAGGCCAGAAAGAGGGCCACGCCGGCAACCTCCTGCTGCCCGAACTCGGTCTTGAGCGGTGCGCGCTCCTTGAGTGCCCCGTACATGTCCGCAAACCCAGGAATGCCACGCGCGGCAGCCGTCTTGATGGGCCCGGCTGAGATGGCGTTCACGCGGATCTTCTGCTCACCCAGGTCATAGGCCAGGTAGCGCACCGAGGATTCCAGGGCTGCCTTCGCCACACCCATCACGTTGTACTTGGGAAAAGCGCGGTCGGCGCCGAGGTGAGTCAACGTCATGATGCTACCGCCCTCGGTCATGAGCGGGGCAAGGCGTTGCGCTGAGGCGACAAGTGAGTAGGCGCTGATATCCAGGGCAACTCGCCAGCCTTCGCGGCTGGTGTCGATGAACCGACCGGCCAGTTCGGCGGCCGGAGCGAAGCCAATGGAGTGGACCACGGTGTCGATACGGCCAAAGTCCTGCTTCAGGTCCGCGCCAAGCTTGTCCAGGTCGTCATCCGAAGCCACATTGCAGGTGTAGCCCCTGCCGCCGTACTTCTCGATCAGCGTGTTGGCGTCACGGCCGGCGCGGTCATCAATGTAGGTCAGGGCAAGCGTTGCACCAGCCTCTGCCATTTGCTCGGCTATGGCGTAGGCGATGCTCCAACGGTTCTGGATTCCCATCACGACGCAGACCTGACCGGCCAGCAAACCGTTACCCGAATCACTCATGCAGTTCTTCTCCTGGCGCGCGCAGGTGCGCACGCGTCTCAACCATGTGGTGCATCATACCCGGCAGCCGAATGTGCGCTCCGTTTATGAGGGGGGTTCCATTTCCGTGACTGCAACAGTTGAAGCGATCACCATCGCGACCGGTATTCCCGTCTTCGATGGCCACAACGACACGCTGCTCGATCTTCCGCTGAGCAACCGCTCCTTCTTCGAGCGAGCAGACGTGGGGCACCTGGACCTGCCGCGCGCCCGCGAGGGGGGCCTCGGCGGCGGCTTTTTCGCGGTCTTCGTGCGGGATCCGGAAGAGATCGAAGACACGTCGACATTCGAGGCGGAGGATGCCGACACCGATTCCACCAGCCGCGCGACCAGCATCTCCAGCCGCTATTCGGATCCCAACGCCTTCCCGGAGCAAATGGACCTGGCGTACGCACAACGCGAAGCCATGACCATGGTGGCCCGGCTGATCCGCCTGGAGCGGGAATCCCGGGGCCAGGCGAAGATCGTGCGCACCGCGCGCGAAATTCGGGAATGCCTCGAGAATGGCACGTTTGCCATGGAGCTGCACTTCGAGGGCGCTGAAGCGATCGATCCCGACTTCGACGCCCTGGAGGTGTATCACGAGCTGGGCTTGCGCTCACTCGGCATCACCTGGTCACGCCCGAACCGCTTCGCACACGGCGTGCCCTTCCAGTACCCCGCCTCGCCCGACACCGGGCCCGGACTCACTGACCTGGGCAAGGAACTGGTGCGCCAGTGCAACCAGTTGCGGGTCATGATCGACCTTTCCCACCTCAACGAGGCGGGGTTCTGGGACGTGGCGAAGCTCTCGGACGCGCCACTGGTGGCGACACACTCCAACGCGCATGGTATCTGTGCCGCCACGCGCAACCTCACCGACAAGCAACTGGACGCCATCCGCGACAGCGAGGGCCTGGTGGGGCTGAACTACAACTGCGGCTTCCTCAGCCCGACCGGCGAGCGCGGCTCGAACCTCGAACTCAGCGTGATGGTCGACCACCTCGACTACTTGATCGCGCGCCTCGGCGACGACAAGGTTGGGCTCGGTTCGGACTTCGACGGCGCCACCATGCCGGACAACCTGAAGGATGTCTCCCTGCAACAAAACCTGCTGCAGGCGATGGCGGAACGTGGCTACGACGAGGCAACTATCCGCAAGGTTGCCTACGGCAACTGGTTGCGCGTGCTGGAAAAGACCTGGGGAGAATAAGGCGGCCTGAAAGGCGTGCCCGCTTGCCTACGCGGGCAGCCACACCCCCGCCCACGTTGCCTCCAGGAAGCCGCAAAGCTACCCCTCGCCCTGTGTCCAGGGCGAGGGGTTTTGCTTCCCACGGCCAGGGCACGCGTGCGAGGAATGCCAACAATGCCAACGTTCATGGGCCTGGGCATGAATGAAGCGCTCTCGCCTAACACCGGCGGACATTTCGTGGGTGCAGTCTTCGGCAGTCCCCCAGCCGGGGGATCGGCCTGACCCTGGCGAGGGATCTCATCTCCCTGCCGGAGTTGCCAGCTACCCCTTTACGACCTTCATCGCCGTCACCGTGACGGCGCACAGGCAAGCAACACCATTCGACGCCACGATCGCGACATCCTGCAGATGCCAGCCGTAGAGGGCCCACAGAAAGGTGGTGAAACTGATGAGCGCAAAGGACGGCAGGGAAACGGCGGAAAGGTCTCTGGCCCTGATCGCATTCCACGCCTGGGGAATCAGCTGTACGGCCGAAAGCACCGCCGCGAGGGCGGCTACGGCAACCCACATGAACACGACTCGTTTCCACTTGCAGCGATCTGGACCTCCCGCGCAGCCGCGGGGTCACAGGAATAACGAGTACCGCGAGGCATCGTGATACCGCGTTGCATGAGATCAGGTAGCTCATGCAACTCCGCACACATAACAGGACCCCTCTCCCATCACGCGGGAGAGGGGTCCTGGCCAAAGGCATGCCGCTCTAGCGAATGGCGGCTTCCGTCTGCTGATCGAAGAAGTGGAGGTTCTCTGGGAGTACGGCGACGTTGATGCGGTCACCGCGCTGGACGCGCAGATCCGGCGCCATGCGCGCCGTCAGCAGCGTGCTGCCATTTAGCAGGTAGATGAAGTTCTCGTTCCCCAGCTGCTCGACGATGTCGATCGTCACCGGGACTGACGTCGTGCCAGAAGCACCGAGGCGGCTTGCCTCCACCAGGTGCTCCGGGCGGACACCCATCGTGACGGTCTTGCCGACATACTGCGACAGCGCGTTCCCGCTGCGTGGCGGGGTCAGCATGTCAAAGCCGGGAGTCACGGCGTAGATGCGGCTGTCGCGAGCCTCGAGCGTGACATCCACAAAGTTCATGGACGGCGAGCCGATGAACCCGGCCACGAACTTGTTAGCTGGGGTGTCATAGAGGTTCTGCGGCGTATCGAGCTGCTGCAGCACACCCAGGCTCATGACCGCGATGCGGTCACCCATCGTCATGGCCTCGACCTGGTCGTGGGTGACGTAGATGGTGGTGGTATTCACGCGCTCGTGCAGCTTGATCAGCTCGGCGCGCGTCTGCACGCGGAGCTTGGCGTCCAGGTTGGAGAGCGGCTCGTCCATGAGGAAGAGATCGGCATCGCGCACGATGGCGCGGCCCAGCGCCACGCGCTGCCGCTGACCGCCGGAGAGCGCCTTTGGCTTGCGGTCGAGGAAGCCCTCGATGTCGAGGGTGCGCGCCGCCTGGCGCACGCGCTGATCGCGCTCAGCCTTGGGCACCTTCCGCAGCTTGAGCGGATAGGCGAGGTTGTCGTAGACCGACATGTGCGGGTAGAGGGCGTAGCTCTGGAACACCATCGCGACGTCGCGATCCTTGGGCGGGAGATCGTTTACGACGCGGTCGCCAATGATGATCTGGCCACCGCTGATCTCTTCCAGTCCAGCCACCATACGCATGGCCGTGCTCTTGCCACAACCAGACGGGCCGACCAGCACGAGGAATTCCTCGTCCTGCACTTCCATCGTCAGGTTATCGACGGCGGGCACCGGGTTCCCGCTGTACATCTTGGTAACGTTCTGGAATATGACGCGCGCCATTGCGGCGGTCCTCCCACAACAGTGAACTACAGGACGACCACCAGTTGGGTCGCCCGGAAGCGCCTTCTCGGTTTGCTGTCGCGGCACCTTACGATCAGACTCGCATTTGAAGATAATTCGGCCCTGCTTGTCAAGAGCAAATTTCAGAATTGGCCAAAAAGGTCTCAGGAGGACGAGAGATGAATGGTGAGGGTGGGTGGGTTGTCACCTTTGGCGAGGCCATGGTGCGCATGACCCCACCGGGAAATGAGCGACTGGAACGCACGACCTCGCTCAACCTCACCGTTGGTGGCGCAGAGCTCAACAGTGCGGCCACGCTGGCCTGCCTCGACGTCCCTACGACCTGGGTGTCCCGCCTGCCTGACACGCCCCTCGGCCGCTCCATCGCACGCGGCGCTCGCGCCGCCAACGTGGACCTGGCGCATCTGCAGTGGGCGCCCGAGAGCGCCGGCCGGACCGGCGTCTACTTCCTGGAGGAAGCAAGCGACCCCCGAGCCTCCGCCGTCTACTACGACCGCGCTAACAGCGCCTTCGCCAACCTCGCACCCGGCTCCCTGAACTGGACGACGATCCTGCGCCGCGCCCGCGCGTTGCATATCTCTGGCATCACCCCGGCACTTGGCCCGGGCCCACGGGCCGAGACCCTGTCGGCCATTCGCGCGGCCAATGCGGCTGGGGTCCCGGTGGCATTTGACCTGAATTACCGCTCCAAGCTCTGGAGTGAGTCCGAAGCGCGCGCCTGTTTCGTGGAAATCGTGCCGCTGGTCGATATCCTGTTCGCCTCGCGCGGGACGCTGCGGATCTTCTTTGGTATTGACGGCGATCACAACACCGTGCTGGAACAAGCCCGTACCCGTCTGGGCCTGGCCGTGACCGTCCTCTCGCGCAAGCGGGGCAAGGTGAGCCGCTCCGTGAAACTGGGCTCGCTCGCCATGGGGCCAGATGGAGAGGTGGTTGAGGGTCCCTGGCGCGACGTAGAAGTGGTCGATCGCCTCGGCGGGGGGGATGCCTTCGCCGGCGGCTTCATAGCCGGCTACATCAATGACCATGATGACATCGCCAGCGCGCTGGCGCTCGCGTCGGCCACGCAGGCCCTGAAGCACACGATGCCGGGGGATTTCCTGTGCGCCACACGCAGCGAGATCATGGCCGCCCTGGAGAGCACGGAAGGTGGCGTCCTGCAGCGCTAGCCACCAATCGGCCCGGTCAGACCGCTCACCAACCCCTGGTGGTGTTGGGGTACAGCCGCGTCACGGCCGGCTGCCACAAGAACACGTTGGAAGGGCCCGGGCACCGGATGAAAACCTGGTCCGGCGCGTGGCTTGACCGTACGCGCTCCCTCTGATAGCCTGCGGTCTAGACCTCTAGATGAGCTTGGAGTACCGCTGATGGCCTTTGAGACCACTCTGCCCGGCCGCTATTTCCATGACCCCCAGATCTTTGCCCGCGAGCAGGATGCCATCTTCGGCCAGATGTGGATCTGTGCCGGACGCGCCGACGCGCTGCCAAAGCCAGGTGATTACCAGACGGTCGAGTTCGGCGGCGAAAGCGTGATCGTGATGCGCGGTCGCGATGGCGTCCTGCGCGCGTTTCTCAACGTATGCCGTCACCGCGGGGCCCGCCTCTGCCTGGATACCTCTGGCAACACCGGCCAGGTACTGCAGTGCGTCTATCACGCCTGGTCCTACGGGCTGGATGGCCGGCTCCTCGGCGCACCCAACATCGCCAAGGATGAAAGCCTGGAACGGGAGAAGCTTGGCTTGCTCCCCGTTCACCTGGCCATCTGGGAAGGACTCATCTGGCTCAATCTCGCCGAGAACCCGGATTCGGTAGAGGCGCAAGTTGAGCCGGCCCTGGTCGATCGCTTCGGCGAGCTGGAGAAGTTCCGGCGCTACGGCATCGGCGACCTGGCCGTTGGCACCTCCATTTCCTACGACATCGCCGCCAACTGGAAACTGGTCGTCGAGAACTTCATGGAGTGTTATCACTGCGCCCCCGTCCACCCGGAACTGACGCGGCTGCTCCCGGAGTTCCGCAACGGCACGTCGTACCAGGGGATCATTGGCCAGGGGACAGACTTTGCTGACGACATCGAAGGTTTCACGCTCTCTGGCCATGGCAAGCGCGAGATGCTGCCTGGCCTCCTCCCCAGCGATGACCGGCTCTACTACGGCTTTGTCATCTGGCCAAACCTCTTCGTCAATCTCCTGCCAGACCACGTCATCCTGCACACGCTGATCCCGACCGGTCCGGAGACTTCACGCGTCGTCTGCGACTGGCTCTTCGACCCGGCGGAGATCGCCAAGCCGGACTTTGATCCCAAGGACACGGTCGACGTCTTCGACATCACCAACCGGCAGGACTGGGATGTGTGCGAGCGGACGCAGTTAGGCATGCGATCCCGCGCCTACGAGCAGGGCGGCTTTTACGTGACCAACGAGCAGCACATTGCCGTCTTCCGCGATCTGGTGCTCGAGCGTCTCGGCGAGAAGGCATGACCGCCGCGCCGGCCAGCATCGATCTCGACCGGCACAGTCCGGTGCCGCTCTATTTCCAGCTTGCAGCCTGGATCCGCGCGCAGATCCAGGCTGGTGCGCTCGAAGCAGGCCAGCAGTTGCCGGCGGAACGCGACCTGGCGCGAGACGCCGGGATCAGCCGCATGACCGCGCGGCAGGCCCTGGCCGAGCTGGTTCATGGCGGGGATATCGTGGTGCGGCACGGTATCGGCACGTTCGTCGCCATGCCGAAGCTGACCCACGACGCCGTTCATCTCCTGGGGTTCACCGAGGAAATGGAGGGACTGGGCGGAGATGTTTCATCCCGCGTCCTGGAGTGCGTGGTCATGCTGCCGCCACCTGAGGTGCGGGCAGCGCTCCACCTGGGGGATGACGGGCAGGTGATCCGCATTGTGCGCCTGCGCTCAACCGGGGCCGCTCCACTCCTGCTGGAGACGAGCTATGTCCCCCACGCGCGATGCCCGGGCCTAGAAGAGGAAGACCTTGAGCGGCAGTCGCTCTACCGCATTCTGGAACAGCGCTTCGGTCTCCCACTGCATGACGCTCGCCAGACCATCGAGGCTACGGCGGCCAATGCGTACGAGAGCGACCTGCTCGGTGTGGACGAAGGAGCGCCCATGCTCCTGTTGCGCGGCGTGGCCAGCACGGCTGGCGGCGAGCCCATCGAGTGGTTCAAGGCAATCTACCGCGCGGACCGGGTGCGAATCGCGGTGGAAAGCCAGCGGGAGCAACGCATGCTCTCGGACGTTTCGCACCCGCTCAGCATGATGCTGACCTGATCGCACGGCTGCGAACAACGAGGAGGAATGGGTGAGCAACGGAATCCGGGTTGGTGTTGTCGGCGTCGGCAGCGTGGCGGAGAAATACATCCCGCAGATGCAGCGCATGAACATCCCGCGCCAGCGCGTGGACATCGCTGTCGTCTGTGATGCCAGGGAGAATCGCCGCCAGGTGGCCCACGAGCGCTACGCCCTGGACACCTTCACAACCGACTACCGCGAGGTGGTTAACGATCCCTCGATCGATCTTGTGCTGGTCCTCACCTCCATGCCCCAGCACTGGGAGATTGCGCGGGCAGCGGTCGCGGCCGGGAAGCACGTCCTGGTCGAGAAGCCGATGGCCATGACCCTGCCGCAAGCTGCAGAACTGGTCGACCTGTCCAGGCAGAGCCCCGGGTACCTCGTCTGCGCCCCGCACGTTGTGGTCAGCCCCACGTACCAGGCGATCTGGAAGCAGCTTAATGACGGCGCTATCGGCACGGTCCTCACCGCGCGCGGCTTCTACGGCTGGTCCGGCCCGACCTGGGGCCCCTGGTTCTACGAGCCAGGCGGCGGGGCGATGTTCGATCTTGGGGTGTACAACGTGACCACGCTGACCGGTCTGCTCGGGCCGGCAAAGCGGATCATGGCCATGAGCGGCATCGCCATTCCGGAGCGAGTGGTCGACGGCGAACTGATGCAGGTTCGCACCGACGACAACATGCAGCTGCTGCTCGATTTTGGCGATGCCCGCTACGCCGTGGTCACCACCGGCTTCACCATTCAGCAGTACAACGTGCCTGGCATCGAGCTGTACGGAACCACCGGCACGATCCAGATGATCGGCGAGGACTGGGCTCCCACCGGCTACGAGATGTGGCGCAACGAGGACGGGTTCTGGCGCACCTATACCGAGGGGAGCAACTGGCCCTGGAGTGACGGTATCCGCCACCTCATCGAGTGCATCGAAACCGGTACGCAGCCTGTCATCACGCCAGAACATGCCTACCACGTCCTGGAGATCATGCTGAAATCGGCGGAATCCGGGCGAACCGGGCAGGCACTGCCCATCGAGAGCACGTTCGTACCACCTCGCTTCGAGAACGCCCCGACGCTCGCCAAGAATGCCCAGTTGGTGCATGATCCCGGAGCGGCGGTATGACCTACACGCCATCCCCCCGCCCGACCTTTGACGGCCCGGCTGCCATCCCCTTCCAGAGCGTGACTCGATACCTCTGGGGTGATGACGAGGCGGGTGAAGTGGCCGACTGGATCTTTGTTTCCAGTGACCACATCCACCAGATCATCTACGGCGTGCCGGCAGGCAGCGCCTTCCGCCACTCCGACCAGTTCCGCACCATCTTCGCGGCGGACCTTGTCTACTACGTGCTGAGCGGGACCGCCGCCCTGGCAAATCCAGCCACCGGCGAAGTGCAACGCCTGCAAACGGGCGATGCGGCGCTTTTCCGCCGTGATACCTGGCATCACGCCTTCAGCGTCGGGGCGGAACCACTTCGCGTCCTGGAGTATTTTTCGCCGCCGCCCTCCAAGGGGACCTCCGGAGCGTACGCGCGTCAGCAACCGTTGCTAACGGAGACACGTTACGGCCGGGATGAGCTTCTGGGGCAATGGCCGGCTGCCGCCGCGCAGGAGGCGGCGTCGCGCACGCTCCACCCGATCCGTGAAGCGGACATCCTGTGGCGGCTGGAAGGGTGCAAGAACCCGATGCTGGTCGGGGTTCTCGCCTCAACCGAGCATCTCACGGTCGGCCGCATCGAGCTCCAACCTGGCCAGAAGTCCGACCTGCAATGTCACGGCGGGGATGAGGCGATCTACGTCCTCGATGGCACCCTGAACGTGCGCGCGTTCGGCGAAGGCGCACCCGCCTGGCTGGAGCTGAAGGCCCAGGATGGCGCCTATCTGCCGCTCGGCGCTCCGCATCAGTACTACAACATCAGCAATGCACCCGTGACGTTCCTGTTCGGCGTGTCGCCATCCTACCTGCCACCCGCGGAAAGCCAGCCGTGACGGCGGGCGGTTGGGCGATTGGAGTCGATGTCGGGGGCACCAAGATTGCCGCCGCTGCTGTCGACCCACACAGCGGCGCCCTGTGCTTTCGCCGCCAGATTGCGACGAGAGCAACGCGCCCAGCGGCTGAGGTCGTCGCGGGCATCGTTGCAGAAATCGAACGGGTCGCCGCGGAATTGCGCGCGGCGGGCGACCGCGTTCTTGCCGTGGGTGTCGGCGTCCCGGAGCTCGTTTCGCCGGCGGGCGAGATTCTCACGAGCTATCTGCTCGATTGGCGCAAGGCTCCATTGCCGCGCGAAATCGCCGCGGCTCCCGTGTATGTCGCCTCGGATGTACGAGCCGCGGCGCTCGCAGAGGCCAGGTTTGGCGCCGGGCGGCAATTTCAGCAGTTCGTCTACGTCAGTATCGGCACCGGCATCAGCTCGACGCTCGTTGTCGACGGCGTTCCCTTTGCCGGGGCGCACGGCGGGGCGGTGGTCCTCAGCACCGGTCCCATCAGCGTGCCAGATGAGCATGGCGGCTGGTCCCGGTTTGTGCTGGAGGAGTACGCCTCCGGCCCGGCCCTGGTCAGGCGCTATGAAGCCGCCACGGGGCGCTCCGTCACGGACGCCAGAGCGCTCCTGGCCGCCGCCGAGGCCGGGGACACCGAGGCTGCCAGCATCATCGATACCGGAGCGCGAGCGCTGGGGAGCGCCATCGCCTGGCTCGTCAACGTGCTCGATCCCCAGGCCATCGTCCTGGGCGGGGGGCTTGGCTCGGCGCCGGGCCGCTTCCAGGATGGCGTGCGCGCCGCTGTCGCCGCGCATGTCTGGCATCCCGACGCGCGGCACCTGCCGGTCGTCCCGGCCGCGCTCGGTGCGGATGCCGGTCTCATCGGCGCCGCGCTCTCCACAGCCAGTCACACCAATGTCCCGCTGCCAGCTGTCGAGAGGAGGGCCAACACGCTGAACGAGCAAATGTCACCTACCGCCTCCGGGTTGACTCCGGCACCCCGTGATCGCTTCGGCGGGTTCGAGCAACCACAGCGCAGCGTCGATGACGCGGCGAAGTTCCTGAAGCGGCTCTACCTCACCGAGCGAGAGACGATGCGCGCGCTCGGCGCGCGCCAGATGGCCGTGGCGAACTGGGAACTCAAGGCGGCCACGCCGCGCCACATGTGGCACGACTCCATGCACGCCGATGCCCTGCGCAATCGCGTGCTGGAACTGCGCTACCCCCGCCGCGACGTGGAGGTTGGGCATGATCCTGACTTGCTCACGTTCCTGGATCAACTAACCAGGGCGGAGAGTGATGCCGAGTTCGCGTTGGGCATCTACGCCGTCCTGAAACCAGCCTTGATTGACGCCTATCACGCCTACCTGGACCAGGCTGACGAACTGAACGACGCACCGAGCATCTACCAGATCACCCACATTCTGATTGACGAACAGGAGCACCTGGCTGCCATCGCGCCGGTGCTCGCAGGTCTTCCGCCCGACGAAGTCGAGTCGGCCCAGCCGTGGGTCGAGCATTTGCGGGCGCACCTGTCCGCCATCGGCGGGGTGGCCGGCGATGGCCCCCGGGGCGAGGTCCCGGCCACACCCGGCTACGCGAATCGCCCGCCCTACGAGGTACCCCGGCGCGCCGTACGCGATCCGCGGTTCAGCCCGGCGGTTGTGGAGAGCCCGACGCGCCCGGTGGCCAACCAGCGCGAGCGGCAAGTCTGGTACGCCATCGACCACGCCAACGAGGTCTGGGCAGCCGAGGTGCCAGGAGCGTTCATGTGGGTTTACCGCGACATGCCCTGGAACTTCTACACCGATGTTGCCCGCTGGAGTTATGACGAGATGCGGCACTCCCTTTCCGGGATTCGTCGCCTCACCGCCTGGGGCTTCGAAATGGGAGTGGATTACCCCATGGTCGGTGATCCGTACCACGCCATCCTGGAAAAGGGGGGCGATCTGCGCGATGTGCTCGCCCTCCTCTACTTCTTCGAGAAGGACGCGCCGGCGCATCGCCAGAAGACCACGCGGGAGTTCCGCGCCATGAGCGACATGGCCACCACCCAGGATACGGATTACGACTGGGCGGACGAGGCGATCCACCTGAAGTATGGCTACACCTGGTTGCAGCACATGCTGGGTGAGGAGAAGGAGCGTCTCCCGGAGGTCGTGGCCGCCGCCGGTGAAATGTGGGACACCTGGCTGGCGGAGCGCTGGGAGCGCGGCGAAGACGGCTACAGTCCATTCATGGAGCGGATCGACGCGCGCATTGCCGAAGCCGAGCGCGAGGCGCTGGCTGCCGCCGGAAGTGATCGGCCGGCGTGAGCATCGTGGTCACCGTGGTCGATCGCCCAGCGGGGTTCGCGGCGTCCTTCGAGGTGCGTCCCGGCGAGACCATCCTCGAGGCCGCCACTCGCGCGGAGATCGATATTCCCTATTCCTGTCGGAGCGGCACCTGCCGCACCTGCATGTCGCGAGTGGAGTCTGGCGATGTCCGGCATGATCCGGAGTACGCCGATGAACTCCTCATTGATGAAGAGGAGGTTGCCGCGGGTTTTCGCTTGCTCTGCTCGTCGCTGGTCTTTTCCGAGAGCGTCATCGACATCGGCTGACAGCTTCCGCCGCCACCCCGGAGCACCTGAGCGTGCCGGGCGTGAATCTGGGATCACTGAGGAATCGCGGTCAGGCGGCAAGGACGCCGCCTGCAGTGCACGAAGGAGTTGGAGATGCCAGGTCGTGAATCTTCCTGTAACTGCCGTGGGGTCAATCGCCGCAGCTTGCTGCGTGCCGGGCTGGGCGGCGTTGGCGCACTTGGCCTCGGCGCGGGGCTTGCTGCCCCCCACGGCGTCACCCCTGCCCTGGCCCAGGACTCCGTGACGCTCCCATTCTGGTTGCCAGGCGGGTCGCCTCTCTTTTGCGACACACACACCGCTATCGCCGCCACGTACAGCAGCGAGAATCCGGGCGTGGTGGTTGAGGTGCAGTGCGGTTCGGATCAGGAGCAGTTCACCGAGCGCTTCCTGGGCGCTATCGCCGCTGGCAATCCGCCGGAAGCGAACGTCATCTGGGATACTCCCGTCTCCTTCGGTGTGCAGGGTGCCCTGCGCGAAATCCAGGACCTGATGCCCACGGGCAAGTTCACCCCAGTTGAAAACTGGCCAGCCGGCGTGCTGGCGAGCTGCCAATTTGGTGACAAGATCTACGGTCTCCCCTACACCGCCGGCAGCTACGCCATCTGGTACAACCCGGCGATGCTGGAATCGAAGGGCATCCCCTCCGACCGCGACAGCTTCCCCAAGACGTGGGACGAGCTGCGAGCTCTCTCCAAGGAGTTCACCCAGTGGGACGGAGACCGGCTGGTGACGGCCGGCTTTGTCCCCAGGCCGAATGACTTCCAGGTCACGACCGCCGTCTGGTCCGCACTCAACGGTGGCAAACTCTTTGACGGCGAGAACCAGAAGTACACCATCGACTCCGAGGAGAACATCGCGTTCTTCCAGTATTTTGTCGACTGGATCGACGAGGAGTACCACGGCGACTACAGCGCGGTTGAGCGCTCCGCTCACTGGGGCGCCTACGCCGATGACCAGGGCCGGCCGCCCCAGTTCCAGGCCGGCAATCTCCTGGCGGTTGAACTTGGCACCTGGGGCCTGGGCGACATCTATCAATCTGGCGACGTGGCCATCGAGCGCTTTGACCTGGCGAAGTACCCGGTTGGCCCTGGCGGCACCGAAACTGTCTCCGGCTACTGGCCGAACTGGCTGGTGATCCCCTCCGGCACCCAGCATCCAGAGCAGGCCTTCGCGTACCTCGACTACCTGAGCGGCGTCGGCGTGCTCACCCTCTTCGACGTCCTGCCCGACATTCCCACCAACACCAAGGTTCCGAAGACCACCCCCTCGGCCGTCATCGAGAAGCAGGGTGAGCAGTTCGCTGAAGACGCGATCAATTTCTTCCGCGAGCAACTTGCCATCGCCACCCCCATGTGGGATTCGCCGGTGCAAGCCGTCCAGCTTGACCAGATGACGATTGCCATCAACAGCATCCTGAACAAGCAGGTCTCCCCCAAGGACGGCCTGGCCGAAGCGCAGCGCGTGTGCCAGGCGGAATTGGACGACCTCATGGCCAAGCAGGGCTAGCCCAGGTCGTTTACGGCTGGGCAGGGTCACCGTGTCGTCACCTAGGACACGATCACCCTGCCCCTGATTGCCTTTCCGGAGGATGCGGCGTCATGGCCATCTCTCTCGCCCCAAGACCACGCGGCAGCCTCCTGAAGCGGCGGCAAACCCAGGCGGGCCTCCTCTTCATCCTCCCCTGGCTAGTCTCCCTGCTCGTCTTCACCCTTTACCCGGTGGTTGGCACGCTGGCGCTGTCGTTCACGGAATACAACATCATCAAGCCACCAGAGTTCATTGGCCTGGATAACTTCCGGGAGATGTTTCTGCATGACCCCTCGTACTGGATCGCCGTCCGCAACACGGTGATCTACGCCGGTGCCTCCGTCGTTTCGCGCCTGGTGATCTCCCTGGCGTTGGCCGTGGTCCTGAACATGGGGGTACGAGGTATCAGTGTCTACCGCGTTCTCTTCTACCTGCCCGCGCTGGTGCCACCAGTCGTGGCGGCCATCATCTTCCTCTTCATGTTCAACTACGCGAATGGCCCGATCAACGCGGTTCTCCGGAGCCTGGGGCTCCCCACGCCGGATTGGCTCCTCGATCCCAACTGGGCCATGCCGGCCCTGATCATCCTGGGGCTCTGGCCGCTGGGCATCGAGGTGCTCGTCTTCCTGGCCGGCCTGAAACAGATTCCCCAGGACCTGCTGGACGCTGCGGCCACCGATGGAGCAAGTGCCTTCCGGCGCTTTATCGGCATTACCATCCCGCTCCTCACCCCGGTGATTCTCTTCAACCTGGTTACTGGCGTCATCTACTCATTCCAGGTTTTTGCCCAGGCCCTGGTGATCGGCGACACCACGGGTAAGCCGCTGCAATCGACGCTGATGTACATGGTGCTGATCTATCGCAACGCGTTCCGCTACTTCTCCATGGGCTATGCCGCGGCGCAGGCCCTCATCCTGTTCATCGTAGTGGCACTCCTGACGCTGCTCGTTTTTCGCACCTCACGCCGCTGGGTCTACTACGAAGGAGGCGAGGCATGATCAACGTCGGTAGCCGTCCCGGCCGGTTGGCGCGGAGCACGAGCGCGACCGCTGGCGAGACCGAGGCCGCCTCGCAGCGCACTCACGGCAAGGGAGAGTGGGCCAGCAACAGGTGCCTGGCCCTGGTTTCGGTGATCTTTCTCTTTCCGTTCTTCTGGATGGTCGCGTCGGGGCTCAAGACCAAGGAGCAGCTTTTTCGCGTTCCCATCGAGTGGATTCCCAACCCGGCGCAGTGGAGCAATTTCCTCATCGCCCTGGATTACCCCGGCTTCCCCTACTTCCGGCTGCTCTGGAACAGCGTCTTCTACGCCGGCCTCGTTGCGGTGGGAACGGTGCTCTCCTGCGCCGCCGTGGGCTACGGCTTCGCGCGGTTGAAGTTCCCCGGGAGGGACATTCTTTTTGCAATCACTCTCGCCACACTGATGGTGCCACCGATCGTGACCTACATCCCGCAGTACATTCTCTTCGCCAAGTTGCACGTCACCGGAACCTACATCCCGCTGATCTTCCCCAAGTTCCTGGGCGATGCGTTCTTCATCTTCATGATCCGCCAGTTCTACCTGAGCATCCCCTGGGACCTCTCCGATGCGGCCCGCATCGATGGCGCAAACGAGTTCCGCATTTTCTGGGAGATCATGCTGCCACTCGTGCGACCCGCCCTGGTCGTTGTCGCGGTCTTCTCGCTGCTCTACACCTGGCATGACTTCTTCGGGCCGCTGATCTACCTGCAGGACCGGGAGATGTACCCGCTGACGCTGGGGCTCTTCGCGTTCCAGGGGCAACGCACGATCGAGTGGCCGCTGATCATGGCCGGTGCAACGCTGACCACCTTACCAATGATCATCGTCTTCCTCTTCACGCAACGCTATTTCATCCGCGGTATCGCAACAACCGGGCTCAAGGGCTGACGTCGCCGCTGTGGTCAGGCGCAGACGAAAGGACGGCAATGGGGCGCACGCTTCGCGCAGGGTTGATCGGTTGCGGCACCCTGTCACTCATCGGCATCCTGCCGCAACTGGCACTGCCAGATGCTCGAGAACGGCTCGAACTGGTTGCCGTGGCCGATGTCAACGCCGAGCGCGCCCGGGAAACTGCGGATCGTTTCGGCGTCCCGAACGCCTATGCCGATCCAGCAGACCTGATCGCGCGCGACGACGTCGACCTGGTGCTCGTCATCACGCCCATCGAATATCACTATCCGTTGACCATGGCGGCGCTCCTGGCCGGCAAGCACGTCTACGTGCAGAAGACGATGGCCACCACGTACGCCGAGGCCAGGGAGATGGTTGAGACTGCCAGGAGTCACGGCCTCACGCTTGCGGCGGCCCCCGGGCAGATGCTCGCTCCGGCCCTGCAGTCAATGAAGCAGCTCGTCGACACGGGCGCGCTGGGCAACGTGTACTGGGCCTGGGGGAGTACCGGCGGCTGGCACCACAATGAACCGACCCGACAGGGTAGCGGCGCGCTCGGCACCGTCGATCCAGGCTGGTACTACCGCCCCACCGGGGGCCCGCTGCGAGATGTCACCGTCTACATGCTGCACAGCCTGACCGGCATCTTGGGGCCAGCGCAGCGTGTCACGGCCATGTCCGGTATCCGCACGCCGGAGCAACAGTGGCGAGGCCAGGCGATCCCCGTCGAGATCGATGACAACTCTCTGCTCTTGCTCGACTTCGGAGACGCCACCTTCGGCCTTGCCGGCGGTCATGCCAGCAAGACCGGCCCACTGGTGCAGTGGGGCGCGATGGGCATTTACGGCTCGGAAGGCGGGATAGAAACCCTGGAAATCGAGCCGCTCTCTGGTCACCCGAGCCGCCTGTCCATCACCGGTCGCGAGGGTGCGGCGGAAAACGCCGGCCTGCGTCGCGCTGATGACGGCTCCTACGCCCCTGCTACGTGGCTTCCCGGCGTCGATGAAGCCCACGCCCGCATCCCGGAACCGCACGTGTACTCCGACATCATGCACGCGGTGGACTGCATCGAACAGGGCCGTGCTCCCCTCGTCTCTGGAGAACACGCGGCCCACGTCGTCGAGATCATTGAACAGGGGTATCTCGCCGCGCAGACCGGCCAGACTCAGGTAGTGGAAAGCCGCTTCTAGATGAGTGACACCATCAAGCTCGCCCTGCTCGGCTGCGGCGATGTTGCCCAGCGCGACTATCTCCCGGAGGCGCACCGGCTGCGTGGGCGCGCAGAATGGGTAGCCGTCTGTGGCCGGACCCCAGGGCGAGCGCAGGAGGTCGCCGCGCGCTATGGCATCCCCGCCTGGTACGACTCCTACGAGCAGATGCTTGTCGAATCAGGCGCTGACGCCGTGGTCAACCTCACCCCCATTCAGGTCCACACCGAGACCACCCTTGCCGCACTCCAGGCCGGCAAGCACGTCTACTCGGAGAAGCCCGTCGCCACCTCACTCGCTGACGCCAAACGCCTGCGTGACGCAGCCGAAGAGGGAGGTCTCGTCCTCGTCGCTGCGCCGTCAGTCATGCTCTTTCCGCAGGTGCGCCTTGCCCAGCAGCTCGTGCAGAGCGGGAGGATCGGCAGGGTAACGGCCGCCCTCGGACGTGGCTACGGCGGCGTGCCACCCTGGACCGGGTATCCCTCGGATCCCAGCCCCTTCTTCGCCCGCGGGGCTGGCCCACTCGCCGACATGGGCGTCTACCCACTTCATGCCCTCACCGGAATCCTGGGCCCGGTGCGGCGCGTCAGTGCCTTCGCCTCCCTGATCCAGGACAGCTTCCTCGTCGCCGACGGTCCGTTCGCGGGAAAGCGCATCCCCGTCGAGGTCGAGGACAACTGGCACCTGCTGCTCGACTTCGGCGATGGCCGCCTTGCCTCTGTCACCGCCAACAACGCTGCGCGCGACAGCCTCGCGCCCCAGATGGAGCTCTTCGGGATGGACGGCACGGTCGCCGTCAACCTGCTCGATGTCGCGGCTCCGGTGGAAACGCTACTCCCCGGCGAAGGCTGGCAACAGCATCACGTTCCTCACCAGCGCGACGGCGGTCCAGATCACTTGCTGGGCGTGGAGCACCTCATCGACTGTGTCACCAGCAGCACCCGACCCATCCCCAGCATCGAACACGCGATCCACGTTGTCGAGATCATGGAGGGAGCCTCCAGATCCGCGCGCTCCGGCCAGGCAGTCGAAATCCACTCGACGTTTGGCTGAAATGCCCCGTCCAACCTGCGTCGGCTCGGGCTCAGTGAGAGGACTGATCATCGGCGTGCCCTGACGGAGGTCTCCGGGCAGAGACCCCACATGAAGGACCGGGCGCGTGCGGCCAGGAGATCACCTCTACTGCGAACCACTCCGCTTGACGGGCGTTGCCGAGAGCCGGACGGACACAAGTAGGGGGCGTCTGACTTGCAGACGCCCCCGAATACCTCGCGGGCTCAGGCGGCGTCGAGCGTGCAGGGCTCCTTCGGCCCTCGCACAAGCACAATCATGCCTGCGTAGGGATCGGCGGCGGCCTGTGGCTTTGTCAAGATGGGGACAAGCTGCGCCGGCTGCGAAGGTGTACGCACTGGCGAGAGGTGCTCCTGCGGGGAAGGTGTGAACCAGGCGTAGACGCGAGCGACCGCCCGTTCCAGCCAGGTAGGCTCCGCCACCACCTCGCTCGCTAGCCTCAGCCGCGCCGAGTCACGCAGCCGATCCGCAACGTACAACCGCGCGTAGTTTTCCAGATCCACAGCACTGTGCTGCATGACGCATCCCTCCCTGAAGCTTCACTACCGTCGCGGCGCGGCAGCCGTTGTGGCACACTTCCGATTCGGGGCGGAGAACGCATGTTCTCCCACGACATCCATCGTATCGCGCAATCAGGACAGCAAAAGCCCTGATTGAGAGCACCCGCACCGAGACCCGCAGGAGGCGCTTACGCGTGTATCACCCAACGACCCGGGTGCTGACCGTGCTGGAACTGCTGCAGGCACGGGGACGGCTCACGGGCCCGGAACTGGCCGAGCGGCTGGAAGTGGATCTGCGCACGGTGCGTCGCTACGTGACGATGCTGCAGGATCTGGGTATCCCGGTCGAAGCAGAACGCGGCCGGCACGGCGGCTACCGGCTGCGACCCGGGTTCCGGTTACCTCCCCTGCTTTTCACAGACGATGAAGCGCTGGCCATCATGCTTGGCCTGCTGGCTGCGCGCCGCCTGGGACTGGTCAGCAGCGCCTCAACGGTGGAGGGAGCGCTGGCGAAGGTGGAACGCGTCCTGCCGCAGGATGTGCGAGCCCGGATCGCGGCGGTGCAACAGACCGCAACGTTCGATCCCGTTCGCGGCGTGACGCTCCCGACAACCGAAACGGTGATGAGCGTGGCGGCCGCGGTCCACGATCAGCGGCGCGTCGTGTTCCAGTACGCCTCCGCGCAGGGCGAGGAGACGGAGCGCGCGGTCGATCTCTACGGCCTGGTGCACCTGATGGGCCGCTGGTACGCCCCGGGGTACTGCCACCTGCGGCGTGACCTCCGCCTCTTCCGGCTGGATCGCATCCGCCAGATCTCGGCCCAGGAGGAGTCTTTCCAGCGGCCACCCCATTTCGACCCGCTGGGTTTCGTTCAGGACGCGCTCGCTGTGGCCCCGAATGCCTGGCATGTGGAAGCGCTGCTGTTCACCACGCTGGAGGAGGCTCGGCGAGAGATTCCCGCGTATGAGGCGGCGCTGGAGCCCAGCGCGGACGGGGTCATCTTCCGCGCCAATGTGGAATGCCTGGACGGCGCAGCACGTTACCTGGTGCGACTCGGCTTCCGCTTCGAAGTTCGCCAACCCACCGAACTGTGCAGCGTGCTGCAGGAGTTGGCCACGGACCTGCAGCACGCCGCACGGGCAGGAGGTTCATCTGCCGGCCCGCGCCTCGCGAGCGTCTCCGGTTAACGCAGAACGGGGCGCGATGCCGGACGGTTACGCCCCGGCCGGCACCGCGTACGGCAACGGTGACATTACCGCGTCTGGGTCCAGGCGGCGCAGCAGGTCAAGGCCCAGCTTGGCACGACGCAGGCGTTCCCGGGTCAGCGCAACCGCGGTGGCTTCCAGGTGCGTGCCACTGGGGTAGATATTCGGGGCATTGCGGAGGCCGAACTTCAGGTAGACCGGCGCAGCCACGCGCACGATGTCCGCGATCTCGTAGTGGCGGATAAAGCCGCCGATGTCATCCGGGACCTCGATGTAGATATCGAGCGGCATCGTGGTCGCGGCGCGGATAGCCGCCAACTGCGCCAGGCTGAGATCGGTGGGGACATTGAAGGTGGTCAGGCCCAGGCGCTCCAGATTTCGCACCGAGACCGGGTTGGACGCGCCCAGCATGACTGAACCCTTCAGGATGAGGCCGGGGGGCAGTTCGCCAGCGTCTCGCATGGCGCCAAGCACCTCGAGCAACCCCTCATCAGTCACCAGGACGCTTTCGATGCCATGCTCACAGGCGCGACGCACGTCTTCCACGGCCTGTACGAGCTGGTCCTGGCCACGCACCTTCGGAGCGACCACGCGCCCGGCACTCGCGTAGGCCATGGCCCCAGTGTCCCAGCCAGCACGCGGTCCGACAAAGAGGCTGACCTCGACGCCGCGCGCTGACGCAATCTCGTGCATCTCGTCGAGTTCGTTGTCCGTCAGCAGCATGACGCCACTACCCTGGCTGACCCGGTGCACGGGCACATCGAGGGCGTCCGCCGTCTCGAAGACTGCCTGCAGGGCATGCGGCCCCTCGACAGAGGGGATCTCAACACGCCACTGCCCGCCGTCCGCGAAGCGTTGTGTGGACGCGGGGAGATCATGCAGATCACCCGTGGGCAGCCCCATGTCTCGCAAGAATTGCCGGGTGCGCTCCATGCCGTTCGCCGCCATCCGTTGCCTCCAGGTGGGCGTTGCTGCCGATGTTGCTGGCGGCATTCTATCCATCCGGCCCGAGCGGCGCGATACCGGCTTGCACACGCCTCTGGCGCCCGCTACCGTGATCTCGAAGCATTGATGATCAGTCAAGTCCCTGGGAGAGCCCGCGATGAGCGAAACTACTGCCTCCGCTGCACCGCAAACCGTCTCCGATCTCCTGCAACGCATTGAGTCGTCCTGGAGCGCGTTCCTGATCACCCTCGAGGACCTGACTGAAGACCAACTGATGGAACCTGGCGCCGTCGGCGAGTGGTCCCTCAAAGAACTGCTCGGCCATGTCGCGTTCTGGGACGACCTGGGACGCGAAAATGCGGCCCTGGCGCTCTCTGGGCAGGCGCGGCAATTCGACGACTTCGAGGCCTTGAACCAGGCGGATCACGCAGCTCGCCGGGGCCGGACCTTGGCGGAAGAACGGGCCGCCATGCACCAGGCGCACGCCGCGCTTGTTGCGGATCTTGAGGACCGGGGAGAGCTTGACGCGGCCGCCATCGACAAGGCGATCGCTGGCTCCACCTACGAGCATTACGATGAACACGCGGCCGACGTCCGTTCCTGGCGCGAGCGGCGCAGGATCTAGGCGCGTGTCTGGCACAATGATCTCCGCAAGCAGGCGCGGCAATGGCTGAACTAACCCTGCCGGCGCACCGGCGAGGCACGCCCTGGCTTTTCATAGCTTTGCTCGCCGCGATGATCGGGGCGATAGCGTGCGCGTTCGTCCTGGTTCGCCAGTCACCACCAGAAAACCCACGGCCGCCGCTGGCCGCGATGGCCACGGTCGTCGTCAGCCCCGAAGCGCAATCCGGCATCACCGGCATCTTCATCCAGCCGGGTGACGGCCGCCGCCCAATCCTCGACGAGATCGACGCAGCTACGCAGAGCATCGACCTCGAGATCTACATTGTCAGTGACGACGAAATCCTGACGGCATTGGAGAGCGCTCAAGCGCGCGGCGTCGCGGTTCGCGTGCTGCTCGAGGAGCACCCCTACGGCGGCGGAGGCGGGCAGCAGGGCATCTTCGACCGCTTGCAGGCAGCGGGCATTGACGTGCGCTGGAGCAACCCTGCCTTCCGCTTCTCCCACATCAAGATGATGGTGATCGACCAGGAACTGGTCATCATCATGAATCAGAACCTCACGACATCTTCGTTCACGGGCAACCGGGAATTGGGGGTCGTTACCACGAACCCGGACGCAGTCGGGGCGGCCAGCGCCATCTTCGCGGCGGACTGGGCGCAGGAGGCCGAACCACCACCTGGACCGCTGGTTGTCAGCCCGACGAACGCGCGCGAATCACTCCAGTCGTTGATCGAGGGCGCCCAGACGAGCGTCGATGTCTACGCCGAGGTGTTGCGCGATCCTGACCTCCTGCAGGCACTGGAGGCAGCCGCGCAGCGTGGCGTGACGGTGCGCGTCATCATCTCTCCCTCCGCATCATTCGACTCCGAACGGGCATCCCTGGCGGACGCGGGCGTGCAGGTGCGGCTGCTGCGCAGCCTCTACGTGCACGCCAAGATGATCATGGTTGACGGCCGGCGCGCGTTCGTCGGGTCGCAGAACATCTCCACAACGTCGCTGGATCAGAACCGGGAGTTGGGCATCATCGTCTCGGATCCGGTGAGCCTGGCGCGCCTCTCACGGGTCTTCGACATCGACTTCGCCGCCGCCACGCCGCAGGAGGCGCCATGACAGAATCATTACCGCTCGATCTTGAAGTGCTGGCAGACAGCCTGCGCGGGATGGGGTACGATATCGAGCCGGAAACACCCGAGCGAGGAAGCGCGATCATTGCGCGGCGCGATCTCGGCGAGCGCGTCGTGATGCTGGTGATCGATCAGGCCGGTCGGTTTCGAGCCGATCTCACGTGGCTTGTTGGCGAGTGGCCAGCGCAGACCGCCCTTGGTGGAAGCGCCTTCCGGAGCGTAGATCGCGTCTCTCGCGAAGTCACGTTAACTGGTCACGTTGGCACCGCGGCGGAAGCAGAAACCGTGGTCCGGGCACTCGGCGAGATCGAGCCTTGGGCAGCTCCTGGAAATGTAGCCGGCGCTGCCTCCGCAGACATTCCACCCCCTCCGTAACAGACGACCTCTTGACAGCAGTCACATGTACGTATACAGTGTGCGTACAGTCAGTCCCGAGGAGCTAGAGCCACGGGCCATGATTCACCGGGAACGGAAACGGCGGACGATGCTGCGGGGTTTCGTCCGGGACCGGGCCGGTAACCGGGCAGTTCGGGGGAAGCGCACGCGTAGCGGGGCGACGTGCGTGAAAGCCGTTCGGCGCGAGTTGTGTGCTGGTGATTCGGTTCGTCGGGGCTGATTTTTCGTGCTCAGCTTTCCAGTTTTCCTGCTCCATCCGCGCCCAGATCCCTCTGCACGTCCTAACGTGCATTCGACCGGCTCCAGGCATTGAACGCCGCCCCTACTCTCTGGCGAAACACCGATTTCCGCAACCTGTGGGCCTCGGTTGTCGTTTCCACGTACGGCACCCTGTTGCGCGGCAGTGCCATGACCTACGCTGCCATCTTCCTGCTCCACGTACCCCCGTCCTCAATCGGTGCTCTGCGGCTGGCCGAGTTGATTCCGGGATTTGGCATCGGGTTGATCGCCGGGGTCTGGGTGGACCGCACGCGTCGTCGCCCGGTCCTCATTGGCGCGGATCTCCTGCGCGCTGTGATGCTGGTTACCGTCCCGCTCGCGGCCTGGCTGGGCGTCCTCACCTTCCCGCACCTGCTGCTCACCGCGGCCGTTGTCAGCGCGCTGAGCGTCGTCTTCGATGTCGCCTACCAGGCGTTCCTACCCTCACTGCTGCCCAATCGGCAGTTGATCGAGGCCAACAGCAAGATCACCGCCGGCGCGTCCGTCACCGAGGCCCTGTCGTTCAGCAGTGGCGGGTGGCTGGTCCAACTCCTGTCAGCGCCAGCCACGCTCGCCATCGACGCGCTCACCTTCGTGGGTTCGGCGTTCTTCATCGCCCGCGTGCATGATGGAGAAACTGTCAGGGACGTGGAAGAGCCGGAAGCAGAGGCACCCGGGACGTTCCTGCATGAGGCCATCGAGGGTATCCAGGCAACGTGGCGACAGCCGCTCCTGCGCGGCATGATCGTGGCCACGCTGGGCATCAACGCGGGATTTGGCGTGTTCGGCACCAGCATGATCTATTACCTGAATCAACGCGTGGGGTTTGAACCGGGTGTACTCGGCATGATCTTCGCCATTGGTGGCGCGAGCTCGCTCGCGGGCGCGCTCCTCGCGCAGCGCATCAGCTACGCCCGGCTCGGAAAAGTGATGATTGGGGCTCTGGTCCTGACGGTGGTCGGACAGGCCTTCGTGCCACTGGCCACTGAGGTCGGGATGGTGGCGCTGGCCCTGCTGGTGGGACAACAACTCCTGACCGATGGCGCCTTGACCCTTTTTGACATCAACCAGGTGAGCTTGCGGCAGGCAATTACTCCGGCGCACCTGCTCGGCCGCGTCAACGCCTGCGTACGCGTCGCCGAGTTTGGAGCGGTACTCCTCGGCACGGTCCTGGCCACGTTCGCCGGCGCAGCCTGGGGATTACGCGCCTCCCTCTGGATCGGGGTTGCGTTCTCCGCGCTGGCCGTCGTGGGGCTCGCGCTCTCCCCCTTGCGTGATGTTGACCATATCCCCGCCAGTGCGGTGGACGTCCCACTGTGAGCAGCATCTTTTCCCGGATTCGCAGCGCCGCGGCCCAGGTAGCGCAGGACGCCCGGTTTGTGCGCCTGCAGGAGGATCGCGTTGCGCCCTACGCAGCCTCGCTTTCGCTGCAGGGCCTCCCGGCGCCGGTCTACGACACAGAGCACCATTTCCACGGGAACGATGCTGACACTGCCGCGTTCCTCCTCGCGCTGGACAGCGTGAACTTTGGCTCTGGCTACTTCCCACACCTGCAGAAACGCGACGGGATGTCGGGGTACTTTACGGTGGCCACGTCACTGACAGATCACTGGCAGCTACGTGGCCCGCTGACGCCGGCAGCGTTGCGGGCCATCACCCCGGCTGACTGCGCCGTGATCTTCGGGCAGTCCTTAGCCGATCCCGTCGTCGCAGAACTGATGGAACTGTTCGCGCAAGCGCTCCGGGTCCTCGGGGCCTGGCTGCAAGGGTATGACGATGACCCGCTTACGCCATTCGTGGCCGCGGGAGGTTCAGCCGCGCGCCTGATCGAGCAGGTCTCGGCCATGCCCTTGTACCAGGATGTCGCCCGCTACCGTGGGCAGCAGGTGCCGCTGTACAAGCGGGCGCAACTGCTGGTGGCGGACATGGCGCTGGCCTTCGGGCAGCGGGGCCCAGGTGCGTTCCACGACCTGGACGAACTCACCATCTTCGCGGACAACCTGGTGCCGCACGTCCTGCGCGTGGACGGCCTGCTCGAGTACCAACCGGAGCTCCTGGCACGGATCAACGCTGGTCAACTCATTCCGCCCGGCTCCCCTGAAGAGACGGAAATCCGTGCGGTGGGCCTGCATGCGGTGGAGCGCGTGGCTGAGGCGATCCGTGCCCAGGGTACGCCTGTGACCGCGCGCGAGCTCGACTTCCTCCTCTGGCATCGCGGCCAGTCCCCACCCTACAAGGCCCAACCGCGACACCGCGCCCGTTCCGTGTTCTACTGAGGTGTAGCAACAGCGACAACGGGAAAGGACCCTGCGACACCCATGCGATACCGGCGCATGATCATGGAAGTGGAAAGCCCCGAGCAGATTGGGTATGAGCAGGTCCGTTACAACCTGGCGGAAAGCTCGATGGCGGACCGGCGGCTCGGCGACCTTGGCGTCGATCTGGACGATCTGCTCCTTGCCTACGGCGATCACCGGGGGGAACCAGGGCTGCGGGAGTGCATCGCCAGTGACGGCGACGTCGATCCCGATCAGGTCCTGGTCTGCGTCGGCGCAGCGGGAGCCCTCTTCACGGTGGCCACGGCGGTGCTGAATCCCGGTGACCGCCTGGTGGTCGCCCACCCCAACTACGCGAGCAACCTGGAGACACCGTACGCCATTGGGGCAGAAATCGTCTCGCTACCGCTGACCATGGAGGGTGGCTTCCAGGTGGACCTGGATCATCTGCGCGCCCTGATCTCCCCGGGTACGAAGCTGGTGAGCCTGACCACGCCGCACAATCCAACCGGCGCAGTCATCCCGGAGGAGGATCTCCGCGAGATTATCACCATGGTCGAAAACGCCGGTGCGTGGCTGCTGCTGGACGAGACCTACCGCGAACTGAGCGACGCACCGTCACCGCCTG
>JAXLWT010000029.1:0-74201 GCA_046328375.1 Thermomicrobiales bacterium
CGATGACGGTCTGGGCAGTCTCTTCGTTCGTGCGCAGGCGGAATGTGGGATCTTCCTCAGCCAGCCGGCCGAGAGCAGCACCCATCTTGTCCTGGTCGACTCGGGTCTTCGGCTCGATCGAGACCGAGATGACCGGCTCCGGGAACACGATGGACTCAAGAACCACCGGGTTGGCAGGGTCGCACAGGGTGTCACCGGTGAAGGTGCTCTTGAGGCCGATAACCGCCGCGATGTCACCTGCGCTGACCGAAGGAATCTCCTCTCGGGAGTTCGCGTGCATCTGCAACAAACGCCCGATGCGCTCGCGGTTGTCCTTGGTCGAGTTCATGGCGTAGCTGCCGCTCTCCAGCGAACCGGAGTACACGCGCAGGAACGCGAGCTTGCCGACGTGCGGATCCGCCGCAATCTTGAAGACCAGGGCCGAGAACGGCTCCTTGGGATCAACGTTGCGGACCACTTCGTCACCGGTGCGGGGGTCAGTTCCGGTGACCGGTGGCACGTCCAGAGGCGACGGCAGGTAATCCACAATGGCGTCCAGCATGAGCTGCACGCCCTTGTTCTTCAGGGCGCTGCCGGTGAGAACCGGGACGAGCCGTCCAGCAATGGTTGCTGCACGCAGCGCGGCCTTCAGCTCTTCGACCGAAATCTCTTCCTCTTCCAGATAGCGCATCATCAGGTCCTCATCGGTTTCCGCGATGAGTTCCACTAGCTGGTGGCGCGCCTCAGCTGCGCGCTCCGCGTACTCGGCGGGAATCGACGTGCGCTCGATGTTCTGACCCAGATCATCGTGGAAGATGTGGGCTTCGCTGTTCATCAGATCGATGACGCCGGCGAATGCCGCCTCAGAGCCCATCGGCAACTGAATCGGAGCCGGAACAGCCTTGAGTCGATCCACAATCATTTCGATCGTGCGCTCGAAGGACGCGCCGGTGCGATCCATCTTGTTCACGAAGCAGATGCGCGGCACTTCGTACTTGTCCGCTTGCCGCCACACCGTCTCGGACTGCGGCTCCACACCAGCGACAGCGTCGAAGACCACGACGCCACCGTCGAGGACGCGCAATGAGCGCTCGACCTCAACAGTGAAGTCGACGTGGCCCGGGGTATCGATGATGTTGATGCGATGACCCTGCCAGGAACACGTCGTAGCAGCCGACGTGATGGTGATGCCGCGCTCGCGCTCCTGGACCATCCAGTCCATCGTCGCGGCGCCCTCATGCACCTCACCTGGCTTATGGATGCGACCGGTGTAGAAGAGGATGCGTTCAGTTGTGGTCGTCTTCCCAGCGTCGATGTGGGCGATGATCCCGATATTGCGGGTCTTGGCCAACATCGAATCCGCGCCGGTGACACCAGGTCGAGATGCGGTTGCGCTACTCATTGCGTTCCTTATGCCTGACAGATAATGCCTGATGGACGGACCGTTCGCCGGCGTGGCCCGGTCAGGCTGGGTTCCCAGCCTGCCGACAGCCGTCCTCAGGCTCTAGAAGCGCCCGTAGTGGGAGAAGGCGCGGTTCGCCTCCGCCATGCGGTGAGTATCTTCACGGCGCTTGATCGTGGCGCCGGTATTGTTGAATGCGTCAAGTAGTTCGTTAGCCAGCTTTTCTTCCATGGAACGGCCGGGCCGGTTCCGGGCGGAGGTCAGCAGCCAGCGCATGGCCAGAGACATGCGCCGGGGACCTTCGATCTGCACGGGCACCTGGTAGGTCGCGCCACCGACGCGGCGCGGCTTGACCTCGATCACCGGAGTTGCGTTGCCCAGCGCCTGCTCGAACACTTCCATCGGGTGCCGGCCAGTGCGCTCTGCGATGCGGTCCAACGCGCCGTAGACGATGCCCTCGGCGGTGCCCTTCTTGCCGCGCTCCATCACCTTGTTGATGAATCGGGCCAGCACTTCGCTGTTGAAGCGCGCGTCTGGCGCTGGCACTCTCCGCTCGATCTTGGTCCGACGTGGCATTCCGTTCCCTCGATCATCATCGACCGCCCATGCGGTCTACATGCTTATCCATACGCCGCGAAAAGGCGGCACCCCTGAACACACGAAAAAGCGGTGAACGTCTCGCGACGTCCGGCCGCTTCTCGCACCGTGTTCCATCAAATCCGCTGCTGCGGATGGCGACCCCTCACCGCCGGCGGCCGGCGGTGAGCAGAAAGAGCCTAGCTCTTCTTTGGCGCCTTGGTCCCGTACTTCGACCGCGCTTGCTTGCGGTTATCAACACCGCGGGCATCCAGCGTGCCTCGTACGATGTGGTACCGCACGCCCGGGAGATCCTTTACCCGGCCACCACGGACCAGCACCACCGAGTGCTCCTGGAGGTTATGCCCCTCGCCCGGGATGTACGCTGTCACTTCCATACTATTGGACAGACGCACGCGGGCGATCTTGCGCAGTGCCGAATTGGGCTTCTTTGGCGTCATGGTCTTGACCTGGGTGCACACGCCTCGCTTTTGCGGCGATGCAGACCCCGCCCGAAGGCGACCAGCATAGCGACCCAACGCATTATTGGTAAATCCAAGCGCGGGAGCCTTGGTCTTCTTCTTGACGCTCTTACGGCCCTTACGAACCAACTGATTGATCGTCGGCACGATTACTCCTAACCGGACAGGAAGCGTTTCGAAACCGTGCTCTGCCATCCTCGACAGCTGCGGCGCCGCCTGCCTCGTGAGGAACGAACCTCACTGATGCCTCCGCCTTGCGGCGGACACAAGGGGGTAGTTTAGACATCCCTACGTGAGATGTCAAGCCAAAAAGGCTGGGTGAACGCGGAGAGTCCGGGTCAACGCAGGACCCGAACCCTCCTGTTCTCGATTAGCTTTCCTCAGCCAATTCGTCAAGATCGATGACCGACAGCGGACTGTCCTCAATCTCGACATCGGCCTCCACGTCGTCATCATCCATGACGGCGCGGCTGCCTCCTGGCACCAGACCCTGCGCCATCAGCGCTTCCAGGTCCTCCTCCGAAGCGTCCTCGATCTCTTCGGTACGCTCCAGGAGTGCTACGCCTCCCGGCGCACCCTCCGTCACCGGGCCGGAGCCCAGGCCTGGGACAACGCCGAAGCCGGAACCTGCCGGGATGAGCTTCCCGATGATCACGTTTTCCTTCAGGCCACGCAGGTGATCGACCTTACCGTTGATGGCGGCTTCGGTCAGGACTCGCGTCGTCTCCTGGAAGGAGGCAGCCGAGAGGAACGAGTCGGTCTCCAGCGAGGCCTTGGTGATTCCCAGCAGCACGGGCACCGCCGTCGCCGGCTCGCCGCCTTGGGCCATGATCTCCTCGTTGATCTGGTTGAACTCGAAGCGGTCGATCCGCTCGTCCTGCAGATAATCCGTGTCACCCGGGTGAGTAATGCTCACCTTGCGCAGCATCTGGCGGCAGATCACTTCGATGTGCTTGTCGTTGGTGTTCACGCCCTGGGAGCGGTACACCTTCTGCACTTCGTCGATCATGTAGCGCTGGACTTCCTCACGGCCCTGCGTCAGCAGCACCTTGTGCGGGTCCTTCGCGCCGTCCGTCAATTGCTGGCCCGGGTAAACCACATCGCCGTCTTCGACGTAGATCTGGTACGTCACCGGGACCGGGTACTCAACCCGCTCTTCCTTCTCATTGCGCACGTAGATCGTGCGGTCATCGATGAAGAAGCGGCCGTCGATGGCGCTCGTCAACTTCTGGTCGTCCGGACCGACGGCCATTACCGTCTTGTCCTTGATCACCATGTCGCCGTCGGTCAGCGCCACGTCCCAGCCTGGAGACAACGGGTAGACGCGCTGCTCAATATCGGTCGAGGTGATCACCAGGTTGCGCCCGGTGTCAGTCGTCTCGATCGACACTGTCCCCTCGCGATCCGCCAGCACGGCGACGCCCTTCGGCGCGCGCGCTTCGAACAGTTCCTCCACGCGCGGCAGACCCGACGTGATGTCGGCTCGCGCCACACCACCCGTGTGGAACGTGCGCATCGTCAGCTGCGTGCCCGGCTCACCGATCGACTGCGCGGCAATGATGCCCACTGCCTCGCCGTGCTCCACCAACTTGCCACTGGCCAGGTTACGGCCATAGCAGAGCGAGCAGACCCCGTGCGTGGCCTCGCAGGTCATCACCGATCGCACATGCACCCGGTCAGCGCCCGACGCGATAACCTCACCAACGACGTCACGCGTCGATCCATCCGGGAGTTCGAGCCGGTCAGTGAGTTCCTCGCCAACATTCGCGATGATCTCACCGGTCTCGGCGTTCACCACCGGGGACAGGAGCACGCGGCCGAGGATGCGCGATCGGAAGTCCTCCGCCGACAGTTCATCATCGCCACGCTTGTTGGTGACCACGATGCCCGCTTCGGTCCCGCAGTCGTCGATCGTGATGATCACGTCCTGCGAAACGTCAACGAGTCGCCGCGTCAGGTACCCGGAGTCTGCCGTGCGCAACGCCGTGTCAGCGAGGCCCTTGCGAGCGCCGTGCGTGGAGAGGAAGTACTCCAGGACGGTCAGGCCCTCACGGAAGTTGGAGCGGATCGGGATGTCGATGATCTCGCCCTTGGGGTCGAGCACCAGACCACGCATACCCGCCATCTGGCTGATCTGGTTCATGTTTCCCTTCGCGCCCGAGTCGGCCATCATGAAGACCGAGTTCTGGCCGCGCAGGCCCTCTTCCACGTGCTTCGCGAGGTCGTCGCGCGTGGTGTTCCAGATCAGTTCAAGTTCCCGCAGCCGCTCGGAATCGGTGACCAGGCCACGCCGGTACTGGCGCTCCAGGCGATCCGCCCGCTCGTCGGCGTCCTTGAGCAGTTCATCCTTCTTCTCGGACATCACGACGTCATCGACGGCGATGCTCATGCCGCCGCGCGTCGAGAACTCGAAGCCGACCTTCTTGATGTCGTTCACGATCCGGGCCGTGCGGTCGGCATCCTGGAAGTAGCGGTACGCATCCGCCACCACGCCGCGGAGTTGCTTGCGACCCATCGTTGCGTTGTAGTACTTGCCGATTTCCGGCGGCAACGCCAGGTTGAAAATAGCCCGGCCGACCGTGGTCGGAATGCGCTTGACTACCCCGCCGTCGCGGTCCGTCCGCACGATGATGTCCGCTTGCAAGTCGACGGCGCCGGCGTCATAGGCCAGTTTCACCTCCTCAAGGGAGGAAAAGACCTTGCCGCGACCCCGTGGCTCGGTGCCCGCGGCAATATCAGCCTCGTGGTCACGCTCTGACGTCAGGTAGTAGCACCCGAGGACGATGTCCTGCGTCGGAGACACAATCGGCTCACCGTTGGACGGCGAGAGCAGGTTGCGCACCGAAAGCATGCGTGTCCGCGCCTCGTCCTGCGCCTTGCGGGAAAGCGGCACGTGCACGGCCATCTGGTCACCGTCGAAGTCGGCGTTGAACGCCGCGCAGACGAGCGGGTGAATCTGGATCGCCGAGCCGTCGATCAACTTGACCTTGAACGCCTGGATACCGAGGCGGTGCAAGGTCGGCGCGCGGTTGAGCAGCACCACGTAGTCCTGGATGACCTCTTCCAGGACATCCCACACCTTCGGATCCACGCGCTCCACGAGGCGCTTGGCCGCCTTGATGTTGTGCGCGTGCCCGGCATCGACCAGGCGTCGCATCACGAACGGCTTGAACAGCTCCAGCGCCATGCGCTTCGGCAGTCCACACTCATCGAGCGCAAGGTTCGGCCCGACCACGATCACAGAGCGGCCAGAGTAGTCCACGCGCTTGCCGAGCAGGTTCTGGCGGAAGCGGCCCTGCTTGCCCTTGAGCAAGTCAGAGAGGCTCTTCAGCTTGTGCTTGCCGGAGCCGGAGACCACACGCCCGCGCCGTCCGTTGTCGATCAGCGCGTCCACAGCCTCCTGCAGCATGCGCTTCTCGTTGCGCACAATGATGTCGGGCGCTCCGAGTTCCAGGAGCCGCTTGAGACGGTTGTTGCGGTTGATCACACGGCGGTACAGATCGTTGAGGTCGGATGTCGCGAAGCGGCCACCGTCCAGTTGCACCATCGGCCGCAGTTCCGGCGGCACCACCGGCAGGGCCGTGAAGATCATCCACTCCGGCCGGTTGCCGCTCTTGCGCAACGCCTCGACGACACGCAAGCGCTTGGTTGCCTTCTTGCGCTTGACGTCCGAGGTGCTCTGCATCTCGTTGCGCAGCTCGATGGCGATCTCATCGAGATCGATGCGGTTCACGATGTAATCGTGCACCGCCTCGGCGCCCATGCCCGCGCGGAAAACACCCGGCGGGAGCATCTCGTTCAGCTCTCGGTACTGCTGCTCCGAAAGGATCTGCAGTTCCTTGAGGTCGCCAATCGCCTTGATTGACTCATCGCGCTCGCGTTCAACCTCGCGAATCTGCTCGGCGAGCTGCTTCTCGATCTTGTCGCGTCGCTCATCGGCAGCACTCGAGAGGAGATCCTTCTCGGCGCCAGCGAGCGCCTCGCTGCCCGAGGTCTCTGCCTCAGCGCCCTGGGTGATGCGCTCCACCTCGTCATTGAAGATGCGCTCGAGCTTCCGCAGGCGATCTTCGTTGACGGCCTCGTCCTTCTGGACGATGACCTGGCCCTTGAACAGCACCGCTTCTGGCGCGGCCTGGTTCACCAGGGCCTGCAGCTGAGCGAGAACCTCGTCCCGATCAGCCACGAGGAGGGCCTTCTCGCGGTCCGTGCGCGTGGCGATGGACTCAGTCTCCGTCCGCTCACGCTCGCTAAGCGACTCAACGTCGCGACCGACCGTTTCGGAGATTTCGTCGAGTTGCGCCTGGGCATCAGCGCGCAGCTCTTCCATCTCCGCCTCGGCGACATCCCGCACTTCCTGGATGGCTTCCTCACGCGCAGCCTCGTCCACCTGGGTCACCAGGTAGGACGCGAAGTACAGGACGCGCTCCAGGTTGCGCGGCGTGATGTCGAGCAGGAGACCGAGCCGGCTCGGCGTGCCCTTGACGTACCAGATGTGCGCTACCGGCGCGGCGAGTTCGATGTGCCCCATGCGCTCGCGGCGCACCTTGGCCCGGGTCACTTCTACGCCACACTTGTCGCAAACGGTCCCGGCGTGCCGGATCCGCTTGTACTTGCCGCAGTAGCACTCCCAGTCCTTGGTGGGACCAAAGATCCGCTCGCAGAACAGGCCGCCGTGCTCCGGCTTCAGCGTGCGGTAGTTGATCGTCTCCGGCTTGGTGACCTCACCGTACGACCACGAGCGGATCGCCTCCGGTGAGGCAAGGCTGATGCGGATGGCATCGAAATTGTTGACGTCCAGCACCCGGCTGCGGTCATTGCGGTCACCGCGGGCAAAGCCATCGCGCGGACCACGCGAGTCACGGTCAAAGGACGGCGTAGGAGCCAGGGCGGTATTAATGGAAAGCATCGACAGGTCAGTATCAGTTGTAGACATTGCCCCTCCGGGGTGACCGGATCCCGCTCGGCTGCGACACCGAGCGGACCAGTGACGAATAGGGTTTCACTTAGTCGGCGGTCTTTTCGTAACCGCTCAGGTTGATCCGGTCAAGGTTGGAGAGCAGATCGCGTGAGGTGTCCTCCGCGAACTCGACCGTCTGCTCGTCCTCATTGATCACGTCGATCGAAAGACCGAGGGAGCGCAGCTCTTTCACCAGCACCTTGAACGACTCCGGCACGCCGGCGCCGGTGATCTCGTCACCCTTCACGATCGACTCGTACGTCTTCACGCGGCCAACCGTGTCGTCAGACTTCACGGTCAGCATTTCCTGCAGGGTGTATGCCGCGCCGTAGGCATACAGGGCCCACACTTCCATCTCACCGAAGCGCTGGCCACCGAACTGCGCCTTACCACCCAGCGGCTGCTGCGTGACGAGCGAGTACGGTCCAGTCGACCGGGCGTGGATCTTGTCCTCCACCAGGTGCGCAAGCTTCAGCATATAGATCACGCCGACCGTTACCGGGCGATCGAACTTATCACCCGTCCGGCCGTCATAGAGATCCACCTTGCCGTCCTCCGGCAAACCGGCCTCCACCAGCAGGTCCCGAATCTCCTCTTCCTGCGCGCCGTCAAAGACCGGCGTCGCCACCCGGAAGCCGAGCTTCTGCGCCGCCCAGCCCAGGTGCGTCTCGAGAACCTGACCCAGGTTCATGCGCGAGGGCACACCGATCGGGTTGAGGATGATGTCGACTGGCGTCCCATCCGGCAGGAAAGGCATGTCCTCGATCGGGATGATGCGGGAGATCACGCCCTTGTTGCCGTGACGCCCGGCCATCTTGTCGCCCTCGGAAATCTTCCGCTTCTGGGCAATGCTGACGCGCACCATCTCGTTCACGCCCGCCGGCAGCTCATGATCGGAATCGTCGTCGCGACGGAATGTCTTGACGTCGATCACCTTTCCGTGCACACCGTGCGGCACGCGCAGCGAGGTGTCCTTCACCTCACGCGCCTTCTCTCCGAAGATCGCGCGGAGCAGTCGCTCCTCTGCGCTCAGCTCCGTCTCACCGCGCGGCGTCACCTTCCCGACCAGGATGTCGTTCGGGCGAACCTCGGCGCCGATGCGGATCACGCCGTTCTCGTCGAGGTCGGCCAGGCTCTCCTCACCGACGTTCGGGATGTCCCGCGTGATCTCTTCTGGACCGAGCTTGGTGTCGCGCGCTTCCGTCTCGTACTTCTCGATGTGAATCGAGGTGTAGACGTCGTCGCGGACCAGGCGCTCGCTCAGCAGGATCGCGTCTTCGAAGTTGCCACCCTCCCACGGCATGAAGGCCACCAGCACGTTCTGCCCCAGCGCCAGCTCACCGTTCTCCGTCGACGACGAATCGGCGATGATCTTGCCCGGGAAGACCCGGTCACCACGCTGCACGCTCGGGCGATGGTTGATGCAAGTGTCCTGGTTGGAGCGCACGAACTTCCGCAGGTTGTACTCGTGCACGTTGCCGTCATCGTCCACGACAACAATCTGCCGGCCATTCACCGAGTGGACCACGCCGTTCTGCGCGGCCACCAGCACCTGGCCCGAGTCACGCGCTGCCTGGTGCTCGACGCCGGTACCAACGACCGGCGCCTGCGGCTTCAGCAACGGCACCGCCTGCTTCTGCATGTTGGCGCCCATCAGGGCGCGGTTGGCGTCGTCATGCTCCAGGAACGGGATCAGCGCCGTGCCCACCGAAACCACCTGCTTCGGTGAGACATCCATATAGGAAACCTGCTGCGACGGCACCACCGGGAACCGGTGACCGCCGCCAATGCGGACGACGACCTGCTCCGGGATCAGGCGGTTCTCGGCGTCGAGCGGCGTGTTCGCCTGCGCGATCATCACCTGCTCCTCGCGGTCTGCCGAGAGGTAGTCGATGATGTGCGACGCAACCGGCTTGATGTGCACGGTGCGTATCTTCGCCTGCTTGATCGCGGCGATCGCGCCGCCATCCAGGTGCGCGCCCGCCTTGACGACCACCTCGCCCGTTTCCGGGTTGATGGCGTCGTCGCGCAGGATCTGGCCTTCCAGCGGCAGGACCGGGTCCTCGACCACCAACTGCGAAATCACGCGCCGGTACGGCGTCTCGATGAAGCCGTACTGGTTGATCTTGCCGTAGGTCGCCAGCGAACCGATGAGCCCGATGTTCGGACCTTCAGGCGTCTCGATCGGGCAGATGCGTCCATAGTGCGACGGGTGAACGTCGCGCACGTCGAAACCAGCCCGGTCGCGGCTGAGACCACCGGGGCCTAGCGCGGACAAGCGACGCTTGTGCGTCAGTTCGGCCAGCGGGTTCGTCTGGTCCATGAACTGTGACAACTGGCTGCCACCGAAGAACTCACGCACTGCCGCCATCACTGGCCGTGTCGTGCTGATAAGCGCCTTCGGCGTCACCGTCTCCGGGTCCTGGATCGTCATCCGCTCGCGGATGCCGCGCTCGAGGCGCTGGAACCCGGTCCGCACGTGCATCTGGATCAGCTCACCCACCGCACGAATGCGGCGGTTGCCCAGATGGTCAATGTCATCCGGCTCACTCAGGCCATTGCTGAGGCGAATCATCTCGCGGATGATCTCGACGAGATCTTCCTTCGTCAGGATGCGGCTGCTCGGCCGCTCGCCAGCCGGCTTGTCGCCGTGCAGGCGCTCGTTCAGCTTGTAGCGACCTACCCGCGCCAGGTCGTAGCGGCGGTCGTTGAAGAACAGGTTCTCCAGCATCGCGGTCGCGTTGTCGCGCGTCGGCGGGTCACCAGGGCGCAGGCGGCGATACAGCTCGATGAGTGCATCGTCCTTCGCCTTGGTCGGGTCCTTCTCCAGCGTCGTGCGCAGGAACGGTCGATCTGGATTGGTGTCAACGTCCGCCAGAGCCTCAGCGAGTTCCTCATCGGTCATGCCGATAGCGCGCAGCAGGATCGTCACCGGCATCTTGCGCTTGCGGTCGACCTTGACGGACATCACATCGCGGTTCGAGGTCTCGAATTCCAGCCAGGCGCCCCGGTTGGGGATCAACTTGGCGGTCGCCACCTGCTTGCCAGTGGTCGGGTCCGTCGCGCGGTCAAAGTAGACGCCCGGGGAACGCACCAACTGCGAGACCACCACACGCTCGGCGCCATTGATGATGAACGTGCCGTCCGTGGTCATCATCGGGAAGTCGCCGATGAAGATTTCGGAATCCTCGTCGTCACCAGCGCCAATCTCGCGGATCTCTCCGGTCTCGGTGTTGACGACCCGCAACTTCGCCTTGATGCGCAACGGCGATGAATACGTGATATCGCGCTCGCGGCAGAACTGCTCGACAATGCGCGGGTCGTTTTTGCCCTGCTCCTGGAGATCCTCCGGCAGCCGTCGCCACGGCTCCTCGAAGCGATACTCCCCGAAGGTCAGCTCCATCTTCTTGTTGTGATCGGAAATCGGCGAGATTTCCTCCAGCAGTTCGCGCAGGCCCTCCTGCTTGAACCACTCGAAGGATTCAATCTGCACCTGGACCAGGTCTGGCATTTCCCAGACGGTCGGGATACGCGAGAATGAGCGCCGATCAATCCCTGTATTGGAAAGTACCGTCTGCAATCCGTTGTGAGTTGCCGTCTCGATACCGTTTGCTTCAATCTTGGTTAATGCCACAGTCAGATACTCCTTCGCAGGTTGGGAGACGGCACGCCATTCAGCTGTTCAAATCCTCGAACGTGCGGGCTACACTGGCCACGACACACGCAATCGTGCTTGCGCGTAATTTCCCTCCATGACACGCCAAAACGGGAGGACATAGCTTGCCCCTCCCGTGCGACCAGGTTTCGCAATTGAACGTTCCAGCACGCCCCGCCCGGCTACCGGTATTCGAAGATTCGTGTGCCGCCCGATCCATGACCCAACGGCGAACGATCATCATATCGCATTATTGCGCGTATGTCAAGCCCCCGCGCCGGCTTACGGCAGCGCGGGGGCTTGGGCTTCTCAGGTTCGCGAATTAGGCGACCGGTGTGGCGTCCGCCGCTGGCGAGGCTTCTGCCGCCGGCAACGCGGTCGCGTTGGTCAGCGTGTAGGAGCCGCAGTCTGCCACGTACAGGTACTTCGCAACGTCGGGATCATCGATGTTGTCCCGCGTCACGATCGTGGCGCCCGTCACCTGGTTCTTCGGATCCGGCGCGGTGCCGTTGGCCAGGTAATCGTGCAGCAGGCCGACCGCGATCTCGCCAATGTCGCCAGGGTGCTGCGCAATCAACAGGTCAACGGTCTCACTCTTGAGATCCTGCACCTGGGTCGGGCCGGCATCGAAGCCCACCATCTTGACCTTGCCCTGCAGACCCTGCTGCCGCAGCGCCGCCGCACCGCCCTGCGCCGCGAAGAGGTTGGTGCCGAAGATGCCGGCAAGATCCGGGTCAGACTGCAGGCGGGCCGAAACAATCTGGGCCGCAACGTTGGAGTCGTTGTTGGAGAACTCCTGGCCCAGGTACTGAATGTCAGGGAACTCCTGCTCGATTGCCTCGCGGAAGCCCTGCTCACGCTGATCCGTGGTGGAGATGCCAGGGATCGTGTTCACCACGAACACCTTGCCCTTGCCACCAATCGCCTCTGCGAGACCACGGGCCGCCAGCCGGCCGCCCTCGACATTGTCCGTGGCGACATCGCCCAACTGAATGTCGGAGTCGATGGTGGTGTCAACGCAGAGCACCGGGATGCCGGCGTCGATCGCCGCCTGGATCGGCGCGATCATCCCCTTGAAATCGTTCGGGGCCATCATGATGGCGTCCGGCTTGCTCTGCACGACCGCATTCAGGATCGGCGTCTGCAGGGTCTGGTCAAAGCGCTCCGGTCCCTGGGTGTCAATCGTGACGTTGCCCAGCGCCTCGGCCTTGGCCCGAGCACCGCAATCCATCGTGATGTAGAAGTTGTCACCAATCACGCCCTGGATGAACGCGATCGTGTAGCTATCCTGCGCCTTCGCCGTCCAGCCGAACGGGGTGATCAACGTCATGCCCGCGCCGGCAACGACCGATGCCTTCAGGATCGTACGACGGGACGTCTTCCCGGATGCGGAGCGACACGTGCTCATGTTGCCTCCTTCGGAGATTCAGCGGCTCGCACCAATGCTTGCCGCGCGCAGGGTATCAACCATTCTCATTGATGACAATCCCGAGGTGATACATCCAAAACTACATGCGCTCTTCAGCCTTCCGCCGGCGTTGATCGAGGTACACCGCCAGGATCAGGACGCAGCCAATTGCCACGTTCTGCCAAAAGGGCGGTACGCGCGTAATCACCAGGCCGTTGCGCAGCACTGTGGGGATGAAAGCGCCGATCACGCTGCCGCCAATCGTGCCGATCCCTCCGAACAGGCTCGTCCCACCAATGACCGCGGCCGAGATCGCCGCGAGGTTATCTGATTGGTGCGATCCCACCGACGCGGTACCAAAGCGCATCAGGTCCATGGAGCCCGCCACGCCAGAAAGCGTCCCGGCCAGGGCGTAGATCTTGACCAGGTGCTTGTCCACGTCGATACCGGCCCGGCGGGCAGCGGCCGCGTTTGATCCGACCGCGTAGGTGTAGCGACCGAACCGTGTGCGGTTGAGGACGAAGGCGCCGATCAGCGCGATGACGACCGCGATCAGGATCGGCGGTGTAATCCTGATGTGCTGATCACCAATATCGAATCCGAAGATTTCGCGCAGGCCGATCTCCGTCTGCACTGCCGGCGGCACGTTCGGCACTGACGTGCCGCCCGACAGGAGTTGCCCAAGCCCCAGGGCGATGCCCAGCGTGCCCAGGGTCACGATGAATGGAGGCATTTGCAGCCGCGTAATCAGGACACCGTTGAGAACACCGCAGATGAGCCCGGTGATCACGCCTGCGGCCAGGCCAATCGGAATGCCGATGTGCTGATTGGGAAACTCGAAGTTGGCGATGTCCGCGGGCGACCCCGATAAAGCGATCATCACTTTCGCCGCCACGACGGACGAAAGGATCAGGACCGAGCCCACCGAAAGATCGATCCCCGCCGTGATGATCACGAACGTCACGCCAATCGTGATCACAATCAACTGGGTTGAGTCGACCACGATTTCGTTGAAGTTCCGCAGGCTAAGGAACTTCGTTCCCTCGAGCAACGAGAAGATCAGGATGATGATCAGCAGGATCACCAGGGTGAACTGCTGCGTGACCCGCGAGAGGTACCGTTGACGAGCCGGAATCACCTCCGTTACGGCGGTTTCAAGGGCCGGGTTTGGTTCAGCCACGTCAGTTGTCCTCATGCCGCTCGAAACGGCTGGAGCCAGTCATGGCCGCGACCGCGTCCTCGATCGTGGCCGTCTTCGGATCGAGTTCCGCCACCATCCGGCCGAGCCTGAGCACAGCGATCCGGTCCGCCACATGAAAGACATTCGGCATGTTGTGGCTGATGAACACAACCGGGATGCCCGTGTCGCGCACTTGCCGCACCAGCTCAAGCACACTGTCTGTCTGCGCCACACCCAGCGCCGCGGTGGGCTCGTCCATGATCACGATCTTGCTGGCCCACATCACCGCCCGGGCAACCGCCACGCCCTGGCGCTGTCCGCCGGAGAGCGTCACCAGGCGGCGCCCCAGTTCGGGAACGCGCACCCGCAGGCGGGAGAGATGCTCGAGCGTCTCCTCTCGCATCTTGTCATTGTCCAGCACGCCAATGAAGCCTAGCGGCCCACCCACCTTGGTTTCTCGCCCAAGGTAGATATTGGCCACCGCATCGAGATGCGGCGCGACGGCCAGGTCCTGGTACACGGTCTCGATGCCAGCCTGGCGTGCCTCATGAGGCGAATTGAACGTGACCGGTTTGCCATCGAAGATGATCTCGCCCGAGTCCGGTTGCAGAACGCCCGTCAGGACGTTGATCAGCGTGGATTTACCTGCGCCATTGTCGCCAATCAGGGCTACGACTTCGCCCGGATAGACAGCGAAGTCCACGTCAGTCAACGCCTTGACCGGTCCGAAACTCTTGGTGATCTTTCGCGCGTCGAGCACCGGCTCCCTGCCGGGTCCACTTGTCCCCATCGACCGCTCCGCTTCGTTGTCCACGAGGGTCCGTTCCAGCTTCTGGAGTCTCACTCTCTGTTTCCGCATCGTCAACACTACCTCAGCCTGCGAGCCCCGGAGCGCTGTGGTCTCCGCTATTCTCCCCGCGGAATGCATTGACGAGGTGTGAGGGAGCCAGTGAGTCTGCTGCAGGGCAAACAGGTCGTTCTCGGGGTGACAGGGGGCATCGCCGCCTACAAGGCAGCCACGCTTGCCAGCCTCCTCGTGCAGCAAGGCGCCATCGTCGACGTGATCATGACCGACTCGGCCCGGGCCTTTGTCCAGCCCCTGACCTTCACGGCCCTGACGCACCGTCCCGTTCACACCGACGTTTTCGCCGGCTGGGACGAACACACCTCGGGGCATGTCACGCTGGCTGCTGAAGCCGATCTCCTCCTGGTAGCTCCGGCAACCGCTGCCGCCCTTGCTCGCCTGGCCCTCGGACTGGCAGACGACCTCCTGGGGCTGGTCGCACTCTCGACCACAGCGCCACTGCTGGCCGCCCCCGCGATGGAACACCACATGTGGCATCATCCCGCGACGCAGCAACATGTGCGAAATCTCCAGTCCAGGGGCGCCACGATCGTTCCGCCGGAATCCGGCCGTCTGGCATCGGGCGCCAGTGGCGACGGGCGACTCGCTCCCCCTGAGACGATTCTCCAGGCTGTGATTTCTCTCCTTGGGAGCACAGAGATCCTCGCAGGCCGTCATGTCATCGTCACTGCCGGCGGCACGCGCGAACCGATCGACCCCGTGCGCTACATCGGCAATCGCTCCAGTGGCCAGATGGGCTATGCGATTGCCGCCGCCGCGGTGCACGCAGGAGCGCGTGTGACGTTGATCAGCGGCCCCGTTGCCCTGGCTCCTCCACCGGGAGTTGCATTCGTCCGGGTAGAAACAGCACGGGACATGGAACGGGCGGTCCACAACGCCGTCCCGGAAGCGGACGCACTGGTGATGGCGGCGGCAGTCAGTGACTACCGCGTCGCCCAGTCTTCTGACCAGAAGATCAAGAAAGACCCGACGACTGCAACCCTGGATCTCCGCCTGGTTCAAAACCCGGACATACTGGCCGGTGTCGATCAACCGGGCTTACTCAAGATCGGGTTTGCTGCAGAAACCGACGATCTCCTGGAAAACGCCGCGCGAAAACTGTCAAGCAAGGGCCTGTCAATGCTGGTTGCCAACGACGCGGTGGCAACGATCGGCGCCCCGGACAGCCACGCATGGCTCCTCTTCCCGGGCGGTCGCATCGAGGAACTGCCTCGCCTGCCCAAGGAGCAAGTCGCGCAGCGCATCGTCGCAGAAATCGGCATCCTGCTTGCAACGTCTGGCGAGTCGACCGGCTAATGCACTCATTGCGTTCCACACGCCGATCGGCACGCGTCGCTCGCTCACAGCTCGCGACCCGGCTGGGGCTGGCCGTCTACGCGGGACTGGCTACCATCGTGACCATGCGCTGCCTGGTTCTCGTTCTCTCCATGCCGGCGTCAGTCAGCTCGGTGAGTACCATCCTCTCGATCTCCAACCCAATCATCCTGCCCTTTCGCGTGCTGCCGGTGGCTGAGCGCGCCGTTCTCGGCTCGGCTACCCTTGCCGACCTGACAGCGGCACTGATCCTGCTGGCGTTGCCGTTGCCATTCCTGGGTAGACGCCCGCACACTTCCTGAGATGGAGGCAAGGATATGGGGGAGAGCAAGGACATGATGCGCAGCACTGTGCGCAGTATTCTCGGACTGGTGCTCGTGGCGGCCGCGACCTGGCTCGCCAACTACATTACCGACCAGATTTTTGGCGAAGAGATCACCGAGACTCCGGCGTAAACCGGCAGGCGCAATCTCCACCATGACCGCGTACGCGGCCGTCATAAGTCTGAATAGCCGCCTTGGTGCTGGCGCAATTGCCGAATCACTGGCCCGCAAACTTGGAACCGCAGTTGATCTCACGTTGACCTTTGTCGGTTCTTCCGAAGAGGCCACGGAAGCGGCTCGTGCGGCGGCCCGGCGGGCACGCATCGTCATTGCCGTCGGGGGCGATGGCACCGTCGCGGACGTCGCTACCGGCATTGCGCACAGCGAAGCCATTCTCGGCATCGTTCCCGCTGGATCGACGAATATCACCGCGCGCTCTCTAGGGGTGCCTGCCAATCCGCGGGCGGCTATTCAACTCCTGATGGAAGGGCACATCGCCCAACCGATCGACGTTGGCTTCAGTGGCGACCGGTGTTTCCTGCACATGGCTGGGGCCGGGTTCGATGCGGAAATCTTTCGAAGCGCCAACGCTGACCTCAAGAAGCTGCTCGGCTGGCTTGCGTATCTCCCGGCCGCCGCAGCCGCACTGCGCCTGACACCATCAGATGTCATCGTCCGCACGGACGATGCGGTGCTGCAGGCGAAGTCCCCTTTGGTGCTCGTTGCGAACGGCGCCTCGGCCGTGGCGCCGTCGTTCCGCCTCCACCCGTCGATCGTCGTCGACGACGGCTGGCTTGATGTCCTGATGTTTACCGCCACGACGCCGGCCCAGGTTGCGGCGACGATCGGTCACCTGGGCAGCATGCGCCTGGATCGATCCCCGCACGTGGTCTGGCAACGCACCCGCAGCGCCACCATCGAGGCGGACCCTCCCCTCAGCGTGGAGCTGGACGGCGACATCCGCGGCACGACTCCGCGAAACTTCTCGATCCTGCCCAAGGGGATACGGGTGTTGATACCGGCCCATGCGGGCACTTGAGAAGCCGCACACGCCGCAGTTGGTACAAGCCGAGCGTCGGGAGAAGCGTTCCGGCCGCGCTGCAGCCCTCTACGCTCCGAGGTAGTACGTCTCGTAGGCGCCGTAACCCATGTAGAACTGCGCGCCCGTATTGGCATTCTCGAACAGCGTCAGGCCACCATTTGATGTCGTCACCGCGAAGTTGCTGGCCGTCATCCAGTCTGTCGAGTTTCCCGCGCCGAGCCAACCCGAGTAGATCACGGCGCCGTCAGCCTCGACGGTCACTTCGATATCTCCCTGGGCAATGATGCGGATGGTCGCCGTTGCCCCAGTGGGTTGCTGCACGGCCTGTTGCACGGCTGGCGCAACAGGTTGCGTCGGCACAGCTTGTGCAACCGAAACATCGGGAACCGGCGTCACCGTCGGGATAACCTGGGCGACCGTCGTCGGCTGCGGAGTTACCGTTGGCGGAGCCGCAGTGGCAGTCGGCATCGCGGTTGGGCTAGGCAGCGCCAGGCGGTCTTCCGGAATCGGCGTAACGGTCGGAATAGCGGGCGGCACCGTGCTGGCGGCAGGCTGGGGGCTGAACGAAATGCTGTAGACCCAGGCGAACACCACGGCACCCATCACCACCATGAAGGCGATGATGGCGAAATTGGGTGACCAGTGTCTGGGCATATCCAGCGGCTTCACCGAGGCCACGAGCTCACTTGCGGCATCGCTGCCGCGCGCTTCCTCGTACATGGCCAGGGTCTTGCCCGGATCGAGATCGATGTAGGTTGCGTAATTGCGAACGATGCCGCGCTGGTAAATCAGCGGCGGGAGGACCGCAAAATCCTCTTCTTCCAGGGCCTGCAGGTGATGCCGATTAATGCGCGTGCCAAGTTCGACTTCCCGGTAGGTAAGTCCCTTGGCGTTGCGCGCCTGCTTCAGCGTGTCCCCGAAGACGCCCATGGTAACGGTCTGGCCCCCTCTCGATGGCGCACCTGTCACCAGGAAATCGCCTTCGCCCATCCTCATGCTACCGGTTTCAGGACGATTGGGCAACTAACTTACCGGTGAAAACAGGACTTGCGGGCATAACCACCACGGTTATGAGCGCTTTTTCTCGACGATTCTCGCCGGGAGGTATCGGTCCATCAACGGAGTCGGCCGGCTGTGATGCGAGACATCCGCGGCCACGAGCCAGACATCGTCCACCGGCGCCCACCAATTACCAATTGGTGAAGCGCACGGAATTACTTCATCCTCGTGAACCAATTGCTGCGGTTCACCAAGTGCCTTGTTGAACGCCCAGCGATTGGCGCACCATCCCGTATCGCCCTCCAGAGAAGGGCGGAAGTCGCGGCACGTCCGGCACGTCTTCGGCAGATCGGAGCGGAACCAGGCAGGAACCGGAGCGTCCGCATACTCGGACAGGTTCTCGAGTTTCAGCTCCTCGTGAGCTGGCTCTTCCTCCAGCGCGGGTGGTGGAGACTCATCGAGCCATCGGCCCAGGATCGATTCCTCACCCCCGTGGTAGATCGCCGGGCTGAAATCTGCGGGTTGCGACGTCGCCTCTTCCCAGACTTCTGCCCGGAGATCAATCTGCTGGAACTCGCGCTCTTGCGATTCCTCCCACGCGCCCTGCACCGGGTCCGATACGAACTCGGCAACGGCATCGCCGCCATCTCCGCCAGGACGTCCCGGTTCGATACTTTCCGACTGTCGAGCAGCTGCATCACGGGCGCGGGTCTTCTCGCGATGCGCCTCGCGGGCCCTGAAGAGCGCGGTGCGTGGGTCAAAGCCCGCGCCCGGCCGCGGCAGGGCCGCTTGATGCGACGGGGAGGAGGGGCGCACTGGCTCAGCGATGAGTCGCGCCTCGCTCAGGAGCACATCCTCGCCGGCATCGGCGATGACCGTGTCCTGGGATACAACGGCGCGGATGTCATCGGCGTTTGCCGGTGGCAAAGGTCCCGTGGCCATCAGGTGACGCGGATCTGCCTCGTCGGCGTCGGCGGCCCCGGACACGGGTTCCCAGAGGCTCGCGGACCACGCGTTGCGGCACGCAAGCTCGTTGCGCCGAACCATGACCATCACGCCACTGGATGTCTTGCGCTGAGGGTGGTGACACCAGCCGCTACCAGCCAGGCCAGCTTCCTGAAAGAAGCGGCAGGTCTCACACTTCTGCTTCGCCACGCCTTCCCCCAGGTGCGGCTACCAAGTCGAAGCGGCAAGACCAAGCCAAGGGCAAGCAGATCGAACCCGTTTCAGGCAGTCCCCAATTCCCGCCCGATGTTCGATGCCGCCACCCAGGGAATGCTGTTACCGCAGGTGCGCCCGGATTCTACCAACGCCCCTCGCCTTTGTCTATCAGTCACGACGCCGAGAGTAGAGGCCATTGGCGTCTCTGTAACCACCTCAACGATCTCCGGCCCTGAGCTGTGTTACACTCGCCGGTTGGATTTTCTCTTTCTCGCTGGTCACGCTTGCGGGCGATCAGCTTCGCGCCCACTGGAGACCTGGCGTCCCCATGCCACAACGACCCACGATCCCGCTCCTTCCAGCAACGTCGCCGGTGCGGCTGCCTGCTAATGGGAAGCAGTTCCACGTCTGGACCATCGGCTGCCAGATGAATGAGGCGGACAGCGCCAAGATTTCCGCGACGCTCCAGGAGGCGGGGTATACGCCGACCGTCGATGAGCAAGCCGCCGATATCGTCATCCTGAATTCCTGCGTCGTGCGCCAGGCTGCCGAAGACAAGGTGGCCGGCAAACTGAACTCGCTGATTCGCCTCAAGCGTGAACGACCTGATGTCTCGGTGGTCCTGACCGGCTGCATGGTAACGAATCAGCAGGAGAAGCTCCGCAAGAGCTTCCCGCACGTCGACCTCTTCTTCAATCCGTCCGATTTCGCGGCACTGGAAGCCGTCGCTCCGGAGATCGCCGATCTCCATGACGATCTGGCGCAGCTTCCGCATTACTACCAGGACTTCTCGGCCTCGACGTCCGGCACGTCCGCCTTTGTCCCGATCATCTACGGCTGCAACTTCCTGTGCTCGTACTGCATCGTGCCCTACCGGCGCGGCAAGGAAACGAGCCGGCCGTTGCAGGAGATCGTAACTGAGGTCGAAAGGCTGGTCGCTGCGGGAGTACGCGAGGTGACGCTGCTCGGTCAGACCGTGAACGCCTACGGCCACGATCTGCCGGAAAAGCCGGGCCTTGCTGATCTCCTGAGGGCGGTGGACGCGATACCTGGTCTGGACCGCCTGCGCTTCCTGACCTCCCATCCAAAGTACATGTCGGATGACATCATCTCGACCATGGCGGAGCTTCCCTCCGTCTGCGAGCACATGAATCTGCCTGTCCAGGCCGGCGATAACGAGGTGCTGCGCCGCATGCGACGCACCTACACGCGGGATTACTGGCTGGACCGCATCGCGTTCACCCGCGAAAAGATGCCCTCGGCAACGGTGGCTACCGACATCATCGTCGGATTCCCGGGGGAAACAGACGAGCAGTTCCAGCAGACGTACGATCTCCTGGAGCAGGCGCGCTGCGAGAAAGTCCACCTGGCCATGTATTCGCCGCGCCCGGGCACGCTCTCCGCTCGCTGGGAGGACGATATCCCCGCCGCCGAAAAGCACCGGCGCCATCAGGCGCTGGAGAAGCTGCAGGAGCGCCTCCAGACCGAAATTCACGCTCCCAAGCTTGGCCAGACATTCGAAGTCCTGGTCGAGGGCAAGCAGAAGGGGCGCTGGACCGGGCGCACCCGCGGCAACACCCTCCTCCACTTTGACGATGATCGTGAACTCGCCGGCAAACTCGTCGATGTCGAAGTGACGTCAACGAGCCCGTGGTTCCTCATGGGGAAGGCAGTCTCCGCGCCACGTTAGAGCGCACCATCGAAATCGCTGATGCCACGGGTAAGTGGCGTTCACAGGAAGGACTTTTCGTGGCTCAGAAGCAAGTTACGCGCCGCCAACTCGCGGAAGACGCCCGACGCGCCGCACTTGACGGCAACTGGGAAAATGCGGTCGCGCTCAACGAGCAGATCATCACGCAATCAGAACGCGACACGATTGCCTACAACCGTCTCGGGCGCGCCTACATCGCGCTTGGCCAGTTGAACGAAGCCAAGGATGCCTACACCAAGGCGCTGCACTCGGACCCGGCAAACCTCATCGCGCGCCGCAACTTGCAGCGGCTCGAGCTCATGCGCGGACCGGGTGGCAAACTCACCGCGGAAGTCAGCCGCCCCGGCGCGATGCCGCGCACAAGCGTCTTCCTCGAGGAGGTTGGCCGCACCTGGGTGGATGAGTTGGTCAACCCGGGCGAGATGCTGACCCTGGCCGACATCTCATCGGGTGAGCAGCTGATTCTCAGCGACGAGGGAGACCGCCTCATCGTCCGTCGCCAGAACGGCGACCTGCTCGGCGAGATCGAGCCAAAGACCGGCCGCCGCGTGTTGGACTTGATGCGCCAGGGGAACCGGTACGAGATTTACGCTCTCGGCCTGGCGGGACAGACGCTGCGCATCATCCTGCGCGAGGTGCACCGCGATCCTTCGCTCGCTACTACCGTTTCTTTCCCGCGCCAGATCACATCCCGCGCCTACCTGCGCGACCGGGACCTTCTGCGCCAGCGCGACGAATCTGACTTCTTCTTGCTCGATGAGGATGAAGAAGAGGAAGACACCGACGCGGTTGCTATCGAGGCCGACGATGAGGACACGGGCGAGGTTGACTCCGATTCGGAGCCCTTTGCTGATTCCGTCGTTGAGCTGGAAGAAGACGACACGTCAATCTAGGTCGCGTGACCTGCTACGAGAAAGGACGGTCCCGGCCTGCCGGGACCGTCCTTCTTTGCATGCCGGTCTGCCCGTCTAGCGCTCGATGATGTACAGGATGACGAGCATGAGCACGAGCAGGCTGCCCGCCACGTAGATCAGGCGACGCAGGTCGTCCCGGATGTACAGCATTTCCTGGGCCCTGCTCAGGCTAAACGCCGCGGCCTGCGCTGCTGAACCGCCTCGCCGGGCACGAAAGGCCGCCGCGCGCGGAGAAAGCTTGGGGGCCGGCTGCGCCGAAACGGCCGACCCTGACGCAGCGCGATTGGTGTCCTTTTTTGGTGTACGCGGCTTGTTCTGCTTTCGCTGCTGCGCCGATTGACTCATCATGCTCCCCGGTGTATCACGCCCTCAGGAACGCACAGTGTAGTGAGCATCGACGATGGGGTCGACTCGAGTCGCGCCTGGCTCGTTGGGTCTCGCATCACCGTTGATCGTGCTCGTGTGCTCGCGCAGGACGTCGGCCGGGGCCAACTTCGGGATCACTTTCAGGGCGATCATGAATCCCAGGATTGCGATACCCAGGTCATCTACCTGCCCAATCCCGACGAGCAGGTCGGGAATGGCATCGATCGGCGACGCAACATAGAGCGCAAGCAACGCTGGAGCCAGGTATTTCAGCGACGTCACCCGATCATCGCGCAACAACCGCCACGCCAGCTTCATTTCATTCAGGATGCCTGGTTGCAGCAACATGGCCGCACCGGCAAACGCGCCCGGTTTCTTGTTCATCTGCTTCTCCGTTTCCCACGCAGCGCACGACATGGCCCGCGCTGCACCGTGATAACGGTTGGCAAAAGTCAACTGTTCCGCTCGAACAGGTCACGCGCCGAGGCAAGCGCATCAGGCGTGTTCGTGTTCATGAACGTCAGTTCCTGTGGATCGAGCGCCAGCAGCGCGTTCCGGTCGGGAACCCGCACCTTGACCTGCGAGAAGAAGCCCACGACCTGACGATTGCCGGCACCGAGCTGGGCAGCAATGGGTGTCGCACAGTGACGGGCGTAGATAGCGTGCAGTGTTTGGTATATCTGCCCGGAGTTCCCCTGCCGGCTGACACCCAGGGTTTGCGGAACAAGCACGTCGAAGTTGCGAGGCTGCTCGGCCATATACCGCAATACCGCAGAACTGAGCAGGGGCATATCGCAGGCCACGACCAGGCAGTGCTCGTGCGCTGCGGCCGCGAGTGCGGCGTGAATGCCGGACAAGGTTCCGAAGCCGGGAATGACGTCCGGGACAACCCTGGCCCCGAAGCCCTCGTGACGCCCCAAGTCATTCGCGACGATCACCACGTCATCCGCCACGCCACGCAGGCGGTCCAGTACGATCTCGAGCAGCATTGGACCATCCGGCGTCAGCCGCAGGAACGCCTTGTCCTGGCCCATGCGCTCACTCTTGCCGCCCGCCAGCACCGCGGCGCTCAGCGGCGGCAGGTCGCTCCCCTTCACGTTGAGTTCACTCGTCACATCTGCTCCCGCTGCTTGGCGTCACGTTAACACCGTGACTATAATCGGACGCAAGTCGGCCGCACCGTTGCGGTCACGCCACGGGATCTTCACCAGGAGGTGCAGCCCATGGACGGTCACAATCGACATATGAGAGCTGCCCTCAGCACCGCTGGCGACCTGCCCCGGTGCTGTTCTGTTTTTTGAGCCCTGCGTTGTCACGTCGGATTCTGCGCAGCATCTCCGGGACTGGCCCATCGCGGTGCTGCGCGCAGAAGAGAGGAGCGCTGTCGCGATGAACTCGAGCATGATCGGCAAGATCGAAAAGGCTCATCGCTACGCCAAGGAGCCGGAGCGCGTCCGCGTCCACACCTTCCAGGCGACCTTCAAGGGAAGTCACGACGACTACCAGGTTGGTCTGCAGGACGGGCAGTGGAGTTGCACGTGCCACGCATTTTCATCGCACGCACTGGGTACCTGCGCCCACGTGATGGCGGTACAGGAACTACTCTCCCCGATGCTTTCCACTGATGACCGCTACGCTGGCGACAGCCTGGCTGCGGCTCCCGCCCTCTCGCTGGTGAACTAGGCCGGCGCACTCCGCTCAGCAACCCGCCAGAGAGCAGCTACCATCCCGGTATGGAGATCAAGCTCTCGGCTGAAGAACGCGCGATGCTGGCAGGTGAGCTCGGCCCGGCGACGCAGCTAGCTGCCAGCATCCTTCACCGCATGGCTCCCATGTACGGAGCCGCGTCCCTTATTCCCGTGACCCGTGCCCACATTGACGGCGTGATCTATACAGGAAGCTCAGGCCTCCGTTTTGCTGAGCACCTCGCAGATGTCGGCGCTCGCGTCGCCGTTCCCACAACCCTCAATGTCGGGTCAGTTGATCGTGACCGATGGCGTGAACTCGGCCAGCCGGCATCGTTCGCAACATCCGCCCGCCGGCTGGGAGAAGCGTATCTGCGCATGGGTGCGCAACCCACGTTCACCTGTGCGCCGTACCAGCACGGATTTGTCCCCGAGTTTGGCGAACAAATCGCCTGGTCGGAATCGAACGCTGTGGCGTACGCCAACTCGGTCCTCGGAGCGCGCACCAACCGCTACGGCGATTACCTCGATATCTGCTGCGCAATCACCGCCCGCGTCCCTGCGGCCGGACTCCATCTTGACGAAAACCGCCTCGCCACGGCCCTCATCACCCTAAGCGGTGTTCCGGAACACTTGCAGAGACGAGACGACTTCTACCCTGTACTTGGCTATGCGCTCGGGGAGCGAGTCACCGGCGAGGTTCCCGCCGTCGCCGGACTCACGGTGCAGCCATCATCTGACCAGCTCAAAGCGCTTGCCGCTGGCGCAGCATCCTCTGGGGACATCGCGCTTTTCCATCTCATCGGCATCACCCCAGAAGCGCCCACCGAACGCGCGGCCTTCGGTGGCCGTTCGCCGCGGCGCATCCAGGATCTGACCCTGACCGACCTCCGGCGTACTCGCGACACGTTGACTTCAGTTAACGGTGATATCGTGGACGTCGTTGCCTTTGGCAGCCCGCACGCCAGTCTCGCGGAATGCAGGCAATTGGCCTCTCTGATGCAGGGTCGACACGCGGCACCAGGTGTCCAGGTATTCATCACCACGAGCCGCACCGTCCGGGAGCTCCTGGCAAGGAGCGGCGACCTCGCGATTCTGGAGGCCTTTGGCGCCGAGGTTACGGCAGACACGTGCATCGTCGTCGCCCCGCTGGTGCAACCCGGGGCACGGGTGCTGATGACGAACTCCGCGAAATACGCACACTACGGCCCGGGTCTGCTTGGGGTCGGGTCTGTCTTCGGCAGCATGGAAGAGTGCGTGGAATCGGCAGTGGAGGGTCGCGTGGTCAGGGACGAGGGCGTATGGAACTGACGCTGCGCGGGACACCCCTTGTGCCGGGCGAAGCACGCGGGCCGGCGCTCGTGGCAAGCATTCCGCTCAGTTTCTGGGGTGGCTACAACCCGGAAACCGGCGAAATCATCGATCAGCGGCATCCCCTCGCCGGGGAAATGGCTGCTGGCCGGGTACTGGTGATCCCGGCAGGGCGCGGCTCCTGCTCAGGAAGCGGCGTTCTTCTGGAGGCAATTGCCTATCAGACCGCCCCGGCCGCAATCATCACGTCGCGCGTTGACCCTATCATCGGGCTCGGCTGCGTCCTTGGAGATGAACTGCACCAGCAGTCCCCACCCCTGGTCCTGGTCTCCGAGCAGGATTGGGCGCAGATCGCCATGGACGACGACGTCTCAATCGCCGCGGACGGGGTAATTACGGTGAGAAGAACCGACTAGCCGACCGCTGTCGCCAGTTCTTCGGCGGCAGCGGCGAGGGCCTCCGCCTTGTCCGTGCGCTCCCAGGGAACGTCCAGGTCATCCCGGCCAAAGTGTCCGTAGGCCGCCGTCTGCCGATACATCGGGCGCTTGAGATTCATCGTGTCGATGATCGCCTTCGGGCGCAGGTCGAAATGCTCCCGGATTAACCTGGTCAGGACCTCGTCCGAGACCTTCCCGGTTCCGAACGTCTCGATCATGATCGAAATCGGCTTGGCCCGGCCAATGGCGTACGAGACCTGGATCTCGAAGCGATCCGCAAGCCCGGACTTGACCACGTTCTTCGCCACATACCGCGCGGCGTACGCTGCCGAGCGGTCGACCTTCGTGGCGTCCTTGCCCGAGAAGGCGCCACCGCCATGCCGCGCCATCCCGCCGTACGTATCGACGATGATCTTGCGCCCGGTCAGGCCCGCATCGGCCATTGGGCCACCGATCTCGAAACGCCCACTGGGATTGATCAGCATGTTGGTGTCGTCGTCGAGCAGATCGGCGGGCACCACGTCGCGAATCACCTTCTCGATAATCGTCTTCTCGATCTCCTGATTCGTCGGTTCAGGCAGATGCTGCGTCGAGATCACAATGGTGTCGACCCGTGCCGGCTTGCCCTGGTGGTACTCAACGGTCACCTGGGATTTGCCGTCTGGCAGCAGCCAGGGGATTTCGCCACTCTTTCGAGCTTCAGCCAGGCGGCGTGAAAGCCGGTGCGCGAGCGAGATCGGCAGCGGCATCAGTTCCGGCGTCTCGTTACTGGCGTAACCAATCATCATGCCCTGGTCGCCGGCACCGACCTGGTCGTACTCATCCGCGGCTTCACCCGTGCGGGCCTCGATCGAACCGCCAACCCCGGCAGAAATCTCCGGGCTCTGCTCCTTGATGGAGACCATGATGCCGCACGTCTTGGCATCGAATCCGTGCGAGGAATGGGTGTACCCAATCTCCTCGATCGTCTTCCGCACTACCGCCGGGATGTCCACGTAGGTGTCCGTCGTGATCTCGCCGAAGACCACGATCATCCCGGTGGTGGTGGCGGTCTCGCAGGCCACGCGCGCCTCAGGATCCTGAGAGAGCACGGCGTCGAGCACCGCGTCCGAGATTTGATCGCAAACCTTGTCCGGGTGCCCTTCGGTGACCGACTCCGAGGTGAAGTAGGTTCGCTCCGCATTCATCAGACTGTCGCCGCGCGTAGCCATAGATACTCCGCTAGTTCTTGACTGTCAGGTTCACAACGGTCATCAGCTTGTGCCGGCCTACGTGCCGCCTTCCCACGAAGTGAGGTACTTCTCCTGCTCAGCGGTGAGTTGGTCGATCTCGATGTTCATCGCGGCCAGCTTCAACCGGGCGATCTCCTGGTCGATATCCTCGGGCACGCTGTAAACGCCCGGCGCCAGGTCCTTGCCCTCACGCACCAGGTAGGCCACGCCCAGGGCCTGGTTCGCGAAACTCATGTCCATGACGCTGGCCGGATGTCCTTCGGCTGCCGCGAGGTTGATCAGTCGTCCCTCGCCGAGTAGGATCACGCGCTGGTCCGGACCAAGGATGAACTCTTCAACAAAGGGCCGGAGTGTGCGGCGCCCCTCGCCAGACATCTCCTCCAGCGCCTTGATGTTCAGTTCGGAGTTGAAGTGGCCGGCGTTCGCCATGATGGCGCCGTCCTTCATCTGGTCGAAGTGATTGCGGTCAACGACGTTGATGTTGCCCGTAGCGGTGATGAAGATATCGCCGAGGGCTGCAGCCCGGTCCATGGTGGTCACCTGGAAGCCATCCATTGCCGCTTCCAGCGCACGGACCGAGTTGATTTCCGTCACGATCACGCGAGCGCCCATGCCGCGTGCCCGCATCGCAATGCCTTTGCCACACCAACCGTAGCCGGCCACAACGATCGTTTTGCCGGCCAGGAGGATGTTAGTCGCCCGCATGATGCCGTCGAGCGTGCTCTGGCCCGTACCGTACCGGTTGTCGAAGAAGTGCTTGGTCTCGGCGTCATTGACGGCGATCACCGGGAACTGGAGGAGTCCGTCAGCCAGCAGGGCCTTGTGGCGAATGACCCCGGTAGTCGTCTCTTCCGTGGCGCCGATGACGTTCGCCAGGAGGTCCTTGCGCTCTGAATGAAGCATCGTCACCACGTCCGCGCCATCGTCGACGATGATCTGAGGGTTGTGCTCCAGCGCCGAGCGGATGTGCTTGTAGTACGTGTCGTTGTCCTCGCCCTTGATGGCAAAGACCGGAATCCCCTCTTCCACCAGGGCAGCTGCCACATCATCCTGCGTCGACAGTGGGTTACTGGCGCAGAGCACTGCGTCGGCGCCGCCTGCCTGCATGGCGAGCGCCAGGTTGGCGGTCTCGGTGGTGATGTGCGCGCACACCAGGATGCGCACATCCTGCAGCGGCTTCTCCCGGGCAAACTGCTCCCGAATTTGCCGCAGGACCGGCATCTCGCGTGCCGCCCAATCGATCCGGCGACGGCCATCAGCCGCCAGGCCCGGATCCTTGATGTCGAAGCGCCGGGCGCTCGTTGCTTCAGCCATTAAACCTCTGCCCCCATCCCTATAAGCGCATCCAGGTGCGCGTTTGCTGTTGCTCGTTCCACCGGGCGTCGCAGCCAGTCAAGCTGCAGCGCCCCCGCATAATCCGGGAATGTGCGATCGAATCGGTCGACGAATTCCTCCGCCGTGTACTGGTGTTGCTGGGTTCCATGCCGTTCCACGGCGTACGTGCCCGACAACGAGCCCATCCGCCCGGCAACGTCCAGCGGCAGCCCCAGCATCAGGCCCTTGAACAGCCCCGCCCGGTAGGCATCCCCGCCCCCGGTCGGATCGTTGATTGGCTCTGCCGGCGCCGCGGGAATCTGGCTCGAATCTCCGTTGGCGTACAGGACCGAACCGTGCACGCCGCGGGTGACTGCCACGAACGGGACCGTCTCGACGAGGTCGTCCACAGTCAGGCCGGTCTTCTGTTCGATGACAGCCATTTCGTAGTCGCTACCAACAACGCCCCAGGCCAGGCCAATCCCCTCCCGCAGTTCATCTGCCGACAGAGAGACAACTTGTTGGGAGGCGTCGTAGACAAGCCGGCAGGGAGAGTTGCCGATCTCGCGGGCGTGGCGCTGCATGGCTTCCCGCGTCGTCGGACCGATAATGCCAAGAACCGCGTACTCGGCCAGCTCCGTGACCGAAATATCGTCCCCGAGCGATGACGCTCCGGGGTAGAAGCCCGCGATCTGATTCCCCGCCAGGTCCGTCGTCATGAACGCGGATCCTGTGAGCACATCATGCGATTCCCGCACGTGGGTCGTGTCGATGCCGATCGCCTCGAACGCCTCCCGGTACTCCGCGAAGTCGCGGCCGCCACCACCGACCAGCGCGGGGCGCTCTCCCAGCAGGGCAAAACTGTAGGCCACGTTGCCCGCAACGCCACCACGGTGGCGCACGAGAGAATCGAACAGGAAACTGACAGAGAGGACGTGCACCTTCCCGGGAATGATGTGATCCTCAAAGGAGCCGGGGAAAGTCATGATGTGGTCGTAAGCCAGCGACCCGCTGATCACGATCGTCGGGTGCGTCCGACTCTGCTCTGAACCCATCAACCGCGCGTTCCTCATCCGGTGAAGCGAACACAATCGCCCGAGAATAGCACGGGACCTTGCAATCGCTTCAGACCACGGCTATTGCCCGATTCACTGAGCGCAGGGCCGCCAGGACCGCGTCCGCCGGGACGTCGTCGCGCATGACCACCCCTCCACCGTTGACCGGCAGGATGTACCGCTGCCGTCCCGCCACCCGCTTCTTGTCGCTCAGTAACAGGGTGAGGACGCGCGCCTCGTCGACGGACGTTTCTTCAGGCAGTCCGGCCGCGCGGAGCAGCGTTCGCACACGCTCCCCCACCTCGTGTCCACACGTCCCCACGCCCTGGCCCACGGCAGCGGCAGCGCACATACCAACCGCGATCGCCTCGCCGTGAAGCATGTGGTAATCCGCCGCCTCGATGGCGTGGCCCAGCGTGTGCCCAAAGTTCAAGTAGGCACGGATCCCCGCCTCGCGCTCATCTTCCTGCACCACCGCCGCCTTGAGCGCGACGTTGCGCCAGATGGCATAGGAAATCGCCGGCTCGGCGAGCGCCAGCAGGTTCCCCGCATTGCGCTCCAGGAACGTGAGCAGATCGTTCCGTTCACCTCCCGGCGTGGAGCGCTGGATAAACGCATGCTTGATCACTTCGCCCCAGCCCGAGCGAAGCTCCCGCATTGGCGCAGTCCGCAACAGGTCCGGGTCAATGATGACCAGGGGAGGCTGCAGGAAGGCACCTATGAGATTCTTGCCAACCGGATGGTTGATTCCCGTTTTCCCGCCAACACTGCTGTCAACCGCGGAAAGCAGCGTGGTCGGAATCTGGACGAGACCGACCCCGCGCAACACCGTCGCCGCCACGTAGCCAGCCAGGTCTCCAACGACGCCGCCACCCAGCGCGACCACAACATCGCCGCGCTCGATACCTCCGCCGAGCAGCCAGTCGTAAAGCTCGCCGCTGGTGGCCAGGCTCTTGCTGCCTTCTCCCGGTGCAACCACGTGCGATGCCACCGTAAAACCGGCGCGCTCCAGCACGTCTGTCGTCCGCGAGAGATGATGCGGTGCAACGTTGGCGTCGGTCACGATCCACGCTCGTCGCGCCTTCGGCCATCGCTCGCGCATCCACGTGCCGGCATCGTCCAGGGCACCGCTACGGATGCGGATCAGCGACGCTGCCGAGTCAGCCTCCAGCCGAATCTGGAAGGGCAGACCGTGTTGCAACTCAACGACCTGGGTAAGTTCGTCCGCCGCCTGCGCCGCCGTGACACCATCAACAACGAGCGTCAGATCGGCCCGGTCGTAGTACGCCTGCCGTTCCGCCTTGAGTGCTCGGATTCGCGTCACAGGGTCCTCGCCAGCCAACATCGGGCGTTCAGCAGTTTCTCCCTGCGCTGCCTGCTGCGCCCGCAGTCGTGCGACGATCGTTTCCGGGTCCGCGTCGAGGGTCACCACCAGTGTCCCCGGCGAACGCAGCACGTCACCAGTCCACGCTGCCTCGCTGGCGCAGGCGCCGCCGCCGGTCGCGACAACCACGGAGTCCAGGTTGACCGCGGCTCGCAGCGCCTCCCGCTCCCGCTGCCGAAAATCGTCTTCGCCATGCTCACGGAAGATGGCCGGAATCGACATCCCCGCCTGGCGCTCGATTTCCAGGTCCATGTCGACCGCGTGCCAGCCCAGGCGTTGCGCAACAAGGCCAGCCACCGTGGACTTCCCTGTCCCGCTGAAGCCGGTCAAAACGACGCGTGCTACCGCTGTCACCGCTGCCCTACCCTCGCCCGACTCGCGCACTATCCGGCCAGTATAGTCGGCGCACATTGTGCCCCCGCAGAGGGGCAGCAAGGAGCATGTCATCGCCATGAGCACGCAGCGTGTCATCCTGGCCCTGGATCAGGGCACGACGTCCAGCCGCAGCATCCTCTTCAACCAGGCCGGGCAGGCGATGTCGATGGCCCAACTGCCAACCACGCAACTCTTCCCGCATCCGGGCTGGGTCAACCAGGACGCCACCGAGATCTGGCAGTCCCAGCTTGCCACCATGCGCGATGCCGTCGCACGTGCCGGCATCACGATGAACGATGTGGCAAGCATCGGTATCACGAATCAACGCGAGACGCTCGTCGTCTGGGACGCGGAGACGGGCCGGCCGATTCACCCCGCCATCGTCTGGCAAAGCCGGCAGAGTGCTCCCCAGGTCGAGAGCCTGCTCTCGCGCGGGATGGGCCCGTCGTACACCCACGTCACGGGCCTTGTGCCCGATGCGTATTTCACGGCCACCAAGATTGCCTGGCTGCTGGAGGAGAAGCCTGAGCTTCGCGCCCGCGCCGATGCCGGGGATCTCCTGGCTGGCACCGTCGATAGCTGGCTGATCTGGAACCTGACCGGCGGCGCGCACCATATCACCGACGTGACGAACGCCTCTCGCACCATGCTGCTTGACCTGGAAACGCGCCAGTGGTCACCCGGACTCCTGCGTGACCTTGCCATCCCGCCCCAGATGCTGCCTGAGATCGTCGCGAGTAGCGGCGAATTGAGCGTCACCTCGGGCGACGTGGTCGGGGCTGAGGTGCCTATCGCTGGCATCGCCGGTGACCAGCAAGCAGCACTCTTTGGGCAGTGCTGCTTCGCGCCGGGCGACGCCAAGAACACCTATGGCACCGGCTCCTTCCTCTTGATGAACACCGGCGCCCGCCCGCGTCGCTCTCGCCACCGGCTGCTGACCACCATCGCCTGGCAGCGCGAGCAGCACACGACCTTTGCCCTGGAGGGGTCGATCTTCGTCAGTGGATCGGCCGTGCAGTGGTTGCGAGATGGCCTCGGGCTGTTCGAGGAATCGTCCGAAGTTGAAGCGCTGGCCGCCTCCGTCCCGACATCAGACGGCGTGACGTTTGTCCCAGCCCTGACCGGGCTTGGAGCGCCACACTGGGACCCCACTGCACGCGGCGCCCTCTTTGGCATCACCCGGGGCACAACGTCCGCTCACATCGCCCGCGCAACACTGGAAGCGATTGCGCTCCAGGTCCGGGATGTCATCAGCGCCATGGCCTCAGACTCCGGCATCCCACTGCGCTCGCTGCGCGTTGATGGAGGCGCCGCGCGCAACAACCTGCTGATGCAGATCCAGGCAGATCTTCTCGGCGTGCCCGTAGTGCGCCCGCGTAACGTGGAAACAACGGCGACTGGCGCAGCCTACCTGGCGGGACTCGGTTGCGGACTCTGGCGATCCGAGCAGGAACTGGAATCGCTCTGGGAGATCGAACACACCTTCGAGCCCGGTGGTAATGACGCGTCGCTGCGCGAGATCCAGGAACGTTGGGACAAAGCCGTAACCCGCTCCCAGCATTGGGCTACGGATTCGTCGCCCGGCTGAGATCGTGTCAGCCGGGCCCGATGCGCCAGCGCTTCTTTTCTACAGGCTGGGCCTCTGTTTCGATCACCGTTACCTGCGGCGCACCATTAACTCCACCAGGACCGTGCTCGTCCTCCTTGCGGAATCGTTTCAGGAGTTCCGGCAGGTTGAGACTGCGCATGCGCTCCATGGCCATGGCGGTGAACTCATCCATTTGCGCCCGGGTCGGCTTCAGGCCCGTCCGGTAGTAGTACTCGGCGGCTCGCCCCACGGCGACCGTACCGGCGTAGGCGATTGCCAGCTTGGGGACCGCGCCGGCAGCAAACGGCAGGACGGCGGTCGCCTCGCGTGCCAGGGTGCGCCAGACCAGGCCAGCGCCCACCACCGGCAAGACCTCCTGCAGGATGGTGCGCTGATCATTCAAGTTCCGCCCGTAAATGGCTGCCAGCTTGTAGAGCATGATCACCTGGTTCTTGGTCAGCACGATGAAATCCGCGCCAGCCGCGGCCAGGCCGCCAACGATCGGGATCAACGCCGGCAAGTTCGAGACAATCGAAAACTGCGCGTTGGCGATCGACGTTTCGTCAATGATCTGCTTCGCTGCGGCCTGGCGAAACGCCGGCAGTGCGCGTCCGAATCCGGTGACGCGATCACCATTGCGGCGCAGGATATCGAGCCTGAGCTGTTCGATCGCGCGTTCATCATCCGGGCTCGCCCCCTCGAAGCGCACGATCGGGACCGGCGGGGAGTCATACTGCACGGCCGTCGACACGCGGGAGCTTGCCCCAGTGCGCTCAGGATCCCAGACCACTGCCGCGTCGAGCCGGCCCAGGCCATCCAGGGGATCCGTTGCGGCCCGGTAGGTGGATGAAAACTGGCCTTCCGCGCCAGTCAGTGCCAGGCCAAGCCGCCGCGCGGCGTCAGCGGTCGGGCCCACGACCAGGAGGCGCGGCGGTGTTTCCGCCTGCTCGCGAATCTCCTCGAGGCTGACTTCGCGCAGAACACTCAACATACCGCGCACGCCGTCAAACGCACTAAATGACTGCATGGTTGTCCTTCTCCCGAATCACTGCCGGTGAGAGCGTTTCAACGGCAAACGGCTCGTTGCCCATACGACGCAAGAAGTTCACCAATCGAGCCGTATAGCCTGCAAACGTGCTCCTGCCCGAACATGTTCCAGAGATTCCGGCACCACCAGGAGTGCATTTGCCGCTGCGAGTGAACTCAGCACGCCGGCCCCCTGCTCTCCGGCCGCCCTGGCCCGGGCCACGCCATCCTCATGCGGCTCCAGGATGACCCGCATGAAATGCCGCCGCTGACCACGATTGTCAATGGCTTCGGTCGTGATCGCGTCAACGAGGGGCGGGGACACGTCCCGGTGACCCAACATGCGCAGAATGGCGGGTCTGCCAAAGAGGACAAAGCTCACGCCCGCCGCAACGGGGTTGCCCGGCAGACCCAGGAGAGGAGTCTCCCCCAACACCCCGAATGCCAGCGGTTTGCCCGGCTTCATGCGCACCTGCCAGATATTGACCTCGCCTTCGGCGCTCAGCACATCCTTGACGAAATCAAAATCCCCGAGCGACACCCCGCCGCTCGTGACTATCAGGTCGGATTCGCGAGCGTCGTGGAGATGGGACGTCAGGTTCTCGACCGTGTCCCGCGCGATGCCGTGAAGCCGCACTTCAGCGCCCCAGGCCTGCGCCATCGCCGCCAGGACGTAGGCGTTGCTATCACGAATCTTGCCGGAGGGCAGCTTTTCGCCCGGCGGCACCACCTCGTTGCCCGTGGAGAGAATCGAAACCACCGGCCGCCGGTGCACTGGCGCCTCCGCCACACCGACCGAAGCCACCAGGCCGAGGCGCGCTGGCGTTAGCATCTGCCCCGCGCTGGCGACCTCCATGCCCCGGGTGATGTCTTCGCCAGCTTCGCGCACGTTGTCCCCGTGCCGCGGCGCGCGAAAAACACAAACCTCGCTGGCTGGCTGGCCGCCTGTTCGTTGCGCCTCGTCCGTCTCTTCGAAACGGACGACCGCGTCCGCTCCATCTGGCAGCACCGCCCCGGTCATGATGCGGATCGCCGTACCTGGTTCCAGCACGGCGCCAGCGACATCACCCGCGGCCACCTCGGAGGCGACCGGCAGGCGAGCAGGCTCATCCCAACTGGCGTGGGCCACTTCCGCACACCGCACCGCGAAGCCGTCCATCGCGGAGTTCCGGAAGGGTGGCACGTTGTCTCGCGCCAGCACGGTCTCTGCAATCACCCGGCCAGCGGCCTGCAACAAGGGAACGCGCTCCAGGGGAAGGGGAGCCACGACCGCGAGAATACGCTCGAGCGCATGATCGACATCGACCATGCGCTCGACGTTTTCCCAGGGGCGTTCAATGAGTGGCGTGTTCGGCTCTGGCACGCGCCTGCTCCCCGTGGCCTTCCCCTCGCCTACGCAGAGGCAGCGCTCTCGCTCTTCAGGCGCGCCATCGCGTCTACAAGGTCTTGCACCGCGGCAGCAGACTTGTGGAGCGCCGCCCTCTCGTCGTCGGTCAGGTTCAACTCGATGACCTGGCGCACGCCGCCTTCGCCCAGCTTGACCGGTACCCCGACGAACAGACTCTGCAGCCCGTACTCGCCTTCAAGATGCACACTGCACGGCAGGACGCGGCGCTTGTCCAGGAGGATGCTGTCGATCATTTCGACCACCGAGGCGCCAGGCGCCTGGTAGGCGCTGCCTGTCTTGAGCAGCGAGACGATCTCCGCTCCGCCATTCGCGGTCCGCTCTTCGAGCGCCTTGACCACCTCCGGCTTGAAGATCTGGGTGATCGGTACCCCGGCGATGGTTGAGTACCGCGAGATCGGCACCATGGTGTCGCCGTGGCCGCCCAGGACGGTGGCGTTGACATCCTCAACGGATACGTCCGCCTCGGCAGCGATAAAGCACCGGAAGCGAGCGGAATCGAGGACGCCAGCCATGCCGATCATACGCTCGCGGGGAATCCCGGCGGCTTCGAACGCGACGTGGCACATGGCATCAAGCGGGTTGGAGACAATGATGAAAATGGCATCCGGCGAGGCGGCGACGGCCTGCTCGACGACCGACTTCACGATCCCCATGTTAGTGCGCAGCAGGTCATCGCGGCTCATGCCCGGTTTGCGCGCGATGCCTGACGTGACCACAACGACGTCGGAGCCCGCGGTGGCCTCGTAGCCATTCGAGCCCGTCAACTGGCTGTCGTAGCCAAGGACCGGGGCGGTCTCCGCCAGGTCGAGCGCCTTGCCCTGCGGCATGCCCTCAACGATATCGACCAGGACGACATCCGCGTAGTCGCGCAGCGCCAGATACTGGGCCACCGCCCCACCAACCATGCCGGCGCCAACAACGCTCACCTTTGGCCGTGCCATGCTCCTCTGCATCTCCCTTGATGACCCGGTACGCCTCACCGGCTTGCCCAACAATCGCGCTCCGGCAAGGATACGCGCTCCCGGCATAGCACCGTGCCTCGTTCCCCTGTGAGCGGCAAATTCGCGCATTGACGCGTATCCGGGCAGATCCCTATAATCAGCCGGTGCCTGCCCAGGTGGCGGAATCGGCAGACGCGCTAGCTTGAGGGGCTAGTGCCCGTTTAGGGCGTGAAGGTTCAAATCCTTTCCTGGGCACCGCAATGAGCCAGCCGAGGGCGATTAGCTCAGCTGGAAGAGCGCCACGTTTACACCGTGGATGTCAGAGGTTCGAGCCCTCTATCGCCCACCAGGCCGGGCGCGGCACATGGACAACCTGCCAAGGTAGCTCAGTTGGTAGAGCTCACGACTGAAAATCGTGCGGTCAGCAGTTCGAGTCTGCTCCTTGGCACCAGCGGTTGAAGTCCGGTTTCCCGGCCCCGCTTCCGTCGGACGGAAGCGGGGCCTTTGCGTACCGTGGGGAAGAACCGGCGCGAGTTCTACCTGTCTGACTCGACAGGAAGATCCGGCCGCTCGCCCCACTCATTCCAGGAGCCATCGTAGTTGGCGTAGGTGCTGTGGCCAGTGCGATCGAGCGCGAAAAGCAGGGCCGTAGCCGTGACACCGCCATTGCAGTAGGCAATGGCAGGCTCATCCCCACGCACACCGCTCGCCGCGAGGATTTCTCGCAGTTCCTCAACGGGCTTCCAGGTGCCGTCGGCATTGACGAGTGCCTTGGCCGGAACGTGCAGCGCTGTCGGGATGCGTCCACCCCGGCTCCCTCTCGCCACCGCCCCGGTGTACTGCCCGGCGTCTCGCGCATCGAGAATCTGCGTTCCGCCGCCCTCGACCGCCGCCAGTACGCCGTCGACATCCACCACCAGATCCGGCCGCACCCGCGGCGTGAACCGGGCCTCGCGCGTGTCAGGCGCTTCGGTCGAGAGCGGACGACCTTCTGCCTTCCACTTTCGATAGCCGCCGTCGAGGATCGCCGCGCGGTCATGTCCGTAGTACTTCAGGGCCCACCACAGGCGAGTGGCGAAGTTACCTCCCGTATGGTCGGTTATCACTACGTCGGTGTCGTCGCCAATCCCCCGCTCGGCCATTGTTTGTGCGAAGAGTTCGGGTGGCGCGATCTGTACCTTGACAGGGTTGTCAGGGTCCGTGATGTCCTGGGTCCAATCAACGTAGACGGAGCCTGGGATGTGTCCCGCGTCGTATTCGTCACGCGCCGCCACGTAGTCGGCGTGTTGCCTCCCCTCGCCAAGATCAGTCGTGTGTACGTAACCGCGGATATCGACCACGCGCAGGTTGGGATCATCCAGGTGCTCGGAGAGCCACTCAGTGGACACCAGCGTGCCAGGAAGTTGCGATGCGTTCACGATTCCTCCGTGAGTTCCTTGACGACGTTGCCCTTGCTGCCTATAGTACCGGGGCTAACGCGATGCGGAAGTGGCTCAGTGGTAGAGCATCTCCTTGCCAAGGAGAAGGTCGCGGGTTCGAATCCCGTCTTCCGCTCCAGGCTCGCCCGGACAAGGATCCGGGCTTTTTTGTGCCCGGTGAGTGACTCCCGGATCAGGTATCCTCGCAACGCACATGGGCGGACGTGGCGGAAAGGCAGACGCCGCGGTCTTAAAAACCGCTGAGGGGCAACCCTCGTGCGGGTTCGAATCCCGCCGTCCGCACCAAAACACCGCGCCGTGTTGAGAACGAGCGCATCGGAACAACCTGCGGGGGCGCCGCATTTCGGCGCCGCGCACGACTTCGCAGAACCGCTCATCGGCACTCAACATCGAGTCCGTGAGGGCCGGCGTGACTTCGAAGGTTGCGCTCTTACCTCAGCGTTGCAAGTGATGGTGCCTGGTTTTATCCCAGCTCAAGAGGGACACATCCCACCAAAAGCACTGACGTCCCTGCATTCGGTCCGCAGCGAAACACCATCCCAGCAGCACAGGACGTTGGGTCCGCAGCATTCGGTGTCGTAATCGCACGGGTAGCCGACGCCGCGACAGGGAGCCGGAGCAATGTCGATGGTCCCGTCAGGCCCGACGGGCTCCCCGAGGCCGACGTCATTGCCGTTCCCCACAACCCCGGTGTAATCGTCGGCCGCCAGCGGGTTGCTGCCGTAGTAGACCTCTTCGCCGTCGCCCACGCCGTCGCCGTCGGTGTCGTAGAAGTCTGGGTTGGTCCCGTAGACATCGGTTTCGTCATCATCAAAGAGACCATCGCCGTCCCGGTCCGAACGCTGGGCGCCACGTGCTGGACGCGGCGAGATCAATGCCGCCAGGGCCGCACCACCAAGGAGGCTCAGGCTGGCCCGGCGGCTGCGCAGCGTCGCCAGGGTCGTAGTCAAGCGGTCGAACGATTGTGAGTTCATGCGCATGCTCCTTCAGGGGACCGGGCGAGGTGAGAAGAACCTGTGCTCCGATGATATCCCTCTGATGCGGTGACCGCCATTCGTAAAAATACGCATTTCCGGGGCATCTCTCTCGTCGTACGGCTCCCCGCTCGCCCTGTCCGATGAACGTCTTATTGATTGGCCGCTGGATCTCGCAATCTCCGGACAAATGCACGATGCAGGACGCGGTGGGTGTGATGAACCAGAGCGTGCTGACAAGCCTGACTCAGCCAGCGTGGCGTACAGAGCTTGAGGTCAAGCGGGTCAGCTTGATCAGCTTCCTGGTGCAAAGCGTAGGATGACGCGAACGCGAACGATGGATATACCCTTCATAAAAAAAAAAAAAAGGTCTTTGTCTTGACCGACGGGCGGACGCTGGCCGACAGCCACCGTTCCAGGTATTGCTTGACTGTCGTTCTTCCTTCATCGAGCGACAGCCGTGTTTTACTTCGCACGTTGGCCAGCTTTCAGTTTGTCTGCTGCTTCCTTTCTGGTCTTGCCGTAGTAGGTCTTCCACTTTCCACATCTTCCTGGACGACGCGTGCCACCCATCGTCCGTCACTGCGCTGGAGAGATGGCTCCTTCGCCGTAGCTCCGCCGCTTCTTGGATGGTTGACTTGCTGGGGTGTCGTTCTTTGCAACACGCGTTGATGCTGCCGCCTCCTGGCGCTGCCGTACCATTCTGTTAGCTCCTGTTCCTGGACGCTCAGGTTCCGGGGTTAGGGGCGCTGGGGAGCAATCACTTCCCTGGCGTCCTGTTTCATTTTCACGTCCCTGGCGGGGGACTGCACCGCGACCTTTGCTTCCTCCTTCCTGAACGCTATCTGGTCCATGCTCACGTCCCGCGCAACGGCTAAAGCTGCCAATTGCCGCGCCGTTGGTTCGTTTCCGCCCGTTCTCCCAGTTCCCTACGCTGATGTGCGTAACTTCCATACGCTGGGTAAGCTGCATCTGGGTCATTCCACGCATAAGCCGCCATTCCCTAACAGTCAGCTTTTCCATTCAGGATTCCTCCACCTGCAAGTATAAAGCCTTTTTGACATGCATGGACTTGGACAGCAAAAGCGCGTCAGGTGACACGGTACTGGGGTGGCTGTTACAATCGCCACATGAATTTGGATAATGCTGGAAGGGTCTTCAATGACGAGGACACAAGTCGCAGGAGGACAGGTGGAACTCCAGTACAAGGAACACATGACGCGGGTTTCAAGGGTTGTGGCGCGAAATGTGGACCAGATTGATCTGACTTGAACAAGGCAGTCGCGGAGCTTGAAGAAGCTGGCCAAGAAGTCATTTCTGTCCAGATATTTCCGCCGGAGAGCGGAGTAAGAACCTGCACGGCGTTCGTCGTATATAAGGACAACGTTGCCATCAGAGAGGATTACAACCGGCGCCACAGTGAGGATGCTGATGGATATGAACCGACGTGCGTCAAAGCGGTATCAGCGTGACGAAAACCAAGTGGTGAGACTGCCTCAGAGGATCTGGAATAGCGTTACGAAATAGTGGGGGAAGGGGCAATGGGTCCTTTTTCTCGGCATCAGAAGTTCGATTCAGACAACGCCCAAAGAACTCCAGACTATCGCCTCTTTGATTGCGGCAAACTGGTACACGCTCTGTCTTGAATCCTGGGCCGGTTTCCGCCGGACCGACCAGCCTGGCGTTGTAATAGTGACCAAGGGTCTGACTCTCAACCTTTGCGCCGTTCTCAGGTCCCCCACCTTTGAACATCACTGACCGGAATTGGCAGGAAATTCTATTGGCGATGAGCAATATTGATATAGAAGACGAAGTGGCAGTTTTGTTTGTCAACGCGTTCCGGACGAAACCTCATCACGTTCCCGCACGACAGAGGACTCCGCTGGGCTGGATGACTCCCCGGCAATCTGCGAGCTGGCCAGGACGAAATGCGTGCCGATATAGCGGCGGGTCGCAGACGGCTCTGAGCGATGTCTTCTGACCCTGCTGTGTTGCTTCCTCTTGGACTGGCGTTATTCGCGCAGATCCTGGTCTGGTCCGCTACCTGGCCACGGCCTGACACAGCGCGTGCGCTGGCCACAGCGTGTGCGGCGATCTTCATGACTGTGGTCGTGGCCTATCTGGTAGCGCGCTTGTGGCGCCTGAGCTGCATTGGCTGGGTCGTCGGTGGTGGTGATTTTGCCGGAGGGCAGTTCAGCCGTGGTTGGAAGGACTCGGGTGTGGCGCGCCGCATTTGGGCTCATCGTGCGGATTCTATTTCTCGTGCTTTGCGTGACCACGGCCCTGCCATCTACCTGGAGGCCTCATCGTACGCACAGTCCACCCTGGGAGCCGGGGATGCCAGCACGACCGCGAAGAAATCGCGGTGCGCGCGCACGCGTGGAAGAACTTCAACGCTTTCAGTCTGACGTGTTGCAGACGGTGTATTAGTCTCTCGGCGCAATCGCTGTAATTGCTGCCATCCTGGTCGCTTACAACCTACCAATTGAAGGTAACTGAACAGGATGCGCGGGTCTGCAAGGCAAGAAATTACCGCTGAACGTAATGGCGGCCGTTGACAATAGGTTTGGCAGAAAAATCGACAAGCGTTTGAGTCCAGGGAAAAGCAACTGGTGGAAGCTGTTGCCAAACGCTTGAAGGACCAAACTCGGAGCAACAGCGACTGGCGGAAGCAGACGGACGCGCGGAATACGAGCGGAGATGGTCAGCTGGCTCAAGTTCAACAGAAGCCTACCTAGATGGGACTCGCGAAATCGTGGAAGTAAAGGTGCAAACGCTCGATAAGAAGTTCAAGTCCAGGTTCGCGGCCAGAAGTGAGGAACTAGAGGCTGCGGTCGAGATGAAGCAAGTGGTTAGTACGTTCCAAGCCAGAAGTCTCCTGGAACTCACGTTGGAACTGGAGACGACTGGGGAAGGGCTAGCCATGATTGGGACGTGGATTAAGTCACTGAACCTATTAGAAGAGCCGTTCCCACTTTCTTGGAACCTTTCTGAAGGATGGAATGCAACCAGGTTGGTGAGGTGCTGAAGAAAGTGCCGGACAAATACTCAACGAGTGTGGAAACAACCTGCCACTCCTGCAACCCAGAGCATTTGCACCAGTGACGGCAGTAGAAGAAGCAGACCGGGCTATGGCTGATGACCCATTCAAAGACCAGGAGGTCGGCCAGCGGCGGAACACTCGAACCAGACCGGACGCTGTGTAGGAACTTACTGTCGTCCGTGGCGTTTGGGTTACCACAACCACGGCGTTAGTCGTCGTCATCATCGTCGGCCATGGCTCCGCTGTCGAAACTCTCCGTTCCAAGGATGGCGATGGAATTTCCGGCCAAATGCCGTTGAACCTGTCGCTCAACAAGAACTCAGCCATCTTGTCTGGGCTTCTGTTGGCGTGCGCCTCTAGCAGAATGTCCGCCCAATCCTTGCCGCTCCAATCCTTCCGTGTTCGTCCCCGCTCCCGCGTCGCGCTCTATGGCTTCAATGCCTGACGTTTCCACGAGTCGCACGCAGCCATCGTGCAGTGCCGGTAAGCCGCAAGGTAAAGCTTCGATGTGACGCCAAATAGTGGCGCGGTGGACATTCAGCCGCTGGGCAGCCTGGGCGACAGTCGGAATCCTTCAAACGTAGTCATGGCGCGCCGCTTCTCATTGGGTTGCATCTGCTGACCGGGAATCTACCTGAGGTAGGGCATGGGGCGTCCCTTGCCTTCATGGGGACTTGCCGGGCGCAACGAGCCAGACGCTCGCGGCCCTCAGATCGAGTCCGCGAGGGCCGGCGTGACTTCGACGGTTGCGCTCTTACCTCAGCGTTGCAAGTGATGGTGCCAGCTGCCACTCCAGCTCAAGAGGGACACATCCCACCGAAAGCACTGACGTCCATTCGTCCGCAGCGGCGCGCCATCCCAGCAGCACAGGACGTTAGGTCCGCAGCATTCGGTGTCGTAATCGCACGGGTAGCCGACGCCGCGACAGGGAGCCGGAGCAATGTCGATGGTCCCGTCGGGCCCGACGAGCTCCCCGAGGCCGACGTCATTGCCGTTCCCCACAACCCCGGTGTAATCGTCGGCCGCCAGCAGGTTGCTGCCGTAGTAGACCTCTTCGCCGTCGCCCACGCCGTCGCCGTCGGTGTCTTGAAGTCTGGGTTGGTCCCGTGAACATCGGTTTCGTCATCATCAAAGAGACCATCGCCGTCCCGGTCGAACGCTGGGCGCCGTGCTGGACGCGGCGAGATCAATGCCGCCGGGCATGCGCACCACCAAGAGGCTCAGGCTGGCCGGCAACTGCGCAGCCGCCCCGGGGTCGTAGTCAAGCGGTCGAACGATTGGCAGAGTTCATGCGCATGCTCCTTCAGGGGACCGGGCGAGGTGAGAAAGAACACAACAACTCCTGATGATATCCCTCTGATGCGGTGACCGCCATTCGTAAAAATACGCATTTCCGGGGCATCTCTCTCGTCGTACGGCTCCCCGCTCGTCCTGTCCGATGAACGTCTCATTGATTGGCCGCTGGATCTCGCAATCTCCGATCCCCAAAGACATGCGTTGGTCCGGAGCGATATGCACCTTCTCAGTCCAATCCCGTTTGAGAGGCACCAACGTCACTCGTGCCGGCGTGCTCATTGATCGACCTGTGCCTGTCCAACCATCATCGACGAGAAACCAAAGCCGGCAGCATCGAACTGCCGGCTCGGGTCATGCTGGTTTACGACGTGAAATCATCGGAGAGTTAGGTCAATACTCGACACAGCCATGAACCCCGGTTAGCTCCACTGAGGACTCCTACTCCTCCCACCTACAGGGTCGAGCTTGTGCAGATGGCGGTCGCAATCACCTGACCACCCGCCGCAGCGACTGCCGCGGTCCGGCGAAGACGAACAGTGCACATGCCAACCCCTCGTAGGAAGCCTGGCTCGACTTGTGTCGTCGTGCGATCAAAGTCGGTCGCATCTCCCACAAGGCTCCAGCCGCAGTTGACCGGAACGGACTCAAACCCACACTCTGCCACGGACTGCAGTTCGCTTCCCGCTGCGGCTGCCAGCACAGCACTTCTTTGAGCGGTAATCGAGACGAAGGTCACTGGGGTGCCTGCCGGTCCTTCTGGCCCGATGGGGCCCGCGGGTCCGGCAGGCCCCGCTGGACCCTGACCTCCTGAACGGCCCCGCTTCCTTTTCTTCCTGGCCATGGCTCCCTCGACGCTGACAGCTGCGACTATTGCTCCAGCCAGGGCCAGGCTGCCCAGCGTGCGGCCCAGGCCGCGCTGCGCCCGAAACTGCGCCAGGCTTCCCGGCAATGTGCCCAATTCTTGAACGTGCATCGATATCTCCCGTTGCCATACCAAAAGACTTTGAATTCGTGAACGCTGGGTTCTCAACTGGACGCGATGTGCGGCAGTCGCAGAGTCATCTCTTCTGCCCGGCAGACAGCACCGGTGCCCGATCCACGTTGTCAAACCGCAGATTCGACACCATAACCTGCTTCACACCACGCCTGCAGACCACCCTTGAGATAGGCGACACGTGTGTAACCCAGCGTCAGAAGGGTTTCGGCCGCGAGTGCAGCACGCCCTCCAGACGCGCAGTAGAGGATGGTCCGGCGTGCCGGGTCGAATTCCGGGTGAAAGTAGGCACTGGTCGGATCCGCGTAGAACTCCAGCATGCCGCGTGGAGCGTGCACCGCACCTGCAATCACCCCATGCTCGACTCGTTCGTCCGGCTCTCGGAGATCGACCAGAAGGACCGACTGTTCTCGGAGCTCCGCCGCAACCTCTTCCGCCGTCAGGTGTCCTGTACGGGCCCTTGCCTCGGCGATGAGGTGCGCCGCGGTCTTAATGGTCATGAGTGTGCCCTCGTCGTGGTCCAGCCGCTACGTCTTTCACTGTGACCACGGTAGGAGGCAGCAGCGCGCTTGCCATCGGAAAACTCACCGAGGTTGTGCGACGAGGTGTCCTAGTTTTCGCGCGCGATCCCAAGTCTTGTCGCAGCCCGAGCCGCTTCGGTGCGCGTCGTAACACCGAGCTTGGCGTAAATGGACGTGAGGTGGTGGCTAACCGTTTTTGGCGTGAGAAAGAGTCGCGTCGCGATATCCGGGTTTCGCAAGCCCTCGACCACAAGGGTCAATACATCGACCTCACGCTGCGTCAAGCCCGCCGGATTCGCGCGGGTCGATGCCAGTGGACCTCGCCGCACAAGCGGCACATCGTGCACGCCGAGTTCGCGGAGGCGTTGGGCCGCCGCGCTGCGGGCGGGCATTGCTCCCAGGCGTTCCAGAGTTTCAAGTGCCACACGGACGAGCGAGGGGTCATCGCTTGCTGCCAGGGCTCGAGCTTCTTCATAGGGACAGCCCCGTAGCCGCCATGCCTCGGCTGCCGCCAGCGACTGGCCGGAAAGCTGGAGGGCGTAGGGCTCCGCCAGTTCACCGGGAAGCGGCGAGTGCTCGCCCAGTTGCCAGGTGAACCAGGAAAACTCGCCGCGCTGCCAGCGATGCCCATGCGATTCCACCAGCTCGCGAACGGCATCAATCGCCTGTCTTGCCTTCTGGTGATCACTCCGCAGGAGCGCGGCCTCAGCACGGGCGGCGTAGACCGGGCCAAGCCGCATGAGCTGTCCGTTCTCTTCCGCCAACACCTGTGCCTCGTCCAGGAATGCCAGGGAGTTGTCCTGTCCACGGCGCGCGAGAATCTGCCCCACCGTGACCAGCGCCATCATCCGCGTAAGCGGTGAGAGTTCTGGCATCTGGAGCAATTGCTGGCATTCCGCGAGGGCTGCATCCCAGTTGCCCTGGTGCATCCAGAGGGTTGCCCGGCCGGCCCGGAGATACCGATGGAAGAAATCCAGGTCATGGTCCTGGCAGAAATCCAACCCGGCCGCGAAGTGCCGCTCGGCATCGGCCAGGCGCATGATCCACATTGAGGACCACGCCAGGTTGGTCAGCGCGCGAGCGGCTTGCTCAGTGATGCCATGAGCCCGCGCCAGGCGCAGGCCGTGCATGAGATCGCGTTCACCACCGGGGTCCTCGAAGAGCAAGCGCACGGACCCCATGTTGACGAGGGCCTGAATGGGAATCTCAGGCTCGAGGTTGCCGTCGGCCAGGTCCAGCGCTCGCTGGCCCCACCGCAGGGTCTCGTCGAGATCCTGATCCAGCATGCGAATCTCGGCCAGGGTGTTGCAGACCAGCGCCAATTCACGCCCCGGCGGCGACGCCTCCAGAATCGTCAGCGCCTCAGAGAGCGCCTCCTCGGCCTCCTCACCACGTCCCTGAAACCAATAGAGCCGTGCCAGCCAGCGGAGGCTGTTACCCACTTCGAGGGGGACTCCCACTTTCCGCCAGATACCCAGCGACTCCAGTCGAGCGGTGATTGCCTCCTCCCCCTGATCGCTCAGGTAGCTGGCAGTGGAGAGGCCGTCAAACAATCTGGCTCGCTCAGCGCCAGATAGGTCGTCGGCGTACCGCAGGGCTCGCTGATACTGCGCCGCTGCCTCGCGGTGCGCGTTGGGGCGTGTTGCCTCCTCGGCCGCGGCGGTGGCGTACTCAAGCACACGGGCTCGCTCACCAGCACCCTCGGCATGGTGTGCCAGGAGCGCCAGCGTCGGCCTGTGGCTAGCCTCGTCTCGCAGTGCCAGCAGCACCCGGCTGTGGAGTAGCCTGCGGCGCGTGGGCGCCATTGCCGAGTACAGAGCGTCCCGCGTCAGGGCGTGGCGAAACTGCAGATCGTCCTCCGCCGCTATCAGCAAACCAGACGCAATGCATTCGTCAACCTCCTCCAGCACCGGTCCAGCGACGGCCAGGAAGCGCTCCGTCGTGAATGAGGCGCCAATGACGGCGGCGACATCCAGAGCAGCCCGCGCTTCCGGAGAGAGCCGGGAGGCTCGCGCCAGAACAACGTCGCTCACCGACTCCGGTATCAGTCCAGCCTGTGCTCTGAGGATTTCAGCCAGAAAGAACGGGTTGCCGTTCATCAGGCGGTGCAATTGTGTCGCGTCTTGCCCGGCCGCTTCGGCCAGTTGTCTCACGGCGAGCTCTGACAGCGGCGCGACTGGGAGGCGGTGGAGCGTTCGCGCGGTGGCGAGGTCACCCAGTAGCAGGCGCAGCGGGTGATCCGCGCCAATCTCGTCGTCGCGATAGCTGACGACGATGAGCACCGTCAACTCACTGATACGCCGCCCCAGGAAACGAAGCATCTCCAGCGACGCACCGTCGGCCCAATGCGCGTCTTCCCCAATGACGACCGTCGGTGCTCCTCTCGATCCCAGCGACGCCAGTACGGATCGAAAGACCTGCTCGCGCGCCTCCAGGCCGTGCCCCAACTCACCGAAATCCAGCCCAAGCATCGGGGCCAGATCGCGCGCTGGGCCGAGGGGAGCTGGCGTAGAGAGTGAGTCCCACGACGTGCGGAGCACCTCGATGTTTGCCTGGCGAATGAACGCATCGATGAGCGCAGTCTTGCCGACTCCTGCCTCACCACCCACCAGCACCAGCCGCCCATGGCCGGCCGCTGCTTCCCGCAGGTGTTCTGCAAGCTGCGCGAGGGGCTGTTCACGCTCGAGTAGCTCCACCGCGTCCCGCTCCCCGGTCAGTGCCATAGTCAGGCACGCCGCCCGCCGATTCGGAGGCCACACGACAACGTTCTGGGCCCCGTGTCCACCGCTCGCGTGATTGGCAGCCCGGGTCGTATGGCGGAATGTCCCGGGATGCACTCACCCAACATCTGGGAACGCGCCCATCAAAATGTGGGACATCTCCCCGATGGCTTCCCAGCCACGCAGCCCTAAGGTCGTATGCACCGTAGCAACCTTGCCCGGCGATTCGACTTACGGACCCCGAGGAGAGTGTACAGATGACCACAGGCGTGATCGAAAGCGCTGTCGCACTGTCCGAGCATGCGTGGCGATTCCATGATCGTGAGGCAGGAGACGATGCCTTCGTCGCCCTCGCTGCGTCACTCGGCGCGGTCTTTGCGCCGCTTGCTGCGCAACACGACCGCGAAAACACGTTCGTCTACGAGAACTTCGACTTGATGCAAGACGCCGGGTACCTACGCCTGGCCGTCCCCCGCGAACTGGGCGGGCTCGGCGCCACCATGCGGCAAGTCTGCTTCGCCCAGGCCGAGCTTGCCCGCCACTGCGCCTCGACTGCACTGGCCGTCAACATGCACCTGTACCTGACGCTCAGCAATGTCTTTCGCTGGCGGCGCGGCGCACCCGGAGCAGAAGCAGTCCTGCGACGCGTAGCTAACGAAGGTCTGGTCCTGATGACCAGTGGCGGGTCGGACGGCATCTACACCTCGGCAACGGCGGTCAGGGAGGAGGGCGGCTATCGCATCACCGGCCGCAAGATCTTCTGCAGCCAGGCACCGGTCGCCGGGGTCATCACGACAATGGCACGTTACGAAGACCCCGATGAAGGAACACTTGTCCTGCTCGTGGGCATCCCCATGTCCTCACCCGGTGTTAGCGTGCCAGAAAACTGGAACGCACTCGGCATGCGCGCCACGGGCAGCCACGACGTCGTCCTCGACAACGTCAGGATCACTGAGGCCCAGGTCGCTGCCCGGCGTCCCTGGGGCAAGGTCGATCCCGCCCTGCGCGTCGCAGGTATCCACTTTGCTCCGCCGGTTGCCTCCGTGTACGCCGGCATCGCCGCCGCCGCTCGCGATGAGGCCGTTTCGGTGGTCTCCCAACGGCGGCTTGGCGATGGGCGGTCAATGGCCGATGACGCCACGATTCAACGGCAAATCGGCCTGATGGACGTTAAGCTCAAGGTTCTCTGGTGGGCACTTCTCGGCGCCCTGGACGAACTGGGAGACGAATATGTGCCTGATGACCGGGCCATGGCGCCGCTGATGATCGCCAAACGCCAGATCGTGACGGAGGCGCAGGAGATCGTGGACCTGGCCATGCAGGTTGCCGGCGGAGGTTCATATCTCGCGCCTTCGTTCCTCGAACGCGCCTACCGTGACGTGCGGGCTGGTGCCTTTCATCCCCTGAATCCCGAGCGCACGCTCTCCTACGTTGGCCGCCTCTCGCTCGGCGTTCCGGCGGATACGATCTGGTAGTCAGCCCCCGCAAGAGCACTTGAAGGGTTCAACGAGGGCGAGGGAGCAATCTCTCGCCCTCTTCCTGATTTGACCGGGCAATCGCGTCCACGTGTCCTGCCGTCAGCCTCGCGAAGAGATGCCCAGTGGACTCCGTGCGGTCACCGGGTGTGGCGAAAATCCTGGCGCTGCCTCCGGGATTCACCCCGGAGGCAGTGTTAGCATCGCTCCACGCACGCTGCGTGAGGGCTGCCCATGAACGACTGGACGGAATTCTGGGACCCTCAATGGTTCGTCGTTCACACATCAGAGGGAGCGCACATGGTTCTCGAAGTCACCAAGGGCCACACCCGGGTCGTCATCGATCCGCGCCGCTGCATTGCCAATGCCAAGTGCACCACCGCCGCCCCTGGCATTTTCGTGCTGGACGAGGAAACTGGCGTGGCAGTCATCGAGAACGCGGACCAGGCCACCATGGAGCAACTCTTCGCTGGAGCTCGCGCCTGTCCCACACAGGCGATCAGCATCGAACAAGGTGGCCGACGTGTCTTTCCGTTGATCGTCCCCCCCATGTTCGGTGAGAAAGGCGATCCAACGGCGGAATGAGATTCCAGTCCGTCTGCGATGAAGAAGTTCGTCTCTCGCGGAGGAAAACATCTTGGCGCTGAGGCGTGTCCTTACCCTGTCTCTGGTTTTTCTCCTGTCAGCCTGCGCCAGCTTCGGGAGCGTTGCGGGCCAGACGGCAACCCCGGTCGCGTCTCCCGGCGCCCTTCCGGTGTGGCTCCAGTTCGGCCCTGATGGCGTGCTGATGGCGCGAGCGATGACGACTGGAGCTTGTCCCGACGTGGTCATAGACGGACGGGCCGTGGTGATGCAACCACGCGGTGAGGCAGACGCGGACTTCGCCGTGATCGTGTGCGAAGCGACTGTTCCGTTCGGTGCGACCTCCGCCAACATCAACAGCGTTGAGCTCCCGCTGCCCTCTGGACGATTGGAGCGGATCGCCGTCGTCGGCGACACGGGCTGTCGGTTGAACGACCAGGAAGGGAAGTTCCAGAACTGCAACGACCCGGCTGACTGGCCTTTCGCGCAGGTTGCCGCCTCAGTCGCCGCGTGGCAGCCCGACCTGATCATTCATGTCGGCGACTATCTGTACCGCGAATCTCCATGTCCGGACGACATGGCTGGCTGCTCTGGCAGCCCCTCGGGTGACAATTGGGCGACCTGGAACGCGGATTTCGTGACTCCGGCGGCCCCCCTGTTTACGGCAGCCCCTCTGGTCATGATGCGGGGTAATCACGAAGCGTGCGCTCGCAATCCGGAGGGCTGGTTCCGGTTCTTCGATCCCCGCACGTATCAGGCGGCCTGTCAAACGTATACGGACCCGTACCTGGTCCCGCTGAACGGTGTCATGCTGGCGGCCCTCGACTCAGCCCAGGCCGCAGACACGAAGGCAACCCCGGGCGAAACAAAAGAGTACGTGCGTGAGTTTGGTGTGATCGCCGACACGGCCCCGGCAGGCTCGTGGTTGGTGACGCACCGGCCGGTCTGGAGCGTCTTCTCCGTCGAGAACCGGGACACCGAGGGCGAGAACGCTGCCTATCAGTCGGCAATCGGCGACAAGCTGAGTGCGAATCTGGCGCTCATCCTCTCAGGCCACATCCATATCGCCGAGGCGCTTTCGTTCGAGCAATCGTCCACCTTGCCGCCGCAACTCATATCGGGGAACTCGGGTACGGCTCTCGACCCGATGCCCTCGGGCACGCCCACCGGTTCCCAGCTTGACGACCCGGAGCTGGAGGACGCGGAAATCCTTTCCTCGTTCGGGTTTCTCACGCTGGAGCCGGGCCCAACTGGCTGGGTCGCCACGCAGCGCGATGCGTCAGGAGAGGCCCGGGTGACATGCGAACTGGGCAAGGACGCCGCCAACTGCACGCAGCCGTAGCCTCTCTGAGGCGAGGATGCACACCATCCAGATCCAGGGCAAATGACGGGGCGCCTCGGTGAAGGTCCAGGACTCAGAGACGCCGGCCAGAACGAGCGCACGCAAAGAGGGCGGCCTGGTGGCCGCCCTCTTTCGCTTTTCCGGATTATCGGAAGGTGCGTGGACTAGTAGTCCATGCCGCCCGGCATCGCCGGAGCCGCAGCCTTCTCTTCCGGCTTGTCGGTGATCAGCGCCTCAGTGGTGAGAATCATGCCAGCGATGCTGGAGGCGTTCTCCACCGCGGAGCGGGTCACCTTGGCCGGGTCGATGATGCCAGCATCCACCATATCAACGTAGGTGTCGCTGATAACGTCGTACCCGATCTTGCCGTTGTTCTGGGCCTTCTGGGCCTGGCGCACCATCTCGATGACGACAGCGCCGTCGCGGCCCGCGTTGGCGGCAATACCGCGCAGAGGCTCCTCAAGGGCGCGGCGCAGGATGCTGACGCCGGTCTTGATATCGCCTTCGGCCTCAACGTTGTCCAGCACCGTCAGGGCGTTGATCAGGGCGACACCGCCGCCCGGCACGATGCCCTCTTCCACCGCGGCGCGGGTCGCGCTCAGCGCATCCTCGACGCGGTGCTTCTTCTCCTTGAGCTCGGTCTCGGTCGCGGCGCCAACCTTGATCACTGCCACGCCGCCAGCCAACTTGGCAAGGCGCTCCTGCAGCTTCTCGCGGTCGAAGTCGGACGTGGTGGTCTCGATCTGGGAGCGGATCTGGCCGATGCGGCCTTCGATCGCACTGGAATCGCCGGCACCCTCGATGAAGGTGGTGTCGTCCTTGGAGGAGACCACGCGCCGAGCGCGGCCGAGGTCCTCAAGGGTGGCGCTGTCGAGGCGGCGGCCAACCTCTTCCGAGATGACCTGGCCACCGGTCAGGGCGGCGATGTCGCGCAGCATTTCCTTGCGGCGGTCACCGAAGCCAGGGGCCTTGGCAGCAAGCACGTTCAGGGTGCCGCGCAGCTTGTTCACCACCAGGGTCGCCAGCGCTTCGCCGTCGACATCCTCAGCGATGATCATGAGTGGGGCGCGGGCAGCAGCCACCTTCTCCAGCACCGGCAGGATGTCCTGGATGGAGGAAATCTTCTTGTCGGTGATCAGGATGAAGGGATCGTCGAGTTCGGCCTCCATCCGCTCCGGATTGGTGACGAAGTACGGCGAGAGGTAGCCGCGATCGATCTGCATGCCCTCGGTGTACTCGGTCTCGAACTCGAGGCCCTTGGACTCCTCGACGGTGATGACGCCGTCCTTGCCGACCTTGTCCATGACCTCGGCGATCAGGGACCCGATCTCCTTGTCAGCGGCCGAGATGGCGGCAACCTGGGCGATCTCGTCCTTGCCCTTCACCGGAACGGCCATGTCCTGGATCGCGTCGACCAGCGCGGCAGCACCGAGGTCGATGCCCTGCTTCAGCAGCATGGCGTTGGCGCCAGCGGCGACGTTGCGCATGCCCTCGTGCACGATGGCCTGCGCCAGCACCGTCGCGGTGGTGGTGCCGTCACCGGCAGCGTCATTGGTCTTGGTGGCGGCTTCCTTGAGAAGCTGCGCGCCCATGTTGGCGAACGGATCGTCGAGCTCGATCTCCTTGGCGACGGTCACGCCGTCGTGGGTCACGGTCGGCGCGCCGTACTTCTTGTCGAGCGCCACGTTGCGGCCCTTGGGACCGAGGGTGGTCTTGACGGCGTTGGCAAGGGCGTCCACGCCCTCCTTCAGCGACGCGCGCGCTGTTTCGTTGAACTCAATAACCTTGGCCACGTGTTCCTCCTCGAAGCCTCAAAGTTCCAGACAGAGTGAAAGAAGCAAACGCTGCTTAGTCAGCGATCTTGGCCAGAATGTCCTTCTCGGAGAGAATCAGGTACTCCTGATCCTCGTACTTGAACTCAGTACCGGCATACTTGGCGAAGAGGACGGTGTCACCGACCTCGACGTCCATGGCGATGCGATCCCCATCGTCATCCTTGCGGCCAGCGCCCACGGCCACGATCGTGCCGCGCTGCGGCTTCTCCTTGGCGGTGTCCGGGATGACCAGGCCAGACTTGGTGGTCTCCTCGCGGCTGGCAGGCTGCACCACAACGCGGTCGCCCAACGGCGCGAGCTTCACCGCAGTTTCCGTTGCCACGATTCCTCTTCCTCCTACACGCATATCCACCATGCAGCGCTCATGACGAGCCCCGCCTGACAACGGCATGTAGATTAGCAGGTGGATTAGCACTCTGCAAGCGGGAGTGCTAACGAAGGGTCAAATTGCGGGGATTCGCGGGTTGAGCCAATTCGCCATGTTAGAATGCCCGCTGCGCCGAGCACCATGCCTGACCCTAACCGTAGGTCATGTGCTGCGGCGCTTTCCCTTAGCTTCGTCCTGGAGGTTACCGTGACGTCCGTGGCCCAACGCTCTCCCTCGGGATTCTTCGCACAGCGGGTCACGAACCTTGCCCCTTCGCCCACGCTTGCCGTGTCGGACAAAGCGCGGCAACTCAAGGCGCAGGGTATCGACGTGGTTGACCTGGGTGGTGGCGATCCGGACTTTATCACGCCGGAACACATTCGGGACGCGGCGACCGCGTCCATGAACGCGGGCAACACGCATTACGTTGCCAGCCCGGGAATCCCCGCGCTGCGCAAAGCGATCGCGAAGAAGCTGCTTGAGGACAACCAGATTGAGGTTGATCCCATGGGTGGCGTCGTGGTCACGCCTGGAGGCAAGCAGTCGCTCTTCGAAGCCACGCTGGCGTTCGTGGAGCCAGGCGTTGACGTCCTGATCCCGGAGCCCGCCTGGGTCTCCTACGTGCCAATGGTTGAGCTTGCCGGTGGTCGCCCGGTGCCGGTCGTTCTGGATCCGGATGACAACTGGCGCGTGACGGCGGAAGCGCTGCAAGCGGCGGTGACGCCAGCCTCCCGCATCCTTTTCCTGAACTCGCCCAGCAACCCGACAGGCCGCGTGCTCGATGCAGCCGAGCTGCAGGTCATCGCGGATTTCGCGAACGAGCATGATCTCCTGATCTTCTCGGACGAGATGTACGAGAAGATCCTGTATGACGGCCACACGCACACGAGTATTGCCACGCTTCCAGGGATGGCGGAACGCACATTGATCTTCAATGGCTTCTCCAAGGCCTACGCCATGACCGGTTGGCGCCTCGGCTACGTCGCCGGCCCCAAATCGTTCATCTCCCAGGTCGAGAAGGTGCACAGTCACTCCGCCACCTGCGCGACATCCTTTGTCCAGGAGGCGGGCGTCGTTGCCTTGACGGGCCCTCAGGAGTTCATCGGGGAAATGGTGGTCGCGTGGGATCGCCGACGCCGCGCCGTGGCCGATAGCCTGAATAACGTCAAGGGCATCACCTGTCCGCTGGTTGAAGGTGCGTTCTACGCCTTCCCTGACATCCGTGCGACGGGCATGTCCTCGACCGACGCGGCCGATCTCTTGCTGCGTGAGGCGCACGTGGCCCTGACACCGGGCGTTGCGTTTGGCGCGGCGGGTGAAGGGCACCTTCGTCTCTCCTTCGCCACGAGCGACGAAGAGCTGGCCAAGGCAGTCGAGCGCATCACGCGTGTCCTGGGCGCCAAGTCCGCCTGACCGAAGACCGGCACACCACACTTGCTGCCTCATTGAAGGAGGAGGGAATCGTGCACGTCGAAGAGCGACTCAAGGAACTCGGCATCGTTTTGCCAGAGGCGGTCTCGCCGCTTGCCAACTATGTGCGCTGGGTGCAAACCGGCAACCTGCTCTTTATCTCAGGCACCGGTCCCGGAAATGAAACCGGGAAGGGCAAGTTGGGCAGCACCATGTCCGTGGACGAGGGCTACGCAGCCGCTCGTGAAGTTGGCCTGCAAATCATTGCGACCGCGAAGGCCGCTCTGGGGGATCTCGATCGGGTCGAGCGCGTCGTCAAGGTGCTCGGCATGGTCAACGCCACGCCTGATTTCGAACACCATCCGCAAGTGATTAACGGCTGCTCGGACCTCCTGGTCGAGGTCTTTGGCGATGCCGGCCGGCACACGCGTTCTGCAGTCGGCTTTGTTTCCCTGCCGAATCAGATTCCTGTCGAGATTGAATGCACCATGCAGGTGAAGTAGCCCAACGCGACTAGACTGCAACGGAGTGTCACCGTGACCAAGAGAGAAGTTCCCGTCACCAAGGAAGGTCTGGAGCGGTTGCAGGCTGAACTGCAGGAACTCCGCGAGGTGCGGCGACCCGCCATCGTGGCCGCTCTGGCCGAGGCTCGCTCCCACGGCGACCTGCGCGAGAACGCGGGGTACGACGCCGCCAAGCATGACCAGGCCATGACCGAAAAGCGCATCGCCGACCTGGAGACGCTGCTGCGGCAGGCAGTAGTCCTCGAGGACAACGCGACGTCCACTCCAGATATCGTCCGTATCGGTTCAACCGTCGTGGTCGATGTCGAAGGTGACGAAGAGCGCTACACGATTGTCGGCGCTATCGAGGCCAAGCCAACCCAGGGCCTCATCTCGAACGAGTCTCCCGTCGGCAAGGCCCTCCTGGGATTGCGTCCCGGAGAAATCGCGGTCGCCGCCGCTCCGCACGGCGCAATGCAGATCCGCGTTCTGCGTATCGAGAGTTAGTTCAGCCAGTGCCAGGCGAATCTGATCTTCAGTCGTCCTACCGTCGCGTCTGGGAGGCGTTCACACGTGCTCCCAGCACGGCGGACGGTCGCCACGATACGCCGCGCTGGCGCGGCAGCAGCGGTCCCTATGCCGCGTGCATCGTTCGCGTTCCGGCGGAGCAACTCCAGCCGCAACTGTCAGGCGTGCGTGATCGGTTGCAAAGCCTCTCCGAAGTGCGGCTCCACCCGGACCACTTCCTGCACATCATGCTGCAGGAGCTGGGGTTCGTCGTCCCACATCCTTCACGGAGTGACGAAATCTCGCCTGCTCGCCTGGAGGAGTTTGCGCAATCCGCGGTGGATCCCGTGTCAGGAACCGGGCCCTTCCAGATCGCGCTTGGTCCCGTCAATGCCTTCGAGGACGCGGTATTTCTTGAAACGGGTGGTGGCGCGAAGCTGAGCAAGCTCCACAACCGGCTCTTCGAGATCGCTGCCATCCCCAGCGAGCCCGAGTATCCCTATCTTCCGCACTGCACGGTGGCGCACTTCACCGGCGTGTCCAGCGTGTCCGGTGCCGTCGCCGCTATCTCGCCCTTCCGGTCGGCACCACTTGGGACATTTGAGGTCACGGAAGTCGAGATCGTGACCATGGATGCGTCAGAGTCCTATCCAGAACTGGAAAGCTACGCGGTCATCCCTCTCGGCCGGTGATCCCGCGTCACTACGGTCGCCCGAGGAATCGAGCGCATGTGATCCCCTGGTTCAGCACCTCGCAACGTGTCGCCCTGGGCCTGCCGCGCAACCTCGTTTCCCCACCAAAGCCGGTGCGAGGCGCTATTCAATTTCATGTGTCATCCTGAGTCCGCTGACGAAGGATCTCGGCCCAGCCTTGCTCCTCCGGGCACCCCACATCCCGGCCCTCGCCTTCCTCCGCTCACGTTCCCCAAGAAAAAGACCCACTCCCTGTGCCCAGGGAGCGGGTCCGACAAGTGCGAGGAACCTGCCCGACTTATCCGGCCTGGATTCGCCGCGCCACCTCGTCACCGAATTCGCTCGTCGAAACGACTGGAACACCGTCCAGCGCGATGTCTGCCGTACGCATCCCGTCGGCAATCGCACCGAGCGTGGCTGAGGTCAGTGCGTCGGCAGCCGCATCCGCACCAAGCGACCAGCGCAGCATCATCGCCGCCGAGAGAATGGCGCCGGCCGGGTTTGCCTTGCCCGTTCCGGCGATGTCGGGCGCGCTGCCGTGGATCGGCTCGTAGAGCCCGAACCGAGTTCCTGGTTGGGTGCCTGCCTTGTCGCTGACGCTCGCAGATGGGAGCACGCCGATCGAACCAGGGATCACCGACGCCTCGTCGGTGAGGATGTCCCCAAACATGTTCTCGGTGACGATGACATCGAAGTAGGCGGGATTGCGAACCAGGTGCATCGCCATCGCGTCGACGAGCACGTGCTCCAGGACAACATCCGGGAACTCGCTGTGCACCTCATCAGCAACGGTGCGCCAGAGGCGCGATGATTGCAGGACATTTGATTTGTCGACGCTCGTGACCTTGCCTCGGCGGCCCTGGGCCAACTGGAACGCCAGTCGCACCACGCGTTCGATCTCGCTCGCCCGGTAGCGAAGCGTATCGACCGCGTAGCGGCCCAGTTCATCCTCACCCTGCTCGGATGGCTTGCCGAAATAGATGCCGCCGGTCAACTCGCGTACTACCAGGAGATCGACACCCTGCAGCAACTCTGGCTTCAATGGTGAGCTGGCGGCCAGCTCGGGGATAGCTGCGACCGGCCGCAGGTTGGCAAAGAGTTGCAGCGCCTGGCGAATCTTGAGGAGTCCTCGCTCCGGCCGGATGATCGCTTCGACCTGATCCCACTGTGGCCCGCCGACGGCGCCGAGCAGTGCCGCGTCGGCATCCCGTGCGGCGGCAATATCCTCGTCGCGCACTGGAACGCCGTACGCGTCCAGCGCGGCGCCGCCGATAGCAAGCTCCTCGAAGTCCAGCGCGAGCCCGTATTTCTGCGCGGCCGCGTTCAGCGCCTTCAGTGCCTCGCCAGTAACTTCCGGTCCGATGCCGTCACCGGGAAAGACCACGATTCTTGCCAACGCTGCCTCCTTGTGCTCTGACACGAAAGCGGGCGAGACCATCTGTCCCGCCCGCTCTCCGTTCACTCGTGTTCGCTCACTATGGCGTTGCGATTTGCGGCATCCAGGCCGGCCGCTGCGCCTCGAACGCGGCGATCTTGTCCTCGTGGCGCAAGGTCAGCCCGATGTCGTCCAGGCCCTCGACCAACCGCGTGCGCGTGAAGTCGTCAAGCGGGAAGGATGACTCCAGTCCAATCGTCGGCGCGGCGATCCAGCGCTCCGCGACATCGATTTCGATCACCAGCGACGGGTCGGCCTCAACCGCCCGCATCAGCTTGTCAGCGAACTCCTGCGACACAACGACCGGCACCAGGCCCGTCTTGGTCGCATTGTTGCGGAAAATGTCGCCGAAACGCGAGGAGATTACCGCCTGGAACCCGTAATCAGTCAATGCCCAGACCGCATGCTCGCGAGAGGAACCGACCCCGAAGTTTGGCCCCGCGACGAGGATGCTCGCCCCCTGGTACTCCGGCAGGTTGAGGGGGAACGAAGGGTCGCTCTCGCGCCAGGCGGAAAAGAGCCCGACTCCGAACCCCGTACGCTCAACGCGCTTCAGCCAGGACGCGGGGATGATCTGGTCGGTGTCGACATCGCTGCGGTCCAGGGGAACGCACGTGCCGACGATACCTCGAACGGCTTTCATGGCTTACCTCATATCCGCGGGCGTGGCCAGCGTGCCAGCGATCGCGGTCGCCGCAGCCACGGCTGGCGAGACCAGGTGCGTGCGTCCTCCGGGGCCCTGTCGGCCCTCAAAGTTACGGTTCGAAGTGGACGCGCAGCGCTCGCCCGGCCTCAGCTTGTCCGGGTTCATGCCCAGGCACATGGAGCAGCCAGCGGCGCGCCATTCAAAGCCAGCGTCCTTGAAGATCTTGTCCAACCCCTCGGCCTCGGCCTGCGCGCGCACGCGCATCGAGCCAGGGACAACCATCGCCCGCACGCGATCGGGGATGTGCCTGCCCTCAACCACAGAAGCAGCAAGGCGCAGATCTTCGATCCGGCTGTTCGTGCACGACCCGATAAACACGGCGTCGATGGCGATATCACGCATCGGCGTGCCGGGCTTGAGGTCCATGTACTTCAGCGCCCGCGCAGCAACTTCACGGGCTGCCGGGTCGTCAAAGGAGTCGGGATCAGGCACAGCTTCGTCGATCGAGATCACCTGGCCCGGGTTCGTGCCCCACGAGACGTGCGGCCGCAGTGCCGAACCGTCCAGGAACACTTCGCGATCGAACGTCGCACCCGGATCAGTGGGCAGCGTGCGCCAGTCGTCCAGCGCCTGCTCCCAGAGCGCGCCCTTTGGCGCATGTTGACGCCCCTCGATGTAGGCGAACGTCGTGTCATCCGGGGCGACCATGCCCGCCTTGGCGCCGGCCTCGATCGACATGTTGCAGATCGTCATCCGCCCTTCCATCGTGAGGGAACGGATGGTCGAACCGCGGTACTCAACGATGTGCCCGATGCCACCTCCGGTGCCAATCTTGCCGATGATCGCCAGGATCACGTCCTTTGCACCAACGCCCGGCTGCAGCTCGCCATCGACGGTGATTGCCATTGTCTTGGGTCGCATCTGGGGCAAGCTCTGCGTAGCCAGCACGTGCTCGACCTCGCTGGTGCCAATGCCGAACGCCAGCGCGCCGAAGGCGCCGTGCGTCGAGGTGTGGCTGTCGCCGCAGACGATGGTCATGCCCGGCAACGTGATTCCCTGCTCCGGGCCAATGACGTGCACGATCCCCTGGTTTGGGTGCGCAAGCGGGAAGAGTTGGACCCCAAACGCGTCGCAGTTGGCATCCAGCGCCGCCAATTGCGTCGCGGAAATGGGATCAGCGATCGGCTTGTCGAGATGAATGGTGGGCACATTGTGGTCAGCCGTCGCAATGGTCAGGTCCGGGCGGCGCACCTGGCGCCCCGCCATCCGCAGCCCGTCGAACGCCTGCGGCGACGTCACCTCGTGCACCAGGTGCATGTCGATATACAGGATGTCCTGTTCATCGGGAGCGGAGTGCACCAGGTGCCGCTCCCATAACTTCTCGCTCAGCGTGCGCTGAGGCGCACTGTCGCTCATCGTCGAATACCTCTGAGTGTGGAATTCAAATCGCAGTCGATGCCCGGCCTATGACCAGCGAGATACCGCCGAGACCGGGCCGGGAATCATGGCGGTCGGCTTGTCCTGGAGGACCTTGCTCATGGCCGCCAGGTAGGCACGCGCGCTCGCCTCGATGACATCGGTGGCAAGTCCGTGGCCCGTGTAAACCTGGTCACCCACGCGGACGCGGAGGCGCACCTGACCCTGCGCATCCTCACCGGGCGTCACGGCCTCGACGTTGTACTCCTCGAGCTCACAGGTAATGCCAACCGCCGCGTCGATCGCCTCGAACAGCGCGTCGACGGCGCCGTTCCCCTGGCCATCGCCCGTGCGCTCTTCGCCGTCCAGGCTGACGACCACGCTGCCCGTTGCCGGCCCACCAGAGCCCAGGCTGGCGTTCCAGCGCACGAGGGTCAGCGAGTCCTGGGCCCCTTCGAGCTGGTTGCTGACCAGGGCTTCCAGGTCGGCCGCCGTGACACTCTTCTTGCGATCTGCCAGTTCCAGGAAGCGCTGGTACGCCTCGTTCATCTGCTCGTCGTCGAGCCGGATGCCGAGATCGGCCAGGGTGCTGCGGAACCCGGCGCGCCCCGAGTGCTTACCCAGCACCAGCTTGGTGCCTTCCCAGCCCACATCGGTCGGGTTCATGATCTCGTAGGTGGTGCGCTCCTTGAGCATTCCGTCCTGATGAATGCCCGCCTCATGTGCGAACGCATTCGCGCCAACGATGGCCTTGTTCGGCTGCACTGGCACACCGGTCAGCGTGCTGACCAGGCGACTCGTGGGCACCAGGCGGTCCTTGCGGATGCGCGTGGCGCCGCGGAACTGCTCCGAGCGGGTCGCCAGCGCCATCACCACTTCTTCCAGCGAGGTGTTGCCGGCGCGCTCCCCGATCCCGTTCATCGTCACTTCGACCTGGCGAGCCCCCGCCCGCACGGCGGCCAGGGTGTTGGCCGTCGCCATCCCCAGGTCGTCGTGACAATGGACGGAGATAATCGCCCGGTCGATGTTCGGCACCGTCGTCAGCAGGTGCTCCATGAGTGCGGCGTATTCACCCGGCGTGGTGTAGCCCACCGTGTCCGGGATGTTCACGGTGGTGGCGCCGGCCGCGATCGCGGTAGCAACGACCTGGCTCAGGTAGTCCCAATCACTGCGGGTGGCATCTTCAGCCGAGAACTCGACATCGCTGGTGAAGCCCTTGGCGAACTTCACCATGCGATCCACTCGTTCGATCACCTGCTCGCGCGTCATGCGGAGTTTGTATTCGAGGTGAATGTCGGAGGTGGCGATGAACGTGTGAATGCGGGGCGCTTCCGCGCCCTTGACGGCCATCGCGGCCCGCTCGATGTCGTGCTCGTTGCAGCGGGCAAGACCCGCCACCGAGACACCCTTGACGCGTCCCGCAATGGCCCGCACCGCCTCGAAGTCGCCCGGTGAGGCGGCTGGGAACCCTGCCTCCATGATGTCGACGCCCAGTTCGGCCAGGGCATCGGCCACCACGAGCTTCTCTTCAGCCGTTAACGTCGCTCCCGGAGACTGCTCTCCGTCGCGCAGCGTTGTGTCAAAGACAAGCACGCGCGGCGGGGAAACAGACGCCGACGGATCGGTCACGATATCGTTGCGCTCCACGCGCGCTACGCCACTCTCCGACGTCATGGTGATTAGTCTCCTGAGGTTACGGCAGCCTCGGCCGGCCGCCCCTTCTTCAGCCAGGGCATCATCTTGCGCAACTCAGCCCCAACCTGCTCCACCTGGGCACCCTGGGCATCTGCCCGCATCTTGAGGAAACGCTCGCGACCAGCGGCGTTCTCGGCCAGCCACTCGTCGGCGAACTCTCCGGCCTGGATCCGGTTCAGCAGGCCCTGCATCGTCTCCTTGACGTGCTCATCGATGATCTGAGGACCGGCGTAGTAGTCGCCGTATTCGGCCGTGTCACTGACCGAATAGCGCATGTACTCGAGCCCGCCCTCGTAGATAAGGTCCACGATGAGCTTGAGCTCATGGAGGCACTCGAAGTAGGCAATCTCCGGCTGGTAGCCTGCCCGGACGAGGGTGTTGAAACCGGCCTCGATCAGGTGGCTGACGCCGCCGCAGAGCACGGCCTGCTCACCAAAGAGGTCCGTCTCCGTCTCTTCCTTGAAGGTCGTACCGAGCACACCGGCGCGCAGCGAACCCAACGCGCGCGCATAGGCAAGCGCCGTCTCGGTGGCGTGGCCTGTTGCGTCCTGGTGGACGGCCAGGAGCGCCGGCACGCCCACGCCCTCCTGGTAGAGCTCGCGCAGGCGGTGGCCAGGGCTCTTGGGGGCAATCATGCTGACATCCACACCCTCGGGCGGGGTGATGGCGCCGAAGTGAATATTGAAGCCGTGGGCGAACATCAGGGTCTTGCCCGGCGTCAGGTTCGGAGCGATTTCGGCTTCGTAGAGCGGCTTCTGGATGTGATCCGGCACCAGGACCATGATCACGTCCGCCTGCTTGACGGCGTCCGCCACGGAGGCGACGCGCAAGCCCTCGGCCTCAGCCTTGGCGCGGCTCCGGCTGCCCTCGTGCAGGCCGACAACCACGTCGATGCCGGAATCACGCAGGTTGAGCGCGTGCGCGTGGCCCTGGCTGCCGTAGCCAATCACAGCCACGGTCTTGCCAAGCAGTGCATCGAGACCGGCATCGCTCTCGTAGTAGACCTTCGCGGGCATTGAGTACTCCCTGTTTGACCGTCGTCCGAAACATCCCGGACGTCCCTGGCTCGTGCCCATTGCCCGAGCCCCTTCCACCTCGAAACGGAAACGCCGCTCTCGCGGCGTTCCCGGCTCAATTCACATGTGGTCCTGCGCCGTTGCCAGCGACAGCCATCTCGCGCTCTGGGCGCGTCATCTCCTTGATACCGACGGATGCGGATCCGCGCTGCATGGCCACCGGGCCCGTACGGACCAGTTCCCTGATACCAAAGGCTTTCAACATGTTCAGCAGCCCGTCAATGCGGTCCTCGGGGCCGGAGGCCTCCAGCAGCAGAGTGCTCGGGCTGGCGTCGACCACGCGCGCGTCGTAGATCTGGGCAATCTGCAGGATTTCGGCACGGGTCTGTGACTTGGCCGCCACCTTGATCAGCGCCAGTTCGTGGGCAACGCAGTTCAGGTGCGTGACGTCCGTCACCTTCAGCACTTCCATCAGTTTGTAAAGTTGCTTGCCAGCCTGCTCGACTTCCTCTTCGCCACCGTCGACGACGATCGTCATGCGTGAAACGCCCGGCTGCTCGGAGTGCCCGACGGTGATCGATTCGATATTGAAGGAGCGGCGGCGCAGGAGCGAGACGACCCGGTTCAGGACGCCAGAGTGATTCTCCACCAGCACACTCAGGATGTGACGCGTCTTCATTGGTTTACCCCTCGTACCGGTGGAGCATCATCTCGGAGTTCGCGGCCCCCGGCGGCACCATGGGCCACACGTTGGCTTCTGGCTCAATCACGAAATCGATCAGCACCGGGCCCTTGATCGAGCGCGCCCGCTCGATGGCGGACTCGATCTCTGCATCCGTGCGGACGGTGATGCCGGTGATGCCGTAAGCCTCGGCGAGCTTCTCGAAGCTTGGCGCCCCAATGCGGACCTCGGAGTAGTTCTTGGCGTGGAAGAGATCCTGCCACTGCCGCACCATGCCCAGGTAGCCGTTGTTGATGATGCAGATGTTGATGTCGAGGTTTTCCTGCACCGCGGTCGCCAGCTCATTGCTGGACATCTGGAAGCCACCGTCACCGATGACCGTCCACACCTCCAGGTCGGGCCGGCCGATCTTGGCGCCGATGGCCGACGGCAAGCCGAAGCCCATGGTGCCGAGCCCACCAGAGGTGATCCAGCGGTCCGGGTAGTTGTACCCAAAGTGCTGGGCGGCCCACATCTGGTGCTGCCCAACGTCCGTGGTCACGATCGCCTCGCCGTTCGTGGCCCTCGCAATGGCCTTGATGATGGTGTATGGCTCCGGCCACTCCGGCCGGTCCTCCAGAGCCTCGGTCAGCGTGCGATCCCGCTGGGCGTCGATCCAGGCAGTCCAGTCGTCGTAGCGACGCTCCTCGATCTCGGGGATGAGGAGCTTCAACACCTCGGCAGCGTCACCCACCACCGGCACATCGGTGTGGACGTTCTTGCCGATCTCTGCCGGATCGATATCGACGTGAACGACCTTCGCGTTCGGGGCAAAACCGCTGATGCGTCCAGTCGCGCGATCATCGAAGCGCGCCCCGATGTTCACCAGCAGATCACAGTTGTCGAGCGCGTCATTGACGTGCTTGTGGCCATGCATGCCCATCAGGCCCAGGCCGAGCGGATGAGACTCTGGAAAGGTCCCGAGCCCCAGCAGCGTGAAGGCCACGGGAATCCCGCTTTTCTCGACAAACTCGCGGAACAGGTCGGTGGCGTTCGCCAGCAGAATACCGTGCCCGGCCATGATCAGCGGTTTCTTTGCCTTCGCGATGGCCTCAGCAGCCAGGCGCACCTGGCGCATGTTCGGAACGGACGTCGGCTGGTAGCCACGCCGGAACGTGGTTGCGGGATATTCGTACTCGGCTGTCTGCTGGAAGAGCGTCTTCGGGATGTCGATCAGGACCGGGCCAGGGCGGCCGGAGGTCGCCAGGTGAAACGCCTCCTTGATCGTCGGCGCCAGATCCTGGATGCGGGTGACAGCGTAATTGTGCTTGGTGACAGGCAGCGTGATTCCGGTGATATCGACTTCCTGGAAAGCATCACGGCCGATCAGGGGCTGGATCACCTGCCCGGTGATGGCCACCATCGGCACGGAGTCCAACATGGCGTCCGCCAGTCCAGTGACCAGGTTGGTTGCACCAGGACCTGATGTCGCCATGCACACGCCCGGCTTGCCCGTCGCCCGCGCGTACCCCTGCGCTGCCATGGCGGCCCACTGCTCGAAGCGCACCAGCACGTGATGAAACCCCGCGGCCGGCAGCGCATCGTAGAGCGGGATCACCGCGCCACCCGGGTAACCAAACACGGTGTCGACACCAGCGTCCTCGAGAGCCTGGCATACGATCTGGGCGCCGGTCAGGACAGGACGCTCAGATCGCTTGCGTTCCGCTGGTGCATCAGCGCGCGGGTGCGCCGCCACATCGGTTGCTGCCATGGTTCTCCCCTCTCTCGGAAACCTCCGGACCCTCTCCGGATGTCGATCACGACTGCCTGTTCCAAACATCAAAAAAGCCCCCCGCATTCGGGAGGCCTACCCATTGAACTGACTGACTCTTCCGTTGCCGGCTTTCGCCGGTGATGCGGCCCCCCTAGCGCACGCGGCTCCCAATCGGGAGCCCCGTAAGTACGAGGCCCGATACCAGCGCAATCGCAATGCGGCCGACGATCGACATCAAGGTTCCCATTTCCACCGAGGACACGTTTGCCCAAGTGCTCATAGCCTAGATCAGGAGCAGCGAAGTTGTCAAATCATCGGCAACGGCGGCAGACCTATTCTTCGTCGTCAGGATCCTCGATCTCGACGATCCGATGCTTGAAGTGCCCATTCTGCTGCGGGCAGGCGTGAGGACCCGGGCCCATTGGCTGCCCGCACATGGTGCACCGCGGCCGCCCGGCCGCGACCACTGCTGCAGCTTCAGCACTGAGTTCACGAGCTTGATCGAGCGTCAGGCGGCAGGCGAACGCGGCCTCTCCGTCCTCTTCCTGGTTGAGGTCATGCGCGACGATCACCAGGCGATTGTCCGAGTCGTCGTAGCCAAGCTCCATGCGGCCCACGCGGAACTGCTTGCGCGTGTCCCGGTCAAAATCCGCGAGCGACGCTGCACTCAGATCGGGGCCTGAATCTGGCAACCGCTCGAGCATCTGCTCAATTGCGAGGCCGAGTGCATGAACCTGCTGCTTTTCCATCCAGATGGCGTAGGTCTGGCCATTTACGAGGGCCAGGAGGCGGAAGCGTCGTTCGCCTGGCTGGCCGATGGCCTCGATCTGAATCCGCTCGGCGTCGAGATCAGCCATATTTCTGCACGTACCCTCACCGTCGCCGAGCGACCGCGTTCATTCCCACCCAGTCCAGAGCGGGCGAAGGATACCATGTGATTTCCGGCGCCTCGCCGGCCCAGGCTGCTCACACCTATACTCCCGCGGCTACGCCGACCATGTGAGCAGAAGCCATCAATGTCCATCACACCTGCAGTGCCAGTATCAGCGATTCCCGCGGAGCCTGCCCCGCTTGACGCAGCCTCGATCACCCTGGCAGAGGTCAAGGCTGATCCAGAAGTGCACGTGCTGATCAGTGCGGCAAACGAGAACCTGGGCGTAATCGGCTACACCGATCATGGATTCCGCCACGCGGAAGTCGTGGCGAGGGATGCCCGATTGATCCTGAAGCGCACGGGCTACAGTCGCCGCGAGCAGGATTTGGCGGCCATTTCAGGATATCTGCACGATGTCGGAAACGTCGTTGGGCGACACGCGCACGCGCAGTCTGGGGCGTTGCTCGCGCACAGTGTCCTGAACCGTCTCGGTGCGTCACCCCAGGATACCGTCGTCGTCATGGGTGCGATAGGCTCTCATGAGGACGAGGGCACCATGGGCGATCCGGTCCACGCGGTCTCGGCTGCGCTCATCCTGGCGGATAAGGCCGATGTCCATCGCTCGCGAGTCCGGCAACCAGATCCCCTGACGATTGATGTTCACGACCGTGTCAACTACGCGGCCACGTCGTCACATTTGCACATCAACACCGACGACAAAACGATTACCCTTGATCTGCAGATTGATACCCGTATCGCCCCGGTCATGACCTACTTCGAAATCTTCCTGCCCCGCATGTTGATGTCGCGGCGTGCTGCCGAAATGCTCGGTTATGCGTTTCGGATAAAGATCAATGGAGTGCCGGTTCTCTAGCGGCGGTACACAGTGAGGGCGTGTGAAGCGACTGGGGCGCGGCTGGCGCGATTTTGACTGGTTAATGCTGGTGTTGACGCTGGTCCTGATGGGCTTCAGCGCGGTCACCATTTACAGCGCGGACGGCGGCGGCCCGATCACGCCGGCAAACCTCGGCGTGAGGCAGGCGCTCTATGGCGCCCTGGGCGTTGTCGTCATGTTCATCGTCGCGTCCATCGACTACCGGATTCTCGGCTCGCTCTCCTGGATCATCTACGGCGGCGCGGTTGCCGCGCTGGCCCTTGTCCTTGTCCCCGGTATTGGCACCGAAATCGCAGGTTCACGACGCTGGTTTGACCTGGGTGTGACCACGATTCAACCTTCGGAATTCGCGAAAATTGCAACCGTCCTGGCACTCTCGGCATTCGTGGCGTCTCGTGGCGAAGAGATGCAGGAACTCGGCAACGTCATCCTGTCGTTGCTCATCGTCGGCGTTCCGATGTTGCTCGTCTTCCGCCAACCGGATCTTGGTTCCTCCCTTGTCTACGGCGTGATCTGGATTTCCATCATGACCGTGGCCCACATGCGTAAGCGCTACTGGGCCGTCCTGCTCGTAGCGGCGCCAGCGGTCATCATCGGGGCGTGGGAGTTCCTGCTGCAGGATTACCAGCGCAGCCGCTGGACTGTGTTCCTCGACCCGGAGTCAGATGCCCGCGGCGAAGGCTTCAATCTCATCCAGGCGCGCATCAGCATCGGTTCGGGCGGCCTGCGAGGTTTCGGTATTGAGGGAGGCACCCAAAGCCAACTCGGGCTGCTCAAGGTGCGCGAATCAGACTTCATTTTCGCCCACGCCAGCGGCATGTTCGGTTTCATCGGCATGACGGCGCTGATGCTGACCTTCGTGCTCCTGCTCTGGCGGGTCCTGCATGTGTCTGAGGTGGCGCGGGACACTCTGGGACAGGCGCTCGCCGTCGGCATCGCCGGCATGATCTTTTTCCAGGCGTTCGTCAACATCGGCATGAACATCGGCATCATGCCAGTGACCGGCATCACTCTACCGTTCGTTAGTTCTGGCCTGACTTCGCTCTGGGCCTTCCTGATCGCCCAGGGACTGCTGCAAAGCGTCCTCCTGCGCCAGCGGAAGCTTGCCTTCCAGCCGGACTGAGCCCTCGCTGGAGGAGCGTGTCGCCAGCGCGTACAGCTCGGAGCGTGGCAAACCGGTGATGGCCGCCGCTTCCTTCGCCGCTTTGCTGGGACTGAGGCCAGCCCGTCGCAGTGCCGCGACCACCTCCGCCGCCTCGTCAGCCGGTACGTCCTCGCCTCCCTGGCTGCCGCCAACGATCAGCACGATCTCTCCGCGGACGCTCTCTGCGTTCGCCCAGGACGCAAGATCGCGGAGTGTCCCGCGCCGCACGTCCTCATGGAGCTTGGTGAGTTCCCGCAGCACCACGGCCTCACGCTCTCCCAGCGCGTCGCCCAGGACCTGCAGGGTGGCGGGTAGGCGTTGTGCCGACTCAAAGAGCACGAGCGGCCAGCCCGTTGCGCCCACGCGGCCGATCAGGCGTTGTCGAGGTGTGGCCTCTCGCGGCAGAAAGCCGATCATGATGAACGGGCCGTCGATCAGCCCGGAGACGCTCACGCCCGCCGCCAGGGATGACGGCCCGGGTATCGGCGAAACCGCGTGACCTGCGTCCAGCGCGAGGCGCACGATGCCGGCACCCGGGTCCGAAATCGCTGGAGTCCCCGCGTCCGTGATCAGCGCCACGTCGCCCTGGTCAAGACGCGCCAGCAGTTGCGCCGCGCGCTGTCGCTGATTGTGCTCGTGATAGCTGATCAACGGTGTGTCAATGCCAAAGTGGTTCAGCAGTTTCTTGCTGTGCCGGGTGTCCTCGGCCGCAATGACCGGGACCTCGCTCAGCACCCGCAGTGCCCTGGCGGAAATGTCCTCGAGATTACCGATTGGCGTCGCAACAATGTAGAGCGTTCCCACGTTGTTCCTTTGTACCTGGCATCACCTGCACGCTCAGGACCAGCACTATAATTGTGTACGGACAGTCACGCCGCCCTGCGGCTTTTTCAGGAGGACTCGGATGGCCAGTGCGCCGGCTCGCGGCAGCCGTAACGACAGCGGCGGGGCCGCGGCGGCTGGCGGATACCAGCACACCTCATCCCTGTACCGCAAATATCGCCCAAATTCCTTCGCGGCAGACGAACTGGTCGGCCAGAGCCACATCGTACGGACGCTGCAGAATGCCGTCAGGCTGAATCGTGTGGGTCACGCCTACCTGTTCAGCGGCCCTCGCGGCACGGGCAAAACCACCACGGCACGACTACTCGCCAAAGCTGTCAACTGTCTTGCCGAAGATCCAGCCCAGCGCCCGTGCAACGTCTGCGCCAACTGCATCGCCATCAACTCGGGCTCATCACCAGACGTGATTGAAATCGATGCCGCCAGCAACCGTGGGATTGATGATATCCGCGATCTGCGGGACAAGGTCCGCTACGCGCCAACGCAGTTGCCGTCAAAGGTCTATATCATCGACGAGGCGCACCAGATCACTGGGGCGGCAGCAAACGCCTTTCTCAAGACGCTCGAGGAACCTCCTGCCCACAGCCGCTTCATCCTGGCCACGACTGACCCGGAAGAGCTGCTTCCAACCATCGTCTCCCGTTGTCAGCGCTTCGAGTTTCGCCGCCACAGCGCGGAAGATATGGCGCGCCGGTTGCGCACGGTCGCTGACCACGAAGGCTTCCAGGTTAGTGAGGACGCACTGCTCCTGATCGGGCGTCACGCCACAGGCAGCCTGCGCGACGCGCTCGGCCTGTTGGAGCAACTGGCGCTGCAGGCTGGAAATGGCGAGCAACCGATCGAGGTCGCTGATGTCCGCGCCGCGCTCGGCCTCAGCCGGAACGAGCGGGTCGAGGCGATTGTTGCTGCGCTGGGCGCCCGAGACGCCGCAACGGCGTTGAGCGTGGTGCAGGCCTCCGTGGATGAAGGCGAAGATCCGCGCCAGTTGAATCGCCAGCTCACAGCGTTCCTGCGATCACTGATGCTTGAACGCGCTGGCGCAAGTCAGTCCAGCGACGCAACGGCGATGGACCTGGCTCAACGCTTCTCTCTGCATGAGCTTGCCGCTCAAGCACAGCGCTTTGCCGAAATTGACTTCAACATCAAGCACTCGCCCTTCCCACAACTTCCGCTGGAGATCGCCATCGTCTCGGCAACGACATCGAGCGATTTGGCCGCTTCTCCTGACCGGCAGATCAACGAGCACCGTCCGGATACATCCCTCCGCTCATTTGAGCAGGCGCCTCCTTCCGTCGAGGCGCCATCGGCGCCACGAGTTACCTCTTTGCGCGATCGCGTGCGGAATCCGGGTGCTGCGCGAGAAGCTACCTCACCGCCGTCGCGCGAACCTGCGGTGACGGAACCACAACCGCCGCGAGTTGAGCCGGCACCCATCACGCCGCTTCGCAGCGCGCCGGCGCCGGCGCAACCTGTTCAGCCGCCTGTGCCGGTGGTAGGGGCCGCCGGCGGCGACGTCTATGACGTCGCGCAAGTCGCTGAGCTCTGGCCGCGCATTCGCTCCGATGTGAAAGCGGTCAATCGCCGCATCGAGGCGTTGCTGAGCGAAGTTGATCCTGTTGCAATCTCCGAGACTGAAGTCACGCTCGCGGTGCCTTATCCCTTTCACCGGGACAAGCTGAACAGTGACGAGGTTCGGGAAACGGTGGCGGACGTCCTGTCACGGAATCTTGGCCGCAAAGTCACGATTGCCTGTGTGCTACGCGGCGAGTATGTCGCCCCGATGGCTGCGCCCCAAGCGGCTGCACAGGCTGCAACCAGAGTCATTGCCGTGGAATCCGCACCTGCCGTAGACCCGGATGCCGCTCCCCTCGACGTCGATCCAGGAGACGACGCCGACGAGGCCCGCTTGCAAGCGGCCAGGAACCTGCTCGATGCAGAGGAGATTGAAGAAGCCGAGTTCACCAGGCTCTACGGGGATGCGGCTTCGACCTGATCGTCGCTCCCCGGAACTGGCGATGCGATCGGGGCCGGCGAGGCGGCTCGCAGTGGCTCCGCCCAGAGCGCCGACACATTGCCGCTCGGCGCCACCAGCAGAACGGCGAGGATCGGCTGATCCCGGCGGTCGGCTATCGTCGCGATAGCCAGTCCCCTGCTCGTCCACCAGATGTTTTCTACGCTGTGCACCGACGGGAGGCCGAGCCGGACGCCCTGGCCGCTGGCAAGGTCGCGCACCCAGACGCTGTCGACCGCCGGCGCCCCTTCACCAGGAACCAGAACGGCGTAGGCAACGCTCTTGCCGTCGGGTGAGGGAGTCACGGTCGTAATCCGTGCCACTGGAGCAGCAGCGCCCGCGGCAGCAACGAGTTCTCGTCCCTTGCCGTCGACTCCGATGCGCCAGAGATCGATGCCGGTGGTGGCGCTGCTTAACGCCGAGCCCTCGGTAAAGAGGATTTCCTTGCCACCCGGCTCCCAGGCGAACTCAACCACGATCCGTCCATTGTCAGGACTAACGAGCTCAGTCGTCTCTCCACTTTGCGCATCCTGCACCAGTAGCGATCGGGCGCGGGTTTGGGGATTGACACGCAGAAAGGCAATCTGCTGTCCCGTTGGTGACCACGCAGGCTCCAGGATGACACCACCGGCGTCACCCAGGTCAATGGGTTCGAAGGTGGCGCCCTCCTTGGCGGCGACGGTGAGCAATCCGCCGTTGCCGTGATGGACGAGGATCCTGTCGCCCTGCGGAGACCAGTCCACGGAGGTGTTTCCAGAGCCAGACCCAGCCGCGCCGGGGGTCGCCGCTGTCGCGGCAGGCAGGTCGAGTTCTTCCGCCAGGTCGCCGTTCGCGTCCAGGACGACGAGAGATGATTCGCGACCATTCTCCCAGGCAACTAAAGCTGCGACCTGCGACGCATCAGGCGAAGGGCCAACGGCAAGCACCTGTTCATCTGATTCGGCCTCGAAGATTGCGTCGCTTTCGCCGTTGTCCGTTACCGCCCAGATCGTCGTGCTGGAGGCAAGGAAAATCCGCTGCACGGCACCACGTGTACTCAGGACATCCTCGATGGCAACGGGAGTAGCAGCGACAGGCGTGGCAAGCACACTCGGCGTTGCCAGCGAGGCAGTTGGCAAGACGGATGTCGTGCCAGACGCTGCGGTCGGAGGATTGTTGGCGAACTGTGGCCCAACCTCATCCTCGACACATCCGGACAGGCTCACCAGGATCAGGGCGCCCACGCCCACCAGACCGACTCTCGAGAAAATCGCTGTTCCGTCGCCTGACATGCTCCCTACCCGGCCACCCAGTCATGAACTCGCATCGACGCGACGCTTCCGGAGCGATGCCCTGCCGCGGCAGGCATCGGAACGAGGGACAGGCACCGGGCGATCACAAGTCTTCAGTCTACATCAGCGCTCCGCACCGGGAACTGCCAGAACCCCATGCTAGACTCACCCAGTTTTGGTGTGCCTCCAAGGCGTACCACCGTGTTTCACACAGGGCAATGGACAACCAGATGGCACTTTCTCGCGAGGATGTCGAGCACGTTGCGGCTCTGGCCCGTCTTGGGCTGTCAGACGTCGAACTGAGCCGCATGCAGGATCAACTCTCTTCCATCCTGGGGCATATCGCTGCCCTGGAAGCGCTCGACACTGCCGCTATTTCCCCGACTGCGCAAGTGATTTCGCTCTCTAACGTCATGCGCGACGACAATGTTGCTCCGTCGTTGCCCCGGGAGGCGGTCCTGGCGAACGCGCCGCGTCAATCCCACGGGTTCTTCGAGGTGCATGCGGTGCTCGGCAGCGAGGCGGAGGAGACGCCGTAACCATGTCCAACCTGACTGCGCTCACGCTGACCGAAGCCCGCCGGAAACTTGATGACCGCGACATTTCGGCGGTTGAACTCGCGACTGCCTATCTAGATCGCATCGCCCGGGACGACGCCGTCATCGGGGCCTATCTGCATGTCATGATTGATGTGGCGCTCGCGCAAGCGGCTGCCGCCGACGCCGCCATTGCCGGCGGCCAGGCGGGCCCGTTGACCGGTATCCCCGTCGCGCTCAAGGATGTCCTCTGCACGACCGATGCTCCGACGACGGCAGCCTCACGCATCCTCGAGGGCTTCGTGCCTCCGTATGACGCAACGGTGGTCCGCCGGCTTCGCGACGCCGGAGCCGTCTTCCTGGGCAAGGCAAACACCGACGAGTTCGCGATGGGCTCATCCAACGAGAATTCCGCGTACAAGGTCGTCCGCAACCCCTGGAACGTAGAGCGGGTTCCCGGCGGCAGCAGCGGGGGACCAGCGGCTGCCGTTGCTGGGGAACTCGCCCTGTTCAGCCTCGGCTCAGACACCGGCGGTTCCATCCGGCAGCCCGCGGGCTTCTGCGGCGTCGTCGGCGTCAAGCCAACGTATGGCCGGGTTTCTCGCCTCGGCTTACTGGCCTTCGCCTCCAGTCTTGACCAGATCGGCCCGTTCACGCGCACCGTCGAGGATGCGGCCATCACGCTCCAGGCCATTGCCGGTCACGATCCAAAGGATTCCACCTCGAGTCCAGTGCCGGTCCCGGATTTCCGCACGGCTCTTTCCGGAGACGTGCGGGGCATGAAACTTGGGGTAGCGAAGCAGTACAGCGTCGACGGCATGGAGCAGGGCGTCTCAGCCGCTATCGATGCGGCAATTGCCCGCCTCGCGGACCTGGGTGCAGAAATCATCGAGGTCGATTTGCCGCACACGGAATACGCCTTGCCGACCTACTACATCACGGCCCCGGCCGAAGCGAGTGCGAACCTCTCGCGCTACGACGGCGTGAAATACGGGCTCGCCGTCGAAGCTCCGACCCTGGCTGAAACCTATGCGCGCACCCGGGGCGAAGGCTTTGGGCCGGAGGTCAAGCGGCGCATCATGCTGGGCACCTACGCACTCAGCTCTGGATATTACGACGCCTATTACGTGAAGGCGCAGAAGGTACGCACGCTCATCAAGCAGGACTTTGATCGCGCCTGGGAGCAGGTCGATGCCATCGTGGCGCCGACCTCGCCGACCGTCGCCTTCCCGCTCGGCGCACGTACTGATGACCCCTACCAGATGTACCTGGCGGACGTCTTCACGATCCCCGCCAACATGGCTGGTATTCCCGGGGTGGCGGTTCCTTGCGGCTTCAGTGACGGCCTCCCCGTGTCTTTGCAGATCCTCGGCCCGGCCTTCGCGGAGGACATCATCCTGCGCGTCGCACACGCCTACGAGCAGGCGGAATCGTGGCATAAGGCCAAGCCCCCAGCTCTCGCGGGCACTGGTCCACGTTGACGTCCGGCGGATGGGGCGGCTATCCTTAGCGAAGTCGGGCCGCTAGCTCAATTGGCAGAGCAACTGACTCTTAATCAGTTGGTTATAGGTTCGAGTCCTATGCGGCTCACCCCGATGTAACGCGCAGGCGTGCGAAAACAGGCGACCGGGAGGTTTCCCGGTCGCCTGTTGCATTGTGACCTTCATTCCTGGTTCAGTGCCTGTGCCGCACTTCTCATCGCCTTAGCGCTGCGCTGAAATGGTGCGGGCCGATACGGCCGGCGCAGTGTCACATTCTCATGAGCAATTGGGCCGTTAGAACACCCAGACGAGAAGAATGATGACGATAATGACGAGAAGCAGTCCGCCTCCGATATACATTGCGCGTCTCCTTGTGCACGAAGTCCCTGTGTCTTGTCAGGCAATGCCGGTGACCGCAAACACCAGAGCTATCGGCAAATCCATGAACCGTGTCTCTCATCCTGACCGGGACATCACCGCTGCGGTCCTTTACCCGCTCCTCACCTCAAGGAGGAGATGGGGTACGTATTGCAAGAGGCAGACCACTTCCCCTCACGCGTCTGTAGCGTCCGGCGTTTCCGCACCCATGGCACACTCCGTTCATGATCGTGATCGGAGCACCAATGGCTGAAACTCCTCAGAGCTCGACCGAACTCGGCCCGTTGTTGATCCAGTTCCGGAGTGAGCGAGGCCTGGCCCAGAAAGAGGTGGCC
>JAXLWT010000003.1:0-282088 GCA_046328375.1 Thermomicrobiales bacterium
CGCCCAGCCACGCGCCGGGAACGAGAACGTACGTTGCCATTGATCATCTCCTAATTGCGTGATTGACGGGCGTTTGTTCCGCTGCCAGCCATGGTACGGGGCAATGCTGTCAGGACGCGCCAGCATTGCTCGCTCCCAGCACAGACACCTGTGCCAGGGAGCGGCCTCATCGCGTGCCGAAGCCCATTGATGGCGGCAAGTGTGGATCAGCGAGCCAGCGAGGGGAGCGGCGCTATGTTCGCAGGACGGACGCCAGGTAGACCGCGTCGTCGCTCATCCCGCCAAAGAGCCCTGAACCTCGCGTATGGAGCCAGTCCAGGCCGAGGAAGAAGAGCCCTGGCTCGCTCGTCGCCCCGCGCCGGTGGATCGGGTAGCCCTCCGCATCCAGGACCGGTAGGTGCACCCAACTGAGGTCCGGCCGGTACCCGGTGGCCCAAACGACCGTGCTGATGCCCAAGGCCGCCAGGTCCACGTCCTCCGGCGCCGCGGGGATCGGCTCGTCGGGAGGAACAAGGCAACCGGGGTACCCTTCCTCCGGTGCGTCCAGCCCCTTCTCCCGGATGCGATCGTCGATCGACCGCAAGAAACAGCGCGCCTGCTCGTCACCCCACGCCAGGCGCGCGGCCAAATCCGGGGCGAAGACGGCCTTACTCCCGCGGATGTCTCGCAGCCGGCCCAGCAAGACCACTCCGTCGCGAGCCAACGTGTAGAGCGTCAGGTCATGGCCACCACGGGCACCGCTCAACTGGGCATTCGGCAAACCAGCCCGGGCACCCGGCGGGAGGTCATCCCGGCGTTGAGCCATCCAACCCACTTCCCGGAACCAGACTGCCATGTCGTGGCCCCGGTAGCGACGCGGCAGCCCCCAACTGCGGCTGACCGAGAGGTAGACCGGCCGCCCCGCCTGCCGCAATTCCTCGGCAATCTGGCAGCCCGACTGCCCGCTGCCGACAACAAGCACCGCACCATCAGGCAGGGCTGCCGGGTTGCGGTATGAGTACGGGGTAATTTGCGCGATGGCGAGTGGCAGTTCTGCAGCGCAGCCCGGAACAGACGGCCGCTGAAGCGAGCCAGTCGCGATGACTACCTGCTGCGCGGTGTAGTCCACGTCCTCGGTCCGCACCAGGAAACCTGTCCCCACCGGCTTGCGCTCAACCGACGTTACCCGGACGCCCTCGCGCACGGGAGCAGCGAATGACGCGGCGTAGGCTTCGATACAGGCGACGATCTCGGCCTTGCTCATGAAGCCGTCAGGGTCGGCGCCCTGGTATTGCGTGCCAGGAAGCTGAAAGGTCCAGTTCGGGCCGATCATGCACAGGGAGTCCCAGCGGCGGCTACGCCAACTCTCGGCGATCCGTGCCTGCTCGAGCACCACATGCTGCTGGGCCTTGCGTGTCAGGCAGTAGCTCATCGCCAGCCCGGCCTGGCCACCGCCGACAATGACGACGCCAACCTGCTCGGTCTCCATGACGAATCCTCGCTCCTGCCAGGACGGCGACCTGGGATGGATGGGCAAGCGTGACATGAAGATCGGCGATGGCGCCCAGTCTCCATCTCACGCATTATGAGCTGGGGCATTTACCACGTGCACGATACGTGGCAAACGTACCAGGAGGCTCCACCCCTTCTTGACCGACAGAGGCATTTCCGAGCTGTGCTGGCGATGATCATGTCAGACCGCGACGTATCGCCATATCTTGGGCAACAGGTCCGGGTTGTGATCGACCGTCCCCTCGGTAGCACGCACCCACGCTATCCCGGCCTGCGCTACCCCGTCAACTACGGCTTCCTGCCGGACACCGTGTCCGGTGATGGTGCGCCGGTGGATGCCTACGTGCTCGGGGTCGAGGTCCCGGTCACGATCTACGAGGGTGTGGTGATTGCCCTGGTCATGCGAGCGGATGACGTGGAAGACAAGCTGGTGGTTGCGCCGCTGGGCCACACGTTCTCCCACGATGAGATCATGGCGGCTGTCTCCTTCCAGGAGCAGTTCTTCACGTCCAGCATCATCATGGCGTCGTACGGTGGAGACGAGAGCACGGATGACAATGGAACACCCAGGCACTGACGTCGTCGAAATCGTGGTGGCCACCCCGGATGACTGGCAGGCCGCACGGGACATCCGCCTGGAAGCCCTGCTGCGAAATCCCGAAGCGTATAGCTCCACCTACGCCGAAGCCGTCGACCGGAGCGAAGATGGCTGGCGATCGTGGCTGAGCCGTCCCGGACTGACCATGCTCCTGGCTCGTACGGCGGAGCGCCCGGTTGGCATCGTGGGTGGCTTACGCGGCGATGACGCAGGTGACGAGTCTGTGGGTTGGGTAGTCAGCATGTATGTCACCGCTGAATTCCGCCAGCGGGGCGTTGGCCGGCGGTTACTGCAAACACTCCTTGACGAGCTTGCGCGCGATGCCGCGCTCACCCGGGTCCGGCTGAACGTCACTGCCAGCCAGGCGCCAGCCCAGCGTCTCTACACCTCGCTCGGCTTCGAGCCTGTTGGCGAAGAGGATGGCGAAATCCTCATGGAGCGGCCGCTGCGCTGACGGCGGTATGCTGCACAGTTGACGACTGGGGAAGGGGAGACGATGCCACTCGATATCGCGCGGGCGCGGGCCGAGACGCCCGGCACGGCCAATGTGCTGCACTTCAACAATGCCGGGTCCTCGTTGATGCCGCAACCGGTGCTGGATGCCGCTGTCGACTACCTCAAGCTGGAAGCGCAAATCGGGGGCTACGAAGCGGCCGACCGCCAGGCAGCGCAAATCGAGCGCTTCTACACCGCCGCGGCCGAAATGCTGAACTGCGATCCGGACGAGATTGCCTTCATCGAAAATGCGACCCGGGCCTGGGACATGGCCTTCTACGCCATCCCGTTCCAGCTGGGCGACCGCATTCTCACCGCCCGTGCCGAGTACGCCAGCAACGTGATCGCCTTCCTGCAGATGGCGGAGCAACGGGGCGTTAGTGTCGAGGTCATTCCCAGCGAGGAAACGGGGGAACTTTCGGTTAGCGCCCTGCGCGAGATGATGGATGAGCACGTCAAGCTGATCGCTATCACCCACGTGCCCACGAACGGCGGCCTGGTGAACCCAGCAGCGGAGGTGGGGAAGGTCGCCCAGGAGGCGGGAGCACTTTACCTGCTCGATGCCTGCCAGTCGGTCGGCCAGATGCCAATCGATGTCCAGGCGATCGGCTGCGACATGCTCTCCACCACCGGCCGCAAGTACCTGCGTGGGCCCCGCGGCACCGGTTTCCTCTATGTGCGGCGCGAAGTGATCCCCGTGCTGGAGCCGCCGATGCTCGATCTGCACGCCGCCCAGTGGACTGCGCCAGACCAGTTCATCACCCGTGACGATGCCCGCCGCTTCGAGAACTGGGAGACGAACTACGCCGGCAAGGTGGGGCTAACCACCGCACTGGACTACGCCATGGGCTGGGGCCTGGATGCCATCTACGCGCGCGTGCAGGAACTGGCCGGCGGCCTGCGCGCCTGCTTGCGCGATATCCCTGGTGTGACCGTGACTGATATCGGCACGGAGCAGTGCGGCATCGTGACGTTCATGGTCGACGGACACCCGGCCAATGAGATTCAGCGAACGCTCTCCCGGCAGGCAATCAACGTCACCACCTCCTCTACCTCGTCTACGCGCTTCGACATGGAGGCGCGCGGCCTGACGCTGATCGTGCGCGCTTCAGTCCACTACTACAACGACGAAGCTGAAGTTGAGCGCTTTTGCGCCGCTATCCGCGAGATCGTGGGCTAGCAGGCAGCGCCATGGTTGAGTTACGCACAGACCGCCTAATGCTCCGCGAGTTCCGCGAGGAGGACTGGCCAGCCCTGCACGCGGTCGAATCCCTGCCGGACGTCGCGCTTTACCAGCACTTCGACGCACGCACGCCAGAGGAGAGCCACGCCTACGTCCTGGGGTCGATCGAGAGCGCCGGGGAGAACCCACGCAGCACCTACGACCTGGCGGTCGTGCTCCCGGAAGAGGGGCGCGTCATTGGGCGTTGTGGCTTTGCCATCACGGACCCTGAGCAGCGCGAGGCGGTCCTCTGGTACACCCTCCACCCGGATGCCTGGGGACGCGGCTTCACCACCGAAGCAGCCCACGCGGTCGTGGACTTCGCCTTCCGCGAGATCGGCATGCACCGCATCTGGGCTGAATGCGACCCGCGCAACCCTGGTTCCTGGCGCGTGCTGGAGAAGATTGGCATGCGCCGCGAAGGGCACTTCATCGAAAACGTCTGGCTGAAGGGCGAGTGGTGCGATTCCCTGATGTACGCCATTCTGGACCGGGAGTGGGTGTAACGAGCGCTGGCAGGGCGAAACTCCTTGCACCAGACTCTCTCCAAGTCGTGTCGTCCCGAGCTTGTCGAGGGATCTCGCTTCCCAACTAACCTGGGGAAGGGTGGCATCCACCCTACCATGTCATCCTGAGCCCGCAGGCGAAGGATCTCGGCCCGCGTCCGCCCCCATGGAGCCTCCTCAAACCAGCCTGTTCCGCTCTGCCCATTCTCCGACGCGCGCTGGACTCCGTTGCGCCCTCTCACCATCTACCGGATGATGCTCGCTGACACCGTCGTCAGTGACTGCGCTGAAGGAAGACTCATGTCATCAGCTGTCCTATCGGACGCGTCCTTTGCCGGGAAAGTGGCGCTCGTCACCGGCGCCAGCTCCGGCATTGGCCGCGCGACCGCCCGCGCCTTCGCCGAAGTCGGGGCCACTGTCGTGCTCTCCGATATCGACGCAGACGGCGGTGAGGCCGTCGCTCAGGTCCTGCGCGATAACGGCAGCGAGGCCTCGTTCATCCGAGCAGATGTCTCCCGGTCAGCAGACGTCGCACACCTGATCGCCGAGACCGTGGCGCGCTACGGACGGATCGACTACGCCCACAACAACGCCGGCATCCTCGGAGGCGTGGCACAACTGGCCGATGTTTCCGAAGACGAGTTCGACCGGCTGATCAACGTCAACCTCAAGGGGATCTGGCTCTGCCTGAAGGAGGAGATTCTGCAGATGCAACGGCAGAGTGGAGGCGGGGCGATTGTCAACACCGCGTCCATTGCCGGACTACGGGGTTCTGCCTGGCTGCCGATCTATTCCGCCAGCAAGCACGGCGTCGTCGGGCTCACCCGCGCTGCGGCGTTGGCGTATGCCGGCGACGGCATCCGCGTCAATGCGATCTGCCCCGGGTACGTCGATACGGCAATGGTGACGGAAACGCCACTCCTCCAGGCGCGAGCCGCCGAACGCACCCCCATGGGTCGCCTCGCCACCCCGGAGGAAATCGCCGCCGCCGTTGTCTGGCTCTGCTCCGGCGCAGCCTCGTACATGACAGGCGAGGCTATGGTGCTCGACGGCGGGGTGACGGCCTGACGTCCGCGCGAGCGGGAACGACTATTCCGTAGGGTAAAACGCCGGGTTGTACCGCTGCGCCAGGAACCCCGTGGCCCGTGACAGGTCGAGGTCCTGTACGAGGAGGCACTCCTTCCCGTAGGGCGCGTGGGCGACGAGTTCCCCTTCCGGATCGATCAGGCTGGTGGCGGATTCCGGGTACGTGAAGGCGTAGTTCACGCTGGCGAAGTAGACCGTGTTCTCGATGCTGCGCATCAGCATCGCCTTCTCGTAGTACGGCGCATCCGGGTCACCCCAGCGCGTGAGCACCGGCCCGCTCGTGTCGCTGCCGGTCAGTTGCGGGTGGAAGACCACCTTCGCGCCGCGCGCCGCCGCCCACCGTGTCGCCTCCGGGTAGCGCCACCCCTCGTGGCAGATGGTGATGCCGAATGGCACACCATCGATGGCAAAGAGGCGGCGTTTGCCACCGGGTACATAGTGGGGCGCTTCCTCGACCGGAATCTGGTTCTTGGCCTGGAAGCCCTGGAGCGCGCCGTCGCGGTCGATCACCGCCGCCACATTGTGCGCGCCAAGCTCAGTCTCCCACTCCATGCCCACCACCATCGCGACGCCATGACGCGCTGCCATCGCCTGCAGTGCGGCCAGTGCGGCCTCCTGCCGCGCCTGATCACGCGGGGGCACCGGGAAATCAAAGCCGCGCAGACCTGGAATGTAGGTCTCCGGGAAGCAGACGATGGCCACATCCTGCGCGGCCGCCTCGGCCAGCATGCGCTCGGCAGTCGCCAATCGCTCCTCGACCGCCGGGGCATTGTGGACGGTCGCCAATCCGATGCGAAGTGTGTCTGGCGTCATGGAGCACCCTTCTCACGCTACTGTTGTCGGGGTGATGGTAGAGCAACGTCGCTCGCCGATGTCTGCGCTATGTGTGCATGTTGCCCAACAATCTGCCGGAGATGCCCCATGACTGATCGTTCGCTGTACACCTCGCAGAGTGCCATTTCCGATCCTGGCACGATGAAAGGCTGGCTCGCTGGCTTACCAGCGGACTTCACCACCTTGCGCGCGCTGGCGCGGCCACTGGTCGCGCACTACCGTGCCGATGACCTGGCAGCGTTCGGGATTCCCGAAGAGCGGGTGGCGGAAATCGACACGCGCTTCGCGGAGCAGATGCTGGCCCGCCTGCATGAGATGGAGAGCGGACCGCTCACGCCTGAGCGCACGCCAGCCAATCGCCTCGTGGGCTGCTGCCGCGACTTCACGCTGCTCTACCTGACCCTGCTGCGCCACGCGGGTATCCCGGCACGGTCCCGCGTGGGCTTTGCCAGCTATTTTGCCCCGGGCTGGTTCATCGACCACGTCGTCGCCGAAGTCTGGGATGAGGCCAACGGGCGCTGGCGCCTGATCGACCCCCAGTTGGCGGATGTGCGCGTTGATCCCAACGACGACTTCCCGATCGATACGCTGGATATCCCGCGCGACCGCTTCCTCGTCGGTGGCGCCGCATGGCAAGCCTGCCGGAGTGGGGACCTGCCGCCAGAGCGCTTCGTGGTTGACCCGGATCTGGACATCCCGGTGACGCGCGGCTGGCTGCAGCTCCGCCACAACCTGGTGCAGGATCTGGCCGCACTCACAAAACGGGAGATGATTCTCTGGGATACCTGGGGCATCCTGGGCGACGATCCGGTTACGGATGATTCGCTCCCCCTGCTGGATGGCATCGCCGCCGTCACTGCCAACCCTGATGTCACCCACGCGGACGCCAACAGCCTCTACGAGCGCGAGCCGGGCGTGCAGGTGCCGCCCCAGGTCATGAGCTTCAACATGCTCGCGAATGAGCCACGGCTGGTGGCATCGGGGGTGTAGGGGGAGAGGGAGTCCCTACCCTTTGCGAACGTGGGGCGAGGAACATTTCGGCTTTCTCAGACCGCCGGCAGGAAGATCGAGAAACACGTGTCGCCCTTGTCGTCGTACCGGGTGACACAGCCGGTGTGACCAGCGCATTCAAGAAGCACCGACGCGCTCCGTCAGCGTACAGAGCTATGTACGCAAGCCGATTGACGTTTGCACGTGGCCGCGTAGAGTGTGTTTCAGATACGCGTCATGATCGTTGTGATGTTCGCCAACCCGGGAGTTTCCCATGTGGTACATGGTTCGGTTCCTGCTCCTGACCATGGCGGTGGCCGCCAGTCTGCCCGGCTTCGACGCGCTGGCGCAGGATGCGTCGCCGGCTGCGTCGCCGAACGGGGCAGAGCGCGGCGACTTTGTGGAGATGGTGGACATCGGCGGGCGTTCGCTCTTCCTGCAGTGCACGGGAACCGGGAGTCCGACTGTCGTGCTGGAGGCGGGGCGCTTCGCTTCGGAGACATGGGCGGCGGTAATTGACGGGATCGTGCCGCTCACGCGCGTCTGCCGTTACGACCGCGCCAACACCGGCCAGAGCGACGCCGCGACGCTCCCTCGCAGTGCCGAGGATGTGGTGACCGATCTGCACGCGCTGCTGGCCGCCGCCCATGTGCCGGGGCCATACGTGCTGGTGGGGGGCGGTCTGGGCGGCCTGTTCACCCGCCTGTATGCCGCCACCTACCCTGATGAAGTGGCTGGCATGGTGCTGTCGGACGCCGTGTACGAAGAGGTCTTCAATCTGCAAGGGTTGCTGAACTCGCCAGCGGACATGGCGGAAACGCTGCGGCTCGATTTCGCGGGAGGCGATCCGGAGGGAATCTGGACGCCTGAAGACGCGCCGCTCACCTTTGCGCAAGTACGCGCTGCCCGGCTAGCCGGACCGCTGAAGCCAATGCCGCTGGTGGTGCTGGCGGCAGGCAAGTTTTCCAGCGGCCCCGATTCGCCGTACCCACCTGCCTCCGACGCCGTCTGGCCAGGGCTCTCGGTGCTGATCCAGCAGTCGCTGGCGACGCTCACTCCGGATGCGCGCTTCGTGCTGGTCCCCGATAGCGGCACGCAGATCCAGGTGGACCGGCCCGACGCGGTGATTGCCGCGATTGTGGAGGTGGTAGAGGCGGTACGTGATCCGGGAGCGTGGGCAGCGGCAGGCGCCACGCCAGCGCCGTGAAGGAGCGGGAATAAGGACGAGGCGCCGGCAGCCGCCGCCACCTCTCCCAGCGGCGAGCGCAGCTTCCGGGCATCGCCGCCTCAGGATTTACGATCCGTATTCGCGCACGCCCGGCCCGGGGCGTACAGCACACGCTTGCGCTCGATGTCGCAGGCGCGGCTGGACGGGCTGAGCACCTCGAACAGAAAGTCGGGTGGTCCCTCGATGCATCACCGCACCAACTGACGCGGCTCCCAGGCAGCAGCACCATGAGGTCCAACTCGACAGGCTCGGCCCCAGGAAGGGCGCGCTGCAGCGCGTCTTCACTACTCCTGTGCGGGCACGCGCACCGCGCCGCGCAGGGTTTCGCCGATATGCGCCCGGCTTATCACCACGGTAATGGCGGCGAGGATCACGTAGAGGATTGAGAGCTCATTGCGGATATCGGGGAAGACGAACTGCACCGCGAAGAGTCCGAAGAGCAACGAGGCCCCAATCAGGGAGAGCCGCCGGTCCAGCAGCAACGCGATGGCGAAGACGGACTGCGCGGCGGTCAGCAGGATCTCCTGCTCCTGGCGGCCATCCAGTGGCAGGTTCGAGATCCCACCCATGGCCACGGAGTAGACCAGCGGCAGCATGCCAACCAGCAGGGTCCACTGGTTCACCTTGGAGGAGACGACGGTGCCGAGCGCGGCGTCCGCGGCTGCGCGCCAGGCGAAGATCGCGACCACCACGAACTCAGGCGCTTCGGAGGCAAGCGGAGCCAACCACTGCACCAGCAGGAACTCGTCGATACCAACCTGGGTGCCGGTCGCCACCAGCGCCGTTGCGAAGGACTTGGCAACCAGGAGCACGATGACCGCTGCAGTAATAGCCAGGACAGCCGTTATGCCACGCCGGGTGGCTGTCGGCAGCGCGCCAATCGTTTGTGCCGGGCCAACCAGGTGCGGCTCCTCTGCCGGGAGCTTGGTCAAGCGCCAGATGTAGACGGCGAAGATGGCGCCCAGCACCACGCAGTCAACGATGGACAGGTAGCCCTTGATCGGGATGGTGAAGGCGTAGAGCGTCGCCGCCAGCAGAGCCACCAGTTCCAGGCCGTGCGACGCCTCCAGGGTGACCGATTTCTGCCGCGTGCGCAGCCAGACGATGAGCAGCACCATCGGCCAGGCGATACCGATCAGCAGGCGGTTCGCGCCGGTCATATTCGCGACCGCGTAGCCAGCGTAGGCCGGGTCTTCCGCCGCCAGCCAGGCGAAGGAGGCGTCCACGATGTATTCCGGCAGGATGGCGATCAGGGCCAGGAGCGCGAGCGCGAGGCCCTGCGAGATATCGATCTGCACCGCTTCCGCTGCCCACGAGAGCAGGAAGGCCGCGCCGACAATGGAGATCCCGTAGAGCAGCGCGCTGGTAGGCGCACCAGCGCCAAACACGCCGAGGTCGAAGCAGGAGCCCGGGGATAGTGATAACCAGGGCAATAACGATCGGGGACCAGGAACGCATCAGGCGTGGATCTCCTTGGACTGGGGGTCCGCGTCGGTGGTAGCTGGCCGCTCTGGCCACTCAGCAATGGTAACTGCCCGGGCGCGAAATGAGTTCCTCTTCTCCGCTGCCTGGTGGAACAACGGGCCTAGCGCGGGCGACGCCCTCGGGTGTAGTCATTCCGGCCTCGCCGCCGGTAATCCTCCGCGTCGATCAGGACATCGCGTGTCAGGTGCGTGTCCAGCAGGCGCGAGAGGATGCGCTCGTCGACATGACGGTGATCCTGGTTGGAGGTAATGATGGTGGGCAGCCGCTCGACATAGCGGTGGTTGAAGATCTGGTAGAGCTTCTCCCGCGCCCACGGCGTCGTGTTCTCCGTCCCCAGATCGTCCAGTACCAGCAGGAACGCGCCACGAATGGCGTTGAAGCGGTCATCGTAGGCAACCCCTGCGACGGATCGAACGTGGTACGCAGGTGGTCCAGCAGGTCTGGCACGACGGCAAAAAGCACGCTGCCGTTGCGCTCACGGATTTCCAGCGCCGAAGCCACCGCCAGGTGGGTCTTGCCCACGCCAACCGAGCCATGCAGGTAGAGCCAGCCATCGGGGTTGCGCGCAAACTCACGGGCGGCGTTGTACGCCTCCTCGGTGCCCGGGGTGGCCTCGAAGTGGGCGAAGGTGTGCTGGTTGAAGCCGTCGAGATTGGAGAGACGGCGCACCTGTTCCCGGCCACGCTCGGCCTGCTCGGCCACCTTGCATTCGCAGGGGAAGAGGCGGCCAAAGTTGGGATGCCCGACCGGCACGTCCATGCGTACCCAGCCGGCATCCTTGCAGACCGGGCAGCGCCAGGCAGGCTGCTCCCGTTTCGCCGCGCCGTTGCTCCGTGGCGGGCCGGTAGGGATGCGAACGGTGGTCAGGACATCGCCAATGCGCTTCATGGGAACTCTCTACTTACCCGTACCGCTCTCGCGGCTCCCGCCCCTGGGTTTGCCACCCTTCGAGGATACGCTGGATATAGCGCCAGGAACGCTTGTTGTAGGTGACGGCTTCCGCCACGGCGTCCTCGATCCACTCCACTGGCCAGGTCTCCAGTGCGCGTACGAGGTGATCAGCGATCAGCGGGGTCAGGGGCCCAACATTCTGCTCGTAGAGGCGGAAGACATTCGGCCGCTCTGGCACGACCTCAGGCGGCTGCGTATCTCGCCAGATCACGCGGGGTGGCGCAACGCTGCCCCTGGCCATCGCCGCGACGAGCGCCTGGTTAACGGGGGTATTGACATAGTACCAGACGTCTTCGTCCCGGCCCTGGGTGGCCACGAAGCGCAGCAGCGTACCGCGCCCGGTGGCGAGATCGAGCCCCGCCCCAATGCGCTCCCCGGCTCACGGGGCTGCCCGGCGTGCGCAGCGCGTTGCGCAGGGTGCGATCCGCGTGCAACGCGTCTTCTGAAACCGGCGTTTCGATGCCCCGCCTCGGCGGCCAGCCGAAAGATCGCCAGCGTCACCTGGAGTTCCGCCATCTCCGTGATCTGCGGCAGGACATCGGTAAAGAACGCGCGGGGAATGCCCACGGCGGGATCGGTCTGGACGAGGAAGCCTGTAAAGGGGTGCGTCAAGCCCTCACCCCCAACCCTCTTTGCCCGATGCGGAGAAGAGGGGAGTGCAGTTCGAAGGGTGCATCAGCCGTGATGATGTGCGCACCTCTTAAGGTGTCATCCTGACCTTGTCGAAGGATCTCGTTCCCTACCGCCATGGTACCTGGCTGGTGATGATCTCCCGTGAAGGTCGAGTCATTGCGCAGAGAGAGACGACGAGATCCTTCGCCTGCGGGCTCAGGATGACATGCGAGAGTGGGAGCGGAATGCAATGGGCGTCACGTTCCAGTGAGGCAGACCTCTGCAGAGACCTGCTACTGCTCGCGTCCTTCGCGCACATCCGCGGCTGACAGCTAACTTCAAACCCCTCTCCCGCGCATCGGGAGAGGGGTTGGGGTGAGGGCCATTTGCCAGCGCCATGGTCGATCGACGCATCACATCCCCGGTCCCGGATAGAGCTCCAGGTCGGCGAAGCGCGCCGTGCGGTCGAAGAAGCGCAGGTTGACTGAGCCCACCGGTCCGTTGCGGTGCTTGGCAATAATGATCTCGGCGATGCCCTTCTTTTCCGACTCCTCTTCGTACTTGTCTTCCCGGTAGATGAACATCACGATGTCCGCGTCCTGCTCGATCGAGCCGGACTCTCTCAAGTCCGAGAGCATCGGCCGGTGATCGGAGCGCGATTCCACCGCGCGGGAGAGCTGCGAGAGCGCCACCACCGGCACGTTCAACTCACGCGCCAACTGCTTCAAGCCACGCGAAATCTCGGAAATCTCCTGCACACGGTTGTCGGTGCGGCGGCCACTCATCAACTGCAGGTAGTCGACGATGATCATGTCCAGGCCCTGCTCGGCCTGCAGCCGCCGCGCTTTCGAGCGCACATCCATGATGCTGGAGGAGGAGGCGTCATCGACGAAGATCGGCGCCTCACTCAGGCGGCCGAATGCGCGCGAGATACGCTCCCACTCGTTGTCGTCGATCTGGCCCAGGCGGAGGCGGTGGCTATCGACCCCCGTCTCCATGGAAAGGATGCGCTGAACGAGCTGCTCGGCGGACATCTCCAGGCTGAAGATGCCGACCGTCCGCTTGTGGACCACCGCCGCGCCGTAGGCCATGCCCAGGGCCAGGCTCGTCTTGCCCATGGAGGGACGCGCCGCCAGGATGATCAGGTCGGATCGTTGCAGGCCGCCCGTCATCTGGTCCATATCCGAGTAGCCGGTAGCTACCCCCACCACGTCGCCGCGGTGCTGCTGCAGGTAGTCGATCTGGTCGAAGAACTTGTCCAGCACCTCCCCCATGGAGGTCCAGTCCTTGGTCTGGCGACGCTGGGAGACATCGAAGATGGCACGCTCGGCGGCGTCCAGCGCCTCCTCGGTGTCGATGCCATCGCGGAACCCGATGTCGACCACCTGGGTCCCGGCGTCGATCAGGCGGCGCAGCGTGGCCGTGCGCTCGACGATGCGCGCGTAGTACTCGACGTGAACAGCGGTGGGGACAGCACTGAGCAGGCTGGAGAGGTAAGCCAGTCCGCCAGCCTGGTCGTATTGCGCCCGCCGCGTCAGCTCGTCAGAGAGCGTGATCATGTCGGTCGGTTCGCGGCGGTTGTAGAGATCGAGGATGGCGCCGTAGATCAGCCCATTCGCACTGAGATAGAAATCTTCGGGCTTGAGGAAGGATGCGATCTTGATGATGGCATCGCGATCAATGAGGAGGCTGCCGAGCACCGATTGCTCCGCCTCCAGGTTGTGGGGCGGCAGCCGCTCGATGACGCTGGGTGCTGCGATAACCATCTTTGCCGTCGCCCTTTCCCGGTACACGCAATCGACTTGGCCAGCGTGACCAGCGGGGCGGTACGTTGCCGGGGCGCGGAGTGCCCTGTTCAGAATCGAGATCGCGCCCGGCATCTGCCGGGCGCGATCAGGGGAAGCACCCTGGCCTAGGCCAGTGCCTCCTCCTCTTCGTCAGCAGTTTCCGCGGCCTTGGCTTCGGCCTTGGCCGCAGCCACCGCCGCCTGGTACTCGGCATCGCCCACCGCGACCACGGTGATAGCCGGGCGCAGGCGACCAACCAGGTGCACCGTCACGGTGTGCTCGCCCAGGTTGCGGATCGCCTCTTCGAGGACGACCTTGCGGCGATCAATCTCTTCACCAACGACCCTGGCCAGCTCATCGGCAATCTCGGCGGAGGTGATGGAGCCATAGAGGCGGCCACCTTCGCCAGCGCGCACGGTGAACTCCAGCCGCTTGCCAGAGATCTTGTCCGCCAGCGCCTGCAACTGCTCTTCCTGGCGGGCAATCTTGCGCGCCTTGACAGCAGCGTTATGCTCCGAGGTCTTGACCTCACCTGGCGTGGCCAGGACAGCCATCCCCTGCGGGATCAGATAGTTCCGCCCATAACCAGGCTTCACGTCTTGAATGGAGCCAGCTTCTCCCAATTTGGGCACATCCTGGCGCAGTACGACCTTCATGACTCCAACGAACCTTCCCAAATAGCTGGATACACCACAGCCGCGGTACGGGAATGCGGCAGCCGAGGAGTGTACGTACACTCCCCGCGGACCATACGTAATAGTAACACGGAGGGAGAACGGTCCCGAGGGTCAGGGGTCCGTGCCTGCTGTACTCAGGGCGTGAAGGGGGAAGAGTGCCCTTCGTCATCTCAGACGGCACATCTTCCCCCAGATCCTTCGTTCAGGATGCAAGTTGCAGTTCTGGTGCCGGAACGGCTTCTTGTAACCCTTCCGCCAGGCTGGTGATGGGCTTTGTCCGGCTTTCAGCGATCAGGACGCCGGCAAGGACTCCCGCCACGGTGAACGCGACCAGGCTCCTGGGAACCCGGATGCCGACGGCGCGATCAAGGGAGAGCGCGCCAGGCCCAGCCAGGGCTGACGCAACAGCTGCAGCCATGTTGGTGACAGGCAACTCCGCGCCGCCCTCGCCTGCCCAGATCGGATGCCCACGGTGAACGTCGAGCGTGGCAATAGTCATGGAGCCGAGGGTGGCGATGGGGCCCAGCGGATGCATCAGGCCCAGCGCCGTGAGGGCGCCGCCCCCAAATTCCGATACTCCGGACAGGACGGCCCATGGCGTTGCCGGCGCGTACCCCATGCTTGCGAGCCAGTACTGGTGCCGTACAACCCGTCGCCGCCGAACCAGCCGAACAGTTTCTGGGCGCCATGTCCTGCCAGTAATCCACCGACGACGATCCGGAGCGCGAGGTGCCCCACATCTGCCAATCCAGGGGCTGGTCGCATTCCCGAGTCTGACTGCCTGAACATCTGCGCTGCCTTTCTGTGTCGTTGCCCGGGCCGCGAGATGCGTAGCCGCATCAGCGTTCCGGGCACCGGTCAGGTCCTGCTTGACGAGAGGTCGGTGATCGTAAGGTTGCCGAAGTAGCGCATATCAAACGCGCCCAGGGGCTTCAGTACGCTGGCAGCCCGGACGACTTCCTCGTGGTTATCGAGATGGATCGCTACCAGGACAGCGCCACGCCTGGCCTCCGCCAGGTAATCCTGCAGGGCTTCATGCTCCTCCGACGGATACAGACCGGCAAGCCGCGCCAGGACGCCCTGGTGGCTCATGGCTTCCTGCCAGCTCATCAGGAAGTCAGGTCCAGCACAGATCGCCGTGCCTGACTCGGAAAAGCCTGCGTCGAGCAGCGCACTGTGTGCCGCCGCAGCCAGCGACGGGCCTGCGAATGCAGCGATGAGGGAGTGCCGTGGCGCAGAGGCGCCTGAAGACATCGTGAGGCCGGCGTGCGTGGTGGTCACTGCACCCCTCCGTCTTCGTGTACCTGGTCGATAAGTGCGGCGCGCGGGCGTTCGTGTCGTGCGACGCGCCCCAGCAGGGCAAAGAGCACGATCAACAACGCCAGGAACGTTGGGCTGAGGACCAGCAACGTGAGTACCCAATCTCGGAACATCTCAGGGCTTCCTTTCAAATGGAGCCGGGGGCCAGGGCCGCGCGGCCCTGGCTTGAGCAAAGGGAGGAGGGGAAGCGTGCCGCTGTTGGCGACACGCGGTGGAGCGAGTGGTGCGCTGGCATGACCATGCACCCGGCCACGTCAAGGGTGGGCACGGCGCGGACGCGCCGTGTCGATCAGGTTCAGCGAGTCAGTGCGGCGTGAAGGGTCTGCGCAGCCAACCTCGTCGCGCTCCGGCTGGCATTCGTCGTGGCCAGGGCGTTGAGCATCATGAAGTCGTGGAACACGCCTTCGTAGCGCACCGCGGTGACATCAACGCCGGCCTGCCGCAACTTGCGCCCGTAAGCTTCGCCTTCGTCACGCAGCACGTCGGCTTCGTCGGTGATGAGGAGCGCCGGGGGAAGACCGGCGAGCTGCTCGAGTGAGGCTCGGAGGGGAGAAAGTGTCCGCTCGGAGCGGAGGGCAACGTCCGGCGCGTAGGCATTCCAGAACCACTGCATGCTGCGCCGCGTCAGCCAGGGCCCGTCAGCAAACTCCTGGTACGTGCCGGTCTCGAAATTCGCGTCGGTGACGGGATAGAGGAGGACCTGGGCCCGGAGCGCCGGTCCACCCCGTTCCTTCGCCAGCAAGGCGGCGGCGGCGGTCATGTTGCCGCCAACGCTATCCCCGGCGATAGCCAGGCGGCTGCCATCCAGCCCGAGATCCCGGCCATACTTCGCGACCCACTGCATGGTGGCATACACCTGCTCCAGGGCGACCGGGTAGCGCGCCTCGGGAGATGGGGTGTAGTTCACGAAGACCAGGGCAACGCCCGATTCCTGCACCAGGTGGCGAACCAGGCGCTCGTGGGTCGCGAAGCTCCCGAGCACCCAGCCGCCGCCGTGGGTGTAGACCACAGCCGGTAGGCTGCCATTGCGGTCCCACGGCCGGACGACAGTGATGGAGATCTCCCCGTCGGGACCGCCCGGGATGGTGTGGGGCTCGACCACGGCGGGTGGGAGAGCGACGTCGCCGCGCTGCACGTTCTCAAGCACTGCCCGGGCGTCCTGGGGGGAGAGGGTGGAAATCGGCGGTCCGCTCGCGGCCGCGAGGGCATCGGCCATCGCCTGGGCAGCAGGTTCCAGGACCAGATGGGGAATCGTCATTGCGTCGAGTGTTGTGCTCATGGAAAGGTTCCTCTATGTGCCAGCTGTGCGGCGTGGAACGACGGGAAGGCCGCTACCGCTGGAGAGTTGGCTGGCTCAGCCAGTCTGCAAAGTGGATCGTGCCCAGGTGGGCGTTTTCGTCAGGGATCAGGGTGCAAACGTGCAGGGCAGCGCCAAAGTAGCGTGCGTACGGGTCGGTAATGACGACACGGGGGTCACTGCGAGCGCGAAGTTCCTCCCGCACCAGTTCATCGAGCCGGAACGCTTCGGGGCCGGCAACCTCGACGACGCCACGCACCGGTTTGCCAAGCGCGACGTTCGCCACGCCCGCAGCCGCATCCGCAGCCGCCATCGGCTGCACGAACGCCGGCGCGAGCCGTACCGCCTTGCCCTCTGTCGCGGCGTCCGCGATGCCGCCGAGGAACTCGAAGACCTGCGTGGCATGCACGATCGTGTAGGGAAGGCCGGACTCGCGGATAAGCCGCTCCTGGGCGATCCTGGCCCGGAAGTACCCACTCTCCGCGAGGCGATCTGTCCCCACCACCGAGAGGGCGACGTAATGCTGCACGCCAACTGCTGCAGCGGCAGCAAGCAGGGTGCGCGTCGTGGTTTCGAAGAATGCCAGGGCCGCCGTGCCCTCGAATGAGGGCGAGTTGGACACGTCAATCACCACGTTGGCGCCCGCCATGGCCTCGGCGATTCTCGCTCCGGTATTGGAGTTGACACCTGAGCGGGGAGCCACCGCGACCGCGACATGCCCATGCGCCCGGAGAGCAGTGACCACGCCAGCAGCAATGCGGCCAGTCTCGCCAACAACGACAATCTTCATGGAGTTGCCCTTTCCCCGGTGAGAGACAGAGAGGGGAGTCCCGGACGCTGCTGCACGCAACGAATCGTCCAGCAGCGCCAGTGCGGGCCTACGCCGGGACGGAAGCTTGTGCCAGCCAGTCCTCAAACCGAACCTGGCCGAGTTTGGCCCCGTTGAGCGGGACGAGCGACTGCTCACCCGGTACCGCGCCAAAGTACGGCGCGTGCGGATCTGCGATTACCCGGCGAGGATCGTTTCGTGTCTGGAGACGCCGCCGGATGACCTCGTCGAACCGGAATCGCTCGGGACCAGCAATCTCCAGGCGGCCGTTCAGCGGAGCGCTGACTGCAGCGCTGGCCACCGCTCGCGCCACGTCATCCGCGGCGATCGGTTGGAAGGCCACGGGCGCGATGTGGACGTCATTGCCGTTCGTCCCGGCGTCTGCGATCCCATCGACGAACTCCATGAACTGCGTGGCGCGCACGATCGTGTAGGGAATCGGGCCAGACGAGACCAGTTCTTCCTGAGCGATCTTGGCCTGAAAGTAGCCGTTGTCCGGCGACCGATCGATCCCGACAATCGAGAGCGCGACATGATGACCGACACCGGCGTCCGCTTCCGCGGCCAGGAGATTGCGGGTCGAGGTCTTGAAGAATTCCAGCACGGCCGCCGGCTCGAACGACGGCGAGTTCGACACGTCAACCACCACCCCGGCTCCGGTGAGTGCTTCGGCAAGCCCCTCACCCGTCAGGGTGTTGATGCCCAACCTGGGTGACGCCGGAACAACCTCGTGTCCCTGTTCACGCAGAATGGCGCCAACCTTCGAGCCGATGAGCCCAGTGCCACCAATGACCACGATCTTCATGGGGTTTCCTTTCATGGCGTGTAGCCTGTGGACCGCCCTCCTGCCATCCAGGAAAGCGATCAGGCAACGGCTGCAGCGGCGGTCAGGATGACGTCGGCCACGACCTTCGGCTGGGAGACCATGATGGCGTGCGAGCCATCAACTTCCGTCGTCGTCGCGGCAGCGCGCTCGGCCATCGTGCGCACGATGTCGCTGCCCGCGGCCTTGTCACCGGTGGCCACCACGGCCCAGGAGGGCAGGGTCTTCCAGGCCGGTGTCCCGGTCACCTCGGAGAAAGCCAATTCAGCGATGGGCCGTTGGGTGGCGGCCATGACGACCGTCTGCTCCTCAGGAAGGTCAGCCGCGAACGTCTCGTGGTACTTCTCGGGTTTGATCAGGAACTCCGTGGCCGTCTCATCGCCACCGCCAGCCGGGTACTGATACGGATTCAGCGCGGAGACCAGGATGCTGTCGCGAGAGTCGCTCGCCAGTTGGAGCAATCCCTCACCCTCGTCGGGTGCAAAAGCCGCCACGTAGACAAGCCCCACGACGTTTTTGGCAGTGGACGCCGCGTTGGTGATGACCACGCCGCCGTATGAGTGCCCGACCAGCAGCACCTTGCCCGGGATCTGGCCGAGGAAGCTGGTGATGTAGGCGGAATCATGCGCAACGCCGCGCAGCGGGTTCGGTGGGGCAATGGCCACCAGCCCTGCTCCTTGCAGCCGCTCGATCACCCCGGACCAGCCAGATGCGTCAGCAAAGGCGCCATGAACGAGGACCACGGTCAGTGGGGCGGCGTCAGTGGCAGTGGTGTTGGTCATGAACGTTCCTTCCTGGATGGTCACGTCGGAGGACGAGGTGGCGGCAGCCCCGGCGCGGCGGTCCAGGCCGCTGGCCGTGACGGCAAGAGCCGCGGTGGCTCCGGCGAGCTGGCCCACGGCAGCACGCCGTGAGAGACGATTGGCACAACGTTCAACAATCAGGTTCCGCAGCATGCGCAGCTCCTTGAATCTGGGCGGGACCAGCGCGGGGAGGTTCCCGGTGGCATGCATCGATCTTGCGCCTGCGGGCCGGAGAGCACATCGTGAGGACTACTGGTGTTCCGGGAAGCGGGGGACGACGGCAACCCCAGTAGAACTACCGGGGATCTACCGGGATAGCGCGGGGAGACCCCTGCAGGTGTGCGGCAACCTCAGACAAGCCCGCGCCGGACTGCTGCGGTGGCAGCCGCGGTGCGGCTGGGGGCATCCAGCTTGGTCAGCACGTGGTTCACATGCCACCCCACGGTTCGTGGGCTCAGGAAGAGGGATTCGGCAATTTCTCGGTCGCTCAAGCCTTCGACGAGTAGCTTCAGGACCTCGATCTCGCGTGGCGTCAGCCCGAAGTCGGGGACGTTACCGGACGGATCTGTCAGACCTGTCTGGATGGAAGGGGGCACGGACTCCCGTGGCGCCTCATCTGTCGTCTCAGCCGCGAGTGCATTGGCCGCAGCAAGCGCTGCGGTGACAGCTTCAGCCACGCTCTGTGACCAGCCAGCCTCCCAGGCCGTGGCGTACTCCGCCGGAGATACGTGCGACCTGAGGGACTGGGCATCACTCGTCGGATCACGATCGGGTGGAGGAGCGACCCCAATCCCGGAGAACATCGCGGCGCTACTCCCGCAGAGGTGGATGGCGTCGGCGAAATGTCCCCGATGCGCAGCACACCGTGCGACTGCCCTGAGACTGTGCGCGATACCGACGCGATTCCCCATGGGCAGAAACAGGTCAAGCGCCTCGACGTAGCGGGCCGCGGCCCCGGCAATATCGCCAGCAGCGACGTTGACGTCACCAAGGTGTGCAGCCAGGTAAGCGACCTGACGGCGGTCACCGTTTCCCCTGGCCAGTGCCAACGCTTCCATGAACATGGCTGCGGCGCCGGTGTAATCACCCTGGAGCCGGGCTACAACACCAAGCTCGGTCAGGGCGGCGCCACGGCTTGCCGCGTTATTCATCGCAGCGGCAAGCGCGAGGCATTGCTCAAACAGCGTCGTTGCCTGCGCCAGAGCTCCGGCATCGCAGGCGCCCTTACCCAATTCAATGAGAACTTCGAAGATGCCAGATTCATCGCCAATGTCGCGGAGATGGTCGAGAGCTTCCTGGTAATGCGCGGTGCCTGCAGGGTGCTTGCCCCGCACCCAGGAGACCATCCCGAGGTGGATGAGCGCATGGCCGATGCCCCAGCGGTCATTGATGACCCGGAAAGCCGCAAGGCTATCGTGGCCCAGGGATTCTGCCTCTTCGTAGTCGTCCTGAAAGCGGGCAACAGTCGCCAGGCAGAGCAGTGCGCGCGCAGCGCCCCGCTGATCCTCGAGTTGACGCCAGCCTGTCAGCGCCTCCTCGCTGTGCTGTCTCGCCTGGTCGTAGTCTCCCTGGTGCGCCGCGAGGATGCCGGCCGCGGTGAGCACGCTGCACCGTTCCGCCAGGGACCCAGGATCGGCTGGGTGGGCAAGGATGTTTGCAAGCTGCGAGCGTCCCTCGCTCACATATCCTCGGCGGTGCCAGAACCGCCAGAGCGCCGCACCGAGTTTCATTGCCGCCCGGATCTCGCCCTGCTCCAGGGTCCAGTGCTGGGCAGCCCGGAAGTTGTCCTTCTCGAGATCCAGGTGGTCAAGCCACCTGCCTTGATCGGCACCCCACAACGCAGGCTCAGCCGTCTCAGCGATGGCGAGGCACCAGGCGGCATGAACGCGCTGCGTGGCGGCCACCTCACCGTTCGCTGTCAACTGCTCCCAACCGAACTCCCGGATCGTTTCCAGCATGCCAAAGCGCACTTCATCGCCCGATCCACTCTCCTGTCGCAGCAAGCTGTGATCGATGAGGGAGGCAATGATCTCCATCGTGTCGTACGGCGTTCGTGTCTGCATTTCACCGCCAGCTCTTGCCAGGCCAGCGCCAAGCGCTTCTGCCGCATCCAGGGTGAAGCCACCGGCAAAGACGGCAAGTTGCCGGAAGAATGCTTGCTCCGGCAGCGACAGCAGGCCGTAGCTCCAGCCGATGGTGTCCCGCATCGTCTGCTGGCGCAGGGGGAGATCTCGCGCACCGCCCCTGAGCAGTGGCAACCGCATATCCAGCCGCTGCAGCAGTGCGGCTGGAGGCAAAGCCTTGACGCGAGCAGCAGCAAGCTCGATGGCCAGGGGCAACCCATCGACACGGTTCACGATTTCGGCAACGACTGACAATGTCCCGGGCGTCAGGGTGAACTCCGGGCGGACCGCCTGAGCACGTTCGACAAAGAGCCGAACCGCACCGGGTATCTCGCCATCCCCACGCAGGTCCGGTGCGCCGATGGGCATTGGCGCCACCGAAAACTCACGCTCACCGGATACCCGCAGCCTGGTGCGGCTCGTAATCAGGAGGGTGAGACCAGGACAGGCTCCCAGGAGCTCGCGTACCTGCGGTCCCGCGGTAATCACCTGCTCAAAGTTATCAAGCACCAGCAGCGTCTGCCGATCAGCCAGCACGCCAACCAGGCGATCATGCAGGGACTTCGCGCCAACATCGCGCATCCCCAGCCCGACTGCGATGGTGTCCAGCACCAGGTCAGGGTTGTTGATCGGGGCGAGATTGATAAAGGCGACGCCGTCAGGAAAAGCTGGACCGGCGTCAGTGGCGGCAGCAACCGCCAGGCGGGTCTTGCCCACGCCACCGGGGCCGGTCAGGGTGAGCAAGCGCACAGCGGGATCGCGCAAGAGCGTGGCGATTTTCAGGCGCTCGTCATCCCGCGCAATGAGACTGGTCAGGGGAAGCGGGAGTGGCGCGCCCTGGTACGCAGCAACCCCGTGGGCCGTTGACGCCGGAGAGCGGGCGAAAGAGTCTGGCTGGGGCAAGGAGATGGTGTGCCTGACGCTCCGGGAGACAGATACGTTCAATCACTAGCTTGCGGGACTCGCTACGCTGTGTCAACGCCCACCGGGAACCTCCGCCTCAGGCGCGCAGCTCCTCCAGAACCGGCGCGAAAGCGGCAATGCCCTGCGGAGTGTTCGGCTCCAACCAGACCTGCAGGTGGGAGACTCCGGCATCACCGTATGCGCGCAACCCAGCAGCAATCTCGGCAGCAGAGCCGGAGATCGGGACGCCGGTCATGGCCGAAGGTTCGTGCGGCCCGACTTCAACGATGACGGCGCAACTCCGCTCCAGCGACAACGGCTCGCGATCAACCGCGTTGCAGGCGGCGTCAACGCGCTCCAGCAACGGCAACAGGCCTTCGACGGTGTTCTTCGTGCTGCTGAACCAGGTGTTCCAGCCGTCGCCGTAACGCGCGGCCAGTTCCGTCATGCGCGGTCCCGCTTCCGAAGCCCCGATCATGATGGGGGGACCGGAGGGTCGCGGCCCTCGCGGGCGGAGCTCACAATCCCGCGCGGTGTAGTACGTCCCCTCGAAGTCAACGTGCCCCTCCCGCAGCAGGCTGGTGAGAATCACCAGGGCTTCAGCGAAGCGGTCGGTGCGGTGATCAAAGGGGTAGCCGAAGGCGTCATACTCCGGCTTGTTCCAGCCCGCGCCGATGCCCAGGATGAGGCGGCCACCGCTAATCTCCTCGACGGTGTCCGCCATCTTGGCCAGCAGGGCAGGGTTGCGAAAGCTGTTGCAAAGCACCAGCGTCCCGATCTCGGCACGCTCGGTGATCGCAGCCAGCGCCGAAATGAGTGACCAGCACTCCCACATCCCGCGCGGCTCCTCGCCCGGGACCCGGTGGATGAGATGATCGGTGAACCAGAGCGAGTCAACCCCAATCTCCTCACCGAGACGCGCCATCTCGGCCAGGTCGCTCCAGCGTGCACTGCCACCGTTCATCTGCCGCTCGGTTTCGGGCAGGATCAAGCCGACCTTGAGTGCTGTTCCGGAAACTGTGTCCATGCTCTTGTTCCCCAGGGCCCGCAGGCCGTCTCCCCCTCGGTTTAGCGCTTGCGCATTCTCGCGTCGTACCGGCTGCCCAGCACCGCCACCAGGCCACCAACAACGAAGACGAGCACGAGGCCCGTGATGGCGCCCATGTCTCCGAAGAAGAAGATGGGGCTGACGTACAACAGCCAGCCCAGTGAGATGCCGAGCAGCGTCTCGCCACCATTGCGTCCCTTGTTCTTGACGAGCTGGAACACGGCGGCAATGGTCGTCGTCAGCATGACCAACGAGGTGACCGCCACAATCGGGTCCACGACATCTCCCGGCAGCACACGCGATTTCACTACAGCTTACGACGACAGAATTACTTCCGCTGCACCAATGGCATATAATAAGCGCGCTTATCAAATTTTCGGAGGAGGATTGCGGCGTGACCCGCTACTGGATTGGCGTTGCCAGCTACGAACACGTACGACGTGGCCTGACTGGCGGCTTCGCCCAGCTCAATCACGGCAAAGCGTCTCCGCTCCGGCGTATGACGGCTGGAGACTGGCTGATTTACTACTCACCCCGGGAACACCGCGAAGGTGGTGAGCCGGTCCAGGCGTTCACCGCAATCGGGCAACTGGTGGGGGAAGAGATTCTCGACGTTGCCATGAGCGAAAGCTTCACGGCCGCCCGCCGCGCGGTGCATTGGCTTCCGGCACACCCGGCGCCGATCAGGCCTCTGCTCAGTGACCTGACATTCATCCGGAACCCGGAGCGGTGGGGGATGACCTTTCGCCCCGGCCACCTGGAGGTGAGCGCCGCCGACTTCGAGCGCATCGCCACGGCCATGGGTGCAAAGGTCAGCGCTGATGCCGCCTGAGGTACTGGCCTCCCGCTTTGCCTCGGCGGGGGAGAGTCCCGGGTTTCTGCTCTGGCGCATCAGCAACGCCTGGCAGCAGCGGCAACGCGCCGCGCTGCAACCACTCGGCCTCACCCATGTGCAGTTTGTCCTGCTCGCCTCGCTGGTCTGGCTGACGCAGCAGGGCATCACCGTAACCCAAACGATCCTCGCAGCACAGGCACAGACTGACCCGATGATGACGTCACAGGTGGTGCGCGCGCTCGAAACACGCGGATTGCTCACCCGCGTACGCTCAGCCCAGGACCGCCGTGCTCGTGTGCTCGCGCCGACGCCGGCGGGTGTCGCGCTCGCCGCCGCCGGGATCACCGTTGTTGAGGCGGTTGATGCCGGGTGCTTCACTGCGGGAGATACCGCGTGGCTGCAAGGAGTCGCGCAGCGGCTCGGTCTGCCGGGGATGATTGATGCTGATTCCAGGTCCGGTGCAAAGGAAACCGTCTCATGACACACTTCCGGTTCTGCCCCCAGTGCGGCCACCCCTTGTCACCAAACCCCTCACGTGCTGAGGCACACCAGCAGGACTGCCCGGGGTGCGGAAGGTCGCACTACCAGAACTCCCGGCCCACCGCGAGCGCGCTCATCGTGCAGGATGGCCGCCTCCTCCTGGGACGGCGGGCGGTGGAACCCTACCTGGGGATGTGGGACGTCCCGGGCGGCTTTCTTTCCCCGCTGGAGCACCCGGAAGAGGGCGTCGTGCGGGAGATCCAGGAGGAGACGGGACTCGTCGTACGCCCACGTGAACTCCTCGGCATCTTCCCCGACACCTACGGCGGGAGTGATGCAGGCATCTACACGCTCAACCTGTACTACCTGGTTGACATTGTGAGCGGCGAGCCGCACCCGGCCGACGACGTCGCCGAGCTGCGCTGGTTCACACCGGATGCGCTGCCTCCAATGGCGTTCCCGCACCAGGAGCAGGTGCTGGCACACTGGCGAGAGGCGGTTGCAGCAGAACGGAACGTGGCGGCGCGGAGCTGAGGACGAGCGTGGAGTCTCGCATCCAGCAGTGAGTTGCCAGCCTGCGGCAGCCGCAAGTGGGGGACGCGAGGAAGGGGTTTAGCTCTCGCTGTCGAGCCAGATCGTAATCGGGCCGTCGTTGACGAGGTCGATCGCCATCTCGGCGCCGAAGCGGCCAGTAGCGACTGGGAGTGCGAGACCACGCAAGGTCTCGGCGAAGTGATCGACCAGGGGCGCCGCGATCTCCGGGCGCGCGGCATCGACAAAGCTGGGGCGCCGCCCCTTGCGCGCGTCGGCGTAGAGCGTGAACTGGGAGACAACCAGCATCCCCACAGGCTCATTGGCGGCGAGCAGATCGAGCGCAGAACGGTTCAGGTTGCCACAGGCATCATCAAAGATGCGCAGGTTCGCCGCTTTCTGCGCCATCTGGGCTACCAGCTCCAGCGTGTCGCCGTGCGTGATGCCGACCAGGAGCAGGAAGCCGGGCCCAATCTTGCCCACGGTCTCGCCTGCCACCGAAACGCTGGCACGGGTTACTCGCTGAATGAGTACTCGCACGCCTCAACCCTCCCGCGCCGCGTACAACGTGGCGACCGCCAGCGCTGCAATCCCCTCGCGGCGTCCAATCGCGCCCAGTGTCTCGTTCGTCGTCGCCTTCACGCCGACGGCGTCCGGCGAGAGGTCCAGGCAGGCGGCAATACGCTCCCGCATCAGTGGCACATGCGGCCCGATGCGCGGCACTTCCGCCAACAGCGTCGCGTCGATGTTGGACGGGATCCACCCGGCGTCGCGCGCCAGGCGCACACTCTCGCGCAGCAGGTCCTGGCTGTCGGCATCTCGGAACCGCGCATCGCCAGGGGGAAAGTGCTGCCCGATGTCGCCGAGCGCCGCTGCGCCGAGGATGGCGTCCGCGATCGCGTGCAGGAGGACATCGGCATCGGAGTGGCCATCGAGGCCAATATCGTGTGGAATCTCGACACCGCCCAGCACCAGGCGTCGTCCAGGCGCGAAGCGGTGGATGTCGTAGCCGATCCCGGTTCGAAAGGGCGACGCTGACAACGGGGTGCTCTCCTGTGATTCGGAGTGGGCAACGACGTCAGGATCTTGCATACGGGCGCGCAGGAGGGCATCAGCGACGGCAATGTCCTCCGGGTGCGTGACTTTGAGGTTCGCGCTGGAGGAGGGGACCACCTGCACCGGAATGCCAGCCGCCTCGCAAAGCAGCGCCTCATCGGTGACGTCGGCTCCGGCGTTGCTGGCGAAGGCACGCTGCAGGATGTCCAGCCGGAACGCCTGCGGCGTTTGCGCGGCCCACAGGCTGGAGCGATCAACCGTGCCCGTAATGACCCGATCCAGATCGGTGACACGCTTCAGCGTGTCCGCCACCGGCATCGCGGCAATCACGGCGCCCGTGGTTGCGGCAGCTTCCGCACAGCGGCGGAACAGGTCAGCGTCCGCCAGCGGCCGCGCGCCATCATGGATCAGCACCACGTCGGTCTGCGCTGGTAAGGCAGCCAGGCCGGCGGCGACCGAGTCCTGGCGCCGCTCGCCGCCCGGAACGACAGCGGTGACCTTGGCGAACTTTCGCTCCTGCACCAGGCGCTGGATGGGAGCGATGGTGTGCTCCCCCGCGACCACGATCACCGAGCCGATCTGCGGCGTAGCAGCGATCGCCTCCAGGGACCAGGCCAGCATGGGTTGGCCCGCGAGTGGCATGAGCACCTTTTCCGGTGCAGCCAGGCGCTGACCGCGTCCGGCAGCCACCACCACCGCAGCAACGCGATCCGGCGGAGGCAGCGTCATCGCGGCCCTTGGCGCTGGCTTGGGGCAGCCGCTCGCAAGTTCTCCACCGCCGCCAGGGGGACCGGTGGACCGCCCAGGACGCGGTAGGCACTGCCGACGCCCGGCCCGTGAAAATCACTCCCGCCCGTGGCGATCAGTTCACGGCGCGCCGCGATCTGGCGCAGCGTGTCACGGTCGGCCGGGGTGTATTCCCCGTAGTCGACCTCCATGCCCCGCAACCCGACCGGGATGAGGCGGTCCAGCACGCCCTCGACGCCACCTGGGCTGAACGGATGCGCCAGCACCGGCACCCCGCCCGCTGCCCTGACCAGCGCAATGGCATCGCGCGGGTCCACGCGGGGACGGGGGACGTACGCAGGCTTATTCCGGCCAATCAGGCGGCTGAAGGCATCGGGAAGATCTGCCGCGTGTCCCGCCCCCACCAGCGCTCGCGCAATGTGGGGCCGCCCGATCGTGCCCTGACCGGCCAGCGCGTAAACCTCTTCCTCATCGAGGGCAATGCCGATCTCGCGCAGGCGCACCAGGATACGTGCCGCTCGCTCCTGCCGCGCCGCCGCGAAGGTCGCAAGTCCCGCCAGGAGGTCCGGGTTGGTGTGATCGATGAAGTACCCGAGGAGGTGAACATCCTCGCCACCACTGAGCGAGGTGCTCAGTTCGACGCCCGGGATGACCTCAACGCCGAGTTCTGAACCCGCCTGCTGCGCCTCCGGGATACCGGCCACGGTGTCGTGATCGGTGAGGCCCAGGAAGCGCACACCACGCGCGGCGGCCTCCGCCACCAGCGCCGCTGGTGAGAGGAGGCCGTCTGAATAGGAGCTATGCGTGTGGAGATCGACTGGGTGATCGCCAGGCGTACTCACGGGACTGGTGGAACCTAGCGTGGCTCGACAACCAGGCGAATCGCGGTGCGATCCTCGTTCTCGATGGTGACATCAATGAAGGCGGGCAGGCAGATGGCGTCAATGCCGGTCTCGCGCAGGTAATCACGCGCGATGGCAACGGCCTTGACGGCCTGGTTGGTCGCGCCGGCGCCGATGGCCTGCACTTCCGCACGCCCATTCTCACGCACCACGCCGGCGATGGCGCCAGCTACCGCACTCGGGCGGGAGCGGGCGGACACCTTCAGCACATCACCGTTGCGCTGCTCATCCGCGACGTTCCCCTCGGCGTACGCCCCGTTTCCGTAGAGCGGACCCTGGTCTTCTCCCGCGTCATAGCCGCCGTTGTACGGCGCCTCGGCTGGTGCCCAGGCAGGCGTATGCGGCTGGCGCACGTTGGTGGTGACAGCGGCGTAAGTGTGCTCGACAACCTCCGTCTCGACGACGTACTCCGCCTCGTCCTCAACCTCGTCCTCGGCGTCAGGCGGGTAGCTCGTTTTGAACGGATCGATCTTGATGTCGCGCAGGTCCAGCTTGGAGAAGAAGCGATCCACGTCGAAGAACCCCCTGAACAACTGGTACGGGCGGCGGAGGCGGGCGAGTCCTGACCGGCCGCTACTAGGCTCCGGGCGTCCGAAGCCCCGCGATAGCTCGCCGGAACCACTCCGGCTACTTTCACAGCAATGTTGCTGGCTGGCAGCAAAATTGCCCTTCTCGCACAGACTGGCCGGCGGGTGGCCGGCCAGTCGCTACGCAAGGCGTAGCTTTACATCAGTTTAGTACAGACAGGGCCGCAACGCATAAGCCGTCTATCTGACAAGTTATCGTGCGTAATCGACCGCACGAATTTCACGGATGACGGTGACCTTAATCTGGCCCGGGTACTCCAGGCTCTCCTCGATCTTCTTGGAGACATCATGCGCCAGGCGGGCAGCCGCCAGGTCATCGATGGAATCGGGCTGCACCAGGATGCGGACTTCACGCCCGGCCTGGATGGCAAAGCTCTTTTCCACACCCTCGAAGGAGTTAGCCACGCCCTCGAGCGCCTCCAGGCGCTTGATGTACGTCTCAACCATCTCACGCCGCGCGCCCGGGCGTGCGCCAGAGATGGCGTCGGCGGTCGCCACGATGAAGGCTTCCACCGTTTGCGGCTCTTCCTCACCGTGGTGAGCGGCAATGGCGTGCACGATCTTGGAGGAACGCCCAAGGCGCTTGGCGATATCCGCGCCGATCAGCGCGTGCGGGCCCTCCACCTCGTGGTCGACCGCCTTGCCAATGTCATGCAGCAGTCCAGCGGTCTTGGCGACATTGATATCCGCGCCCAGTTCGGCAGCCAGCGCGGCGGCAATCATGGAGGACTCCAGCGAGTGCCCCAGGACGTTCTGCCCGTAGGAGGTGCGGAACTTGAGGCGACCCAGCAGCTTGATCAGGTCCGGGTGCAGGCCGGGGACATTGGCCTCATAGGCCACCTTCTCCCCTTCCTCACGCATTACCTGCTCCAGTTCCTGGCGGGTCTTGGCAACCACTTCCTCGATGCGCGTGGGGTGAATGCGGCCGTCCTGCAACAGCTTGTTCAGGGCGCGCCGCGCGACCTCACGCCGCACGGGATCGAACGCCGAGATCGTGACAGCTTCCGGCGTGTCGTCCACGATCAGGTCGACGCCGGTCGCCTGCTCCAGGGCGCGGATGTTGCGCCCCTCGCGGCCGATGATGCGCCCCTTCATGTCGTCTGACGGGAGGGGGATCACGGAGACTGTTGATTCGGAAACGTAGTCAGAGGCAATACGCTGGATGGTAGTGGCCAGGATGCGGCGAGAGCGGCGGTCCGCCTCCTCGCGCAGTTCCAGGTCCAGCTCGTGCAGGCGGCGCGCGGCCAGGGCTCGCGCCTCGTCCTCGACCTCGCGGACCAGCTCGTCCCGGGCCTGGTCCGCGGTCAGGCCGGCAACACGCTCCAGTTCCTGCAGGTGGCGGCCGCGCGCTTCATCCAGCGCGGCTTGCTGGCGGGCGTGATCGGCCTCGAACTCGGCCTGCTTGCGCACCCGCTCTGATTCCCAGTGATCGCGCTCACGCTGGATATCGAGATCCTGGCGGCGCAGCTCCTGCTCTCGCCGGTCGAGCGCGTTCGCCTTTTGATCGATCGCGGTTTCTTTTTGCTCTACGCGCCGCTCAACGCGGTCAATTTCCTTACGACGCTGGGAAAGTTCTCGATCGAGTTCGGCACGTAGCCGGATTGCTTCGTCCTTCGCCTCGAGAGCAGCATCACGTCGCCGGGTTTCGGCTTCCTCCAGAATGCGGTCGGCTTCGGCCTGGATCTTGCGCGCATGAGCATCGGCACGCCCCTCCAGATACCACCGAGTCACAAAATAGGTGGCTACAGCGACGAGAATGGCCCCGAGGACGCCGAAGATGAGTGCATTGTTCATCGGCATCCCTGAATAATTGGATTGTGACGTGCGGGCCCGAGGGCGCGCACGGCGAGTGAAATACCAGCCCCAGGAATGGGGCATGAGTATTGACCATGAGCGTGGTAACGCGTTGCTTTGTGGCGCGACTGGCCAAAAGTTGGCAGATATTCTGCCGACGTATTACCCCATCCCAAATCATGATACGAGCGTCAATACGGGGCGTCAAACCTCGATCTGCGAGCCTCGAACGTACGCCAAAAACGCCGCCGGGCGCGTGCTTCCCGGCGGCGTGATCTGGGTTTCGTGTCGGGATTCCGCGCTAGCGGGAATCTCCGGAGGAGGACCGATCCTGGCGGCGCTGCTCCAGGAATCCCGCCAGTTTCGTCAGCCCGGTGCCGGCCAGTCCGAGTGCGGAAATGGCCAACTTCTCGGCCTGGGCGACCACCGGTGCGGCATAACGCCAGGCGTCCTGCACATCGGAGACCGGCTTGCCCGTGTAGGGCGGCCACTTCTTCAGTTCCTCATCATCCTCGGCGGTCCGGCCGCTGCCAGCGGGTGGTGAGTAGGGTGGCGGCGGAACCTGGGCTGCGGGTGGGGGAGGCGTCTGGGCTGCTGCCGGCTCTGCCGGCTTGCTGGGCGCCGCGGCACGATCGTCCAACCCGATGATGGGCCCCTTCATGTGCTCCTGCCACGTGGGTGGCCGCAGCTCAGATGCGGCTTGCTCGCCCAGGGGACCGGCCTCCGGCGTGAGACGGACCTGCCCGGCGCCCGGCTCGGCAGCGGGTGTGCCCTCATTTACGGGTCCACCCTCAGGGGTTACGTTGACCACCCCGCTGGGGGTTGGTTGATCAGTCATGGTGGAATCCTCCAGGTGCAGCTACCACACAACAGGAACGAGAAAAAGGCGCGCTCCGCGTTATGCAGCGCAATCACGCCAACTTCATGCCAGAGCAGCGCCTGCTACGGCCAGGCAGCGCGTTATGGATTGAACGTCGTGCCGGCGTGCTGGGATCCACCGCCGATATCAGGCAGATCAATCCCTTCGATGGCGAACGGTCCCGTGAAGGGAACGGCGTGGCGGTCCCAGTTGCCCTCATCGCTGGAGGTCCACAACGTGAAGTGCAGGTGCGGCGATCCAGCGAAGCCGGGGCCGCCAGATCCAGAGATGACCCCCATTGGCTCGCCCTGGCTGACTTCTGTGCCTGCTTCGAAGCGGCCATCGAAATCAACGTGGAACATGGCAACTGCATGACCACCGCCAATATCGATCGAAATACCGCCGGAGGAACGATCAGTCCAGGTCACCGTGCCGTTGACCGGGGAGTAAACCGGTTCCCCGGCGGTGTGGCCATCCTCATGCACGATGTCCAGCGAGTAGTAGTACTGCCAGAGATCATCCTGGTTCTGGTGAGATGAGCCGTTGTACCCCTGCATGATCGACCAGGTTCCGCCGCTCACCGGCCAGGCAATACCGCCGGGTGGGGCATCCCCAGACGTGGCTGCATTGTTGCCGCCGTCCCCACGGTCCTTGTCCCGGTTCTTCTTACCTCGTTGCAGGTAGTCAACCGTAATCTGCACGAACTCGCTGTCCACCCAGCCGGTCATCACACCGTCGCTGACCTGCCAGTAGCCCAGCTCTGGGCCAGCCAGGGCCGCCAGCTCACTCCCGGCCGGCAGGACACCGAGCACCATGGCGTTGGCATCGGGAGCATCGCGCAGGTTCACGTCGCTGAGGGTGGTCGCCAGCAGATCTTCGGAGCCTGCTTCGGAGACCGGTGCAGGCTGGGGTGCGGCCTCCTGCAGCAACTGGACGTCCTGAGCCTGGTCCGGCGCGACCTGCGACACCGGGGCGACCGCGCTTCCATTGCCGAGGAAGGCGCCATCAACCCAGCCGAACTGCCCATCGACCACCACGCCAGCAAAGGCATCAACCCAGTCGCCAGTCGGTTCGAGCGGGGTGCCCGCCGGGATCACCCAGAGGATGGCACTTTCATTGCTGGGTTCTGCGCGAAAATTGACATCGGCCGTGGCTACCGGAGAGGCACTGTTTGCCAGGGTTTCGGCCTGGGCTGGCTCAGCTATTGGCGCTGAGGGAATCTCCACCGGCTGCTCGGCCGATGCGCTCTCCGCGACATAGCCGGCGGGGATGTAGCCAAACACACCGTCGACGACCACGCCCAGCCAGGCGCTGCCGTTGGCGTCATAGAGTGGGCCTTCTGCAATCTGGAGCGCGGTCCCCTCGGCAAGGGACGACGTCGTGGCAGCATTCCAGTCAGGGGCGTCACGCAGCACAACTGGTTCACCACCAGCATTCGCGACCAGGCCAGTGGCGCCTGGTGCGAGGTCCTGTGCCAGGGTGGGTACAACAAGCGCGTAGGGAGATCCCAGCAGCAGTCCCGCCGCCAGCACCAATCGCAACGCCGTACGCCGCGGCAAGGTCATCATCTGATCCTCCCTCCAGGATCAAACGAGGCCAGGTCGGTGTCCCAGAACCGGTACCAGCGCCCGCTGTCAGGTAGTCAGGCGCCGCGTGCCGCCGAACGCCCGTGTCCCCACACGTGGCAGGCTGCTGTCCGCACGCACAGGATCGCCCATCCGCGACCCCGCGCCTGACGACATGCACCCTAACAGAGGGAACACTATCGGGCAAGGAAACGTCAGCAGAGCGTGACCTACGGCGCGCCAGCCTGAACTGTGAAGGTGAACAGCGCATAGCTCTGGCTACCATTTCCGCGATCGAGCAGGAGCAACGCTCTGCCGCCCCGAATCGCAGCGGTTCCTGCCGATCCACGAACATCACCCTGGAGGACCTGGTTTCAATGGAAGATACGAATCCCTTTGCTGTCGCCGAACTCGTCGACAACCCGGAGCAGCGCTGTCCGGTCGTCCTCGTGCTGGACACCTCCCGCTCGATGCAGGGCAAGGCGATTGATGAACTGAATGCGGGTATCCGCCAGTTCGCGGAAGATCTGAAAGCGGACTCCCTGGCGTCCCTGCGCGTCGAGGTGGCTATCGTCACCTTTGGTGGAAATGCGCAGGCCATCGATGTCCGCCAGGGTCATGGTGGGGCCATCGCGGCGGACCCGGCTGTCGCCTTCGTACCGGCGGATACGTTCGTTCCGCCAACCCTGCGCGCAGACGGGGGAACCCCTATGGGCGATGCGGTGAACATGGGCCTCGATCTGCTGCGGGGCCGCAAGGCGATGTACAAGAACCACGGCATTCCCTATTTCCGGCCCTGGCTTTTCCTGATCAGCGACGGTGAACCGACTGACCAGAACTGGTCGGCGGCCGCTGATCAGGCCCGCCTGGAGGAGAGTCTCAAGGGGGTCTCGGTCTTCCCGATAGGCGTCGAGAAGGCGGACATGGGCCCGCTCGCCATGTTCAGCAGCCAGCGCTCCCCGGCCAAGCTGACGAGCATTGGCGAGTTCCAGAGCCTCTTCCGCTGGCTCTCCGGGAGCCTCTCCGCGGTGGCCAATTCCCGGCCCGGCGAAGTTGTGACGCTGCCGAATGCGGGCTGGGCGCAGATCGATCCTTCATGACGAAGACCGGGTCAGGCTGGCAGGTGCTGGGCGCCAGCACCATGGGGACGTCGCACCAGAAGCAGTCTCTGCCCTGCCAGGACGCCTGTGAGTTCGTTGAATGCCAGGGCGACGTGCTGGTTGTGGCCGTCGCCGATGGCGCAGGCTCAGCGTCGCACGCCCAGGTGGGATCTCGCCTGGCGGCTCGCCGCGCCGTGAGTGCCGTCTTCGACCGCATGCTGCAGCCACGGACTGGTGGCGTGTACGCAATGCTGGATGACGCATTTGCCTGCGCGCGCCAGGAACTCGAGTTCGAGTCCGCCGTGTCCGGTGTGGACCTGCGCGATCTCTCCACCACCCTGACCGTGGTTATCGCCATGCCGGATTGTCTCGGTGTGGCACAAACAGGTGACGGCCTGGTGGTCGCACTGGAGCCGGATGGATCACTGATCCCGCTGACCCTGCCGCAGCGTGGAGAGTACGCGAACGAGACCCACTTCCTGACCGGTCCCGGAGGTGGCTCGCCGCGCTATATCCGGATTGGGGAAGCGGCGCCGGGTTTCGCGGTGCTCACTGATGGCCTGCTGCCCGTCTCCGCCGATCTCAAGACCGGCCGGCCACATGCGCCCTTTTTCCAGCCGTTCTTCACCACGCTGCAACAGGGCGCCTCCCCGGGACTGGAACAGCATCTCATCCAGTTCCTGGAGAGCCCACGCCTTCGCTCGCGTGTGGATGATGACCTGACGCTGGTCGTTGCGGTTCGCCCGGACAGCCCATGAACGGCAAGCGGAAGGTGCGCGATACCCACGGCCGGCGCTACACCCTGGGCAAATCCCTGGGAAGCGGGGGCCAGGCAGAAGTCTTCGCCATTGAGGGCAAGAAGGAACTGGCTGCCAAGATCTACCGCAACGCACCGGGACCAATCGAACGTGCCAAGCTGGAGTGGATGATTGCTCATCCTCCGGCGCCGGCCGGGTTGCCAGGGGTGCTCATCGCCTGGCCCCAGGACCTGCTCCTGGATGACCACGGGCGGCTGATCGGCATCCTGCTCCCGCGTGTCGAGCACGGCGTGCCACTGATCACCGCCTTCAACCCGCGCCTGCGCGCCCAGAAACTTCCACACTACCAACGCGCACAACTGCTGCTGGTAGCGCAACGCCTGGCCACGCTCGTGGAGACGATGCACCAGTCCGGGTACGTCATCGGCGATCTGAACGAGAGCAATGTCCTCATCTCGTCCAGAGGTGAGGTCGTGCTGATCGACACCGACTCGTTCCAGGTGCGCGCCCTGCGCGACGGCAAGGTGATCACCTATCGCTCGCCGGTAGGCAAGCCGGATTACACCGCACCCGAGATCCAGGGGGTCTCCTTCCACTCCGTAGACCGCTCGTTCGAGCATGACCGATTTGCGCTGGCCGTGCTCATCTTCCAGCTCCTGATGGACGGCCGGCACCCCTATGCCGGGCGCTGGCTGGGCAGCGACGACGCCCCGACGCTCGAGAAGTCGATCCGGCAGGGGCTCTTTCCGTACAGCCGCCCGTCCGCCGTGATGCAGCCACCTCCGCAGGCTCCGGCCCTGTCCGCGCTGGAGCCGGGGCTGGCCGCGCTCTTTGAGCGAGCGTTTGGCGCGACGACAGCGAGTTTCCTGAACCGGCCTTCGGGCGAGGAATGGGCCGTGCTGCTCTCACGGACCACGCCGACCGCTCCCATCCGCCAGGCACGCCCTCATGCGGCGCAGCACAAGGCAAACGCCGCCAAGGCTGCCAACAGTGCCAGGGCCACTACGTTTCCCCAGGGCTCACGACCGAGTGGAGCAGCCCCACCCCCATTCAGTCCCGCGGCGGAACCAGGTCCGGCCGTCCCCCCGCCGGTGACGCCGACACCGGCCGCGAAGGGAGCGCCCAGGTCCGGGACATCGCGTCGCAAGGTGCTCTGGATCATCCTGGGCGTGATCGCGCTGTGGATCATCCTCAGCACGACGAGTGGTCCCCAGCAGTCGCGCTCACGCTTTGCCCCACCCAGTTCGTGGCTCGGGGTAACCCAGACACCCATCAGCCTGCCTGGGGGCGCCTTTGACCCGAATCTGACCACGTTTATCGATGACTTCGATGCGGCAGACCGTGAGCCTGAAGTGAACGATCCCGGGTTCGTCGCCGATGTCGCCAATGGCGCCATGAACCTCTCGGTGCTCGCGCCGGGCATCAGCAACGAGATTCGGTATGACAACGTGCAAGCGCCAGGGGATTTCACCTTCACGCTCGATGTGGGGAGTGTTTCGGGAGAGGGCGACATCCTGGCCTCCGTCCGGGAGACGGCCGACAACGCCTCGTGGCGCTTTGCGGTCAACCCGGCCTCGCAAACATGGCGCCTGGATCGGGAAAGCACCTTCGGCAACGGCTACTACGTCTGGGTCACCCCGCGGGAATACGGGGCACGCATGCCCGATGCCCTGCACACGATCACGATCGAGCGCCAGCGCGACGCCCTGACGTTCCTGCTCAATGGCGTCGACGTCGTCAACCCGGTGAATACGCCACTGCCGCAGGTGGCTGGACCGGTCACGGTTGGGTTCGGGGCGGGTACGCAACCGGACAGTGCGAGCAGCGTCTTCTCGGTCGGCGTGGACCAGGTCTCCCTCACCGACCACGCCTGAGACTCCGCAGAGACGAGCACCCTGAGTTGCGGGTCGGACCCCGGAAGCGCCCCACGTCCACAAGCAGGTCTGGAGAACAGCGCTCCCCCGCGACTGGATCAGCCGTTGAGGAACGCGAGCATCGCGGCGTTGAACGCTTCCGGTTCCTGCATGTGCCCGAAGTGGCCGCAGTTGGGCAGAAGGACCAGTTCCGCGCCGGGGATTGTCCCGGCCAGGTAGCGGGTGTGCCCCTCCGCAATGATCTCCTCGTCCGCGCCGGCCATGATCAGGAAGGGCGTGGTGATGGCGCGCAGCTCCTCGGCGGAGTAGGCCGGCTCGGTCTCCCACATCTGGCGTAGCGCGACAACCATGGCCTGGTGATGTGCCGGGGCCGGGGAGAGGCGCGCGTAGTCTGCGTCATTATGTGACCCGAACGCGGAGATGATGGCCCCTTCGTCTCCAGTGTCCGTGCGGTAGCCACTGAGGTCCGCGTTGGCTCCAAATGCCACCACCTTGCGCAGGCGTTCCGGGTGGCGCAGCGCGAGGTCAAGACCGATGATGCCGCCGTCGCTCCAGCCAACCAGGTGCGCGCGTTCTATCCCGAGCAGATCGAGCAGCGCGAGGACATCGTCCGCTAACTGGGCATAAGTGAGTGCTCCACCGTTGTACGGTGAGCGGCCATGACCCCGGCTGTCGAGCAGAATTACCTGGTACTGACCGGCCAGGGCCTGTACCTGGAAAGCCCAGTGCTCGCTGTTGGCGTCGCCGCCATGGACCAGCAGGACGGGATCACCCGCGCCTGTCACGGCGTAAGCGATCTCTGTGCCATTCAGCATGGCACGCCGCCACACCAGATCCGGCAGCGGCGGCAATGCCTCCTGCGGCGCTGGCACCACGGGCAGACCGGGTGGACGCAACGCGACTTCGCTCTCACTCACGGGTCGTTCTCCGGCATGGAAACGGCGCCGGTCCTCCCGGCGCCGCTCAACGTTCTCGAGAAAATCTGGCGACTAGGAGTCCAGGTAGTCGAGCACGATCTGCGTGAACTCTTCTGGCTGCTCAAAGAGCGCGAAGTGGCCAGTGTCCGGCATGATCTTCAACTCTGCACCCGGGATCAGCAACGCCATCAACTTGGTCTGGTTGAGGTCGATCGCCTCTTCCTTCGCGCCATCCAGGATCAGGAACGGCGTGGTGATCGTGGTCAATTGCTCATCGGTGTAGTTCGGCTGCGTCGCCCACATGTTGCCGATGTTGGCCAGGAACGCATCCCACTTTTCGGGAGCCGGTGAGTTCTGCTGGTACTCCTCGGACGCCCGCTCGATGTAGGCATTGAAGTAGTCGTTCGTGCCGACATCGAGGCGCACCCCGGTGGGATCGTAGTTCGCGCCGTAGGCAACCACCTTGTTCAGCCGCTCTGGCTGCGTGAGGGCGATCTCCAGGCCGATGATGCCGCCGTCACTCCAACCAACGATATCGGCCTTGTCGATCTTGAGGTGGTCCATCAGGCCCAGGACATCTTTGGCCATCTGGGCGTAGCTGATCTGCGCGTCATCGAAGGTGGAGTGGCCGTGACCCCGGCTGTCCATGGTGATCACTTCGTGCCCGGCATCGACCAGGGCGGGGATGATGGCCGAGAAGTGATCCCCGTTCGAGAGGCCGCCGTGCAGCAGGATGATGGGATCGCCATTCCCCTCGCCATAGACCTTGTAGTAGATGCTGACGCCATTGATGTCAGCCGTCTGCCCCTCAGCAGACAGGGTGTTCGGCTTGAGCAGATCCTGCGGCGGGGCAAGAGCTTCCGGTGAGGCTTCCGGCGTTGCGTCCTGCGCCAGGGTGGCCAGCGGAGCGAGGGCCGGAGCGACGCCAAGGAGCGTGCCCGAGAGTGCAGCAGCAGAGATCAGGGAGCGTCGGTTCATGGCTGCGCCTTTCCGAGAAACTTGATCGAGATATCCATCATATCGCGATCCCACCGTGGCGCACAGTGGTCACGAGATCGTCGTGTCGCGTTCGCGCACCACGGCGTCAAACTGGAGGCCAGCCGGCCGGACCAATCGCAGCACATCTCGCATGCGGGTAATCGAGTCTTCCAGGCGCCTGGGTGTCCAGCCGACGGCGGTCAGGATCTCTCCCGCTTCTTCCAGGCCAGCACGGGCGATGATGCCTTTCTCGTTGAGGGCCCAGGCCCCACGCGAAGCCAGCCGCGCGTGCGCCGAGGCAAGCACCGCGCGGGCCAGCAAGCCGGCAACACCGGTCGCTTCGCCGCGTTTGGCATGTGTCTCTGCCACCAGGAGGGAGAACGCCGCCTCACCATCCCAGCGCGGTGGCGCGGCGCGGCGCAATTCCGGGGTAAAGGTGGGGCGAGGCACGTTGCCACGCAACACCGTACCGAGCGCCAGTTCGCCAGCCAGCGTGTAGGTGGGGAGACCGGCGATGTGCCCACTGACGAAGTCGATCTCGAAGCGCCCGGCGTTTGACTCGCTGATCCAGTGTTCGACAACATCCAGATCCCGGTAGAGAAGATCGACGCGCTCGCCATCGACATCCAGCCAGGCGCCGCCATTGACGATGCGGCCCCAGGTTCCCGGCTCGACCACCTGCCCGGGGTAGCCCAGTTCCCGAATGGCGTCGGTATCGATGCTGCCGCGGTAGTAGAGGCCGAAGTCCCAGTCGCTATCCGGGCGGGCCATGCCACGCGCCCGGGAGCCACCCAGCGTCACCGCTTTCACCCCCGGCACGCGGGCTACTCGTTCGACCAGGGTGGTCACGCTCATGGGCCAACTCCGCTCCTGTGTCTGCCGCCTGGCGCCGATCTGCGCACAAGTGTCGCCTGCCAGTACTGGATACGAGTGCAGCGCCGTGCACGAGGCCAGCAGGACGAAGTCGTGCACGCGGTTCGCGATGATGCAGATTGCACAACATCGGGGAACATTGGCAAGGCTCAGCGATCTGCCGCATCATCTCCCCAGCGTTATCAGCATATGGGAGCAACAATGGCGAACCAGGTGGCGGACGTAATCATCGTGGGTGGCGGCGCCATGGGCGCGGGAGCAGCCTGGCGGCTGGCGCGCGCCGGCTTCCGCGTCCAGCTCTTCGAGCAGTTCGGCGTCGGGCACGAACTCGGCAGCTCACACGGCCCCTCGCGCATGATCCGCCTGGCCTATGACAAGCCGGAGTACGTGGAGCTGGGCAAGGCGGCCTACGGGTTCTGGCATGACCTTGAGGCGGAGTCCGGCGAATCCCTGCTGCGCATGACGGGCGGTCTCGATCTTGGGACGCCGGATGCCCACCACCTGCCCGAAGTGGAAGAGACGTTCATCAAGCTGGGCATGCCTTACGAAAAGCTGGACCGCGCGCAACTCGAAGCGCGCTTTCCAGAGCTGAACCTGCCGGAAGGCACCATCGGCATCTACTCGCCTGATTACGGCATTCTCTCTGCCTCGAAATGCGTTGTGACCCTGGTGCGCCAGGCAGAGCGAGCCGGTGCGGAAATCCACGCCAATGAAAAGGTGCTGGAGGTGCTGCCGGATGCGGACGGGGTAACGGTGCGCACGGACGCGGGTGAATACCGCGCCCGCAGCGTGATTCTCACCGCTGGCTCCTGGACCAATCCCCTCCTGGCATCCCTGGGGGTGGAGTTCCCGGTGACAGTCCTGCAGGAGCAGTTGGCGTTCTTCGCGGTCGAGGATCCGGCGGCGCATGAGCCAGGCACGATGCCGCTCATCATCCACCGCTTTCCCGGAACCTGGTCGATTGGATCCTACTTCCCGATCCACGACCACACCGGGATCAAGATGATGATCGACCGCGTAGGGCCAGAAATCGACCCGGAGAGCGAGGACCGTTCGATCGATCAGGCGCGGCTGGAGGAGCTGCGCCAGTACGCGATGAGCATGATCCGCGGCTGCACGGGCGAGGTGCTGGAGACGACCAGTTGCCGCTACACCATGACCACGGACGAGGACTTCATCATCGAGTTGCACCCGGAGTACCCGCAGGTCGTGATGGCCTCCTGCTGCTCTGGCCACGCCTTCAAGTTCGCGCCCGTGGTCGGGCAAATCCTGGCGGACCTCGCGCTCACTGGCGAAACGGAGTACCCAACCGACCTCTTCCGGCTCGATCGCCCGGCGCTCAAAACCCCCTGGAGCCGCGAAGTGCCAGTGGCGCACGCCTAGGTCACAGCGTGTAACAGCATCGAGAAGGTGCGGAGGGATGGCCGTGTGGAGATCCACGCGCCCATCCCTGTTTCCTATGAACCGAGAAGTTGCCCAGGGCGCAGGCGAAGCAGGTCTTCGGCCTCGCGCACGATGGCGTGGATGATGTCCGCTGCCGGCTGCATGGCCGTAATCAGCCCTGAGGAAACCCCCGCGCTCACCCCGGCGACGGTGGTGTCGCCACGTTCCCTGGCGCTGAGCAGTGGCTCAAGCAAAGCACGGTTGCTGGGGTCGACCTCTGCGGCGTCGCCCTGCCACAGGACGTTGAATGCATTACGCACGACCCGGTCATAGATGCCCGCGGGAAAGGGCCGATCCAGCAGGCGGTCGTAGACATTGGTCTGGACCGTGTCATCAGCGCTGGCCGCAAGGATGGCTTGTTGCTTCCAGCTCTGGCCACCCCACTCGGCACTCGCCACGAAGCGCGTGCCCATCCAGACGCCCTGTGCTCCCAGCATGAGGGCGGCAGCCAGCCCTCGCCCGTCCGCAATCCCCCCCGCTGCCACCACTGGAATCGGGGCGACCGCATCCACGACGGCGGGGAGCAGGGCGAACGTGCCGATGCTGCCGGCATGCCCCCCAGCTTCTCCTCCCTGCGCGATGATCACATCCACCCCCGCCTCCGCCGCCCGAATCGCTCCCGCCAGCGTCTGCACCTGCGCAAAGACCTTCACCCCTGCGGCGTGCGCCGGCCCCACGTACGGGGTGGGATCGGCAAAGGAGTGGTTGATCGCCGTCACCCCTGCCGCCAGCGCCACCTCCACCAGCTCCGGGGTGTCGGGAAAACTGGAGATGAAGCCGACGCCGACGGGACGACGCGTGCGGGAGCGGGCCAGGGCGATCTGTTCCTGTAACCACGCGGCCCCACCGGAACTGGTCCCCCCGATCATGCCGAAGCCTCCGGCGTTGGCGACGGCGGCGGCCAATGCTCCGGTGGCGGTGCCGGCCATCGAGGCGTTCAGGATCGGGTGCTCGATCCCGAGCAGCGAGCAGAGCGGGGTGGTGATCATCGGCAGAGGCCTCCGGGGGAACGTGTTACTGAGGAACTGACGAACCGTGGCCAAGTGTGCCCCACGCAGGTCCGCCTGTCCTGAGGGAGCACCCTCATCACTGCTCCGCGTCTACGCTTGGTGCATGACCGAACCAGATGCGCCGGCCAAATCCGCCCTTGCCACTCCAATCCTCACGCTCCATCTCTTTCCCGGTGAGCGCGAGGCATTGCTGGACCTGCTGTCGGACCTGGCACCAGAGGAGTGGAGAAGGCCCACGATCTGCCCGGGCTGGTCCGTGCAGGACATTGCCGCTCATCTGCTGGCAGACGATATCGGGCGCCTTAGCCGGGGGCGGGATGGACACAGCAATCCCGATTTCGCCACCGGGTTCGATATCTCGACGCTGCCGGGCCTGGTCGCGGCTATCGATCGCCAGAACGCGCTCTGGGTGGAGGCGATGCGCCGCGTCAGCCCGCCGGTGCTTATCGACCTGCTGAGACTGACCGGCAAGCAGACTGCCAGCTACTTCGCCACGCTCGACCTGGACGCGATTGGTGGGCCGGTCGACTGGGCCGGACCGGCGCCGGCGCCGGTCTGGCTGGATCTGGCCCGGGAATACACGGAGCGCTGGGTGCACCAGCAGCAGATTCGCGATGCCGTAGGTCGCCCCGGCTTACAGGAGCCAGCCTGGTTCGCGCCGGTCCTGGCGGCCTTCGTGCTCGGGCTAGCCCGCGCGCTTGGCAAGGCCGGGCAGCCAGGAGAGACGGTGCTGCTCACCATCACCGGCGAGGCAGGCGGCCAGTGGTTGGCGCGGCGCAACGAGCAGGGCTGGACCCTGGAGCCAGGTCGTGACAACGCCCCGGCTGCCGCCGTGACCCTCGATCAGGACAGCGCCTGGCGGCTCTTCACACGTGGTCTCACGCCGGACGCGGCACGACGGGCGGCAACACTGTCCGGAGACCCGGAACTGACGTCACGGGCACTGGAGACGGTCTCGATCCTGGCCTGATCCGCGCCAGAACGTAACTCACGCCCCAACAGAACCCTTCAGTCGCGAAACACCTGCCCGACGCCATGTGTTCGTCACGCGCCAATCAGGCCGCGTCCGGATGGGGATCATCTCTGCACAAACACAAGGCACCGCAATTTGGCACAGAACGTGACGACGTAGCTGCATAATGCAAGACGGCGACGCGAGATCGTGACCGGAATGGACATGAGCCCTCGCCGTGATCGAAACCAAAGAGTGTCTTCGATAGCCGCAGGTGGGTCCCGGGTTCGAAGGAGTGCTACCGGGCCAGGTCACTTTCCGCCAACACATTGACGGTGTCCTGAACCAGAGGCCGAAACACACCATCCGTTAGCCAGGCATCCACCTCGTTCCCACCTGGCGATACCAGACGCGCAGCAGCGACGCGCTACCGGTGGCGCAGTGTCGTGTGTCTGCAGCGTGCTCAGCGCCTGAATCGTGCTTCTCGAATTCGTCGTTTCGCAACGTCGTTGCCGGAGGCGCGCCCGGCAGTGTGTGGCTGGGCCCGCCACGTTGGTGCTGGAGTACTGTCATGCCAACGTTTGAATTCGTGGAGATACGACTGCGTAACGACCTGGACCGCCGGCGGCAACGTGTCGCCGTACGAGTCCGGGCGCGAGAAGGTGACGCGTCCATCTTCCTGGGGGATGTCTGGCGGGGTACCTCCAACGGACGCTGGTATTTCACAAGCGGCGCCAGCAACCTCAGCCGAATGGGCAAGAAAGATGGCTATGACAGCCGCGAAGAGGCAGCAGAAGCCATGCTTGACGCCCACATGTCCCTGGCAATGCAGCAGTTGCAAGACACGCTGGCGAGTGTGAACGCGCTGCGCACCATTGCCGATGAGCGTGCGCTCGAGATAGTCGATTTGCGAGATTAGTCTGTTGGGAGCAGACGACATCCACCAGGCCTGAAGGTCGTGGTGCTTCGACGCGTCTCTGCCTTGCAGCCTGCGGTCTGAACGTTCAACGAGTCATTGCCGCTGGCGAGTTACCGGTTTCCCATACTTGCAAGATGCACCTGGAGATGCCAACAGGGGGACCAGCGGTCCCCCTGTTACTTCACCCATGAGCGGTGCCCGTCCCAGGTCAGACAATGAACTCCTGATTGACGAAGGTGCCGGTCCCGTAGCTGCAACTGCCCCCGTTGAATCCGCCGTAGACCTTGCGGCTCTCGCCCGTTGCCACGCAGTGCAACCACAGCTCAGAGAGTGAGCGGCAGCCACCGTTGTCGTAGCCGACGATGTTGATGCGATCACCCACGTTGGCGTCAAAGACGGCCGGGGAGATGAGGCTCGCCTTGCGGTCGAATTCGCTGATGATGCCGGCGCCACCCTGGCTCAGGTTGTAGACGCCCAGATCGTCATCGACCGCAATCTTGGCACTCTGACTTGGCCCACCGGAGAGGATCCACCGGGTGCAGGCCTGCGGAGGCTGTCCGCCCCCACCGGGATTGCCGCCACCAGCCGGGCAGGCGCCCCGGGTGGCGCCGGGGAAATTGCCGATCTTGCTCTTCTTCACCAGCTTCGTCTGATTCTGGTAGCAGATCGTGATCTTCTTGCCCTTGCCCTTGCCCTGTGCGGTCACCTGCTCACGGCCCTGGCCGTGCCCCTTCCGTGCCTGGCTCTCGTTCCCGGCCGCCAGGATCGTGCCGACAGCCGCTGCGCCACCAAGGAGGCGGACGAAGCCGCGGCGCGTGGAAACGGATCCGAGATTCCGGGAAATGCCATCAAAGGTCGTCGCGTCCATCTTCGTGCTCCTGCCTGCCTCTTTCGCTTCCGCCAGGTCAGTCCTGCTCGGATGTCGGCATCTTGAAGCAGCGGAGCACGAGCGGCAGTTCGCGTTGATGCAGGCAAGGTGTGTGCTACGACACGGGAAATCAGCGCACGCCGGCTCGTCTGTCCAGCCACTGATCAGGCATCATGTACACGACAGTTGCTCACCGATGAGCGAAGAGACGAGGTGATCCATGGGCCTGCGTGACGTTCTGCTTGACAAACTCGGCCAATCACCCGGAGCACACGTGGAGAGCCGGCGATCCCTCCTGGGCGGACTGGCGCTTGTGATTGCGGCCACTGGCTCCAGCCAGACGGCCAGTGGCAAGAAAAGAGGGAAAAAGCGGGGCAAAAAGCACGGCAAGAAGCGTTGCAAGCTCCAGAATCGGTGCGGCAGCGGTTGTTGCAACCCCGATTCCTGCTTTGCGGAATCGGTCGATCCCGATGCCCCCGAGAATGTGACGTTCGCTTGCTGCCCGGCTGACAAGCTGTGCCGCAGTACGAATCCCAACTTCGACTTCAAGGATCAGTGCTGCTACCCGGACGAAACCTGCCAACCGTCTCTGGTTGATGAATTCGGATTCAACACGGAAACAATCTGCTGCCGGCCGTGCAACGGCGTGTGCTGCCTCAAGCAGAATGAGGAATGCATCAACGGCGCCTGCACTCTGGTGAGCACTGCTCGCTTGCCGCGCACACGCCGGCCCGGTTAGTACTGCGGTCCGCAGGGCTGGTTACGACTGAAGATCGGCACGTGTCCCGAACGTCGCAGGGATGCCCTGGCCGTTGGCGCCCGCTGTGAGTCGCCAGAGCAGATCCTCTTGCGTCATGACTGCGCCTTCGGATATGAGTGCTGCCAGGTGATCCGGTCCTACCGCCGCCTTGATCAGGGCGACGTCTCGCTCGTAGCCTGGCTGATGCACGGTCAGCCGCGGAGATGCGCGTTGATCCCGGATGGCGCTTGCCAATCCAAGGAGCCGCGCAGCATCCGGCCCTGCACCAAGTTCGGCCACCACTCCGGCCAGCCCTTCAAGTGATTCCGCCAGACGCGCATCGTCGCCAATCTCCCGGCTGATGCGCGCACTCTCGATGTAGAGAGAGACTGCCTCTGTGTTCTTCCCACGCTGGCGTGCCTGGTGCGCCAGATGGGACAGGGCGAACGCGACGCCCTGGCGGTCCCCGATCTGCCGCGAGATCTCCAGGCACTCGAGATAGAGTGGTTCAGCACGAGCGAAGTCTCCCAGGTGATCGAAGGCCTCGCCCAGGTTGCCAAGCGCGAGCGCGGTGCCCGGGAGGTCTCCAAGTTCCCTCCAGGAGACCAGGCTTTCTTCATAGAGCCGTGCCGCTCGCGCAGCATCAGCCTGGAAGAACGCCAGCGCACCCAGGCTCATCACAATTGCGGCAATGTCCCGCGTGCGGCCCAACTGGCGGGCGATGCCCAGCGCGCGGTCATAGAGAGCGGACGCTTCCGGGAATTGCTCCTCTGAGAGGGCGGCATCCCCAAGATTCCGTAGCGCTGACACGACCCCTGGCTGGTCGTGTTGCCCCTCATAGAGGGCCAATGCGTAGACAAAGTGCCCCTTCGCCGTTGCCGCGTTGCCACGGTCATGCAATTCGATCAATCCGAGGTTCTCGTGGGACCGCGCCTGGCCGATCGGGTCCCCGGCGCTCCGCCAGAGCGCACGCGCCTCCTCGTGACAACTGACGGCCTGGGCGATATCTCCCTGCGCTTCCGCGAGCGCGCCAGCGCCATCGAGGGCGCGTGCCAACAATGCAGGCGGGACCATTGCGCGATCAGCCAGCGCGAGAACAACACGCAGCCGCTCCCGGCCCTCCGTGAGGTGGCCACGAATCCACCAGAATTGCCAGAGCGCACCGGCCAGCCGCACGGCTTCGGTCCCCGCGCGGCGCTGCACGAAGGTGTCCAGGGCGGCGCGCAGGTTGTCGTGCTCGCCGGCGAGCAGATCGAGCCAGTCTGCTTGCTCCGCGCCCGCCAGTCCTGCCTGGGCACGCTCCGCCAGGTCCAGGAAGTGATCGGCATGGCGGGAGAGGAGGGCATCTCCCAGGCCGTTCTGCTCAAGCCGCTCCAGCGCGTACTCGCGGATGGTGTCCAGGAGCCGGACACGGGGTAGCAGCGCAGCTTCGTCGAGCACCAGCAGGCTCTGCCTGGCGAGCGATTCCACCCGCTCCAGGAGGTCAGCACCGTCAACCGGGGGCGCATCCTGGTCAAGACAGATCGCCTCGATCGCCTCAAGATCGGCCCCACCGCGAAACACAGCGAGCCGGGTGAACAACGCCTGCTCGTGCGGATCGAGCAGGTCATAGCTCCAGTCGATCGCTGCGCGCAGGGTTTGCTGCCGCAGGGGTGCATCACGCGGGCCACCGGTCAGCAGGGGCAAGCGCTGATCGAGGCGCGCAAGTAGTTGCTCTGGCCGCAGGAGCCGCGTCCGTGCCGCGGCTAGCTCAATGGCGAGCGGCAGCCCATCCAGGCGGCGACAGATCTCGGCAACGGCGTTGATGTTCTCTGCAGTCAGGGTAAAGCCCGGCCGCACCAGCCTGGCCCGCTCCTCGAAGAGCTGCATGGCATCGTTACCTGCGAGCTGCCGCATGACCAGCCGGGTGGAGTCGCGCGCCTGCTGGGGCAGGGCGAGCGGTGGCACCGGGAAGACCTGTTCGCCACGAAGGCCAAGTGGCGTCCGGCTGGTCGTCAGGATCGTGAGCTTCCGGCAGGTAGCGGCCAGCGTTGAGATCGCGCCGCCGGCATCAAGAATCTGTTCGAGGTTGTCAAGAACCAGCAGCGCTTCCCGCTCAGCCAGGTACTCAGCCACAGCCGCAAGCGTTGACTGGTCGATGGCAGCCCGCACCCCAAAGACATGGGCAATCGCCTCGGGGACGAGGTCCGGATCGGCAAGCGCTGCAAGCGGAACGAACCACACGCTATCCGCAAAGTGATCGGCCATGGCTGCGGCAGCGGCAAGCGCAAGCCGGGTCTTCCCAATACCTCCCGGTCCATGCAGCGTGAGGAGACGGACCGCAGGCTCGCCCAGCAGGACCTGAATCTGGGCCAGTTCGGCCGAGCGCCCGACAAAGGCGGTGAGCTCCTGCGGTAGGTTGTCACGGTGCGGCGCCAGGCCACGCAGGCGAGCCCGCTCACCCAGCATGCCCGGCGCCAGGACCTGGAAGACACGTTGGGCGGAGAGGTCACGAAAGCGGTGTTCGCCCAGGTCGTCCAGGCGGATACCAGGGGGCACCAGGCCAGCGAGATCACTCGCTACGGCAGCAGACACCAGGATTTGTCCACCATCGGCGGCAGACAGTAAGCGCCCCAGCCGGTTGAGCCCGGGCGTTCGGTAATCACCATCCGGCTGGGGCACGACCTCACAGGCATGCAGGGCCATGCGCACCCGTGGCGCCGGATCGATCGGCCACGGCTCGCTGAGGAGGTGCTGCTGCGCCGCGGCAGCAGCGACCAATGCGCGTTCGGAACTCGGGAAGGCGGCCTGGAAGGCATCGCCAATGATCTTGTAGACGACCCCGCCATGCGCAGCAACGGCTGCCCGCAGAATGGCGTCGTGCCGCTCGTAGACCACGGGCATGGTTTCCGGTCGCCGTTCCCAGTACGCGGTGCTCCCCTCCAGGTCGGTGAAGAGAAATGCAACGCGTCCTGACGGGAAATCAGCCATGGGAGGATACGGTGACGCTCACGGCATCAAAGCTCATCACCTGGCGCCTCTGCGTGAGCCGCCAGTGCCGCCGCATTACGAATGACGATGCGGTCTCCCCGCCGCGAGAGATACCCCAGGGACTCGAAGCCAATGAGCGCACGGTTGAGGGTCGAGCGCGTGGTGCCGAGTTCCGCCGCGAGTTGACCCTGGCTGCGCCCGACGGTGATCTCGAGTGGATCCTTGTCACTGCCCGGAGTTTCTGCGGCCCGGGCCAGCAGCCAGGCGGCCAGCCGCCCCGGGACATCGAGACCTACCGTGATGGCGTGCCGCGCGTTGCCCGCCCGCACCATCGCGGCCAGGCTGCGCAGGAGGCCATCGACGACTGTTGGCTCGCGGCGCAGGAGTTCACGAAACGTCGCACGCGGCACAAAGCGCACGGTGACCGGCTGTTGCGCAATAACTGACGCATCGCGCGGAGCACCGTCAATCAGCGCCAACTCCCCGATCGCCGCCGGGGCATCGACCACCGAGAGCACGATCTCGACGCCGGATCCAGAGAAGCGAGAGACCCGCAGTTGGCCGCTCTCCAGGACCAGGAGTGCTTCGCCTGGGTCACCTTCGTTCCACAGCACCTGACCGGCAGCGTACCGCCGGACGCGCGACGCCCGTGCCAGCTCATCCAGCGCCGGCGCCGGGAGCCCGGCAAGTAGCGGCACATCGGCGAGACGGTGATTGGGGGCTGCGTTGATTGATGCGGTCATGAATCACTCCAGACACTGGAGGCATGTCCCCGGGCAGGGTGGTCGCGGCGTGAGAACCGGCTCGCTATAAGATACCAGTGCCTTGGACCCTTACGGTGCACCGCACCGGGCGACGCGGGACGGGCCTTTCGCGCCTGGTGGATCAACGACTGCTATTTCCAGCTCCAGCCAGGCGTGCGAGGCCCCTCACGTCAGCCCCGCGGTTCTTCCCGGGGACCTGGGAGTTGACGGGATGCCCGGGATTGGCGATCTTTCTCGCGGTCCTGGTCTTCACCTGCCGCTGGCAAACCCATTCCTGGCCGTCGGTATGACGGAGATCAGCCACCGGCACGAGCGCCATTCCGTTTCCTGGAGCCCGCCGTTACTCTCGAGGGTCTGTCATGCCTGGTCAGGTCACTGCCGTCAGCCGCAGCGGCACGCACACCATGAGTAAACCGAACAACGGACGTATCACGCTGCTGGCCGGGCTGGGCGTGGAAGGGGATGCCCACCTGGGCACATGCGTCAAGCACCGCTCCCGCGTGGCGCGTGATCCCTCGCAGCCGAACCTGCGCCAGGTGCACCTGATTCACGCCGAGTTGCACGACGAGCTGCGTGCGGCGGGTTTCGAGGTGTCGCCAGGTCAGATGGGAGAGAACATCACCACACGTGGAGTCGATCTGCTGGGGCTACCGGTAGGCGCAAAGCTGCGCCTGGGCGCGGACGCCGTGGTGGAGATTACCGGGTTACGCAACCCCTGCGCGCAACTGGATGGTCTGCAGCCGGGCCTGATGGCTGCCACCCTGGACCGCGATGTCGAGGGTAACCTGGTGCGCAAGGCGGGCATCATGGGTATCGTCCTGGCCGGCGGCGAGGTTCGCCCCGGTGACCGCATCCTGGTCGAGCTTCCACCACCGCCACACCAGCCGCTTGCTCCAGTCTGACCGCGGCCGCGAAGGGGTATCCCTCCAGGTGTCATCCTGGCTACGCACGAGATAACGCTTCAGGCTGAACTCTTCCCGGTGTTCCCATGTAATCCGCTACCCAGAGGTCCTACCCGGGGCTCACTCATCCACATCGTGGTGGACAACATGCACCGGCGATGTGGGTAACTTGTGCAGGGCGTTCCGGAAGTAGGCTGGCAAGAGGCGCACGTTCGCAACATCCGCCAGGGGAACCCAGCGGAAGGTCAGCGGCTTGTCTCCCTCCACGCCAGTGAACTCCGGCTGGAGATGGGGAGGGGAGAGCGTTTCCGGCAGGGTCATCTGGTAATAGAACGCGATCTCGTGGCATGCCTTACCGTTGTAGGTGAAGTAGTTTTCCATCACCCAGAGCAGATCACCGACCGCGACCGCCAGCCCCGTTTCTTCCCACAGTTCTCGCTGCACCGTGTCGGCGGTGCGCTCGCCCATCTCGTTGCGGCCACCAGGAAGGACCCAGAAATCAATCAGGTCCTCGGTTTGCAGCAGCACGTGCTCGTCACGCACGCAGACGCCCGCCGCACGCACCGTGAACCGCTCTCCCTTGCGCTTGATCACGAGCATGGTTCGCTCCCAGCCGGACACGAAGAGCAGCCGCGGGCTTTCGGCTGCTCCAGCGTGGTCAATTGTGCACGAGTGGAGAACAGGGGAGGCTAGCCCACCTTCTCCGCGTCGCGCAGTGGCTCCAGGACAGACTCCAGAAAGGTGGTCAGGCCCTCGTAATTCAGGGGAAGATCGCGCAGCCAGGGACCGGTCTGGCCGGCCTTCACCGCCGGATGCTGGCTGACCGTGGGTTCGGCCCGCAGATCCTCCAGCGTCTGCCAGGGACCGTACTGGTCGATGTACAGGACGTCACTCGGGTAGTGGAGCGCCTGCTCCAGGCTGAGTTCTTCCCAGTAGGTGGTTGAACTCGGCGAGCCATCGTTGGCCAGCTTCACGCCGAGATCGCGTACCTGGCCCAGGTCCGCCACGTAGTCTGGCCCGGCGACATAGATGCGGTCCTCACTGCCAAAGCTGGCGAAGAGCACTGACAGCTCCGATTGCTCTGCCGCTACCGCCCGGAGTTCCGCTTTCTTCGCCTCGTAGGCTTCACGTTGCGCCGTAATCCCCGGGCTGTTCAGATCGGCGCCCAGCGCCGCGGCAAAGGCCTCGATCCGGCCCAGTTCCACATCGTTGGCGTCACCTTGCGTCAGGAAGATGATGGGGGCGATACCCACCACCTGCTCTGTCAGCTCTGAGGGGATGGCCACCTGCGCTGCGGACGGGTTGTCCTTGTCCCAGATCCAGCTCACGATCAGGTCTGGCTGCTGGACCAGCAGGTCCTCGATCACCACGTTGCCCACGGCATCACTGACAACCTCGACGCGGTCGACATCGATGTTGCCCCAGGCCACGTGGTCGCCATCGGGATAGTTGGTCGCGGTCCAGCCGAAGATGGCCGGCGCCTCGACGCCGAAGTCCCACAGGGCCGCCGCCATGTTGATCGCCGCGGCGATACGCCGTGGCCGCTCCGGGAGGGTGACGGTGTTGCCGAGCACATCGGTGAAGGTCCATCGACCTGCGGCTGGCATTGCCTCCTGCCCGCGCGCACTGCGTGACGACGCGGCTGCCGCAGCCAGCCCCAGCGCCCCAGTCAGCACGTGCCTCCGCCCCAGGACCGCGGATTGCCGTGACCTCTCGACCATGCTTTCCTCTCGATATATCCGACTAATTTACTCAGGATTATGCTATGGGGTGCATGAGGTTGCCGTCAACCGGCGAGAATTGCCCCATCGAAGATTCTTCTGCTTGGGCAGAAATTGCTGCGGCAATGACAGGAAGCTCACCGTGTGCAGGTGGGACACCGGCTGGTCCAATGGCGTAGCAGCCATGGAATATGAGTCAGCGCGCGATCCGCCCCAGGATGCGTAACAGTGTTGCCTGTTCCTCGTCCGTAAACCGGCTGGCAAAGACCTCGTGCACCACCTGGGTGTGCACCTGGGTCGCCCGCTTCACTACCTCCTCGCCGCTGGGAGTCAGGTGCAACGTGGCGGCGCGGGCGTCTCCAGGTACCGGCTCACGGCAGAGGAGACCGCGCTGTTCCAGGCGTGCCACCAGGCGGCTGAGGGCCGGCTGGCTGAGATCAACTGCGAACTGCAGATCACCTATGCGGAGCGCCTCACCGGCGTGGAGCTGCACGTAGAAGAGCGCATCGAACTCGGAGACGCTCAGCCCACAGGCGCGCGCCAGTTCACCCCCCAATTCCTGCTCGACGCGGGCGTGAGCCGCGCGCAGCAGGTGCCAGGCGTTGACGCAGGCAACCGTAGTAGCGGCATCTTGTTCGGCCACGATGGCTACTCCTGCGGCCAGCTATCCCAGGTGCTCAGCAGGGGACCGAGGCTCTGCTCCTCAAACGCCAGGTGCGAGAGCAGGTGCTCCTCCAGGTCGAGTAACCCCTGCACCACCTGCGCCCGATACTCGTCGGTTGGATCTGCCGCCACCAGGTCGGCAGCGGTCACAATGCGTTCGGTGATGTGGTGCACCACCAGGTGATCCTCCTCCAGGCGATCGACCACCGAGTTCAGGGAGGGGTCGTGCTTGCGCACCATCGGGAAGACCGCCGCGTCCTCGATGGTGTGGTGGTGATGCACGAATCGGCAGTAATGCATGCAGCCGAACTTGAGGCGCCAGAGCGGGCTGTTCGTCTCCAGCTCGCGGACCTGGCTGACGATGTCCTCGGGGGAGAGGCCAAAGCGCACCTCGTCCGCCAGGCGGCGGACGAGGCTGAGATCGCGCCGCAGCATGGCGTGGATGGTGAGCAACTCACGGAACATGCCCACGCGCGGTGGGCTGATCTGCGGTTCGGCCGGGGTGATGATAGACACGCGAGCATCCTTGCTGAACTGGAGCGCACGAGTGGCCGCTGCACTCGCATTGCAATATGTATGCGCATGAATATATCATCTGGACAGCGACTTCTGCCAGCCAGGGCTGGCGTACCGATGGGATGCTCCCGTGCCTGACTACGGCCACGATCTGCAATTCGGCTTCTTCCTCGACCCCTCGACGGGCGACCCGGCGCGCACCATCGAGGTGGCGCACATCCTCGATGACCTCGGCTATGACCTGATTGGCATCCAGGATCACCCGTACCAGGCAAAGCACTTCGATGCGATGGCGCTGATCGGCTACATCCTCGGGGCGACGGAGAAGATCCGGGTCTTTCCGGATGTCGCCAACCTGCCGCTGCGCCCGCCGCTGATGCTGGCGCAGGAGGCGGCAACACTCGACCAACTGAGTGGTGGCCGCGTCGAACTGGGCCTGGGCGCTGGCGCATTCTGGGATGCCATCCGCGCGATGGGTGGCCCGGTGCGGACGCCGGGCGAGGCGCTGGCGGCGCTGCGCGAGTGCGTGCAGATCATCCGCGCGGCCTGGGCCGGGCAGCCCTTCCGCTTCCACGGTGACCACTACGAGACCGCTGGCGTGCACCCCGGCCCGGTGCCCGCGCACGAGATGGAACTCTGGCTGGGGGTGCTGGGTCCACGCGCGCTGAAACTGACGGGCGAGTTGGCGGACGGCTGGATTCCCTCCATGTCCTATGTGCCGCCGGCGCAGGCGGTGAAGTCGAACGCGATCATCGACGAGGCGGCCATTGCCGCCGGGCGCGACCCATCGGCCATTCGACGCATCTACAACATCGGCGGCGATGTTTCCCCGGTCGTCGAGGCCGGGCTGAGCGACGAGGACCAGCAGATCGTCGGCCCGCGCGACCACTGGGTGAACGTGCTGACGCACCTGGCCACGGACCTCGGCTTCTCCACCTTCGTCCTCTGGGGCGTGCCAACCGCGCCCCGCCTGCGCATGTTCATCGAGGAGATCGCCCCCGCCGTGAAGGAGCGTGTGGCGGAGGCACGAGCCGAGCGGGGGTAGTGGATCGACCCCTCCCTGCTCGCGCCGTATCCTTGCTGGGTGAGGAGACCCAGGAAGCAACACTGCCTGGTCGCACAACGGATTCATCACGAGAGGAGAACTTGCCCATGCCATTGACCGGAACCTATGAGCCCAGCACCTCGGACTGGGCGCGCGAGCAGGCCGAGAAGTTCGAGGCGGCGAACGGCACTGCCGCCAATGACCTGCGCGGCATGCCGATCATTGTGGTGACCTCCATCGGGGCCAAGAGCGGCAAGCTGCGCAAGACGCCACTGATGCGTGTGGAGCACAACGGCGAGTACGCGGCGGTGGCCTCGCTCGGCGGCGCGCCGCAGCACCCGGTCTGGTACTACAACCTGAAGAAGAACCCACACGTTGAACTCCAGGACGGTACCGTCAAGAAGGACTACCTCGCCCGCGAGGTAACCGGCGACGAGAAAGCGGTCTGGTGGGAGCGTGCCGTCGCCGCCTACCCGGACTACGCGGACTACCAGAAGAAGACGACGCGGAACATCCCGGTCTTCGTGCTGACGCCCGTCGCCGAATAGGCATAGTCAAGCACGTCACGCCGCGGCTTTCGTTGATGCGAAAGCCGCGGTGAGGTCTGGTCTCCTCGGCATCGCTGATCCCCTGATCCCTTTGCACGAATCTCCCGGAAGGTGGCTCGCTGTTGACTGAGGCGCCGTAGCCTCGAAGCATGACCTACCTGGAGCGGCATTACCTATTGCATTGCGTTCAGACATCGTTACAGTAGCGATGACGATGTTGTCGATGCTGCCCGCGGTGCTTTCTATTTCTGCCGTTGCTGGTCACTGTGGAGCAGCCTTGTTCGGGTGCGGCTCTTATCGCTCCGAGCTACCGCAACGGCCTAGGGACTGTCATGGCGGAGCAGACGTCGACTCAGTCTCCACGGGACCGCGCGCAGGATTCGTCGCAAGCCGTTTTCCAACAGGCCTGGCACATCTACCGGGTTCTGGTGGACGAGAATTACCTCTTCCACCGGGAGGCCTATGCCTGCTTGCACCACATCCTGCGCGCGGAAATCGATCGGCCCTTCCACTTCCTGGACGTGGCTTGCGGAGACGCCACGGCCTCGGTGGGGGCCCTGGAAGGAACCGCGATTGCGAAGTACTCGGGCATCGATCTCTCCACCGCAGCGCTTGCCTTGGCACGGCAGACACTGGCGGCTCTGGATTGCCCTGTCACGCTGGAGCAGGCCGATTTTGTAGAGCGGCTACCGACGTGGTCCGTACCAGTAGATGTGGTCTGGGTCGGGCTCTCGTTGCACCACTTGCAGGCACCCGAGAAGTTGGCGGTGATGCGCGCCATCCGCGCCATCCTACCGCGCGATGGCCGCTTCTTGTTCTATGACAACACCAGCCCAGATGATGAGGCACGCGTTGGCGACGACTGGGCCATGACGCGGGCTTCAAGGCTGTAGAAGAGCGTTTCGTCGCCCCCTCTGACCTGTTCCGGCTCTTCATGATGCGGCCGTGAGCGGCACATCCGGCTCCACATGAGACCAGCGTGAACGGTGCCCCGGAGGCTGTGGTGGCAACCAGTGGCCTGCTCTGCGATCTCGATGGGGTAGTGCGACTCTGGCCGGCGCACATCGTGGCCAACGCGGAGGATGCAGCCGGCCTGCCTCGTGGCAGCGTGCACGCGACGGCCTTCGCGGCTGACCTCCTGCCCCTGGCCGTAACCGGCCGTATCTCGGATGAGGTGTGGCGGGCTGAGGTCACGGATCGCCTGCGGGCCGCCCATCCGGAGGCTGATGCCAGGGGGGCGGTTGCAGGATGGTCAGCTTCGCCAGGCGTGATCAACCAACCGGTGCTGGATCTGCTGCGGCAGCGGCGCGTGCCGTTGGCGCTGGTGACGAACGCCACGACGCGGCTGCCGGCAGACCTCGCGGCGCTTGGCCTGGCATCCGAGTTCGACCACATCATCAACTCCTCTCGGATCAGGATCGCGAAGCCCGAGCGGGGCATCTTCGAGGCTGCGCTTCAGGGGCTAGACCTCGCAGCGACTCAGGTGTTGTTTGTCGATGACGATGCGCGCCACGTCGCGGCTGCGGCTGAATTGGGCATGCGGAGCTACCAGTTCCAGGGCGATGTGACGGAACTGGGGGACGTGCTCCGGGAGGCGGGTGTTCTCCCTGAATAGCTACGGCCTCCCTGGTCTCTGACCAACGTCAGGCCTCACTCCTGCTCGCCGTGGTGCCACGCCCAGGAATGATACACAATGTGTATCTATCAAGATGTATACTGTGGCTAGTGCATGAGAGGAAAAATCGACATGACTTCAGCATCAACATTGCCAGGATCACGTACTCACGCCGTGAATTTGCGCGTACGTGGGGATATCCGCTCCTTGATCGACCGAGCCGCACTCGCTCAGGGCAAGTCGCGCTCAGAATTCATGATTGATGCAGCCCGGCGAGCGGCTGAGGATGCGCTCCTTGATCAAACGCTGGTGCGAGTGGATCAGGAAACCTGGGATTACTTTGTAAGCGTCCTGGACAATCCACCGGCCAATCCAGGTCTTGAACGCCTCATGCGTGCGCCGCGCCCCTGGGAATCGTGACGCTCTCAGCACCGGTTCTGCTCACGATCGAACATGACCTAAGCCCCTTCGCGTGCGGCGAGCCTAGTCTTGACGATTGGCTCAAACGTCGAGCGCTCACGAACCAGGAGCGAGGGGCGTCACGCACCTACGTTGTGGCTGAACAGCAAAAGGTTGTGGGGTACTACAGCCTGGCGTCAGGTGCGCTCGCGTTGAACGTGGCGCCAGGACCTGGGCGCCGAAACATGCCGGACCCCATCCCAATGGTTCCGCTTGGACGACTGGCGATAGATCAAGCATGGCAGGGCAAGGGCCTCGGCGCTGCCTTGCTGCAAGACGCCGTCCTGCGCACGAGAGCGGCGGCAGACATCCTCGGCATTCGAGGGCTCCTGGTGCACGCGATCTCCGAGGATGCCAAGGCGTTCTACGAACGTCATGGATTCCTGGCATCACCAGATCAGCCGATGACGTTGATCCTGCCCCTCAAACAGTAGGGACGACATGCCGAGTCACGCTCCACCAGACTACGCGTGTCCCTTCTGCCGCTTCGCGAGGGGTGAGGCGACGCCGCGCAACGCACCGGAAGACATCGTCTGTGCCGACGACTCGCTGATCGCGTTCATCTCGCCTCGAACATGGCCGCACAATGCCGGCAACGTGCTGATCGTTCCTCGTGCGCACGTCGAGAACCTGTATGACATGCCGGAGGACCTGCTGGGACGCGTGATCGTGACCGCGAAGCGGATCGCCATCGCGATGAAGACGGCCTACGGCTGTGACGGCACATCCCTGCGCCAGCACAACGAGCCCGCTGGCAACCAGGATGTCTGGCACTTTCACCTGCACGTCTTTCCGCGCTGGGAGGGAGACCAGCTCTACCAACGGACTGACGATGCACGCGAGGTAGGGGCCGAAGAACGTCGGATGTATGCGGAGCGCTTGCGAGCCATCCTGGCGAAGAGCGAACCTGGGTGGGCTGCGCTTGATGGATGACTCAACGTCGCCGTGCGCTGACAACGATCTTTGCAGCACCGTACGCTACGGCCCGGTCACCGCCGTCTTTGTCCCCGGAAACCAGGTACCACCGCAGCTCCTGATCGGCAATGTGAACATCGTGCCCTTTGCCGGGGAGGATGCCGTCGTGCTGCGGGTCACCGGCGGACGTCCGGAGATTCCCGGCGGTACCCTGGAGCCCGGGGAGAATTACCTGGCCGCGCTGCGTCGCGAGCTACGTGAGGAAGCTGGCGCAGATCTGCGCTCATGGACGTACCTGGGAGCCTATCGCTGTCACTCGACAGCGACTGAGCCGTACCGCCCGCATCTGCCCCACCCGGACTTCTACCGTGTGGTGGGGTATGGGGCGATCGAACTCGTTGCAGCACCAACCAACCCTCCCGGAGGCGAAGAGGTCATTGCTGTCAATGTCATGCCCGTCGAAGCGGCCGAGCAGTTGTTCCGGCAATGGCAGCGGCCAGATATCGCGGCCCTGTTTCGCATGGCAGTGAAGCACCAGCATTCGGTCAGGGAGTAATGATGACAACTCCAGAGGACTACAGCACTGTCCCCATCCTTCGTCCCTCTGTACGGGTGATCGTCATCGATGAAGACGAGCGGACGCTGCTGTTTGCGAGCACTGACGATGCAGGCAAGCGCTTCTGGTTCCCACCCGGTGGCGGCACTGAGCCGGGAGAGACGGCGGAGGAGACCGCGTACCGCGAGTTGCGCGAGGAGACGGGTCTCAGCGACGTGGCGCTGGCCGGCGAGATAGGACGGCGGCGGGTTGTCCTGGGCTGGTGCGGAACCACCTATGACTGCCGGGAGCGGTGGTTCCTGGCGCGGGTGACCTCCTTCGAGATCGATACCAGCGGATTTTCTGACTTCGAACGTTCGGTTGTTCACGAGCACCGCTGGTGGAGCCTGACAGAACTGGAAGAGGCGACAGAGCGCCTGGTGCCGCTACGGTTAGTGGACCTGGTGCAGCAACTCCTGCGTGATGGCGTTCCGCCGGAGCCGAGCGAGTTGGGGCGCTAGCGTTTCCCAGCGCTGCCCAGCGTCTCTGGCTTGTACCCGGCCAGGAAGAGGAACAGCGGAATCCGGAGTCGCCGTGTGTATTCGGCTTCATCGGTGAAACGCGCAGGATCAGGGCGTGACTCGCGCAACGCATCGAGCACAAACCCGGCTGTCTGCAGCGCAGTTACATAGTCTTCGATGGTGCGGTGATAGCGAACGACTTCGCCGCCAAGCCAGGATGTCTCACGCGGACCGGTCACGAAGTAGTCATCCACTACCCAGTCCTGGCGCTGCGGTTGAGTCCACCCTCGCGCGCACGACGTAATAATGGGATGCTCGACGGAGAACACGACACGGCCGCCGGGTGCGAGTGCCCTGGCAATCCCGGTCATGACTGCGTCCAGGTCGTCAACATAGTGCAGAGCCAGCGATGACACGACGAGGTCAAATCCAGCTTCGGGATACTCCCAGGTCTCGATAGCCGCCTCGATCACCTGGCCCGGCGTGCCAGCCAACGCCTCGCACGCGGCAGCAACCATTTTCTGCGACGCATCGACCCCGAGGTACGAGGCAGCCCCTTCCTCCAGCACGTAGAGACCAAATGTGGCCGCACCACAGCCAAGGTCGAGGATTCGCCTGCCGGACAGATTGCCAGCGAGTTTGCGCAGCACCGGCTGTTCAAGCGTGTCATTTGGGTTGTCGGGGCGAGTACGCGTTGCCCAGTAGGTATTGAAGATCTCATCTTCGTCGTAGAACGCGGGCCCAGCCAGATGCGTCATAAGGTATTCATCCTTGATCGTAGCCACACTGTGGCGAATCCAGTATTCCGGCTACGTGAGTTGCCAGGTCACCTGGTAGACCCTGAGACGAGATCCTTCGCCTGTGGGCTCAGGATGACACGTGAAAGGGGTAAAAGCATGTGACAACGTGACCTGGACGCCTTACTCAGCCAGCCTGAGAACAGCGATGAGCGTGGCCAAATCATCAATCGTGTAGCTCGGAACAATGGGATGGAGCACATCTGGCCAGGTACGTCCCAAGGCTAACCAGGCGGTCTGCATCCCGGCCCCGGCCGCACCAGCAATATCGACCTCCGGATGGTCACCCACGAAGAGCGTTCCGGGCGCTTCTACGCCCAGCCTCTCAGCAGCCAGGGAAAAGATGGCAGGGTCGGGTTTACGGAGTGAAACCTCTTCGGAGACAACCACGCAGCCAGGACGTGACTCGAGTCCGAGCCAGCGCAGTTTTCCACGTTGACTCTGCGATGTCCCGTTCGTCACGATGCCCCATGGCACCTCGGCAGCATCCAGTAGGTCCAGGAGCGATATCGTTCCTGGATCAAGCGGCGGCTGATGCGTAGCAAACTGCTGGCGAAACGCGTAGAGCAGCTTGGGAAAGTCGCGCTGCAGGGCAGGAAACTGTCTCGTCACTTCTTCGAAGAACGATGCTCGCGGGTTGTAGCCATCGCGATCCAGCACGATGAGCCTTGCGACTGCATGATCGATCTCACAGATACCGGCAAGTCCCAGTTCGGTCCTGGCAAACCACTGCGCCCACGATTGAAAGGTGGCCCGGCGGTCAACAAGCGTGTTGTCGAGATCAAAGAGGACCGCCTCGATGCCGGGAATCAGGTGGCGGTGTATCCAGGCATCAGCACTGTCTGCTGGCGTAAAGCGCAGCGCGCCTTCATCACTGTCCGGTGACTCGAAGAGATTCGCCACCATCGCGAAGTCCGCCGGGTGCACGCGTGTCCGTTCCCGGGTCTGCTCATTCGCCAGCCACCGCTGGTGGGCGAGGTCACGCGGGGTGTCCACGAAGATGAGGCAAGACGTGGCGCCGCACTGGGTAGCCAGTGCCCGCAGGTGGTCTCGCTCCCGCCGGGTGAAGGCCGTCGTGTCGTAGACCACGCTGCTGCCGGCGCTCAGGTGAGCGCAGGCTTCTCCCTCGGCTTTGGTGTGGATCTGCGCCCACTGCGCGTCACTCAGGAATTCGCCAGCAAGGCCAAGCCCCAGCCGGTGCGAGACCTCGTCCGGGTCAACACGTGGCACACCGAGGTGTGCGGCTACTTGCCGGGCCAGCACCGATTTCCCCGCGAACGAGATGCCCGTGAAGAGATAGAGACACGGCGGCATTACGCCCGCTCGTGCAGCGCGACGCAATTCCCCTCGCTGTCAGAGAACTCGGCGACGAAGCCGTAGCCGCCGGTGTCGGTTTTCGGGTAGAGCACCTCTCCGCCCAGGACGGCGACCCGCTCCAGGGTCTCCTCGATGGAGGGCACTGCCAGGTAGAGGCGCGTGCCATCGCGGGAGGGAGCGTAGCTGTCGCCATAAGCAAGGGAGCCGGGGATGCCAGCGCCATCGACGGTGGGGAAGTGCGCGTACTGATTGCCGTCGATCTCCTCGCGCTCCATCGCGATGCCGAAGAGCGCCTCGTAGAAGGCCACGGCCCGCTCCAGATCACGCACGGGAATCTCGAAGAATGCCCCATGGACCATATTGCCTCCTCCTGCCGCACCATCCTGAGGTGATGATGCCGCGCTATCATGCGCAGGTTACGCCGCACACGTCAGCGTTGACGCGCCGGGCAGGGTGCCGCCTGAGGCCGTGCCATGTGATGCGGAATCACGATCATGGTTCACTTGCCCTGAGCAGATGCACCAGCGCAGAGAACCTCATCAAGGAGACATCAACCAGCATGTCGGGGAGACTGGACGGGAAAGTCGCGATTGTCACCGGCTCGGCGAATGGCATTGGCCGCGCCATCGCGCAGCGCTTCGGGAAAGAAGGCGCGACAGTCATCGTCTCGGACATTGATGCCGCCGGCGCGGAGACGATTGCCGCTGGCATCAACGAGGCGGGTGGCAAGGCGGTCGCCATTCCCACGAACGTTGCGGACAAGACGTCCATCGATGAGCTCTACGACAAGACGCTGGCCCAGTTTGGCACGGTCGACATCGTCGTCAACAGCGCAGGCCTCACCGACACCGAGCGCCACTTCCTGGACGGGGACGAGGCGTGGTGGGACAAGATCCACGACGTCAACCTGAAGGGCACCTTCCTCAGCGGCCTGCGCGCGGCCAACCACATGGCGCGCAACGGCGGCGGCGTCATCATCAACGTCTCCTCCGGCGGCGCCACCCGCGCTCACCGCGGCAACGCGGCCTACGACGCCACCAAGGGCGGGATCGAGGCACTGACCCGCGCCATGGCGGTAGACCTGGCCCCGTACGGTGTCCGCGTCAACGCGGTCATCCCCGGCTCCATCGACGCGCGCGGCATGGATCCGGAGAAGAAGGCGGAACGCGGCAAGGCGATCCCGATGGGGCGCATGGGCGACCCGGAGGACATGACTGGTGCAGCCGTCTTCCTGGCCTCGGACGACGCGGCCTACGTCACCGGCCAGATGGTGGCCGTGGACGGCGGCATCCTGGCGGCCATGCGCTCCCCGGTAGCCGATATCTTCTCCATGGACAAGTTCCCGAAGCTCGACTGAATCACCCGTCTCTCGACAAGCTCGAAACACGAACATGGTGCGCTTGCGCCCAGCTCCACCGATTTCTTGAACAGCAGAGAGGACACCCGTAGCGTGCCTGCGACTCCCTCCGAACCCATGGCCAACGGCCAATCGGCCACGCTCCGCGCCGGGGTCGACATCGGTGGCACCTTCACCGATCTCGTTGTCTACGACACCGCCAGCGGCGCGTTTGTCGTCGGCAAGACCCTGACCACGCCGGATGACCCCTCCCGTGCCATCGAGACCGGGCTGGCGGAAACCCTGGCCAAAGCGGAGCGGCCGATTACGGACGTCGGGCAGATCATCCACGGCACGACGCTGGTCACCAACGCCCTGATCGAGCGCAAGGGCGCGCCGACCGCGCTGATTGCCACCGAGGGGCACCGCGACTCACTGGAGATCGGACGCGAGCACCGCTACGACCTGTATGACCTGCAACTGGAGATGCCGATCCCGCTGGTGCCACGTTACCTGCGCTTCGCCGTGCCAGGGCGCACCCTGGCGGATGGCTCCACGCTGCACGAACTGGACGAGGCGTACCTGGGGCGGCTGGCACGGGAACTGGACGCGGCCGGCATCGAGGCGGTGGCGATTGCTTTCCTGAACAGCTTCGCCAACCCGGCGCTGGAACGGCAGGCGCGCGAGGTGGTGCGGCGGGTGGCGCCGAACCTGCGCGTGTCCATTTCCGCCGATGTCGTGCCGGAGATCCGCGAGTACGAGCGCACCAGCACCACGGTGGCGAATGTTTACGTGCAAGCCCGCGTGGAGCGCTACCTGGCCGACCTGGAGGAGCGCCTGGCGCGAGCCGGGTTCCACGGCTCCCTGCTGCTGATGATCTCCTCCGGCGCGCTGGCCACCGTCGAGACCGCGGCCCGCTTCCCGGTGCGCCTGCTGGAGAGCGGCCCCGCTGGTGGCGCGCTGGCGGCAGCGGCCTTCGGTGCGGCGGCGGGCTTTGACTCGCTCCTTTCCTTTGATATGGGAGGCACGACGGCCAAGTTCGCGGTGATCGACCGCGGCGAGCCGCTGCTGGCGCACGGTTTCGAGGTGGACCGCCGCTACCGCTTCAAGAAGGGCTCCGGCCTGCCGATCAACCTCCCCGTAATCGAGATGATCGAGATTGGGGCGGGTGGCGGCTCCATCGCGCGTATCGACGCCCTGGGGTTGCTGAAGGTGGGGCCCGATTCCGCGGGCGCCGCGCCAGGACCAGTCTGCTATGGCAACGGCGGCACCGAGCCAACTGTCACCGATGCCGACCTGGTGCTCGGATACCTCGATCCCAGCTTCTTCCTCGGTGGCGCGATGGGCCTGGCACTGGACGCCTCGCGTGAGGCAATCCGCGTGAAGATCGCCGAGCCACTCGGCATCAGCGTCGAGGATGCTGCCTGGGGGATCCACCAGATCGTGAACGAGGGGATGGCTGGGGCCGGGCGTGTCCACACGCTGGAGCGGGGCGGCGATCCCCGCCGCCTGCCCGTGTTCGCCTTTGGCGGGGCAGGGCCGGTGCACGGCTACCGCGTGGCGGCAGCACTCGGCTCCCCGAAGATGATCGTACCGGCAGGTGCGGGCGTGATGAGCGCCATCGGTTTCCTGGCCGCGCCAATCGCCTTCGACTTTGCGCGCTCCTTCCCCAGCCGCCTGGACACCATGGACTGGACGCGCGTCAATGCGCTGCTCGGTGAGATGGAAGCAGAGGGCGAGGCCCTGCTGACACGCGCTGGCGTGGAGTCCTCGGCCATCACGCACCGGCGCGCCGCAGAAATGCGCTATGTCGGGCAGGGGCACGAGGTACGCGTCACCCTGCCGCTGAAGGAACTGGGTCCAGACGACCTGCCCGCGCTACGCGAGGCGTTCGAGACGGAGTATGTCCGCCTGTATCACCGGATGGGCCCGCCGGTGGCGGTGGAAGCGATCACCTGGCGCGTCATCTCCGCTGGTCCACGGCCGGACCTTCGCCTGGCCTCCACCGGGCAGACGAGCGGCACGGTGAGCGACGCGCGCAAGGGCACCCGCCAGGCGTACATGCCCGAAGATGGCGGCATGACTGATGTCCCGGTCTACGACCGCTACAAGCTGGCGCCAGGCGCACACTTCCGCGGACCGGCCATCATCGAGGAACGTGAATCCACCACCGTAATCGGCCCGCGCGCCGAGATCATGGTCGATCCCGAAGGCAATCTGGTCGTTGAGGTGCAGGAACCCCATGCCCGCTGAGGAATATCGCTTCGATTCTCCACAACGTCCCCCGACCCATCCGGTGGGCACACCCGAGCCGCCTGCTACCACCATGGCACCGATGGACCCGGTGACGCTGGAAGTCCTCTGGAACCGCCTGCTCTCCGTCGCGAACGAGCAGCAGGCGGCGCTGATGCGCACCGCCTTCAGCACCATCGTGCGTGAGTCGCAGGACCTGGCCTGTGCCGTCTTCGACTCGCGCGGGCAGATGATGGCGCAATCAATCACCGGTACGCCCGGGCACATCAACCCCCTGGCGACCGGTGTCCATCACCTGCTGGCGGCCTACCCGCCGGAGACGTTGGGTCCGGGAGATGTGCTGATCACGAACGACCCGTGGATGACCTCGGGCCAGCTCAATGACTTCACGGTGCTGACCCCGATCTTCCGCAACGGCAAGATCGTGGCCTACTTCGGCAACCTCTGCCACGCGGCCGATATCGGCGGTCAGGTCTTCTCGGGAGAGGCCAAGGAGATCTTCGAGGAGGGGTTGCGCGTCCCGGTGACCAAGCTCTTCGACAAGGGGGAGCCGAACGCCGAACTGCTGAAGATCGTGCGCGCCAACGTGCGCCTGCCTGACGAGACGGTTGGCGACCTCTACGCGCAGGCCGCCTGCAACGACGTCGGTGGGCGTGCCCTGCTGACGATGATGGATGAGTTCGGGCTGGAGAGCGTCGATCCGCTGGCGGACGAGATCATCTCCCGCTCGGAGAAGGCACTGCGCGAGGCAATCAGCACCCTGGCGGACGGTGTCTACACGAACGAGGTCTGGAGCGACGGCTTCGACGACCAACCGATCAAGATCGTGGTCACCGTCACGGTGCGCGGTGATGAGGTGGATATCGACTTCACCGGCTCCTCGCCGCAGGCGCAGCGCGGCATTAACGTGGTCCTGAACTACACGCATGGCTACGCCTCGTTCGCGATCAAGGCGGCAATCGCGCCGGACGTGCCGCACAACGACGGCGCGTTCCGCCCGGTGCACGTTTCCGCGCCGGCTGGCAGCATCCTGAACTGCACCGATCCGGCCCCGGTAGCGGCCCGCCACCTGGTCGGCCACTTTGTGCCCAGCGCCATCTTCGGGGCGCTGGCCCAGGCGCTGCCGGGCCGCCTGCTGGCGGGTGGCGCGGACCCGATCTGGCTCAGCGTCTGGCGCGGCACCCGCCCCAACAGCGACGAAAGCTACATGACCGCCATCTTCCAGGTGGGTGGCTCCGGTGCGCGCGCCACCAAGGATGGCCTGACGACGACTGGCTTCCCCTCCGGCGTGGCCGGAGTTCCCGCCGAGGTCATCGAATCGCTCTCGGGGTTGGTGCAGAGCCGGCGCGAGCTGCGCACCGACTCAGGCGGCGCGGGGAACACGCGAGGCGGCCTCGGCCAGGCGACCGAGTTCTGGAACCGGGGCGAAGGGGAGTGGAGCGTCTCGGCAATGATCGACCGCACCAACTTCGCCGCCCAGGGATTTGGCGGCGGTGGACCGGGTGCGCTCGGTGAGTTCTCCGTCGATGGCCGCCGCCTGCGTCCGAAGACGGTCGAGTTCATGCAGCCCGGCCAGACGGTACTACTTGCCCCGCCGGGCGGCGCTGGCTACGGCGATCCCTTCCAGCGTGACCCGCAGGCCGTCTTGATGGACGTGGTCAACGGCTACGTCTCGCTGGAGGCTGCCGCTCGCGACTACGGCGTGGCGATCACGTACCTCGGCACGGACGACCAGATCGTGCGCACGCCGCAGGATTACCAGGTGGACGAGGCGGAGACGGCCCGGCTGCGGGGCGAGAGCTAGGGGGAAAGCCCTCCAGTGAATTGGCTGGCGTTGCCTTATCGTCGCAACCGTGCCGCCGGAGGCTGAAGACCTCCGGCTACCTGAGCGAAAGCCCGGTGAACCGGGCTGAAACCGGGGCAGGTTTCCGGGGAGAACGGTCTCGCTATCCGGCGCCAGGGTCGTCTATCCGCTCCATGACTCCGTAGGTGTCGCGTGCGGCATGGCGCTCACGTTGGTTCTGGACATATGCCAGGACGCGATCAAAGCTGTTCTAGCTGATCGAAATCGCGCCGTATCCCTCCTGCCACGCAAAGACCTCCGGTGCGTCAGGGGACATTGCATTCACGGCGTGCGAGGAAGCCCCCTTCAATCGCCCGATCACGCGCGATACGGCCAGCGTTGGCGCAATTTGCATAAACACGTGCACATGGTCCGGCATGACTCCCACTCCGTATACCGCCAGATGCAACTCCTGCGACGTTGCCATGATCGACGCGCGAATGATCGCCTCTCGTGATTCGTCGATAGAGGGAAGACGATGCTTTGTTGCCCACACGACGTGATAAAGCAATCTGGTGTAGGGCAATTGTCACCCCTGTCTTGTATTCCAGGCATCGAATTCAGGCCTCTTGAGAGGCCTTTCGTTGAGGTAGCCGGAGGTCTTTAGCCTCCGGCGGCAGGACAGGGATCTATCCTTGTTCACCATAGCGGTACCAAGTTTCGAACTACGGCGAGGCGCCAGGGATTATCACCCCGGCGCCTCACACATTATCTCTTGCTGATGGAAGCAGACGTTCTTACGCCGTACCCGGACCACCCTTCAGCACGAGCGCCTGCTGATTCGACGCCAGCAATTCCTGCGCCTTGTTCTCGCAGGGGAGGACACAGGTGCGGGGCACGGCAGGCATGTCGCGAGCCTCGCAGCAGCCGATGCTGTCCAGGCAAACACGTCCTGCCTCACAGTCGCTTGTCGTGACGCAGGGACGAGGGGTTTCGCAGAAGTCCTCGTCCTGGAAGCAGACCGTCTGCCCACCAGTGGTGCTGCCGCAGAAGCAGTCGCTGTCCTCGACGCTGCAGCGCTGGAAATCAGGACAGGCCTGGAAGCCAGCCGGGCAGATATCCGGGCTGTAGCACCGGCCATGGATGCACTGCTCGCCACTCGCGCACTTCACGCCGCAAGCGCCGCAATGCTTGTTGTCGTTGTTGGTGTTGACACAGTCGCCACTACAGCGCGACTGGTCCTTCTTACACTTTCCCTTCCCCTTCTTGCCCGACTTCTTGCCACCCTTCTTGCGGGCAACCACCGCCTGTCCCGCCAGCACGCCAAGTCCACTGGCCAGCAGCCCGGCAATGATGGTGCGCCGTGAACGGCCATTACCCTGAGCGATATCGACGGTCAACTGATCAAAGCTCTGTGTGTCCACGAGGTACTCCCGGCTCATTCAACGGCAACACTGGTCTGCCTCGAGCATGGTGCAGGCGTCCAGGACTGCCAGTCAGGAGGGGCACAGCGCATTGGTCAATTGCGGAACAGGAGGTCAACCCGTCTCGCGAGCAAGGGTCCACTCGGATAATCGGTAGCCGGCCCTGACGTCCACCTTCACGCATCATCCTGAGCGTGTCGCAGGATCTCGTTGTTCTGTCTTGAGGTCAGTCGCTCTCTACTCGATCTGCCGGCAGGTAGAACCGCACAGGAGCCGCGAAGTCCTGCGCCTCCGGCCAGGATGAAGCCTCAGACTGGCCGCGGCACGGGAACCGTGAGCGCCTAGAGCGCGATGTCGCAGGCGCCGTCGCGGCAGACCGTGTTGTTGCAGCAGTCGAGGTCCAGCGTGCAGGGCTGGAAGCGACGAGCACAGCAGTGGTAGCCGCCCAGCTCCGGCACCTGGCCGCAGGCGAGGGGAGTGCAGCAGAGGCGGCGCTCATTCTTCGGGTTGCACTTGGTGCGGTGCGCCTCGCACGAGCGATTGTCAAACCGCTTGCGTGCGTGCCGCTTCTTGCGTTTGCGGCGGAGGTCACCATCGGCAGCAACAGGCTCGGCGACCAAACCTGCGACAGTGGCGAGCGCGCCAACAACAGCGCCGCCGAAGCGCCGCCGTGTCCAGGCATCGAAGCGCGATCCATCCATGCCGCCCGGATCTCCCTTGATCCTCGACACATCCCGTCGTCAATTTGCAGGTCGGGGATGATAGCGCGAAGTCACGCGCAATGCGCGCTTCAGGGCCGGGTGAACCGTTCCGTGAACTCCTCGGCCGTCATTCCGTAGATCAATGCGTCGTGATACGCACCGGCCGTGTACGCCATGCGCCGGAGACGCCCCTCCAACCGGAAGCCGAGCCGCTCGTGCAGGATCACGGAGGGCTCGTTGAAGCTGAAGATGGTGACCGTCGCCTTCTGGTAACGCTTTTCCTCGAAGTAGTAGCGCAGCAGCAGGGGGATCGCCTCGCGGGCGTACCCCTTGCCCCGCTGATCTGCCCGGATGGAGATGCCGTAGGCGAACGTGCCCACACGGGGATCGCAGTCATGCGTGGAGAGATCTCCAACCACCTCGCCGTGCTCGTTCTCGATCACGAAGCGGAAGTTGTCGCCATCGGGCCCGCGCGCGGCCTCGCGCTCGGCCCACTGCCGAGCGGCAGCGGCCGATTGCGGGAAGTGAATCTGGTCCAGGTTGCGCGTCTGTTCGTCGTCAACGTTCCAGGCGTGGTAAGTCTCCCAATCCTCCACCACGAACGCGCGCAGTCGAACGCGTGGACCCTGCCACATACCACGCGCTGTGTGATTGACAGCATCCGCCGTCACCCTAGCAATCCCTGGGAGCGATGCAAGCCATCCTTACTCCGGACGCCGTCGCACGGGCACGACGTCCGGCGCCATCACGGACGCAATATCGGCAAAGATGTTCCAACTGGCGCGGCTGGAGCGATTGTCGCCCTGTTCGTCAAAGCAGGCCTCGGTAAAGGTCGTGGCGACCGCGATGGCCAGGTTACGGCCCGGCAAGCCCGCCGCCACCGAGCCATACCCGGCCAGCAGCGGGTTCTGCAGGACCCACGCGCCGCTCAACACGATACCAAGGCCATAGCTGTAATCAGCGTTGAGGGTGTGGCACGAGGGACATCCCTCCAGCGGCGCGCCGAAGCCAAGCAGGTCTGGTGCGATCTGTGCTGCGTGCGACTCGGGCGAGAGCAGCGTGCCCTCCGCGAAGGCCAGCGTGGAAACCGCCATGTCCGCGATGGTGGAGGTCTGCACGGCGCCTGGCGCCAGGGTCCATGAGGGATTCCAGAAGGTGGTCTCTTCGTAGAAGCGGGTGCCTGCCGGGACGCCAAGGAAGGAGCGCCGTTCACTGCTGTAGGCGTGCAGGACGGGTTCCGGGATCTGCGAGGTCTGGCTGCTCTGCGTGCCCGAGAGGCCGAGCGGGGCAGAAATCCGCTCCTGCAGCAGATCCGCCAGGGGTGCACCACCGATCTGCTCCAAGGCCAGGCCGAGGATCACGTAGTTCGTGTGCGAGTAATCCCAGTTCTCGCCCGGCGGGAAGACACGAGGCGTGGACAGCCCGAAGTCGATAAGTCGCTGGGAGTCATAGATGGCGAACGGGTCATCGTAGAAGGTTTTCTGGAAGGTCTGGTTCTGGACGTAATCGGGGTAGCCGGAGGTCATGTTCGTCAACATGCGCAGCGTGACCGCATCCGCATCCGGCAGGTCTGGCAGCCACGTGCTGATGGGGTCATCGAGCGTAACCAGCCCGTCGTCCACGAACTGCAGGAGCAGGGTGGACATGTAGGCGATGCTGACCGCGCCGTTGCGCAGGTGCATCTGGGGGTTGGCTGGTACCCCGTTCATCGATTCGCCATAGGCGACGCTGACCAGTTGCTCGCCATCAGCAATGACGTGGATCAGCAGCGCTTTCAGGTCATAGGTGGTCAGGGCTTCCGCGCCGATCTTCTCGATTGCCGCCCGTTGTGCTTCGGGCAAGACGGGCACTGGCGTAGCTTCCTGGGCGGCCATTGCCCGGGTCATCCCGCTCCCCCTTGCGACGGCATCAGCCAGGGTTACGCCTGCCGCGCCAATGACCCCAAGAACAGTGCGCCGGCTCTGCGTCGCGCTGCCGATCGCCGTCTGTCGCTCACCCATGCTGAGGTCTGCCTTTCGTATCGCTGGTCGCTGGCACACGGCTCCCATCATGACATAGTCATTCTGCACATGCCCTGAACCGACCACAGGCTATAGTCATGAGGCAGACCGCAACCCGGCGGTCGACACCATCCATGCAGGAGTTACTCGTGGCTGCTGAGCATTCCGTGATCCCTGAGTCGCACGCTGATCTGGTGGAGCGGCCGGTGCTGGCGCACGTCGCCACGCTGGGCCCCAAGGGTGAGCCGCAGAACAACCCGGTCTGGTTCGACATGAAGGACGGTCTCATCCGCTTCAGCCAGACGACGGCGCGCCAGAAGTTCCGCAACGTCCAGAAGGATGGCCGCGCCTCCTTCTCGATCGTGGATCCGGAAAACCCCTACCGCTACCTGGAGATCCGGGCCGCGCTGGAGCGCATCGAGCCAGACCCGGACTTTGCCTTCATCGACAGCATGGCCAAGAAGTACCTGGGCGAGGACCGCTATCCCTGGAGCCAGCCCGGCGACGAGCGGGTGGTGCTGCTCTTCCGCCCCGAGCACACGACACAGATGGGGTAAGGGAAACAGGCGGCGGCGATGCGTTGCTCTCCGAGCCGCATCGCTACCGTCTCGAGCCTGGCTGCAACTGCTGAACTTCACCAACGAGCAGGTTTGGCCAGTTGCGGGCCCGATCCTTTTCTTCCAGGCGCATTCCTACTCGACGATTTTCCAGTACGAATCCTTCGCTCGAGTCATTGCGACATAGAGCGCGCCGGCCATTCTGCTCCAGCTCCTGATATGCTCTTCCGGGGCACCCGCTGGCGGTGCTCCGGGATAACTCGGCAACAATCCAGCAATCGCCACCGCCGGAAACTCAAGGCCCTTGACTGATTTCAACGTCATGATCTTGATATTTGGATCATCGAGCTTCACGTAAGCACGCGTCATGAACTTGGCAGGCAATCCGTTTTCTCAGCTGCAGAGCTACATCCACCCCAGTGGATTCTGACGGCACGAGCACCGCGCAGCCGCTCTTGCCCAGCCGCAATGCGGCAGACGCGTTGTGAATGAATCCTGCCAGTTCGGCTCGCTGTTCGTCGCGAGTTGCGAAGTAATGAACGCGGGGGCGGCGACCATTGCGGGGAAAACTCAGCGATTCGTCCGAGATCTCCAGTTCAGCCCCTCGCAGGAACGATCCGGCCGCAGCCATGATCTGATGCGTAGACCGATAGTTCGTGCGAAGCACGCCAGTACGGCCCCTGAATTGGAGATCCTCATGGACGCTTACCCACCGAAACCCAGATCCATAGGTTGATTGGTTCGGATCAGCTGTCAAGAAGAGTCGATCCTTGCTTTCACAGAGTGACACCAGCATGCGTAACGTGGTTGGCTGGAGGTCCTGCGCTTCGTCAATCACGACTGCGTCGTCTTCCCGTGCCCAGACTCGCGTGCCAGTTTTGGCCACCCGACGCCGGAGCTGAGGAAAGGTCACTTCTGACTTCGCACTGCTTCTGCCTCGCATTCCTCGTGAAGACGCCAGATCGCCTCGCGTTGCACGCTAGTGAGGCGGACACCTCGCCCGGTGCGGTCTTCGTTCAGGTACGAATCAAGAGATCCATGCTCACGCCCAACGATGACATTGCTTATTTCATCAAAGATGTACATGATGCCGACGGTGGCAATTGACTGGGCCAGTGCCCGATCCTCTAGGCTTCCGCCCGCTAGCTTGTCAATCGCCCGCTTCACAACAGCATGCCCTGGCGTCGTCGATTGTGTTCTTCGGAACCTGCCCGGCTTGATCCGCAACGCGACGAGTGAGCGTATCCGCTGTAACTACCTCAACGAGGTCTGCGTCTGCACCCAGCATGTCACGCAGCATTTGCGCCGCGACAGCAATGAGGGTGTTGTTGTAGGCCGTGAAAAGCATGCGTGGATGGGACTTGCCATTCTTGCGGAGCGCCTCGAGGAGCGGATGCGGTGGATCGCGATGATGGTCTTCCCAGTTCCAGGGCCGCCTCTGACAAGCGCTGGCCCTGAGCCGTCAATACTCCAATTTGCGAATCGTCGTTGCTCATCATCCAAACGAAGCGAGTAATTGCCGAAAGTCTCCCTTTGGAAAACTCCAGGAAGTCTTCAAACTTTGAATATCCAGATCAGACTGATTTTCAATGTCGTCGAGGCTGAGATGAAACAGGTTGTCGAACACGCGATTCTTGACCCAGTCTGGAACTTCCACCTCATACAGGTAATCCAGATCCTGGCAATGGACGAGGAGACTCCCAGAACTCTTCTGGCACTCGCAGCCTGGACAGGAAGGCCTCACTGATCGGATCCGGCAGGTAGCCTTTGCGCTTGATGAACGAAGCCCAGGGTCCAGCTTATCCTCACGAGCCAGCTCTGGCTCTGGATTCCTGATCTCTTCCAAGTCACTATCATCACTGTCAACTTTGTAGTGATCTTCTGGATCTTTCTCCAAAAGTCCCAGCTGATTGTAGATAGTGCTACGGTGCCCAACCGCGAGTAGCCTGACAACCTTGTCTGGTTCGCTGAAGCGATAGATCACACGATAGTCGCCGTGCTCCAGCCTGAATGTCGGTTTTGCCAACTCGACGAGGCGCTTCTTGTTCTTCGTATCTGGCGCGGGATCTTCTTGCAGCACCTGCGTTGTTTTCTTCCAGATCAGCCTACTCGTCGACTGCGGCAACCCGAATAGCTGATTCATGAATGTTGATTTGGGAACGATTTCATAGCGATGTTGGGCCACAAGAACCCCCTGATACGTTGAGGCTGCGATGGAGGGGGGCTAACGTGGTCCTGCGCAGGACCAACCTCACAGACCCGTTACTGCGGTCGTACGCAGTTAGCGCTTCTGTTGAATCAATCGGATCTTGTAGCGAAGCATTCTCTCACTTCTGAGTCAAGGCTTGGATAAGTTGAGTCCTGCTTCGACCAAATCCAGACAACCACGCTGGATTAGCACTGCCATCAATGTCCGTCTTCCACCGCGCGGACCACGCTCGTCTCCGTGCGATCAGGCCAGCGCCGCGATTCTGCAGGGCAAGGGCATAGGCGACTCGTGCTGCCTCCCCATTTCCACTCGGCCGGCCCTCACCGTCCACCTGTGCAGGGCTGCTCGCCCCGCCCTAGTCACAAGCGACGCGCCCGCGCTCCCGCACCACCAATCCCTGAACCCCGGTTGCTGATCTCTCCGGGAGCGTCGAAGATGACGCGACGAGCAGGCAAGAGAGACGGCAGATTCAGGGGAGGAAGCAGATGGCGCGTGTGTCCGCGAACGACAAGATCGGGATCGCCATTCAGGGCGCAGGGAATGTTTCCGGTGGGCACCTGCGCGCCTATGTCCACAACCCGTACTGCGAAGTCGTGGCGATCAGCAGCCGCACCAAGGAAGGCGCGGCCAACCGCGCCAGGGCGGCCGGTCTCGATCCGGACAAACTCGCGCTCTACGACGACATGGACGACCTGATGGCCGACGCCAATGTCGATGCCCTCTCCATCTGCACCCCGCACAGCCGCCACGCGCAGGATGCCATTGCCGCCGCGCAGGCGGGCAAGCACATGATCGTGGAGAAGCCAATTGCGACGAACGTGGCGGATCTGCTGGCCATGGATGCGGCGATCACCGCCGCGGGTGTGCACAGTGTCTGCGGCTTCGTGCTGCGCTGGATCCCCTCGGTGCTGGCGCTCCTCTCCCTGCGGGATGAGGGAATGTTCGGCGACCTCCTCTTCGTACAGACCGACTACTGGCACAACCCGGAGCAGTCTGGCTACCCCGGGTCGGAGGACTACCTGCGGCGCAAGGCGGACGCCAGCGCCATGCAACTCGGCGGTTGCCACGCGGTCGATCTGGCACGCTACCTGATGGGCAGCGACATCGTCTCCGTGGCGGCGACCAGCTTCAGCAACATCGCGGATCTCCCCTTCCCGCCGAACCAGGCCGCGGTGATCCAGTTCGCCAATGGCAAGGGTGGGCGCGTCTCCGCCATGCAGGAGCAGTGGATGCCCTACCAGTTCAACGTCGATCTGCTGGGCGACGGCGGCGGATTCCGTCACAACCGCTTCTACAGCCGCAAGATCGATGGCGCCCTGGACTGGATCACCATTCCCACCATCACGCCGGACAGTGGTGCGGTCGATCATCACCCGTTCCAGGGAGAGGTCGATCACTTCATCGAGTGTATCCGGGAAAACCGGGAGAGCCACGCCAACGTTCATGATTCCGTGAACACGCACCTGGCCGTGTTTGCCATCGACCAGTCGTGTGCCGAGGGTGGCCGGCAAGTGCACCTGAGTGAATTGACTGCTTAGGCGTCGAAAGGACCGTTCCCATGAAGCGCGTTGTGCTGACGCTGGCCCTCGTCCTCGCGGCTGGCCGGCTTCTCGTCGGGAATCCCATGGCGAGTCACGCTCAGCCTGTCGATATCTGCAACGGGCAATGGCTCTGGCAGCTCACCTTCGACGGCCGGGACGAAATCGAAGAGGCGATTGCCGACTTCGATGAAGACGGGGATCTGGTCCTGTCCAGCCCATCGGTAGTCCCGGCGCTCCCCGGCTCAGGTGATGACGAAGCGCTGCATGTCAGCGACAGCGTCGGCTCGTGGCAGAAAGGGGATGAGGCGAAGATGACCTGCACTTTCTCCGCCGTGCGTCTGCTGGCGGATGACGACGGCGGCAGCCTCGGCAAGGTTTTCTTCCAGGGCAGCGTGCAGGTGGTCGCCAACGGCGCGGGGATGGAAGGCACCTTCACCTTTGACCAGAGCAGCGGCACGGGCAAGACCGTGAACAGCGGCTCCGGCACCGTGGTCGGGAGCGCGACCGGGGCCTAGCGCCGTGACCAAGCCGGAGCGCATCTCGTCCGTCAGGCACTCCCGCCGCGCCCTGCTGGCGTCGGCCACGGGCATGCTGGGAAGTGCACTTCCCCTTGGGCAGGGTGGCGCAACCTGGGCGGCTCCGGCAGTCACACCTTCGCACGTCACGCGGCGAGATGTAGCCACGCTCGCTGCAGACGGACCTGAGATTGCGGCGCTACGGCGCGGTGTGGCGGCCATGCAGCAACTGAGCGCGGACGACCCGGCGGATCCACGGGGCTGGCGCTTCCAGGCGAACATCCACGGTGCGCCGCCAGAGGAGGGGAGCAATCTGTCCTGGCGGCAGTGCCAGCACGGCAGCTTCTTCTTCCTGCCCTGGCACCGGATGTATCTCTACTGGTTCGAGCGCATCCTGCGCTGGGCGGCAGATGACCCTACCCTGGCGCTCCCCTACTGGAACTACTTCATTCCGGCCCACCGGGTGCTGCCAGAGCCGTTCCGGGTGCCGGCCGAGGCCAGCAACGCGCTCTATATGGAAGACCGCGACCCGATCGTGAACGCGGGTGTCCCGCCCTGGTCCGCTTTCAGCGCCTTCTTCGATCACCGCCGCGCCTTCGCCACCACCCAGTTCTTCCACACGGACCCGCTCGATGTCAGCTTTGGCGGCGCCTGGGTGGCGCAACCCGTGCACAGCGGGGCAGCGGCGCAGAACACCGGTCAACTGGAACTGACACCGCACGGGCAAATTCACGTCATGATTGGGGGACGCATCGAGGACGCCGCCGGTAGCGTGCACACATCGCCGATGGGTGATCCGCGTTTTGCCGCGCGCGACCCCATCTTCTGGCTGCACCACTGCAATATCGACCGCCTCTGGCGGCGATGGCTCGACCAGGGTGACGGCCGCGCGAACCCGGTGGACGACACCACCTGGATGGACACGGCGTTCAGCTTCTTCGACGAAACGGGTCACGCGGTGCAGATGACTCCGCGTGATGTGCTGAACCCCTACGCCCTTGGCTACGGCTACGACGACGATCCGCTCCCCAGCGGCGGTGGTCCGGGAGAAGCGCCGCTTGCCGGCAGTGAACCACCGGGTGAAGAGACGACGTCGGGTGGCGCACCTCCTGAGGCAACCGCTCCATCGGGAGGGGGTAGCCGCAGACCACGTGCCTCGCGCCGCTCCCTGCTCGGCGCCAGCCGTGAGGGAAGCGTGATCGAGCTTTCCGGCCGGATCGTCACCGTGCCGATCCAGCGCGATGCCAGCGCCGCACAACCAGGTGCCTCCGGCGCTGCCGGCGAGCGCATTGTGCTCACTATCGAGGGCTTGCGCGGGCTGGGCATCCCGGGCGTCACCTGGCAGGTCTTCCTGCACCGCGAAATCCCGGCAGGCACAGAACCTCCCTCAGCGACGCAGGTCGGGCTTCTCAGCCTCTTTGGCCTGCAGCCAGACGACGCCATGGAGCACCACGGCACGCCCGCGGCCAACCAGAGCTTCGATGTGACCAAGCTGGCCCTGACTGCCACCAACGACCCAGCGCAGCGTGGCCGCTTCGCCGTCAGCTTCGTGCCCTTCCTCTTCGGCAGCGCAACGGTTCCGCTCGGCCCGTGGGCGACCATCGACCGGGTGCGACTGAGCGTGGGGTAAATGCGTCACCCCCTGGCTGGCCATCGCTCAGGTTGGGCTGCTGGCAGTCATGCGAGGTGCTGGGAAGGTGATGACCTTTACCGACCACACGTTCCCTGTGCAGACCTCTTTCCTCGTAGCGCACCGGCCATGTCGCGGCGTCGTGGCGGAACCCGCAACGGGAACGTGAGGTCCAGTTCACGCCACGGCCTCGGTCAGGACAGGTTCCTCACGTGGCAGAAGGACCAGTGCCAGTATTCCCGCCAGCACCCGGAGCAGAGCTCCCGCACTGAGCGTGGCCACCAACCCCGTCACACCGCCCAGCACCCCGCCCAGCGCAAAGCCAACCACCAGTGCCGCACCCTGGACGGCCGCCAGCGAGCCGAAGACCCGGCCCCGGAACCGGTCTGTGGTGTGCGTTTGCACGAGCGACTGCCGCCCGGTCATCAGCGCTACCACCGGGAAACCGGCCATCCCCGCAAACCCGAGCGCGACCCCCATCGCTGGCGGGCCGGGTGGCGCAAAGAGCCGCGCGTTGGCCGTACCCAGATCCGCCAGGCCTGTGCCCAGCATGCCCAGCCCGAAGAGACGGCGCATGCTGGCGCGCATCCCCAGCCGCGCCAGCACCACCCCCGCGATGAGGCCACCCACCGATTGCACCATGGCCATCCAGCCCACCTGGGCCTCGGTGCCGCCGAGCACGGTCAGCACCAGCGGCGAGAGGCTGAGCGTGAGGTAGATCCCTTCCGCTACGCCATCCAGGCACCCGGCGCCGAAGAGCACGCGCAGCGTCCGCTCCCCGCGCACGATGTGCAAGCCCTCCTGCCACTCATGCAGCACGCTACGCCAGACACTCAACCCATCGGGAGTCGTGGATACGGCGTCCTCCGGGTCACTCCGGCCACTGCTGTTGATGGCCCAGATCAGGACGCCCGAAAACAGGTACGAGGCTGCATCGACCAGCACCACTGCCCCGATACCAGCCTGTGCGTAGAGCAAGGTGCCCAGTGCCGGTCCGGTGAGCATGCCCAGGTTATCGTTCAGGGCGTTCAGGGCGTTGGCGGAGACGAGGCGCTCTTCACCAACCAGGAGCGGGAGGAGCGCACTTTCCGCGGGGTTGAAGAAGAGCCCAATGATGCCCTGCACCAACGCCACCGCGTAGATCATCTCGAGGCGATCCGGCGCCAGCAACAGGGGGAGCAGCAAGACTGCCCGCAGGAGATCCGCGATGACCATGGTGGTGCGCCGGTCCCAGCGGTCCACGAAGACCCCGGCGAAGGAGCCGGCAATCACCCGGGGCAGGGTGCTGGCCGCCAGGGTGCCGGCAGTCGCCAGCGTCGAGCCGGTGAGGCGGAAGACATGCAGCGGCAGGGCGGCGAAGAGGACCAGGCTGCCAGCCAGCGAAATGAGCCCGGCAGTCCAGAGCAGCGCGAAATTCCGCAGGCGCAGTGTGGCCAGCATGGTCTCTCCTGAGATGTGACGGAACCGGGGATCCGGCGGGCAAAGGGCGGGCATTGTGCCACACCCGGCCGGAAATACCCACTTTCACCTCTCAGCGGCAGCAACAACCAGGAGAAGCTACGGGATGAACCGCACAGACCGTCTCTACGCACTGGTCGAAGAACTCCGGGCACGCGCACCACGCCCCATGCGCGCCGCTGAACTTGCCGCGCGCTTCGAGGTGAGCACACGCACCATCGAGCGAGACCTCCTGGCGCTGCAGGAGGCCGGCGTGCCGATCTGGGCGCAACCAGGGCCTGGCGGCGGCTACAGCCTGGACCCGGACACGACCCTGCCGCCGCTGAACCTGACCCCGGAGGAAGCCGTGGCACTGGCCACGGCGCTGACCGCCATGCCAGCCATGCCCTTTGCCCACGCCGGCCGCTCCGCCCTGGGCAAGCTGGTGGCGGTGATGGCCGCCGCTCCCCGGGACACGGCCGCGCACCTGGCCTCACGCATCCGGATCACGCCACTGGCGGAGCAGCCGGCCAGTCGGGTTTGGGACACGGTGCAAGAGGCGCTGCTGCGGCCCGAAGCGCTGCGAATCACCTACCAGGATCGCAACGGGGAGACGACCGAGCGAACAGTCGAGCCGGCGGGATTACTTGGCACCAGCAACGGCTGGTTCCTGGTGGCCTGGTGCCGGCTACGCCGGGGTGCTCGCACCTTTCGCCTCGATCGCATGACCAACGCTGCTCGCACAGGCGAGACGATCACCCCTCCTGACCTGGACACGCTGCTGGCAGAGCTGCCGCACGACCTGGCGGTTCCCGTCCTGCGGTCATGACGGCCACTCACGACAATTCCCGACACAACGGTGTCGCCACCCGGTGCGAGGATGGGAGATGCGCCCGTCGCGTGACGGTGACGATCACCCTATCGGAGGTCCATCTTGAGCAGTGCCACTACGCCGCGGTTCGGGTTCGTCCTGGAGTACGTGAAAGACGTCGCCGCGGCAACATCCTTCTACACCGATATCCTCGGGCTGAAAGTCAGCCGCAAGAGCCCGGAGTTCGTGCAGTTCGCGGACGGCAACGGCGTGGGCTGGGCCATCGCCAGCGACGCCTCGCTAAGCGGCGAGGCCAGGCCGGAGACGTACTGGATTGTGGACGACATCACCGCCCTGGAGCAGGACCTGGCCGGCAGGGTGAGGATCACGCATCCGCTGGAGACGCGTCCCTTTGGTCAGGTCCTCGGGATTGCGGACCCCGCGGGTGAAACGCAGTACCTGGTTGAGTTCGCCAGAATTCGGCCCAGCCAGGAAGTGGAGTAGGGTCGCTCCACGTGGTCTCGCCAGGTTTCGTGGAACCTGTCTTCTCACCGTGAGCGAGGCAGAAAAGCGCGGAAGGGTGGCGGCACGGCCATCCTCCCGCCGTCTTCCGCAGCAGGCTGAACCCGGTTACAGCACCGGTGCGGTGCAGCCGCTCTGGGCATCGGCGAAGCGCAGTTCGTTTTTTGCGACGTCGATGTACATCTGAACGACGGGCACCTGGCTGGACCAGGCAGTGTTGACCGCTTGCGCAAACGCATCGGCACGGCCGCGAGCCAGATCGCAATCCCAGGCCTGATCTCCCCGGTTCATGTAGCCCACGGCGATCACGGACTCAATGCCCCACGTGGCCTCGAGCTGGTTCTCCAGGCAATTGAGCGCATCGTCTGTGCAGGCTTTGGTGTAGGCCTCCAGCATCGCCTCCAGGTCATCTGCGCCGTACTGGCACTGTGGGTTACTGGCGTCCTCGGAGCAGAGTGGTCGCTCCTGGCCGGCGCTGAAGGCCTCGTTCTCATTGCAGCCGTTGCGGCCGGCATCCTGCGCGTACTGGCAGTGGATATCGACCTTCGCCGGATCCATGAGCAGGTAGACCCCGTCCGGGCTCCAGTTGGGATCCGTGATGGTGCCGAGCACCGCGCACTCATTCGGGCGCTCCTTCGCGCAGACCCCGAAGAGGCGAATGGGCAGGCCATTGCGAAGCAGGGTGGCTGCACCGGTCACGACCGCGCAGCCGTCATGCGTGCCGTCCGCCGCCGCGCCGGCCGTATCGCAATCCTCGGGCTGGCTGAACTCCAACCGCCCTGGCGCGGCCGTGAAATCGGTGGCGTCAGCACCGGAGGAGGGACCACCAAGCGCACCGCTGACATCCTTGACGGCACAGAAAGCCAGGGTGTCGGCATCCTGGTAGGGATCTCCCTGGTCAGTGACGCAATTTTCCGGCGCGCGAAAGACGACCCCTGGCCCTGCCAGCAGCGTGTTCAATTCGGCAGCGGCTTCTGCTGAACTGACAGGAGTGGCATCTTGCGCCAGGGCGGCGACCGGTGTCAGGAGCACGATCAGGGCAAGGACAGCTCCGAGCATCGCCCTCAGGTGCGTGCGCTCATGGTGTGCAGATCCCACGTTCCCAGAGCCGGACAGCATGTGCGTAGAGATCCTTTCGCGCACGCTGGCGCAGAACCATGAACCGAACAGGCACAGGTAAGATGACGCTGGTCACGGATTGTAGTCTGAAGAACACGAGGCGGTCGCTCCACGCAGCGCCCAGGCCGCATAACGATCCCGAGTGTACGTACACCTTTGTGGTACAAGTTACCGTGTCGATTTCGGGGCAACTCGAGCGACAAGAAAGTGAGTGAAGCTCCCGAGTGGCTGCGGGCGCGCACTGCGAATTGGCGTGAGAACCGGGCAGGCATTCGGAGGGCAGTGCGGTGGCAACAAACAGCGTCTACCTGAATTACACCGGCCAGGCGGAAGAGGCGTTCAACTTCTACCAGTCGGTGTTCGGGACGGAGTTCATTGGCGGCATCATGCGGCACGGCGATGTGCCCTTGCCGGAAGGCACGCCGGCCCTGGATGACGCCACAAAGCAGATGGTGATGAATGTGCAGTTGCCAATCACCGGCGGGCTGACCATCATGGCGTCGGACATCCCGGCCGGCATGGGCGATCCCATCGTGCCTGGCAACAACTTCTCGATCGGCGTCCACCCTGACACTCGCGAAGAGGCGGACCGCATCTTCGCGGGGCTCTCGGCCGGTGGCAAGGTGACCCAACCGATGGCGGACCAGTTCTGGGGCGACTACTACGGCAGCTTCAACGACAAGTTCGGCATTCCGTGGTACGTCGTGGTGTCTGCCCAGCACTAGCAGCGAGCTGATCCAGCAGAACAACCTGGGGTGATGCAACGTGGCCAGCCTGGGGAGAGCCCGGCTGGCCACAGATTTCATCGGTGCCAATTTCCGTGAAGCGTGTACTGGTTCACCCGCGGCAGGTCAGGTTTCCGTTTCATAATGGGAACCGCTGCGTACCACCATGCACCTGCGTCAACCCTGCGGCAGAGTGGCAAGGTCGTCAATTGGTGCCGATGGGGCAGGAGCGTCAGGTCTTGGCGGAAACCAGTACGCGGGCGGGATTTTTCTGCCCAGCGACGGCAATGCCAGCCAGGCGATCAAGGCGCGAACTGTCCCTGGGCAGTTCCTCTCAGGCAAGAAAGAAGGTCAGAATTCGTCTCAACGACCAATAACTTTGTCATATACGACTGTTTGATGACCTTACCTTCGGCTACATATCACGTCACGGCGATATACATCTGATTGCCAGTGTTCAAACGAACATTGAGAACGACTTGACAATCTCAGGCTGCCTATCTAATATGCGGCCGACTTCGACTGTATCTTCCGCGACATCTATGTTGCCCTCCTTGAGCGGCCTGTGATGTCGTGCGTGTCGTCGAAACCTTGAAGTTGAGGGTTGGCTTGCTACCTTGCGGCCGCCGTGTTCTGGAGACCAGGCATGGAGCCGTCACGGTTCGATCACCTCTCACGTGCCTTGGGAACCGGCGCCAATCGCCGCGCGGCCCTCACCGCGTTCATCGGCAGCCTCGTGCCGTTTATCGATCCCGATGGCGACGCTGAGGCGAAGAACAAGCGGCGTAAGCGACGCGAACATCGGGAGCACGTGCGGAATCGCCAACCGCAACACGACCTGCAATCCGAGAAAAAGAAGAAAAAGAAGAAGAAAAAGAAGAAGCCACAGCCGCTAACTTGCCCGAGCGGCCAGCAGTTATGCGGCATCACCTGTGCCGCCACCATTAGCGACGTGAACAACTGCGGAGCCTGCGGCGCGAAATGCGCGTCCGGGCAGACATGCCAGAACGGGCAATGCACCTGTGGCGGTGGTGCCTGCTCTGGCTGCTGTGAGAACGACACCTGCAGTGCTGGCACCTCGAATAACGCCTGTGGCACGAACGGAGCAGCATGCCGGGTCTGTGAAGGAGGGCGCTCCTGTCAGAACGGCGCCTGTGAGTGTCCGGTCGAGCAGGATTTCTGCAGCGACCAATGCGTTGATACGAAGAGTGACGATGCCAATTGCGGGGGCTGTGGCGCGGAGTGCGGGCCCGACCAACTGTGCCAGGGCGGCCAGTGCACCTGCCCCGGGGGCCTGGTGGTTTGCAACGCAGACTGCGTTGACACCTCCAATAGCCTGGATCACTGCGGTGCCTGCGGAATAGCCTGTGGGGCCCATCAGCGCTGTGATAACGGGCAGTGCGTCTGTGATCAGATGAATTGCCCCGGCTGCTGTGATTTCTCGACTGGCGCCTGTCGCACTGAGGATGACGACTACGCGTGCGGCCGAGGTGGGAACGGATGTGTCGAATGTCCTTACTACCTTGTTTGCCGCAGCGGCGCATGCAGTTGCTCAGCAGGAGAGGAGCTCTGTAACGGGAGTTGCGTCGATACGACACACCGTTTCGACCACTGCGGCGGCTGCAATCAGGGATGCGCCCTGGGCCAAACGTGCGAGGACGGTCAATGCGTCTGTAATCCAGAGGTTTGTAGCGGTTGCGAACGGTGCGAAGGCACCGAGTGCGTCCCCTGCGATCGATGCTGTAGCGGCGAATGCTGCGCCCATGACGACGCTGTCTGCCATCCTCAGACCAATGGCTGCTGCGTGCCCGACCCCAAAGCCACGACCTGTGCGTCACGCTGCGGGCGCGTAAGAGACAACTGTGGGCGGGAAGTCGATTGCGGCCCATGTGCCTGCAGCCCAGCGTGTTCCACCTGCCAGACGTGCGATACCAGCACTGGCACCTGCGTAACTGATGCGCATCAGGTCGGCGACGATTGCGGTCAGCCGGGACAGGTCTGCCAGGCCGATGGCACCTGCTCCTGCGACGCGCATTCCTGTCCTGACTGCCAGGCCTGCGACAACCAGGGTATCTGTGTGGCTGATGCTGGCCAGCAGGGTTCGGCCTGTGGTCGCCCGGGGCACTTCTGCCAGGCGGATGGCCGATGCGCGTGTTCAGGCTCTTCATGCCCTGCTTGCCAATTCTGCAGCACCGGAACGCATACGTGCCTTCCCGACCCTCGGGAAGAAGGAAGTCCCTGCGGCGCCGGTGGGTCATGCAACGCCGAGACCGGCGAATGCGTCTGTAGTGCCAGCTCGTGCCCACCCTGCTCGACCTGCCAGTCGGACCAGACCTGCACGACACCATGTGGCGGAACAGGCTGTTGCGCGGGATCTACGTGCAAGGCCGGGAACACTGAGCAGTATTGCGGGACGAACGGGAGTGTTTGCCAAGCCTGCACGGCAGGGAAATCCTGCTGCAATGGCACCTGCAAGAGCCTGGACAACGACGTCAACAACTGTGGTAGCTGCGGGAATGTCTGTGGAGCCGGGCAAACCTGCTGTAACGGTAGTTGCCGAAATCTCGCTACTGACACTAACAACTGTGGCTCCTGCGGAATAACTTGTGGAGCTGGGCAGACATGCTGCAACGGCTCATGCAAAAGTACGGCCTCCGACTTCAACAACTGCGGCGCTTGCGGCGCCACGTGCAGCGCTGGCCAAACGTGCTGCAACGGTTCGTGCAAAAGCCTGAAAACGGACACCAGCAACTGTGGAACGTGCGGCAACCTCTGCGACGGCGGACAGACGTGCTGTAACGGCAGGTGCAGCAATCGCGATACGGATACCAGCAACTGCGGAACTTGCGGCACCATTTGCGGACCTGGGCAATCTTGCTGCAGCGGAATATGCAAGACCCTGAGTTCAGACAACCGCAACTGCGGATTCTGCGGAAATGTCTGTGGTAGCGGAGAAACCTGCTGTGCCGGCAACTGCCGGAAACTCGGTACCGACATCAGGAACTGTGGCACGTGCGGCAATATCTGCCCTGGAAATCCAGCATCCACAAACTCGGACGTAATCTGCGTTGCAGGACAATGCAATCTCATTTGCCGGGATTCGAACTACGACAGTAACAACGATGCGAGCGATGGCTGCGAGAACTACGATGACCGAACCAATCGCACGCGAGAGACCGCACAATCGCTCGGAAATCCGCAGGGATGCAGCAACCGCGATATCCGTGTGATCACGGACGTCCTCATCGCTGACGATCGTGCCCACAATCCGCTGCCGGCTGGCTGGGTACCAGGTGTGAACTCAGCCCCACTCTGGTGGAAAGTCGGGGTCGCTGATTCTGTTGGTGGCTATGGTGCGACTTGCTCAGGCAGCGTCGTAGCGAACATCGCGGTCGAAGCGGGCCGCTACGGTTGCACACGCCTGACGCTGATCACAACGTGGGACTATCTCCCCGACAAGACGTCAACCGCCATCGTGACCGACAGGCACATCGAATTGAAGGCTCCAGTTCAATGGGCCGGGTCAGTTGCGAACGAGGTCTACTTCAAGGTCGAGAGAATCTGCGGCGGCACCGACCCCATCGCCTTCAGGCTCGAGGAGCGCATCACGGAGCGCAGCGATTGATCCTGGAGCAATGAGACCCGCGCGGCGGTGAGGCAAACCTCCCTCGGTTTACGTCATGTCATCCGCTGCGAGAGCTCCAGGCTCCTGCATCTCATGAACACGCTGCCATCGGAGGGAATGTTCTCTGCGGTAGCAGCGTGTTCAGTAGCAGCAATCGGCGGCGTCTGCCGAACAGCCCTTTTGCCAGATGGCGCTCCACGAGCCCAGCGCTTCTACGACATTGCCGACGCAACAGGCAGCCTGGAACCGCCAGAATCCGTGGCAGACGAGAGCGCACGAGTACTGCCGCGTCTTCCACTCTGACTGCTCTTTAACGCTTGTTCAAGAGTGTACGTACACCTTTGTGGTACAAGTGTTCCTGTTGATTGCGGGGTGGCCCGAACGACAGTTCTCTAGAGCGGGGCTCCCGTGTGGCTGCGGGCGCGCACTGCGAATTTTCGTGAAGCAGGCTACGGGAGGATGCAGCAGTGGCGACGAACAGTCTCTATCTCAACTACACGGGCCAGGCGGAAGAAGCGTTCAACTTCTACAAGTCGGTCTTCGGTACCGAGTTCGTCGGCGGCATCATGCGCCACGGCGATGTGCCAGCCATGGAAGGAATGCCGGAGCTGGATAACGCCACGAAGCAGATGATCATGAACGTGCAGCTGCCGATTACCGGCGGCCTGGTCATCATGGCGTCGGATATCTTTCCCGGGATGGGCGATCCGGTCGTGGCCGGAAACAACTTCTCCATCGGCGTCCACCCGGATACTCGGGAAGAGGCAGTCCGCATCTTCACCGAGCTCTCGGCCGGAGGCAAGGTGACCCAACCGATGGAAGACCAGTTCTGGGGCGACTACTACGGCAGCTTCAATGACAAGTTCGGCATCCCCTGGTACGTGGTCGTTTCGGCTCAGCGGTAGGACACGGTTCGTCCAGGGCTACGTTGTCTTCAGGTGGCCAGCGTGAGGATGTCCCCACACTGGCCAATTTCATGCTCTGTGTCCCAATTCCTCTGGAGTAGGCATCGGTTGCACGGCACGACGTCTGCTTCCGTTTCATAATTGATACTGCCGCGTATCTTCACGCTCCTGCACTCTTTACGCGGTGCCGCGCACGGTGTCATCCAACGTCAGTGGGTCAGGAGCTTCGGGTCTTGGTGGAAACCAGTGTGCACGCGGGATTCTTCACCTGGACCCGCGAAGCGCAGATTGTGCTGCACCCTGACGGAGCGGTTGTTGCCTGGAATCCAGCTGCGGCCCGGCTCCTCCGTATTCCCACTGATGATGCCATAGGCTCTCGGCTCACCGAACTCGTACCCGAGCTTGCTGATCTGCTTACCAATGCAATCCCAGTCCCGCTGTCAGCGGAACCTGACCAGCATCGGCGCACCCTGGTTCTGCGAGATAAGACGGAGGTGGTCGTAGACGCCGCCGTCACCCGGGACGTCGGGGTTCTGCGCCTCATCCTGGCTGACGCCAGTGCATTGGTGGCGGCAGAGCGCCAGGCCCAGTCGATTGACCTGCATTACCGCTCGCTGCTGGACGCGCTGCCCATTGGTTTCACCGTGGTCTCACTGCGCGACGAGCGATATCCCACGCTCTACCAGAATGACTGGGGCATCGAGGTGAGCGGGTGGGGGAATCATGAGTGGGAGCGCGATCCCGATTTCTCGCTCAAGATTCTGCACCCGGACGACCGGGAAGCGATGCTGGCGTTCCGTATCGCATTTCGGGAGGCGCTGGGACCTTTTGACGTGGAGTACCGCGTGGTGCGCCCGGATGGCGGCGTCGTCTGGCTGCGGGACTGGGGCACGGTGGTTCATGATGCCCATGGGGTGCCGGATCATCTGGTCGTGTGCCTGCTGGATGTCACAGCGCAGAAGCATGCTGAGCTGGCCCTGCGAGAGGCGCTGGATGACCTTTCGGCCGCACACGCCGAGGTCGGGGCGCTGAGCCAGGCGAAGAGCGAGTATCTCTCCTTTCTTAGCCACGAACTCCGTACCCCCCTGACAAGCATCCAGGGCTTCAGCGAACTCATGGCCGAGGGTGGTCTTCCCGATGACGAAACCGCGGAGTTTGCCGGCATCATCCACCTGAACGCGCAACGTCTGGAGCGGATGATCAGCGACATCCTGGATATGGATCGCCTGGAATCGGGGCAGCGCCATCTACGACGGCAGCGCGTTGATCTGGCTGCGGTGATCCTGGAGGTGGTGGAAACACTCTCCGGATTGGGCCACGATCACGATATCTCGCTCGCGGTGGCCGGCGACCTGCCTCCCCTCGGAGCCGATGGTGATCTGCTGACTATCGTCTTCACCAACGTGATCGGCAATGCGATCAAGTACACGCCGCCAGCTGGCCGCATCGCGATCGCCGTGAGCCAGCCAGTCCCAACCCAGGTGGAGATTGCGGTGTCGGATACTGGTCCCGGCGTGCCGCCAGAGGCGCTGGAGAAGATCTTCCAGCGGTTCGCGCGGCTGACACGCGATGAGCGCCAGTTGATCGTGGGCAGTGGCCTGGGCTTACCCATTGCCCGCCAGATTGTGGAACTGCACGGCGGGCAGATCTGGGCGGAGAATGTCGACGGCGGGGCACGCTTCGTGGTCCGCTTGCCAGTTGAGCGATCCACTGCCCCGTGTCATACGCCGGAGGAACGTCGATGAAGAGCGACCTCCTTCCCCCGACTGAGATCCTGGCCCTGCTGCGCGAGAATCCCGCGCGCATGATTGAGCTGACAGCGGACCTCACGCCGCAGCAACTGCGTACACCGCCTGAGCCCGATGCCTGGTCCCTCACTGATAACCTGGCGCACCTGCGCGCCTGCGCCGATGTCTGGGAAGACTGCATCACGAGGATGCTGGCCGAGGAGCACCCAACGATCCGGGCCATCAACCCCCGCGGCTGGATCAAGCGGACGAACTATCGCGACCTGGAGTATGCGCCGTCATTCGCGGCGTTCACCGCGCAGCGCGAAGCCCTGCTGACCACCCTGACCGCCCTTACCCCAGAGCAGTGGGAACGGAGCGCAACCATCACCGGCGCCGGTGCGCCACTCACGCGCACGGTCCGCTTCTACGCGCAGTGGCTGGCTCGCCACGAGCGCACGCACCTGAAGCAGATGGCGCGAGTAGCAAAGACGATCCTGGCAGAGAGCCAACCGCATTGATGAGGACGGCGGAAGATAGTGTGCCTTCCGCCGCCGTCATGCGATCAGAGGTGATACATGATCGTGTAGCTTGCGGCCTCGCGCACGTTTGTGCCACAGATTTTCTCAACCATGAAGAATACCGGGGTCCCGCTGATGTACGCCCCAATTCCATGTTGGATGTGCGCCACACCGCCAGACGTCTGTGCGGTAAGAGTGACCTGATTGGTCTGGACCATCAGCCTGTAGCAGTTGCCTGTGCCGCTTGTCATGTTCAGCGTGACGTCAAGATCGTTCTGGCAAAGAACGCCGCCTGGCGCATTTACGACCCACCACTGTGGGGCTGCACCAGTTGCGATATTGAACGCCGGAACCGATGGGTTCGCATGGACCCTGGCATCGGAGTAGATCGTGCGAACGGGCGTCTCGGCATTGCTGTCACAGTTGCCCACACTGCCAAGCGGAAACGCGGTCCCCTGCGTGTGAGCTCCGTCCGTGTACTGCCGTTCACAGCCGTTGGCAGGGTTGCTATCGACATCGTAGTTGTCTCCCCGGCATGTGATCGTGCACGTGCTGCCCTGGCAGACGGCATCACTCGTGGTCGATTGTCCCGAACAGACCACGCCGCACCCACCGCAATTGTTGGGATCAGATGCCAGATCGAGGCAAGCTCCATTGCAACAACTCAGGCCGCCAGTACAGGCGTTGCCGGCGCCGCACTTGCAGGCGCGACCGCTACAGGCGTCTGACGTCGCCGGGTTACAGGTAATGCCGCAGCCGCCGCAGTTGTGGAAGTCGTTCTGGGTGTCAACGCAGGTTGTACCGCAACACGTTGCCGTAGTCGCGCAGGTGCTACCTCCACAGACGCATGTGCCAGCACTGCATGTTTCACTGAACTGGCAGGCATGGCCGCATTGCCCACAGTTGGCCGCATCGTTTTGCGTATCGACACAGGCGCCAGCGCAGCAGATCTGGTTACCGGCGCAGGCCGCACTGTCGCAGACACAGGTGCCGCCGACACATTTTTCCCCAGACCGGCAGGTTTTCCCGCACTGTCCACAGTTGAAGGCGGACGTTTGGGTATCAACGCACGTTGTGCCACAGCATGTCTCCGTGGTGGAGCAGGTGCTGCCTCCACACACGCAGTTGCCGCCAGCGCATGTTTCCCCGAACAGGCAGGCTCGCCCACACTGCCCGCAATTGTCGATGTCGGTTTGAAGATCGGCGCAGATGATGCCGCAGCACGTCCTGTTGGTTGCGCAAGCGCTACTGCCACAGACGCAGGTACCACTGTCGCACGTCTCGCCAGACCGGCAGGTCTGCCCACACTGGCTGCAATTGGCAGCATCCGTTTGCGTGTTGACGCAGGCGCCTGCGCAGCAGGTCTGTCCGGAACCACACGCGCCAACGGTGCCGCAAGCGCACACGCCATCAACGCACGAAGTCCCGGCAGGGCAGGCAACGCAGGCCACGCCACCAGATCCGCACTGCTGATCGCTCGTCCCGCCCTGGCAAACCCCACTCGCGCAGCACCCCGCGCAGAGCGCACCATCGCACGTACAGGCGCCGCCCCGGCAGGATTCATCGGCGGCGCACACCTTGCCGCATGCGCCACAGTTCGCACGGTCAGTTTGCAGGTTGAAACACTTCTTGCCGCACTTTGTGGTGGGGGCCTTGCACTTCTTCTTCTTCTTCTTTTCCGCGTCTACCTGGTCACCGGGCCGGTTGCGACGATGATCGTGGCCACGATTACGGTCACGCCGGCGGTTGCGCCGCTTGCGAGCGCTGGACTCCTCGTGGGGGAGCAAGGGCACCGCCAGTCCCCCCAGCAGACCCACCAGGGCACTGCGCCGGGTGACGAAATCGGCGACGCCGCGAGCGAAATGATCGAAGCGAGAGGGATCCATCGCATGGTGCTCCAGACGCCAGGCAGCCAGGCACGTTCGCGGCTGATCGCGCTGAAGGCGATCAGCTTCAGCAGCGGTCAAATGCCTTGAGAGGGCACACCCCGGACACACCCGCCCACACGTGTTGCTTTCGCTACATATGCGCAGGATATTGATTGGTGACGACGACAAAGTCAAGAGGCGATGTGGTGCAAGTGAATAAGCAATGACTCTGGAATATCGTCCGGGATAAGCCAGAACCAGATGTGTTACGGCGGGATAACGGTGGGCAGTTTCTTCAGCCGGGGGGCGGTGCCAATCGGATGGTCACAGTCCGGGTGCACCGCTCGGCTCCGCTGGGAAGGTAAGTGGGGGAGAGCGTCTCCTGGTGGCTCAAGATCGCACTGACAGCGGCAAACCTCACCACGCTGCACCATGATCCGGGCCGCAGCCTCACTGGGCGTGAGGGCTGGCTCCGGGATAAACGGGCTGTGCCCCAGGCGTTTCCGCTACGGCAGGCGCTGGCCACCTCGTCAAGCACCAGGCACGCGTTCCGCCCAACTGGTGAGAAGCGAGGGGCCTCAACGGTTGAACAGCTTCCAGTTGCCCTCCGAGATGACCTCGGGCACACCGTCAATCACCGAGATAGCGGTTTCATCATCGATCGCATAGGCCGGCCCGGGGATGTTCGCCGCCCAGCGCTCGGCGTTGGCCATGGTGTTCTCCGGCAGCGCCGGGTGATCCAGATGCGGGTAGATCGAGAAGTCGACCAGGCCCAGCGTCACATCGTCGCCACTCGGCTGTTGCCAGATGACGAACTCCTGTCCAATCCTGGGCGTCATCACCATGCTGCCAGCACTGAGACCCACGTAGACCCCGCCCCACGAGGGCAGGAGGTCGGCCAGGCCAGATTGCTGCATCCAGTAGTGCAGGTACAGGGGATCACCGCCATTCACCAGCAGCACATCCGTCTCCTTGACCCAGGACATCCACAACTCTTGATCAAGGCTGGGGAGCGCGGTGAGTTCGAGCACGCCCATCGATTTCCACCCCAACTCGACCATGGGGGTGCTGGATCCAATTCCAGTAATGAATGACCAGGCGCGCCGGGGACCAGCCATCGGGTGCCCGTAGGACCCGGTAGGAATACACAGGGCACTGGCCTCGGCAGTTGGTTTGCCCAGCAACTCAAGCAGCGCGTTGTGAATGCTTGGGTTCTTGATGCCCGCGGACGTGAGCAGTAACCGCACGATGCCCTCCCCAACATACTCCGGAACCAGGCCAACGCGCGGAACTCACGTGACGGCCACCACGACCAAGGCTGCCTGGCCGAGATAGTCGCGCGGTGGGGTAGCTAATCGACATGTCCGCCATGTACGCGGACCTGGCGCTGCCCAGTTGAGTGACGAGAGGAAGACGCAGAGATGCCTGACGCAACGTGAACGAGACCGAAGCGTGCGGCAGGTATGAGACTCAACCGGAATCCAGACGTCTGTCACGACACCTCAGCGTGAGTGAGGTCCAGAGTCCGAGGTCTTGTTTGAAGGTGCCGTTGTAGAGATGAGCGGCGTCCTCACAGCTCAGCAGGCCTTCATTCACGGCGCGCATGAGCAACCGGCCGATCCTCTCTACGGGGTGTTCCGGATGCATCGCTGCCAGCAGTCCGACGATAGCCGCATCGTCACTCCAGAGGGTCCAACCTCGTGAAAGCGCTACCGCTGCCGCTTCCGCTTCACCACCGCCAACACGCTTGAACTTGAACGCCGGATTGATTTTCTGCGCAGTGATCCGTGTTGCCGGTTGGAGAAGCATTTGGGCATCACGCAACTCCGTCTCTGTCAGTGCCACGGGTGACCATATCTCACCAATGGCCTGGTAGAAGGCTGTCCGGCGCGCAACCCTGTTCGCATGCAAGGCGCCAGCCTCCGCCTGGCTCCGGAAGAGGCCCCGCGCAAACTCGGCAACGGGCTCGCCGGCATATGGTGGCATCTCGTCCGCATCGGCCACCGTGGGCGTGACAAAAAGACGGCCATCAGCCAGGGAAACGAGTAGTTCAATCTGGCCTGCGTCCACGAACATGGCCAGTACCATGGTGTCAGCAACGAAGCCGACGCCAGATTCCTGATCAGTCAAGCGGCAGCAGGCTTTCGCCGGGAGCGCGGCGCATTCGGCTCCGGAAGCTCGGCGAATTCCCGAATCTCATCGGTCGAGGCCTCAGGCAGCGGCAGGAGATTCGACAGGATCTCCTCAACGGGAATCTGGAGGAGCTCTGCCGCGCCAGAGGGTGTCAATACTTCACCATGGATGAGCTGCCGCACGCGCTCCAGCACCGAAGGAGGGTAGGTCGCGAGCGAGACGCCCTGCCTGGCAGGTGTCACGGTGTACTCGTTGCAGTCCAACCCAAGTTGGCGGGCCAGAGACGCAGGGCTCACGCCTTTGAAATCCCGATACTGCTTGTCGCTCAGCAGCCCCTCATTGCGCAGCCGGTTCAGCATGGTCGCGTAGCTGACACGAAAGTAGCGGTTGAGCCGCACGACATCGTAGAGGCTGACGCTGCCATCTGGGCCAGTTTCCACCAACTCATGTAACCGTTCGCCCGGCACCAGGAAGTGAGCGGCAAACGCGTCCGCGAAGCGCTCCTTGCGATCTGTATCTCGCGTACGGCTTACCAGGCCACGCTCCTGATAGTGGAAGAGGGCGTGGGCCAGTTCGTGCGCCAGGGTGAAGGTCTGCCGACCTGGAGTGGTGTGCGTGTTGACAAGGATGGTGTAGCCCAGGCGGGGATGGTTGTAGAAAATGCCAGAGACCCCTTCGCCATCCCTAATCGGGTCAAGCGCTACCCGGTAAACCAGGATGCGCTGTTGCTCGAGGAATGCCAACAGGTCCGGAATCGCGTCCTCGCCCAGGTCGTAGTTGCTGCGCACCTCTTCGGCTAAACGTGGGGCGCGGCGCGAATCGGTCATCGCTTGGGGCTCCCGCCAGCCACGGACCGGCGGAAGACTGCGCCCCGGTAGCGTTTCACCTGCATCTTCGAGCAGATCGGCCCACTCATTCAGAAATCGCAGCCAGCGACGTACGGCTACTCGGCCGTGCGGTGTTATGCCGGTAAGACCACGGAAGATCGGCGCATGGTCTTCTGAGGAAGATGGCTCGTGATCCGATCCGAGCAACACACTGGTCGCTACCCCGTAGGCATCAGCCAGCCTGGTGAGTTGAGCAAGGCCTGGCACGCGGCGGTCATTCTCCCAATAGGAAATGACCTCACGCGGGACACCGGCGAATGTAGCTGCCTCTGCTTGGCTCAGGCCCGCACGCTCACGAGCAAAGCGCAGGTGAGTGCCGATACCTTGGGCTATTTCGATTCCTTGTGTGGCCGTCAACATGATTCCAGACGCTGTTACACGTACTATCAACTATGGCAAATGCATTGTAACAAATGGTATTTCGACTCATCGTTCGTACAAGAACGCCCGTCGCCAGGATTGCTCCTGGCGACGGGCGTCGCTTCAAGCATGCACCGCAATTCTCAGAGAAACCGACGTGCAGCAGTCTGGATTCCCTGAGACCTACAGCCTAATCCCAGCTGAGCGTCGAACCGCTGCGGTACTCGGTCACCCGGCTCTCGAAGAAATTCTTCTCCTTGCCCAGGTCGATGGTTTCGCTCATCCAGGGGAAGGGGTTACGCGCCCCGCGGTACTGCTGCGGCAGGCCGATGCGCTCCAGGCGGCGGTTCGCGATGTACTTGACGTACTCGTCGAACAGGTCCACGTTCAGGCCCAGCACGCCAGTCGGCAGGCAATCGGCAGCGTAGGCGATCTCCAGCTCCACGGCCTCGCGGATGTTCTGGATCACGCGCTCCTGGAACTCCGGCGTCCACAGGTCCGGGTTCTCGTGCTTGATACCGTTGATCAGGTCCACCCCGAAGTTGAGGTGGATCGTCTCGTCGCGCAGGATGTACTGGAACTGCTCGCCGATCCCCTTCATGCGGTTCTGGCGGTGGAAGGAGAGGATCATGGCGAATCCAGCGTAGAAGAAGATTCCCTCCATGATCACGTAGTAGCCGATGAGATTCTCCAGGAACGTCTGCGCGCCCTCGTAGGTGGCAGTCGAGAAGTCCGGGTCAACCACGGCCGAGGTCAGACGCATCTCCATCTCATCCTTGGCCGCGATCGCCGGGATGTTGTGATACATCTGGAAGATTTCGTTCTCGTCCAGGCCCAGGCTCTCCACGATGTAGTGGAAGGTGTGGGTGTGGATCGCCTCCTCGAAGCCCTGGCGCAGCAGGTATTGGCGGCACTCGGCGTTGGTGACGTGGCGGAAGATGGCGAGCGTGATGTTGTTCGCGACCAGGCTCTCCGCAGTGGCGAAGAAGCCGAGGTTGCGCATGATGACCAGCCGCTCGTCCGGGGTGAGCTTGTCGCTCTTCCAGAGGGCGATATCGGCGCCCATGGCCACTTCGGTCGGCATCCAGTGGTTGGCGCAGCCGTTGAGGTAGTGCTCCCAGGCCCACTCGTACTTGAGCGGCATCAGGGCGTTGACGTCGACGGCGGTGTTGTTGATGAGCCGCTTGTCCGACGCGTCCAACCGCTTGGGCTTGCCCGGGAGCACCGTGGGGCGCTCCGGTTCCGGATCGAAGGACAGGGAAAACGCTCCGTTCGTGGTGGCGACCATTGCCGGTTCCTCCATCGTCGTGAGGCGCTCTCCCGGGAGAGCCCTCACCCCAAACTCCTCTCTCCCCACTTGCTGCGCGGGAGAGGGACTTCACAGCCGTTTGCTTCACCCCGTCCGTCACCCCGCTCCCTTTGCGAAGGGAGCGGGGCTGGGGGCGAGAGTTTCGTTACTGGCACGCCTCGCAGATGAACTCGTCACCTGAGCTGTCGTGGCCATTGCCGTTGAGCATGTGCGGGGTCAGCGGGATCGGGGCGCTGGCAGGGGGAGTGGACGGGGCAACCGGAGCCGAGGCTGCCGGCGCCGAAGGCGTATCGCGCTTGATCGAAATCTCGGCGGAGGCACTGCGAGCGCGCATCCAGCGCGGCTGGACACCGCGGCGGTTGATGTCGATCGTCGACTTCTCGTTCTGCGTAGCGCCGCGCGAGCGCAGGTAGTAGGTCGTCTTCAGGCCGCTCTTCCAGGCTTCCGTGTAGAGATCGCTCAGCTTGCGGCCAGAGGGCTCGGCCACGTAGAGGTTGAGCGACTGCCCCATGTCAATCCACTTCTGGCGCCGCGCCGCCGCGGCGATCAGCCAGGTCGCGTCCACCTCGAAGGAGGTTGGGTAGCGCTCCTTGATGTCATCCGGTATGCGGTCGATGTGCTGCACCGAGCCGTCCTCGTACTTGAGGTCCTCCAGCATGTCCGCGTCCCACAGGTTGCGCTCGTTGAGCTCCTGCACCAGGCGCTCGTTCACCACCGTGAACTCGCCGGAGAGGTTGCTCTTGACATAGAGGTTCGTGTAGAGCGGCTCGATGCTCTGGCTGACGCCCTGGATGTTGGCAATCGTCGCCGTCGGGGCGATGGCCATGCAGTTGCTGTTGCGCATGCCGTGCTGCTTGACGGCCGCACGCACCGGCTCCCAGTCCAGGGTCATGCCCAGGTCCACAGTCACCGTCTCGCCGCGCTCCTCGGAGAGCAGTTGCACGGTGTCGATCGGCAGCAGGCCGCGGTCCCACTTGGAGCCGGGGTAACTCGGGTAGGCCCCGCGCTCCTTCGCCAGTTCGGTCGAGGCCATGATCGCCGCGTAGGAGATCGCCTCCATGCTGGCGTCCGCGAAGGCGACCGCTTCCTCGGAGGCGTAGCCGATGCCCAGCTCCCAGAGCGCATCCTGGAAGCCCATCAGGCCCAGGCCGACCGGGCGGTGGCGCAGGTTGGAGTTGCGCGCCTCCGGGATCGGGTAGTGGTTGAGGTCGATGACGTTGTCCAGCATGCGCATGGCGATGCTGACCGTCTCGCGCAGCTTCTCGTGGTCGATCCCGCGCGGGGTCACGTGCGCCAGCAGGTTCACGGAACCCAGGTTGCAGACGGCCACCTCATCCATGCTGGTGTTGAGCAGGATCTCGGTGCAGAGGTTGGAGTTGTGCACCACGCCGGCGTGATCCTGCGGGCTGCGCACGTTGGAAGGATCCTTGAAGGTGATCCAGGGGTGGCCCGTCTCGAAGACGGCCGTAAGCATCGATCGCCAGAGTTCGACGGCGCGCAGGCGGCGGACATTCTTGATCTCGCCACGGGCAGCCGCCAACTCGTACGACTCGTAGGCCTGCTGGAACTTCTTGCCGTAGAGGTCGTGCAGATCGGGCACATCGCTGGGGGAGAAGAGAACCCACTCGCCATCCTGCTCCACCCGCTGCATGAACAGATCCGGCACCCAGAGGGCGGTGTGCATGTCGTGCGTGCGGCGGCGGTCGTCACCCGTGTTCTTGCGCAGGTCGAGGAACTCCTCGACATCCAGGTGCCAGGCCTCGAGGTAGGCGCAGACGGCGCCCTTGCGCTTGCCACCCTGGTTCACCGCGATGGCCGTGTCGTTAGCCACCTTCAGGAAGGGGACCACGCCCTGGCTCTGGCCGTTGGTGCCCTTGATGTGGCTGCCAAGCGCCCGCACCTGTGTCCAGTCGTTGCCGATACCGCCGCTCCACTTGGAGAGCAGGGCGTTGTCGCGCACGTTCTTGAAGATGTCGCCGAGGTCGTCAGCGATGGTGGTCAGGTAGCAGGAGGAGAGCTGCGGGTAGCGCGTGCCGGCGTTGAAGAGGGTGGGCGTGGAGGGGCAGAAGCGGAAGGAGGAGATCAGGTTGTAGAACTCAATCGCCCGCTCCTCGCGGTTCTCCTCCTGCAGCGCCAGGCCCATGGAGACGCGCATCCAGAGCATCTGCGGCAACTCGATGCGGCGGCCCTGCGTGTGAATGAGGTAGCGATCGTAAAGCGTTTGCAGGCCCAGGTACTGGAACTGGAAGTCTCGCTCTGGCTGCAGCGCCGCACCCAACCGCTCCAGGTCGAAGCCAAGCAGATCGGCGGTGAGGAGTTCCTTCTCCACACCCAGCTTGATGTACTCCGGGAAAGCCGTGGCGTAGGCGGCGTGCGCCTCGTCGATGCCAACCCGGCGGCCGAGCGCCTCGGCGTAGAGGCCACGCAGCAATCCGCGCGCCGCGACGAAGGAGTAGGCCGGATCGACCTCGATGCGCGTGCGCGCGGCGAGGGAGATGGAGCGCTCCAGATCGGTCAGCGCCGCACCGGAGTGGAGGCCCGCCAGCACTTCCTCGGCGATCGCCTTGGCGGAGACGCGGTCCTCGAAGCCAGCGCAGGCCTCGTTGATCCAGGAGCGGAGGAGCGCCAGGTTCAGCAGCACTTCGGTGCCGTCGCCATCGACCAGGCGCAGCGCCTGCTCCTCGCGGCGGCGGGTGCGTGCCTCTCGGTAGATGATGTAGCGACGGGCCACGGCAAAAGCGCCAGCCGCCATCAATGCGCGCTCGACCTCGTCCTGGAGGTCCTCAACGCTGGTGACCACCTCGCCTTCCGGCACGGTGGGCAACCCGGCGAGGACGGTATCGACGACGACGTCCACCTGCTTCGCGGCGGCGGAGGCGATGGGGTCCGGGAAGGGGCAGCCCAACTCGGCGCGCACCGCCATCTCGACCGCGTGCGCGATGCGCGAGCGGTCAAAGGGGGCCAACCGGCCGTCCCGTTTGCGCACCAGGCGGCCAATGAACCGCGCGTGATCCGCACTGGCATGTCCATTGGTGGAAAACATGCCCGTTTCCTGTCCCAGAACCATAGGTCTCCGCCCCCTCCGGACCGCTCCTGCAGCTGTCCGACCCCCCGAAGGGTTCACCAGACCGGATCGTTGCCTGCCTGGCACCGAAGCAACACCACCCGGCGTCGCCGATTCACCATCTCGCGGACGGATGGCCACTCAATCACATGCGGGTGATTGAGAACTACGCGGTTCTCGTGCCACATTCAGCCCTCGAAGCAGAATGGGCGGAACCACGCGGGTTTTGCGGGAATCGGAACGGGACTCAGGGACGGGGACTCCTGCTGTGCTCATCATAAGGGTGTACGTACACCCTTCGCAAGTGGCAGTCAAGGTAGTTGTTCGTGAGTCCGGCTTTACCGCCAACCCGTGTCAATCTGGCACCAGTAGTGCCATAGACTGCCAGATCATACTACATATTGTGGTCATGTCAATATCCTGCCCTACCGCTACTGGTAGCTCACCCGGCACATGCTATCAGGGGACGAGGTGTACGTACACCTCATCCCCTGCGAGTGCAGCTCAGCTCTGCCGACGTGGGGAAACGCTACAGGTCTCGCCGCGCCTGAGTTTCTCGGGATCAGTCTGCCCTAATCCACTCCGGTCGGCGCGGGCGTTGCTGCTCCGATGACGTTGTCCTGCGCGTCGATCACCGCACCTTCAGCGAAGGACAGTGCTTCACCGGTGACGCCTTCGATGCTGTTCCCCGTGATGATGGCGCTCACGCCATCCGCAACGACGATGCCCTGGCTTCCACCCTGGATGGTGTTTCCAGACAGGACGAGTGGTTCGGCGGGCGCAGCCGGCAGCGGAACCTGATCCGGAGGAACGGCGCGCAGGAGCACCTCCTCCCAGGCGCCATTGCCGCCCGGGAGGATGCAGCGTAGCGACGTGTCTACGGGAGCGGACATCAGCCCGATCACTTCCGTGGCGCCCGGAGCCAGGTCAAAAGCCATGCCGATGTTGCTGTCGATCTGACCCTGGCTCTGGCCTGCGTTGCGAAAGGTAATCTCCGTGCGCACCCCTGCCGGGACAGTAACGACGCGCGGGGTGCACCCGTTCTCGTCCAGGATCAGTTCCACCGCCGTGGGCAGGGCTCCTCCTCGCTCCAGGGAGATGGCTGCCCCGCCGGCGTCGGTGACCGTGCTCGATGTCACGCTCACCCAGCCGCCGGCCAACACCCGGATGCCGTCCCCAGTTGGCAAGTTGACGGTACTCTCCTGGATCGTGGCCCTCGCTCCTTCTCCGCTGATATTGATCCCGGTTGTGCCGCCGGCTGCAACAAGCTGACTGGCATCGACCAGGGCCCCATCCGTGACCAGCAGGTTGGTCTCCGTCGCGGAGACGTGGGTTTCCGTGAGTTGTGCCGTCGTGCCGATACCGCCTGCGGCAATTCCTGTCTCTCCGCCGTAGATGTGTGTATCGCTCGCTTCCAGCCGCCCACCCTCCAGGAGCTGGATACCGGTTTGCCCGGCGCCAGTGATCGAGTTCCCGGTACTGACAAGCACTGTGCCGGCACCACCAACGATGACACCAAACGAACCCGGGCTCCTCATGTCGCTCGAGGTCAGGGTGACCTGGCTCCCGCCACCTACCGAGATGCCCACATCGGCGGTGTCCTGAATATGGAGGTCCTCGATATCGAGGAGGTTGTGATCTGTCGCCGCGATGCCCGCGCCAGACTGCGTGATACGAAGCTGTTTCAGGCTCGCCTCCGCCGACCCTTCCAGCATTACCCCGGCACGATCACTGCCGGTGATGGTCACGCTGCTGGCGCTCAGCCGGGACCCAGGCCCGCTCGCGGCGAGGCCGATGTCGCACGCCTGCAGGGTGCCGCCACGCACGTCCGAACTGCCGCCGTTCAGGCTGAGCACGCCAGAGGCGCAATCCGTCACTGCTGCCTCCTGGATTTCCAGGGAGCCGCCATCGGCGACGAAGGCGCGCTGCACCTTGTTGATCTCGGTGCGCTCCGCCGTGATGGCGCCGCCGCCAACAGCAATCGCGCCCGGACCGCGAATCTCCTCGATGGTGCTGTCCACGAGGGAGACCCGTCCGTCGGCCATGCTCACGACGCCGGCGATCTTCATGTGGGCGACGGCGCTACCGTCGATCGTGCCCTCAGTGCCAGCGCCCTCGAACTGGATGCCAACACCACCATAGCGAACCTGGTTACCCGGCTTCATCTCAAGCTGAGCGCCACGCAGGGCCAGGATGCCGGTGTCCTCGGTACGCACGATGACGCTGCTGGTGATGGTGGCAGAGCCCGACTCCACCAGGACGCCCACGTAACCCACGTCAGATACGGTGCTGGCCGCAACGGTGGCGGTGCTTTCTCCCACGACGGCGATGCCCGTGCCGCACGATTTCAGTTGACTCTCGCCGTCTGCAGCCTGTGCCTGATCGATGGGAAAGGCTCGCGCCAGGTTGCGTACGCTCGCGCGCCGTACTTCGCCGGTGCTGTTCCAGAACGCAATACCACTCAGCACGGTCGCACCGCCGTCGCTGAGGCACGGAGCCTCCAGCCCGCTGCCGTCAATGACGACATCGCGGACATCGCCGGCACCCTCGCCGATGAACACCACGGCCCCCTGCAGGCGTCCTCCCGCGGGATCACGCGCGTAGACGGTGTGCCCGCCGCCATCGAAGGTCCAGCCATTCGCGACAGAGATCGTTTCATCCGTAACGCAGTCTTCCTGGAGCCGCTGGGTCCGCGCCTCTGCCTCGTACACGACTGCGTCCCGACAGGCGCTTCCTGGAAACGGAGTCGCGTCCTGGGCCTGGACTGCCGACACCATCATGGGACACACGGTGAGCGCCAGCGGTGCCCAGCGAAATACGCCCGCTACCCGCTGCCACCCCAGCAGCAACCGGGGACGGAGTGAAGGAACTGTCCTATCCATGCCAACCTCCCAATGACGATGACCGGGCATGATGGTGCAGGAGTGCACGGAAATTGCCGCCCGTACCAGGTACGGGAAATGAGGGGGGAGACGGCCTATGGGCCTCAGGGGGCGAACTTGCGGTCGTTCATTGAAGCGATGTATTGCTTCCCCGAACCTCTTCTCCTTCTCCCCCTGAGCGCATGGCGCGACACCCCCTGAGGCCGAAGGCCGGTACCCCCAAAGCTCCGCAGGAGCGTCTCCCCTTACAGCAGTCCCATCCTCGCCGCGGTGGCGATCGCTTCACGGCGGCTCGTGGCGCCGAGTTTGCCCATGATGTTGGCGACATGGAACTCCGCCGTGCGGACGCCGATGAACAATTGATCTGCGATTTCAGCGTCGCTCAGGCGCTGGCCGAGCAGGGGCAGGACGTCGCGCTCACGTGGCGTGAGCTTTTCGACCATGGACGGGATGGCGGTGACAGGAGTGGGAGCTTGCGACGGGCGCGGGGTACGTGCTGCGCTCGCCGTGATCTGCTGCAGGATGGCGCGTGCGTCGGCCAGGGCGGTGGCGAGAGATGCAGCGGCGCCCTCGGCTCGGAGATACGCCAGATGCTCCGGCGACAGTTGTTGCTCCAGGCTCGCCAGCGTTTGTCCCAGGCGCAGGTGGGAGAGCGAGCTCTCGCGGCCTCCCCAGGCGTTGATCGCGCCGGCAAGTCGCGCGGCACCCTCGTAGTCGCCACTGCGCGCCGCGAAATCAGCCGTGCAGGCCAGGCCTTCCATCAGTGACGCCGGGGCCGTCAGTTCGGCGCGGCAAGCAAGCGATTCGGTGAGGAGGGTTGCGCCCTGGATGCGCTCACCGCGCTCCCAGGCGAAGATGGCCAGCACCTGCAGGGCGTTCGCCTGTCCCCAGGCGTTCTGCAGGGACCGGAAGTGCCCCAATGCCTCGTGCGCTGCTTCCTCCGCGCGCCGCGCACCGACGATATCGGGTGCTTCCGCCAGGAAGGAGAGCACCCACGCCTGCCAGATGGGAAGCACCGCTTGCCGGGCCAACTCCAGCGCCGCCAGGGCATGCTCCAGTGCGCGCGGGCCCTGCCCGGCATTACGCGCCGCACGACAGAGTGCGTAGTGCGCGCGGATCATGCTGACCGGGTTCCCGCTCAGGGCCGCCTCGCGCAGCATCTCCTCGCCTGCGTCCAGTGCCCGCCTGTGGTCGCCCTGGTTGCTGGCCATGACGCACGCGCCGTAGAGCGATGAGGCGCGGCTGACCGGCGCGGAGACCTCCATCGCCAGGGCGAGGGCGCGCTCGCACCAGGAGCGTCCCTCGCCGAAATCGCTGCGCATCCACCAGTAGTCGACCAGCGCGCCAGCGGTTGACAGGGCCGCTTCGGAATCGCCGCGTGCCAGCCACTGGTCCAGCGCCGCCCGGATGTTCCCACGCTCGGCGTCGAGGCGGGTGGCCCAGGCCGATTGCGCGGCGCTGCCCTGCAGGAGTTGCTGGGAGCGGGCAACAAGGTTACGTACCCAGTCTGCCTGCACCGCGAAGGCGGCATCCTCCTCACCTTCGGCCGCCAACTGTTCCAGCGCAAACTCGCGAATCGTTTCCAGCATCCGGTAGCGGAGTCTGCCGTCATCGTCCGGAGCAACCTGGAGCAGGCTGTGTTCCACCAGCATCTCCAGCAGATCGAACGAGACAAGGGTCTTGGCTGGGTCGCTCCCGGTCCGTTGCTGCAGCACGGAGGCAACGGTCGCAGCCGCTTCCGGCGTGAGACCACCAGCGAATGGCGCCAGCCAGCGGAAGAAGCGCCGGGCATCTTCCTGCAGCAGGTCGTAGCTCCAGCCGATGGCATCCCGCAGCGTGCGGTGGCGCGGCAGCGTATCCCGCGGCCCGCCGGTCAGGATGGGCAAGCGTTGCTGTAAGCCGGCCTGCAGCAGATCGGGCGTCAGCGTGCGCACCCGCGCCGCGGCAAGTTCGATCGCCAATGGCAAGCCGTCCACCATGGCGCAGATCTCGGCAATTTCCGCTGGGTGTTCGTACGAAAAACTGGGCGAGGCCGCTCGGGCCCGCTGCAGGAAGAGCTCCACGGCCGGAGCAACCTCCGCGCCGACAGCATCTACCGCCAGTGGCTGCACGGGTAGCACCTGCTCCACATGCAGACGCAGGGGGACACGGCTGGTGACCAGCACCTGGACAGCGGGGCACGCCGCCAGGACTCGGGCCGCCACCTGCCCGGAAGGCCCGGCCAGATGCTCGCAGTTATCGAGCACCAGCAGCATCTGCCGGCCGCGCAAGTACTCCACGATGGCATCGCCCAGGGTGTCGTCGCCGGCGGCGATGCCCAATGCCGCCGCTACTGTCGCTGGCAAGAGCGATGGCTCCGCCAGTTGCGCGAGATCGATAAAGGTGACGCCGTCCGCAAAGTGGGGTGCCAGATCCCAGGCCATGGCCACCGCCAGGCGGGTCTTGCCAACACCCCCGGGGCCCACCAGGGCAAGCAATGGCGTCGCGTGATCCGGGGAGAGGAGCCATTGCCGCGCCTGCGTGATCTCTTGCTCTCGCCCCACCAGCGGCGTGCGCGGCCGGGGCAGTCCCGAGAGAGAACCCACAGGTGACGAGGCAGTCATGACTTCACCCCCAGCCGGGAGATGGCGTGCGTTCCGGTACAGAGAGTGTATTCCATGCGACAGACCAGGACCGTGCCAACGCCCGAGCGCACGCTGCTTTCACGTCTCTTGAGCAATCTGACGACAGCCTGTCGATTTCCGTTCCCGGTGCACGACTACTAGGCAGAACCGCCCTTGAGGGCGGGGGGCGCGAACCGAGCCGGCACGGATCGCCCAGCAGGCAGTTGGCAGGTTGAGGAACGAGGAGCATCGAGATGAATCGCAATCGCGCACTGTGGATCGCGCAGGGTCTCCTGGCTGTGTTCTTCCTGTTCGTCGGCGTCTCGAAAGTGATCACCCCGGATGAAGTCCTGACAACGCTCTTCCCGCTCCCCGCTGCCTTTATCCGCTTCATTGGGGTCTGCGAGGCCCTGGGCGCCCTGGGCCTGGTGCTGCCGCTGGCGCTGAAGATCCGCCCGGAGCTGACCTCCCTGGCGGCGGCCGGTCTGACAATCATCATGATCGGCGCGGCAGGGACGGTTTTTGCCGTTGGCGGTGGCGCGATGGCGGTCATGCCGCTGCTGATCGGAGCAGTTACCGCCCTGATCGCCTACAACCGCCGCCCGGCGAATCTGGCGCTGCGCCAGCAGACCCCCAACTTCGTTCCCGCCAGCTAAATTCTCCCAATTCCCCTCTCTTCCCCGGGGCATGGATCGCCTGATCCATGCCCCGTTCTCGTGGCCCTCGAGAACCGGCGCACATCATGGGGAATCTCAGTGGCGACGTGGGGCCGCCAAGGTCTCCCGACACGTTCGAGACGCGTGATAGCTAGAGCAGGTCCGGGAACGGCTCGCAGTCCGGACAATCGCCACAGACCCTGAAGCAGGGGTTGCGGCCGGGACAGCAGATTGGCGGGCCCACCGGCTCGCCCCGGGAATCGGCGTCCGGGCACACGGCATCGATGTGCCAGTTGCACTCCAGGCACGCCGTCTGGCACTCAATTGTGGAGTACCCGATACGAGTACATTCACAGATGCAGTTACGCTGGGGGCCATCAACCCCAGGTGGGCAAGGCCAGAGGGGTGGAACACCCTGAGCGGATACCAGCTTGCGCCCCAGCAGCAAACTCGTGGCCAGCGCGGCCGCGCCCGAGAGTACCCCGCGCCGGCTTCGCGCGGCGTGGACACGTTTCGTGAGGGTATCGAAGTGGCGATCTTTCATGAATGCACCCTCCGCTGACACTCAGCGCTATCTCAGGGCACGCGCCCACCGTGGTGCTGTCTGACACTGGCGCATCGTATCAAAACATTACGGGTCCTTCAGGGGCGCCGAGCCGATGCTGCAATCACTCGGTGAAGAAGCGGTAGTACATCTCCCCGCCGGGACTGCCCACTCGCCACGCCTGGCCGTCGACGATCGTGTCAAAGACGAAGCGCTCTGGACCCTCCGGCTGGGCATCAATGACAAAGCCTTCACCGTCCGGGATGAGGCGGTCCTCACCCCAGATAGTGACCAGCCACAGTGCTCCCTGCCGCAGGATGACGCGGAAACCCGGGTTCCAGGGGTTGTGGCTCCGGTAGTGACCCGGGTAGGCCGCCCAGGCAGCCGGCGTGTCGAATGTGGTGGGGGCGGTGGAGCCATCAGCCGGGAACCAGTGTGATCCGTAGGCGAGCCCAGTGATCGTGGGGTCGTCGTCACGTTGAAAGTGGAAGGCAAAGCGGTCGTAGCCGGGCTGGGTGGCCAGGAACCGGTCTGGTTGCGGCGGCACGCCCTGTGGTTCCAGCGGCAGGCGGACATCGTCCCAGGTCAGGACGAGCTGATCCTCCACCACCTCAGCGCGAACCACCTGGTCGCCATCCTGGTAGGTGCCGGCGTAGGCAGCGAGGTCGATCTGTGGGACCGCTGGCAGTTCCGGAAGCGGCCGGCCATCCCGCGCCGCGATCATGGTTTCCAGCACGAGCGAGGCAATCTCGCCCAAACTCTGGGTGCTGTTGGTGAACATCACCACGCCCAGTCCCGATGGGACATCTCCGGACATGGCCGCGATAAACCCAACCATGCCGCCGCCATGGCCGATGAACGCCCGTCCGTTGCGTTCGCCCACCATCAGGCCGTAGCCGTAATCCCCCCAGGGGAAAGACGCGTGCGGCGCGGTGAGCAGCGCGAAGCTCTCCGGCGAGAGGAGCGGCCCCTGCGGACCCACACCGCCATTGAGCAACATGCGCAGGTAGGCCGCCAGGTCAGCAGCGGTCCCGGCGATGCAGCCATCCGCTGAATTGGTCTCGAACCACGGTGCCGGGGCAAAGCCATGCTCCGGCCGCCACGGGCGGTCATTGAAGTACTCGAGGTAGGGAATGGCCTGCCGGTGACGCATCGCGTTGTCGATGACGGCCCTGGTGTCGTGCAGGCCGAGCGGCTGCAGGATACGCTGCGTGACCATCTCCACATAAGGCTGGCCCGTGACCGCTTCCAGCACCAGGCCCAGCACGCGGTAGCCCACGTTGGAGTAGCGCACCCGGCTCCCGGGCGCCGCGGCTGCCACGTCGCGGAGCGCCCAGATCTCGTAGCGCTGATCAGGCGAGAAGTCCGTGCCGGCAGGCAGGCCGGAGGTGTGAGTGAGGAGATGGTGCAGGGTGATCGGTTCATGACCACCTCCCACCGCAAACCAGGGGAGATAGCTGACGACCGGAGCGCGCAGATCCAGCACCCCGGCCTCGACCAGTTGCAGCGTTACGATGGCCGAGAAGGATTTTCCGATCGAGCCGTGCTGGAACCATGTCTCCGGCGTCACCGGGGTACCGGCCTCAAGGTTGGCGTACCCGTAGCTGCGGGTGGCCAGCAGCCTGTCACGATCGGTGATGGCCAGGGCGATCCCCGGCGTGGCGCGCGGGGACATCCAGGCGTGAATCTGCTGGTCGATGTGATGGAGGACAGGACTCAGCGACGCGTCGCGCTCACTTGACATGCGCGTTCCCCTGGCTAACCTGCGCATTCACCGCAGGTTGGCGATACTCCCGTACTTCCTACGGGTGAAGGCGGTGCCACAGGGTGGCATCATCCGGTCGACGGATACCTGGGTCAACCTGCCACTGTGAGATGAACCATGCGTACCCACTTCCTCTTCCGGACCGCTCGAACCATCCAGACATGGATCGCCATGACCGGCATCCGGCTGGTGGCGCGCTATATCTTCCGCCTGCGCGTTGAGGTCGCAGGTCGAGAGCAGATCCCGCGCGGGGAAGCCATGATCGTGGCTGGGGGACCGCACCGCAACTGGATTGACGGGTTCCTGATGCTCTACGTCATGCCGAATCAGCCGCGGGTGGTCTTCCTCGGCTCAGAGACTGCGCAGCGCATCTGGTGGCGTCGCGTGGTGCTCTGGCTCACCGGCGCGTTCGAACCGATATCCACCACCAGTGCACTCAACCGGGAAGCCCTGGAAGCCGGGGTGCGCGTCCTGGAGCGTGGGGACCGCCTGGGAATCTTCCCCGAAGGGTGGGATCACATGAATGATCCGGCACGGGAATTCGGTGAACTGCGGCGGGGTGTGGCCTTCATGGCGCAGCACAGCCAGTGCCGTGTGCTCCCCTTCTCCTTTGCGGGCACCACAGAACTCTGGCGCGGCAAGACGCTGCGCGTGCAGATCGGCGCGCCGATTGCGCCCCCGCCACCCGAGTCCAGCAAGGCAACGCAACTCACCTGGAGCGAATCCCTGCGCGCGACGCTGCAAGCGCAACAGCCCCCCGATCCACCCATCGTCCCGCTCAATGAGCGGGAGTGGCCATGGCTGACAACTTTGCTCGATTGACCTGACTGGTCAATCCGCACCGGGCACGGTCGTGACTCACGAGGCCTTGTGTGCCCGCCGCGCTCGCTCGCGGCAGCGTTGCAGCTCCCTGCGCGAACCTGCTGATCCGGAGCAGACGCATCGGTCAGCACGTGATGACTCGCGTGCGTCCTATCAATTCGGATAGGTTCCGTCGGAATTCAGGTAGGCACCGGACTACCCAATGTCAACTTGATTGAACGCTCCCATTCCCTCAGGATAGAGGCATGAGACATCGCCAGAGTGGGGTGTCTCGCAGCGACACAGAGGGTATCCCTGGGAGGAACCTGTGAGCACGTATCAATTCCCAACTGGTCCGACACTCGCCGCTGATGAGCTCCATCACTTCCTGGAGGCGACTGGCGGTGACCGCCGCGCGTTCTTCCGCCGCGCTGCCGCCCTGGGTTTGGCCGTACCGGCCTTCGGCGGCCTGTCGCAACGCGCCTTCGCCCAGGAATCCACACCGACTGATGGCTATGTCGGCTCTGACCCACAATCGCCGAGCACCGGGGAATCGAGCCCCGTACCCGCCCCGCCGCAGGCGTTCACCCCGTATAACCCGGTGTTGACCAGCGTGGAGCCGGGTGAGAAAGAGATTCGGCTGACCGCGAAGGACGCCACGGTCTTCGTGGCCAAGGACGTGCCCTACGCCGCCTGGACCTTCGATGGCACCGTGCCTGGTCCAACCCTGCGCGTGGTGGAAGGGGACAAGATCAACTTCACCCTGGCCATCGACCCCAACGCCATCACCTCGCACTCGCTCGACTTCCACTCGGCGCAGACCCCGCCAAACGTGAATTACAAGACGATCATGCCAGGCGAGGAGTTCTCCTGGAGCTTCACGGCCAACTATCCCGGCGCGTTCATGTATCACTGCGGCACGCCGCCCGTGCTCATGCACATCGGCACCGGCATGTACGGCACGATGATCGTGGACCCGAAAGAGCGATGGTCGCCGGCCCAGGAACTCGTCTTCGTACAAAGCGACTTCTACCTGGCCGATGGTGAGAACGGCGTCAAGGTGCCTGACTACACCAAGATGCTGGGCCAGGGGAATATGGACTACGTGGTCTTCAATGGCTACGCCAACCAGTACGTGGAGAATCCGATCAAGGTCAAGGCCGGTGAACCAATCCGCATCTTTGTGATGAACGCCGGACCGAACGCCTGGTCAAGCTTCCACGTGGTGGGCACCATCTTTGACGCCGGCTACCTGAACGCCAACCCGAAGAACAAGATGGTCGGCCTGCAATCGATGGCGATTGGCCCTGGCGATGGCATCTGCGTGGAATTCACCCTGCACGAGCCCGGCATCTATCCGGCCGTGAACCACGCCTTCGGCCACGCTGCGCACGGCGCGGTGGCCCTGCTCCAGGCCGAGTAACCCTGCCCACCCCAGCGCTCCGGTGGCGTCCTCCAGACGCCACCGGATGACTGGCACAAGGAGCGCACCATGAGCGCCCAACCCATCGTGACTGTGAACGACATCCCTGGCGCCCTGCCCAGTTCCCGGCGCCGCACGCGGTGGCACCGTCACCTGCTGGCGGGCGCCGTGTTTGGCCTGGGAGCTGCGCTGGCCCTGGCCGGCGGCACGCTGCACACCATGACCCCCACCGCGGGAATCACGCTGCCGGCACCGGAGATTGCGGAGCCGCAGGGGCTGGCCACCATGCCAGACACCCCGGTTGACGGCGTGCTGACGATGACGATTCCGCGTGGAGCCGCTGCAGACCAGCAGGCGGGCGGACGTGGCTACGCCATGCCGAGCGTGATCAACCTGAACGTGGGCGATACGATCGTCATTCACAATGACGACGATGCCCCACACATGATCCTGTACACACTGCTGTTGCCAGGTCAATCTGATACGCGTACCTTCACCGCCCCTGGGTCAGAGGTGTACAGCTCCGGCTGCGGCCTGCACGCCGCCGCGATCCTGAACTTCACCACGATCTTTGTTCATGAGCCAGCGGGGGTGAGCGCGTAACTCACTGCCCGGCCTGGAGATCACGATGGAACCGAGCACCAGATTGACGAGTGTGGACTTAACAGAGGAAGCTGCACGATTTCCCCCTCACGAGGAGAGCGGACGCCGCGCAGAAACGCTCATCAAGACCCCGACCCTGCGCGTGGTCCTGGTCACGATGCGGGCGGGCGCGGAGCTCACTGAACACACTGCCCCGAGCACGATCACCGTGCAGCCGCTCCAGGGCCGTTTCCTGTTCTCCACCCAGGATGCGGAGCGCGAGCTGTCCCCCGGCACCCTGGCCTCGGTCGAGGGTGGTGTGCGCCACGCGGTGCGCTGCCTGGAGCCGGGAGCGTTCCTGCTGACGCTGGCCTGGCCCGGGCCAAGCCCTGCCGAGGCTGCCGAGTAAGGCGCGGAAGCCACGGACACGCTATGGACCGGCTCTGCTCGCGCATGGTGCGCGCCTCGCTCTGCTGGCTGGCCGCCGGTGGCATTGTTGGTGGAGTGATGCTGCTGGACAGCACACTACCAGGTTCGCTGGCAGCGTGGCTGGCGCCGAGTCACGCGCACATGCTCTTCGTTGGCTGGTTCCTGCAGTTCGCTGTGGGTGTGGCCTACTGGCTGCTCCCGCGGAAGCGCACTCCAGCGCAGCCCCTTGGGTACAACGAGCGGTTGGGCATGATCGCCACGCTGGCCCTCAATGCCGGGCTGCTGTTGCGGGTCGGTGCGGAACCGATCGAGCGCATGGGCCAGGGCAGCAACCTCACCCAGGTGACACTCGGCCTCGTGGCCCTGCTGCAGGTCAGCGCCATTCTCATCTTCGCTACGCAGCTCTGGCCAAGGGTCGGACCCCGCGTTCCTCGCGCCAGGCTCGATGCGCCGGGTGACACCCGGCAAGGAGACACCCAATGACTGACACCGCAACCAGCACCGGCGACACGCTGCGCGATGACCCCCTCGCCAGCACCCTGATTCGCGACCTTGTGGAGGGATATCCCGGCACAATGGCGGTACTCGCACCACTGGGGATCGACCTCTGCTGTGGGGGCGGACACGCGTTGGGAGAGGCACTCTCACTGCACGGGATCAACCAGGAAGCGGTACTGCCGCAGATCAGGGAGATCATCCAGGCGTCTGCCTCTGGCCGCGGCTGATCTTTCACCGCGCGACGGAATCGGACGCCCAGCTTGAGGTGTCCTGATCAGTAGCTTCTCCACCCGAGACACCGGTACCTGGCTCGAGGCCCGACCGGGGAGTTCATGATGGGACGATTACTCACTCCCGCCGCCATGACCGCGGCGATGCTCGCCTTCACCGTGGCGGCGCTGGCCGCCGGGCTGGCCATATACCGCCCGCTGCTCTGGTCCGCCGCCGTCCAACTGGCGATCCTGGGCGGGATCACCCCGATGATCTACGCCGTGAACCTGCGAATCGTGCCCGTCTTCTCCCGCCGCATGTGGACGAGCCCGAGGCTGCTGCAGGCCCAGGTCGTGCTGGCACTGGCCGGAGCATGGCTTGGCTTTGCGGGAACCGCCCTGGCCCTGCGGAGCCTGGCCATCGTGGGAAGTGCCATGGCCCTGGTTGGCGGCGTCATCTTCATCATCAACCTGCAGCGCCTCTTCCGGCAGCCTGCCACCCTCCCACCGCCACCACTGCCGTTCGCCAACCAGACGACCGTGGACCGGCTGGCCACACGCTTCATGCAACTGGCCGCGGTATACCTGCTCTTTGGCCTGGCCTCGGGAGTGGCGCTCCACTTCTGGCGGCTGGGAAGCGGACGCTGGGACCTGGTCTGGGCTCACTCGCTCCTCATCGGGTTCTTCCTCTCCATGGCCTCCGGGGTCTGCTACCACGCCGTGTCCCGCTGGAGCGGGCGCGAGTGGCGCCACACCGGGCTGATCCGCCTCCACCTCCTGGTGCTGGCGCTGGGGCTACCCGCCATGCTGCACGCGCTGGCTACCAATGATCTGCGCATGTTCGCGGTGGCCGGTCCGCTCCAGGCGCTGGGGATCGCCCTGCTCCTGCTGAACGTCGCACCCCTCCTTCCTGGCCTACCGCAGCCCACGCGCACGGCGTTCACGGGCGCCGCGGTGCTCCTGTTAGCCGGTATTGCCCTGGGCAGCCTCTTCGCCGTCGACCCGGCCATTGGCGCCCGGCTGCGCCAGGCGCACGCGGAGATCAACCTCTTTGGCTGGACCGGTCTGCTGATTTCCGGCGCGGGGTACTACCTGATTCCGCGCTTTGCCGGCCGCCCTCTGCGCTGGCCGCGGCTGGCGCCACTGCAACTCGGCACGCTCTCCGCAGGCGTGGTGCTGGCAGTGGTGGCGCTGGTCTGGCGAGCGTATGGTCCCGGATCTCCCGCGCTGCTCCTCCTCGCGCAGACGCTAATCGCCAGCGGCTTCGCCCTCTTTGCGCTCATGGTGGCTGCCACCATGCGTCCCTGGAGCCCGGCGCCCCTGGGCAACAGCGCGCCACTCACGCTGCGCCCGCACGGCTCGTAGGCTGAACCACCCTCCGGCAAAAATCCGTATTTCTACGCATGGCAGCGGGGCTCCGAAGCCTCAGTCTTTCCTGCAGGAGATCCCGGGACACGATCCCTGATGATTGGAGCAGGAAATGGACGATCTGCAGTTCGATGGCCTGGCGCGCACGGTTGGCATGGCCCGCCGCACCACACTCAAGGCGTTGCTGGGCGTTTCGCTCGGCCTGGGTCTGAGCCAGGCTGCGCATCGTGACAGCGAGGCCGGGAAGCACCGCAAGAAGGGCAAGGGAAAAGGCAAAGGCAAGGGGAAGGGCAAGGGCAACAACGGCAATACCCCGCAGGAATGCCAACCGTCCTGCACGAACCGCAGTTGTGGTGACGATGGCTGTGGTGGAAGCTGCGGCACCTGCCAGGCGGGCTTCACCTGTGCAGCGTCCTCCGGGGGAGGACGCTCGTGCCAGCAGGACGGCTGCCAGCCCCTGTGCAGTGGCAAGACGTGCGGCAGCGACGGATGCGGCGGAAGCTGCGGCTCCTGTGGAGCGGGCCAGACCTGCAATGGTGGTACCTGCGTCTGCGCCACCCCGTGCGGCAGCACATGTTGTAGCGCAGGACAGATCTGCGTCGGAGACCAGTGCTGGGCCGACAGTGAGGAGATGAGCTTTCTCTCCATCATCAACCAGTACCGGTCTCAGAACAGCAGGAGTGCGCTCGCCCTCAACACCAAACTGGGTCGAGCGTCGGAGCTTCATTCGCAGGATCAGGCAGCCGGGAATTTCTCCAGCCACACCGGCTCCAACGGCTCGACACCGGAGCAGCGCATCACCGCCCAGGGTTACAGCTACTCATGGGACGGCGAAAACATCTACTGGAACTCGGGCGATGGCTCAGCCAACGCGGCGTTCACCTGGTGGAAGGGAAGCCCGGATCACAACGCCAACATGCTCAGCACGAACTTCACGGAAATCGGCATCGGTCGCGCAAAGAGCACAAATGGCACGTGGTACTGGACGACAAACTTCGGGAAACCCCGGTAAGGGTCTGTTCGGAAATGATCGGAGCCGCTGGCAGCCGTGCCGCCAGCGGCTCTCGTTCCCCAGCCAGGCCAGCTGTCAGGCCCGGACCAGCCCCAGCGTTTCCCCGGCCGGCGTCTCCTGGTGGTCCGGCAGTTCAGCCAAACCCAACTCAGAGCCGCCGGGGTTGTAGATGGCGATGAGGCGAATCGGCTCCCAACCAGTGTTGATCGTGGAGTGGAAAACACCCGCGGGGATGTAGAGCACGTCGCCAGCCCGCACCGGGAAGGGCGCCTCGTCGTTCACCGTCTGCTCACCCTCGCCAGAGAGGATGTAGAGCACTTCTTCTGCGCCCGGGTGGTTGTGCCGGGTGTGGCCCTTGCCGGGGAGCAGCATCACCTCACCGAACGTCATCTGCGCGCCCGGCGTGGTGGACGGCGAGACAAGCCACTTGATCGCGCCCCACTCGAAGCTGTGCGTGGGCAAACCCGAACGGTCGATCGTTGACGGAGACATGGTGTTCCTCCCCTGGGTGGAGCTCAACGTTGAGACAAACTGCCCCGTAAGGGTATCGCAGACCTACCCCAGCTCTCGCACCACCTCGATCCCGTTCAGGGCCAGGTGATAGAGGAACACCTCATGGAAGAACTGGCCAGGGTGCGGAAAGGCGCCGATAGCGGCTGCCGCGTCCGGGGAGAGGTCGTAGGTGTCGACGGCGTTGGCGGGCACGATGACGCGTACATCCGGGATGTTGCGTGCGTTGCTGACCAGCCGCAGGTGCATGGCCAGGCTGTAAACGCAGAGATCAGTGCAATCGCCGACCACAATCGCGGTCCGTACCTCCGGGTGGTCCTCCAGCCAGGCATCGAACTCTGTCTCATGGCCGGGGTGCAGCGAGTTCTTCTCGACCACGGTGAACAGATCAGCGAAGGGAAGGTCGACCAGTTCCGGGATCGTCTTTGCCTCCGGAGTTCCGCGCACACAGTGGGGAGGCCAGGCAGCGAACTCCGGTGCGTCCGGCTCGTGCGTGTCCTGCACCAGCACGAACTCGCTGACACCCAGCCCGTGAGCACGGGTGAAGAGATCGACCACGGGGCCGATCAGTGCGTTGACACGGTCCGAGGCAAGCGGCCCGAAGTGGCAGAAGCCGTTGATCATGTCCGCGCTGAAGATGGCGGTGGATGCGGGATGGATCTCGGTCGCCAGCTTCCGCGAGGGGAGTTGGGCGAACCAGTCGTGGATGTATGAGGGAATGGTCGAGGTGTGCTGGTCACTCACGGCGGGCCTCCAGTCGGTCGTGCGCGGCGCGTGTCATCTCACGCAGGAGATGGGAGCACGCGCCGCGCAGGCTGGCAAGACCCTGACCGAATCTACTGCCCCTCACCAACCGGAGTAGGCGGCCGGATCACGCGCGGGGTTGGCGTGGGACCAGTGGTGGTTGTGCGCGTCGCTGTGGGTGCAGGCGGAGCCGCGGTCGGAACGGCAGGGGGAAGCGGGGTGGAGGTTGGGATAACCACCGGGATCGTTGTCGGCACCGGTGTCTCGGTCGGGAGCGGCACGGCGGTCGGCGGCGCCAGTGTTGGGACAGGGGTAGAGGTTGCCGGGGGTGCAATGGTCGGGAGTGGCGTCGGCAACGGCGTTTCCTGCGCAATCACGGGGGCAGTGGGCTGCGGGGAGACGATCGCCGGAGTTTCGGCGACGGGTGCCCCAAGGCTGCGTTCATACAGAGCAGCCGCGACATCACCAACGTCCGCCCGGGGATCGCCGCCTGGCGCTACACCCGTGACGCTGAAGAGAAGAGGACCGCTGCTGAAATAGAGGGTGTAGTCCTCGCCGTTGACCCCGGGACCGCTCAACGCGGCGGTGGCCTCACCCAGGGCAGAGGCGCTGGCCGCCTGCAGATTGGTGCTGCGCGCACGAGCATCGGCAAAGTAGTAGACGGCCACGGTGGCGTCATCCGGGCTGGCGAACTCCTGCACGGTCATGTCGATCCAGCCAGCATTGCCGCCCGGAGGAGAGTCACAGCCGAACTGGCGGAAATCACCCCCCTGCCAGCCCATGCGCTGCAGTTCCTCATCCAGGCTGTTGACCCCACCGTAGCGCCCCTGCAGCGTTGGCAGATCGAGCGCGCCCTCACTGGCCAGGGAGAAGCACCCGGCATTCGGGATCGGGAGCTCGGTCAGGAGGTAACTGGCGAGCGGCCCACTCTCCACGACCTGCGGTTGCTCGGTAATCTCTGGCTGCGCACCAGCGCCGGTGAGGATCCCCTGCGCGATGCGCTCCGGCGCGATGGGCGTGCCCTGCAGGGTGGTGACACTCACGCGCAGCAGCAGATTCCCCTGCCGCACGTAGAGGGTGACATCATCGCCCTGCTCCGTTTGGCCGGTTAGCGCACGCGTCTCGTCACCCAGTTGCAGGGGGCGCTGCACCTCGCTCTCTTGCAGCACCGCAGCACGGTCCTCCAGGAAGGCGGGCAGTGCGGCTGCAGCCCCTTCCGGCGAGGCGAAGCGAGTCAGGCTGACGTCAACGGTGGCGGAAGGGGCGCCGCTACTGGTCGGGATGGTGGACTGGTAGACGCGAAAGACGTTCTCCTGCCAGCCCCATTGCGTCAGGCGCTGTGCCATCTCGCTGGCGTTCGCAAACATGCTTGCCTGCTCGCCCAGGGTGCGGGTGCGGTCTTCACTCTGCACGAGGTCGGCACTGATGTCGGCAGCGGTGGGCAGCAGGTCAACCAATGGCTGCTCCTCGGTGCGCTGCTGGGCCCGGACACCAAGACTACCCGGTAGCGCACCGAGCAACGCCAAGCCGATCAGGGTAACTACCAGAAGGAGCCGCACTGTTCTCACCCCCGCGTCGTCGTGCGCCGTCGTCCTGCATTTGCAGGAACGCCCCAACCGGCGGATGGGTGTCAGGTGTTTGTCCAGCCGGGATCAGCAGCCGAGCTGCGTGGCCAGGTCGTTGAAATCGGTCGCAACGATGGTAAACGGGCCATCCGGCGTGAGGTCGCTCGCCTGGCCCGGCCCATGCTCGAGTGGACGAGGCACGAAGGCCGTCTCCAGGCCGCAAGCGGCGGCGGCGTGCAGATCGCCGTTGTGGGCCGCAACCATCATCACCTCGGCTGGCTGCAGGCCGAGAGCCGCCACACTGCGCAGGTAGACCTCCGGTTGCGGCTTGTAGGCCTGGGCAATCTCCGCACCGAGGATGGTGTCCCACGGCAGATTGGCCCAGCGCGCGAGGCGCACCATGAGCGCAATGTTGCCGTTGGAGTTCGGGCCAAGGAGGAAGCGGCTGCGCAGCCTGTGCAGGCCAGCCGGCACATCCGGCCAGGGGTCGAGCCGCCGCCAGCCATCGGAGAAGCGATCTCGCTCGGCTGCCGGAATGTCATCCAGGCCAAACTGCGCGAGCACCGTATCGAGCGCCTCGCGGTGCAGGGTGTCAAGCGTGACCCACGGCCGTTGCCCGCTGCGCACCGTTTCCATCTGTGGCTGGTACTGCCCGCGCCAGGCGTCAGCCACCGCAACCCAGTCGATACCTTCGATCCCGAGCCGCTGTCCCAGCGCGACGCCCTCACGCGTCATACTGCCGCGCCAATCGACGCAGGTGCCAAAGACGTCGAAGATGAGCGCTTCCGGTGCTGTCATTTGCGCGGCCACTGCACGCTGCCCGACTTCTGCCAGGATTTGCCCTTGTCCTTCTGCCACTCCCAGCGCTTCGCCACCCGTACCGGCGTGAGTGGCACGGCGGTGACGGCGAAGAGGATGATGCGTTTCAGGCGGTTGGTCATGGACGAACCTTCAGACGTTGCCCAGTCGACTCGATGTATTCCTTATTACGGAGAAGTCTCGAGCCTTATCGCGACGAGCATACCTGGTTCACCACACAGTGCCTTGCGCCACCTGGAGCGACAATGCTCACGTGTCCTCCTGAGCCGACAGGCGAAGGATCTCGGCGTCACTGACAACGTAGGTGTGACGCAACGGGTGCTCACGTTGTTCCTCGGCGGTAAGGAAGTCCGAGACCTCTCACCTGCGCTCGAGATGACACGCGAGAGGGGGGTACGATCTCGGAACCGGCTATCTGCGGAACTGGAACGAGCCAACTCGTGGCTAGCCCCGTGCCTTCGCCACCAGCCACGATCGCAACGCCGCAACTCGCTGGTCGTAGGGCAGGTGCGGGCAGGTCGTGCAGGTGGGCTGATTGGGCAGCCGGAACATGGCACAGCAGTCGTGGCCAAGGAGGCCCAGGGGCGAGCGATCAGCGTCTGTCGCCGTCACGATCTCGAGATCGGCACGCAACGGCGAGGCAGGATCACCCAGGAGGGCCTCGATCTCTGCCTGGGCTCTTGCGACTGATGTGCCGGGTGGGAGTGCAGCAATCAGCGCCGCAGCGCACGTTTCCGCAGCCGCAATCCACAGGGCACGCTCTCCCAGCCGGGCCCGCTGACACAGAGCAGTGACTAACGGCTGGCAGGCCGTGACCAATCGGAACCGGAGCTGGTCACGCAAGGCCGCCTCATCTTCCACCGGGATTGCTCCTGGGAGAAAGGCGGCGCCGTCACCTGGAAGAGTGAAGAACTCTTCCCGGGACAGGATGAGTGCCGTGGGAAACCCGATCGTGTTGCAGGTGAGACCGAGCGACGCCGGAGCCAGGACCGGCACGCGCTGCTCTCGCACGAACGCGCCAACGGCGAAATGCGCGAGGTGGAACGAGAAGCCACTCAGGTAGAAGCGCGCCAGCACCTCCCGCTCGTCTGCCTGATAGTGCCTGGCCATCCGGCCGAGATGAACATCGAGCAGGGGCGCCTCCCCCTCAAGGATGTCGGCAAGTGAGAAGCCGCTGACCTCGCCTGGCTGGCCCAGGTGGACGCGGAGGTAGGGGTTAGCCAGGCGCAGTCGCGCCAGCGTCTGCGTCAGGGGCGACGGCGTTGGGCGGTCATCCGGAGATACCAACATCATCCAGCTTGCATCAGCGTCGCCAGTTGGAGATCACTGGGCTTCTGCAGTTGAGCCAGGAACTCATCCCAGAACTGAACGGGCACTCGTGTTCCTTGTCCGTAAACTACGGTGGTGATAGCCGCACAGTCACGCCCTCGACGGCTACATGGCACGAAGGGTGCCATCGAGAAGCGTGGCATCAATCTTCCGTACTCCATAGTCCAGTAACAGATACCCACCTGGTGGAGGTCAAACCTTGTCCTCGCAGTCGTCGCGTCCGGTAGCCAATCCGCCTACCTCGACCTATCGTGTTCAGCTCAACGCGAGCTTTCCCTTTCCCGATGCTGAGCGCATCGTGCCCTACCTGCGGGAGTTGGGCGTTGGAGCGCTCTACACCTCGCCCTTTCTCACCGCTGCCCCCGGCAGCATGCACGGCTATGACGTCACGGACTACGCCACCGTCAACCCGGAAATCGGTTCGGACGATGACCTGCAACGGCTCGTGTCCCTCCTGCACACGCATGATCTGGGCTTCCTGGTCGATGTCGTGCCGAATCACATGGGCATCGCAGCCGGGGCCAACGCCTGGTGGCAGGATCTGCTGGAGAATGGCCGGACATCCGCCTACGCCAGCTATTTCGATATCGACTGGCGGCCACTGAAGGAAGAGCTGCGCGGCAAAATCCTGCTGCCGGTGCTGGGCGACCCGTACGGCGTAGTGCTGGAGCGGGGCGAACTGCAACTCTCCCTGGCTGAGGGCGCCTTCGCCGTCCACTACTACCAGACGCCGCTGCCCATCGCCCCGCCGACCTACCCAATAATCCTCACCCCAGCGCTGGAGCGACTGAGCGACCTGGATGAGGAAGACCCGGTGCGGTTGGAACTGGCCAGCATCATCACCGCGTGCCAGCGGCTGCCCGGCCCTACGGCGACGGACCCGGAAGAACTGGCCGAACGCCGCCGAGAGCAGATCGTCATCAAGCGCCGCCTGGCCGACCTGATCGCCTCCTCGCCTGAGGTCGCGGCAGTGATAGAAGCGAGTGTCAGCGAGATCAACGGCGACCCCGAGCAGCCGCACAGCTTCGATGCCCTCGATCAGTTACTCGATGCGCAGACGTACCGCCTCTCCTCCTTTCGCACGGCAGGCGAGGAGATCAACTACCGCCGCTTCTTTGCCATCAACGAGCTGGCAGCCGTACGCCAGGAGGAGCGTGAGGTCTTCGCCGCCGCGCACGCGCGGCTGATGCAGTTGCTGGGCGAGGGCGCGATCACCGGCCTGCGCATCGATCACCCGGACGGCCTCTGGGATCCGGCTGGCTACTACCGGGATCTGCAACGTGCCGCCTACTGCACGCTGGCGCATATCCCGGAAGATGACGAGCCCGATTGGGAGGCCGTTGACCCAGCCCTCGGCGATCTCTGGGCAGGTCAAAGTGCAGACGGCGCAGAGATTGCCGGGCGCCTGCCGCTCTATGTGGTGGTGGAGAAGATCCTGGAGCCGGGCGAAGGGTTGCCACAGGACTGGGCGGTCCACGGCACGGTCGGCTACGAGTTCGCACGAGCGGCCACCGGCCTCTTCGTCGATCCTGCCAACCGCCGCGCCTTCGACCAGCTCTACGCCCGCTTCACGGGTGAGCGTCGCACCTTTGCCGCCATCGCCTATGAGACGCGCGATCTCATGCTGCGCACGGCCCTGGCCAGCGAGACGAACGTGCTGGCGCGGGCACTCAACCGCATCTCCGAGCAGAACCGGCGCACGCGCGACTTCACCCTCAGCAGCCTGCGGAACGCCCTGCGTGAGGTAATCGCCAACTTCCCGATCTACCGGACGTATATCGCGTGCAACGAGAACGGCGTGCCGGAGCGGGATCGTCGCGCCATCGAACGCGCCGTGCGAGACGCGAAGCGGCGCAACCCGTCGATGGAAACCACCGTCTTCGATTTCCTGCTCGATGTCCTGTTGCTGCGCGAGGACCCTTCGCTGAGTGAAGAAGCCCTGGCTGAGCGCTGCACCTTCGTGATGAAGTTCCAGCAACTTTCCGGCCCGGTGATGGCGAAGGGTGTTGAGGACACAGCCTTCTACGTCTACAACCGGCTCGTTGCGCTCAATGAGGTGGGCGGGGATCCGGCTGCCTTTGGGAGCAGCGTTGCGGAGTTCCACCGCCAGAATGCGGAACGCGCACGGCGCTGGCCCTACACGCTCCTCAATTCATCCACGCACGACACCAAGCGCAGCGAAGACGTCCGCGCCCGTATCGCCGTCCTCTCCGAGGTCCCACGCGAGTGGCGGGCCGCCATCAACCGCTGGACCCGGCTGAACCGCCGGCACAAGACGCGGCTCGAAGGGACATCTGCGCCCGACCGCAACGACGAGTACCTCTTCTACCAGACGGTTCTTGGGGCATGGCCCTGGGGCGAGGATTCGCTCTCCCCGGAGTTCATCGACCGCATTGCTGCCTTCATGCTCAAGGCCGCGCGGGAATCGCAGGTGCACACCACCTGGATCAATGCGGACGAGGCGTATGAAGAAGCGCTCTCCCGCTTCGTGCGCCAGACGCTTGCCCCGGGCAGCGCCTTCCTGGAAGACGTTGCCTCGCTCCGCAACCTGGTGGCCCACGTTGGAGCGTTCAACGCACTCGGGCAGCAACTGCTGAAACTGGCGGCACCCGGTGTTCCCGATCTCTACCAGGGTACGGAGCTCTGGGACCAGAGCCTGGTTGACCCGGACAACCGCCGCCCCGTGGATTACGAGGCGCGGGAAGCACACCTGCGCGGCTTGAACAGCCGCCAGCCCAGCCCCGAACTGGCCGCGGAACTCCTGGCCGCGAAGGACGATGGGCGGATCAAGCTCTTCCTGACCGCACGGGCGCTGGCGTCACGCCTCGGCCACACAGCGCTCTACGGCGAGGGAGCCTATCTCCCGCTGGACGCAGACGGTACGGCCGCCGATCACATCGTGGCCTTTGCCCGTCGCCTGGAGGACGAGGAAGTGATCGTGGCCGTACCTCGGCTGGTTGCGGGGCTCGTCGGACGCGATCTGCGTGATCCGATCGGGGAGGAAATCTGGAGCAGGTCGCGCCTGCTCCTGCCAGATGGTGAGCCGGGTAGGAGCTACCGCAACGTCCTGACGGGGGAGGTCATCGCGGCAGGCTCAGCCGAACAGGGCGCCGCGCTGCAGATGGGTGAGGTCTTCGCCCACCTGCCCGTCGCGCTGCTTGAGCGGGTCGCGGAGTAGTAGGCTGTCGTCCACGACCCGCCGTGTCTCGAGCTTGTCGAGAGACCTCGTCGCGGTCGTACCGTGCACGAGATCCCGCGACTTCGCTCGGGATGACACGAGGATTGCCGGCTGCTCTCGCTGCTACCGCTTCAGCAGCAGCAGTGACCGCTCGGGAACTTCGAAGTTCTCGCCAGCGGTCACGGTGCGCCCCTGCGGCTCGATCTCGCCCGTGGCGGTGTCCAGGATTACCGTCCACTGGTCCTTGCCCTGCGGCGGGATGCAGAACGAGACCGGCTCGTAGTGGCCGTTCAGGAGCAGGAAGAGATCATCGTCGACGAGGCGGTTCCCGTCAGCATCGACCTCGACCAGCGCCTTACCGCCGAGGCGCATGGAAATACTCTTGTTCCAGCCGGCTTCCCAGTCTTCATCGCTCATCGGTTCGCCGTCCGGGCGGAACCAGGCCAGGTCCTCGACGCTTGAGCCACGCACCTTCTCGCCCTGGAAGAAGCGGGGGCGCCCCAGGCTGGGGTGCTGGTCACGCAGGCGGATCAGGCCGCGCGTGAAATCGAGGAACGCCCCTTTGCGCTCATCGAGGTTCCAGTCCACCCAGCTAATCTCGTTGTCCTGGGCGTAGACGTTGTTGTTCCCGCCCTGGGTGCGGGAAAGCTCATCCCCGTGCGCGATCATGGGGAGGCCCTGCGACAGAAGCAGGGTAGCCATCATGTTGCGCTTCGTCCGCTCGCGCGCCGCGATGATCTCCGGGTCATCGGTTAGGCCCTCGACGCCGTGATTCCAGGAGATGTTGTGATCGTGGCCGTCGCGATTCTCCTCACCGTTGGCCTCGTTGTGCTTCTCGTTGTAACTGACCACATCTTCCAGCGTGAAGCCATCGTGCGCGGTCACGAAGTTGATGCTGGCGTAGGGACGCCGGCCATCGCTCTGGTAGAGGTCGGATGATCCGGTCAGGCGGTAGGCCATCTCACCCACCGTCACGTCATCGTCGGACTTCCAGTAGGCACGCACGGTATCGCGGAACTTGTCGTTCCACTCACTCCAGAGAGAGGGGAAGTTGCCGACCTGGTAGCCGCCTTCACCAACGTCCCACGGCTCGCCGATCAGCTTCACGCGGGAGAGCACCGGATCCTGGTGAATAACATCAAAGAAGGAGCCAAGGCGGTCGACATCGTGAAACTCGCGGGCCAGGGCTGAGGCGAGGTCGAAGCGGAAGCCATCGACATGCATCTCGGTCACCCAGTAGCGCAGGGAGTCCATGATCAGTTGCAGCACCTGCGGGTTGATGGCGTTGAGCGTGTTGCCGGTGCCGGTGTAATCCATGTAGAAGCGGGGGTCGTCCTCCACCAGGCGGTAGTAGCTGGCGTTGTCGATCCCCCGGAAGGAGAGGGTGGGTCCGAGCTGGTTCCCCTCCGCCGTGTGGTTGTAGACCACGTCGAGGATGACCTCGATGCCAGCGGCGTGCAGGGCCTTGACCATCTCCTTGAACTCGCGCACCTGGCCGCCAACCTCCTGGCTGCTGGCGTAGCGGGCCTCCGGCGCGAAGAAGCCGATCGTGTTGTACCCCCAGTAGTTGCGTAGCCCCTGGTCGAGCAGGTGGGCGTCATCGAGGAAGGCGTGGATCGGCAGCAGCTCCACCGCCGTCACGCCCAGCTCCTTCAGGTAGGTGATAGCTGGCTCCGACGCAAGGCCGGCGTAGGTGCCGCGCAGCTCCTCTGGTACGCCGGGATGCTGCTCGGTGAAGCCCTTGACGTGCAGCTCGTAAATGACCGAGTTGTGCAATTCGATGTTGGGCCGGCGGTCACTGCCCCAGTCGAACCCACCGTCGACGACGATGGCGCGGGGGACGCCCCAGGCGTCATCCTGCGTGTCCTGCTCCAGATCATTGCCGCTGCCCAACGGGTAGCCGAAGACGGGCGCCTTCCAATCCACGGTGCCCGCGAGAGCACGAGCATACGGGTCGATCAGCAGCTTGGCATCGTTGAAGCGGTGTCCTTCTGCGGGCGCGAAGGGGCCATGCACGCGGTATCCGTACTGCTGCCCCGGACCAACACCTTTCAGGTAGCCGTGCCAGACATGCGCTGTGACTTCGCGCAGGGGCACACAGGCAGTCTCCTTGCCATCAGCGTCGAAGAGGCAAAGATCCACGCCCGTCGCGTTCTCGCTGAACAGGGCGAAATTGGTCCCCTCGCCATCCGGTGTAGCGCCCAGGGGAAAGCGTGACCCGGGCAGAACCTTTGGCTCCGCCGCGACGCTGGTCATTGATGGTCTCCTTTGTTCTGTTGTCTTGTCAACGTTCAGGGTTTGCCGGGCACAGTGAGTCCGTCCCCAGCGTGTAGCGCACATGCCGTGCCGGGATTATGCGGTTGCAGGATCAACCACCTGCGAGCCTGGTCTGTTCGTGGTGCCTGCGAGAGAAGCCCAGCGGCAACGCTTACAACACACAGCGTTTCGAGCTCGATAATCCGTTATACCGATCAATCATTCCGATGCGACACCAGCGGTTCGAACGCTCACCGGCAGTTGGGATGCTACACGACATCCACGATGCCTTGAATCAGCATCAAACCCGCTCACTGAATCCACTCCACATCCAGCCTCACAGACGGTTGTATCCGGGTCATGGTCAGTACTGCCAGTCAGACTAATGTCACAAGAAAGTGGTGACAATAATGGTTTGATCTCTCCGTATATTCCTTCAGCAGCGACCCAGCAGAATTTCGTCGTGCCACGCGAGGAGGATCAACATGAAACCAGTTCGGTTGCGGCGCGGGGATACGGTCGGCATCGTCAGCCCGTCCTGGTATGGTGGTGATGCCTTCACGCATCGGATCGAGCGCGGCGTGGCGCACCTGGAATCGCTGGGGTTCCGGGTCATCATCGCCCCACACGCCCTCAACTCCACCGGGTACATCTCGGATACGCCACAGCATCGCACCGATGACCTCCATGCCATGTTTGCCGACCCACAGGTGCGAGCCATCATTGCCACCATTGGTGGTGATCACTCCTGCCACTTGCTCCCCCTGATCGACTGGAACCTGATCCGTGCCAACCCGAAGATCCTGCTCGGGTTCTCCGATATCACGGTCCTCAACGTCGCGTTCTGGACCGTGAGCGGGCTGGTTACCTTCAATGGTCCAACGCTCATGACCGACTGGGCCGAGTACCCTCACATGCCGGAGTATTCGGAATCGTATGTGCTGCGAGCGATCACGTCACCGGAGCCCATTGGCGTTATTGAGCCTTCCCCATGGTGGACCGACGAATTCCTCGATTGGGAGACACAGGCCGATCTCATCAGACCCCGAAAGCAGCACAGTTCCACCGGGTGGGCCTGGCTGCGGGGTGGAACGGCAGAGGGGTGGCTCATCGGTGGGTGCCTGGAGTCATTGCAGCACTTGCGAGGAACGCGCTACTGGCCGTCATTCGACGGTGCAATTCTCTTCCTAGAAACGTCTGAAGAGCGGCTCAGCCCGGAGAAGATCGACGCCATCCTTATGGACTACGAGAACATGGGGGTCTTGGCGCGGATTCGCGGGCTGCTCGTCGCGCGACCCTACGGCTATTCCAACGAGGAGAGCGCGCGCCTCCACGAGGTCATCCTGACTCGCACCGAGCAATTCGCCTTCCCGATCATTGCCGACATGGACTTCGGCCATACCTCGCCGATCTTCACGTTACCCGTTGGCTGTCGGGCTCGCATAGATGGGCCAGCGCGTCGATTCGCGGTTACTGAGGCCGCAGTTTCTTAGCGTCCTGCCAGTTATAAGGAGGACAGGTGGATATCGCAGAAACCTCAGCCCTTCTGGTGAAAACTCGCAGGTCCGGCTCACTATTAGCGTCATTACCCCCGCGCCTGTGCCAGGTCCTGGGCGACCTGGTAGCCGCGGGGGGTGAGGGCCAGGTGCTCGGCGTACTGCTCGATGAGGCCCTGGTCGCGGGCGCGGCGAATAGTGGCGCGGGCGTCCTCCGGAGACCAGCGCAGCGCGGCGTTGACGTGACCAATAGTGCTCTCGGCCGCTTCGGTGTCGGTCGCTTCGTGCGTTAGCAGGTGCACCACCAGCAGGTCCACGGCAAAGCGGCGAGCGTTCCGCTCCCGGCGGCGCAGGCGAGCGATGGCGCCCTGCGAGGGGGAGAGCAACAGGGCGAGCAGGAAGAGCACCCCGGTCGCCGTCGCCATGGAGCCGGAGACAGAGAGATCCTGCCAGCGCGCAAACCCGTAGCCGAGCACGGCGGACCCTGCCCCGATCAGCACCGAGAGCACGATCATCTTCGGCAGGCTGTCGGTCAGCAGGTAGGCTGTAGCCGCCGGCACGATGATCAGCGCAATGACCAGGATGGCGCCCACCGCCGTGAAGGCGCCGACCGTCGTTACCGAGACCACGGTCATCAGCGCGTACTGGATGACAACCGGTGAGAAGCCGAGCGCGACGGCCAGCGCGGGATCGAAGGTCGAGAGCTTCAGCTCCTTGAAGAAGAGGAGCAGGAAGATCGAGTTGATGACCAGGAGTGTGCCCATGATCCAGAGGGAGAGTGGGCCGTAGTCCTGGTCGCCGATGAACAGGCGGTCGAAGACCGAGAACTCGATGTTCCCCATCAGGATCGCGTCGGCATCCAGGTGCACGTTCGCGAAGAAGCGGCTGACCAGCACCACGCCCAGCGCGAACATGGCCGGGAAGATGATCCCCATCGCCGAGCCGGCGTCTGCACGGCGCGTGCGGCTCAGCGCCTCGACCAGGGTGACGGTCAGGAGCGCGGCCAGCGTTGCGCCGATGGTGCCGGTGATCAGGTTCGAGCTGTTCGAGAGCCAGTAGCCGAAGACGAGGCCGGGCAGGATGGCGTGGCTGATGGCGTCCGCCATCATGGCCATGCGCCGCAGCACCAGGAAGGTGCCCAGCATGGAGCAGGCCGCCGCGCACATCACGCCGGTCAGCAGGATGACGGTTGCCGAGCTCATGGCCGTCCTCCGCTCATGCCCAGCGACTCACCCGGCAGGGGTGGGGCGACGAGCTCACGCCGCTGCTTGCGGCGGCGCCACCACTCCGGCAGCAGACCGTGACGTGGCGCGAACAGGATGGAGACGACCACCATGGCGGTCAGCGAGAGGATGATCATCGGCCCGGTCGGCAGGGCGGAATCCTGGACGCTGAGCACCGCACCGGAGACACCTGCGGCTGCGCCGATGAATGCAGAGAGGACGAGCATCACCGAGAGGCGGTCGGTCCACTGGCGCGCGGCTGTGCCGGGGCCAATGACCATGGCGGCCATCAGGACAACGCCCACCGTCTGCAGGCCGATCATCACTGCCACGACGAGCAGCGAGGTCAGCGCCACGTTCAGGCCCCGGGTCGGGAAGCCAATGGAGGCGGCGAACTCGGGGTCGAACGAGAGCAGCTTGAACTCCTTGTAGAGGAGAAGCACCACGATCAGCGCAATGCCGCCCAGGACGGCAAAGGTGATCACATTGCTGCGTACCAGGGCGGCCGCCTGCCCAAACAGGAACTTGTCCAGGCCGGCCTGGCTGGCGTCATTGCGGCGCTGGATGTAGGTCAGCAGCACGATGCCGAGCCCGTAGAAGGTGCTGAGCACCACGCCAAGCATGGTGTCTTCCGAGAGCTTGGTCTCGCGCACCGTGTTCAGCAGGAGCAGCGTCCCGATCCAGCCGGCGATACCCGCGCCGATCAGCAGCGGCAGGGGCGCGCGGGCACCCGTGAGCAGGAAGGCAATGCAGATGCCGGGCAGCGCCGCGTGGGAGAGGGTGTCACCCAGCAGACCCTGCCGCCGCAGCACGGCAAACGCGCCCAGGATGCCGCTGACAACCCCAAGCAGCGCCGAGCCGAGCGCCACGTTGCGCAGGGTGTAATCGAAGATCAGGTCATGCAGGATCGAGGGGACGGTCATGGCGCGGTCCCCGGGGCAACGATCAGCGGCTCGGGGTCAGCGTCGTCTGAAGTGCCAGCGATCCGCTGCACCGAGCGCGGCTGGAAGAGCGTCAGCGTGCCGCCGTACGCTCGCTCCAGGTTGGCGGCCGTGAAGGTCTCCCGCATGGGGCCAGCCGCGATCAGCCGCGCGTTGAGCAGCACCAGCCAGTCGAAGTAGTCCGGGGCGGACTCCAGGTCGTGGTGCACCACCACCACCGTCTTCCCCTCGGAACGGAGTTGCTGCAGGATGGCGACGATCGACTTCTCGGTCGCGGCATCGACGCCGGCGAACGGTTCGTCCATGAAGTAGAGCTGCTGGTCCTGCACCAGCGCGCGCGCCAGGAAGACGCGCTGCTGCTGGCCGCCGGAGAGCTGGCTGATCTGGCGGTCAGCGAAATCCGCCATCCCAACCTGCTCCAGCGCGTGCATGGCCCGATCGCGCTCGGCCTTGCCGGGACGCCGCACCCAGCCCAGTTGCCCATAGGTGCCCATCGTCACGACGTCGAGCGCGTTGGTCGGGAAGTTCCAGTCGACGCTACCGCGCTGCGGCACGTAGCCAATCAGGCGGCGCTGCTTCGGGCTGGTATGGCCGAAGATCTCGACCGTACCGGTGGCAACTGGCACCAGCCCCATGATCGCCTTGAGCAGGGTGCTCTTGCCGGCGCCATTTGGCCCGATGATCGCCGTCAGGGTGCCAGTGGGGATGGCAACGTCGATATCCCAGAGAACCGGCGTGTCGCGGTAGGCCACCGTGAGGTCGTGGACGCTGACGGCCGCTTCCTCGTCGCGAAACTGTGGTTCCACGTGTCGCGCGCTCATCCCTCACCTGCCGTTTCACCGAGCAATGCGCCGACGATCGTGTCGATGTTGTGCGTGACCATGCCGGGATAGGTGCCCTCGGGCGTGCCATCCTCACCCATCGCGTCCGAGAACAGCTGCCCGCCAATAACCACTTCCCAGCCCTTCGCCCTGCTCCCTTCCTGTACCGCCTCGATGGTGGCAGGGGAAACGCTTGACTCGACGAAAATGGCGGGAATCTGACCCTCGACAATGAAGTCGATCAGCGCCTGGACGTCACCGGCTCCCGCCTCGGACGCCGTGCTGATCCCCTGCAGGCCACGCACCTCGAAGCCGTAGGCACGTCCGAAGTAGTTGAAGGCGTCGTGCGCGGTGATCAGCACCCGCTGCGCTTCCGGCACTCGGTCCGCCTGCTCACGCACATAGGCATCGAGCGCCTCCAGCTCAGTGCGGTAGGCGGCGCCATTGGCCTGCAAGAGTTCGGCATCTTCGGGGAAGGTCGCGCTCAGGCGGGCGCTCACCTCGTCCAGCGCGCGGATCCACAGGGAGACATCGAACCAGACGTGCGGGTCGTGCGCGTCGTTGATCGCAATCAGTTCTTCTTCCGGGATGCCGGCCGTCACGGCGAAGGTGGGCTTGCCCGAGCGCGAGATCCCTTCGAAGGTCTCGACCATGCGCCCTTCAAGGTGCAGGCCACCATAGAAGATGACGTCCGCGTTGCTCAGGACATCGATATCGCCAGAGCTTGGCTTGTAGAGGTGGGGATCGACCCCTGGACCCATCAGCGCCGTGACCTCAACCCGGTCGCCGCCCGTGTTACGCACGAGGTCGGCAATCATGCCGACCGTGGTGGCAACGGTAATGCGCTCCTGGGCTCGTGCCGTGTTTACGGTCTGGCGAGGCAAACCCAGGAGAACCCCGGCCAGGGACACCCCGCCGGCAGTCAGGAGGGTTCGTCGTGAGCATGTCATGGAAAGGAACTCCCTGTCGTGTACCTGAAGTAGCTGGCCGTCACCCAGGAAACGCTGGGCTGACGGCAAGGGGAGCAACGCGGCGCGTTGGCTCGTACGCAATGCCCAGGGACTGGACTGGCTGCTTCAGCTACCCCCGGACCAGTATTGCGAAATAGGTTACCAATTTTTAGACAAGGCTACAAATAGAGAGCGTTGTTTTGCAGACGTAGATAGGAGATCCTGCAACCGCATTTGACGGGAAGAAAAAGCCACCTGTTTGGAGGGGCATCTGGGCCGGTTCTCGTCCCCAGCTTCCAACCCCGAAAGCTCTTGAAGACGCTCTGGCGTCAATGCGTGGCCGGCACTGGCCCAGGTCACCATGATCCGCGGCCTTGCGCGGGTGATCGCGCAAGCACCTCGACCCGGCAGCGTGCCTGGCACAGTTGAGCCACGTTATTGGCACAACTCCCGCATCATGGCCGCTGAGACGAGCAGAACAAACCTCGTGCCATGTCACAGGCAGTCTGCACACGATGCGAGGCTTGTTCTGCCAGATCACCAATACGACGGTAACGTGGGACGGATGAGGACGAGCGTGACAACGGCAAACGGGGAGCGGCAAACAGTGAGCGACGTTGGTGTACGCCCGGACGCAGACGGACGCATACAGGCCCACGTCTGGGCGCCAGCGGCCACCACCCTGAGTGTGGTGCTGGAAGAACAGGGCACAGAGGTTCCGCTGACCAGGGACGCACACGGCTACTTCAGCGGGGAAGTTACCGGCGCCCAGGCGGGAGACCGCTACCGGCTCCGCCTGGATGGCGATCTCCTGGCCGATCCGGCCTCCCGCTTCCAGCCGGACGGTGTACACGGACCGTCGCAGATCGTGGACAGCGGGGCCTTCCCCTGGCAACACGACACGTGGCAGCTTCCGCCGCATCGCGACTGGGTGATCTACGAGTTGCACGTCGGGTCCTTCACCGAGGAGGGCACCTTCGCGGCGGCCATCCCCCATCTGCCCTACCTGCAGGACCTGGGTGTGACCGCTATCGAGCTCATGCCAGTGGCGCAGTTCCCTGGCACACGCAACTGGGGGTACGACGGCGTCTTCCCCTACGCGGTGCAGCACTCCTACGGCGGCCCGGATGGCTTGCGAGCCCTGGTGGACGCCGCGCACGGCCTGGGCCTGGCGGTCATCCTGGACGTGGTCTACAACCACATCGGGCCGGAAGGAAGCGTCATCCGCCACTTCGGCCCGTACTTCACGGACAACTACCACACGCCCTGGGGCGACGCGTTCAATTTCGATGGTCCAGGCAGTGATGAGGTGCGCGCCTTCTTCATCCAGAATGCGCTCATGTTCCTGGATGAGTACCGCATTGATGGCTTCCGCCTCGATGCCATCCACCAGATCTATGACTGCCACGGGCAGCCCTTCCTGGCAGACCTGGCGGTCGCCGTGCATGGACGCGCCGCCGAACTGGGACGTGAAGCGTTCCTGATTGCCGAGAGCGACCTCAACGACACGCGGGTCATCCAGCCCCGCTCGCGGAACGGCCTCGGCCTGGATGCGCAGTGGGCGGACGACTTCTGTCACTCCCTGGAAACACAACTGGTGGGGGAGGCAAGCGACTACGCCGCGGACTTCGCGCCCTTCGCCGATCTGGCCATCGCCATGGAGCAGGCCTTCATCTTCACCGGACAGTACAGCCATATGCGCCGGCGTCACTTCGGCAAGCCGCCGGGCGATGTCGGCAGCGACCGGTTCATCGTCTTCGTGCAGAACCACGACCAGGTTGGCAACCGCCCGTTTGGCAAGCGGCTCGGTCACCGCATCACGTTCGCGCAGCGCAAGCTGGCCGCTGCGACGGTCCTCCTGTCGCCCTTCATCCCCTTGCTCTTCATGGGCGAGGAGTACGGCGAGCCGAATCCATTCCTGTACATGACCGACCACGGGGACGCCGAGCTGGTTGAAGCCGTACGCGCCGGCCGCCGCGCCGAGTTCGGACACTGGAACTGGGAAGCGGATGACGCCGCGCCCGATCCCCAGGCAGAGGACACCTGGACCCGTTCCCGGGTGCAAATCGGTATCCATCTCGACGACACCCTGGAGACGGCGGCCGAGCACCGCGCCCTGCACGATACCTACCGCACGCTGATCGCCCTGCGCCGGCAGTTCCCCGTGATCACCGATCCCGGCGCCGAGCGCACGGTGACGGCGCTCGAGACGGAGCGCATCCTGCTCCTCCACGCCCGCAGCAATGAGGGAGAGGCGTTCGCTGCCCTGCACTTCGCTGAGAGTCCAGTCACCCTCGAGCTGCCCTGGCCCGCCGGCGAGTGGACACGGCGCTTTGACGCCAGCGAGGCACGGTTTCTCGGTGCCGGCAAGACCGCACCTGAGCTGGTGACCTCCGACGGCACGGTCACGTTGCGCCTGCCCGGTCACACGGCGCTGCTCTACACACGAGGTGTTATCCCGGAATAGGGTGGGGTGAGGGAGAGGGTCTTCTCCACCACAACGTAGTTCTTCCACACGTATCAATCAGTAATATGTGGAGAATTCCCGTCTTTACCGTAGTGGTGTGGACAGTGGGGATAAGTGCCAGTTTCCGCATGGTGATGAGGAATCGGCCCCGGAAAACCTGTGGATAAGCTATCCACATATCCCCACTCCACCCTCTGCCAGCGCTGTCACACCTGTGCCAATCCACGCACAGGTGGTCCCTCATACACAGTACGTACGCGGGTTTTCCCCGCCTGAGCGGTACTTTTCCGCACGATATCCCCAGCCTGGAAAAGTTATCCACAATCACCCAGAAGTTATCCCCATCTGTGCCAGAACCTGTGACTGGCTGGCAGAGTTGGTGACCAGAAAACACGCATGGTTCCGCCAAGTCAGCGCCAGGCACAGCCAGGCACAGATTTCCTCCCCGTGAGACCGCGATGTGGATAACTGTGGATAACCGGCCTGGCCGTGTCCCGGCCGATTGACTGGCGCGCAACTGGGGGCACTCCTCATGCCGCAGCGGCTAGACTTGTAAGGAGACATAAATCCTGACCTCGTAGGTCAGGGATGGCGTTTGGGCGCTGAGTCCAAACGCTGGTTGTGCGGGGAAAGCAGGGTTGTGAGCGTGGTCGAAAGCGTGGAGCACAGGAACAGGGGCAGTGCGGTGGCAGGCCGGGAGATGGGGAAGGCACTGCCGGGCACTGAAGTCCTCACGGCCCGGCATCACCCCTCCTTCGCTGACGGCACGGTGTTGTCACCGCCAGCTGCGCTCACCCCCCCGGTCGTACCAGAGAGCGTGCCGGGAAGACTGGCTGCCTGGTGGGAGCAGTGGGGACTGGCGGTGGGGGCGGTGCTCTGCTGGGCCTTCCTCGCGCTGGCGCTGATCGTTCCACGCCTTGTGCCCGTGGGACCGCAGATCGTCCTCGCGCTCTACGTCGCCTCCTACATCGCTGGTGGGACCACGGCGGCAATCAACGCGCTGCGCCTGCTCGTCACCGAGCGCAGCATCAGCATCGACCTGCTCATGATCACAGCGGCTGCCGGTGCGGCGTACCTGGGGAGTTGGGAAGAGGGCGCCATCCTGCTTGGGCTCTTCTCTACCTCAGGAGCCCTGGAACACTACGCGCTGGGCCGCACCGAGCGCGCGGTGAAAGCGCTGATGGACCTTTCGCCGGCGGTTGCGACCGTGATTGTGAATGGTCTCGAGCGCGTGACGCCGGTGGAGCAGTTGCAACTGGGTGACACCGTCCTGGTGCGCCCTGGGGAACGCGTTTCCGTGGATGGCACGGTGCTCTCCGGCGAGACGTCCGTGGACCAGGCTGCAATTACCGGTGAGAGTGTGCCGGTCCCCAAGAGCGCTGGTGCCGCCGTGTTCGCCGGCACCATCAACGGCTCGGGCGCGATCTACGTCCGCGTGGACCGGCTGCACCAGGAGAGCACGCTCGCCAAGATCGTGCAGTTCGTGGCCCAGGCGCAGGCCCAGAAGAGCGCCACCCAGCGCTTCACGGACCGGTTCGAAGGCGCCTACGCCATCGGCGTCATTCTTTTCGCGATCCTGGTTGGCGCCATTCCCATCTTCTTCCTGCATGAGAACGTGGACGCCGCTGTTTACCGGGCCATCACCCTGCTGGTTGTGGCCTCGCCCTGCGCCCTGGTGATCTCCACCCCGGCCGCTACGCTCTCGGCCCTGGCCAACGCCGCGCGCAACGGCGTGCTCTTCAAGGGGAGCGCGGACCTGGAGAATATCGGTGAAACCCGGATCGTGGCGTTCGACAAGACCGGCACCCTGACCCACGGCAAGCCGGCGCTGACAAACGTGGAACCCCTGGGCACGTGGGACGCGCAGACCCTGCTGCAACTGGCCGCCAGCGCCGAGCACTTCTCCGAGCACCACATGGCGCGAGCGATGGTGGATGGAGCCGCGGAGCGACAGATCCCGCTGCTGGAAGCAGACAACTTCCGCTCATTTCCGGGCAAGGGCGTGACCGCGCAGGTCGCCGGGCAAGAGGTGATGGTGGGCAACGCCGCCCACTTCGCCGGCGCCGGTGTGGTGGTGCCGGCGGCGGCCGAGCGGGTGGCGGATGAGATGCGTGATGCGGGCTGCACCGCGGTTTTTGCGGGAAACCGGCTGGGTATCCAGGGGGTGCTGGGAGTTGCCGACACCCTGCGTCCAGACGCGGTCATGGCGATCCGGGAACTGAAGGAGTTGGGCATCTCCCGGATTGTGGTCCTCACCGGTGATCACCAGCGGCTGGCCGATGCCATCTGCACGGAGCTTGGCGTCGATGAGGTGCGTGGCGACATGCTCCCCGAGGAGAAGCTGCGCTTCATCGAGGCCCTCGAACAGCAGGGGCGGGTGGCCATGGTGGGTGACGGCGTGAACGACGCCCCGGCCCTGGCGATCGCGTCGGTGGGGGTGGCGATGGGCGGCGCCGGTACCGACGTGGCCCTGGAGACCGCGGACGTCGTGCTGATGGGCGATGACCTGCGCAAGCTGCCGTACGCCATCGAGCTCAGCCGGCGTACGCGGCGCACCATCCGCCAGAACCTGGCCTTCGCGCTGCTGGTCATCGCCGTCCTGGTCACGGCCACCCTGACGCACGGCATTCCCCTGCCACTTGGCGTGGTCGGCCACGAGGGGAGCACCATCATCGTCGTCCTGCTCGGCCTCCGTCTCCTCATCTGGAAGCGTGACACCCGTCACCCTGTCACAGCCGCATGACCGGAACGCAATTCACCTGAGGCGTTCTGAACATGCCGCTGTCGTAATGACAGCAGCGATGTCGGAATGCGGATGGGGATGTGGATACCTGTGGATAAGTGATGGATTTCCGCGTGGTTGCGCCAGTTTTTGCTGTTACCGTTGGTGCTAAGAGAACCGGACGCGTGATGAGTATTTCCCGTCTCGGTCATGCCAAGAGGGGATAGTTGCCGTGATGCGACGTCCCAAGTGGACCCGGGAAGAGTGCATTCTTGCGCTGGATCTCTTTGTGAGAGCGGGGCGGAAACAGATTGATAAGAGGCGTCTGGAAATTCTCGAACTCAGTAGTTGACTCCAGAGGCTGCCCTTCTATTCACCGGAAGAGCGAGGAACACCATTCCGAAATCCTGGCAGCGTAGCAATGAAGCTTGGGAACTTCTGCGCGCTTGATCCGGAGTGTCCTGGCAAAGGGCGGCCTAACGTCTCCGGAATGGACCAGCAAATTTGGAGTGAGTTTCACGATGATGAACTGGGGTTGCGGACGGAAGCGGATGCCATTCGACGTCGCTACAACCGGCCTCCAGCGTCCCCCATTGGTCAAGCAAGTTGTCGCTGAATTCCGTGGGTCCTGGGGCTCATCGGCTGTTGCGTCTTCCTGACCCTACGTTGCCTTACGCATCCTTTCGTCGCGGCCACCGCCAGTTGCTCCGCCGGTGGAAGTGCAGGGTGAGGCGCACGGTGAGGCCGAGCAGCATGATGAGGATGACCAGGGAGAGCGCGAGGTCAATGGCGGTGACGCCGGGCATGGGTTGGCTGTTCAGCACCGAACGGATGCCCCAGACACCAAGGATGAGGCCACCGATGCCGAGCAACAGGTCATCGATGTCACGGCGGAGCAGGGCGATGGTGCCGGAGACCGCAATGAGTGTGACCAGCAACACCGCCAGGATCTTCAGGTACTCCGGTCGCTCGAAACGCAGGTCTTCCACCAGGGCAATGGCGTAGGGGTCCGTGGCGGCCGCGGCGCGGCTGGGATCGATCGCCACTGGCGCCGCCATCTCCAGGTAGCTGAGCTGGCTCTGCAGGGTGACCACGGCGTTATCGGCGCGCAGTATCCGCTCCACGTCCAGCGGCCGGCCATCTGGTCCGGTCATGAGGAACGCGAAACCCAGCCAGATTTCGTAGCTGTCGAAGGGGTAGCGGTTGGGCCGCCCTCGCACGGGCAGCGTCACGGACTCGCTGAACACGCGGTCCTTTGGTTCCAGGGTTACCGTGGCCGCCGGCGGCAGGCCGCGGCGCTGCGCGGCGTTGTCGTCCAGCGCCAGCAGGGTGAGTTCGACCGTGGGGCAGATGGCGAGGCAGGTGCGGTTCCCCGATACGGCAAAGGTGGCCTCGCCGCTGGCAGGGTCCAGACCCACGACCGCGATGTTGACGTAGTTGCGGTCGCTCCCGATCGGCTCCGTGACGACGGGTGGGACGATGCTGTCCGTGCTGAGATCGTAGAGGATCGTTTCCTGTTCCCCGAAGAGTGTGCTGGCCATACTGCGCAGCGCAAAGGGCAGCGCGACGAGGACCATCACCAGCACGGTTGCCGTGGCAATCAGCGCCGCGCGGTGCGCTCGTTCATTGGTGACGTGCGCGAGGACGCGTTGGGCAGGTAGCTCTTCTTCCGGCAGGTCGATATCATGAGAATCGGGCATGCCTGGCCTCGGATACACAAACGCGTGTGAGAGGCATCATCTTACGACGTGGCATAGTGACGGCTGCCTGCATGGTGATCACCACGGTGCTCCTGCAGCACGTGAATACGTTGCGGTCTCGACGAGCACATTGTAAGGAACGTGACATGCCTGCCCATACGCTCTACCTCCTCAACCTCGGTCAGTTGGGAGGACGCGATCCCGAAACCGGCGAGATCCACTTCAACCAGGTGCCGGGTTATCTCATCCGTAGCGCCGGCGGGAAGACAATCCTGGTCGATACCGGCAACCCCACGGCACTCATCGGGGCAGAGACCGCCGCACCCTGGTGGGACCTGGCCTGCAACACCCAGCCGCAGGATGACCTGCCGCAGCGGCTCGGTGAACTGGGCCTGAAGGTGGAGGATATCGACCTCCTCATCTCCACCCACTTCGACTTCGATCACTGCGGCCGGCACGATGCGTTCGCCGGTAGCGGCGTCACTTCGCTGGTGCAACGCAGTCAGATGGAGACGGCGCGGGATGATCCGCGTCTTGATCCAGCACTCTGGGATATTCCTGGCATCACCTACGAACTGGTGGATGGTGATCTCGAACTTGAACCGGGGTTGAAGTTGTTGGCAACGCCTGGGCATATCGCGGGCCACCAGTCGGTCTATGTCGAGACCGCGGATGGCCCGGTCATCCTGGCTATCGATGCCATCGCGGTGGCCGAGCAGATGACGATGCCGCGCTTCCCGAGTACCACCCCGGATGCTGATGCAGCCCTGGCCTCACGTGACCGCCTGCTGCAGCTGGCAGAGGAGACGGGCGCCTACATCGTCCGCGGCCACGACGACGCGCAGTGGAACACGTTGCCCCACAGCCCGCAGCCGTTCGCGCGGCCGTCGTCCGCGGCGTGATTCCTGGCAGCGGAATCAGTACGCTGCCGCTCCTGGTTCATGCGTGTGATGCCGGAGGTGTAACCCATGTCTGTCTACGACGCGATTCGCACCATGCTCGCGGTGCGGGAGTATGACGGCCGCCCGATCCCCGAGGAGATCGTGGGCCGTATTGTGGAAGCGGGCCGCCTCACCGGCAGTTCGATGAACGGGCAGCCGTGGCACTTTGTGGTGGTGCAGGAGCCGGAAACGCTGCGCCGCATGGGTGAGTTGTCCAAATACGGCCCCTACATCGCGCAGGCGCCACTGGCTATCGCCATCGTGATTGATGAATCACCGTTCGGTGTCTCGGATGCCAGCCGCGCCGTGCAGGACATGCTGCTGACCGCCTGGGAAGAGGGGATCGGCGGCAACTGGGTCGGCTTCGGCGGCATGGAGGAGATCAAGGACCTGCTCGGCATCCCGGAGGATCGGGAGTTGCTGGCGATCCTGCCCTTCGGCTACCCGGCCCGGGCGGTGGGACAGGGCAAGAAGCGGCGCAAGCCGCTGGCTGAGGTCGCCTACCGCGAACGCTGGGGTACGCCGTTCGCGTAGCAGCTTGACGACAGAAAGGGAACGATGGTGGCCAGACCGGCCACCACGCTTCTCATCCGGCTCCGCACGACACGCCATGCGTGAGCCTTCGGCGCCGTGCCGAAATTGTGTCGTCCCGAGCGACGTCGAGGAGTTCAAGATCTCGTTCTTGCTGAAATCCTGGCCCAGACGAGGTCCCTTGACACGCTCGAGACGACACTACTTTCGCACGCCGCTTAGAGGCTGCAGTTCAGCGACGGGGCTTCGCAGCTGTACCCCGGCACAGGCCACCCGAGCAGTCCGCGTTACTCAGACAGGAGAGCACTCCCGGGAGACAGACATGGCTTTGCATGTCCTCGCTGCCGCTGCAGCAGCGAATGTCGAAGAAGTCGCGCACCGTACCTGCCGGCAAGCATTCCGGCTTCTGACCGCAGCGCCCGTTGATGAAATCATGGCCTTCGTCGCAACCACAGACGCCGACATCGAGCGGATCGCCACTCTTGACGCAGACCGCTGACCGGCAGAAATCGCAGTCACTGTCGAGGCAGCATGCGGCGGTCATGTCACAGCCACCGGCGCCACAAGCCCGGCTGACTTTCTGGCAGCGGTCGGTTTTCGGCTTGTTCTTCTTGCCCTTCTTTTTCCCCTTGCGCTTCTTCGCCTCGCTCCCGGCTCGCCCAGCCAGACCCAATGTGCCGCCCAGCAGCAATCCCAACACGCCGCGTCGTGCTGACTTGCTTCGCAGTGACCGCGTGACCTGATCGAACCGCACGTCGTCCATGCTTTCCTCCCACAGGGTGATTCCCGGACCTGAGCATCAGCCTATGGGGTGGAATGGCGAGACACATTGGTAGAAATACGCATTTTTCGGGTGGAGCTACGAAACCGTCCGGGGCCGCTGGTGTGGGCGAACCGTTGGAACCGGCGGATGGGCACATGATGCTATGTTGGCTGCCAATCCGGGTTGATGAGGCTGGTCAGGATCTGGTCCTGCCAGCGGCCATCGATGAGCAGGTAGTCGCGGGCGTAGCCCTCGACCACGAAGCCGAGGCGGCGCAGTACGGCGCCGCTGCGCTCGTTCGTGGGCAGGTAGCAGGCCCGAATGCGGTGCAGGTTGAGTGGACCGAAGGCAAAGGCGATGACGGCACGGACTGCTTCCGGCATCAGCCCCTGGCCCTGCATCTCGTCATCCAGCGCGTAACCGAGGTCAGCGTACTGGGCCGCGCCGCGCGTGATGTTGTTCAGGTTGACCGCTCCGATGATGGGCTGCGGGTTCTCAGCCAGGCAGATCAGCAGTCGCGCCGAGCGCCCTGCCATGAAATCCTCCTGGCTCCTGGCAATATCCTGTTGCCAGTGGGTCTCGGTCAGGAAGCCCTCAGGACGGCGGGGTGAGCTTGGCGCCAGGTGCGCGAAGTTTCGGGTGTGGAACGCCAGTAACTCACCTACATCCTCAGGCACGGCCAGGCGCAGCAGCGTGCGCTCGGTACGGAGCGGCAGCTTTGCGGCGGGATCAAGCTGGGTGGCGTGCCGACCGGCTGCGGGCATCGCGATGCTTTCCTGATGGCTCGTGCGTCGTGATACGACGGATGGTCAGCATCGCGTATTGTGTCAAAAAGTGGAATGCGGCGACAGGTATCCTCCTGGAGGAGAGGGAGTCACGCCATCACGCAGCGTGCGCGTGATGGCGTCCCGTTACTCGGCGCCGATCTGTTGCAGCATCCCGGCGAAGTCATCCATGTGCCAGAACTCGGCAATCTGGCCGTCGGTGACGCGCAGGAGTTCCAGCCCGTTGATGATCACGTGCTTGCCCGTCGCCGGGATGCCGGCGAACTCGCCGCTGTGCGTGCCACTGTGCGTGTGCCAGACGGCGACGGTGTCACCCTCGGCGACCAGGTTGTGGACGTCCGTTTCAAAGCCCGGGAAGGCGGAACGGAAACCGCTCAGGAGTTGAACGAAGGCATCACGCCCCTGCAGGTCGCCCAGCATATCGGGCCCGTGGTAGCGCAGGTCCGCAGCAACGAGTTCCGCGTCCCGCTCTCCGGTGGCCGCCTGGGCATAGAACGCGCGGACAACATCCTTGTTGGCCTCGATCGACATGGCTCGTCTCCTCGTGAGGCGGCTGCCGCCCGATCTGGCGACATCACCCTCAGTACGAGCCGGGCCCGGAAATGGATCAGCCGGGGTGAAGGAATTCACCCCGGCTGATGGCAGCTACCAGATGACGATCCGTTCGTCCGGCGGCAGGTACTCCGGATCTCCCGGCTCGATCCCGAACGCCTCGTAGAAGGCATCCATGTTGCGTGGCGGCTCCACCGCGCGCACGGAGGCCGGCGCGTGGGAGTCGGTCTTGATGAGGGTGTCCACGAAGGCGGGCCGGGCGACTTCCGCCCAGCGGAAGGCGTGGGCCAGGAAGAAGCGCTGCTCCTGGGTGAGGCCCTCGATCAGGCCGGGGTCGCCGTTCTCGGCCAGCGCCGCCTGCAGGGCGTCGTAGGCAATCTGCAGGCCACCCATGTCAGCGATGTTCTCGCCGATCGTCAGGTCGCCGTTCACGAAGAGATCGGGTGAGACCTCGATCGCGCTGTACTGGGCTTTCACCTCATCCTGCAGGGCGGTGAACTTCTCGTTGTCCTCGTCGGTCCACCAGTTGCGCAGGTTGCCGTCAGCGTCGAAGCGGGAACCGCTCTGGTCGAAGGCGTGCGTGATCTCATGGCCGATGGTGCCGCCGATGGCCCCGTAGTTGTAGGCGGGGTCAGCCTGGTAATCGAAGTAGGGCGGCTGCAGGATGGCGGCCGGGAAGACGATCTCGTTGTTGGTTGGCGAGTAGTAGGCGTTCACTGTCTGCGGCAGCATGCCCCACTCATCGCGGTCCACCGGCTCATCGATGCGCCCCAGGTCGCGCTTGTACTCGGCGATGTTCGCGCTGAGCAGCGATTCGGTGTAGGAATCCCCGATCGTGACGTTCTCGTAGGTGCGCCACTTGTCCGGGTAGCCAACCTTGACGCGCATGGTGTCCAGCTTGTGCAGCGCCTCGGCCTTCGTCTCCGGGGTCATCCAGTCCAGATTCTCGATGCGGGTCCGCGTGGCGTCCTTGATGTGCCCGACCAGTTCCTCGATCTGCGCCTTGGCTTCCGGCGGGAAGTACTCGTCCACGTACAGCTTGCCGAGGGCGAAGCCGAGATTGCCGTTGACGGCCCCGAGAGCCTGTTCGTCGTCCGGGCTCTGCTCCTCCACGCCGTAGAGCGTGCCGCCGTAGAAGCCGAAGGCGGTGTCATCCATCTCCTGTGTCAGGGCAGAGGCCGTGTTCCAGATGACCTGCAGGGTCAGGTAGTCCTTGATGGTTTGCAGGTCCGTGCTGTTCAGGATGTCGTCGATGGCATCGAGGTATTTCTCCTCGGTCACGATCACGGTCTTCTGGTCAGCAACACCCAGGATCTCCAGGAAGGCCGGCCAGTTGAAATCCGGGTTTGCCCTGGCCAGGTCCTCGATGGGCCGGGGGTGGTAATAGTTGGCCGGGTTGTTGCCATCTTCCGGCTTCAGCAGCGGCTCGGCCAGGCGCTTCTCGAAGTCGTAGACGCGCTGCGCAGCGTCCTCAGCGTCAGCGGTGTCCCAGCCGGCAAGCTCCAGCAGTTTGGCGCTTGTGGCGCGGTAGGCTTCGCGGATCGGCTCGTTGGTGGCGTCATCCTCCCAGTAGTAGTCGCGGTTTGGCAGACCCAGCGAGGGACCGCCGTACCAGAGCGCGTACTTCGAGCTGTCCTCCAGATCCGGGGAGGGGGCAACGCCGTAAAAGCCGGAGATGTGTGTGGTCAGCACGCCCTCCCGCAGCAGCTTGTAGAGCTCATCCATGCTGGAGACAGCTGCAATCTGATCCAGGTCCCCCTGGATTGGCTCCACGCCCTGCGCGTTGCGGGTGTCACGGTCCATCGCCTGCGCAAAGAGTTGCACGGCCTTCCACTCGTCTGACCCCTCGGGCAGGGTGTCATTGGTGGAGAGGGTCTGCAGCAGGCCGAGTAACTCATCGGTCGTGCGCTTATCGATCTCGTCGCTCAGGCTCCAGGCCGCGCGGTCCGGTGGGATGACCGCCTGTTCCAGCCATTTGCCAGCGGCGTATTCATAGAAATCGTCGCCCGGTGAGACCTCCGGGTTCATGGCAGCAAGGAGGGAGCCATGAACGGCTGCGCCGGCGATGGGCGTGGCCAGCGGGGTAGCCGCCGGCGTGGCGGTTTGCGCGGCGAGCGCACTGGGGATGCCCATCATGGCCAGGCAGGATAGGGCAATGAGCAAACGGAAGACGGGGAGCATGAAGACTCTCCTCTGGTGCAGGCACGTGCGTATGGTCGGGCGGATGCCCCTAAGGGTAAGCGGCAGCCCTATCGGCGTGCCACCGTAGCCTCCGTTCCGCGCCCTACATTACCCTGCGTCCACCCGGAGGAACTGCACCATGGCCATCGCGCAACACCAGCTAACCGAACAGGATTTCGAAGCCTTCCTGCTCAGCGGTATCGAAGGGCTCTGGGAACTGCATGATGGCGTTCTGGTGGAGAAGCCGGCGCTGACCTGGGACCACCAAGTGGTGATGATCAATCTGGCGGTACAACTGAACCGCCAACTTGCCAGGGAAGCGTTCAGAGTACAGGTGGAGAGCCGCGTCCGGCGTCCAGAAGCGACGGTGCTGCAGCCGGATGTCATGGTCATTCCCCGACGACTATGGGGATGAGTTTCGCAATCAGCCGGGCAGGCTTGCGATTTTCACCAGACCCCTGCCGTTTGTTACAGAAATCTGGTCGGTCTCTACTGGTGAGTACGACGTAACCGCCAGGTTGCCCATCTACATGCAGCGTGGCGATGAGGAAATCTGGCTTATCCATCCCTACGAGAAGACGGTCACGTCCTGGCGCCGCCAACCTGATGGCACGTCTATCTCGTCAGTGCACCACGAGGGAACGGTTCGGCTCGCGGCGCTCCCTGACGTCGTTATTGATGCCGTAGAACTCTTCCTGTAGTCCCACAACACGCATTGATGATTGGCGCGCACCGCAATCGTCTGGATTGCTGAGTGCGCCTCACCAGTGACGCGCGTGCTCCAGGCACGGGTCACAAGAAAGCCCAGCCTGCTCGCGCTATCATGCGTCCCAGGAACACTGCACATCGCCGTCTGGTGCGTCATCGCCTGTGCAAGGAGTTCGTCGCATGCCACTCGCACCCTCTCGCCGCACCTTGCTCCAGGGACTTGCTGCTGGAACCGTTGCAACGGCGTTGGGAGCTCCGGCATTCGCACGCCAGGCGACGCCCGTAGCCGGTGGGGCAGGCAACACTGACGTGATCGTTATCGGCGCTGGCCTGGCCGGCATGGGAGCTGGCCAGGCGCTCAAGCTGCGTGGGGTGCCGGCCATCGTGCTGGAAGCGCGTAACCGCATCGGAGGGCGCTGCTACTGCGACAACTCATTTCCGGCTCCCTTTGACTTCGGCGGGCAGTTCTTCCAGCAGGTCGTGCCGAACGCTCTCGGCGGCACCAACAACCCCCTCTTTGATATGTACCGCGCGCAGGGTGGGCCCGATGTCCCGTGCGTCCTGAGCCCGAGCTTTGTCGAGAACGGGCAGGTGTTGCCGGACGCGGAGCAGTCACCCTTTCAGGACACGGCCGCCGCGGTTGCCGCCGCGATTGCCGCGGCCGGTGTGGCCGCGCAGCTTGGCGCACCGGATATCTCAGCCACGGATGCCACGGCGGTGCTGGTTGATCTGCCCTGGTACACCATGACGACCGCGTTTCTGGCCCTGGGGCTGGATGCCCCGGCTGATCGTCTCTCGTCCCTGGACGTCTGGAATGACCTGCAATTCGCCATCAACCCCGATGGCTCCCCATCAGACAAGGTGAACCCGACCGGGATGGGGAACTTCGCGGCGCAGTTTGCGGAGGGGCTCGACATCCGGCTCGCCACGCCCGTCACGGCCATCGACCTGACGGCCGCCGACAGGATTACGGTCACGACGGATCAGGGGCCGCTCACGGCCCGGGCCGTCATCGTAACGGCGCCCATGACGGTTCTCGCCGCCGGGAAGATCACGTTTACGCCCGAACTTCCGGCGGAATACCAGCAGGCGTTCGCTGACCTGCCCTTTGGCCTCGTTGACAAGCTCGGCATCGCCTTCAGTAGAGACGTCCTGGGATCGACGCCCGCCAACACGGTCATCACGCGGCACCTGGATGCGGACCTTGACGCCTTCGCCATGGCCCTGACCAGGCTGGCGAATCAACCGATGATGAACCTGTTTTTCGCCGATGACCTGGCTCACGAACTGGAAGCGGGTGGCACGGCCGCGCAGGAGGCGTTCGCGCGGGAATTCCTGACGGATACCTATGGCTCAGATGCAGCCCAGGCGATCGAGCGCACGATCATTCACCCCTGGGGGACCGATCCCTGGACGATGGGGTCGTACTCAGCGGCAAGGGTTGGCAAGGTTGCGGCCCGGGCCACGCTGGCCCAGCCCATCGATGACCGGCTCTATTTCGCGGGTGAGGCGGTCTCAACGTACGCGCACAGTTCGCTGCACGGGGCATACCTTACCGGGCAGAGCGCCGCCCTCCAGATTGCGGACCGGCTCACGGCAGCAACGGCTGGCTGAGGCAGGCTCATCTGGTTAGGTTTCGCGGCCGTCGGATCCTTTCGTGTCACGGCTCTACGGCTCTTCAGTACCCAGGTGAGGTGAACGGATGAGTGCTGGCGTTTCTGCCAGGGTCCGCGCGGCTTACCCCCGGCCGACGCCGAAGAGGCGCAGCACGGCGCGCAGCACGCCGAACGCCAGCACCAGGAGACCCAGGGGCGCCAGCATGAAGGAGAGCATTACGATGGTGCCGGTCGGCTCGAGTTGCCCCACCAGCAGCAGGGCCAGGGCGATCAGCATCAGGAAGACGCCTCCCAGCATCACGGAACTCGGCGCTGCAGAGAGCACCCAGAAGGTGGACTCCCTGTCTTCCTGCCGCGGGGGCGGGACGATAGCAGTGGCGGTCGCAGATGTGGCCGATGTTGCGACAGCCTGTGGTGTCTCCGCTGGCAGCACAGCGCCGCAGGAACTACAGAACCGATCCCCCGGCTCATAGGGCGCCTGACATTCCGGGCAGGCCCGGGTCACTGCCGCATCGCTTCGCGTTGTCAGGTTCCTCTCCATCCACCACTCCTTCTTCCCGTGCGCACGCGCCATGCTACCCGCCACGGGCGGATCATGAGAGCGGTCACGCATGGTATTCCTATGCAGCGCGGCGCGCGGGCCGGCACCGACAGGACAGGAGCAGCAGAAACGCTTGGCTGAGGCAGATGGCGCTCGCAACCGGGAAACATGGGATCAGGGAACGAGCGCAGCAGGCTCAACGCTCATCTACTGCGGCCTGTGCGGGGCGCTGAACCCGGCCTCCAATCACTTCTGCGCCGCCTGTGGCACCACGCTCGTTGATGCCTTCCACGCGACTGAGGGATTACGCGTCTTCGAACGGCCAGATCCCGCTGCCCGCCTGATCGAGATCCTCCCTTCTGGCGGGGACCTCGATGTGCTGGAGGATGTGAATGCCCCGGCGGACTGGGTGCGCATTCGCCTCCCCTACGGCCGCCTGGGGTACGTGCGCGCCGCGGACGCCGCAGCCGCCACCGGCCCGGTGCCAGCCTTGCCGATTCGCCCACCGGACATCAACACCAACGCCCGCGGCTGTGTCACCTCCTCGGCAGCGCTCTGGGCGCTGGCTCTGCTGGTAGTGTGTGCGCTCTTTGGCGTCGTGATCCTGTGGCGGGCGCGTCCGGAGGACGCAGGTTTGCTCGCAATCGTGTTCTGTATCACGCTAGGGCCGTTGATTCTGGTTACTATCGGCGCGTACGTGGCCGCGCGTACACGGGAGGATCAACTGGCGTACGAAGAAGCCGAGTTGGCCGCAAACTTGCACCGGGAAGCAGAAACGCCGGAATAGGGGAGGAGAACGACGCACATGGAGATGACCGAGAGTCTCAGGAAGCGCATGAGTTCGCGCAATGATGCGCCCACGTGGGTTGCCCGGGCGGGCATGATGGTGGCGCTGGCAGGGGTGCTGACAGCGTGTGGTGGGCAGCCGGCCGCTCAGCCCACCACGGCGCCCGCGGCTACCACTATTCCGGCTTCGGACGCGACGGCGCCTGCTGAAGAGGCAACGACTGAAGCGACGGAACCGGCTGCCGAGGCCACCGCAACGGAAGACATGGCTGCGTCGCCGGTTGCTGCCATGGCAAGTCCGGCTGCCGGGATGGCGACCCCCATCGCCGCCGAAGAGGCGACGCCGCTGGCCGGCATGGCCACACCGTTGGCCGCTATTGCCTCGCCGGTCGCTGGAATGGCGAGTCCCGCTGCAGGTGGGCAGGCGACACCGGTAGGCGAAGCGATCGCCTACACCCCGAAGATCTGTGAATCGATCAACACCTGGCTGGACAAGCCGGAGGTATCCAAGGTCCTGGAGCAGCCGCTCTGGAACCAGATCCTGGAGCAGGGCCAGAAGGCTGCCGCCGGGGAACCCGTTGACGTCGAGCAGATGAAGGCTGATTTCGCAACGCTCGATGGTGCTTCAACGGCCATGCGCGATGTCGCGAGTGATGATGTCAAGCACGGCCCAGTGGCAATTGCCTCGCAGTTGATTGGTCGCTCCGCGCGGCTGGCAGGTGGCCTGGCGGACGGCACCGAGACACAGGCTGAGGCACAGGCAGCAGTGACGGAACTCGAGGGCCTGATCAGCGCCTACGAGGCCGATACCGCGGCGCGCGAGGCCGCTTGCGGCGCTTAGGACACGCGCGTCGCGATGGAGCAACGGCCGCGACCGGCGCAGGTGTGCGCGCAACTCATCCAGGCGACTGAAGCCTCCGAGGGGCGGCGCAAACGCCGCAAACGCAACACGACGCCCGACAGCATTGGCATGGATGTCAAGCGTGGGCTGATGGAAGCGGCAATCACGGCAGACCCGGATCCAGACGCGTTTGAAGAGTGGCTCTTCCAGCAGGTGCTGCTGGCGGGGCCACTCTCTGGCGCGACGCGGGCCATGGCCATGCAAATCCACGACGAATGGGTGTTTGCCCTGGCTTCCACCGGGTTTCGCGACTGGCTGGCTGAGGGCGCGCCAAGCGCTGACACACGCCCCGGTAGCGATCAGGGGCTGGACCCACGCTGATGTGCTGTCCGGATCGCGCTCAGTAGAGTGCGGACTCCCCCTTTCTGTCAGGACAGGAGTCCGGCAGTGCGTGCGAACATCTCCAGTTCGCGAGGAATATCCGGGCCGGCAGGCTGATAGACAATCTCTGTTGCACCACGCGCTGCAAGATCGGCGATCCGCGCACGAATCTCCGCGGGTGTGCCAGTCAACGTGTAGCGCTGAATCACGTCGCCGGTCAGCACCTTCCGATCAATGTCGTTGGGGAAGGTGAGATGGCCCTGGTGGGTGTGGAGGTGGCGCTCTCGTAAGGGAATCTGCTCGATGTAGTCTCGCCAGGCCTCTGCCTGCGGGATCTCGGCGATGCCCGGACGGCCAGGTGCGCCCGGTAGATCATAGGCGCGGTGATAGACAACGGCGGCACCCGCCCCAGCCGCACGCAAGACGCGCTCGGTGTCGGCGGATTCGCCGGGATCAAGGACCGTGCCGAAGACCAGGAGTGCGGCCCAGCGGAAGCCAGCGACGGGCACAAGGGTGAAGACACCGTCGCCGAGTTCGCGCGCTACGGCCTGTCCTTTCGGGCCGCCAGCGCCGATCACGATCGGAACCCGGATGGGCCGTGCCGGCGCCTGACCGGCTCCGTGCAGCATCTGGGTGGCCGCCCCGTCGATATCAACAACGTCACCGGCCAGCAACGCCTTCAGTTGACGCACGTACTCCGCAACAAATGCCCAGGTATTGGGCCGTTGTCCCATTGCCAGCCGGCCCGTGAAACCAGCACCGATACCCACGTTCACGCGATACGGCGCAAGATCGACGAGGGTCGCCACGGCGGACGCGGTGACCATCACATGACGCAGGCTGGGAATCAGCACCCCTGGTCCGAGACCGATGCGGTCAGTGCGCTCAGCAGCCCGGGCCAGGGTGATCCAGACGTCGAGCTGCAGGGCAGGCGTGTCGTAGACCCACGCGCGCCGGTAGCCAAGTCGTTCGGCCAGGGCGATGTGGTCTGGCGTTTCCGAGACGGGTGGAAAGGCACAGGAGATTTCCACGAGGTATGGCTCCATTCAGCGCTGATGGCTGGAGTTCGATCCCGTTCCTGGTTTGCCTTCCCATATCTTCAGGCCACGGTCGCCCTGGCACAATCGTGACTGTGGATGACCTGCGCACGCGGCAGCCTGTTGCTTTCCTGACGCTAGCGGTCTCCGAACGTCGTGGTCCAGTACCAGCCGTACTTTGAACCCTTGCTGTACGCACGACCGATCCCGATTTCGGTGTAGCGGCCGCTGCGCATATTGCGGTCATGCTCCGGGCTGGACTTCCAGGCTTTCATCGCGTCGTTCGCGCTCTCGAATCCTGCCGCGATGTTTTCGCCCACGGCGACAGAGTTGGTGTATCCGAAGCGGCGAATGTTCTCCTCGGCGGAGTCTCCGTTCTTGAGGGTGTGATTGAAGTAGTTCTTTTTCGCCATATCGCGGGAGTGGTAATCCGCTGCCGCGCCCAGGTTGTTGTTCAGGGTCAGCGCGCCGGCGCCCTTTGCGCGGCGGTAGTCATTGATGAGATCGAGGAAGGCGCGCTCTTCGCCATCCGGGCTGTAGCCACCTGAATTTCCGCTGTTCTTCTTGTTGCTCTTGCCGCTCTTGTTGTTCTTACGCTTCTTCCGTTTCTTCTTCTTCGCGTCCAGGTCGGCCAGGCCGCTGCTGCCGAGCCATCCGGCCAGCAGCCCGGCCAGGAGGCCCCGCCGCCCCAGCCTGAGCTGCACGATCTCCTGCAGGCGGCTGGAGGATCCACTGAGTGTCACACGCTGTCCTTTCCCGCCCGGCCGTCTACCGGGCTGCAGGGACAAGAACGTGTGGGGTTCTGCACTCGTTGCGGAGAAAAACCGAGGTCCGTTACGGCTTGGCGAAGTCGGCGGTCCAGTACCAGGCGCCACTCGCGCTTTGTGCACGGCCCACGCCAATCTCCTGGAAAGCGGCGTTGAGCAGGACCGCCCGGTCCTGAGGGCTGTTCTGCCAGAGGGAGAAGGCCATCTGCGCTGTGCCATTGCTGCCGTGCGTGGCAACGGTCTCTCCCGAGACTTGTGCGCTGTATCCAGCAGCGGCGATCCGTTGCGCCGGTGTCGAGCCACCGGACCCGGTGTGACCAGAGAAGTTGTGTGCCGCTTGATCCTGGGCGTGAAGCTCCGCAGCGCGTCCAAGCGTGTTCTGCATGACAAGCGCGGGAGAGACGTTGTTACTGGCCCGGAAGGTATTGATCAGCGTCACGACAGAAGTCTCTTCGCCATCTGCCCAGCACTGGCCGCCGATACACTGCTGCCCCGGTGGGCAGCAGGTGGCGCCACAGGCCCGGCTGGTAGGACAGCACGTGTCATTGATGCACAGCGCGCTCAGGCAACAGGTATCGCTGCAGGCCCGTTCCAGGGGGCAGCAGCTCCCACCAACGCACCGCGTACCGGCCGGGCAGCACTGTGCGCCACAGGCGCGCTCGTCGAGGCAGCAGGTCTCACCCAGGCAGATCGAGCCCTCCGCGCAGCAGGCGCTTCCGCACTGTTGCGCGGCTGGGCAGCAGACACCGTTTCGACACGCTTCCCCTGGGGGGCAGCACGTTTCGCCACACACCTGGCTGGTCGGACAGCATCCTCCTGGAAGGCAGGTTTCCTCAGCTACGCAGCATGCCGCGTCACAGATCTTGCCGGGGCTGCAGCAGACCCCGGCGTGGCACGTTTCCCCGCCGATGCAGCAGGCGGAGCCGCAAACTGATCCATCCGGGCAACATGTCTCAGTGTTCAGGCACTGCTGCCCTGACGTGCAACAGGCTGACCCGCACGCCTGGGCCGCCGGACAGCAGCCATCGGGCAGGCAGCTTGCGCCATCAGTGCAGCAGGTGTCTCCACACACATCGCCGCCGGGACAACACCCATCGACCGTGCAGACATCGCCGATGTTGCAGCATCTATCGCGGCAAGCCTGGCCCTCCGGGCAACACGTCGTCCCGGTGCAGATCCGCCCCGGAGGGCAGCAGGCGTTTCCGCAGACCGCGTTGCTCGAGCAGCAGGTGCCGCCAAGGCAGGTTTCGCCGGAGAGGCAGCAATCGTTGCCGCAACCTCGCCCGGTGGGACAGCACACCTCGCCACGGCATTCGGTTCCAGCGCCGCAACAGGTCTCGCCGCACACCTGCGCTAACAGGCAGCAACCCTGCGTGGTGCAGCGCTGCCCCTCTGGGCAGCATTCACCCACGCACTGGCGGTCTGGCGGGCAACATGTGCTGTTGACGCAGCGGTCTCCCGCGGCGCAACAGGAAGCGCCGCAGGCGCGGTCACTCGGGCAGCATGTTCCACCGGCGCAACCGTAATCTGGTGGGCAACACTGCCCGGCACAGACGCGTTCAGTGGCGCAGCAGCCGCTGCTCAGGCAGGTTGCAGTCGGTGCACAGCAGGCCTGACCGCAAACGTGTTCCTCTGCACAACATTCACCGCTGACGCAGACTTCACCCGGTTGGCAGCAGATATTTCCGCACTCGCAGGCGACAGTCACGCATCCCTGCGGTGTGCAGACCTGGTTTGCGGCGCAACAGTGACCATGACACTCGCGCGCAGCAGGGCAGCACCCCTCCTGCGTACAGGTGCGCCCCTCCCGGCAGCAGGCGCTACCGCACTGGTTCTCGGGGGGACAGCACACCTCGTCAATGCAGCGGGCGTCAGGGGCACAGCACTGGGAGCCGCAGACTGATTGCAGTGGACAGCAGACACCGGCGTGGCAGCGAGTGCCCTCACCACAACACGTGTCACCACATGCCCGTTCATCTGGACAGCAGTGGCCGTCCACGCAGGTCGAGCCTGCCGGACAGCATGTGCCATTGCAGACGCGACGCTCGTTACAGCAGCCATCAGCCAGGCAACGCTGATCGTACTGGCAGCAGCGGTTGCCGCAGGTCAGGGCGTCTGGGCAGCACGCCCCGGCGAGGCAGGTTGATCCGGTCTCGCAGCAGGCATCGCCGCAGGCGTATGCCTCGGGGCAGCAGGCGCCCGCAATGCAGGCGTATCCTGCGCCGCAGCAGGAATTGCCACAGACTTCGTCATCCGGGCAGCAGCCATCACGCGTGCAGGTCTCAGTCGCGGGACAGCAGGTAGCTCCGCAGGCGCGCCGGTCAGGACAGCAGCGGTTCCCGATGCACGTCTCGTTCGCGTCGCAGCAGATCCCACCGCACATGCTGTCAATGGCACAACAGCGGCCATCGATGCAGACTTCATCACCGGCGCAGCACGCAGACCCGCAGCGCTGGTCGTTATCACAACATCGGTCACCCAGGCAGACCTGGTCCGCGCCACAGCAGTGGCTCCCACAGACCAACTCGTCCTGGCAGCAGAGGTCACCGACGCACGTTTCGCCACCCGGACAGCATGCCTCCGGGCAGGCCCGCGGCGCAGGGCAACAAACCTCGCCGTTGACGCAGCGCTCGTTCCCGGTGCAGCAGTGCCCACCGCACGCGCGTTCGGACGGGCAGCAGGCGCCTTCCAGGCAGAACTCGGTGCTGGCGCAACACACGCCACTACAGAGCGGCGTGGGACAGGTGCAGGCGCCAAAGATGCAAACCCGGTTGCCAGTGCACCGGCCACAGTTGGTGTTGACCCCGCAGCCATCCGAGCCACAGGCACGACCGTTGCAGTTGGGTACGCACCCGGTCGGGGGCTTCTTGATTGGTTTTTTGGGCTTCTTCTTTTTCTTCTTCTTGCGCCTGGCGGCGATGTCTCCGCCGGAGAGAACACCCAGGCCAGCACCGATGGCTGTTGCGAGGCGAACAACAACGCCGCGCCGGGAGCGCATGTCTCCCAGGACACGCGTCAGGTGGTCGAACTGCAGGTCATCCACCCTGAGGCATCCCGGCCGTCCATCCCGCGCCAACGCGACCCATCCTGATGTACAGGCGAGCAATCATGCCAGATAGACAGGAGGGATGCTCAAGGGCGGTCAGGCTGGCGCAAACGAAGCGGCACTGCCTCTGATGACAGTGCCGCCTGATCTCCGAGATAGCTGTGTCCCGGCGCCTGTGATCGCTAGGAAACGGTCACCGGGGTGCCGATCGGTGCCCACCCGAACAGGAACTCGGCCACGGGCAGCGGCAGGTTGATGCAGCCGTGGCTCATGGGGTGGCCGAAGTTGTTGTGCCAGTACGCGCCGTGCAGGGCTTCGGCGTCCAGGTTTACGTACATGACATTGGGCACGTCAGGGACGCCGTAGGGAATGCTCCCGGGAGGTGCCTCACCGCCGTCACCCACCACCCAGACGACATTGCCTTCGGTATCCGTGGCGCCGCGCATGTCTTCGGTCGGCACCTTGTACCGCACGCGCCAGCGGCCGCGTTCGGTGGAGTTTGGCGCCAGGCCGGTGCTGACGGGCGTCTCCAGGATGAGGGTATCGCCCTCGTAGGCCCAGAGCATCTGCTGGTCAATGCTGACCTCGATCCGCTTGGGTCCGTGACCATCCGTCTCAGCCATGGGAGACGGGTTCGGGGCGGTCTGGAACAGCGCCTCCGAGTAAACCGGAAGGTCATTCTCTGGTAGTGGGTCAGTACTCACGCCGTAACGCCCGGCCAGTCGTTCGCCGAGAGGCGCCAGTTGGACGCCATCCTCCGTCTCGATCAGCAGGCCGCCGTCGAACCACTGCGCAGCCTGGCCATTGACCTGGACGGGCTCGGAGAGGGGTGAGCCGAGGTAGTAATCACCCTCGTGCGCCTGGTACCACGCCAGGAAATCGCCACTGATGGTGTGGCCGCTCGCGCTGTCGTAGATGCCGCCGTTCGCAATGACCTCCTGGACGGCAGCATCGTCAGCCGCCAGGAAGCGCATTTCGGGCGTGCGGTTACCGCTTGCCAGGCGTTTGCCGCTGCCCGGCGCGCCAAGACCACTGTTGCGTTCCCCAATCAGCAGACGGCCGACCGGCATCGGGCGCACGAAGGGTTCCACGGTCCAGACCTTGAGTGGCAGGTACTCGAGCGCGCCGCGCTCGAAGATCTGGGCGTAGGTGCCATCCTTGGTGGCAAAGGGCTCCGAGATGGGGAAGCCGAACATCGCTTCCTCCCCGGTAGCCCTCCAGTAATCCAGGAAGACATCACTCAGGGTGTGCCCGGTTTCCGGCAGGTAGACCGAGAAGTTGGCCTGGCCCACAGCGGGCGGCAACTCCGCATTCCCGAGATAGCTGATGGCGGCCAGTTCCACCGGTTGCCCGTTTGACTGTGCCAGCGCATCATCCTGCGCGTGGGCTGTGAGTGGTGTGCCAACCGCGCCACCCAGCAAGAGGGCGGTGCAGGCGACCGTGAAACCCCGCTGTAGCCCGCGTGAGAGTCGTGTTGAGCGAGAGGAAGCGGCCTCCGCCGCCAGAGTCCCTGCCATGGTAGTCCCCAACCCCGAAAGTGGATGCCGGGCCCGTAGGTACGGTGCCCTAACCCTCCAGAAAGCACCTGTCCCCACAAGGCACAATCTGTCACCATCATAGCTAATGGAGGCGGGCTGAGGATAGCGGGCTGACCTGTGCGAACCTGAGCCTGGCCTACAGACCACTGCCGATCAGGCCGTTGACCAGCAAGGCCCAGATCACCGCCGCCACTATTCCCACGACCAGCACGACAAGCAACGGGGTTTCCCACGGTTCACGAATGCGTGCCCCCGTGCCAGGATCTGCTTCTGGCGTTGCCGCAACCGACTGAGGCGGCTCGGGTGCCTGCGCTCCCACCACATCCAGTTCCTCCCCGGGCGTTTCCTGTGTGCTCGGCACCGGTTCGGGATGCTGAACCGGCAACGCGGCGAGCTCAACGGGTGGTGCAGGCGGGGCTGGGACCTCTCCCTGATGTGCGGCAGTTACCGTCACGTGCACAATGGGGCGCGGCGGAAGCGCCGGCAACTCGCGGATCCAGCGTGGGAAATCTTCATCGCGCAGGAAGGTGCGAGGGTCTGCCTGTGGACCCAGCGGCAGGTCTGCCGGTACTGCGTCCGCCGGCGCCGGCTCGCTGGAATCGTCAACCGCAGCGGCGTCAGCGTCTTGAGCAGAAGGACCCGGCGCTGCCAGCAGGGAGGCGCGCGCTTCCTCTCTTGTAGCGGAGAACACCGGCTCTGGTAGTTCCACAGGCTGCATCGTGCCTGGCACGGAGCGGAGCCAGGCCGGCATGGTGGCGCTCAGGCCGCCATCGGGCAGCGGTGGCAGAGGCGGGAGTTCGGCCGCTGCGTCCCACTCATCCGTCTCCGCCAGTGGGGTTCCGCAGAGGACGCAGAACGTGCGGTGACGCTCGTTCCATGCTCCACACCCCTGGCACTCCGTCACAGGCGACTACTCCAGCATTTATGGGCGTCTTGGGGTACGGATTTGCCCGGCGGAGCCGAGTATAGCGGGCCATACTATGCGGAGTTCTTCCCCGCGCCGCACGAACCTGAGGAGTGACAGAGCGTGGGCGGCATGCCAGATGCGCAGGGCGAGCAGCGTGCAAGCGACTTTCCTGATTGGCTACACCAGGAACTGACGCAGCGGGGGTGGCGGCAGGCGGATTTCGCCCGTGCGACGGGCGTCGATGTTTCCATGATCTCTCGCTGGCTGCACGGGCGGCGGCCAGATCCGGCCTCGCTGGAACGGGTAGCCGAGACGCTGGGTCTCGATCTGGACGGGTTGCTCTCCATGGCTGGCTACCGGCAGCGGCCACGGAACGATGACCCGCGAGTGGCCACCCTGGTGGCCAAGGTGCGCCAGGTGGAGTGGACGCCCGAGCGCTTCCTGATCGTGGATGCGTTGCTCGAGGATCTTCGCCAGCGCTCGCGGCGCATCCCGGTGGAGCAGGCTGCATTGCCAGGCATCGGCAACGTCTGAATACCCGGAGCCGGCCACACGATTGCTCCCGATTCCTGTGCCAGTCAGGAACGATCATCGCCGGGCGGAGAAACGCCCGGTATCCCCAGGGCGTTTGATAAACTGAGGCGCGCCCTAGCGCCGTGAAGATCGGCCTCCAGGACCGCGAGGGTGATCGTTCAGGTTGACACCGGAATGATCCAATGTTAGCGTGGCATGGGGGACGCCCGAGGCATGGCCATCAGGGTGCAGTCCGGATGGTTCTGCAAACCGCCAGGACAGCGTTTGCTGTCCGGGGCGTTACGAGGGAGGGGAACACGACCATGAATTACAAGCGCGTTGCAGGTGTTGTTGGTGGCGCAGCCGCCGGCGCTGCAGTGGTTGGCACCGAGATCGCGATGGCGCAGGATGACCTGGGTTCGAGCATCGCCGGCTCGGTCGGAAGCTCCGTCTCCGGCATCTCCACCAGCAGCGGTGGCTCCGCGAGTGGTGGCATGCAGGTTGAGCACAACGAGATTCACCTCGGTGAGTCCGAAGGCCTGGCCATCTCCGATGCCAGCGGCGGCAACCACAACATTTCCTTCGTCAGCTAATCGCTGATACACTGAACTTCGGGGAAGGCCCCGCACCAGATTTGCGGTTGATGCTCGGGAAAACCACGCATCAGGAGGTTCTCTCTCGCGACCCGTCGTAACCCGTGAACTGTCACTGGTGGAGCAATCCGACGGGAGAAGATCAGGCCAGCGCCACATGCCGGGAGAGCGAGCTTGTGGAGTATTTGGCGAAGACCTGATATTCTCTGCGCTACCAGTGCGGTTTTCGTGCGATGGGAAGTCACACGAACCGAGTGATTCGGGGTCTATACCGGCGCACCGGTTTCGGGTTTGGAAGAGCCCGAATCGCAAGTGGAAGGGCTCCGTGGGGGCCAAAAGGGAGGGCGTTTAGAAATGCAGTTCATCGATACCGCTTCTGCTGGTAACGGCGGCGTTGCGACCGCTTCCGCCAATGGTGGCGCGGTTGCCATCGGCGACGTCAACAGCGGCGGCAACGCCGGCAGCGCGATCGGCATCGGCGACACCGTCGGCACCGTGGCTGCAGATGGCGGCACCAACGCCAACAGCACCGCGCTGAGCGTTTCGGCGAATGGCGGCACCGGCATCGCTGATGCGTCCGGCGGCAGCTACAACCTCGCCTTCGTCAGCTAAATCGCTCCGGGGTCATCCCGGTCGTTGCTGAACGACAACACTCGGGGAGAGCGGATTCCGCTCTCCCCGAGTGTTTTTTCGTACCTGTTTGAGTCACCGGCTCGCCATGCTCCTGGGCTTGCTGGTACGTGTCTCTTCGTCTCTCGTCACAAGCTCCCTATTGACCATCTCCACCTTGCGGAGTAGGATGCGCGCACCCTGAACTTCGACACATGGCATGTGCGCCATACGAACCCATTGGCAGCGTGTGTGACCGTGGCAGGGTGAACCTTTGGCTGCGCCAGGTACGTCTGCTGCAGCCTCCCGGGGAGTTGAGCTGATGCTGGAGCAGGCGGCACCTGAGACCTCGCAGGTCATGGTCGATTTCGTCCAGATGAAGTCGTTTGGCGATGACCCCCTCATCCTGGAGTCAGGGCAGGGCATTCGCGTCACCGATGTCTTCGGCAAGACGTATATCGATGGCCTCTCCGGGGTCTTTACCGTGAATCTCGGCCACGGTATCGACGAGTTGATCGATGTGGCGGCCGCCCAGGCGCGCAAGATTGCCTTTACGGCGCCGACCATGGCCACAAATCCGGCAGCACTTAGCCTGGCGGACTACCTGATCCAGATCACACCATCGCAGTACAGCACCGTGAAGTTCTTCAGCGGCGGCTCCGAGGCCACGGAGGCGGCGATCAAGCTGGCGCGCCAGTACTGGGCCCAGGCCGGCCACCCGCGCAAATACAAGGTGATCTCCCGGTATCGCTCGTACCATGGGGGAACGGGCCACGCCATGGCTGCCTCGGCACAGACGGCCTGGAAGTGGAAGTTCGAGCCGTTTGCGCCTGGCTTTATCCACGTAACGCCGCCCGCCCGCCCCGGCTGCGCGGCTTGCCGTCGCCTGGAGAGCTGCTCCCTGGCCTGTGTCGACCTCATCGAGCAGGCGATTGTCGAGGAGCACGAGGAGACGGTTGCGGCGGTGATCGCCGAGCCAGTCATGCTCTCCGCTGGTGTGCATCTGCCGCACCCCGACTATTTCCCTCGCCTGCGCGAGATTTGCGACAAGCACAACGTGTTGCTGATCTTCGACGAGATCATCACTGGTTTTGGCCGGACCGGGCATCTCTTTGCGGCTGAGCACTTCGGTGTCTGGCCAGACATCCTGAGTTGCGGCAAGGGGATCAGCGGTGGGTACGCACCGCTCTCCGCGATTCTCATTGACGACCGCGTGGCACAGGCGTTCTGGGGTGAGGCTGAGGCTGGCGTCCAGTTCTGGGCCGGGCACACCTTTGGAGGTAACCCGGTCAGTTGCGCGGTGGGAGAAGCTGCCGTGCGCTATCTCCTGCGCCACGACCTCATTGGCAACGCCGAGCGCGTGGGCGACTACCTGGCGGCACAACTGGAAGCCCTCGCGGAGCGACAGCCTGCGATTGCCGAAATCCGCGGAATTGGCATGCTGCGCGGCGTGGCCTTCACGGAGCCGATTGGTCACCAGGTCTACGCAGCAGCCCGGAGGCGGGGACTTTTGACCCGGCCTGGCGCAGACTGGGTCGGAGTGGCGCCGCCTTTGTGCACAACGCCCGATGAAGCTGACGAGATCGTCGCTATTCTGGACGCGTCCATTCTCGACACGGTGTAACTGCGGCGACACGACAGGAGGCGCGCCGCCGGTCGGTCTTTGTGGCGTCCCATCTTCCAGTTTGCCAGAAGTGCAGAAAGGGAACCCAGACCATGGTCGAGACCACGATTTCCCGTCGCAAGGCCCTTCAGGTTGGGGCGGCCGCCGCCGGTCTGACCCTGCTCCCCGGCACGCGCCGCGCACGGGCCCAGGCAAAGACGGTCACGTTCTGGAACATCACCGGCATCTACGATGTCGAGGATCCGATGAACAAGGCCAAGAAGCCGGAAGACTTCTACATCTTCCAGGCGATTGACCGCTTCCAGCAGGCGAACCCGGGCATCACGATCAACATGGAATCGCTGCCTGGTGAGACCGCCTCGTTCACCAAGTTCCGCACCGCCAGCGTGGCCCAGAACGGGCCAGACATCATGGGGATCTGGTCTGGCTCCTACATGTTGGCCATGAAGGACTTCCTGGAGCCGATGAGCGGCTACTTCACTGAGGAAGAGCGCTCGCGCATCCTGGGGTGGGACGCCGTGGCGGAGGGTTTCGATCCTGCGAACGAGATCTGGGCGGTGCCAGCCAGCTCCGATGGCCAGTCGTGCATGTTCTACGACGCGAGCTTGCTGGAGAAAGTCAACATCGACCCCGAGGGAGAATGGCGCACCAGCCTCGATGCCTTCATCAAGGCGATGGACACCATGAAGGCCGCAGGGATCACGCCGCTGGTGCTGGATGAAAACGCCATCATCTGGCAGTGGTTTGCCTGGTGGCAGGCGCAGATGATGGGCGGCGCGGCCGTTGTCAACGAGCTGGTCTCGGGTAAGCGCAACTTCTCCGATGCGCCGCTGCCGGAGATCACCGCCGGCTGGCAGAAACTGAAGGACTACACCGTTCCCGGTGCAGAAACCATGACCGGCGATGCCGGCTACCAGGTCATGGTGCAGGGCAACATCGCCATGACGACCGGCGGTGTCTGGGTCATCCCGACGCTGCAGGAGTTGCTCGGTGACAACCTGCGCATGATCCAGATCCCCAACTTCAGCCCGGACGCCCCGCTGCAGGATGGCGGCATTGGCGGCGTCGGCAACTGCTTCATGGTCACCAACTACTCACAGGTCAAGGATGAGGCAGTGACGTTCCTCAAGTTCCTGATGAGCAAGGAAGAGCAGGAGCTGAAGGCGCAGTCCGGTGAGGGGCGACTGCTCAACGTCACGGACGTCGATACCGCCGAGTTTTACGACCCCCTGCGCCAGAAGCAGCAGGAGTGGGCCAACACGCCCAGCACCGTCTTCTGGCTGGATAACCTCTATCCGGCGGACCTGACCAACGAAATCAAGGCTCAGTCACAGTTGGCCTGGACCGGCCAGATCAGCCCGGCTGACTTCCTGGCCGCGATTGACGCCAAGCGGGATGAGTTGCTCGGCTAGCCGCGCTCGCGTCGGTTCTGGAATCAGCCATGCAGCAGACTGCCACCAGCGCAACCGGCGCCGCGTCCGTTAGTGACCTACAACCTGTCAGCCGCAGGGGGAAACTCTCCCTGCGGCGACGGGAGCAGATTTTTGCCTACCTCTCGCTGGTGCCAGCGTTTCTGCTGGTGGCGGCCGTCATCTGGTACCCGGTCACCCAGACCATCTACCACAGCTTCACGGACTGGAACGGCGCGGTCTCCACGTGGATCGGCTGGGAGAACTACCAGCGCATCGTCAGCAACGGTGAGTTGTGGCTGCTCCTGCGCAACAACCTGATCTTCGTGGTCAGCGTGCCGGGCATCCTGCTCCTCTCACTGGTGGTCACGGTGCTCCTGCACGAGCAGGTAGCCGGATGGAAGTTCTTCCGTTCGGTGTACTACCTGCCCACCATCCTCTCGGCGGCAGTGGTCGGCACCCTGATGCGCATCATGTTCAACTCCCAGGGCGTCACCAACCGGATTCTGGGGAGCCTGGGCCTCAGTTCGTTACAGCACGACTGGCTGGGCCAGGTCTCCACGGCGTTTCTCGTGCTCATCTTTGCGTTCTACTGGACCACGCTCGGCCAGGGCGTGTTGATCTTCCTGGCCGGGCTGGCCGCGATTCCTTCCGAGTTGCTGGATGCTGCACGGCTGGATGGCGCCGGCTGGTGGAACCGGCTCTTCAAGATCATCATTCCGCTCCTCGTGCCCGCCATTGCCTACTTCGTGCTGACGAACGTGATCTGGATCTTCGTGGGACTCTTCGCCCTCGTGTTCACGGTCACCAAAGGCGGACCCGGATATGCCACGACGCCCTTCGACCTCATGATCTACCGCAAGGCATTTGAATCCGGGGAACTGGGGTACGCCTCGGCGCTCTCCGTGATCCTGTTCGGAATTGTCCTGACGGTTTCGGCCGTCCAGTTGCGGGTGTTCGACCGGCTGACGACTGATGCGTGAGCCCCGGGCCGAACTGGAACAGGGTGGGGCCTGGCAACCACGCAGTCCCGTGGAGCGTGTGGGTCGCCTGGGGATCGTGTTGATCCTTTCCCTGTTCGCAGTTGTGGCGATCTACCCCATCGTTTTCATGGGGCTGAGCAGCGTCCGCACCTCATTCGAGTACATCGCCAACCCGGTGGGCTGGCCGGACAGCTTCTCCTACCTCGATAACTTCATGGCGGTCTACTACCGCTTCGACTTGCCCCGCTTGTTCCGCAACACGCTCTGGTACATCCTGCTGGCGTCGCTCATCACGCTGACGGTGGCGGTTCCCGCCTCATTCACGTTTGCCAAGACCCGCTTCCCCGGTCGGGAGCGGTTGCGCTTGCTGATGATCGCGACCCTGATCATGCCGCCGGTGACCTTCCTGGTGCCCAGCTACGTGATGATGGCGCGCCTGGGACTCATCGACACCTCAGCGCCTCTGGTCCTGCTCTGGGCGGCAACCGCTACACCCGGCACCATTTTCCTGCTCAGCGCGCTGATGCGCAGCATCCCGGACGAGATCCTGGAGGCGGCGCGCATCGACGGGGCGGGCTACTTCGAGGTGTTGCTCCGGGTCGCGCTGCCGCTCAGCGTGCCGGGACTGATCACGGTCATGATCTTCAACATCACGACCTGGTGGAACGATCTGCTCCTGCCGCTGGTGCTCATTGGCGATCAGGACCAGACCACGGTGACCGTCGCGGCGGCTGCGGTTGGCTCGCGCTTCAACATGGACTTCCCCCTGGTCCTGACTGGACTCTTCCTGGCCTCGGTCCCTCCCATCATTGCCTACATCCTGCTGCAGCGGTTCATCCGGCGCGGCCTGGTGGCCGGGGCGATCAAATGAGGGGGTGTCGTGCCTGCGGCACTCAGGGGGCGCCACTTTGTTCAGGGGGTGTCGCTATGCTCAGGGGGAGAAGGGGAGTTGTTTCGAGAAACTAACGGATCATCATCCGAATATACGCTTGGTTCCCCCCCTGAGCGCGCAGGGCGCCGCCCCCTGAGTGCCGCAGGCACGACACCCCTGGAGGCGAAGCCGGCCCCTCCTACCGTGGCGATTGTCGGCGCGGGCAGTGCGGTCTTCTCGCTGGGACTGATCCGGGATCTGTGCCTGACGGAGCGGCTGCACGGCAGCACCGTGCGGCTGATGGATATCGACGAACGCCGGCTGGCGGCTATTGTGCGGCTGTGCCAGCGCTACTCGGACGAACAGGGCGCAGGTATCACGGTTGAGGCGACCACGGACCGGCGCGTGGCGCTGGCCGGTGCGGACTTCGTCATCAACACGGCGTTGGTCACAGGGTACGACGTGCAGCGCGAGGGGTGGGCGATTGCCCAGCGGCTCGGTTACCGGCACGGCGGCAGCCTGCACGTCATGCACGACGAGCCGTTCTGGATCAACGCCTACCAACTGCAGTTCTTCGACACCGTCGTGCAGGAGGTGCTGGAGCTCTGCCCGGATGCCTGGTACCTGCAGGTAGCCAACCCGGTCTTTGCCGGCTGCACCTGGCTGGGTCGGCGCTACCCGCAGTTGAAAATGGTTGGTCTCTGTCACGGGTTTGCGGGCGTCTTCAAGCTGGCATCGGTCCTGGGCCTGGAACGCGAGGGACTCACCTACGAGATCCCCGGCGTCAACCACACCGTCTTCCTCACGCACTGCTATCACAACGGGCAGGATGTCTTCCCGCTGCTGGACCGCTGGATCGAGACGGAGGCAGCGACCTACTGGCAAACCTGCCCGCCCAGCGACTACATGGGGCCGGTGGCGGTCGATCTGTACAAGCGCTACGGGGTCTTCCCGATCGGCGACACCTGTAACCCTGGCGGCGGCTCCTGGCCCTGGTGGTATCACACGGACGCTGAGACGGAGCAGCGTTGGCATGAAGACCCGGCACTCTGGTGGCAACACTTCTTCTCGCGCGGCGCGGAGCGCGTGGCAGAGATCGAGAGCGCGGCGCTGGACGAAAGCCGCCCGGTCAGCGAGGCTTTCCCGCCGGTGCACTCCAGCGAAGTGATGGTGCCAATGATCGAATCGATCGCTTGCGATATTCCGCGCGTGCTGATCGGCAACGTGCTGAACACAGGCGATTTCGTGCCCGGCGTGCCGCGTGATTTCGCGGTCGAGATCCCGCTGCTGGTCAGCAAGCGCGGGGTCGAGGGTATCCAGACTCAGCCACTGCCGCCCGCCGTTCTCGCCCAGATCTGCAAGGACCGCGTGGCCACCGTGACCCTGGAGCTCGCGGCCTATGACGAGGGGAGCCGAGCGCGGCTCCTGGACCTGATCCTGACCGATCCCTGGACGACCTCGCTGGCCCAGGCGGAAACCCTGCTAGATGAAATCCTGGCCATGCCGGGGCACGGGATGCTGCGGGAACGATATATGTAGGGGGAAGCGCTTCGCTTTGGGGGTGCCGGCCTGCGGCTTCAGGGGGAGAAGGTGGACGTGGTCAGTGCAGCGTTACACCTGTGCAACGAACAAGCAGTAGTTCTCCCCCTGAACGAAGTGACACCCCCTGAGGTGCGAAGCACCGGCACCCCCTAAGCCGCAGGCGTCTCCCCTTCGAAGAACGGAGTGACCACATGCTGGCGAACAAGGTCGCGATCATCACGGGTGCGGCGTCTGGCATCGGGGCCGGAACGGCGGAGGTATTTGCCGAGCAGGGGGCGCGCCTGGTGCTGGTGGACCGCGATGCCGCTGGGCTGAAACGGGTGGCGGACGCGTTGCCGCTGGCACAGGGTGAGGTCGTGACCTTCGCGGGGGACGTGGCGAAGCCGGAGACGGCGCAGGGTGCGGTGCGACTGGCGGACGAGACGTATGGCGGCGCCGATATTCTCTTCAACAACGCGGGCGTCATGACCAGTGGCGATTTCCGCGATGTCGATGAGGCGGCGTGGGACGAGGTGCTGGATATCAACCTGCGCGGTTTCTACCTGATGAGCCGCGCCGTGATACCCGGCATGCTGGAGCGGGGACGTGGCGCTATCGTCAATACCTCCTCCGCCATGGCGCTCATGACTGAGCCGGGGTATGAGGCGTACACCACCTCGAAGGCGGGGATCATCGGCCTGACGAAGGCGCTGGCTGTCTCCTACGCAACCCAGGGCATCCGCGTGAACGCGATCTGTCCCGGCTGGATCGATACCCCCATGAACCAGCGCCTGGCAGAAGAACTGGGTGGCCTCGACAGGCTCACGCCGATCATCCTGCGCCAGCAGCCGAATGGCCGCATGCTCTCGACGCGCGAAGTCGGCAACGTGGTCGCTTTCCTGGCCTCGGACCTCGCCAGTGGTGTCACCGGTGCGATCATCACCGTCGATGGCGGGGCAACCGCGGCGATCTGAGACGCAATGCACCCGTCGTGTCGTCTCGAGCTTGTCGAGAGATCTCCTCCAGCTGGCTCAAAGGGAAGCCCCGAGGTCTGAACCTCCTCGACAACTTTGGGATGGCGGTGTTTCGGCGCAGAGCCTCACGCCAGGATGAGGAGCGCACGGAGATAGAGCGTGCCTGAAGGCTGGACGTGGGACGAAACGCTCTTCCTGGGGAGTGCCCCCTACTACCTGCGGGGTCGTCCGCCGTACGCGCCCACCCTTGCCGTCACGCTCAGGGACACGTTGCCCCTTGACGGCCGGCAGCGCGTGCTTGATGTCGGCTGCGGTCCGGGTGTGCTGGCGCTCGAACTGGCGCCGTATGTGGCGGAAGTCGTGGGCATCGATCCCGACGCCGGGATGTTGGCGGAGGCGCAACGGCGTGCTGGTGAACGGAGCGTCGCGAATGCCTCCTGGTTGCAGATGCGCGCGGAAGAGATCCCGGACAATCTTGGCCCGTTCTGGGCAGCCGCCTTCGGGCAATCGTTCCACTGGGTGGATCAACCGCTCGTGGCTGCGAAGATGCGCGACATGCTCCTGCCAGGTGGCGCGTTTGTCCACGTCGCCGACGTCAAGACGCCACTGGGTGAACGTGAACCTCTGTCGTACCCTGCACCACCGTACCCGGAGATTCGGGCGCTGATTACGGCGTGGCTGGGACCCGTCCCACGTGCGGGACAGGGGCAACTTCCCAAAGGATCGCCCAATACGGAAGAGCCCGTGCTGGCAGCTGCCGGTTTCCTGGGGCCCGAGCGCTTCCATCTGCCGCCGGCCGGACCACTGCTGCGCACAGAAGATGATCTTGTGGCCTGGGTGTGGTCACTCTCGGGTTCTGCCCCGCACCTGTTCGACACCCGGCGCGACGACTTCGAGGCCGAACTGCGGGCCGTGTTGCGCCAGGCCGCGCCGGCCGGCGTCTTTGCCGAGTGGCTGCCGGACACCGACGTAAGGATCTGGCGCAAGCCGGGCTGATCGCCGCTGGGCACGGCGACGCAAAGGACCTACCGCATGGTCAACCCACCATCGACGGAGAGGACGTCGCCGGTGACGAAGCTGGACTCGGGAGAGACGAGGTAGCGCACGGCAGCCGACACATCGGCGGTCGTCGCGAGCCGGCCAAGGGGGATCGTCCGCTCCCAATACTCACGCACCCCGGGACGATTGAGCGTTTGGGCTGCGAGTTCGGTTTCGACGAAGGTTGGCGCCACGGCGTTGACGGTGATTCCGTACTGCGCCCACTCCAGGGCCAGAACTCGTGTCAGCATGATCAGCCCTGCCTTGCTGGAGCAATAGGCCACACGTTCCAGAGCGGGAATCAGTCCAGCAGCGGAAGCAATATTGACGATGCGGCCGCCGCGCCGCTCGACCATGGTGCGCCCGACCCGCTGAGAGCAGAGAAACGCGCCCTTCAGGTTCGTGTCCAGAATGGTGTCCCACTGCGCTTCGGTTGCCTCCAGGGCGAGGCGCGGAATGTTCACCCCGGCGTTGTTGACCAGGATATCGATCGGCCCGAGCTCGGTCTCAACCTGGGTGACGGCCGTGTTGATGCTTTCTGCGTCAGTCACATCACATGCCACTGAGATGGAGTGACGACCGGTCGCTGCAATCTGGGCCGCTGTCCCGTTCAGGCTTGTGACGTCCCGCGCGGTGACGGCGATATCCGCGCCGAATTCAGCCAGCGTCATGGCGATGGCGGCGCCAATGCCCCGGCTGGCTCCCGTCACAAGGGCTACCTGGCCCTGAAGTGGTTGAGAAGTCATGCGCACCACTCCGCAATCACCCGCACCAGCACTTTGGCAACAGTGCGCAGGCTCTCCAGGTCCACGTATTCATCGGGGCCGTGGATTCCGCCGCCACCGGGACCGTAGTACATCACTGGCTCCTCTGGTGCGAAGTAGCGCCCATCTGCCGTTCCCGGCCAGCCGACGCGCTGCAGCGTGCGGCCGGTTTCGCGCTCATGTTCGCGGCAGACGAGGTCCAGGAGTTTCGCGTCTGCCCTGTATTCCCAGCCGGCAGCACGGAACCCTGGGAACGTGACCCGGGGCGGGTGGTCGGTCAACCAAGAGGAGTCAGGAGTAGCTGCGGCCACGTGGCGTTCGACAAACTCACGCACCTGCGCGAAGCTCCAGCCGATGGGATAGGACATGCGGCAGGAGAAGCGGCAGGCGAGCGGCACCGCAGAGGGCCAGCCGCCACCTTCGATCGTCCCGACGCTCAGGGTGAGCGGCTGTGTCATGTGCGAGAAGTGGGGGTGGTCAAACGCGTCGTTGAGTTCCTGCACCATAACCGGTTTCATGGTACCGATCATGGCCGTGGCCGCCTCGATCGCGTTGACGTACTCGCTGCCCTGGCCCACATACGCCGCCTTGCCCCTCACAGTCACGTCGAACCAGACGACGCCAGGCGTCGCGATCCAGGTTTCGTCCCCGGTGGGCTCCAGGATGATGGTGCCGTCGACCGGGCCGGTGCGCAGCCGCTGGGCCAGCATGCCGTTGCCGCTGCATTCCTCCTCAATGACGGACTCGAAGATGACCGAGCCACGCAGCGGAAGGCCGGCCGAGGTGATTGCTTGCAGGGCGAGCAGCCCTGCGACGAGGCCGCCCTTCATATCGTAGGCTCCACGTCCATAGAGCCGGTCCCCCGCGACCGTGCCGCTCCAGGGTCCGTAGGACCAGCGTTCGGTCGGTCCCGGCGGCACGACATCCATGTGGCCGTTCAGGAGTAATGAGGGGCCGACACCCGTGCCATGCAGGACACCCCAGACGTTCGGCTGCCCGGCGGAACTCCAGGAAACGGGCGCAAAGGCGGGGTGCGCGGCGATGGTTTCGAGGTTGACGTCCTCGATGAATGCTTCCAGGCCAATTTGCGCCAGGCGCTGGAAGAACATCTCCTGCGCGCCCCGCACGTCTCCCAACGGCGATGGCCGGCGCACAAGCTCCTGCAGGAAGACCACGTTGGCGGGAAACAGGTCGTCAACCGCCGAAACAGCAGTACGCACCAGATCTGTTTGAGTAGCCATCAAGACTCCGGTTACGTGAGATCAGACCGACAGGCAGGCGATCATGGTGTCGAGGATCATGACGAACTCGGCCGTCACCATGATGTTGACATGGGGCGCATGGCCATAGGGACCACTGTCCTGCCAGTGCCCGTCAGGCTGCTGATCCCCTACGAAGTAGTCCGCCACGCGGCGAGTGAAGTCACGGTAACGCGGCTCGCCGGTGACCTGGTAGACGAGTGCGGAGCCCCAGCCAGCCTTGCAGACCTGGGAGACCTCGAACTGGCGCTCAGTTGAGGACATGGAGTGATCCATGTACGCGCGGGCGAGTTCGAGGTGCGCACTCTCGCCGGTTGCCTGGAAGAGGCGGACGAGGAAGGCGGCGGCGATTCCGCCGCAGGTGAAGCGCTGCCGGGGCTGTTGATTCTCGATTACATAGTGAAAGGCGCGTTCCGGTGGAAACTCGGTCACCAGGCGCTGCGTCTCAGCGTTGAATACGTAGAAGAGGCGGTCTGGCAGTGCGGGCTGCAAATCCCACATCATCTGGAGCCAGCCGCCTGCGGCCTTTGCTGCTTCCAGGTCGCCCATCATCAGGGCAGCTTTCCCAACCTGGGCAACCGTCGGGATGTTTTCGTCCGCCGCGATGCCTGAGCCGTTCGCCAGATGCCTGAAGCCGCCGCTGTGCGGGTCTTGCCGGGTGCGCAGGTGTTGCCACCCCGGGTAGGAGAGGTCGTACTGGCGCAGCATCTGTGCGCCATAGATGAATGTCGCGTTCTGGTAGGCGTTTGCCTCGACCTGGCGCGGCGTCACGCCGGTGAAGTCGCCGTTCTCTGCAAATTGATGCTCACGCACCCACTCGCAGAGCCGCACGGCAGCATCGGTGTTCCCGGTGATGGTGAAGGTCCAGGGCAGGCGATAGTACAGGAAATCCTGGTCGGTCGGGCCGATTGACCCATCGGCGTTCACCTGGCTCAGGAGCCAGGCCGTGCCCCGGTCCCGTGCTGCTCGGTAAGCATCCAGCGTCATCAGCATCTTCCTTCCTATTCCCAGCGGCGAGGATCGACGGCATTGCGCAAGCCATCACCCAGGGAGTTGAGTCCAAAGATCATGAGCGTGATGGCCAGCCCGGGAAAGATCCCCAGCCACGGCGCACGATCCAGGAAGCGGCGCCCTTCGTTCAACATGGCACCCCAGGATGGGGTGGGAGGACGACTGCCGAGGCCGAGGAAGCTGAACGCTGCCTCCAGTAGCACAGCCTCTCCCGCGGCCAGCGCGACCTGCACGAAGAGTGGCGGCAAGGCATTCGGCAGGATGTGGCGAAGGGTGATGCGCGGCGTTGATGCTCCGGCGGCCCTCACGGCCTCGACGTAATCCTGGTCCTTCTGGGACAGGACGGTGGCCCGCACCAACCGCCCCATGGTCGGGACGTTGATGATGGCCACGGCAATGATTACGTTCTGCAGGTCGGGCCCCAGCACCGCCACGAACCCGATACCAATCAGGATGGCCGGGAACGCGAAAACGGTGTCGAAGAGGCGGCTGATGATGCTGTCGATGGCCCCGCCGAAATAGCCCGCAATCAACCCCAGCGGAATGGCGACAATCAGTGCTGCGCTGACCGAAAGCAGCGCCACACGCAAGGAGACGCGTGCGCCATACAGGACGCGGGAAAAGACATCCCGCCCCAGGTCATCGGTGCCGAAGGGGTGAACCGATGACGGTGGGGAAAAGGGCATTCCGGCCCCAATCGCCAGGGGATCGAAGGGGGCAATCACCCCGGCAAAGATGGCCGCGCCAACGAGCACGCAGAGGATGATCAAGCCAATCATCCCGGAGCGATCTCGCCGAATCCTCCGGAGCGTCTGTACCCAGAACGGACGTGGGGTGGGCAAGGTTGCGGTCAGGGAGACGCTGGACGTGTTGGCCGGTGTGCGGCTCATAGCTGAAGAGCCAGGCAATGACAGCTTGGTCGCACGTCAGCGCCCCAACCGAATGCGTGGGTTGAGCAGTGCGTACCCCACGTCCGCCAGGATGTTGAGCAGCACGAAGATGGTGACAAAGAGCAGCATGGTGCTTTGCACCACCAGGTAATCCCGGTTGGAAATGGCGTCCAGGATCAGGCGCCCCAGCCCCGGCCAGCCAAAGACCGACTCCGTCACCACCGCACCGCCCAGGAGTTGGCCGAACTGGATTGCCAGGATAGTGATGACGGGGGGCAGCGCCACTTTCAGCGCGTGCCGCATGACTACGGCGCGCTCGCGCAGCCCCTTGGCGTAGGCCACGCGGATGTAGTCTGCCTTGAGCGCGTCGGTGAGCGAGGCGTTGAGAAAGCGGATCAGGACGGCTGTGCCATAGGCGCCCAGGGTGAGGGCAGGCAAGATGAGGTGCTTGATCGCTTCGAGGGGATCTTCCGTAAAGGTGACGTAGCCGGATGCTGGCAGCACCTTGCGTGAGACAGAGAAGTAGAGAATCAGCAGCAGTCCAAGCCAGAACGTTGGTGTTGCCAGGGCCACGGCGCTGAGCAGGCTCTCCAGGTGAGCGACCGGGCTGTGTGGCCGCACGGCGGTGAAGACCCCGAGCGGCGCACCAAGAATCAACATGACCAGGATGCTGCCAAGCGCGAGTTGCAGCGTCGCCGGAATGCGCTGCGAGACAAGGTCGCGCACGGGGCGGTCAGAGATATAGGAGAAGCCGAGGTCGCCGCGCAGAGCCTGGCCGATCCAGGTGACGTATTGCGTGGTGATCGGCTGATCCAGCCCGAAGCGCTCGCGGAGGGCGGCTACCTGCTCCGGCGTGGCGTTTTGCCCGGCCAGCGCCAGCGCGGGGTCTCCCGGGATGAGGCGGATAAACCCAAAGATCACGATGCTGGCCAGTAGCAGGACAGGAATGGCCTGCACGAGCCGGCTACCGATGTAAGCGAGCACGCCGCACTGATTCTCCCGTTATGGCGGAGGAAGTCGGACACGGAAGGGGACGCGGACTCCGCCCGCGTCCCCCCTTGCTGACCGGCGTAGTTGCCTGCCAGCAGGCCAGGTAGCCCCTAGTCAGCGGCGAATGATGCTTCGGCCAGGTCGTAGCCGCCGCCTGGCGGCAGCGCGAATCCAGCGACGTTCTCACTCAACCCAACGGTGATGAGCGAGAACGCCAGGATGGGTGACCAGCTTTCCTCGGCCCAGATCTCCTGGATACGATCGTAAATTGGCTTTCGCTGCTCGGGGTCGATGGTGCTGACGCCGTCCTCGACCAGCTTCTTGTACTCCTCGTAGAAGGGCTGAGTCTGGATGTTCGCGCGGTTCTCCTCCGGGCGGAGGGGGGAACTGTCATTGATGGCGGTCGCCGGATCGAAGAGGCCGTCACCCAGCAGGTAGACCTGGATGTCGTAATCCTCATTGAAGTAGTCATCGTAGAAGGCGTTCTGTTCCTTCTCGATGATCTCCAGCGTCACACCGATGGTCGCCAGGTCCTGGGCCCAGACCTGGGCTAGCGCCTTGGAGCCGGGCCGGTTTGCCTCACTCACGGAGATGGTGGTCGAGAAGCCGTCGGCAAACCCGGCCTCGGCCAGCAGGGCCTTCGCCTTCTCCAGATCAAAGCTGTACATGGTGGCCGCTGGCTCGTGATACCAGAAGTTGTCTGGTGTGTAGCGGCCCTGCGTCACCGGAGCCAGCCCGAACCACGCCAGTTGGCTGATCTTGTCCCGGTCCAGGCTGTAATTCAGCGCCTGGCGTACCTGCTTGTTCTCCAGCGCGGGGCGTTCCGTGTTGAAAACGACGGTGTGCCAGTACCCGCCCAGCGGCGACTGCGCCACCTTCGCTGCCGGATCGTCTTCCAGCCGGGAAATGTCTGACTCGGCGATACCCTCCGAAACATTGATGTCTCCGGAGAGCAGGTTGGCTACCCGCGCCTGGGGATCAGGCAGGATGCGGACATCCACGTTGTCCAGCAGCGGCTGATCTTCCAGGAAATAGTCATCGAAGCGGGCGAGTTCCAGGTGGTCGCCCGGGGCGTAACTGACGAACGAGAAGGGACCGGTGCCAACCGGCTTGGTGGCGATGTCCGCCATGGCTTCCTTGGGGAGCAGGAACAGGGTCGCCAGATCATCACGCTTGAGGGCATACGGCTTGGTGTAGGTGATCTTGACGGTGTAGTCGTCGATCACCTCAGTGCTTTCAACGGTGGGGCCGAAATACGAGGTCAGGAAGTGCCCGATCGACTCGTCCTTGGCGCGCTCAATGTTATCGACCACGTCCTGGGCGGTGAGCTCGCGGCCATTGTGGAACATCACACCCTGCTTGAGCTTGACCGTGAGCTCAGTGTCCGTCTCCTCGTCGGATTCGGCGAGTGAGGGGACCGGGCCTGGCGAATTGGGATCGCTGTAGTCGTAGAGCGCGTTGTACATCGTTCCCATCGGGAACCAGGCTGCGGTCACCCGGTAGTAAGGATCGAACTGAATATCTCCGGACGCCGCTGCGACGAGCGAGCCGCCCGCGGTTGGGGTTGCCTGCAGCGCCGGTGCGGCCAGCGCCATGTGTTCGGCCGGGATCCTGCCGAACGCAGCAAGGGCACCGAGACCCATGCCGGCCTGGAGCACACCTCGCCGATTGAAACGACGTGCATTCGCAATGTCTACCGGACGAGAATCCATCGCTGCCCCTCCGCGGTTCTCACACTCTGGATACGGTCACACCTGACCGTATCGCCTTCCTGGGGAAGCCTCACGGGGCGTCCCTGCAGAAGCGCTGGGTGCCTGCTGACGCCTGTTTCTCCTGCACGCGCAGGCTGTTCACTAACCTTGTGCTTGGCTTGCACGATACGGGGGACTTGGGCACCTGTCAATACCTGACAGGGTCCTGGCAAGATCTCCAGAAGAGACACGATCACGTAAGTTCTTGCATGAATACCATCAGAATCCTTGAATCAGCAGTGTGCTTGACGATGGGCGCATGCGCAGATACGATGCGGAGCCTTATAAGCTTGGTGAACACACCACATGGCGTCGCCAGATGCCGGGGGAGTGCGGTGGAGCAAGCCGATGGCCAGGTGGCAGGTTCCCTCTACATCAGTGTGGGAGAAGCTGCGCGCCTGATCGGTGTCAGCCCCGCGACATTGCGAGCGTGGGAGCGGCGCGGTCTGGTGACGCCTGATCGAAGTGCTGCGGGCTACCGGCGCTACACCCTGGAGGACGTCGAACGTCTTTCGCGCATGCGTCGCGGAGATCACGCCTCTTGTGAGCCAGACGAAAGTGAGAGGGATGGATCTGCCCGGACGCAGGTGTTGCCTCCGTGGGGGAGCCGGTTGCGAGAGCAGCGGGAATCACGCGGGCTGAGTCTGCGCCAGGTTGCCGCGATGACCGGGGTTTCTGCGTCTTTCATTAGTGGCATCGAACGCGGGATCGCGAACCCATCCGTGGCCGCACTGCAGAAGCTGACAACGGCCTACGGTGTCAGCATCGTTGAGTTGATGGAGGTACGAAGCCCGGCACGTGGGCGTCTCGTCCGGGTTACAGATCGCCAGCGGTATGACACCGCTGACGGCGTGCTGATGGATCAGCTCAATTTTGGCGAACACATGATGGAACTCCACCTCTTCACGGTGGAGCCAGGCGCCGGGACGGGCGGCACGTTTCATCATGAGGGCGAAGAGTTCATCATGCTCCTGGAAGGCACCCTGGTTGTCACCCTCGACGCCTTCGAGCAGTACGTGCTGCATCCTGGCGATGTCCTCTACTTTGAGAGTTTTCACCGTCACGAGTGGACGAATCCGGGTCCATCGACGGCTGTCTTTCTCGGCGTCAATACGCCTCGTACGTTCTGAGCGTTCGTTGCCAACGGAGGGATTGGACATGGTTGACGCGCAAACTGTCACAGGTCTCGAGTCGCTCGTCGCCACCTACGTCGCGCGGAATCCACGTTCCCGGGAGTTGGCGGAGCGAGCTCAGCGCGTGATGCCGGGTGGGAATACACGGACGGGCGTCTGGCTCGATCCCTTTCCTCCGTACATCGCGCGTGCCTCGGGCGTTTTTCTGGAGGATGTTGATGGGCACCAGATACTCGACTGGACCTTCAATAACTCCTCGCTGATCCTGGGTCACGCGCATCCTGTCGTCGTCGAGGCTTTGCAGGAACAGGCGAGCCGGGGCACCGGATACAATCGCCCGACTGAACTCGAAATCGAGTTGGCCGAGGAGTTGTGCCGCCGGGTGCCATCGGTCGAGCAAGTCCGCTTCTGCAACTCCGGCACGGAAGCGGTAATGAACGCCTTACGTGCGGCGATTGCCTTCACCGGCCGGCGCAAGATCGCCAAATTCGAAGGGGCGTACAACGGGACATCTGATCACGCGCTGGTCAGCTTGCCGGGGCCTATCGGCCCGGATTCCGGCCCTGCCTCTCGCCCACGCCCGGTGCCTTCCTCAGCCGGGCTCTCGGCAGCAGCCCAGGAAGTCGTCGTTCTTCCATTCAATGACACGGAATCGTGCGAGGCACTCCTGGCGGAGCATGCGCACGAGCTGGCGGCAGTCATTATTGATCCCCTGATGACCAATGCAGGTGTCATCTTGCCGGAGGAAACCTTCCTCACCCGCTTGCGTGAAGTCACCCAGGAGTTGGGCATTCTCCTCATCTTCGATGAGATCATCGCGTTTCGCGTCGCTCCCGGAGGGGCACAAGCGCGCTACGGCGTTGCGCCGGACCTCTCTGCGTTCGGCAAGATTATTGCCGGAGGTACCCCGGGTGGCGCGTTTGGCGGCCGTGCTGACATCATGAGCCTGTACGATCCCACGGTCGGCGCGAAGATCCCGCAGTCCGGCACCTTCAACGCCAATCCACTTACGCTCGTCGCCGGCCTGGCGACCCTGCGCCTGCTGACGCCGGATGTCTACGAGCGTATGGAGCGGATGGCGCGCCGGCTCACCACAGAATTGGTCTCGGTCTTGCGTGACGCTGGTATCCCGGCTGCCGGTACGGCTGTGGGGTCAATCTTCCGCGTGTATCTTTCGGACGAGGCGCCGCGCACGTACCGGGAGACAGCGGGCGACAACAAACTGCTGCAGCGCTGGCTTACCATGTGGCTGCTCAATCACGACACGCAATGGCAACAAGGCGGGTATATCTCAACGGTGACGGAGGATCAGCACCTGGACCGGCTGATCGCACTGGCGAAAGAGGCGATGCGCGAGCTCTAGCCGCTCCATATTCACCTACTGACGACGCCCCCTCGGGGCACCAGATTGAACTCACTCGCGTGCAGCGGGAGATTTCCTGCTGCACGCGCTGTGTCGTGGCCGGGTTCATCCCGGCGGCGAATCCCATCTTCAAGGGACATGCCGGCCAGCGCCTGATGGTAGTAGGGCAGGCGCCCGGGCCGCGGGCGGGTACCCTGGGTGAGCCGTACCGGGGAGCGACGGGCAAGGCGCTCCAGGCCTGGCTGACACGGGCTGGATTTACGGAGGGCGCACTCCACCGTGACTTCTACCTGACGAGCCTCACCAAGTGCTTTCCCGGCCCGGCCCGGCATGGCGGGAAGGGTGACCGTCCGCCTTCGGCGACGGAAATCGGGTTCTGCCGGGAGCACCTGGATCGTGAGATCGCGCTGGTGCAGCCAGAGATCGTGCTGGCGCTCGGCCGTATGTCCGCGGAGCGGCTCGATCCGACCGTGCGCGGGCAGGCGCTGGCCGGCGTTGTCGGCACATTGCGCCCGGCTGGGCGAGCGGGGCATATGTTCCAGGTCCTTCCACTGCCGCATCCCTCCGGCGTCTCTCGCTGGCTGAACCAACCGGAGCATCGAGCCCGGCTTGACCTGGCCCTGGAGCTCCTGCGCCGCTGGCGCGAGCAGGCTGATCTGGTGCCCTGATCCTTTCCGAACTCCCATGTATTTGCCCAGATTTGACAGCGCCCTCACTCTGCGTTACCGTGCATCCGCAAGAAATTTCCTCCGTATCAAGTTATTGCGACGGTTGTTGGCCTAGCGCAATGGAGCGGGAATGGACCAGCAGGGAGGACGGTCGCGACAGGCGCTACGGGGCGCCGAGGCGCGGCAAGCGGTTTTGGCTGAGGTTGCGACACTCTACTGGATTGACAAACTCACGCAGGAACAGATAGCGCGCCAGATTGGGCGCTCGGTGCCGACAGTGTCGCGACTGTTGGCCGAAGCCGAGGCTGCCGGGATCGTCGAGGTGCGTATCCGCTATCCGGCAGCGGTTGCTCAAGATGTCCAGAACGAACTGGTGCATCGTTTCGGACTGCGTGTGGCGCGCGTGCTTTCTTCGGCTTCGGCAGAATCTGGTGCGCTGCTTCCCCAGCTCGGTGAACTGGCTGCTCGCTACATGACGACGATCCTGGGCGACGGCATGACCATCAGCGTCGGGTGGGGTACGTCCCTGCACGAAGTGGTGCAGGCCCTGCGACCCACCTACTACCGGAACGTGCGGGTGGCGCAGACGCTTGGCTCTCTCGGCAGCAAGCTGCCCCGCATTGACAACCATCTCATCACGCGCTCCCTGGCCGACCGTGTGGGGGGCACGCCCTACTACCTGCCGGCCCCCATGATCGTCGAGAACGAGTTGGTGCGGCAGTCGCTGTTGCAGGATCCCCAGGTGCGTGAAACGCTGGAGATCGGGCGGCACTCCGACATTGCGCTCACGGGCATTGGCACCGCGGAGCCTGACCTGGCCGGGGTCTACCGCGCGGGGTACATCGACGAGGAGACGCTCGCCGAGATCCGCGCCATGGGGGCAGTCGGCGATATCCGCGTCGGGTTCTACAACCGCGCGGGCGAGCTCCTGGATGTCCCGGTCAGCCGCCGGGTGATTGGGCTCTCCCGGGATGATTTGCGCACGGTCTCCAATTCCATCGCAGTAGCCGGTGGAGTGCGCAAGGCCGAGGCCATCCTCGGGGCACTCCGCTCCGGCGTGCTGCACGTGCTGGTCACGGACGAAGACACGGCGCGGGAGGTCCTGCGACTGGACGATGAGGACCGGGAGCGCGACCAGATGGACGAGCAATCCCTCATCGATGCCGTGGGGTAGGTTCGGCTGACGTCAGGATCCAGCTGTCCAGGTTGACCGGAAAGGAGGCTCGGCTGCTCGTTCACCATCACCGTGGTGCTTACGACCGATGACGTTAGGAGAAGGGTGATCACGCGATGACGCTGACAAGACTTTCTCGTCGTTCCATGGTCAAGGCTGGCGTTGGTGCCGCCGTCGGGACAACCGCGCTCCATCTCGGCGCCCGCCGCGCTCCCGCCATGATCCGGCGGCAGGGCGAGGTAAACCTGACCTTCGCCGCCATCAAGACGTTCGGCCCGGATTACATCGCCGAAATCCTGGGGCAATTCGAGGAAGAGAACCCCGGGTTCAAGGTCGAATACATCGAGTTGCCGACGCCGAACAACAGCACGGAAGTCCACACCTACCTGGTGAACTCCCTGAATGCCCGGAACGGCGAGCCGGATGTCTTCACCCAGGACTGCATCTGGATTCCGGAATTTGGTGGCGCTGGCCTGGCGCTGCCGCTGGACGACTTCGTGACCGATGAGGACAAGGCTGCCTACTTCCCGGGCCTGATCGAAAACTGCACCTGGGATGGCAAGATCGTCGCCTGGCCCTGGATGGTCGACGGCGGCTTCATGTTCTACCGCAAGGATCTGCTCGACAAGTACAGCATGGAGGCGCCCACCTCCTGGGACGAGCTGATCAGCACGGCGCAGTCGGTTGTGGAGCAGGAAGGGAATCCGGACCTGGCCGGCTTCCTCTGGCAGGGGAAGCAGGCCGAAGTCCTGGTCTGCAACTGGGTCGAGTTCCTCGGTTCTGCCGGTGGCAGCACGCTCGACGGTACGACCGTCACCATCAACAACGAAGCGGGCGCCAAGGCGCTGCAGCTCATGCACGACCTGATCTACGACGCCAAGGTCACCCCGGAGTCGGTCCTCACCTACGACGAGGAGCCGAGCCGCATTCCGTTCACGTCGGGTGAGGCGGTCTTCCTGCGCAACTGGTCCTACACCTACGGTTTGGCCCAGGATGCTGAGGAGTCGAAGGTGGTGGACAAGGTCGCGTACGCGCCGCTGCCACACTTCGAGGAGGGCAAGAGCACGTCCTGCCTTGGCGGGTACCAGTACGGCATCAACGCCTCCAGCAAGAACCCGGAGGCGGCGTACAAGCTGGTGCAGTTCCTCTCCAGTGAGGAGATCCAGCTCAAGTCCTCACTCTCACCGGGCTCGAGTTCCCCGACGCGTATCGCGGTGTACGACGCGCCAGAACTCAAGGAAGGGAACCCCTTCATGGCGAGCCTGAAGGACATCTTCACCGGCTCGACGCCGCGGCCGATTCACCCGGCCTACCCGCAGATGTCGCTGGCCATGCAGTCTGGCCTCTCGGCCGCGCTGGCCAACCAGATGGAGGTCCAGGAAGCGCTGGACAGCATCGCCCAGCAACTGACCGATATCATCGGCTAGTCGGTCTCGGGAGGAGGGGCCTCGCCCCTCCTCCCGCGTTCTTGCGCACAGTAGAGGGCGTGTATGCAGCGGCAAGTTGGCGCACAGGGCTTTGCCTACGCGCTGCTGATTCCGGCATTCGTGCTGATCGTGGGGGTGGCCCTCTGGCCCGCCCTGCAAACGATGTGGGTGAGCCTGCACAAGGTCTCCATGATCATGCCCGGAGCGGAGTTCATTGGTCTGCAGAACTACCAGAAGCAACTCAACGACCCTCGCTTCTGGAATGCGTGGCGCAACACGGCCTACTTCACGGTCGCCTCGGTGGCACTGGAAACCCTGCTGGGCCTGATCATCGCGCTCGTCCTCTCGCAGGAATTTCCGCTGCGCGGCTGGGTACGTGCCGCCGTGCTGGTGCCGTGGGCTATCCCGACCGTCGTCTCTTCTCGCCTGTGGGGACTGATCTTCAATACCGATTTTGGCCTGGCAAACTACCTGCTGCGGAGTGCCGGCATTCTTCAAACCGACAAGAACTGGCTGGGTGAAGTCGGTGTGGCGCTGAACGTCACGGTGCTTGTTGACGTCTGGAAGACGACACCCTTCATGGCCCTGCTGATCATGGCGGGGCTGAGCACCATTCCCAGCGATCTGTACGAAGCGGCGCGTGTGGATGGCGCAAATATGCTGCAACGCTTTTTCCAGATCACCGTGCCGTTACTGCTCCCGGTGCTGCTGGTCGCGGTCATGCTGCGCGTGCTGGATGCATTCCGTGTCTTCGACGTGATCTATGTGATGACCGGCGGCGGCCCTGCGGACTCCACCGAAGTGATGTCCACGTTGACGTACAAGATCCTGTTCTCCGCCACGCAGTACGGGTTCGGTTCCAGCCTGGCGGGCTCCATGTTCATCACGCTCCTGGCGGTCAGCGTGATCTTCCTCTACGCCCTGCGCAACCGGCTGGAGGTAGAGTGAGATGGCGACCATGCAGGCTCCGGCCCGGCCACTGGCCCAACCACGCGTAGCTGCCCGGCCCATGACCGCGCAGCGGCTGGGCGCCCTGCTGGGGAAGGCTGCGTTCTTCCTCCTGGCGTTGCTGATCGTGGTCTGGTCGGTCGGGCCGTTCCTGTGGATGGCCATCACCTCGATCAAGCCGGACCGGGACCTGGCCGCGCTGCCGCCGATCCTGCCGACCGAGATCACGTTCAGTCACTACCTGGCGCTCTTCGACCAGCGGCCGTTCTACAAGTACATCATCAACAGCGCGATTGTCTCGATTGCCACAACGCTCATCTGCCTGCTCGTGGGTTCCCTGGCCGGGTACGCCTTTGGCCGCCTGCACTTTCCGGCACGGCTCCCCCTGCTGTTGACTGTGCTGGTGGTCAGCATGTTCCCGCAGATCTCGATCGTGGCGCCCATTTACCGCATGTTTCAGTCGCGCGGGCTGCTCAACACGTACGAAGGGCTGATCATCCCGTACAACGCGTTCGCGCTGCCGCTGGCAATCTGGATCCTGACCAGTTTCTTCCGTTCCATTCCGGCGGAGCTGGAGGATGCTTCGCGGATTGACGGCAGTTCGCGGCTGGGCGCGCTCTTTCGCATCATCCTGCCTCTGTCGGCGCCAGGGCTCTTTACCGCCGCCATCCTCGTTTTCATTGCGGCCTGGAATGAATTCCTCTTTGCTCTGACCTTTACGACCTCCATCGATCACCAGACGATCCCGGTCGGGATCGCGCTGCTGCCCGCCATGTACCACGTCCCCTGGGGCAATATTGCCGCTGCCTCGACGCTGGTGACCCTGCCGCTGGTGGTGCTCGTGCTCATCCTGCAGCGGTGGATCGTACGCGGTATCGTGGCGGGCGCCTTGAAGGGGTAGGCACGTGCTGTTGTCGGCCCGATGCCGCCCGTCACCGCGGTGTCATCCCGACGAAGGAGGGGTCTTGTCGATCCCTTCGGCATCGCCCACGACGTCTCTCCACTCTGGTCGAGCCACGCGGGCCGTGGGTGATGAAGAGCGACGCCAGAGCGCGGAACACAGATCGATGACGAGATCCCTCGTGCGCTCGGGATGACATCGGGGTGATGATGTGCGCTGGCGGGCGCGGAAAGATGATGACGAGGGCACGAAACCAGTGAGCGATTCACTCTGGCGGCAGCGCTACGCCGACGCGCTGGCGCAGGCAACGGTGCGCGCAGAGCAGGCGCGGCAGCATGATCGGCTGATCGCCTGTGCATTTTCCTCCAACGTCGATCGCGTCGGTACGCTCGATGACGACCTGATGGCGCGCCTCTTCGGCGAGCGCCTGATGCCGGCGGATGCGCCACGCGTAGCCGCCGTGAATAGCGTCGATGACCTGCTGACCGGGATCGCGCAGTGCATCGCCGCCGGTGATGGCACCGACCTGGTCATCCGCGATCCAGCCGTGCAGGAGTGGCTGCTGGCGCGGATGCAGGGGCGGCTGCAGATCGGCGGTACTGGGGTGCAGGCGGCCTCCACGCTGACCACGCTCGGCTTCCCAACGCTGGTGCACCTGACCGGCCGCTCCCCGCAGCAGATCGCGGCGCTGCAGACGCGGGACCTGATGTGGCTGGGGACGAACGCCGGCCTGATCCCGATTGAGGCCGGAGAGAACTTGGACGACGAGACGATGTGGCACCCGGCGCTGGAGTTCGAGGCAGGACTGCGCGCGCCGCTGCCTGGTAGGCCGGCCGCGCCTGCCGCGAACCGCGTGCTCATCGGCTATGACCCGGTCAATGCCAACCTGCGTATCGACCCCGGGTTCTCGGCGGCCCTGCAGGACCCGGCGCTGAACATCGACGTCCTGCTGATTTCCGGCTTCACGCAGTTGCACGAGCCGGAGGTGCGCGACCGCGTCTTCGCCGACACGGCGCTGGAGTTGCGGCGGTGGCGCGCCGTCCGTCCTGATCTCTTCATTCACCTCGAACTCGGCGCGATGCCGGACTTCCGGCATGTACGCCAGATCGTGCAAGAACTCCACCCATATGTCACGAGCGTGGGCATGAACATCGACGAGTTGCGCGAGTTGCTGGCTGTCGATGGCATCGTCATGGACGCACCTGGGCCCGGCCTGGTGGATCAGGTGCGTGCGCTCTCGGCGCAGTTCCCCACGCCGCGCTTCTCCGTCCACACCCGGGAGTTCTGCCTGACGCTCACTGAGCGAGACGCGGACCAGGAAAGAGACGCGCTGCTCTTCGGTTCCCTCACTGCAGCCACCCGCGCCCGCATTGCCGCGTTCCCGCAACTTGACGACCTGGTGGAAACGCTGGAGCAGGGCACGATCAACGGCGTTGGGCTGGCACTGGTGAACGAATTCCTGGATGTGCCAGACGTGGTGGTGACTCCCGGCATTGCCTTCACTGGCCCCACGGCCACGGTCGGCCTTGGTGACAGCTTCACGGGTGGCCTGCTGGCATTGATGTAGAACGGGCGGGAGCACCGCTCTAACTCACATGTCACGGCTCATTCGCGTTTTGCTGTACAGGAGGACACATGGCGACCGAGAACACTACGACGGGTACGAGTCCTGTTTCCCTGCGTGGTCTGGCCACAGTAACGCTGTGGGCGGATGACGTACCGGCTGCGCGAGCGTGGTACACGCAGGTGCTGGCTAGCGAGCCGTACTTCCAGCGCCCGGATGCCGAGAACCCGGCCTACGTTGAGTTCCGTCTCGGCGATCACCAGGATGAGTTGGGGATCATCGACCGTCGTTACGCACCGCCCGGGTCCAGCGCCCAGCCGGGCGGCGCCATCGTGCACTGGCACGTCGATGACGTGGCGGCCACCATTGCCACTCTGGAAGCGCACGGTGCCACGATCTACATGCCACTGACGGTGCGTGAAGCCGGGTTCGTCACCGCTGCTGTACAGGACCCGTTCGGCAACATCATCGGCCTCATGTACAACCCGAACTGGCTGCAACACGGCGGAGGACAGGAGTAGCGGCGTCCCGCAACCGAGTCGCATTTCGTTCCGGTTCCTGAACCAAACTCCGAGAACGTTGCCGGTCACAGTCATCCCATCAATGGGCACGGAGTTTTTTGGAGCGCGGAAACACGGCCCGCCCTGCTTCGCACTCAGGTGAGCGTGCGCGCATGGCGGGAACTGCCACACCTGCTGCCTGTTCCAGGATCAGTTGACCGTCTCACCAGCGTGGCACAGACCGATCCCCGGAGGACAGTGGCGACAACCAGTGATGGTGCATGAGGCGCATCCCCGCTGCGTCGTTACTCCGTTGCCGTCTTGCGTGGGCGTGGGATCGACGTAATCCTGATCTCAGCAGGCGATTCGGGATTTTGTTGCTTTGGCTACAGTATGGGATCGCTGCGCGCTATGATGCCCCCGCCGGGTCGTTCTGACAGGAATGGGTGATCATGATGTGGCGATGGGCCCTGGTAGCTGTTCTCGGTGGTGTCTCAACGCTGGTTGCCGCTGCCCCCGCCGTCGGTCAACTGGCTACGCCCGGCCCTGTTGAAACCTGCACTGCAGGGAGTAGCGGCATTGGTGATGCCTATTTCCCGCTGATGGGCAATGGCGGATATGACGTCGGGCACTACGCTCTCGAGTTTGCCGTCGATCCCCGCAGCGCCGAGATCAGCGACGCCCGGGCGACGATCGAGGCGCTCGCAACAGAGGATCTCTGTTCCTTCAACCTCGATTTCCGGGGACTGACGATCGAGCGCATCCTGGTTGACGGGGTCGACGCTGGTTGGCAACGGTTTGGCGGGGAGTTGGTCGTCGAGCCAGCGCAACCAATCGGGCGAGGTCAGCAGTTCACCGTTGATGTCACGTATCACGGCATTCCCGACGGGAGGAAGATCGATCCGATCGAGGTCGTAATCGACGAGATGGCGCGTGCGCAAAGCGCGACGCCAGTGTCTGAGCCGTCGGCCACGGATGACGGTCTGCCGTTCACGCCGTTTGTCTTTGATCGTCCGCTGCTGCCAACGCCCGAGGGTACGCCGCTTCCAGGCACCGTGGGGGGGACGGCCGGAGGGGTGTCGTCGGCAAACGACGAGATCATCGGCGGCACGATTACGGCCATCGGCGGCTACTACAGTACTGGCACGTCGGTCTTCGTCGCCGGTGAACCCTTCGGGGCGGAGTCGTGGTACCCGGTCAACGGGCACCCTGCCGACAAGGCAACCTACACACTGCGCATTACTGTCCCAACTGGCTACGACGTGGTCGCCAATGGCCAACTCGTGGAAACGATCGAAGGCGACGCGGGAACGACAACGGTCTGGGACTCGCGTGATCCGATGGCCAGTTACCTGGTGACGTTCCACGCTGGCGATCTGGATATCGAGCGGTTTGAGGACGCAAACGGGCTTCCCTACGTGTTGGCGTTCTCTCCGGAGACGCCGGAGGTGCAGCGCGCCGCGCTGCGTCGCCTACCCGAGATCGTGGCCTACTTCAATGAGGTCCTCGGCCCATATCCCTTTGAGAGTGCCGGTGCGACGGTCGTCGGCGCCCAGCTCCCCTTCGCCATCGAGACGCAGACCCTGCCCGTGTACAGCATGACGGTGGTCCCTCCAGGCAGTTCGCCAACTCAGGAGGAGATTGACCAATCCACGATCATCGTTGCCCATGAACTCGCCCATCAGTGGTTTGGGGACAGCATCTCCGTGCTGCGGTGGCAGGACATCTGGCTGAATGAGGGTTTCGCAACCTACGCTCAGCTCCTCTGGCTCGAGCACGATCAGGGGGTGGCTGCCCGCGACGCCAGGCTGGAGCTCTACCGTGCTGCTGCCGAGGGCGTGATCGCGTTCACGGACCCCACGCTCGTGGCGGAGCGGAGCGCGCTCGATGTCCTGCAAACACTCGAGGCACTCGGCGTCAATCCGGCATTTGCCAGTGTGTATCGCGCGGCCCTTGGCGCGGACAGCAATGATGACCTGGCCACAATCCCTGCCGCCACTGCGCTCGCCGCGCTCCCCGGTCTGGGTGTTCCTGTCGATGTGTTTCCTGGCGCGCCAGCCCGGCTCGGTGACCCGGGACTGCACTGGTTGTTCTCCTCATCGCTCACCTACGGTAGGGGAGCGCTGACCCTGCATGCCTTGCGGCAGGAGATCGGCGACGAGGCGTTCTTCACACTGCTTCGAGAATGGACGGCTCGCTATCAGAATGGAAACGCGGCGATCCCCGATTTCATCAGCCTGGCGGAAACCGTCTCCGGGCGTGATCTGACCGAGTTCTTCGACGAGTGGCTCTACGCGTTGCCGCTTCCAGCTTCCGATCCCATCCCGGTGGCAACGCCTCCCGCGTAGTCGCGCCCAGGAGCCACCACGCTCAGACAGGCTCGGCCAGCCGCAGCGCCGCGTGGAGCAAAACATTCGCTCCCGCTTCCAGGTCCTCAGGCGCGGAGTGCTCCTCCTCGCAATGACTGAGGCCACCCGTCGAGCGGACGAAGACCATCCCGGTCGGGCAGACCTTCTGCATGTACATCGCATCGTGTCCGGCGCCTGACCAGAGGCGCATGGAGGCCAACCCCGCCGCGCCACACGCTTCCTCCACCATGGCGATGACCGGCGGTGCGAACGGGGCCGGTTCACTCGTCCAGTACCGCTCGACCGTCACGTCTACTCCCCGCTCGGCGGCTGTTTCCGCTGCCAACTCTCGTAAAGCGTCCACCAGCGCATCCAGGGTTGCCGCATCGCGATGGCAGAGGTCAACGTTGCAGACAACCCGGCCGGGGATGACACCGTTGAGATTCGGTTCGGCCGTAATGCGCCCGACGGTGGCGACGGCGCCCGGTGTCTCGCGACCCAAACGCTCAACGCCCGCGATGATGCCGGCCGTCGCAGCCAGCGCGTCTTTTCTCAGCGCCATCGGCGTGGTTCCAACGTGGTTCGCGTGACCGGTCACGGTCACCCGGGACCAGGTCATGCCGACGACGCCCTCCACCACACCTACCGGACGTTGCGCGGCCTCCAGTGCTGGTCCCTGCTCGATGTGCAGCTCCAGGTAGGCGGCCGCTGGTCCAGGCCGGTTCGCTTCCTCACCGAGGTAGCCGATTCGCCGCAATTCGTCTTCACAGCGCAGACCATCGCGGTCGACACGGTTGTAGATGTACTCCCGCGAGAACTGGCCAGCAAACGCGCCCGACGCGGTGTTAGCTGGTTCGAAGCGGGCCCCCTCTTCGTCAGTCCAGTTGACCACCTCGATGGCGCGGCGGGTCACGATCCCGGCGTCGTTCAGCGTGCGCACCACCTCCAGCGCCCCGAGTACGCCGTAGGTCCCGTCATACTTGCCGCCATTGACGACTGAATCGAGGTGGGAGCCAAGGAGCACCGCAGGGCCTGCCTCCGCTCCTGGGCGGCGGCCGGTCATCGTGCCGAGATCATCGATCCGGACGCTCATGCCCGCCTCCTCCATCCGGCGGCGCAGCAGGTCACGCGCGGCGCGGTCCTCGTCAGAGAGCGCCAGGCGCGTCACGCCACCACCTGGTGTGGCCCCGATACGGGCGAACTCGGCGAGGCTGGCTTGCAGGCGGTCGGCGTTGATGCGCACAGAGAATCCTTTCGCAGCATTCACCGGCGGGATGACACCCACCTCTCGTGAATGTCGTCACGCGCCACAGCAGGTGACCGCCAGCCTATGCCTCCACCACGCCGCACCAGTCGATGATCAGGTGGGCGTAGACCTTGCAAGCGGCAATCACCTGGTCTATCGGCACGTACTCGTTCGTGCCGTGCGCACCGAAGGCGAGGTCTCCGGGCCCGAAGAGGATGGTGGTCTCGCCCTCTTCGCTCATGATGTTGGCATCGCAGGGGCCGGGTAGACAGCCAAAGGTGGGCTCCTCACCCAGCGCGCTGCGGTACGCAGCGCTCAGCGCCTGGACCGCATCATGGTCCAGCGGTAAGTTCACCGGCTCCAGTACCTGGTGAATGACGGGGTAATCGATGCGCGGCGGGTGGGCTCGCAGCCAGGAATCGCTACGGACGACACCATCGATCGCGTCCTGGATGGCGGCCAGCACCTGCTCGCCACGGAGGGCAGGGTTGTAGACCACCGCGTAGACGATTTCGCAGCCGGGCGGCATCTCGGCACGGTAGCTCCCGCCCTGGATGGAGACGGTGCACATGTTCATGCCGCCGGGTGGCATCACCGGGTGGTGCTGGTAGAGCGCCCAGTCCCGCTCCAGGTGGGAGAGGGCGTCCATGATCTTGCGCCCCTTCTCGATGGCATCGACGCCAGGAGGCGGCGCCTCTCCGGGTTGCGGGAAGATGGCGGTGTACCGCGCCGCCGGGTGCAGGCTCTTCCCCTCGATGATGATACGGAAGAAGAACCAGCCCATGGTGGCCGGCGCCACGCGCAGATTGGTCGGCTCCCCATTGATGATCAACGGCGCCCGGTAGCCGCGACGCAACACGCTGAGCGGGCCGATGTCCGCCTCACCCGTTTCCTCGCCAATGCTGAAGGTGGCGGTGACGTCTGAGGCAGGCGAGAGCCCGGCCTGCCCGATGGCGCGTACTGCCCAGGCGAAGGCGGCGTTGCCGGACTTCATGTCCGTCGCGCCGCGGCCGTAGAGCTTGCCGTCGATCACGGCGCCACTGAACGGATCACCGCCAATCCATTCGGCACGCTGCTCCGGGCTCACCTGCACCGTGTCCGTGTGGCCGTTGTAGACGAGTGCCTGCCCAGTACTGCCCCGGCCGCTGGCGACCGCCGCCAGGTTTGGCTGATCCGTTTCAACTTCCCACAGGTCGAGCTTGTCGAAGCATCCCCAGGTGGCCAGTACATCATGCAGCCAGACCTGTGCGTCACGTGTCCCGCCGGGCTCCTCCCGGGTGGCGCGCCCCGGGTTCACCGAGCGCTGCTGCACGTAGGCCGAGAGGAACGCAATCAGGTCGTCCGCGGTGGCATCGATCACTGCACTGACGCGCGCCTTGGCGTCGTCCGTTGTCACTGACATGGGGGAACTCTGCTCCGTCTTACTGCTTGAGACCGGTGAAGGTCAGCCCCTCGATGAACCAGCGCTGGGCCGCCAGGTACACCACCATCAGTGGCAGCATGCTGATCACCGAGGCGGCCATCAACCAGGGCCAGAGGGCCTCGCCCTGTCCCTTGAAGAAGGCGAGCGCCAGGGCAATTGGCATCTTCTCGAAGGTGGTAATGAAGATCATCGGCGCCAGCAGGTCGTTCCACGACGTGACGAAGGAGACGATGCCGAGCGCGGTCAGGGCGGGTTTGGAGAGGGGCAGGAAGATCTGCCAGAAGACGCCGAACGGGGTTGCCCCGTCCAGGATTGCCGCTTCCTTCAGATCCCGGGGAATGCCAAGGAAGAACTGCCGCATCAGGAAGATGCCGTAGGCGCTGCCGAAGAACGCCGGCACGATCAGCGGCTTGAAGCTGTCGATCCAGCCAATAGTCGCCATCTCGACGAAGATCGGCACCATGCGCACCTGGTAGGGGAGCAGGATGGTGCAGAGCACGACCAGGAAGAGCAGGCTGCGACCCGGGAACTCCAGTTGTGCCAGGGCGAACCCGGCCAGCGAGCAGGAGAAGAGCGTGCCAACCGTGGTCAACCCGGCAATCACAAAGCCATTCCACAGGAACTGGGCCATTGGGTACTGCGCCCAGATATCCCGGTAGTTCGTGAAGTCCCAGTGCTGCGGCAACAGGCTGGGCGGCCACATGCGGACTTCAGCCATGTCCTTGAAGGACGTGCTGAGCATCCAGAAGAAGGGGAAGACCATCAGCAGGGCGCCGGCGATCAGCACCACGTAGGTGAGGATGTCTCCCCGGCGGCGCTGCCGCTCGATGCTACGTGCCGGGAGAGCCGGGCTATGCATAGTGCACCCACTTTCGCTGCAGGTTGACCTGCACGATGGTGATCACGAACAGGATGGCGAAGAGCACGAAGGAGAGCGCCGAGGCGTAGCCCATGCGCAGGTATGTGAAGCCGTTGAGGAAGATCTGGTAGACGAGGGTCAGCGTGGCGTTGCCGGGGCCGCCCTGGGTCATGATGTAGGTTTGCTCGAAGACCTGGAAGCTGGAAATGATGGCCATGATGGTGGCGAAGAAGATGGTTGGTGTCAGCAGTGGAATGGTGAGCTGCCGGAACTGCTGCCAGCCGCTGGCGCCATCGAGCTCAGCCGCCTCGTAGAGATCGCGCGGGATGCTCTGCAGGCCGGCCAGGAAGACCACGATGTTGAAGCCCAGGCCGCGCCAGATGCTCATGATGATCACGCTGGGCATGGCCATGCGCGGATCGACCAGCCAGTTGATTTTCGGGATACCCAGGTAGGAAAGCAGATAGTTGATGATGCCGAAATCGGGTGTGTACATCCAGGCCCAGAGCAGGCTGACGGCGACAATGGAGGCGGTGACCGGGAAGAAATAGATCGCTCGCAGCGCCTCGATGCCACGGATCTTGCGGTTCATCAAGGCGGCCAGGCCCAGCGCCAGGATCAAGGTGACTGGCACCGAGACTCCTGTGAAGTAGAGCGTGTTCTTGAGGGCGATCCAGAAGAGGCGGTCATCGGCCAACTCCCGGTAGTTGTCCAGTCCCACCCATTGCGGTGGGGAGAGGAGATCCCAGGAGGTGAAGCTGATGGCGAACGCGGCGAAGACCGGCCCGACAATGAAGAAGAGCAGGCCAATGAAGAAGGGCGCCAGGAAGAGGTAGGCCCAGGCGGACTCACGCACGCGGTTGCTGACCAGCCGGCTGGGGCGGGAGACCGTTGTGGGATGAGCCGCGCTGTCTGAGGCGGGTATCCCGGGTGGGATGTGGGTGGTGGGCACGCTTGCTCTGCTCACCTGGCGAAAATCCTTTCCGGGCGGCGGCGCGAACTGCTCCGCGCCGCCGCAAGCTCTGGCGCTGGTCAGCTTACGGCTGGAAATCCTGGTAGCGGGCCAGGATGCCGTTGACCTCCTCGGCGGCCGCGTTGGTGCCATCGGCGACCGAGACCTGGCCGGCGAAGACGGGATCGAGCGCCTTGCCGTAGGCCGCGCCCCACTCCAGCCAGGCCGGGTGGAACTCGAAGCTCTGGCGGTACTCGTAGCCGTCGAGGAACGCCTTCATGTTGTCTGGCGGCGGTGCGCCGTAGGCGCCTTCGTACGCCGCCGACTTCAGTGGCGGGCACTGCCCCTTGTTCGGGGTATCGGAGATGACCTTGTTGGCCTCCTCGCTCATCATGAACTCGATGAACTTCCAGGCGGCGTCTGGCTGTTGGGTCTTCTCGTACATCACCCACGCCTGCGACCATGCCAGGCCGCCCTTGATCTTCTGCTTCGGCATGGTGACGACGTCCCACTGGAAGGCATCGCTCTCCAGCAACACGCCCAGTTCGTAGTTGCCCTGGAACTTCATGGCGACCAGGCCGGTCATGAATGGGCTACCGCCGGACTCGATGTACCCCGGCAGTGAGGAGACGCCCTGGGCCGAGGGGGAGACCTTGTACTTGTGGATGAGATCGACAGCGAACTGGATCGCCTCCTGGGACTCCGGGGTGTTGATGGCGGCCTGCTTCATGTCCGGCGTCAGGAATGAGCCACCGTTCTGCTTGACGAGGTCGCCCCACATCTCCTGGATGTTGTTCACGGCGTAGATGCCGTAGGTCTGGCGGCCGTCAGCCGTGGTGCGCGTCAGCTTGGTGGCGGCGTCCAGCAGGTTGTCCCAGTTCCAGTCTTCCGTAGGGTAGGCCACGCCCGCCTCATCGAAGAGGTCCTTGTTGTAGGCAAGGGCCATGATGTCCAGTTCTTCCGGCACCGCGTAGGTCTTGCCCTGGTAGACCGAGTTGGACTCTTCGGTGAAATACTTGCTGAGATCGATGCCGGACTGCTCCAGGTAGGGGCCAAGGTCCTTGAAGGCGTTGCGCATGGCGCCGGCGTAGAAGTACGCGCCGCTCATCATGAACACGTCCGGAGCGCGGCCAGCGGCGAGGTTCGTGTTGAGGCGCGTGTAGTAGGTGCTGAAGTCGGCGGATTCCAGGGCAACCTTGATGTCCGGGTTGGCAGCCTGGAACGCATCGATGTAGCGCTTCTGCACTTCGACGCGGGCCGGCTCCTGGTAGACCGCGACGCGCAGGGTCGTGGCCTGCGCGCTGGCCCGATGCGGCAGTCCGATGGAGGCGAGACCGGCGGTCGCAGCCGACGCCTGGAGCAGCTTGCGGCGATCAAAACGCCGGGCGGGGGATTGCGTGGTCATGAGACGTCTCCTTGTTCCCGAAAGATGACGGGCGGGACTGATCCAACGCGGCTGGCCGCAGACAGCGGCACGAACTCAGTTGACGATATCCTCCTTCCGTTTACGCGTCATGTGGCACATGGGACTCGCCGGGCAAGGCAGGGTGCTGCCGTGCGTGATGGTTTGGCGCGCGGGCTGAGCTGCCGCAGGAGCGCCGCACCAGGAGGGAGGGAGGCAGGACAACCTCACGCGCTGCGCCGTCGTACTCACCGGAGATACGGTCCAGCAGGAAGCGCATGGCCACCTCGCCCATGGTGTAGGCAGGCTGCGCTAGCGCGGTCAGGAATGGTTCGATTTCCGCAGCGTCCTCGATGTCATCGAAGCACGCCAGCGCTACATCATCTGGTACGTGCAGGCCGCGCTGGCGCAGGGCTCGAAGCGCGCCGATCGCCATGAACGTATTGGCAGCCAGGATCGCTGTTGGCGTTGCGGGCGCATCGAGCAGCGCCCCCGTGCGTAGGGCTGCGTCATCCGCAAACCAGGTCCCAAACGAGATGGAGCAGTCGTGCGCAGGAATCTGCGCCTCCTCGAGCGCCATCCGGAAGCCGGTCGCACGCTCCTGGGCCACTGACGTGTCCGGATGACCGTTGACCAGCGCAATGCGGCGATGGCCCAAGGTCAGCAAATGGCGCGTGAGATCATGCGCACCCGCGATGCTGTCTCCCCGGACCAGATCCCCGCCGTAGCCAGGGACGGTGCGGTCGATCAGGACCGTGGGTACGGACTGGGCAGCCAGCGCCCGCAGCGTCTCTCGCGAGTCGCCCGCCGGAGCCAGGATCACGCCTTCGACGCGGGTGGAGGTCATGAGATCAACATAGGCGCGCTCCTTGGCCAGGCTTTCATCCGTGTTGCCCAGGATGACCTGCAACCCGTGCGCATTGGCAACGTCTTCCACCCCGCGGCTGAGGGTGGTGTAAAAGCTGTTCATGATCTCCGGCACCAGCAAGGCCACCAGCCCCGAGCGCTGTGTCTTGAGCCCGCGCGCCAGGCCATTGGGCACGTAGCCAAGCGACTCGACGGCAGCCAGCACACGAACCTTGCTGCGCTCGCTGACGTAGCCGCGGCCGGACAGGGCGCGGGAGACGGTTGCGACAGAAAGGCCAGCTTGCCGCGCGACATCATGGATGGTCGCCACGCTTACCTCAACGATGTGGAAACGATTACACATACGCTATCAAGGAGACAGGAGGCCGTCAAGAAGTGTGGTCCTTGATCATTTCGTGCAGCGGTAACAATCCGCAGGCTGGGCTACCGTTCGACCTCGCTCGGGGCGATCTCCTCCAGGTGGTGGTTGCGCAGGAGCAAGAGTCGTGGACAGAAACTGGCCAGCAACGGGCCGTTGTGACTGACGGTTACAACGGCGGCCCCGCGTGCGGCGGCGGCTGCTAGCAACCGTATGATGGTGGCGGCGGTGGTGGGATCCAGCGCGCTCGTCGGCTCGTCCGCCAGGATCACGCGCGGCGCGCCGATCAATGCGCGCGCCAGCGCCACGCGCTGTGCCTGACCGACGGAGAGACTTACGACGCGCGCCGCGGGGGAAACATGCCCCAGTCGCACGTCGTGCAGCGCCTGCATGACGCGGCGCTGCCGTTCGGTGCGGTCCCAGACCCCCAGCGCAATCAATGGTTCGGCTAGGCATTGGCCTACCTGCCAGAGCCAGTCGAGCGAGGCAGTGGGGTTCTGATAGATCACGCCGATCAGCCCGGGCGGCGGATGGCGCACCTTGCCGCCAGGGGACCAGTCGCCCACTCGAACCGTGCCTGACTGCGGTGGCTGCTCACCGGTCATGATGCGCAGCAAGGTTGACTTGCCACAGCCAGAGGCGCCGAGCAGGCCAAGGCACTCGCCGGGCGACACGTGTAACGTGACGCGTTCCAGGATTCTCTGGTCGCCGTAGGCCAGGGAAATGTCGTCCAGCTGGATCATGAGCCAGGTGCTCCGGCGAAATGGCAACGCACGGATGCCGCCGCCGGCATGGCGAGGTGGCACACCGGCTGACGGAGTGGGCAGCGCGGGGCGAAGGCGCAGCCGGTGATCTCCGCTGTACCGTCTGGCGGGTCCCCAGGGAGTTCTTGCGGGAGCTGGCCGGGCTTGCAAAGCGCTGCCAGCAGGGCCCGAGAATAGGGATGCCCCGCCCCGTGAAAGAACGAGGCCGCAGGGACATCCTCGACGATGTATCCGGCGTACATCACCACCACGCGGTCGACGATATCCGCGATGAGATCGATATCGTGGGTCACCACTACCGTGGCCTGAGAGCGCGCGGCCAAGGTAGCCAGCATCTGCCGCGCCAATGGCCGGTCCAGCGCGCTGGTCGGCTCATCCGCCAGCACTATCGGCGGCTGCAGTGCGGTGGCGGCCATGATCGCGGCGCGCTGGAGCATGCCGCCGCTCCACGCGGAGGGGCGGCAGTGAGCAAGTTCTTCGGCTGCCTGGACGCCGACGTCACGCAGCGCGGCGGCCAGGTCGCGCTGCGAAATGTGCTCGCCATGGCAAGCCCACGCCTCACGCACCTGCGAGCCAACCGAGCGGAGGGGGTCAAAGGCTCCAGCGGGGTTCTGCGGCACATAGCCGATCAGCCGGCCGCGCATGTGCCGCAGATCCCGTTCCCCTGCACCAACGATCTCGCGGCGGTCGACAACGATGGAGCCGTCGATACGGGCGCCGCCAGGCAGCAGGCCGAGAATGGCGCGCACGAAGGTGGATTTGCCACAGCCAGACTCCCCGATGATGGCGACGCGTTCTCCCGTCTGGACCGTGAAGTCGACGCCGCGTAGGCCGCGTCCGCCATTGTGGTAGGTCACCCGCAGATCCGCGCAGCGCAGGAGTGGTGCGTGGGGTTGGGGATTCATCGCGCGATCCCCCGCCCGTGTACCTGCTCGGCAATGAGGGTGGTCGCCAGCACGGTCACGACAATCCCGGCAGCCGGTCCGAGCAGGAGCCACGGAGCCACCACGAAATAGGTCTGCGCGTCATCAAGCATGGCGCCCCATTCGGCGGCGGGTGGTTGCGCGCCGAGGCCCAGGTAGGAGAAGCCCGAGAGCCCGGCGATCACGTAGCCGAGGTCCAATGCGGCAATGATGGCAAGTGTGCGCAAGGTGTGTGGCAGGATGTGCCCCCGGAAGATCGCGATGTCTCCCACGCCAAAGGCGCGTGCGGCGAGGATGTCGGGCATCGTGCGGCGTTCGATCACGAGCCCGCGCACGATCCGCGCGTACCAGGGCCAGCCGACGAGGACGAAGGCGATGAGCAAGTTGCCGAGGCCGACGCCCAGCGCACCAACCACCGCCAGCGCCACGATCAACCCCGGCAGCGAAAGGAGGGTGTCGATCCCGTGCGAAAGGAGTGCACCCAACAGGCTCTGGTGTGCGGCAAGCCACCCGGCCACGCATCCCACGGCCAGCGACACGGTCACGATTGCTAACGCGGCGAGGAAGGACACCCGCCCGCCGTGGAGCACCCGGGCGAGTACGTCCCGCCCATACTGGTCGGCGCCAAGCGGATGCGCCGCCGATGGCGGCTGCAACGTGGCAAACAGATCCTGCTCTGTTGGACTGACGTCGTAGAGGATGGGGCCTACGGCCAGGATGACCACGGCGAGCGCCAGCATGATGGCGCCGGCCCAGAAGCCGAGCGGGCGGGTCTGCGGCATCACGCTGCTCCTCCTGGCGGACGCCGGTTCGGGTCCAGATACCATGAGACGCGATTGGTCAGTTGCGTCGAGATTACGAAGAACGCCGTGCTGATGAGGGCAAAACCCTGCACCACCGGCAAGTCCCGCCGCTTGATGCTGTCGATGATGAATGGCCCGAGGCCGGGCCACGAAAAGACGTACTCGATGACAATCGACCCCGCCAGCACCCCGGCCAATCCCAGGCCGAGGAGCGGCAGGAAGCCCAGCAGGGCGTTGGGCAGGGCGTGATCGATCAGCAAGCGCTGATTGCTTGCTCCGCGCGCCCGGCAGGCCAGGGCCCAGTCCGTTGCCAGCGCATCCCTCACCAGCGCGCGGAACGGGCGAACCCAGAACGCGGTCAGGCTCAACGCTCCGACCGCCGCTGGCAAGCTCAGCGTGTGCACGGTGCCGTCGGCAATCACCTGCCCCCGGCCGAGCCCGAGCACCACGAAGCGCAGGGTCATCAGGCAGAGCAGGAAGGCAGGGAATCCTGAACCTGTCACGGAGAGCACGCGCGTGGCCCGGTCGATCACGCCGTTGGGGTGCAATCCGGCCAGCCCGCCAAGGAGGATCGAAAGCAGAGCGCCGCTGACCAGAACCGTGCTGCCCAGCAGCAGGGTCGGGCCAATACGCTGGCCGAGCAGATCGCGCACCGGAGCGCCAGACGCCCATGACCGCGAGAGATCACCTCGTAGCACACCCGCCAGCCACCCGGCGTAGCGCACGGGCAGTGGACGGTCCAGCCCCAACTCACGGCGCGCAGCGGCTATCGATTCCGGCGTCACCATATTGCCGCCGCGATTGGCGAGCAGCACGGCGGGGTCTCCGGGCAAGATTGCGAAAAGCCCGAAGACCACCACGCTCGCCACCAGAAGGGTGGCGAGCGTGGCGACGATCTCCCGCCCGATCACGAGAGCCGTCGCTTTCATGCCGTGGGCGCCGTCCGCCCGTCGACAAGGAGGTAGAACGGGTTCGGGACGAGGTTGCTGTACTCCTCCGTGACCAGATACGGCACGCCGAAGTCCAGAACGGGATGCCAGTACACCTGCTCGGCGTTCAGTTGCTGTCCGGCCTTGAGGATCGCGATGACCTCATCAGGGTCCGTCGTGATCAGTGCTGGCTCAATGATTGCCAGCCAGTCTGCATAGCCTGGCGTCGTGTAACTCGGGCTGACCACGTTGAGCATCGTTCCAACGGGATCACCATTCAGGCCATAGCTCTCGGTGTTGACGACGTAGATACCGCCATCCACGCTCTGGACAGGCTGGATCTCCGCGTAGCTCTCGAAGGTCCGGATCGTGGCAGTGAAGCCCACCCTGGCCGCCATGTCCGCCGCCGCCGTGGCGATGGCCTCGCCGATGGAACTGTATGCGTAGAAGCGGGCCTCCAGCGGCTGACCTTCTTGTGTCCGCGGGCCGTCTCCCTCCCGCGTCCAGCCCGCCTCGTCGAGCAGGGCCTCTGCCTGGGCCGGGTCGTACTCCACCCAGTCAACCTCCAGTGGGTCGCCGCTGAGGTACCACCCGGTCATCGGCGTTGCGAGGCCCTGACCGACCGAGGCGGCAATCGCGGCGTTGTCGATGGCAAGGGAGAGCGCGCGGCGCACGTTCACATCGTCGAAGGGCGCGATGTCTGGCTGCAGGGCAAGCCCGACGAAGCTGACTCCAGCCTCGCCCACGATCAACTCAACTCCCGGTGTGGCTGCCGCAACCGGCGCCAGCGTCAGCGGCACGTACGGGAAGACATCCCCCTCGCCAGCCGCCAGCGCCTGCAGACCGGCCTGCGCGTCGGCGACTTGCCGGACGATCACCTGCTGCAGGGCTGGCCGGCCGCCCCAGTAATCGTCGTAGCGCGTGTAGGTCACTTTTCCCGGCTCAATGGCCGACCACCGATAGGGACCAGTGAAGATACCCCTGGAGACGAGCTGGCTCCAGTCACCGCCAACGCTGGCGACCGCCGCGGCGTCGAAGATCGGGTAGGAGTAATGGGCCAGGCCGTAGTCGACCCGGGAGAAGGGTTCGGGAGTCACGAGATCGACGGAAAGGGGCCCGCTGACCTCCATGGTGGTGGGTTTCCCGAGCAACACCAGGCCGGGATCTCCCAGGTTCTCGTCTCCGGCGTAGAACTGGAGCGCCGCGAGTAACGCCTCGGCGCCCAGCGGGGAGCCGTTCTGGAAAGTCAGGCCCGGCCGCAGTGTGATCCTCCACCGGGTAGGTTCGATTTGCTCCACGCTCTCGGCCAGCCAGGGCTCGGGCCCAGTGGCCGTGGGGCGCATCAGGAATTCGGAATTGCCATACAGGCTCTCCCCCTGGATATCGTAGGAGCCCGGGGGTGGTGACGCCTCGAGCACCCCTGTCGAGATGAGTGTCAGGATCGGGTCTGCATCCTGGGCCAGGGCGAAGCGTGGCAGGAACGCGCTGGTGGCGGCGGCGGCAACAAACGCGCGCCGGGTGATCGTGCTGTTCATGGTGGTCTGGTTACTCCTCGGAAAAGCGCCCAACGCCGCACACGCCTCGACGACGGCGTGCTGGCCAGTGCGCAATGCGTAATGTCTCTTCTGGAAGACCTTGGGCCGAGGCGTGGCACACGCACGGGAACCCGGGCAAGGCAGACGATAGCGTCGCGTGCCCTTTGTCCTAGGAGCTTGCCTCGAGTTCGCCGTGCTGCCAACCGCCACCTGGCCCGAACCTCTGGGGTTTCGGTGGAGGCGTGGCCGGAGTGGGCCACATTCCGCTCAACATCTCCGTCCAGGACCAGCATCTGCTGAGCATGGCCACGACGAAGAGGACGAGGAGATGGGCGACAGAGGCGCGATGGGCTTCAAGCCCGACCACTGTGCTGGATCCTGGCGCGCTCTTGACCCAGGTTGCTGGCGTGGTGGCGGCGCCAGGGGTTCCGCTGACCGAGGGCGCTGTGCCGGGATCGGCTTGCGTCGAGACGAAGGTTTCCTCGCCTGGAAAGGAGAAGACATCCAGATGGGCAGCCTCTGGGGCCAGTGAGGAGCGCAAGTGGTGGTGGGCGCCCAGGCCGCCGCTGGAAAGATCCATGAACATCTGGATCAGGCTGTGTGTATGGGCCGAGGCGCCGCCGCTACCGTAAGAGACCGGGAACATGAGAAGTGCCAATACGGCCAGCGCATGGAGCGGCACGCGGAGTACGCGGCACCAGCGAATGCCCGGTGCTGTGGATGACCCTGCCGCGCGCGCGATCATGAATTCGGCCCGGTCCGGCGCGGCCGTTCGGGAGCGAATGTAGCGATTCACGCTCGTTTGCGCTGGCGTGTGCTGGGGCCGGATGCGGTCATGCGTGACTACCACCTACCGTCTACTGTTGCTGCGTACTGTAGCCTAGACCACTCTCGACGCGGGTGCTCCGGTGGTCGCGGGGCCATGTCATGACAGGGGCACCTGCCGATGGGCGACGTAGTGGCCCGCCATGTCACCACAGCCTCCTGGCGCTCAGCCTGAGGCAGGGCGTCGCAGAAGATGACCAGGGAGCAAGCGCGAAACTGGGTACTTCTACGCACGCGTAGGCCAAGTCCGCGGGCTAGAGTCAGATTACGCCGCTTCGGTGTGTAATTTGGAGGCTCGCAGTGGACATCATCAACCCCTCCCTCAGTGTGCAGCGACTGCAGCATGAGCGGTGGGAGCTCACCGTGCGCTACACCATTACCTTCACCGTGCAGGAACTGAATCCCCCGTTCGATTTCACGTTCCTGGATGCGGTGCGCATCTGGGAGTGGGATCACCACGATCACGACCTGGTCACCGGCTGGCTACGGACCGAGAACTTCTGTCCCATTGCTACCAGCATCAACCGCACCAAGACCCTGCGCGTGACCGATGACATGCTGGACACCGAACTTGGCGGTAATGAGATCCGCGCCCAGATCCACTTGCGCAACACCACGATCTCTGGCTTACCGGTCGAGCGCTTTACGCCACTCCTGCACCTGCTTCCCGGTTGAGATCCGTCGATGATCTGGCGCCGAAGCACGGGTGAGAACAGAGCCGAACGACGTTCACCTCCATTGACAAAAATAGTTGTCAATGGTTCACTGGCCGGTATGGACGCAGTGGATGTGATCGACAACCCGGCCGCAGCCGTCGTCGCGCTGGATCCGGTCCGTAGCCGGCTCCTGGCAGAACTGGGTGAACCCGCCTCAGCCGCCACGCTGGGAGCGCGGCTGGGTATTGCCCGGCAAAAGCTGAACTACCACTTGCGGACCCTGGAGGCGCACCACCTGGTGCACGAAGCGGAGACCCGGAAATGGGGTGGGCTGCAGGAGCGCCTGCTGGTTGCGAGTGCTGGCTCCTACATCGTTTCGCCAGCGGCGCTGGGGCCGGCTGGGGCAACGCCGGATCGCGTGCCGGAACACCTCTCAGCCAGCTATTTGCTGGCGCTTGCCGGCCGGGTGGTGACCGAAGTGGGCGCCATGCTGCGCCGCTCCAAACGCACCAATGCCCCGCTGGCCACCCTGGCCCTGGACACCGAGATTCGCTTTCGCTCCGCTGCCGAACGCGCCGCCTTCAGCGATGAGTTACTCACTGCTGTAACCACGCTGGTGGCGCGCTATCACGACGCCTCAGCGCCGCATGGGCGCGAGCATCGCCTGCTGGTGATGGCCCACCCGCTGCCACAGCACAGGACGGAGGAAGAACCATAGTGCCGGTCAACATCGATAGTGACGGACGCCGTTGGGTCTCAGCGGAAACAGAAGTGCCGGGAACGCCGGAGGTGGTCTGGCAGGCGATCGCCACCGGGCCAGGGATTTCCTCCTGGTTCGTGCCGACCGAGGTGGAAGAGCGCGTGGGTGGCACGACCGTCTCCCACTTCAGTCCCGACGGCAGCATGGATTCTGTCGCGGAGGTCAAGGTCTGGGAGCCGCCGCATCTGTTCGTGGCCGCGGCCCCGGACGACATGGGACCGGGCAACCCGACCGTTGCCACAGAGTGGCATGTCGAGACGCGTTCCGGCGACACCTGCGTCGTGCGGGTAGTGCACAGCTGGTACGCCGATACGGATGAGTGGGATGCCCAGTTCGAGCAGCACCTGTGGGGCTGGCTCTCCTTTTTCCGCGTGCTACGGGCGCACCTGGCGCACTTCGCCGGGCAGCCCAGTGCCTCATTCCAGGTCATGGGTACGTCAGAAGCGTCCAAGGAGGATGTCTGGGAGCGCTTCATGGATGAACTCGGGATCGGTACCGTGGCGGAAGGCGCCCAGGTGCGCTCTGGTCCTGGCGCTCCGCAGCTTGCTGGCCAGGTCGCCTGGGCTGGGCAGCCTGCCTTCCCGGAGGAGTTGCTGATCGTGCTCAGTGCCCCAGCGCCAGGCCTGGCCCACTTCGTGCCGCACCCGATGGGCCTGACCTACCTCACCCTGCGCTTCTATCTCTCCGGCGCTGACGCAGCGCAGCGCGTGGCCGAGGTCGAGCCGGTCTGGCGGGCCTGGCTGGCCGAGCGCTTCCCGATGGTGGCGTTCAATCCAGCGATGATGGAAGGCGCGGCGTAAGCACCTCCGCCAAAGCTGCTGCGAGATCGTTTTCCGCACGTCACGGATGCGGCAAGGCCGAATCAATCTGACATGAGCGCTGGCCGCAGATCCGTGTGGATGAAATCGTTGCCGACAAAGAGCAGTGGCTCGTCGTAGATCTTGGCCAGCGCATAGGCAAAGCAATCGCCGAAATTGAGATGGGCGCGGTGCTTGCTGCCGCGCCCATATCTTCTATGAGCCTCCTGTGCAATTCGCGCCTGCTGTGCAGTTACTGGTTCGATGACGATCTCGGAGATCGCGATCAATTCATCGAATTCTGCGGAGTACACGTCGTCCTTGACTCGACTCAGAACAATGGCCGCTTCGAGATAGTTGCCTGCCGACAAGCGCCTGATCGGCGCGGAAAGCAGCATCGCAAGGCAAGCATCCGCCGTCGATTCCTGGGTGACTATGGCGACGAGTGCTGATGAATCAACGATCATCGGGCGAAACCATCCTCACCGTAGATGATCTCCCCCTCACGTGGGAGTCCGTTCTCGTCATAAAGCAGGTCGGCGTGGTCAGGGAGGTTGATTCCAGACTCCTTGTAGCGCCGTTGCATGTCGCGCACCAGGGCGTACACGCGCTCATGTCGCTCCCGCTCCTCCGCATCAAGTTGCTCGTCTGGCAATGGTTGGGTCGACTTCAGTCGCTCCAGCCGTTCGAGCAACGCTGTTTCAATGACGGCTTCGCTGCTCTCACCAGTGCGCTCAGATACCTCGGTCACGAGTCGAAGAATCCTGGGATTCACGATCTCCAGCGTCTGGTGCGTTTGCTCTGTGGCTCGCTGGTGAGCACTCATGAGCGTTCCTTACGTGCCTGGCTAGATGGACAATGGAAACGGCGCTTGCAGCGTTGAAGAAGTGCCGAACCGAATATGCATTCAACAGTGGAATTGTATTGCGAAAGCCAATGCCCCTGGGACGGAGAGTCCCAGGGGCATTGGCGCATGTCTGGCGTCAGCGTCTACCGGTAACTTGCCGCCTGCAGGTCGAAGAGGTCCGCGTAGCGACCGCCCTGCAGCATCAACTCGTCGTGCGTGCCCTGCTCGACGAGGCGGCCGTTCTCGAGGAAGAGGATGCGGTCCGCCATGCGCACTGTGCTGAAGCGGTGCGAGATGTAGAGCGCCATCTTGCCCCGGGTGAGGTCCTTGATGCGGGCGAAGAGATCGTGCTCCGCCTGAGCATCAAGCGCGGCCGTCGGTTCATCGAGGATCAGGATCTGCGCGTCGCGCATGAAGGCGCGGGCCAGGGCGATCTTCTGCCATTCACCGCCAGAGAGTTGGTGCCCGCCCTCAAACCACTTGCCGAGCGTGGTGTCGTAGGAGTTGGGCAACTTGCGCACGACATCGTCCGCGCCAGCACGCTCGGCGGCGGAGACGATCGCCGCGTCGTCGGTCGCGTGCTCCACGTTGCCGACCCCGATGTTCTCGCCTGCCGAAACCTGGTAGGCGGCGAAGTCCTGGAACATCACGCCGAACTCACGGCGCAACTCCTCCGGGTCATACTCGCGTACATCATGGCCGTCGATCAGGATCTGACCCTCGTCCGGGTCATAGAGGCGACCGAGCAGCTTGACGATGGTCGACTTGCCGGCGCCATTCCGCCCGACCAGCGCCACTGTTTGCCCCGGCTCGATGGTGAAGGAGACATCATCCAGCGCTGGAATGGCGCGGTCCGGGTATTGATAGGTGACGTGGCGGAACTCGATCCCCTGCTGGAAGGGACGCCGGACCGGGATCGGGTGCTCCGGCGCCTGGATCCGTGGCTGTCGTTCCAGCAGGTCGTAGAGGGTGGTCAGGTAGAGACCATGCTCGTAGATGCCCTGGATACCCCCCAGGATTCCCTGGAACGCGCCTTGCACCTGTTGCGCCGCCTGCGTGAAGACGGTCAATGCGCCCAGCGTTACCTGCCCACGCACGGCCAGCAGTGCGACGTAAAGGAAGGTGCCGGAGGAGGCGAGGGTGGTCAGCGAGCCCCAGCCGAACCCGGCCAGGTAACGCCGCACCAGGAGGTCACGTGTCTCCGCGTAGTAGCCCGCGGCTGTCTGTTCGTAGCGATCGATGAAGTAGTCGCCGGCGGTGAAGAGCTTCACCTCCTTGGCGTACTCATCGGTGGTCATCAGGTTGGTCAGGTAGGACATCACCCGGCGCACCGGCGACTGCCGGCGCATCTGCTGGAAGCCCCACCAGCCGTAGCGGGAACCGGAGATGAAGGCGGGAATCGGTGAGATCAGCGCTGCGACCGCGATCCACGGCGAGAGCCCGACCAGCAACGCGACCATGGTGGCGAAGGTGATCAGCGAACGGCCCAGGCCAAAGACGCCGGAAACCATTTCCACCGGCCGCCGCGCGGATTCGCGCTGCGCCTGCTGCAACTGGTCGTAGTACTCGGCGTTCTCGAAGTCCGCGAGGTCCAGGGTGGCTGCGTGCCGCATGATCTGCAACTGGACGTGGATCGACAACTGCTCTTGTAGCAATTGCTGGCTTATGTTGGCCAGCGTCTGCAAGAGGCTGGAGCCGAGCAACAACGCCAATTGCACCACCGCGATGATCACGATGATGCGGACATGCTCGGCGTCGCCACCAGCCGCAATGCCGGACACGACGGCGTCGATGAGACGGCCAGCCAACCAGACCTGCGCGGCCGGCAGCACGCTCTGGAAGATGGACGCGATACCCAGCGTGCTCGTCAGCTTGGGACTGGTCGCCCAGACCAGGCTCATGACGCGCACGATGCTCTGCCAGGTCTGGCGGATATTGCGCGCTACGGCGTGCGCATCATCCCGGCGCGGCATGCGCATCCGTCGTGCTGGCTCTGGGTTGGGTTCCGCGGTCGTGCCGTTCCCGGTAAAGGGACGGGAGCGGCCATCTCCACGCTGCGCTGCGGCGGTGGAGGAGGGGGAGAAACGATGGCCATTGCGGTCGGGCGGGCCACCATGGGAATAATTCTGCATATGGATCTGAGGCATTCTCCTGGAAAGGCGATGGGACGGGAGGTCACCCAGGGCAACCGTGTTTTCTTTACATAGTATGACCCCTGGCTTCGCCTTTGCCTACTCACCGTTCGGGTAGGGCAACGGTGCTCATGCAGCCAGTAGCTCCGCGGCATCACCCACCAGGTCCACTGACTCGGTTGTCCAGGTTTCGGGGTGCAAGAAGATGACATGGTCGAGGCCCAGTTCGCCGAACGCACGGCACCGTTGCGCCAGCGCATTCGCGCTTTCCCCTGGTTGCAGCCGGGTGACGATCGACTTCTGGATCTCGCTCCAGGGACGGCTGATCGCCTCACAGTTTCGTTGCAGGACATCCAGCTTGCGACGTACGGTGACTCCGCCGTCGGGGATATCGAACAGGTTGCAGGCATCCGCGTAGCGGGCGACGAGCGGCAGGGTTCGCTGTTCGCCGGTGCCGCCGATCAGGATGCGGGGTCGGGGGCGGCTCACGGGGAGCGGGTGACCAATCGGTTGCTCAGCGTTCAGGACCTCGCCGTGGAATGGCGCCGGATTGTCGCTCCACATCTGCAGAGCGAGTTCCAGCGTCTCTTCCAGGGTCACAAAGCGTTCCCGGGCTGGTGGCAGAGGCAGCCCGAGGGCTTGTGCTTCGCCCTGGTGGTAGCCCGCCCCGACTCCCAGCCAGGCCCGGCCATCACTGAGCACATCGAGGGTTGTCACGGCCTTGATCAAGAGCGCCGCAGGCCGGTAGGTGACGGCGGTCACCATGGTGCCCAGGCGAACTCGCGTTGTCTGCGCTGCCAGGTAACCGAGGGTGGTGTACGCCTCGAGGATCGGATCATGCAACGAGTGCGTAGGGTCCGCCTGCAGGAGGTGGTCTGCCACCCAGACCGTGTCCAGGCCGGCTGCATCTGCGGCACGTCCGGTTTCGGCGAGGAATGGACCGAATTGCTGCTCGGGGAAGCTGGTGATGGTCAGGCTGAGCTTCATGAGGATCTCCTGACTTGCCCGGGGCGGCGCCGCAGGCAGGGCGCATTAATGGTGCGCATCAGGATAGGGAAATAATCATTAGATGTCAAACGATGTGACAGCGAACGTATATGCTACGCTACAGAGATGAGCCGGCCACCGACGTCACCACCGCTCGGCATCGAGCTTGCCCGCGCCGCCCGCGACGTGGGACGCGCCTTCGAGCAGGCGTTGGAGGAGGCTGGCGGATCACGTCCGCTCTGGCTCATCCTGATTGCTCTCAAGCAGCAACCGCAGGCGAACCAGCGGCAAATCGCTGCCCAGGTCGGCATCGAGAGCGCCACGCTTACCCACCACCTCAACGGCATGGAGGCTGAGGGCCTGCTCACGCGGCGACGTGACCCTGCAAACCGGCGAGTCCACATTGTCGAACTCACCCCGGCGGGAGAGGAGATGTTCCACCGCCTGCGCAAGGTTGTGACCGCCTTTGATCGCCAACTGCACCAGGGTCTGGACGACGCCCAGGTCGCGGCGTTGCGGGAACTCCTGGAACGTTTGCGCCAGAACGTGGCTTTGCACGGCCCCAGCACACCTGACCAGGCAGAGGCCGCCGCGTGCTCACCTCCACCGGTGCACCCGGAAGGAGATGCTCGCGGCTGAACGGCCGCGCCTCGAGGGACGCTTTCTTGAACGCATGCGCAGGGTGCTGGTGCCATCTTTGAACGGCAATTCCAGCCTGATGAGATGGGCGAGCGAGCATCTGGTGCTGGCCCCGGCAGCGCACCCCTGAGTCAGGAGTGGACTCGCAGCACGACCGCGCAATTGCCGTGCGTGTACAGTGGCGAAATGTGATTGCTCACAGGTTCTCCCATCAGGGAGAATCCAGCAAGGATCGCGGCCGCACGTGCGGGCGTGGTTCGTGTCAGGTAACGGTGCAGTCGGAGGTGCCGCGGGCAGTGGACGGTGAGTGGGCGCTCTGGATCCTGGTAACAGCGTCAGCGCTGCATGTTGTGGAAGAGCAGGTGCTTGGCTGGCAGGGCTGGGCAGCGACAACCCTTGGCAAGGTGCTCGGTGTCCACCCGACCTGGGGAAACTTCACCGCGGTCAACACCTCGCTCCTGGTCCTTGGCATCTCCTGCGCCACCGTCGGCTGGCGGGCGCCGGGCTTTGCCCTGGCCCTCCCTGCGCTCTGCCTGGTGAACGCCCTCTTCTTTCACCTCTTGCCATCGCTCCTGGCGCGGCGGCCCAATCCCGGCGTGTTCACGGCCACCACGCTCTACCTGCCGCTCAGTGTCTGGATCTATGCGGTGGCCCGCGATGACGGCGTGCTTACGACCGGCGTCCTGGTCACGAGCCTGGTCCTTGGCGCCGCGCTGATGGCCCTGACCGTAGTGGTGCTGCTCCTCGGCAAGCGGTTCGGGTACCCCGACGCCTAGCCCGGCAGTAACAGCTGGGCGCTACTCCTGCTGCCGGAAGGACCAGGTTGCGGCCGCCAGCGCCACCACGGCGAAGAGGAGCAGCACCCCCAGGTCCACCAGCGGTGGGAAGTTCCACATGCCAATCAGCAGGCCGCGCAGCAGATCGACCGAGTAGGCGAGTGGGTTCAGCAGCGCCAGCGTCTGCATCCACTGCGGGGCGCGGTCCAGCGGAAACTGCGCCCCGCTGGCGAAGTAGAGGGGCAGGATGATGAAGTTGTTGACCGTCCCAAATCCTTCGAATGAGGTCATGCGTGCCGCGAAGCAGAGGCCAATGGCGGTCAGGCCGAAACCTGACAGGAGCATGACCAGGATGCAGGCGACAATCGACCAGGGTGTCAGGTGAACGCCAGCCAGCGGCGCAAAGAGGAAGATGATGGCGCCCTGGATGGTGGCGATCGTCGCTCCGGCCAGGGCCTTGCCAATCACGATTGATGAGCGCGGCGCCGGCGCGACCAGGATCTCCTTCAGGAAGCCGAACTCACGGTCGAAGATGACGCTGACGGCACTCTGGAAGGAGGCAAAGATGACGGCCATGGCCAGCATCCCGGGAAACACGTACGCCAGGTAGGACGTATTTCCCGGGATGGTGATGGAGCCGCGCAGGCCCGCGCCAAGGACGAAGAGCCAGACGATCGTGCGCGCCAGTGAGCCGTACAACTGCGCCCGTTCGCGAATGAAGCGCACGACGTCACGCTCGCAGAGCATCTGGATGGTTTCGAAATCGATGAGCCGCTGCGCCACGACCGGACGCCCGTGCTGGGTAGATGCCACGGTTGCCACTTACGCGCCCTTTCCGCCGCGGCGTCGCAACTGGGCGCGCAGCCTCTCGTTGCCGCCAGTACCCTCATCGCGGATGGCACGGCCGGTCAGTTGCAGGAAGACATCGTTCAGGGTTGGCTTGGCGATCTCCAGGCTGGAAACGGGCATGGGCATCGCCTGCAGCAGCTCGGGCACGAAGCGGTCGGCGTGATCCACTTCAAAGCGCAGCACATTGCCCTCGGCTGTCGCCGCGATCTGGTACCCCTGCTGCAGAAACTCGCGTGCCGCGGTGACATTCGTTTCGGCTACGCCCAGCCGCACGACATCGCCGCCAATCATCGCCTTCAGCTCCTGTGGGGTATCGAGCGCGATCAGTTTGGCGTGGTCGATGATCCCGATGCGGTCGCAGTTTTCCGCTTCATCCATGTAGTGGGTGGTCATGAAGACGGTCATGGCCTGCCGCCGGCGCAGCGCGTGAATCTGCTCCCAGAGCCGTTCCCGCGTTTGCGGGTCCAGCCCGACGGTCGGCTCGTCCAGGAAGAGCACCGCCGGGTGGTGCAGCAGGCCACGGGCGATCTCCAGGCGGCGCTTCATGCCGCCGGAGAACGTCCCGACCTTGTCGTTGGCGCGGTCAGACAGATCCACCATCTCCAGGACCTGCGCAATGCGTCCTTGCCGTTCGGCGCGAGGCACGTGGTAGATCATGCAGTGGAAGCGCAGGTTCTCCTCGGCGGTGATCCGCTCATCCAGGCTGTAGTCCTGGAAGATGATGCCAATGGAGGCGCGTACCTCGTTCGGCTGCCGCGCGACATCGAAGCCGTTCACGGTCGCCGTGCCGGAGGTGGGACGGAGGAGCGTGCAGAGCATCTTGATCGTCGTGCTCTTCCCCGCGCCGTTCGGTCCCAGGAAGCCGAAGATCTCGCCGTGCGGCACAGAAAAACTGAGGTGATCGACGGCGGTGAACTCACCAAACGTCTTGACCAGGTCGCGTACCTCGATAGCGGCTTCAGCCTGTGATGTGTGTTCCTCCCGGAACTGTGTGGTTGTTTCCGGACGTGCGAGTGTCGCGGTGCTCATGCATCCCCTTCCATCCCGGGATCCTCATTCAACAGGGCGCCAAGGTCCTGCAGGGCCAGCAGGAGGCGTTCCTGCCGGTCCGGCGGCAACGGGGCGACCAGCGTGTGCAAGTGCGCAGTAATGACCGCTTCGTAGCGGTCCACCAGCGCCTGTCCTTCCGGCGTAATCTGGAGAGCTATCTGCCGCCGGTTGGCAGGATCCGGTTGCCGCTCCACCAGGCCGCGCTCGACCAGGGCATCGAGTGTGCGCGTCATGGTGGGAGGCGTCACCAGCAGGGCGCGCGCCAGTTGCGCGGCGTAGGCGGGACCTGCTGTGCGGGCAAGGACCTGGAGGCAGCGCAACTGCGGGAAAAGCAGGCGTTCCTCACCTTCAACGAGTGCGATAGCGCGGCGCATCACGCGGTGGTAGTGCGGGAGAACCGTCTCCAGCGTCGTCACCAGCGCCCTTTCCAGGGGCGCTGGTGCATCTGGATGGGCCGGGTTGCGCGATGTCGTGGTCATACCCATGGGATCAGCCTTTGTCGCAGGCAACATTATTGCTAGTACGAATGATACGCAGAGGCAACGGCAGGTACAACGTAGCCCTGGCGACGATGTGGTGCGGCCGTCCGGCGGCATTCACCGGTATCCAGGGTATCTGTGCTCGCGTGATAAGGTATTCCCAGAAAAGTTTGAGGAAACACCAAGGTTTTGCCGGGAGCAAATGTGTACTTTGGAGTATGTCGGCTGCGGATCAAGAGCCGCAGCTAGCACCCCCCGAAGGACACAGCCACCTCCGTGCCGGAGGGCTGTGGTGGAACTACCGCATTACGTGCAAGGAGTCTGTTTTATGCTGATGCCGCGTTCCCGTCGTGCCACCCTCGCCGCAGTTCCTGGCGCCCTGATGGCCGCGGGTTTGCTGGTCTCTGCCGTTGGTGGCGTCAACGCCCAGGCCACCGCCACCCCGACGGCTTCCACGATGGGCGTGCTCGATCCGGCGCCGGAAGGCCTGCCCACCTGCTCAACCTCGGAAATTGGACTGCTGCCAACGGACGTTGAGGCCGCGACGCTCTACACCATCGTGGCGGACCAGTCGGAGGCGCGCTACGTCGCCCAGGAAGAGCTGGCCCAGGTGGGAGCGACAACCGCCATCGGCAAGACGCAGGCGATTGCCGGCACCATCGGCTTCGATGATGCCGGGATGCCGCTGGCCTGTTCGCGCATCGATGTCGACATGCGCACGCTGCAGAGCGATCAGGCGCGCCGTGACAATTACCTCTACAACAACACGCTGGAGGCGGAAAAGTACCCGCTGGCGACATTTGTGCTCCTGGATGTTGAGGGACTGGATGCGCCGCTGGCAGACGGCGAGACGAAGGATGTCACCCTCATCGGCAACTTGACGCTGCGGGACACGACACACGTGGTGGCCTGGGAGGCGGAAGCCAGCAAGGACGGCGATAACCTGGTCGTGAAGGCGGCGACCGATTTCGACATGCCGGACTTCGGCATCACCCCGCCGAGTGTTCCGGTCGTCCTCTCACTGGATGAGAATGTCCGCCTCGAGTTCGATATGACGGCAGCACCGTCGGCGTAGGGGGAGACGGCCCAAGGGCCTTAGGGAAGACGTGCTGCGGCACTTGGGGAGTAAGGGAATTAGGAACAAGCCGGAACCACATTCGTCGTTCCTCATTCCCTTATTCCCTAAGCCTCCTCAGAGGCGACTTCCCTAAGCGAAGCGTCATCCCTCGTACTATGGAGTGACGAATGCGCAATGTGGTCATCGGTATTGTCGTGGTGGTGGCCGTCCTGGCCCTCGTTGGGGTCTGGTTCGGTGGGCAGCAGGGCATGCTGCCGTGGCAGCCGGAACCCACGCGGATCCCGATCACCCCGTTCGCAAATCTCCCAACACCCGCACCGTAGGCAACGATGTCTGAAGGCAACCCGTAGCCGACGCCCACTGCGAGTGGAGGAAGTACTAGAGAGCCAGTGGCCGGCGCGCCGGGACGAGCTCCGGTAGTACGCGCTCTGCGAGCAGGCGTGCTGTTTCGGGGTCCGCGCGGGTGTGCATGATGAAGTACTGCAGCCCCGCGTCCACCAGGTGCTGGAAATGCGCAATCGCGTCATCTGGCGTACCGATCACCATGTGCTCGCCATAGAAGCGGTGCTCATCGGGCGTGACAGTGGCAACTTTCTCCTGGAGTTCGGCACGTGTTTCTGCCAACACCACGGGTGGTGACCAGTAGGTCCGCAGCACTGATCCAAATGGCCGGCCGGCTCGCGCGCAGTGTGCCGCGAGCGCCGCGAATTTGAGGGCGACCTGATCTGTGCTCAGGACGTTGCCTGTATGCGGATTCGGCCCGAAGTTGGACGCATCCGCGAACGTGGCGACTTGCCGGAGGGTCACCCTTTCGCCTGCACCGGCAATGAGGATCGGCACGCGCGGCTGTTGTGCGGGCGGCGGCTGGATCCGGGCTCCCCGCACGCGAAACGTCTCACCGTCCAGTGTGAACGGCGCGTCCCCCCAGACGCCACGCAGAATCTGGATTGTTTCCTCCAGTGCGCGCTGGCGGACTGGCGTTGGCGGGAAGGGCAGCCCCAGTTGATCAAACTCCGGCGCGAAGTCGCCGATCCCCAACCCGAGGACAACCCGGCCCCCGGTCATGCGATCGACGTCGGCGACCACGCGTGCCAGGAGCGCAGGGTGCCGGTAATAGATGCAAGCAACCATGGTGCCGAGGCGGATCGTCTGGGTCGTGGCAGCGAGACCGGCGATGCGCGTCCAGCAATCGGGATTGAGCAGGGGGTGATCGCTGAACCAGTACGAGTCAAACCCGAGTGATTCGGCCTGTCGCACCCGAGCCAGCAGTGTTGGCCAATCCAGGTCGACGCCGAGCAACGGATGAACAATGCCAAAACGAATGCGCGTTGTGGCCTCGGCCACCCAGGGGTGAAGCTCCCAGCCCGGTGTCTCGCGGTCCATGACAGCCTCCGGATTGCGTGTTGCGATGGCGACTGTTCGTAACATCGCTGAATTGACCGGTCAATCGGTCTGGATACACCAGTGACGGGGTTGTCAGCGTGGCTCTGCTACGACGAGACCAGGAATGTGCATGGCATCGTATGCCTGTCGCGCGGCCAGCATCTCAGGCACGTGGGCCTCGGCCCAGGCGTGGATGGTGGCCATTGGCGCGATGAGCGTCTCCCCGAGCGGGGTCAGCGCGTACTCCACAGCCACCGGGGTTGAGGGCAGGACGTGGCGCGAGACCAGGCCGTCCCGCTCCAGGCCGCGCAAGGTCTGGGTCAGCATCTTCTGCGAGATGCCATCGATGGCACGACGTAGCTCCCCGAAGCGATGTGGGCGCTCCGCCAACTGCCCGATGATCAGCGTCGTCCAGCGATCCGCAATGCGGTCAAGCGCCTGGCGTGACGGGCAGGTGGCGGCGTAGACATCAAACGGGAGTTCCGTTGCGGGCGCTTGCGAAATAGTAGTCATGGCTGTATCCCAGTTACCTTCAGGTGCCTACTTGTGAATCGTATGCCGGTATCATACAGTAACTGCATCGCCGGTGTGATGGAACCGGTGCAACGGCAAAGCAGATGCCGGGTGATTGACCGGCGCGGAGTGAGACACGTTCATGCCTGAATTGACTGATGCCCAGCGCGACGTGATTGGGAGCACACCCGTGGTGTCGCTCGCCACGATAGGTCCCAAGGGGACACCACAGACCACAGCGACCTGGTTTGTTCTCGATGACGATGGCCGGGTGAAGCTATCGCTGAGTGAGTCCCGCCAGAAGCTGAAGAACCTGCGGCGCAACCCTGGCGCCAGCCTGCTCTTCGTCAACCCCCAGAACCCGTTCCAGACTGTGGAAATCCGCGGCACAGCCACGATTGAGCCAGATGACGCCGGCACAGTCATCGACAAGGTGAACGCCAAGTACAACGCCAACGTGCGCAGCTTCGATCAGCCGGGCGAGCAGCGCTACGCTGTGATCTTCGAGCCGGAAAAGGTGCTTACCTTCGGTATCTGATTTTGCCGCGGATCCTGCCATGCGACCGCTGCTGTCCTGCACTGGACAGCAGCGGATTTTCGTTAGCCCGGCGCGAGAAGATGTTCCTGACGTTGCGGCAGCCTGCTTCCTCCTGCCGCCTCACACCGTGCATGCAGTCACACGAACCGACTGCCGCTTCCGGTGTGGTGAGAACCGGAGGCTACGAGGGAGCGCACGTGCGCAATGCCGCGCGAGTGAATTCACCCAGCCGGCACATCCTCTGCCCTCGGACATCAGACCTTCGCCAGAATGCGGCGCACCACCGACATCATGTCCGCATCACTGATTTCCGGCGGCGCAAACGGATCCACAAACTGGCCAGGACGACTGACAAATGCCCCGCGCAGCCCAACCCGCGTCGCGCCGGCAATATCCCAGCCGTGCGCGGCCACCATCCAGATCGCTGGAGGTGGGAGTCCAATTCTTGCCACCGCGTGTCGGTAGACGGCGGGGGCCGGTTTCAGTGCCCCAGCATCCTCGACAGACATGACGTGGTCAAACAGCGGGAAAAGATGCGACTGACGCAACTGGGTCTCGACGACCAGCCGCGGATTGTTGGAAAGGGCCGCAGTGATGACCCCGTTGTCACGCAGGAGGCGCAACGCCGGCGCCACGTCTGGGTGCGGGGGTAGCTGCAACATGGCGGTGCGCAGGTGTACAGCCGCATCAGGTGAGACCGAGATGCCACGTCGTCCCGCAACCGTCGTCAAGGCCGCCGCACCGACCTCGGCGAAGCTCCGGTAGGTCTCGGTCGCCGCCAGCGTCAACGCGAAGTGCACTGTCTGTGCGAACCACTCTCGCCTTGCCATTGCATCGCCAAACCAACCTGTGAAGAGAGGATCAAGGGAGGCAAGGTCGAGCACCGTCTCGTTGATATCACAGACGACGGCGTAACGCATCGGCTCAGGTCGGGTGCTCTCGCTACTCACATGTCACCAATCCCGCCGCGATGACGGTAGCAACCGTTCACATCCACAGATTCGTAGAGTTCGGATGCTCGAGAACGAGCGCCCCGAACGCCGCATAGTATCGGACGGCACAGCGTCGTTGAACACGGAGCAGCGGCGCACCATTCGGTGCGCCGCTGCTGGGTGGTGGGGTGTGAGGAATACGGAGTGGATCAGGCAGGAGGTGGGACCCTAGTTGCCGATCACGATCGTGTTGCCTTCGTTGCCGCCGGAGTTGATGTCTCCGAGCGAGATGGAGCCGCCGTTCGCCTCGGCGTTGGCGATGCCGCCATTACCTGCGGCGGCGTCGCCGTTGTTGCCGCTGACCGCGATGTTGTCATCGCCGCCGTCAGCCGTGGCCACCGCCGTGCCGCCATCAGCGCTGATGTCGATGCTGGTCGTGTTGCTGACGTTGCCGCCATCAACCACCGTCTGACCACCGCCATTGCCATCGACGATGATCGTGTTGCCCTGGTTGTTGCCAGAGTTGACATCGCCGATGGTGACGTCGCCACCATTCGCCTCGGCGTTGGCAACGCCGCCGTTGCCAGCGCTGGCTGAGCCATTGTTGCCAGCGACTGCGATATTGTCGTCGCCACCGTTCGCGCTCGCGGCAGCTGTGCCACCATCAGCGCTGATCGCGATCGTGGTGTCGTTCGTGACGTTCCCGCCATCGACGACGACCGCGCCACTGCCGTTGCCGCTGACAGCGATCGTGTTCCCCCGGTTGTTCCCAGAGTTGATGTCGCCAATCGTGATGGCGCCGCCGTTGGCGTTCGCTGCGGCAATTCCGCCGTTGCCAGCCGCCGCCGCGCCGTTCCGTCCCGCCACGGCGATGTTGCCGTCGCCGCCGTTGGCGCGGGAGAGGGCCGTACCGCCGTCTGCACTGAGAACGATCGAGGTGGAGTTGCGGACGTTGCCGCCGGAGATGCGGGTCACCGCGCCCTGGCCGAACCAGCCTGTGCCATTGCGCTGGACCTGGATGACGTTGCCGCGGTTATTGCCGGAATTGATGTCGCCAACGGAGATCGAGCCGCCATTCGCGTTCGCCAGGGCAACGCCACCATTGCCGGCCGCCGCCGCGCCGTTGTTGCCGGCCAGCGCGATGTTGTCGTCGCCGCCGTTCGCGGTGGCCGCGGCCACGCCGCCATCAGCGCTCAGGGCAATCGTGGTCTCGTTGCGGACATTGCCGCCGTCGACCAGCGTTTGGCTGCCGCAGCCACCGCCGCCGTTGACAGCGATGGTGTTGCCGCGGTTGTTGCCGGAGTTGATGTTATCGAGGTCGATCATGCCGCCGTTGGCGTTGGCATCGGCGATGCCGCCGTTCCCGGCCAGGGCGACGCCATTGTTGCCAGCGAGCGCCAGGTTGTTGTCGCCGCCGTTGGCGCTGGATAGGGCCAGGCCGCCATCGGCACTGAGATCGAGGGTCGTCGTGTTGCTGACGTTGCCGCCATTGACGGCCACGACGCCACCGTGGCAGCCGGTAGCGCCAGCGGCGGGAGCGAAGCTGACCGCACCCAGGAGAACCAGGGCGGCGGGCAGGACGCGCAGCCCGGTTACGACGCGGGAGCGCGGCTGCAGGATAAGGCGAGAGCGGGAAGCCTGGGTGGAAGCGGTGATCGTGTTCATCTGGGTGGTCCTTTCGTGCAAGTGCGTTGGGTTCTGGTGGTTCCTGGCTCTGGTCAGGTAGCCAGTCCGTGTCATCACGGCCATGCACCTATTTCAGCGGACCACGCCGTTTGTCACCGCCAAGCGGGGCGCGGGAAGCGTGTCAAATGGAGAACAGACAGGAAGGGGAGACTGGGCAGTGCGCTCCGTGGCAGCGCAAGCCTGCTTCCAGTGACCTCCCCACTTGACGCGCGGAACGCTGCGTCTCAGGGGAAATCTCGGTGAGAGGTCGCTCGCGCCTCCGGGTGTCGCATCCGATGCGTCTCAAAGGACCTCGTTCGCCAGCAACCTCAGCCTCCGCTGGTGACCACTTTACGCTGTCATCATCCGGAGCTCAAATCGACGCTATCACAGTACATATCCCATCAGACTGAAGGCGCAGAAATTTGGCCCAAGTCGATTTCAGGTTAATGAAGAAGCGCTGATTGTGCGGCAGCCGCGTTACTCTGTGAACAGCACACTGACGGGCGATGGTGTCTGCAGCACCTCACCTGTCAGTGTCAGCGCGCCGGTGTCCGCGTCGATCTCGTACTGGTGCAGATCGTGGCCGTTCTGGCCAGCCACATACAACCAGGTTCCGCTCGGGTCGATGGCCATGCCACGTGGTACATCGATCCCTTCGAAGGTGTGACCAAGCGAAGTCAGTTCTCCCGTTTCCTCGTCCACGGCGTAGGCCACGACGCTGCTGGCCAGCGGCGAGGCGGAGGGCGAAACCTCACGGTTGGAGGCGTAGAGGAAGCGGCCTGATGGATGCATGACGATCTCGGCGGCGCTGCGCTCGTCGGCGAAGTCATCCGGCACCATCGAGATCGTCTGGATCTCTTCTCCCAGTTCACCGGTGTCTGGGTCGTAGCCCAGCGCGGTCACTGTCGCATTCAACTCGTTCGCCACGTAGAGCACCGTGCTGTCGAGCGAGAAGGCGAGGTGGCGGGGGCCGGCGCCTTCAGCCAGCAACGCCATGCTCTCCAGGTGAAGCGTGCCGTCATCCTCCAGGCGGAAGATCTGGACCGCGTCCACGCCCAGGTCCGCCGTGGCCAGGAAGCGGCCGTCCGGCGTGAAGAGCGCACAGTGTGGATGCGACATCTCTTGCCGCGCCTTATCGGGGCCTGTCCCCTCGTTCTGCCAGACAAAGGAGACCGGGTCCAGCCCGCCATCCTCGCGGATCGGGAAGACCACGAAGGGTCCGCCATAGTTCGCGGTCACGAGGAAGCGCCCGCTGGGGTCGACGCTCTGGTGACAGGGGTAGTTGCCACCGGAACTCTGCTCATTGATGTAGGTGAGTGTGCCGGTCTCGGGGTTGACCGCGTAGGCAGCCATGCCGCCGGACGCCTCGCCCTCGTAGTCGTCCGTCTCGATGGAGGCGTAGAGGAAGCGCTGCTCGGGGTCGAGCGTCACCCATGAGGGATTGACCTGTGGCACGACCTGGGTCAACGCCAGGGCGCCGGTCTCGGGATCGACGGCGTAGACCGAGATGCCGTCCGTGCCATTGCCCGAACCACCCTCCGCCGGTCGCGTGTAGCTGCCAATGTAGGCGATGCGTACTGGCCTTGTGATCTCGGACTCACTCATAGTGTTCCCTCTCGGCGGCGTGCTGCGCTGCTTTGCTGCTGCAGGGCATGATGCCACGGGCGAGGAAGCGGCGCGGGAACGCCAGGTTTGTCAATCTGCGGTCGGGGTCAGAAGTGCCAGGATGCCTGTTGCAGCGAACCGGCGGTTCCGGGCGTGCCCCGTGATTTCCTGCAGAAAGCCGGTTTCGACCATACGCTGAACGAGTTGACCAGACGAGCGATGCGTGATGCCCAATTTAGCCGAGACACCAGTGATCGAGACAACCGGCCGCTCGAAGAGATAGTCCACGAGTTGGCCAAGATTGCTTGAGGTGGATGCGGCACGTGCCCATTCGTGCATGGCCTCGCGGAGATCAAGCAGGCGATGCGATGTTTCGAGAGTCGCCACTGATTGCTGATGAACACCAGTGAGAAAGAAATCAATCCATGATTTCCAGTCGCCGTGAGTACTGATCCGTAGCAGCAAGTCCCGGTAGGCATTCTGATGTTGCTCAAAGTAGGGGCTGAGGTACAGCAAAGGCTGGGGCAGGACCTGCCGCTCACGGAGCTGGAGAGCGATAAGCAGGCGGCCCATTCTCCCGTTGCCATCCATGAACGGATGGATGGTCTCAAACTGATAGTGGACGAGCGCCAGATGAATCAGGAAAGGAAGTTGACTCTCATGGCTGCCAATGTACCGCTCCAGCTCGTTGAGTGCTGCAGTCATTTCCATGACTGGCGGTGGAACGAAGCGAGCGGTCTCAGCGGTTGAGCCAGGGCGGCCTATGAAGACAGGTTCCTGCCGGAATTCCCCGGGGCGTTTGTTCTCTCCACGCACGCCGGTCATCAGTCGCTCATGAACATGACGAATCATGCGTAGACAGATGGGCATGGTTTCCAGCAGCGCGAAGCCAAGTTCAAGTGCCGCAACATAGTTGGCGACCTCAGCAACATCTGACTGTCCTACGTCTGCCGCCGGATCAACCTCGTACATCATGAGTTGTTGTAATCCGGACGTTGTTCCTTCGATGCGGCTGGACAGCACAGCTTCCTGGCGCAGGAAGGGGTTAATCAGCAAGTGAGGATTTGGCAAGCCACGCCCGACTCCGCGCAGTTCGCCCAGGGCTCCCTGTGCTTCTGCCAGCAGATTGATCGTCTCGAGGTCGAGGGGCAGGGTGGCAGGAAGCGGATCAGGCGCGTACGCCAGATGCCCACGTGGGTCCTGCACCAGGTGCCCGGGTGCTTCGGGGGTGAACGCCGCAACTCGCATGCCAAACTCCGAAGGATCGTTATGGGGGGCAAGTATCATTGCCGCATTCCTTAAGATACTAAATGGCCAATATGTATCATTTAGCGGGCGCGCCGACCTTGCTCTTTTTCCGGTCTCTTACGTCCTGAACCAGGGATTTCTCCCCATGTTGTGCGGTGCTAACCGGCATATCGTGGCACTCCGGGGCGATGGGCTTCGGGAATGCCCGTATTGCTGGAAGAGGCTGTCATGGTTGCACGCGTTGTGTTCTCGGCCTTTCTCGTGCTCACGCTTCTGCTGCGCGTTGTCCCGGCCCTGGCTCAGGAAGCGACGCCGGCTGTCGTGCCCGATCTGCCCGCATGGCTCCAGACCTGGATCAGCACCCAGCAGACCGAGGCTGTCCTGGACTTTGCGGCGCTGTACACCAGCGACGCGACGTACGAAGTGCTGGGGGATGGCATCAAGGTTCACGACACGTTTTCGATCAAGGAGATTGCCGCGATGCTCGCCGGCAATGGCAACGAGTTTGACATTGAACCCACCGCCTTCTACGCCGGCGATGGCTGGGCGGTGCTGGAATACACCATGGGCTGGGTCAACAGCGATGTGAGCAAACGGCAGGTGAGTGACGTGCGCGTGGCCACGGTCTTCATCCTGAACGACGAGGGGCTGATCACGCGCAGCTCGGACTATTTCGACGGGCTCACTGTCAGCGAGCAGTCGGGGTACACGCTGGTAGAGGGCACCCCCTCGCCGTAGGGGAAACTGGCAGCGTCCGAGAACAGGAACACAACAGGCTCCCTGCCGATGCGCGGCAGGGAGCCTGTGCAACATCTCCTCAGTCATTCACTCCACGCACGCTCATGGCCGTGCCGGGTGCATAGAAGGGGTCGACGCCGCCGTCGAAGATGCGGTCCGCGCCGAGGCGGACCACGGCGGGCGAGGCGAAGTCCCCGGTAAAGAGCTTCTCGTCACGGATGCCGACGCGATGACCGAGGGCGCGCATGGCCGCCACAGTGGCTTCCGGGAAGCGCCAGCTCATCAACAACTCGGCAGTCGAGCAGTCGATACGCGGCGCGTTGATGGCCGCCTGTGCCGCCAGGCGCCAGTCGGTCATGTTCATGACCAGTTGCGCGTTGCAGTTCATGATGCGGCGGCCACCGCTGGAGCCGATCGCGGCAAAGGGTTTGCCGTCACGCGCCAGGATGAGCGGGGCCATGTTCGAGAGGGGTGTCTTGCCGCCGGCGACCGAGTTCGGCCGGTCTGGCGCGGGATCGAACCACATCATCCCGTTGTTCATCAGCACGCCCGTGCCGGGGATCGTGACCCGGCTCCCCCACAGCGAGAGGAGCGTCTGCGTGCAGGAGACCGCCATCCCATTGGCATCCATCACGCTGAGGTGGGTGGTGGAGCCATCGGTCATCTGCCCGGGTGAGACGGCGCTGCTCACGTAGTCCGGGACTGATACGCCGAGGCCATGGGAGATGCCGACGCGTTCGGCTGAAGCGGCAGGGAGTTCCACAAAGCGGTCGACCGCCTGCTCGGAGGCGCGCTCCCGGGCGTAGGCGAGATCTGTCAGCACCTCGACCGGGACATCGATCTGCGAGGCATCTGCCAGCCAGGCGAAGCGGTCGGCGAAGGCGATGCGGAACGCCTGCGCCATGCGGTTGAGGGCCGCTGGCGTGTGGTAGCCGAGGTCGCGCAGCCCGAACTGGGAGGCGATGTTCAGGCTCTCGACCAGGGTGGTGCCGCCCGTGCCACCGCCGATAGTGTGCACCTCTGCTCCGCCGTAGGTGGTGGAGAGGGCAGGCACAATGCGCGCCTGGTAGCCGGCGAAGTCTTCGCCTGTGAAGGGCGCGCCGTTGGCGGCAAGGTCCGCGGCGATCGCCTGCCCGATGGCGCCCTCGTACATCACGCGCGGGCCATCGCTGGCGATCGCGCGCAGGGTGCGCCCCAGGTCGGGCTGGCGCATGATCTTCGGAGCCGGCTGCTCCTGGGTGATGGGGGGGAGGCCGTTCGCATCGAGGAAGATGCGGGCGGTCTCCGGGAACAGGCGCAGGGTGGCCAGGTCACGCGCGATCATCCAGGAGGTGTGCCAGAAGATCGGCACGCCCTCCTCGGCGTAGCGGATGGCGGGCGCGAGGGCCTCGGCCAGGGAGATCGTGCCCCAGCGCTCCAACGCCGCCGCCAGTCCGGCCGTGGTGCCCGCCACCGCCACTGACTGATACCCCCAGACATTGATGTTATCGACTACGGCGGGCCAGCCGAAGAGGCCGTCGTCGACGCCCGCCCCGGAGAGGGGGAACATCTCCGGGCGGGCGCCCGCCGGCGCAACCATCGGGTACTCGACCACCGCCGGATCATCGCCCGGGGCATGCACCACCATGTAGCCGCCGCCGCCGATACCGTTCATCCACGGCTCAACGACCGCCGCGGCAAAGGCGGTTGCCACGGCGGCATCCACCGCGTTGCCGCCCTTGCGCAGGATCTCTGTCCCCGCCGCCGCGGCGCCCGCCGTCTTGGCGGCCACCAGGCCGCCGCGCCCACGTGCTTCCAGCCGGCTGATGTACCACTCGGTTTCCATGCCACCCCTCCGTGCCTCGAGGTCGTCATCGCTGCGGGCGATCATACGGCAGCGTTGCGCAACACGGGATGCCGTTCTTGCACCCAGCCGCGCTGTTCACGACATTGCCCCGGCACGACATGTTTCGTGGTGCGAGGACATGTGTTGGTATCCGAGGCCTCTTTACAGCCTACGTAACCTATGCGACCGTGGAAATCCCAACGTACGTTCGGGGCACTGGCAAAGGCGCCTGTTGCTCGATCCCCCAAGGCAGGAGGACATTCGATGACCCACCGTGATGACGCCATCGCCCTATTTGCGGGAGCCTTGCGGGGTCGTATCGGGCGCCGGGACCTGCTGCTGCGCGCTGCGGCACTGGGCTTGAGCGCTCCCGTGCTCGACGCGCTGCTGGGGACGGAGGCGGCCGTAGCGGCAGCAGCGCAGGATGGCACGCCGGAAGCCGCGGCGGCCACGGGGAGCATCACCTGGGCTCTGGAAGCGGACCCGGGCAACCTGATCCCCTTCGGTGGCGTTTCCAGCTCCAACATGTGGGGCAAGGAGTTGATGTACGACTCCCTGCTCGAGTGGGACCAGGAGCTGAACATTCAGCCCGCGCTTGCCGAGTCATACGAAGCGGCGGAGGATGCGACCAGCTACACCTTCAAGCTGCGCCAGGGGGTCATGTTCCACAACGGCAAGGAGATGACAGCCGCGGACGTCAAGTACTCATTCGAGACTGCGCTGAACCCGCCCGCGCCTGGCATCCAGGTCGCCTTCCTGGCCAATATCGCGAGCGTCGAGGCTGTTGACGATTACACCGTGAAGATCACAATGTCCAAGCCTGATCCCACGTTGCCCGGGGTCATCGCCTGGAGCCGGTACACGCCGATTGTGCCCGAAGGCATCGCTGACGAGATCAACCTGTTGAGCGAGGGCATTGGCACCGGCCCGTACAAGCTGATCGAGTACATCTCCAATGATCGCGTGGTCTTCACCGCCAACGAGAACTACTGGAAGCCCGGCACGCCCTGCATCAAGGACGTCACGCTGAAGATCCTGACCGATGAGCAATCGCGCGTGGCGGGCCTGCGCTCGGGTGAAGTAGACGGCGCGACGCTGAGCGCGGATGTCGCGCTGACGCTGGAAAACGACGAGTCGGTGGAGGTGCTGAACGGCCTTTTCTCCGCACCGCGCGTAATCCAGTTCAACACGAAGGAAGATGTGCCCTGGCGTGACGCGAAGGTGCGGCAGGCCATCAACCTGGCGGTCGACCGGCAGATGATCATCAACAACGTCTACGGCGGTAATGCTCAACTGACCGGTGCGATCCCGCCTGGTTATGGTGACTGGCCGCTGTCGAATGATCAGCTTGTCGCGGCGTACACGCCGGACCTGGCGAAAGCGCAGGCCTTGATGAAGGAAGCTGGTTTCGAGGGCGGCTTCGATGTCACGCTGCAGGCGATCGCCGCGCCGCGCGAGTTCACCCAGATCGCGGAGATCGTGCGGGAGCAGCTCAAGCCGCTGAACATCAATGTGACGGTGGAACCCCTGGAGATCGGCACCTTTGCGACGAATATCGGCGACGGGAACTTCCAGTGGGCCTCGACCGGGCGCGGCATGCGCGGCGATCCCAGCGGCTACGTCGTCGACTTCCGCAATGGCACGACCCTCAACCAGGCCTGGTTCGGGGACGGCTGGAAGAACGAGGAACTGGACAAGCTGTACGACGAGGCCCTGGCCACCGCAGATGTGGAGCAGCGGCATGCTGCGTATCAGCGCATCCAGGAGATCATCCTCGAAGAAGTGGCCAACCTGTACACCGTGCAGCCGTACAAGTACCAGGCGGTGACCGGCCGGGTGGAGGGAATGTACGTCTCGTACACCGACTTCAACCCGGGCCTGCGGACAGCGTGCGTGACGGAGGGGTAGAGGGCAAGACCCTCACCCCGGCGCCGACGGCCCTCACCCCCTGCCCCTCTCCCGAAGTACTTGCGCGGGAGAGGGGAGACGAGATCCTTCGCAAGCTCAGGATGACACCTGCCAAGGGCAGGAATCGTGTCACTGGCGTCTTGGGAACGACTCCTCACGAGCGCCACGGGAGCCCCCCGCTTCCCGCGCACCAGGAGAGGCGTTGAGATGAGGGCTCTCCTGCACTCCTGACGAGCGGCAGCGGGTGAGAACCCACTTCGGAGTAATCACTATTGGCGAAATACACGCTGAGCCGAATCCTGCTGCTCGTGCCAACGCTGCTCGGGATGAGCCTGCTGGTGTTCCTGATGCTGCGCCTGTTGCCCGGCGACATCGTCGACATCATTGCCGGCTCAGACCCGACGGTTGATTCCAGCGCCCGGGAGCAACTGCGGGAGGCGATGGGTCTGACCGCGCCAATCCCGGTGCAATACCTCAACTGGCTGGGAAACCTGTTCCGGGGTGACCTGGGCACCTCGATGCGATCCGGGAAGCCGGTGGGCGAGTTGCTGCTGGCCAGCCTGCCGATCACGGTCGAGCTCGCGCTGCTGGCCACGCTCATCGCGACGACCGTGGCGATCCCGCTGGGGGTGATCTCGGCGGTACGGCGGGACACCGGTGTCGATTTTACGGCGCGCGTGGCTGGTTTGATCGGCCTCTCCCTGCCGAGTTTCTGGATCGCCACCCTGGCGTTGCTGTTCACCTCGAAAGTGTTCGGCTGGGTGCCCAAGACACGCTACATCTCCCCGTTTGAAGATCCCCTGGGCAATCTTCAGCAGATGATCCTGCCGGCGCTGGCGCTGGCCATCCAGCTGATGGCGATCGAGATGCGGATGACCCGCACCACCATGCTGGAGGTGTTGGGTCAGGATTTCGTGCGCACCGCGCGGGCCAAGGGACTGCGTAACCAGGTGGTTGTGTCGCGGCATGCGCTGCGTAACGCCTTGATCCCGGTGGTGACCGTGGTCGGATTCCAGCTCGGGACGCTGATGGGCGCCTCAGCCATCATCGAGGTGATCTTCGGCCTGAACGGGGTGGGGTACACCCTGTTGCAGGCGATCTTCAACCGCGACTACCCGCTGGTCCAGGCGGCGACGCTCTTCCTGGCCACGGCGTTTGTGCTGATCAATCTCGGCGTCGATCTGCTCTACGCCTACCTCGATCCAAGGATCAAGCAGGGATGAGTGACGCCGCGAACGTGCTCACGCTTGGGGCTGAACGGCCCAAACGACCTTGGTGGGTGGTGCCGCAGCGCTGGCGGAACCCGATCGGCATCGTGGGGGCGGTGGTGGTGCTCCTGACGATCCTGGTCGCCATTGCGGCGCCGCTGATTGCACCGTACGACCCGGACGCGCAGCTCGCCATGCGCCTGTTGCCGCCCAGCAGCACCAACTGGATGGGCACGGACGAGCTGGGCCGCGACACCTTCTCCCGCATCGTCTTCGGAGCCCGGGTGTCGTTGCAGGTCGGGATCATCTCGGTCTTCATTGCCCTCCTGGTTGGCGCCCTCCTGGGTGTGACTGCCGGGTTCTTCGGGGGCCGGCTCGACTCCTGGCTGATGCGCGGCGTCGATATCATGTTTGCCTTCCCGGGGCTCGTGCTGGCGATCGTCATCGCCGGGCTGCTTGGCGCGAGCCGCACGAACGCCATGATCGCCATCGGCCTCGTGTATGCGCCGGCGTTCGCCCGGGTGATCCGGGGCTCGGTCCTCAGCGTGATGAGTGAGCCCTACGTCGAGGCAGGGCGGGTGGTCGGCTCGACGAACGGGCGGCTGGTGCAGCGCTACGTCCTGCCGAACATCGTGGCCCCGTTGATTGTCATGACGAGCGTCTATCTCTCCAGCGCCATCCTGAGCGAAGCGGCATTGAGCTTCCTGGGTCTTGGGACGCAGCCGCCGGAGCCGGCCTGGGGTGGCATGCTGAACCTGGCACGGACCTACATGGAGATCTCGCCCTGGATGGCGATCTTCCCGGGCCTAGCGATTATGATCGTCGTGCTTGGCTTCAACTTCCTGGGGGACGGGTTACGGGATGTGCTCGATCCCCGGTTGCGGATGAACTAGGGTGGCATCGATCAGGGGAAGAGCTTCGCCAGCGTGGAGTGGCCCTCACCCCAACCCCTCTCCCGCGCATCGGGAGAGGGGTTGGGGTGAGGGCCTACGGACGCGGGAACACCTAACTACGCATGTCAAACCGGGAAGTAACAACAACCAAGCTGAAGGGGAGACGATGACCGAAAACACCTTCCGCGCCGGGGTCGGCCGGGTCACCATCACGCCGCCGCTGACGGCCCCGCACGCCAGCTGGGGCGCGCAGGTGCACGTGCTGCCCGATGGTGTCGAGTCGGACCTGTGGGCCACCGCGCTGGTGGTGGACGATGGGACAACCAGGGCGGCGTGGATCGACCTTGACGTGGTGATCGTCACCAAGCCGGAAAGTGATGCCATTCGTGCCCGGGTGGGTGAGGAGCTAGGCATCCCGCCCGAGGCCGTGCGAGTTTCCGTAACGCACAACCACGCGGGGCCGCCACCCAGCGCCTGGAACTGGACGCGGCAGGGGCAGGACGCCCTGGAGGGCTACTACGCGCTCCTGCCGGAAATGGCTGCCGGCGCCGCCCGCCTGGCGTTGCAGGGATTACGGCCCGCACGCGTCAAGGCGGGGTCGGGCGAAAGCCGGGTGGCCGTCAACCGGCGGGAGACCGCGCCTGACGGCCGGATGGTGACGGGCGTCAATCCGGACGGGCTGATCGATCCGCAGGTCTTCGTGCTGCGGATCGACGACCAGGCGGGCGGACCGATTGCCGCAGTCGTGGGCTACACCATGCATCCCACCACGATGGGGCCATCGAACCGGCTGATCAGCAGCGACTGGCCGGGCTACCTGAAGCGGACCGTGGAAACGATCACCGGGGCGCCCTGCCTGTTCGCTCAGGGAGCGACGGGCAACGTGGGACCGGGTCCGGATGGGTTTACGGACGACGCGCGTGTGATCCAGCGCATCGGCGGTGAAGTTGGCTGCGAGGCGGCGCGGGTCTACCTCGGCCTTGAGGTTGCCGGGGTGAAGCACCGCCACGAGCGGACCTGGGAATCGGGTGCGCCCCTGGGCAAGTGGGTGCGGGAGCAGGGGGCTGAGGCTGACGCGGACGTGCAGGTCATGTCGCGAACCGTCCATCTCCCGCTGATCGAGCAGCCGCCACTGGACGAGGCGCAGGCACGCGTCGATGCGGCGCAGGAGCGGCTGGACACGCTGAAGCAGCAGGGCGCGCCCGCAGCCGAGGTGGAGGCGGCGACGTTTGTGGTGAAGCGGGCGAACATGGCCAACTCCCGGGCGGCCACGTACGGCGGGCAGGAGACGTTCCCTGTCGAGGTGCACCTGCTGAAAATCGGACCGGCTGTCATCGCCGGGGTCGAGGGCGAGCCGTTCGCAGAGCTCGGGTTGGCGGTCAAGGCCGCATCGCCGCTGGCAAACACCTGGTTCGGGGGGTACACCGGGGGCTGGGCCGGCTACGTGCCGACCGCCGAGGCCTACCCGCTGCAGGGGTACGAAGTCGAAACCTCGCCGTTCTCGCCGGAGGCCGCCGACATCCTGGTTTCAGAGACCGTGGCTGCGCTGCGTGACCTGGTGGCGGTTCGAGGGTAGAGCGGCGTACTGAAGGCGGGGCGAATCCCGCCCGTATCGCGCCTCCCCCGTGTCGTCTCGAGCTTGTCGAGAGATCTCGCGTGGCAACGCTCCCAGGCGCTATCTGGTCAAGGCGAAGGCGGGGCCCTGCCGCCGGGAGCGAAAGGCTCCCGGCTCTACCTGACGAAAGGCCCATAAAATGGGCCTGGATGGAACGGTGAACCGGCCGCGTTGGGAAAACCTCCAGAAGTTCAGCCTCGTTCGGCGGGGTTCTGGATCGGTGCAACCGGAGGTCTCTAGCCTCCAGCGGGCTGAGTGCAGGGTGTCCAGTTACCCTTCGTCTCGTGAATCGTTAGCAGCCTATGGCAAGGAGCAGACGTGATCCCCGATATCACCCCCATCGAACAGATTGACTGGGACACCCCGGGCGCGCGGCTGTACCACATCCCCTTCACGTTCGATCACAGTTGGGGCCGCGTGCGCGTGCCTCTCTACGTCGCCTGCGCGAAGCAGCCGGGCAAGACGATCGTGGCGATCGGCGGCACGCATGGCGACGAGTACGAGGGACCGGTCGGGCTGAAGAACCTCATCGGGGAGCTGGACCCGGCCTCGCTGGTCTCGGGGCGGCTGATCGTGATTCCGGTGCTCAATGTGCCCGCGTTCCGCGCGGCGAAGCGCGACTCGCCGCACGACGGCATGAACATGAACCGGGCGTTCCCCGGGAGCGCGAGCGGCACCATCACCTCCCGCATCGCGCGCTTCATGACAGACGAGGTCCTCTCGCGCGCCGACGTGGTGATCGACCTGCACTCCGCAGGGGCGGGCTTCGAGATGATCCGCACGATGTCGTTCCACCAGGTCGACGATCCCGCGCTCTACGGGCAATTCCGGGAGACGGCGCTGCTCTTCGGCACGCCGTTCGTAATGATCTACTCCAGCGGCATGGGCACCGGCCTGCTGACCGAGGAAGCCGAGGCGATGGGGAAGATCACCATCGGCAGCGAACTCGGCTACGGCGCCTCGACCGACCTGGACGGCGTGCGCTGGGCGCACCAGGGCACGCTGAACGTGATGCGCCACTACGGCCTGCTGGACGGCCCGACGGTCGATCTCGTGACGCCGGACCTCGACCGGCAGCGCGTGGTCTCCGCGACGGATATCAACCGGTACGTCACGGCGCCGGTGAGCGGAATCAGCGAGCCGCTGGTCCAGATCGGGGCGTACGTGGAGAAAGGCCAGCCCGTCAGTCGCATCCACGACTTCGAGCGGATCGGCGAGAAGCCGGTCGAGATCGTCGCCGATGGCGCGGGCTACGTGATGTGCCGCAAGTTCCGCGCGGCTACGGAGCAGGGCGAGGTGGTGATGGTGATCGCGGAAGAGATCGACTGACCGCAGGCTCTTCTACTCGCATTGGCAGGCACTGATTGAAGGAGGCACCGCTTTGACCCCTCCTGTTCCTCGCGTCTATGGGCTCACCGGGGAGTTGCCGGAGTGAGCTTCGATCCCAGAATCTAAGACGAGTCGCGGCAAACTCGTGATGGTCTCACGAGTTTGGAGCAGCGGGCGCAACAGATCGCGGATAACTTCCCCGAGTGCGAGATCACACACATCACGGAAGGTATCCAGATGCGATTCGACACTGTGGAGGGAATCGTCGTTGTTGTGAATTCCGAGTCACTCGAGATTCGGCTTCCAACGATCGAGTGGACTCACGGATCACACGGGCCTGTTGCTGCAACCCGGCTTTGGCGTCGAATTGAGGGAGCCGACCTTGACGATAGCACGATGCGCCATGCGCTCCGGGAGGCCGCGGAGGTTCGGCGAGGCGAGTTCAGCCGTTGCCGATTTTGCGGTGAGCGGGTTGCAATAGAACATCGGCACGGTGAGGTCTGTCATGGCTGTGCAGAGCGGCACTTGGGGGTGGTGCACTAGGGAAGTGAAATAGGCGTCCGTGGGCTATGCGGCCAGTCACCAGATTTCTCCTGCCATCGTGGAACCAGACGTCCGTAATTGCCGGCATACCCTCGCAATCCTTGTTCAGGCGCCGGCCCAACCAGGCAAAGGTGCGTTCAGCGATCAAGAGCCGGGGTCGGAGCACTGCATCGGGAAGCATCCCGGCCATTAAGCCACTCCAACGTCCCACTGTGTTGTCTCCCCGCCAGTTTGACTCCCCTGATCTCGCCGCGTACGATCCGGAAAGACCTCTCGTGGGCGTACTCCCGCTCTGACGCCCGTCCAGCGAAAGGAGTGCCCTATGGCCAGTCACCCTGGCGCTCGCGCTCCGCATGACGCGAACTCGCCACTACCTGAATTTGACAGCACCTTCCTGGAGGATATCCTCGCTTGCCCGGCGTGCGGCGCGGAACTGAGCGGGTCCTCCAGCTTCGAGACGTACGGTATCTGCGGCAACTGCCAACGCCATTTCCCGCTCCCGGCCCGGGAACGCCTACGCCTGCTGGTGGATGAGGGCAGCTTCCGCGAAACGAACGCAACCCTCGTCTCCCTGGAGCCGCTCGTCTTCCGAGACCTGCTTCCCGTGGCGGAACGGCAGGAGGGGCAGGGGGGAACGAGATCCCTCCTGCGTCGGGATGACACCGGCGGGGATCGCGTGGCGGAAGCCGCTGAGCGCGGCGGGCTCTCGGGCAGTGGCGTCAGCGAGGCGGTGCTCACTGGAACTGGCACGATTGGTGGGCACGCAACGGTGCTGATCGTGCTCGATCACGCGTTTCTTGGCGCGAGTATTGGCCCGGTGGCGGGGGAGAAGATTCTTCTCGCAATGGAGGCTGCCGCCCAGCGCCGCGTGCCGCTGGTCGCCATCTGCACCGCCGGCGGCGCGCGCTCCCAGGAGGGAATGCTCGGCCTCCTGCAGGCGCCGAAGTTCGCGGCGGCCGCGGCGCAGATGCATCGCAGCGGCGTGCCTTTCGTCAGCGTGCTGGCGCACCCTGCTACCGGCACAGTCTGGTCCGCGCTGGCGGACCAGGCGGACATCATCCTGGCCGAGCCCGGCGCACGGGTAAGCCTGGGCAGCCGGCCGGTCGATGACGCCGAGAGCGCGGAATCCCTGCTCACCGGCGGCATGATCGATGGCATTGTCAGCCGCCCGGAACTGCGCCAGACCCTCTCCCGGCTGCTCGGCGTCTTTGCCGGCCGCGGCGCGTTTCGCCCCATCTACGGGGAAACCGTACCCGCGGCATCCGCCACGGATGCACCCCGGGCGCGTGCCGCAGGTTGGGAAGAGGCGCGCCTGACGCATCATCCCTCCCGACCCAGCGCCCGCGCGTACGTGACGCGCCTGGTTAGCGAATGGGTGGAGATTCATGGTGATCGCACCGGCGCAGATGCTCCTGGAGTCCTGGTGGGAGTAGGCTGCCTGGCCGGTGCCTCGGTTGCCGTCGTCGCGCTGACGGGTGATGGCCCTGCCAACGCCGCTGCCTGGCGGAAGGCGGCGCGTGTCCTGCGCCTGGCAGGGCACCTGGAACTGCCCGTGCTCGTCCTCCTCGATGCTTCCGCCCAGGCGGCGGACCGCGGTGCAGCGCAGACGAGCGCCGCGCTCTCCAGCCTGATTGGGCTGCTCGGGGTTCTCCCGGTACCGGTGATCACCGTCATCACCGGTGAAGCAGCGGGAGTGGCGGGAGCGGCGTTCGCTGCCGGAGATCGCGTGCTGATGCAGGAGCACGCCGTAGCTGCGATTGCGTCGGCGGAGCGCGGCGACCGCCCGGCTCCTGGGCCACAGGCAGCGCCTCGGGCGTTGACCGCGTTCGAGTGCCAGCAACTCGGGTTCGTGGACGTCATCATCCCGGAGCCGTCACCCGCTGCCCACGCTGATCCTGAGCTGGCCGCGCGTCTCCTGGGGAGTGCCGTTACCGCAGCCCTGGTGGAACTGGGGAGCGTGGGGCCCCGCCGTCTCCTCGATGACCGTGCCCGTCGCCTGCGCACGTTCGGGCAGGGCGGAGCCGTCGCGCGGGAAGCCGCCCGCCTGGAGGTGCGCGAGCTGCAGGAGCTGCAACGCACGGTGGCCCGCTCGCTGGGCGATTTACGTGAGCGCCTCGAGGGGTTGCACCTGCCGCAGTTGACCGGCCCTGACCTTTCGCATCCCATCTGGGAGCGCGTGGTCTTCGATACCACCGCACTGGCTGGTGTGGGACGGGCGCGCGATGAACTCGCCGGGCGCATCGAGCGCGCGGTGCGTATGGCGCCGTGGAACGCCGGCGATCCGGAGGAGCCAACGAGAGGCGACCATGCCGCACGATGAGGATGGCGGAAGGTAGATGGCTTCGATGATGCCGTCCCCTTTTCAGGTGTCGTCTCGACTGAAGTGGCGAGACCTCGGCCTTGCCTGCTGCCGGGCATGCTGCCTGCACTCGGCATGCGGGGTGGCGTCGCATCGTCGCGATGGCTGAGCCCGAGGAACCCTGGAGTGGGTGCAGAAAGGAAACAGGCTGCCTGCGAGGGCAAGACGCACGAGATCCTTCGCCTGAGGGCTCAGGATGGCAGCGTAGGGTGGATGACACTTCGAACCAGTCGGGTAAGAACGAGGCCCTCCGACAAGCCCGGGACGACACCTGGGAGGAGAGGCTTCCTCGGACCACCACCCTCGTGACAAGAACTCTTCTCGTTGACATCGTCAATGAACCGGCGACCAGAGCAACAGCACAAGGATTACGCAGCTGTGGATGACCAGCCTGTTCAAGCGCCCGCGCCGTATCGCGTTGCCGTGATCCAGTTCGAGCCCACCCTCTTCGCGAAGGAGGCGAACGTCGCAGCACTGCTGCGCCTGGTCGAGGACGCGGCAGCCGGTGGTGCGAAGCTGATCGTCACCCCGGAGATGGCGACCTCTGCCTACTGCTGGGCGGATCGGGCCGAGGTTGCGCCGGAAGTGGAACCGATCCCCGGACCCTCCACGGAGCGATTCGGCGAGGTTGCCCGCAAGTACGGCTGCTGGATCGTGCTCGGGATGCCGGAAGTCGATCCGGAGACGGATGTCTTCTACAACAGCGCGGTGCTCATTGGCCCCGAGGGGCCCGTAGGCGTGTACCGCAAGACGCACGCGTTCATCTCGGAGCCGACCTGGGCCAAGGATGGCGATCTCGGCCTGCCCGTCTTCGAGACGCCGCTCGGTCGCATCGCGATGACGATCTGCATGGATGCCTGCTACCCGGAGACGGCGCGTATTCCGGCCCTGGCGGAAGCAGACGTGATCTGCTTCCCCACGAACTGGCTGACGGAGAAGAGCCCCTCGCCAAGCTGGATCGCCCGAGCCGTCGAGAACGGCGTCTACTTCCTGGCCGCCAACCGCTATGGCCTGGAGCGCGGCGTGCAGTTCTCCGGTGGCTCAGCGGTGATCAACCCAGACGGCAGCCTGCAGGGTGTGGTCGACAACGGCGATGGCATCGCCTGGGGCGAGGTCGATATCGCCCGCGCCCGCGACAAGGGGTGGCGCGGGGAATCCCCTGAGGACCTGCTGGCTGACCGCCGCCCGGAGGCCTACGGCCGCTCCACGCTGAACAGTTACCTCTGGCCCGCCGCCGACTTCCATGGTCTGTATGACCTGCGACCACTGCCGGAGAGTCGTGAGTCGCGCGTGGCGGTGGTGCAGATGACGCCGCTTGGCGGCGACGTGGCCGGAAACCTGGCGCGGATCGCGCAGGAGATTGCTGCCCTCGCTCCAGTGGACCTCGTCGTCTTCCCCGAACTTGCTCTAACTGGCGCCGTAACCGATGTTGAGACCGCACGTGATGTGACCCAGCCGATCCCCGGACCGCTCACGGAGCAAATGCAGGCAATTGCCGCCGAGCACGAGGTCTATCTCGTCGTTGGCCTGGTCGAGCAGGACCCGGCAAATGGCAACCTGTACAACAGTGCTGCGCTCATTGGGTCGCAGGGCGTCGTGGGGGTTTACCGGAAGATCCACCTGAGCGCGGAGGACCGCGCCTGGGCCACGCCGGGTGATGGTGGCCTGCCGGTGTTCGATATCCCGCCGGGCCGCACTGGCTTGCTCATCGGGTACGACGCGCTCTTCCCGGAAGCCGCGAGGGAGCTCGCTCTCCAGGGCGCGGACATCGTCGCCTGCCCCTCCCTGCTGGATGGCCCGCAGGTGCGTTCGTACGGCGCCACCACCGTCCCCTTCCCTGAGCACGTCGAGACCGGCCCCACCGCGGACCACTTCCACCTCTGGCGCGAACGCGAGCGGGAAAACCACGTCCACGTCCTCTTCGCCAACGGCGGCGCGCCCTGGATGGGCTGGAGTGGCATCTTCGCCGCCGTGCTGGAAACGGAGCCGCGCGTCGAGGTTGTCATCCCCGGCAACGCCGAGGGTGCAGTTTCCGCGCTGGTCAGCACCTCGACCATCACCCGCGAGAAGCCAATGGTGGGCATGCGGATGCCGATCTGGTACGACGCCATGCAGGTCCCGGTCGAGCGTGCCGCCCAGGTGGCGCGGGTGCGCGGGGCAAGGCGCGAGGCGTGGCTGGGGGAGTAAGGCTCAACCCGACGCGAAGAACCACACGCCGGGCAGACACACGCACGCCGCCAGGGGATAGCAACCTGGCGGCGTGCGCGGTTCGACGGAACACCGGCAGTATCCCCTCCTGACGACTCCCCCACATCCGCTGATTGATGTAGATCCGCCGCGTCCCGCTATGTAGGTCGGCTCGCGCCTCCCCCGTCACCCTCCGCCACCGGTCTCCGCCCTGTTCCGGAGTTGACACCCACCCCGTCTGCTGCCTGGCAGCCGGGGCCCGCTCAGGTCCGTAATCTGGAGGGGTTGGCGCACACGGCCTCGCTACTCCGGAACGGCAGCCAGCCCCAACACCTGACGGCTCACTTGACGGAACACCCCAATCAGAAGGAAGGGATCATCATGGATAGCACCCGATTCGATCACATCGCGCGCGACCTCGCCGGCACGTCCACGCGTCGCCAGGCGCTGCGCACCCTTGCGGCGGCAGGGCTGGGTCTGGGCATCGCTCGCGTCGGCCTGACCCAGACGGAAGCGGCCAAGGGCAAGGGCAAGGGCAAGAAGAAGAGTGTCACCGAGCGCTGCAAGAAGAGCGACCAGTGCGGGGGTGGCCTGAGCTGCAAGCCGGCCAACTCCCAGAACTCCTGCTTTGCCACCACCGAGAAGCGCTGCTGCAAGCCGGTCGGCGCGAAGTGCGATGACGGCTGCGAGTGCTGCGGCGTCGATGTCATCTGCAACGGGGGCTACTGCGATCAGGCGTAGCGCCAACGTGTAGCACCAGCATGAAGAGCCGGAGGCATCATCGTGATGCTTCCGGCTTTTGTCTTGCCCGGTTCTTCACGCGGGGCGATCGGTCTCTGGCTTACGCTCCACGGCGTCATCCGGTGGGCCCACCTGGCAGCCATCGGTGAGCGCTGTGGTGAACATCCTGCTCGCTTATCGTGCAGCCTGTCAAAACTGGCCTCCGTTTGCATCCATTGCTCCGGTATCATCGTCTATGAATCGAGCCATAGCTCAACCGTATCTTGCGCGGGCAGATCAGGGAGCGCATTGCGATGGAGCTACTCGAGCGGGAACTGCCGTTCGCTCAGCTTGAAGAGCACGTGCGCCAGGCTGAAGCCGGGCATGGCCGCCTGGTGCTCATCGGTGGGGAAGCTGGGATCGGCAAGTCTGCCCTGCTGGATGCTTTCCACCAGGGCATTGCGGGTGAGACCACCGTGTTGCGCGCGTCATGCGATGCCCTCTCGACGCCCGCGCCGCTCGGCCCAGTACGTGACCTGGCGCCTGCCCTCGGGTTGAGCATCGGCGAGCAGCATCTCGATCGCGATGCACAGGAACGGCTCTTCCGCGATGTGCTGGCGGCGCTCTCTGACCAGGGCGCGCTGACGGTCGTTATCTGGGAGGACGCGCACTGGGCCGATGCAGCCACGCTCGACCTCATTCGCTTCCTGGGGCGGCGTGTTGACGGGCGGCAGACGCTGCATCTCGTCACCTACCGTGACGATGAGATTGGTCCGGATCATCCCTTACGGCTGATCCTCGGAGACCTGGCCACGGCCCGGTCTATCCACCGCATGACGCTCCAGCCATTGACCGAGGCGGCGGTCCAACAGCTTGCACGTGGCAGTGGACGAGATACGGACGCCCTGTACCGGCAGACTGGCGGCAACCCGTTCTTCCTGAACGAAGTCCTCGCTGCACCTGGCCAGAGCGTGCCGGCATCCGCCGCCGACGCAGTCCTGGCCCGCGCGTCGCGGCTCTCCCGAGGCGCGCGCCACGCTCGACGTTGCGGCCGTGATTGGTTCGGTCATTGATGCCGACCTGTTGCTGGCGGTTGCCGGGCCTGTTGCCGATGAGGTCGACGCGTGCATTGCTCGTGGCCTGCTGCTTGGCAAAGGTGAGCACCTCGCCTTCCGGCACGAGCTGGCGCGTGAAGCGATCCTGAGCGCGTTGGCCCCGACCCGCCGCCGCCTGCTCCATGCTCGGGTCCTGTCTGCGCTGCGCGAACTGCCGGAAACCTCGCGAGACCTGGCGCGCATGGCCCACCACGCCGAGGCGGCGGGCGACCGCCAGGCGGTCCTGGCGTACGCGGTGGCGGCCGCCGAGCAGGCATCCGCCTTCTTCTCACATCGCGAAGCCGCCGCCCAGTACGCGCGGGCGCTGCGATTCGGTGATGCCCTCCCGCCCGCTGAGCGCGCTGCGCTCCTCGAGGCGCGTTCGGTCGCGTGTTACCTGGGTGACCAGGGAGAGGAGGCGATCGCCGCGCGTCGCATGGCCCTCGAGATCTGGCAGCGCCTCGGTGACGCGCGGCGCGAGGGGAGTGCCTGCGCTGGCTGTCGCACCTGGCGTGGCGCGGGAGCGAGGCTGCTGCTGCGGCACAGGCGGCGCTGGAAAAGCTGGAGCCGCTGCCGCCGGGTCCTGAACTGGCGATGGCCTACAGCAACCTGGCCCAACTGCACATGCTCGATCACGATCTCCCGGGAACGCTGCAGTGGGGAACGCGGGCAATTAGCCTGGCAGAGGAACTGGGCGAGACGGAAACGCTCGTCCACGCGCTGAATAACGTTGGCTCTGCGCGGGCGTACGCCGGCGATGCCGAGGGGCGTGACGACCTGAAGCGAAGCCTGCAGTTGGCGCGCGCCGCCGGGCAGATCGATCATGCGGGCCGGGCGCTCGCCAACCTGGCCTACACCGCCATGCTGGCGATGCAACTGGACGAAGCTGAACAGTGGTTGGCCAGCGCGTTGGCCTTTGCAAGCAAGCATGATCTCGACTCACGCTCTGGGTACCTGGTCGCGACGCGGGCGGCACTCCACGTCCTGCGCGGTGAGTGGGATGGTGCCGACACGGAACTCGGCCAGCTCCTGGACCGGCCGATGCTCTCGACCGTGACGCGCATGATGGCCCTGACAACCTGGGGAGAACTTCGTGCTCGCCGGGGCGAGGCCGAGGCCACGGCATGCCTCGACGAGGCGCTGGCGCTGGCTGACGACACGGGCAAGTTGCTCCGCCAGGCGCCCATCCGCGCCGCCCGGGCAGAAGCCGCCCTGCTGGTAGGTGATGCGCCGCGTGCCCGGGCTGAGATAGAGGCAGTGCGTGAGGCGGTTTTTGCGCGAGCCAACCCGTGGGACCGGGGCCGGTGTGCCTGGCTCTTGTGGCAGGCAGACGAGCGTGATATTCCCCTGGATGGCCTGGCAGATCCCTTTGCCAGGCAGATCGCAGGTGACTGGGCTGGTGCTGCCGCCGCCTGGCAAACCGTCGGTGATCCGTACGCGGAGGCTTGCGCGCTGGCCTCCGGGGATGACCCCAACCTGATCCGCCAGGCGGCCGGGACATTCGAGCGACTTGGTGCATTTCCCGCGCACCGGCAGGCGATTCAGCGCTTGCGAGTGCTCGGCGAGCGAGACCTGCCCGTGGTGCGGCGTGGGCCTATTGCTACCACCCGTTCCAATCCGGCGGGGTTGACTCAGCGGGAGGTGGAGGTCCTGGTACTGGTCGCCGAGGGGCTGCGTAACCCGGAGATCGCCGAGCGGCTCTACCTCTCCCCCAAGACCGTCAGTCATCACCTGTCCACCATCCTCGCCAAGCTAAACGCCGAGACACGGACTGAGGCGGCCCAGGTCGCGGCAAAGATGGGACTTCTCCCCGCGTAAGCTCAGCCCTCTTCCCTCCAAATATCAGATTCCCGCCCGATGTGCGGAAGCGTGCTACGGCATACCCTCATGACACAGGCACGCGAGCGTCGGGTGCCTGAGGATGAGGCCGCTCGATGCCTCCCACGCCGGACGTACATCCCGGTGCTGCGGACAGGACGCACATCGCACGCCTCTCACTGGAGGAGGTTGCCGCGGAATTGGAACGCGCAGAGGTTCTGCTGACGTGAACGCTGTTCTCGTTCGTCGTGTCAACCACGCACCTTTTTCCCAACCACGGCGTACCGCGAGGTCATATGCAGGAGGCGTCATGCAGAGCGTCTATTTCAAGGAAGTCGAAGCCGCGTATATGCGGAGCCGGGTGCAGGATGCGGTAGCTGCCAGCAGCCTGGCTGCACAAGCAGTGCCGCAGAGCAGGAGGCACCGCCGGTCGTTCATCCCGAGCCTGGTCCGGGAGTACCTGCGAGCACGTGAGGTATTCCAGCGACAGCGGCCGGTGCTACAGGGCTTTCCAGGCGGGCAGGAGTTGCCCGCAACCCAGGCCTGACCCTGCCTTCTCGCAGAGGGGTTAGGCAACGAACTTGTCAGCGCGGCCTGCTCAACGGCGGGCCGCACGGCTGCCAATGACGATGAGGGAAAGAAAGGACTGGTCCGCATCGGCTAGGCCCAACTGAAAATCAGTTCACACGATCGGGGTCCCGGCCAGGGAAGGTGGAGCCCGAATCGGGACCCCGTCTCGTGTCAAAGACTCAAGCAATCAGGCATGCATCAGGAGGCACCATGTTCTCACGCACTCGCGCCAGGAGCCTCAGATTCTCACTGTATCTCGGGCGTGGCCGCTGAACGGCTGACTCCCCAGCAGAACCACGACGGACTCGCGGAGTCCTCATCTCTTCACAGCTGGGTCTGGTTGACTAACTCAGGTGGCGATCTCGCCATGTGAACTCTGGACATCATCTGCCCGCAACCATCCCACAGCAGTTACCCGTTACCGCGACGACAACGCGGTGCTGTTCCCACTTTGACACGCAGCCTGTTCCTCGCCTGGCTGAGGCCAGAGGACAGGCGGCGTGTAATGAGGACCATGACCTGACCGCCCGGCAGAGAGCCAGGCCAGGATGAAGAAAGGCAAGTCGTACACAGCATGGATTTCACGACGTTTGACACCATTTCTCGCACTGTTGCTACGTCTCAGACCCGCCGCTCGGCCCTGCGTGGGCTGGTGGCTGGTGCGGCCACCCTGGTCGCTGGTGGGGTCCTGCTCCACGCTGAGGACACGTCCGCCAAGCGGCGCAAGCGCGGCAAGGGCAAGGGGAAGGGCAAGGGCTTGCAGCCCGGGCAGCGCTGCCAGAACGACACCCAGTGCACCAAGGGCTACATCTGCGAGGTGCCGGTCAACGGCAGTAACAGTGATGAGTACTGCTCGGGGGGCCAGGGAGCGGTCTGTGGCGCACCAAACGGGGATGGGGATGATACGTTCCCGTTCTGTGCGGTGGGCTTTGCCTGCACCCCGACGGGGAACACCTACACCTGCCAGGCCAATCCCGACGAGGACTAGCCCGTTCCGCTCCCTCTTTCCACCTGCCTCCAGTGGGCGACCCAAAGGGGTCGCCTGCTGCATGAGTAACAGTCTCACAGAGATCGAGAAGAGCAAAGGACATCATGGACTCGACGAATTCAGCACGAATCCATCAGAAAAGTGCGGTGTGGAAGCACCGGTTCGGCGCGTTGCTCCTGGTTGGCGGGATTGTGGCCGGCAGCCTCGGCCCGGCGGCCCTGAGCGTAGATGCCGCGAAGCACCGTGGCTCCGCCGACCTGCTCCAGTTGCTTGCCAACCCGGCCCCGATCACGATCAGCGACAACACGACATCACGGCCCTCGACCATCGAGGTCAGCGGGTTCGAGACGGAAATCCAGGACGTCAACGTCCGGCTCAATATCTACAGCCACAACCAGCCGGCTGATGTCGATGTCTTGCTGGTCGGCCCGCAAGGCCAGACCGCGATGATCATGAGCGACGTCGCGGGGGCCTCCAAGGCCTCCAACGACAGCCTGATTCTCGACGACCAGGCGGCAACACAGCTTCCAAAAAATGACGATCTGACCAGCGGCACGTTCCAGCCGACCAACTACGAGTTCACGAGCCAGCCGGACAAGTTCGCGCCGGACCCGCGAATTCCATCGCCGCTGCCGAGCAACTCGTCACTCTCCATCTTTAATGGCACGAACCCGAATGGCACGTGGACCCTTTTCGTCGTGGACGCGGACGATGACACGCCGGACACCGCAGGGACGATTGCCGGTGGCTGGCAACTGGATATCACCAGCGTCAACGGTGCGCCGCGTACCAAGCCGGATACCTACCAGGCTCGGGCCGGCGAGCTCCTGACCGTCCCTGCGCGCGGCGTGCTGCAGAACGACCGCGATCCCGATAACGATGCGATCACCGCGGTCCTCCAGACCGAGCCTGCCAAGGGGGAACTCACGCTGCAACCTGACGGCTCATTTACGTACCGTACAGCCAGCAAGAAGGCGAAGGGAACCGATTCCTTCACCTACGCCGCGCAGGATGCCACCGGGCTCCAGTCGGTGGAGACCGTCACCATCCAGCTCGCTGGCAAGGCCGGCAAGAAGCACAAGAAGCACGGCCGGTAATCGCGACCAACGAGAGAAACCGAACGACGGCGGCCCATCAGAGCCGCCGTCGCTGCGTGTCGACGAACTCGTGTTGCCAAATCCGTGTCTCAAGCTTCTCGAGGGGACCTCGGTCTCGAACGTGGATGAACGAGATCTCTCGGCGGGCTCGTGACACGGGGAACTACGCATCGTACAGGTCGCCGGCAAGGTATTTCAGGCCCGTATCGACTGCGACCGTTGCGACCGTTTGCCCCGGTCCGAGTTTCGCTGCCAGGTGGAGTGCTGCCACGAGATTGATGCCTGTTGAGATGCCAGCAAAGATCCCTTCTTCACGGGCCAGGCGCCGGGCCATGGCGCGGGCGTCGTCCTCAGGGACCGCCATTGCCTCGTCGTAGCTGCCAGGGGTCAGCAGGGGCGGGATGATTCCTGTCCCAATCCCCTCGACATGATGCGGGCCACCGACACCCTGCGTAAGCATCGGCGAACTGGCGGGCTCAAGGGCCACGATGCGCGCGGCTGCCAGCCTCCTTCAGCGCCTGGGAGACGCCAACCAGCATCCCGCCGACGCCCACCCCGCCGCAGAAGACGTCGATCTCCGTCCCCGCCTGCGTCACGAGTTCCCGGCCGATGCCGGCGTAACCACCCAGGGAGTCCCTGTTGTTGAACTGGTCCGTCCAGTAGGCGCCCTCGCGGTCGATGACCGTCCTGACCTCGGCTCGCATTCGATCGAACAGATCAGGCGTGATCGCCCCGTCCTGGCTGGGGACAATGACGAGGTCTGCCCCGAAAGAGCGCATGGTGCGGCGCTTTTCCAGCGAGAAGGCATCCGAGGAAACGAGTGTCAGTGGGTAGCCTTTGACCGCGCAGACGAACGCGAGGGACGAGCCGGTACTCCCGCCCGTGAACTCCACGACCCGCTGACCCGGCTGCAGCACACCCCGCTGCTCCGCGCCCTCGATGAGCGCCCGGGCCATCCGGTCCTTGTACGATCCGGTCGGGCTGAAATACTCCAGCTTGACCAGCACTTCGGCCGCGCCCGCAGGTGCAAGCCGCTGCAGGCGGACGAGTGGGGTCTTGCCAATGGCATCGAGGATGGGCGCGGGATGGTCTTCGTTGCCAGACACGGCGGATCCCCCTTCGCGTGTCACGCTTTCACGTCGGTGAACACAGCATACGGCACGCAGTGTCCGCCACCACAAGGCTGGTTGCCTGTCCGCAGCGGCGCCAGCGTGCTCTGGCGGCATCTCGCCGGTTAGCCCGGCGAACCTCCGGATCTTGCGGACTCCTTGTGGCCAGATCGGGCCGTACGCCGGCGTTCTGACTGCCGGCGTGCCTTCACGGCGCCGCCGCAGTCGACCATGCTGCACCAGCGGCGGGTGCGGCTGCGGGTCGCGTCGTAGAAGAGCCAGGCACAGGGCACTGCCTGGCCCGGTACGCCAGGACAGATTTTCACACGCTGCAGATCGCCCGTCGTCAGGAGTTCGGTGGCGGACCAGGCGATCGGCCAGAGGGGGCGTCCCAGGTCTCGCCCATCCTCGGGCCAGCGCCAGGTCGCGCGCGCGTCGCTGGCAACGAGCGTCGCGTGCGCCGCGCCGTCGGCATAGGCATGGGCCAGGATGGCGAGGTCAGCGTCATCAGGTGGCTGCTGGTGGGCAGTTGCCCAGAAGATCCGGTAGATCGCCTCACGCAGCGCGATCCCACGCGCAAACACGCGCTGCGCGCCGCTGGAATCTTGCGTCGCTGATGTCAGGAGGGCCGTCGCGGCCTCCACGGAGAGCGCGCCCATGCGCGCCGTCCAGGCCACCAGGTCGTCGTAGGACCTGAGTTCGTCCCGGAGCGCCACGTCCGCAGGTGGCGCTGGTGACGGCCCGCCACGCGGCTCGACCGTGTTCGCGAAGTCCAGGCAGAGCACGCCTCCCCAGGGGTCGTGCATCCGCCGCATGGCTGACTGCAGGCTGGCCACAGGGTGAGGTTGGTTCGTGTCTGAGGGTACAGGTGAGTTCGTTTCCATCTATCGCATGATAGACGGTGGCACCGATGTTGCACCATGACTACCAGCTATCGCGTTGTTCCTGGTCACAGGTCCGAGAGAGAGGAGTCATGATGCAGCAGGGTCTGATACCTGGAGAGGGAAGCAGGGGAAGGCAGGGCACTGCCGGCCCCGGAGCATTGCTGGCCCTCTGTGCAGCCCAGTTCATCGTTGTCCTCAGCTTCCAGGGCGCCGCCATCACGATTCCGCTCATGCAGGGGGCGTTTGGCGCTTCTCCGGTCGTGGGGCAGTGGCTTGTGAGCGCCAACGCCCTCGCCTTTGGCGGTCTGCTGCTGCTGACCGGGCGAGCCGGGGATGTGATCGGGCACCGCCGGCTGTTCATGAGCGGCCTGGCCATGTTTGCTGCGTCATCCTGCGTGGCGGGTTTCGCGCCGTCGATCGGTTGGCTGATCGTGGCGCGCGTTGCCCAGGGCATGGGGTTGGCGATGTACGTGCCGGCCTGCCTGGCGCTGCTGGTCGCCTCATACCGGGAGGGTCCTCCCCGGCACCGGGCCATGGCGGCGTGGGGGATGTCGGGACCGCTTGGTGGGATCGCGGCCCTGCTTTGCAGCGGCTTCATGATCGAGGTGTTCACCTGGCGGTCGCTGTATCTGCTCATGGCGGTGGCGGCTGTGCTCCCGGTTGCGCTATCGAGGGTCGTGTTTCCGCCCGATTCACCCCGTGCCGCCGCGACGCTCGATCCTGGCAACGCGCTCCTGGGGACGGCGGGGATTGGGGCGCTGCTCTTTGGGCTGGGTGAAGCTGCGCAGTCAGGGCTCACGCCTCGCGTGCTGGGCAGCGCACTCCTGGGTGGCCTCCTCCTGCTGACCTTCGTGGTCAGGGAACGGCGTGGTGCGGCGCCGCTGGTGCCGCCAGGCATGTGGGGAGAGCCAGGCCTGCGGGCAGCCATCGCCACGGGCTTCATGAATGGAGCAGCGACAAACACCCCGATCGTGTTCTACGTCCTCTACCTCCAGGGGCAGGGGATGACACCGCTGCAGACATCGCTCGGGTTCATCCCCTGCAACATCGCCATCATCGTCGCCTCGGTCCTCGTCCCGCGGCTGGTGGCCCGGCGTGGCCTGGTGGGCGCGATGGCGTGGGGGATGGCCGTTGTGGTCGCGGGACTGCTCGTGTTCACCACGCTGCCCCTGGGAGGTACCTACCTGTGCACCTTCCTGCCCGGCCTGCTGCTGGTGGGGTTCGGCCTCGGCTGGGCGCAGGTGGGGATCGTCGGCACGGCAGCGGAGAGTGTCTCGGCTGCGGAGCAGGGAGTTGCCGCAGGCCTCGTCAATACCGGTGCGCAGCTCGGCACGGCTGTCGGCCTGGCCCTGCTCATCGCCCTCGCCACGACGTTCGGTTCCGGGGCTGGGACCGTAGTAGGCGCCAGCGTTGCATTCCTTGGCGCCGCTGGCTTCGCCCTACTCGGTTTGCTTGCTGCGCTGGTTGCCTGTCGAGCGCACCGAGATGCGCGCATGGCCACAGAGGGCGCGTCCGGCGTGCGCCAGACTTGGGTGCGGCTGGAAGAGGCTCGCGGGTAGCCCGTGGTTCGGCCTACCCGGGTCGGCGCCGGGCTTTACAGAGACTATCCGTTGAGAAACGCTGCGATCTGCGTCGCATGTTCGTCCCGGTGCCCAGTCCGGTCGAGCATGTAGGTGAACCCGCCCGACGTGGCGACCTGCACGGCGGTATCCGGCAACCTGGCGATCCGCGCATCAGTTTCCTCCATCGCGCGCCGCAGCACGTCGACGGCGGCGCGGCCGGACAGGGCCCGCCACGTGGGCACATTGGCGGCATTGATGAGGTCGATCAACGTGTCGGGCACGTCGACAAGTGAGCCCCCACGGTCGTAGGCATCCCAGCGGACGGCGCAGATCTGGTCCCAGAACGCGACATGGGCCAGCAGCGCGGCAAGGGACCACTCCGCTTCGACCTGTCGATTCAGGGTCTGCTCGTCGAGGTGCTCAACCAGCGCCAGCAGGCGGTCGCGGCTTTCCGCGTTCTTCCTCAGGATTTCTGGATTCACGATCTTCTCCTCGACAGCCAGGCGGGGCGCTCTCCTGAACGTGAACAGTGGGCAGGGCGCACGTCTCGTTCCAGGGATTCTGCCAGATGCGGATCAGGAAATGCCGCCGCGTATCCGCGGTGGCCGCACACGAGTATGGAATGGCGGGATTGGTCAAACGCTCACGCCGTCCCCGCTCGCTTGCGACAGGTGAACAGGATTGATACGGTAGCCGGCACCCGGCATGATGTTGCGGATCACTGCTGGGCCGAGAATATCCCTCGTCGTCGATCGCCCATTGTCGCAGGAGGGTAAGAGACCATGACGCGTTCATCTCGCACCGCCGATGCAGAGTCCGTTGCCGGATCCACCCGCCGTGCCACCGTCGCCCAACTCCTGGCCGCGGGCGGCGCGGGGCTCCTGACCCGGCTGGGGTTGGTTGAGGAGACCGACGCCCGGAAGAAACACCGGCCCAAGAAGAAGCGGTGCCGGAATCTCGGTGAGGCCTGCACCGTCGGGAGCAAGCGTGTCTGCTGTAGCAGCCGCACCTGCGCCGCGGTTGGAGCGGACGGGGATCCTCAGACCTTCTGCTGCCTGGAGAACGACACCCCGTGCCAGCAGGATCGGGATTGTTGCGCACCGAGTGTGTGTCACACGACGTTGCAGGTCTGTGTTGGCCTGGTGAGCGACCGTGCTGCCAAGGCAAACTTTGGCACCGTTGACCCGGCGGACATGCTGGAACGCGTCCGCTCGCTCCCGATCACAACCTGGAACTATCGCAGCGATGACGCGTCGGTCCGTCACATCGGCCCCATGGCCCAGGACTTCACGGCGGTCTTCGGGGTGGGCAGTGACGATCGCACGATTCATCCCATGGATGGGCAAGGAGTGGCGTTAGCTGCCATCCAGGGCCTGGCGGCGCAGGTTGCGGCGCTCCAGGCGGAGCAGCAGAGTTTGCTGGAGCAGGTCGCTGCGCTCAAGGCGCGGTGTGGCCGTGAGGATCCTGCCTGATCGGCTAGTGTTAGCCCCCTGCGCCAAGCTGCGGACTTCAATGCAGCCCAGCGCAGGGGACCCTTTCACCTCCACCGTGGTCACTGCCGGTTCGCCGACTTGCCATATTCCGGTGACTCGGCGCTGGCCAGGCTGGTCCCGGCACGGACATCCTTCCATAGAGTTGAATTGACCTGCGCACTGTTGCCTCACGCCGGAGTGAGTGGCGGCGTGCGCCTGGCTGACCTGGAGAGGATGAACGCGTGTCTCGTGTGACGGTGGTGCAGATCGGGTTGGGGACGGTGGGCGGCGAGGTGATCTCGCAGGTAGTCGCCAATCGTGCGCGTTGGCAGAGCGAGCTGGGGCGTGATGTGCGTATCGGCGCTGTCATCGGTACCGGCGGTGCGGTGTTGGCGGAACAGTCCGCAGGGCTGGCGGACGACCTGCTGATGCGCCTGATCCATGCTCGTCGCGAGGGCACGGCATTGCACGAGGCAGCTGCCGGGCATGAACTGGTGGACCCTGCCGAGGCAATCGCCGTACTGGTCAACCGGGGACCGGTAGTGGTCATGGATGCGGCCGCCGGTGACCAGACAGCGCCTCTGCACGCACGAGCGCTCTCCTCGGGCGCACGGGTGGTGCTCTCCAACAAGGCGCCGCTGGCGCTGCCACTCAGCAACCCCCTCGCGGCCCAGTTGTGGCGCGAAGCCGGGCCTCGCGGCCACCTGCGGTACGAGGCAACCTGTGGCGCTGGCTTGCCGGTGATTTCGACGCTGCGGACGCTACTGGACACCGGAGATACGCCCCTGGAGATCATCGGAGCGCTCTCCGGCACGCTCGGCGCCATCTTTACCGACCTGGGCAATGGCGCTACGTTCTCCCACGCGGTGCGCGCCGCCAAGGTGAATGGCTTCACCGAGCCAGACCCGCGCGATGATCTGAGCGGGCTCGATGTGGCGCGCAAGGCCCTCATCCTGGCGCGCACGATGGGACGGCAGGTGGACCTCGACGAGATCGACGTCGAGAACCTGGTGCCGGAGGAGTTGCGCGGCCTCGATGTCCCGGCCTTCATGGAGCGCCTGGACGACCTGGATGCCGCCTGGCTGGAGCGGACCCGGGCCGCTCGTGCGGTTGGCTCGACGCTGAAATACGTCGCCTCCGTCCCTGCTGAAGGCCCGATCAAGGTCGGGGTGCAGGAGGTCCCGACGGACAGCCTGCTTGGTGCACTGCAAGGGCCCGAGAACGTGGTCATCATGCGCACCGCGCGCTACCAGGCCAACCCGCTTACGATCGTTGGCCCGGGCGCCGGTGCGGCGGTCACCGCCGCTGGCATGACCGGAGATATGCTCGCGCTGTAAGCAACACTCTCACCAGTGGGCGGCTGGTGGTGAAGTGTCGAGTGCGACCGGCGCAGGGATGGCTAGATGCCCCTGCGCCGGTCGTGTGTTTGCTGAACGCAGGTAGAGCACCCGCCGCTCTGCTGATGCATGGATGTGTTTGCCCCGTCCCCAGCAGGAGTCGCGACAATACCCTCGATCCCCACGCCTCCCTCGGGCACGCGGACAGGTGTCCGCTCGTAGCGCGCACATTTGCCGAGAAAACCCGCAAGTTCTACTGGGTACAAATCTGCTTCCACCCCATAGCATGCGCTGGAGAGTGAATTATGTCTCTTGTGTGCATCCGTATTGGTGAGGAGTTGTGATGACGACCTTCGAGGACGGGGTGGCTGGCGATGCTGCCGGTGAGGAGCTGGACCTGAGCCGCCGGCGTCTGCTCCGTGGAGCCGGAAGTCGCTTTGCCCTGGCCGCCAGTGGCCTGCTGCTTCCAGTGTGGGTGCAGCACGATGATGCGGAGGCTCGCGAGGGCCTGGCTGGACATGAGCTTGGTGGGCGTCGCGGCGAGAACCGGCGCGGGCGCGATAAGGCGAAGCGACGCAAGCGGGCAAACGCGAGGGAGAAGCGCAGGGACGCGGCGAACGCGCCCGGCTGGAGCTTGATCAAGTACGTCTCGTTCCAGATGCAGGTTGGTGACTCGCTGCCGGACGTACGTGTCAACACGTACTACCGCATCAAGGGCGAAGGCGAGCACTGGTCCTCATTCAAGGCTGGCCAGACGTTCACCAACCTGGCGAACCCACAGACCTACGCGCCGGAGCGCTACAGCATTGCGGCATTTATCCAGGCCAGCAATGCAACGCCCCTCTTCATTGAGGCCCGTAACCCGTTGGTCGGCACGCCCTGGATCTCGGTTACACGTGGCGGCAGGATCGATGGCAACGGCAACTACGTTGACGGCAGTTCACGGTGGGGCGTCGGCTACTTCGCTTACGACTACCTGAATGAGCCGCAGAGCGTGAACCAGCCTCAGCGCTTCACCATGTCGCCGGATCAGGACAATGTCGCGCCGGTTGCGGCGACGATCATCACGCGTATGGACGACACAGATTCACACAAAGTGTTCTCGCTTTACATCCGTTCCGGCTGGACGGAGGACGCCTGCAATGTCAACACCAACTGCTATCCGTAGGCCCGGGGCGTCACTGGTGCCCAGTTTTCAGGATCGCGAACATCAGGTTGGGAGGAAGGTGTCATGACCGATCAGCCAATATCTCGTGATGGTGTCGAGGCCGAAGTTCCACAAGAGCTTGCCCGGCGTAGCTTTATCCGGTCCGCTGCCGGTGGACTGCTGGTCGCCGCCGGCGGCCTCTGGCTCCCGGGCCAGGATGAAGAAGCACGGGCGCGGGATGGTGCATTCGGTGGCAACCTGGGTGGACGGCGCGGCAAGAACCGCCGGGGCAAGGAGCGTCGCGACCGCAAGCACGACCGTGACCGCAAGCCATCTGCTCCACCCAGGTCACCAGGGGCGGCCGACCCACTTCTGATCCAGGTCGACTTCACCAACCTGCGTGCTACGCCGGTGACCATTGACGTCTGGGAGGCCGGTTTCCAGGATTGGGACAACTGGATCCAGACCAACGCCAGTTGGAAGCAGGTATCTGTGCCGGCGGCGCCTGCCACTGGGCAACCGCCAGTGAAGAGCTACTTCGGGAATCAACCCAATATGGCGGTGGCGATTGCCCCGGATCGCGTGCTCTACATTGAAACGGATTCGCTCGGCTCAGCGGCGAACGTTGCGATCCTGAGCGGCACGTGGAGTGCTACGGGCCGGAACCCGATCACCGGCGTCCTGGCAGTGAAGACTGACATGCCAATTGGGTTTGTCATGAATTTCAGCGGCGTGCGGGTGAAACGTCTCGCCAACGGGCAAAACCTTATTGGAGAGGACATCCGGGCTGTCTACGCGGTGTCAAGCACCTAGCTCCCCGGTCCTGGACTGCTCTCGCGTCAGCCCGTCTTCCTGCTTGGACAGGAGGACGGGCGTTCATCTCTGGTGCGCAATCCGTGCTTCTTCCACTGAGCGTGGACTTCAGACCTCCTGAAGCCCACTGAGAGACCCCACTTCACCCTGTGTCGCAGAACACACCTGCCCCGTGTTGGCGCGTACAGGGATTTTCCGGGACTGCATGCAAGATAGAGACATCCGCAGCGCGTGTCGTTTCCGCCTCGGATCTCGCGACGAGGCCGTCCATCCCCGGCCAGCACGCGTCGCACCGGCCCCGCCCCAGCCAGGCCAACCGGTGCGACGCGGTGCGCGAGTGATTCGTCCATTCGCTCACTGCACCACGCTCTGCGCGCCGTGCCCGGAGTCCCGTCATGGTTTTCGAAGCCTTCTCCCAACTTGGCCTGCCTGCCCCGCATCTCATGACATCCTCGGCGGAGCCATGGCTGGTGGTGCTTGCCTGCGCCATCGTGTGGCTGTCACTCAGCAGCGGACGCTCCTCGCGCCGCGGCGAGGGTATGTCTCGTGCTTAGGGAGTGCCGCCTACGCCTCAAAGGCGGTACTGTTTGCTCTGGAAGTCACGTTCCAGGCAGTGGGGGAACCTCCATCTTGCAAGGACGCGTTCCCGCCAGTGCCGTTGGAGCCCACGCTCGCGGGAGGCGCACCATGACTGACCCGGCAGAGATCTACGATTCCTGGTTCGTGCCCGTGCTCTTCGCCCCGGTAGCGGAGCAGATGGTGACCGGAACAGCGTTTCCGGTACCCGCACGTGTGCTCGACGTCGCCTGCGGTACCGGCATCGTGGCGCGCACCGTTGCGGCACATCAGCAGGGACAGGGACAGATTACCGGGCTCGATCTCAACCCGGCCATGCTCCGGGTGGCGCGCCGCAGGAGCGAAGCCGCCGGCCTGGAGATTGACTGGGTGCAGGGGGATGCGCAGGCTCTGCCATTTCCTGATGCTACCTTCGATCTCGTGTTCTGCCAGCAGGGTATCCAGTTCTTCCCGGACCGGGCTGGCGCGGTCGCCGAGATGCACCGGGTGCTGGTGCCAGGCGGGGAGGTGGCTGTAGCGTGCTGGCGCGGTCTGTCACGCAACCTGTTCTTTGCGGACCTCGCGCAGGTGGTCCAGCAGCGGGTTGGTTCGGACGCGCTCGCCTTGCCCTTCGCGCTCGATGATCCACTCGAACTGGCCGGGTTGCTCCAGCAGGCCGGGTTCCAGGATGTTTCGGTCGAACCGATTGCGTTCACCGCTGTTTACGCCGAGCCGGAACACTTCGTTGAGATGCAGATGACCGCCAGCGCGGCGGGAATTCGCGCGCTGCAGGGGATGAATCCCGATGAGTTGGCTGCCGTCATCGAGGCGATCCGTACCGAAATGGCGGAACCGGTGCGCACTGCGACCGTAGACGGCCAACTGCGTGTCCCCGTCCAGGGGATGCTGGCGCGTGGCCTACGACGCTGACATCACGCCAAATCTGCCAGCCGTATCCGTCATCTGACAGACGCCAGGCCTGTCCCATTCCAGCATGATCTCAGGGTGATCTGGCCGCCCGGGCCAGCCATCTTGCCAACATCCTGTTTGCTGGAGGCGGAAACTCATGTCTGTTACCTGGCAGAATCACGACGTCGTCGCGTTTGACGCCTCGCGCCCACGCGCCAAATTTCTCCCCCTCGCGACCGGGGTCACGGTCCCGTACGTGATCCAGGGCGATCCGCTTGAGCCGTGGGCCGTCCCGCTGGTGTTCGTGCATGGTCTTTCGGATTCCTGGCGATCCTTCGACGTGGTGCTCAGCCTGATGCCAGATCAGCAGGCCATCGCGCTGACGCAGCGAGGCCATCGCGGGGCAACGCAACCGCGCTACGGCTACGCCGCCACCGATTTTGCGGCGGACCTGGCGGCGTTTCTCGACGCCCTCCGTATTCCGCGCGCCGTCCTGGTAGGCCACTCCATGGGTAGTTGCGTCGTGCAACGGTTCGCCATCGATCACCCGGAGCGAGTGGCGGGGCTGGTGCTTGTCGGAGCAAATGCCACGTGGCAGGGGAACAAGCTGGTGACGGACCTCTGGGAGAACGTGGTCGCCCACCTCACCGACCCGGTGGACCCCGGTTTCGTGCGTGACTTCCAGAGCAGCGAGCGTATCCCTGCGGAGCGCCTGGAGGTGATCATCGCCGAAAGCCTTCCAGTGCCGGCGCGCACCTGGCAGGAAGTCGGCTGGGCCATGTTGGCGGCCGATTTCGCGGATGAACTCCCGCGCATTACCGCTCCAACGCTCGTCATCTGGGGCATGGAGGACCCCATGTGCAGCCAGGCGGAGCAGGAGCGCCTCTGCTCGCTCATCCCCCAGGCGGAACTCCTGGCCTACCCGGACGCCGGACACAACCCGCACTGGGAGCACCCGGAGCGTTTCGCCGGGGATCTGCGCGAGTTCCTGGCGCGTCTTGACTAGGCAAAGAACGTTCGCAGGATCTCAAACGTGATGGCGCTGGCGAACTCCTGTTCCGTTTCCCCACGGTTCGCCAGCACGATCACCGTGGCATCTTTCTGCGGGTGATGCAGCATCCACGTGCTGTAGCCAAAGATGGCGCCGGCGTGGCCCAGCCAACCTTGCCACTCCATGATCCCCAATCCGTAGCCAAAGCGGCGCTCCTCGCCCAGATCGAGGGATGAAAGGTGCAACCGCTCGCGCTGCATCTCCGGGGAGAGGACCGTGCCGGTTGCCAGCGCCCGGCTCCAGACTCGCAGGTCCTCGAGCGTGGAGATCATGGCGCCGGCAGTCCACGGGATCTTCGCCGAGCTCTCTGTCAGGTCACGAAGTTCCCTTGAGCCGGGTGATGCCGCGTACCCACGCGGTGCCGGGGTGGGCATGGCCGGGGAATCAGGCAGGCTGGTGCCAGCCAGGCCGAGCGGTTGGATGACACGCTCGTCAACCTCCTGCGCCGCGCTGCGCCCAGTCAGCCGCTCGATGACCATGCCCAGGAGGTAGTAGTTGCTGTCGGAGTACTCCACGCCCTCGCCGGGTGAGAACTTCGGCTGGTTGCGCCGCATGATCTGCAGGAACTGCTCATCCGAAAAGGGCATGAGCGGGTCATCCGTGTACGCCGGCTCGAACTCCGCGTCATTGACGTAATTGAAGATGCCGCCCGTCATCCCCAGCAGGTGGCGCAGCGTGATGCGGTCCCCATTCGGCACGCCTTGCACATACCGCTCCAGCACGTCATCCAGTGAGGCCTTGCCCTCGGCCACGAGTTGCAGCAGCACGGTGGCTACGAATGTCTTGCTGACGCTGGCGATCCGGATGTGCCCATCGGGCATCATCGGCTCGGCTGTGCGCAAGTTCGCATGACCCTGCGTCGTGGTCCAGGCGGTGCCGCCGCTCCACACCCCGGCAATCACGCCGGGCACACACTGCTCGGCCATGCCCCGCTGCACGATCGTGTTCAGAGTGAGTTGATCGGCAACGGGAAACGTGTTTTCGGGCACAGACACGCAGACATCTCCATTGATTGGGGAACGCGGCCAAGGACAGACGAGAGACTCCACCATGCGGCCCAGCATACCGGGCCGCGTGGATCAAGCCTTTACCACGCAGGCGTCAGTGCGCCCTTGAAGATCAGCTTGTTCGCGTTCTCGAAGTAGAACTTCTTGAGCACGTCGTCTGGCAGGTACAGGCCGTAGATTTGCCAGCGGCCGACGCCGGGAATCGGCTCGAGGCCGTAGTTGAAGTACTCATCCCGCGTTTCCACGAACCGGTAGTAGATCTGGTACATCGCCGGGTCGGGCGTGAGGTCCGTACCGAAGACGACCTGGTCCTGGTGCGCGAGAAAGAAATCACGCGCCGTGTACGGCTGCCGGCCCAGTTCTGCGATACGGGCGCTGATATCGGCGTAGAAGTTCGGGCAGGCGTCCATCACCCGGCCCACCCAGTGCAGGTTCTCGGCGTAGCAGCCGACGTGCGCCCCGATGAAGTTCGTGCCGGGGTGGCGGCGAATGAGATTCTCGAACTGGTCCATCAGCTCTTCAAACGTCGGGAAGTCCGGGTGGCTGTTGTCGCTCCCGGCCGGTCGGGTGGGGTAGAAGTGCCAGTCCGGGTGACCGTGCAACTCTTCCCAGCGCTCGTTGAAGCGGTCCAGCGGCTGGAAGAAGGCGACCGGGTCCGCGATGTGGATCAGGACCGGCACGTCCAGTTCGCCGGCTGCCTGCCACATCGGGTCGAGCCGCTCGTCATCGATCGGGATCAGTTTCCCCTCGTGGTCGCGCAGGCGCAGGCCCAGCGTCTTCCAGACCTTCAGACCGCGTGCCCCCATCGCCACCGCGTCGCGCAGCCGCTTTGCCTCGGTCTCACCAAAGTTGCGGTCCGTCGCGAAGTTGTCGTAGTCGAGGCCCGAGAAGACCGCGAAGCGGTCCGGGTAGGGCTCCTGGTAGCGAGCCAGTTCGTGCTTCAGCTTGTCGCCAAACTGGCCATCGAGGTCAATCATCGCCTGCACGCCGGAGGCATCCATCGTGGCCAGCAGTTCGGTGACCGGGCGAGCACGGAAGTCATCTTCTTCCCACGGGATGAAGGCCGTCCCCAGGTGATTGTGCGCGTCGATGACCGGGAAACGCGGTTTCGCGATCTCCGTCACCGTCGTCGTGAGCATCGGGCGCGGCTGGAAATCGCTGAGGAGCAGGTCAAGCTTACTTGAGACCACTGAGGGTGATTCCTTCCACGAGCTGTCGCTGGAAGAACAGGAACAGCAGCAGCACCGGGATGGTCGCCATGTTGGCGGCGGCCATCAGCAGCGCGTTGTTGGTGAAGTATTGCCCCTGGAAGAGGGCAACCCCGACGGAGAGCACCTGCATCTCCGTGCGGCTGGTCATGATCAAGGCCCACAGGAACTCGTTCCAGGACCACTGGATGACGAGAAACGCGAAGGCGGCCAGGGCGGGCCGGGCCAGCGGCAGGTAGATCTGCCAGTAGATCTGGAAGGGGTTGGCGCCTTCCAGCGTGGCCGCCTCCTGGAAGTCCGCCGGAATGGAGAGGAAGTACTGGCGCAGCAGGAAGACGCCGAACGAACTGAAAAGCAGCGGGACGATCAGCCCCTGGTACGTATCCAGCCAGCCGACCTGCCGCATCATCGCGTAGTTCGGGATCATCAGCACCTGCTGCGGCACCATCAATCCGGCGAGCAGCAGGAAGAAGAGGAAATCCCGCCCCGGGAACTGCATGCGTGAGAAGGCGAAGGCCGCCAGCGAGGCGAGAAAGACCTGGCCGATCACCCGCAAGACGGTGACGATGATCGTGTTGGCGTAAATACGGCCGAAGGGGACGTAATCGAGCACGTCCTGGTAGTTGGCCCAGCGGATCTGGCTGGGGATCAGGTTTGGCGTAACCTGGAACAGGTCCGCCATCGGCTTCAGGGATGTCGAAATCGACCAGACGAAGGGCAGCAGAAAGATGATGCCCACCGAAAGCAGGACGATGTGCAGCAGCAGGTGCCCCAGGTTGGAGCGCAGCTTGTGGCTCATGCGTAGTGCACCCAGCGCCGCTGCAACCGGAACTGCAACAGCGTGAAGACCAGGATGACCGCCAGCAGCACCCAGGCCATCGAGACGGCGTAGCCCATGCGGAAGTTCTTGAACCCCTCTTCGTAGATGTAATAGACGACCGTCGGGAATCGGTTGATGTTCCCCACACGCGTCATCACGTAGACCAGGTCGAACACCTGCAGTGAGCCGATGATCGCCACGACGCTCAGGAAGAACGTGGTGGGAGTCAGCAGGGGCAGCGTGATGTCCCGGAACTGGCGGAAGGTCCCGGCCCCATCAAGCTGGGCAGCCTCGTAGTACTCCCGTGGGATGTTCTGCAGCCCGGCCAGGAAGATGATCATGTCGTAGCCGACGCCGCTCCAGAGCAGCACGATGACGACCGCAATCACGGCCGTCTGCGGCTGGTTGAGCCACTCTGGCTGAGGTAGCCCCAGCCGTCCAAGTTGCGCGTTGATCGGCCCAAAGCCGGGATCGAAGAGCCACTTCCAGATGGTGGCGATGGCGACCGGCATGGTCAGCACCGGCATGAAGAAGAGCATGCGGTAAAAGGCGCGGAAGCGGATATTCGTGTTGAGGGCTATCGCCAGCAACATCGAGAAGATCAGGCGCAGGATTACATTCGGCACGGTCAGCATTGCCGTGTTGCGCACGGCATCCAGGAACACCTTGTCCCGGGAGAGCTTGACGTAGTTCTCCAGCCCGACCCAGTGTGGTGAAGAGATCACCTTCCAATCGGTGAAGCTGAGGTAGAGAGAGGCCACCAGGGCGACCAGGAAGAAGATGGCAAACCCGATCATCATCGGAGCCACCATGAGATAGCCCCATCGCGTCTGGTCCGCCGTCCGGCCATTGCGGCGTGACCGGGTCACGGCCGGGACCGCGTGTATGTGCTCTGCTACCGCCATCACGTCATCCTTGGTGAAGAACCCTCACCCCAAACCCCTCCCCCTGTGCGCGGGGAGAGAGGCTTCGGCGCTGGCCGCATATCGTGGGCGGATGTCTCGGCAATCCAGGACCGGAAAGCCCCGCTGCTGTTTCTCCCAGACGCCATCCTGAGCTTGCGAACGACCCGGTGCTCCCCCCGCCCTGCGCACAGGACGAGGGGCTGGGGGCGGGGGTTTGTTCTCTTACGCCTCGAGCCCTGCGGTTGCGGCCTCCACGATCCTGGCGCAGATTTCCTCGCGGGGAATGCCGCCACTCCAGGCTTCGGCCAGCACTTCAACCACGTTGTCTTCCCATTCCGGGCCCGCCAGCGGATTCGGCACGGCGTAGGAGTAATCGACGGCGTCGAGGAAGACCTGCAGGTCCAGTGAGGGCACGGAGGCAAGCCAGGCGTCCTGCATGCCGGCCATGGCCGGGATGACGGTGGCGGTGTCCGCCAGGAGTTGTTCCGCTTCCGCGGAGGCCAGGAACTTCACCCATTCCAGTGCGGCGCACTGGTTCTGGCTGCCGCTCCAGACCACATTGGCCAGGCCGTGAATGGCGGAGGCGCGGTTCTTCTGCTGCGGCAACGGGACCACGGCCACGTTGGGCAGGGCCTCGCTGTAGGTGCGGGCGTACCAGGAGCCGCCGGAGATCATGGCAATGACGCCGGCCGGGAAGAGCATCTCGTGCGGATCGTTGGCCTGCATGATGGCCACGGAGGGGGAGAAGCCCGAGGTGACCATATCACCGGCAAAGAGCATCGCCTCGCAGGCGGGATCTTCCCCGAGCATGATCTTCGTCTGATCCTCGTTGAAGACGACGCCTCCGTTCTGCCAGACGAGGTTGTACCAGTTCTGCTGGCCATTCATGCCGGCGGCGTAGCCCCACTGGGATGCGTTGTCCCCTTCCTTGACGGTCAGCTTCTCGGCGGCGGTACGCAGGTCGTCCCATGTCCAGTCGGCAGTGGGGTACTCCACACCAGCCTTGTCGAAGAGGTCCTTGTTGTAATAGAGCGCAATGGTGTCGAAATCGCGCGGGATGCCGTACGCCGTACCGTCGTAGGTGTAGATGGCGCGCAGAGAATCGGGATAGCCAGAGACATCGATCGTCTTGTCGTCAACGAGGTTCTGGATCGGGACGAGGGCGCCCTGGGACGCGTACGTGGGGAGGTTGGCGGCGTTGATCCAGAAAACGTCATAGGTGGAGCCGCCGGCCACACCTGTCTGCAGCTTCGTCCAGTAGTCATCCCATGGGACGATCTGCACCTCAACGGAGATGTTCGGGTTCTTGGCGGTGAAGGCCGCGATCTGCGCGTCCACGCCCGGCTTCTGCGCCGCGTCCCAGATGCCATACGTGATGTTCGCTTGCGCTCCATCACAGACTGCATCCTGCGCCGCACGAGCCGGCTGCCACCCTTGCCTGGCGCCAAGAGCCGCCAGGCCGAGCCCGGCCGCGCCCTTCGCGCTGCCCTGCAGCAGGGAACGCCGCGTCACGTATCGCTGCAGCTTCGTGAAGGCCGCGTCGCCGAGAGAGTGAGAACGGGTCATGGACTTGCTCCTGTTCTTGTGCGTCTCGCAGACTGCTCCAGAGCGTCTCAATGGTCTGGATCGGGTACTGGGGGAGCGCGGAACCTCCTTCCTGGCTGGACACTTCACGCCGGGTCAGGGGAGGTAGCTTAAGCCTTGCGAGACGATTTGTCAGAGCGGCGTGAAGGTGCAGGCACCTGTAGCACATGTGAATCGTCCTCCTGTCACGCGAGTAACCTGAACTTGTCCTGAAGGCGTCTGCGACCTATACTTCCCCTCTGGAACCAAGCTTTCCGCGGAACGTGGGTCCATCGCCCGCGTTCTTTTGTGTTCGGAATGCAGGCAGCCGCCGCAGGGGTGGCGGGTTCCAGCCCCCTGGGCCAGGGGTCAGACCGCATTTTTCATTGATTCAGTCTCAACTGCGCCCATGGGGCGTTCCGGCGCCGCGCTGTTGCGGAGCGCCACCCCGCACCGGGTTGCCTTTGTGGCGCCCAGGAAAGGAGCATCGCGGGCATGAAAAGCGATTTCCAAACCGCTATCAGCCAGATCGCCGCTGAGCGCGGTATCCCCCAGGCTGCGGTGCAAGCGTCCATCGAGAATGCTCTGCAGGGCGTCTACCGCAAGATGGCCAACACTGAAGAGCCAGTGAAGGTCGTCATCAACCCTGGCACCGGCGCGGTCAGCATTTACGCCGTGAAGACAGTCGTCGAGGTCGTCGATGACCCCGTGTCCCAGATCAGCCTGGATGAGGCGCTGAACTACACATCAAACCCGATTCTGGGGCAGACGATCGAAATTGAGCGCACCCCGGAGAATTTCGGGCGCATCGCTGCCCAGACGGTGAAGCAGTCTGTCCTGCAGCGCATCCGGGACTACGAGCGGGATACCGTCTACGAGGAGTACCACGACAAGCAGGGTGAGGTGCTCAATGGCACCGTGCAGCGGGCGGACCCGCGCGCGGTCATCGTGGAGTTGAACAAGGCCGAGGCGGTCATGCCTGCTCGGGAGCAGGTGCCGACCGAGCGCTACCGCCCCGGGCAGCGCGTCAAGGTGCTGCTGGTAGAGGTCAACAAGGATCCGCGTGGTCCCCAGTTGATCGTCTCCCGCTCGCACCCGGGTCTCATTCGTCGCCTCTTCGAGCAGGAGGTCCCGGAGATCTTCTCGGGCGCGGTCGAGATCATGGAGGTCGCGCGAGAGCCAGGCCTCCGGTCCAAGGTTGCGGTCGCAGCACGCCAGGAGAAGGTCGACCCGGTTGGGGCCTGTGTTGGTGTGCGTGGCGTGCGCATCCAGAACATCGTGAACGAGTTGTATGGCGAAAAAATCGATGTCATTGAATGGTCGCCTGACACGGCGCAGTTCATTGCCAATGCCCTCTCACCGGCCAAGCCGTCGTCGGTAACCCTGGACGAGGCGAACAAGGTCGCAACTGTCATCGTCCCCACGGATCAGATGTCGCTGGCGATCGGCAAGGAAGGGCAGAACGCGCGGCTGGCCTACAAGCTGACCGGCTGGCGTATCGACATCAAGGACCCGTCTGCACTGCAGGAGATGGACGAAGAACTGCTGCGGCAGGCACGGGCGGCCCTGGCCGAAACTCAGGTCGATGACTTTGCCTGGCAGGGCCGGCAGCCGCGTCTGGTGCGTGCTGACGGCACCATCTCGGTGCGCGAGCGCACATTCGGGCCGCTGGACTCCGACCTGGTCGGCATGAGCGTCGATGTCGATGTGCGCGGTCCGGCGCTGGAAGTCTTCTACAACCGCGATCTGCGTCACCGCTTCGACTTCGAGACGGGCGAGGCGCTCTCCCTGGACGATGAGCCGGTGCCGGCCGGAGCACGGGGCGCTTGAGCGTGACCGAGGCTGCCGCCACGCGGCGCCCGGCGGGGCGTAAGAAGGGGCCGCGTCCGAAGCATGTGCCGCAGCGGATGTGCATCATCTGCCGTGACCATGATGCGAAGCGCGGTCTGCACCGGATCGTGCGATCCCCAGAAGGGATTGTCTCTCCGGACCCCACGGGGCGCCGTAATGGGCGTGGCGCCTACCTTTGCCACAAGACCGCCTGCTGGGAGAAGGCGCTGAGTTCAGGTGCGCTGGCACGGGCCCTGAACATTGAAATTGACACGGAAACCCTGGATGCCCTGCGCCAGCACGCGGCCACGCTGCACCTGGAGCCAACTGCCGCAGCGGGCCATCCAGCATCTCCACCATCACCATCAACTGGAACCGCTACATCGGGAGGAGCACACTAATGGCAAGCACTTATCAAGGAAGACGCCCCGCCTCACGCAAGGGTGGTAAGGGCGGGGGACGCGGCAAGAATTCCCGTGGCGGCGCCCGCACGGTGGCGCTGCGCCGGTCGGCGCCGGTCGTGCGCGAGCCAGTCACCTTGCCTGGTGTTCTGACGATCGGCGAACTGGCCGAGAAGCTGGAAACAACGGGTGTTGAAGTTATCAAGGAGCTGATGAAGGTTGGCATGATGGCCACCATCAATCAGCAGATTGATTACGCCACCGCTGCCCGCGTGGCGGAGGCCCTGGGCTGGGAGACGCTGGAGGAAGAATCGGCCCTGGCTGGTGAGGGCGAAGACTTCGAGCAGCGCCGCATCGAGTCCGAGGCTGACCCGAACGCGAAGCCGCGGCCGCCGGTGGTGACCATCATGGGCCACGTCGACCACGGCAAGACCAAGTTGCTCGACTCCATCCGCTCCGCGAACGTGGCGGAAGGGGAGGCCGGTGGCATTACCCAGCACATCGGCGCCTACCAGGTGGACACCCAGGGCCGGAAGATTACCTTCCTGGATACCCCCGGTCACGAGGCGTTCACGGCCATGCGCGCCCGTGGGGCGCAGGCCACGGACGTGGCCGTACTGGTGGTGGCTGCCGACGATGGTGTGATGCCGACGACCCGTGAGGCTGTCGCCCACATCAAGTCCGCGCACGTTCCGCTGATCGTCGCCATCAACAAGATCGATCTGCCTTCGGCCAACCCGGACCGCGTCAAGCAGCAGCTCTCCGAAATCGAGGTCATGCCCGAGGACTGGGGCGGTGACGTCCCCTTCGTCGAGGTGTCCGCGCGCGAGAAGCTGGGCCTGGATGACCTGCTGGAAGTGATCCAGCTCGTCGCCGATGTGCATGAGCTGAAGGCGAACCCGCACAAGGCCGCTGCTGGCGTGGTGGTGGAAGCCAAGGTGGACCGCAACCGCGGTCCGGTGGCCACGCTGCTGGTGCAGAGCGGCACGCTGAACCCGCGTGACGTGGTGGTGGCGGGTGGCACCTGGGGTCGCGTCAAGGCGATGTTCGATGACCGTGGGCGGCGCATCCGCCGGGCGGAGCCGAGCATGCCGGTCGAGATCCTGGGACTGCTCGAAGTGCCGCAGGCCGGCGACCAGTTCCTGGTCTACGAGGATGAGAAGCAGGCTCGTGAAGTTGCCGAGCGCCGTGCCGCCGAGCGCCGCGCCGAGGCCCTGGTGGCCGGGCAGTCGAGCACGAAGCTGACCGACTTCTCTCAGGCCGTGAGCGAGGGCGGCGTCAGCAAGCTGCAGGTCATCCTGAAGGCGGACGTTTCCGGCTCGCTGGGCGCCATCCAGACGGCACTCCTGAAGCTGAACGACGAGGTGCCGGAAGGGGTCCAGCTCAGCATCACCTATGCGGGCACTGGCGCCATCAACGAGTCGGATGTCAGCCTCGCCTCCGCCACGAACTCGATCATCATCGGGTTCAACGTCCGTCCGGACGTGGCGGCCAAGCGGGCGGCTGACACCAGCGGCATCGATATCCGCTTCTACAACATCATCTACAACTTGCTGGACGAAGTGAAGGCGGCCATGACGGGTCTGCTGGCGCCCGTCTACCAGGACAAGACCGACGGCTACGCCGAGGTCCGCGAGACCTTCAAGCTGCCCGGTGGCGACGTGGTGGCCGGTCTCTACGTCCTGGACGGCAAGATCAACCGCAACAGCCGGGTCCGGGTGCTGCGCAGCGGCCTGGTGCTGCACGAAGGGACGGTCAAGTCCCTCAAGCGCTTCAAGGACGATGTCCGCGAGGTGGCGGCTGGCTACGAGTGTGGCGCTGGCCTGGACAACTTCAATGACCTGCAGGTCGGTGATCAGCTCGAGTTCTTCCACGAGGAAGAGGTTGCTCGCACGTAGCTGACCGGGGCGGCGCGCAGACTGGAGCACCTTGTGCTTCGGGATGACGCGCCGCTCTGTTGCCTGACCGTGACCGGAGCCCGCCATGACCAGACGTACGCAGCAGATGGGTGAGTTCCTGCGCGAGGAAGTCACCGATATCATCCGGACCGAGCTGGATGACCCACGCCTCGGGTTCTGGACCATTACCCACGTCGAGGTATCCCAGGAATTGCGGTCTGCCCGCATCTTCGTCTCCGTGCTGGGCACGGAGCAAGAGCGCAAGGACACACTGAAAGCGCTGCGTGGCGCCGCGGGGTTCATCCGCACGCACCTCAAGCCACGCATGCGTACCCGCACCATTCCGGATCTCGATTTCCGGGACGACCGCTCCATGGAGCACGCCGAGGAGATTGATCGTACATTGCGCCAGTTGCATCGTGAGGATGAGCGGCGCCCGCTGCCGGTCAGCGGGGCCACGGACACGGAGGGGACGGCGTGAGCGACACCTGGGCCATTGACCCGGCGGATGCAGCCGCTGCGCTGGCAACCTTGCGGGGCGCCAAACGGGTGCTGATGCCCATGCATCAGAACGTGGACGCCGATGGCATGTCCTCGCCGCTAGCGATGCGCCAGGCCCTGGCCACCTACGGCGTGGAGGCGGTTCCGGTCGTCACCGACGGGGACTTCCCCTCCAACCTGCGCTTCCTGCCAGGCATCGACGCGGTCCTGATCTACGGCAAGGACGAACTGCCAGAGTACGACATGCTCTGCCTGATCGACTGCGCCGACCGCAAGCGGCTGGGAAACTTCGCCAAGGAGAACCCGGACAAGCTCAACGGGTCGGTTCCCATCGTCAACATCGACCACCACAAGACGAATGACCGCTTCGGCGTCGTCAATATCGTCGAGCCGGAGGCCTCCTCCGCGGGTGAGATCGTGGCCGAGATCTTCAAGCTGTGGGGCGTCGAGGTCGACCTTGGCATCGCCCAGGCGCTGCTGGCAGGGATCTATGGCGACACGCTCGGTCTGCGCACGCCCAGCACCACCCCACACACCATCCGTACGGTGGCGGACCTCGTGGAGATGGGTGGCGAGCTGGAGCCGATCGTCGATCAGCTCTTCCGCCTCAAGCCGCGCTCCACGATCTGCCTCTGGGAGCACGCGCTGCACAACATCCGCTGGAACGGCCCTATTATCTGGACCGAGATGACGCGCGAGGGCTTTGCCCACTGCGGCGCAGAGATGGCCGAAGCGGAAGGGATCGTCAATTTCCTGGCGGGCACCCAGGGCTCCCGTGTGGCCGTCATTCTGTACCAGGATGAGGACCGCAAGGGGTGGCGCGTGAGCCTGCGCAGCCTGGAGAAGACGATGGATGTCTCTGCTATCGCAGCCCATTTCGGTGGCGGCGGACACCCTCTTGCTTCCGGCGCCCACGTGGAGGGCGGTGAAGAGGAGAAGCAGGCGTTCATCAAGAAGGTGGCGGAACTGGTGTCCGCTGCTCCACAGATCACCCCGGCCGTCAGCTAACGCTGGCGGTCCGCCCGGGAGCTATGACAGAGCCCGTTCTCAAGCCCACCCTGCATGGCTACCTGGTGATTGACAAGCCAGGGGGCTGGACGAGCTTCGACGTGGTCGCTCGTGCCCGGCGGATCCTGGGTGAGAAGCGCATCGGCCACGCCGGAACACTTGATCCCGCCGCCACCGGAGTTCTCCCGCTGGCGGTCGGCGCTGCCACCAAGACGCTTGAATTCCTGACTGACGCCAGCAAGACCTACCTGGCCGACATCACCTTCGGGGTTGAGACCGACAGCCAGGATATCGAGGGGCGCGTCACGCGCATCAGCGACGCCAGCGTCTTGTCGGCGGATGACGTCAACGATGCGTTGGCGCAGATGCTTGGGCCGCAGGAGCAGATTCCCCCCATGCACTCTGCCATCAAGATTGGCGGGCAGAAGCTCTACGAACTGGCTCGTCGTGGAGAAGAGATCGCGCGGCCGCCGCGCCCCGTCACCTTCTACACCCTGGACCTCTGCGCCTGGAACCCGCCGGTCGCCACGATTCTCATCGATTGCTCCAAGGGCACCTACATCCGCTCCCTGGCCCGTGACCTGGGCGAGGCGCTGGGGCCCGGGGCCTACCTTTCCAACCTGGTGCGCACGCGCAGCGGCCCCTTCACGCTGGATGACGCCCTCACCATCTCGCAATTGGAAGAGTTGCCGTGGCCGTGGGCCTGGCCCGATGTTGCCGTGCACCCGGATGTCCCTGTCCAGGCGTGGCCCGCGTTGATTCTTGATGAGTTGGCAGCAAACCGCTGGCAGCAAGGCGCTACCATCCCCGCGCACGGACGCACGGCTGGGCCGATCCGTGCCTACGACGTAGCTGGTCGCTGGCTGGGTACCGGCTACGCGGACGATGCTGGGACGGGCTGGAGGCCAGGGAAAGTGGTGACGGTGACGGCGGGAGAGGGACGTTCCGCATGAGTGAGCGCTGCGTACGGCCGGAGCCAATCTCCGCCGAGGACCTCACGCCGGGGGAGCGCATCGTCACGATCGGTACCTTCGATGGGGTCCACCGCGGGCACCGTCGCCTCCTGGAACAGGCTGTGGCGCGTGGCGAAGCGTTGCACCTGCCGGTGGCAGGCGTGACATTCGAGCCGGTACCTGCCTCCGTACTACGTCCCGACGCCTTCCCTGGCCGCATCTCCACCGCTGAGGAGAAATTCGCCCAGTTGGCGGACGCTGGCCTGGATGAGGTCGTGGTCGTGCCGTTCACGCGTGAGTTGGCCGCCTCATCGCCCGAAGCGTTCATGCAGTGGCTCCAGGAGCGAACCGGTCTCCGTGAACTCTGGGTGGGTGAGGAATTCGCGCTCGGTAAGGACCGCGTGGGAACCATCGATCGCCTGCAGCAGATCGGCGAGGAGCTTGGGTTCCGCGTGGTAGCCGTGCCACGCCTCACGAATGGAACCGAGGTTGTCTCCTCGTCCCGCGTGCGCCAGGCAGTCGCCAGCGGCGATGTCGTCCTGGCGCGGCGGTTGCTCGGGCGTCCCTTTCGCGTTGAGGGGGAGGTGGTCCACGGCCAGAAGCTTGGCCGCACCATCGGCTTCCCAACGGCGAATGTCGTGCCGCCGCCGGGCCTGGCGCAACTGGCGGATGGCATCTACGCCGCCTGGGCCTGGACACCCGATAGTGATTTGCCCTGGCCGGCTATTGCTTACATTGGCAGCCGCCCGACGGTGGACAGCGACGGCGCGCGCATGGTGGAGACGCACCTCCTGGACTTCCACGGCGACCTCTACGGCAAGGTTCTCGCCACTGATTTCCTGGAGCGCCTCCGTCCTGATGTCCGCTTTCCCTCGCTCGATGATCTCATCGCCCAGATGAAGCTGGACCGCGCCCAGGCGCTGGAAGTGCTCGCGCGCGAGGGGGATTAGCGCTGCATGTTGAGGAGTTGGCCCGCCAGCACAAGCCCTCGTGTCTCGATAAGCTCGAGAGACGCCGTCGCCTGAGTGCGTAGAACGAGGCCTTTCGACAGGCTCGAGACACGATAACGTGGCGTTCCGCATCCGCAGGGACGATTGTTCTGCACGGCGGCGGTTGCTGGAAGAGCCGCACAGGCTGAGCAAAAGATTCCGTCTCGCCAAACCGCCTGCCGGGACTCTTCCCGGCAGGCGGTTGTCCTGTCACCGAATCCGTATGCCCGGCCAGGCGCCCTTTTAGCCGTTTCGGGCCATCTGCTGGGCGCGCTCCTCGGCGTGGAACTCCCATGGCGCCTGTGGCAGGACGTCGCCGGTCTCCAGTAGTGTCTTGAGGTTGGCCAGAACGCTTGGCCAACCCTGGCTGATCGCCTGCAAGTCGTCCATGTTCCGCAAGCGCGACTGGGTGACGGTGAGCTTGACGATATCGCGGTGAGACTCGATTTCGAAGGTGACGAGGCTCTGCTCGAAGGCCGGATCCTCCGTCAGCTTCGGGTCATCGAACCCAAATGTCAGGCGATGTGGTGGGTCGAACTCCACGACCGTCCCTGACGCGTCCGCGATGGCGGAGCCATCGGTGCGCACGTGGTCGACCTTGCTACCCACCTTCCAATCGGAAACCTGGGCATGTCCCCAGAACCGGGCGGTGATTTCCGGGTCGGTGAGCGCGTGCCACACCTGCTCGGGCGTTGCCCGGATATAGGTTGTGTAGACGTAGTCAGGAATGGTGGCCGTGGCAGATGTGGTCATGGCGCGCTCCTCCGCACGTTGCTTGATGAGGTCAAGGGCCGCCAGGCGCGACTCCTCGAACTTCCAGATCCAGCGGTTCTGGATCTCGTGGATGGGCACCGGGTTGAGATAGTGCAGCTTGCGCCGGCCATCGCGCACCGAGGTCACGAGGTTTACGGCTTCCAGCATCTCCAGGTGCTGGCTCACCGATTGACGACGCATGTTGAGCCCTTCGCACAGTTCATTCAGGGTCATGCCCGCGCGCTCATGGAGCATGTCGAGCAGTTGACGCCTGGTCGGGTCTGCGAGGGCCTTGAAGACCGGGTCCGTACCCATGGCCAGATTATGCAGGTAAATGCCTGCATATTGCAAGTGGGAGATGCGTGACGGTGTCGCCGTGCGTGGTGTGTGTCTGCCGAGAGGGGAAGTGCCCTGCAGCCCGCAGGAGCGGAGCCGTTGTTGGTGGCTGCGGACAGTGCCTGGATCCGTGGTTGGCAAGAGACTGCGCCGGCGGTTGTCTGGCGCTGGGCTTCCGCGCAGGCGCCAAGCGCCTGTGCAGTAGGGGGTAGGGGTTGCCCTCGTGTTGTCTCGCCCGCGCTATGTTCCGGAGAGCTGCTCGACGACCGGCGCGAATACCTCCATGAAGTACTCAGGCACGGTGATATAGGAAATGCCGAACGCATCGCGACGGGACCGCAGGTCATCAACGATCTGGCTGATGCTGCCAACCAGGATGTGGGGGCTGGCGAGTACCTCGTCCCCGGTGAGGCCGAAGCGACCGGCAAGTTGAGCTGCCGCTGCACGACGGTCATCGGAGACCATGACGGCGTAGACCATCGCGTTGAGCTCCAGGGTGGCAAGGCGATCGCCGGCGGCCTCGCGGATCCACGCCAACTTCTGGCGGGTCGCGGTCTCCGTCGCCGTAGCCCAGTCCGCGCTGTCCTGACCGGTCCCCTCTGGCCGTGCGCGTGGAATGAGGCTCACGATGTCCGCCTGCCGGGCGGCAAGCGACAGAATGCGTTTGCCACCGCCCCCAACCAGGAACGGCGGATGCGGGCGCTGCACCGGTTTGGGCTGACCATCAAGCCCGGAAACGGTATAGAACTCACCGGCGAAGGTGAACGGACCATCGGCAAAACACCCGGCCAGGACGCGCAGCGACTCTGCCAGCCGGCTCATGCGAACGGGCGCTGCGTCATAGGGGATGCCGGCTTGCGCGTACTCCCCTTTTCGCCACCCCGCACCAAGTCCAAGCTCGAACCGGCCGTCGCTGAGCACGTCAAGCGTCGCGACATCCTTGGCCAGCAGCACCGGGTGGCGGAAGTCGTTGGCGAGGACCAGGGTGCCAAGGCGTAGACGCGTCGTGGCCCCGGCAGCCATAACAAGCGCAGGCAGAGCGCCAAGCGGCTGATCGAGGTGATCGGGGAGCAGGAACGTGTCGTACCCGAGCGCCTCGACCTGGCGGGCCCTGTCTGCCACGGCCTGCCGCGAGCCGCCGCTGTGCATCATGACACCGAAGCGAAAGGGGTACATATTGAGTGACATCCCCCGGGAATCACGTTGTCGATCTGGGGAGAACTGCTCCCCTTGCCGAAGGCTGGTTCAGAGCCGGTCGCACAGGTGCACCCGGAGTGAGCGCAGGGCGTCGTAGGCGAACGAGCGGGCCTCGTTTTCAGTGCAGCCCAGGACGCTGGCAATCTCGGCGTATCCCACCTGGTGCCGCAGCCGGAGCAGGAGCGCCGTGCGCTGCCGAGAAGGCAGCGCGGCTACGAACGTGGTGGCCTCGCGCCGCAACTCAGGGTCACCTGCACAGTCGGGGCGGCTGACCGGGAGTGCGGCGGCCGGAGCGATCTGTGACTCGCCGGACGCTGATGCACGGGTGCCCAACGGCTTCAGCATCCGGCGTCCTGGCTGCAGGGCGCGGGCTCCAGGAATGGTGTGAAACGTGTTTCTTTCCATCTGCGTTTGCTTCGTCCTCATCTTCGCGCATACGGACTGGGTACGGTGCCCACTTGCTGGTCGAGTTGACGCGCGATGTTTCGACAGGGGTGAGCGTCGTTATCGGGGCCCGTCTTGTCTCCGTGACCCCCGGTGCACGCCAGTCTGGTGACGTCATTGCCCTGGAGCGTGAGATCCGCCTGCGCCGAAAGCCACTCCCGGAGTGTGCCCAACCTCTCATCTCGCGATCCGGGTTCAGGGTCCTGGTCTCGCGTGTCCCTTGGCCAGTCAACGCCAGCTTGACTGGGATACGGTCTGCCGTCCGGGATCGTCCTCCCGGCGGTGCAGCGGCGTGCGCTTGCGTGACAGGCTCACGCGTCAGTGGCTGAGGAGTCCGGCAGGCCCTGACGTTGTGCCTGCACCGGGCCCTTCGTGCCCACTGGCGTACACCACAAGCCTGTCACATGACATCGCCAAGTCCCTTGCAGGTGATCGTGTCGGAACCGTGAGTGGCTCCAGCACCGATCGAGTCCGCGGCATGGCCTCTCCGAACTCGCGCCGTCAGGGGAGTTCTGCGTTCGTTTCCCTGTAACCCTGCTCGCTCCAAGCATCATGGGGTAACTTATCCTGATAATGGATGTTGATAAAGAGCCAATTCTGGACCGATGGACAATGCCATTTATCACCGGGGCTGGCAGAACCGGCATCACCGTCCGTACCAGGAGAGACCGTGTCAAAACGCGCTCGGCCGACTGAGCATCCAGAAATCCACCTCGACGCCACCTTGCCGGAACCGCTGTACAAGCAGCTCTACGGGCGGCTGCGCGGCGCCATCCTGACAGGGCGGCTGCCGCGTGGAGCGCATCTGCCATCGACGCGGGCGCTGGCCAGTGAGCTTGGTGTGTCCCGCACCACGACGGCCCTTGCCTACGATCAGTTGCTCATGGAGGGCTATCTCGAGACGCGAGTGGGACATGGCACGGTCGTTTCGCAGCAACTCCCGGAGAGCCTGATCGACGATCTTCGCCCGCGGACTGCGACACCACATGGAGAACCTGCGCCGCCGGCTCCCTCCCAGGCGGTCACGCCTGATCCCGAACTTGCGGCAATACCGCATCTTGAACGGATCGAGGGTGGCGGCAGCCGGGCGTTCATTGCGGGGCAACCCCCGCTCGACCTCTTCCCCTATGCGCTCTGGGCGCGGCTCATCGCGCGGCGTGCTCGCCAGTCGCTACCAGCGCATGCCGGCTATCAGCCACCAGCGGGATATGCCCCACTGCGGGAAGCGATTGCCTCCCACATCGGTATCACCCGCGGCGTGCGCTGTACGGCTGATCAGGTCATCATCACCAGCGGCACCCAGGGCGCGCTCAATCTCGTGACGCGCACGTTGCTCGCGCCGGGAGATTCCGTCTGGATGGAGGAGCCCGGGTACTTTGGGGCGCGAGGGGCGGTACTCGCTGCGGGGGGCCGCCTGGTACCGGTCCCGGTTGACGAGGCGGGCATTGATGTCGCGGCCGGCCGGGAGCGGGCCCCGGCGGGCCGGCTGGCCTACGTCACGCCCTCCCACCAGTTTCCCACCGGGGTCAGCATGAGCCTGGGCCGCCGCCTCGCCTTGCTTGACTGGGCGAAGGAGGCCGGCGCGTGGGTGGTTGAGGACGACTACGACAGTGAGTATCGCTACGGGGGGCGCCCGCTGGAGGCCCTGCACGGGCTGGACCAGGCCGGCCGGGTGCTCTACGTCGGGTCGTTCAGTAAGGTGCTCTTCCCCTCCTTGCGTCTTGGCTACCTGGTTGCGCCTCCCACGGTGGTTGACACCCTGTTGCGAACACGCCGGTTCATGGATGTGCATCCGCCCATCCTCGAGCAGATGGCCCTGGCGGATTTTCTCCACGAGGGGCACTACGTCCGGCACTTGCGACGCATGCGCCAGCAGATTCAACGGCGGCGTGACTGCCTCCATCGGGAGTTGCGCAGTCACCTGGATGGACTGCTTGAGGTGTCTCTGCCGGAAGCTGGCCTCGAGCTCGTTGGATGGCTCCCTCGCGGCACGGATGACCAGCGCGCATCTGCCCTGGCGGAGGCGGCCGGTCTCACCGTGGTGGCTCTCTCCGGGCTTTGCCTGGAACCGCCAACCCGCGCAGGGCTGTTGATGGGATTCGCTGGCATCGACGAAGCGGAGATTCAGCGTGGGGTGCGGGTGCTGGCGGACGCCCTTGAACCGCTGTGACCGAGCGGTGCGGGAGCAACCGTAACTTTTCTCGCTACCGCGTGATGAGGACGTGCCCTCCCGGCGGCCGGCACGCGGCAGGTGCTTCTCTCCGCTGTGGCTTGTTGTCCTGCGACCGGGTTTATGCTAGATGAGCGTTGGCAGTTTCCTGCTTGCCCGCCGGCAGTAGCGTTTCCCCTCCGTCCCCGAAAGGACTGCGCCTGGCCATGGAAGCATCCGTCTTTGACCGCCTTGCCCGGAACGTAGGCACCGTGAGTTCGCGTCGTTGGGTGCTCGGATTGCTCGCCACGATCGGGCCGGTTGGACTGCTCAGCCTGCTGGACAGCGAGGAGGCGCAGGCCAGGCGCCGGCATGGCTGCAATCGGCGGCACCACCCCGGCAAGCGCAAGCGGAACCGCAAGGGAAAGCGCAAAGGTGGCAAGGCGGGAACCGGCCTCCCGTGTGGACCGGAGAACTGTGGCGGCTGCTGCAACGAGTCGGGCTGCGTCCCAGGGTTTGACCAGAGCAACCAGGCCTGCGGACTCGGCGGCATAACCTGTGCGGTCTGCCCCGCAGTGTTCTTCTGCCAGGATGGCACCTGTACTTGCATCAATCCCGGCGGCTTCTGTGATCCGACGGCCCGTCCGGATCAGTGTTGCAACTTCGAACCGACCACCTGCAACACTGGCCCGTCGCAACCGAGCGGTATTTGCTGCCTGGTGGACGGAGCCCCCTGCATGGCCACCGCCAACACGCCGTGTATACCGGGTTCGGGCTGCTGCTGCAGCGGCGTCTGCGGTGGGGACAACACCTGTACATCGTCCTCGTGACCTCGCAGATGGTGATCCCGGGCAGAAGCGGTACCTGAGAGAGGCTGAGGAACGCCGGAGATCTCCCGCATCCCGGAATAATCAGGTTGAGGAATTCAGGCGACGACCAGCCGCTTGCCTGCAACCTGTCTGGGCAGGGCGCTCGCTCCAGTCCGTGCCACTCGCCAGCGGTCAAGCGCCACAAACCCAATGAAGGCAAAGATGGCGCTGGCGGCATTGAAGGCCACGCGCAGCCAGTGCAGTTGCTCGAACTGCTCGGCCGTCTGCCGCAGGACCTCCGGTGAATGGACGCTCGTTCCCTCAATGAACATCATCGTGTTGCGCGGCCAGAAAAAGAGCATGGAGGCCGCACCGTCCGCGACGATGCAGAGCAAACTCAGCACCATCCAGCGCCGTGTGGTGCCGGCCGGCCACGTGAGGAGGACGGCCGCGATACCAACGGCCCACGACAGCATGCCAAGCGGTCGAAAGAACGTTGCCGGGCTGGCCTCGCTGAAGAACCCCGCCGCATACGCCAGGGATTCCGGGGCATTCCGGAAGATGTTCGGGTAGACCATGAAGGTCTCCATGACGATCGCGCCAAGCATGATCATCATCACCCACAGGTAGACGAGTACAACGGGGTACGCGAGACGCTGCAACTGCGCCATGATGGCTTCTCCTGACGAATGAGATCGTGACGTGGTGGAAGTGGCACGTGTGCCATGCGCCACAATCAGCCAGCGTACGGCTGAACCTCCCGCCCAGGCATCAGCCGAAAGGCAGGTTCAGGGGTTCAGTTGGTCATGAACCGGCAGTTGCAGGCAGGGTTAACCGCCGCGTTGCAGCCGGTGTGGAACAGGTCATCCAATCTGAAGGGTCATCCTGAGCTTGTCGCAGCATCTCGTTCGCCTACCGCAATCGTTCGAGGTCACGCCCCGTCTGGCGGGGTTTTCGGCGTGATCAATCGCGATAGTTCGAGGCTTGCATCAGCACGGCGTGCTGGCATCGTTCCTCGACGGTCGTTCAGGCCGAGATCTCTCGACGCCGCGCGAGATGACACCTGTGGTGAGTGGTGGACCGGGGAGAGGCTGACCTCGATACGTCCGCGCTCGTTTACTTCAGCAACCCAAGCTCCCGCGCACGGGCTACGGCCTCAGTGCGGTTCTTCGCCTCCAGTTTGCGGTAGATGTTGGCCGAGTGGCTCTTCACCGTGCCGATGGAGATGTAGAGCACCTCCGCTACCTCGGCGTTCGTCTTGCCCGCCGCGAGCTGGGCAAGTACTTCCTGTTCACGCTGACTGAGGACCGTATCGGCTGCAGCGAGCCAGGCAGCGTTGCCGCCCACGCCAGTTTCCAGCACGGGGTGTTCATCTGACAGGTGGTGATCCATGCGGTCCAGATCTCGGACCTTCGGGTCCTGCGTGATCGCGGGCGTCCTGTCAGCCGCTGTTCCCCGGTGCTCCTGCCCCTGGATGCGTGTCAGCACCACCGGCATCGCCGCGCCAAGGAGGGGCACGATCCACCAGATGGCGGTGATTGGCGCCAGGAACAGCGAGATGATGCCCAACACGGCGATGTACAACGCGAGTTGCCAGAGGGAGATGGAACCACGGCTGTTGCGATTCACCATGGCTCCTTCGCGTAACGGGTATCCAGCGGCTCCCCGATGATACCGAACTGCCCTGCTTACGACCCTCACTCGCTGATGGCCACGCCGCCCCGCGCTACACTTTCGCACCATGGAACGTGCTGCCAAGGGGTTCGCCGTCGCGGCGACCATCGGAATGTTTCTCGTTCTGCTCATGGGCGCTACGGTGACAAACACCGGCTCCTCGGAGGGGTGTGGCACGTCGTGGCCGCTCTGCCACGGGGAGTTCATCCCGGAGTACGCCTTCGAGACGATGGTGGAGTACTCCCACCGCCTGGTGACCGGCGTGGAGGGCTTGCTCATCCTCGGCCTGGCCATCACGGCCTTCCCGTTGCGCCGTCGCTACCCCGAGTTGAAGGCCTTGCTGCCGCTGATGATCTTCACGCTCATCCTGCAGTCCGGAATGGGTGCCTGGGCGGTGAAGTACCCGCAGACCCCCGCCGTGATGGCGACGCACTTTGGCATCTCACTGGTCTGCTTTGCCTCGGTCTACCTGGTCATGCGCGTCCTCTGGGTCGAGATGCCCACCTCCGCGGCCGCCATTCGAGCGGTGCCTCCGGGTTACGCGCGCCTGGCCTGGGTCACGCTTCTGTGGACCATCGTCGTGGCCTATGTCGGCGCTTACATGCGTCACTCCGGGGCAGAACTGGCGTGCTACACGTGGCCGCTCTGCAACGGGTCACTGCTCCCGGACCTCAGCAGCCCCGGGGTCGGCGTCGCCTGGAGTCACCGGCTCGTCGCCCTGATCGCGATCGTGCTCGTGTTCGGGATGGTCTGGTGGGTGCGCAGTTTCCGCGACCAGCGTCCGGATCTCTACCGCACGGCGCACTGGGCGGCCGGGCTGATCCTGGCCCAGGCGCTCGTGGGTGGGCTGCTGATCTTCTCCCGCCTCTCCCTGGCCAGCACCCTGGGCCACGCCGCCCTGATGGCCCTGCTCTTCGCTGCCCTGGCCGACACGGTCTGGCGTGCCACGCCACGGCGGCGCCTGGCGGCCGAGCCGGACGGTGTCCAGATGACCGGAACACCAGCAGTCGCCCGCTAAGCCGAGTAGCCGTCACTCCCAGGCGCTCTGCCGTTCATCAGGCGAGGGGCGAACGGTGGCCAGCAGGCTGATCGCTGGCGTTCAGGTGGTTCCCTGGCCGAGATCCTTCGACAAACTCGGGATGAAACCCGGGAATGGGCGCTGTTTATCATGGCAAACGGCCCCTCTCCCACGCAGCGGGAGAGGGGTTGGAGTAAAGGCAACGCCTACGTCGCCAACATCTCCTGCGCAATCAGTGCGGTGGGAATCGCGCCGTAGCTGAGGAAGGCGTCGTGGAAGTCACGGAGTGAAAACTCGCTGCCCTGCCGCGCGCGCATGGTCTGCCGCAGATCATGGATCGCGTTCGTGCCAACGAGGTACATCGCGGCGGCACCGGGGAACATCGAGTTCTTGATGGCTTCGGTCCGCGCCGCGCCCGGATCCATGCCCGCTTCCCGCTCGTAGAACGCTGCTGCTTCGTCAAGCGTCATGGCGCCGGTGTGCAGCGCCACATCGGCCACGGCGCGGGCGGCCATCCGCACGCGGCTCTGTGCCTCCGAGAGGGATTGCAGGGGAGTCAGAAAGCCGATCTCATCCATGAGATCGGTCGCGTAGCAGGCCCAGCCTTCGACCAGCGTGCCCGCGCAGAACATGGCGATGCGCGAGGCGCAGTCAACTCCCGCAATCTGACCGACCCGAGACGGCGCCCGGAATGCGTGCCAGTTCTGGACGTGGTGCCCGAGCCCGCCGTGGTGCACGACGTGATTGAGCAGGATGACCGCATCATTCGTGCGCCGCAGCATGTCGAGTTGCGCTTGCGGTTGCGATTCCGGGGGCAACGGCGGCACCAGGTAGCGATGCGTCTCTGGCCGCCCAAAGGGAGGTGGACAGCGATAGAAGAGGTAGTAGAGGCCCTTTGCGGCCTCCCGATCGGTCTCGGGAATGGGTACGTACTCGATCGGGTAGTCGGGCCAGGTCAGGAGACCAGCATCGACCGCTGCCTCCCGCGCTTCATCCCAGACGCGTGGGTACGTCGCGTAGTAGTCCTGAGGTGCTGGATGGAGATTCCCCAGCGTAGCGAGTTGTTGATCCCACGTGCGGTGCGGATCGATCTGTGCCGCCTTTTCGACCAGTGCCGCCTGCGTCTGTCGTAGGGCATCTTCGGCATACCCTGCCAGCCAGGTGGAATCCTGGTTTGACGGTAGCCAGTGACCCCGGCTGAGATACCGGTCGAACGCTGCCCGCCCGCAGGACACCGCCTCCGCCGGCCGGGCCCGCAAGGATTCGTCCAGCCAACCAGCAAAGGCCAGCATGGCGTCGCGCGCGACTTCCCCGGCTGCGACGAGGTCAGCGGCACGAATGTTGTGCCTGGCCGCGATCTGGGGAATCCCTTGTGAGAAATAGATCGCGCTGGAGTTCGCTTCACGCAGCGCGTGGTCGGTCCAGGCGACTGGTGCTCCCTGCAGGTTCTGCCGTGCCTGGTCGAGATACCCGGGCAGCGCGTGCATGCGCGAGATGGCCGCATCGATGCGGTCAGCCACAGGTTCGGCGTCTCGCTGGAAGAGGGAGATGACGGAGAAGACCGCTTCACCGGTGTACAGCGCCGGGTTGCCGAGGTGGAATTGCGGGAGCTCCGCTTCCATGATCTGCAGTTCGAGGAAGCCATCGGCCAGGAGCGCATCAGTCCGGCGCACCTCGTCCACCGCTGTCAGCGGTAGAGCGGCAAGTTCGGCGCGCAGCGCTCCCATCTCCGCCACGTTGTGCGCCCGGCCTGCCGCCGAGACATCTGGCAAGCGGTGATCGTGCTCGTGGACGCCGATGAATGTGGCGTTGACCGGCCGCGCCGCGTAGTACTGCGTAAAGAACCGGTCGAGCCAGGCATCAAGTGCCTGCTGGTTTTCACCAGACCCTGGGGTGGTATCGCTTGTTCCCATACTTTGGCCCCTCGTCGCTGTGCGCTACATCCGTATGCTGAAGTTGTGTCGTCCCGAGCGAAGTCGAGGAGATCCAGATCTCGCCTTCTTCACATGGCGGCGAACATCGAGGTCTCTCGACTTCGCTCGAGTCGACACGAGGTGTGCAAGGAGCCTTAGTGTGGCAGGGGGAGATTGGTCCAGCTCCGGTTGTGGTGCGACATTTCGACGGCGTTGATGATTTCCTGGACCGCGGCGCCGTCGTCGAAGTTGCCCTGGTTCTTCTCGGTGTCCGTGGTCAGTTCGTCGAGGAAATCCTTGATGAGGTTGGCGTAGAAGAGCGTGAACCACGTCTCTGTTTTGGCGCCACCCTCAGGGTAGAAGCGGGCCGGGACATCGACCTCCCGGAACTCGACGTCGTCAGGCGTGGCGGTCTTGATGGTCTCGGCGATGCCGAACTCTTCCACCAGGCGCGTGATGATGGCGCCCTTCGATCCGTAAAGCCGCACTTCGATGCCGGGATAGTTGCCGACCGTGACAAAGCTGCTCTGCACTGAACCAATCGCGCCGTTGGCAAACTCGGCCAGGAAGATGTCACCGTCGTCGATGTTCATGCGCATCATCGTGCCCGTGGCCCGCACCACGCGCTCGGGAACGAAGTTACGCATGACGCCGATCACCGAGGTGAGCTCGGATCCAACCATGAACCGCGCGAGGTCGATGACCGGCGCGCCGTAGCCTTCCAGGGACGAGACGTGGATGCGAGATTGATCGGCGGTGTGATCACCCTGCCGCAACGGCGTCTGCGGGTTGATCCACTGTGAGTTTTGCTCGTAGGCGTTGTAGATGTACGGCTCCCCACAGAAGCCCTGATCCACCAGCTCCTTCATGTAGAGCATGGCCGGCGAGTAGCGGAAGGTGAACCCCAGCTTCGTCTTGAGGCCATTGCGGCGGGCAAGCTCGGCCGCGCGCGTCGTGTCGCGAAAGTCAAAGGCGACCGGTTTCTCGCAGAGGACATGCTTCCCGGCTTCGAGCGCGGCCATGGCCAGCTCGAAGTGCGTGTGGCTGGGCGTGCAGACGTCGATGACGTCGATATCGTCGCGCTGCACGATTTCCTGGAAATCCTGGCTCTGATGGGGAATCGCGAAGGCCGCGGCCGCTTCCTGGAGCGGCTCCTCGCTCACATCGCAAATGGCCACCACTTCGCTCCGGGGATCACGCGTCCAGCCAGGCAGATGTGCCATCTGCGCCCATCGTCCCGCGCCCAGGACACCGACACGGACCGGCCGATTGACGATGGGAAGCGCCATGGGTCACTCCTCTGTTGAACTGGCGTCGACGATAGCCGCGTTTGTCATGATCAGAGCCGCGGCATCGTCCCGCCAAAGCTCCGCGATGTCAATGACCTGGACGAAACGCCTGACGAACCGGGCATCGTAGACTGCGTTCCATCGTCTTTGAGCTTGCGCACAGACACCTGTGGGAAAGAAGGCCGCGAGTGAACATCAGCTTTGATTTCACCGGAAAGTCGGTCGTGGTCACCGGCGCCGCGCGGGGCATCGGGCGCGTTATGGTGCAGCAGTTTGCGGAAGCTGGCGCGAACGTGGTTGCGGCCGACCGGGAGCGTGCCGGTCTGGAGGCCACACGCGAGTTGGTCGGATCTCCGCAGCTCACGCTCATCGTTGCCGATATCTCGAGCCCCGAGGGGGCTGACCACATCGTGCAGAGCGCGGTCAAGCAGTTTGGAGGGATCGACTTCTGCGTGAACAACGCGGCGGTAGCGCCCCATGCGTCGTTGCTGGAGGAGCGCGCAGAAGTCTGGGATCAGGTCTTCGCCGTCAACTGCCGGGGCACTTTTCTGATGACCCAGGCCGCCGGCCGGGCGATGATCGCTGCCGGCAAAGGTGGCCGCATCGTCAACTTTTCTTCCGGGGTCAGCAGCAAAGGGAGTGCCGGCGCCGCGGCCTACGCCGCCAGCCGGGCGGCGACGGAAGCGTTTTCACGGGTTGCCGCCATCGAGTTGGCCCCGTACGACATCCTGGTCAACACGATCAGTCCGGGGTTGATCGACACGCAGCCCAAACCCCTGCCACCAGTGATGGCCGCCGCCCTCGAGAAGCGCATCCCGACCTTGCCCCTGGCCAGGCCCGGGACGCCGGAAGAGGTGGCGGCGATCGCGCTCTTTCTCTGTAGTGAAGGAGCGGGTTACGTCACCGGAGCGGTCTGGAGCGTCGATGGCGGCGCAGGAATTGGGGGCCGATTCAGCGGACCAATCATCGACGATGACCCCCGCTACGACTGGGTCACGGGCCGCGGCCAGTAAATCCGGCCGCTCATGCGGTATGCAATAGAGGAGCCCGCGCTGCTACGCCCGTGAACATCCCTGTGTCTCGAGCGTGTCGAGGGAACTGGTCCCAGACACGTCGCTGATCAGGACTCTCACGATTGGCGGGGAATGCCCTGCACCCGGCTCGATACCGGGTGCAGGGTCGACGCGTGGCAGTTGACACCAGCACGCTGGGGTCACGTCACGTTCAGCGTGCCCGTCATGCCAGCGGCCTTGTGGCCGGGAATCTTGCAGTAGAAGGCGTACTGTCCGGCTGGCACGTTGATCTCGATGCTTTTGCTGGCGCCAGGGGCAAGCTCGAAGTCCAGCACAAGTGCGTCGATGACAAACGTGTGTGTCGTCCCGCCGTCGTTGCGGAGCAGCAACGGAACATCCTGGGCTGCGCGAATTGTGAGCGTGTTCGGAGCGTAGAAGAAATCGTTCAGGACAATGTCTGGACGGGCACCCGGAGGAGTGACAGGCTTTTTCTTCTTTTTCTTCTTTCGTTTCTTTGAGTCCGTGCTGACAATGGGCAGGGCTGCCCCAACTGCGGCCATGATGCTGAACAGCGCGCGGCGCCGGTGACGAACGTTGGGCGGTTCACTGGCAACATCGTCCACGTTAACAGCCTCCATGGTGCTCGGCCCGAATCGCTGCAGGTGCGCTGAATCGTAGTGCGTCATGGGGTGGGACACGAGCTTACGGGCGCGGGAGATCGATCCAGCAGCGCTGCTGTGTGGAGAGAACGATCGACTCCAGGATTTCCTGCGCCGCTACGCCATCAGCAAACGTCGGTCCACTCGCGGGAGCACCCTGGATCTCACTGACAAAATCACGGATCAACCGCGAGGGGAAATCAACCCACCAGGGGGCGACTGGCTCACTGCTCCCGGCTGTGGGTTGCTCGACGGACACATGGCGGAAATGTCCATCGGGCCCCGCGACCCACAGGCCCTGGGCTCCGGGCAGATCGTCAGAGAGCTGGCAGCGCGCGGCGCCACGACTCCCAAAGACGCGTATTTCCAGGCCGGGCGCGCGGCCGGCGGTTGACCAGCTTGCATGGCAGATGCCGCTGGCTCCCGAGGCAAACTCCATCAACCAGGCGGTGGAGTCATCACTCTCCACGCGAACAGTGCCAGGCGCATCACGCCGGGGACGCTCGTTGACCCAGGTGCGGCTACTCGCGCAGACGCTGGTGGCGGCTCCCATGATCCACAGCGCCAGATCGATGGTGTGGATGCCATATTCCACAATCGCGCCACCGCCCGTGCGCTCGTGATCCATTTTCCAGTGGAACGGCGTGGTGGGATCGAGGAACTGGCCGTTCTGCTGGAACGCCTGCAGGTGCTGGACATCCCCAATCTCACCAGACATCACGAGATCGCGGAGCTGAGACAGGGCCGGCGCGAAGCGCATCGCGAACCCGACGCGCGTGTGGACACCCGCGGCATCAGCCAGAGCCGCCAGCTCACGTGCTGCCGGCAACGTGGTCGCAAGCGGCTTTTCGCAGAGAGTGTGTGCGCCAGCGCCAAGGGCCACGCGCACATCGGTGAGGTGGCTGTCATCCGGGGTGACGATGCTGATCAGGTCGAGGTCAACCGCAGCGGTCATCGCGGCGATCGACGGGAAGACCTGCGGGATGCCAGCCTCGGCCGCGACCGTTTCCGCACGGCCCAGGTCGGGATCACAGATGGCGACCACGTCAACACCAGGACAACGTTGAAACCCAGGAACGTGGGCCTGGCGCGCCCAGGCGCCAGCGCCAACGATGCCAACGCGGAGCTTTTCCCCCGCTGAGATGATGGCCAATGCGTGCTCCCAGCGCTGCGAGCGAGATTCAGTACGGTTCCGTCCAGTATGCCTTTCCTGCGTGGTTTTGCTGCCTCCACTGCACAAAGCAGAGAGAAATTGTGTCAGCGTCTTCACCAATTGACAGCGGTTCAGACCGGGCTTACGCTGTCGAAGGCTTTGACGCAACAGAAGAAAGGTGTAGTGCGGGGAGGTCGCAGGCTCGTTCACGACCGCCATTTGATGCAGTTTTCGCAGAATCTGCACGTGTGCAACAGGCAAGGTCGAAAGGACGGATTCCACGATGACGACGGCAAAGCACACCGCGGAACCCCAAGCAGATTTCGACTCGACGGGCGCGTTCACCCGAAGCAGGATCAGCCGGCGTACGCTCCTGGCGGGCACAGTGCTGGGCGCAGCGGCCACCACGCTGGGTGGTACGACCCCGTTGCCGGGCTTCCGCCCGCTGCTGGCCAGCGCGCAGGATGTTCAGAGTGGCGGGTCGCTGACGTATGGCGTCAGCTTTGACTTCGACGGCACGCTCGATCCGCAAGTGACGAACTACGACTCCACGATCCGGGTCATGCTCAACGTGTGTGAGCCGCTGATCTGGATGCCGACAGCGACCGACTTCTACCCTGGGCTGGCCGAATCGTGGGAAGTCTCGGATGACGGGCTCACCTACACCTTCGTGCTCAAGAAGGATGTCAAGTTCACCGATGGCACGCCGTTCAACGCCGAGGCAGTGCAGTTCACCTTTGATCGCGTGGTCGAAAGCCGGAACCTGACCGCGGCTGGCAAAGAGGTCGATGCGGAAGCGGTGATCGTGCCCGGTCAGTCGTTCAACCAGATCGACGCGTACGATCACGCCGAGATCGTCGACGATCACACCATCAAGTTGGTGCTCAGCCGCCCGTTCGCACCGTTCCTGAGCGGCCTCAACGGGTATCTCGGCATCGTCTCCCCGACCGCGGTCAAGGAGATGGGCCTCGCCGAGTTCGGCCGTAAGCCAGTCGGCACGGGACCGTTCATGGTCCAGGAGTGGGTCGAGAAGGACCACGTCACCCTGGTCAAGAACCCGGATTACAACTGGGGATCGTCGTTCTTCTCGCACTCTGGTGCGGCGTATCTCGATGAGATGGTCTACAAGATCATCCCGGATGGCGCGGTCCGAACCGGAACTCTGCTTTCGGGCGAGTCGCAATACATCGATGAGATCGACCCGCTGCAGCTCGCGGACCTGCAGGAAAATCCGGACATCGCGATCATCCAGCAAGGGCAACCGGGCTCCGGCTACATCCTGCTGTTCAACCTGGAACGGGCCGACAGCCCGCAAGCGGATGTTGCGGTACGGCGGGCCCTCTCCTTTGCGGTCGACAAGGAAGCCCTCAACCAGGCGGTCTGGGGTGGGGTGTATGCGCCGGCCGCCAGCCCGCTGATGAAGCCGACGTTTGGGTATGAGCCCAAGACGGAGGAGGTCTACACCTTCGACCCTGAGAAGGCGGCCGCCATGCTGGAGGAAGCTGGCTGGACGATGAATGGCGATTTCCGGGAGAAGAACGGCCAGAAGCTCACATTCTCCTGGCCGATTCAGGACCGCCCGAACGACAACGGCATGGCGACATTCATCCAGGGCGCCTGGCGAGCGGTGGGCGCTGAGGTGGTGGTGGAGCCGATGGAGCGTGGCGCCTTTGTCGAACGGACGCGCACGGCCGGAGACTACGACCTGGCGTTCATGTGGTTCTCGTATGCCGATCCGGATACGCTGCGCACCATCTTCTATTCCGGCAACATCGGGAACTTCAACGTCGGCAAGTACAGCAACCCCGAGATCGACCAGATGCTGCTCGATGCTGCCGCAACGAGCGACGTCGAGAAGCGGCAGGAGCTGTACTCCAAGATTCAGCTCCAGTTGCTGGATGAAGCCGCAACGATTCCGTTGAGTGACTCCATCACCTACAACGCCAAGCGCGCCAACCTGGAAGGGGACTACCTCGATTTCCTCGCGTCATACGTCTGGATGAATGACGCGCATTTCACCCAGTAGCACGACTATGGGCCGGCAGGCCTGACAGCGCTGGCCGTCGCTCCGTCCGGGGTGGCGGCCAATGCTGACTCTTTCCGCCGGCGAATCTGTGTGCTACCAGGTGACGGATGCCATGCCGAGGAACAGCGTGAGTCACATAACCGGACCAACGCCATGAACCGATCCCTGGTCAACGCGCCTGGCACGTTCCTGGCCACCCCATGATCCGCTACATCCTGCGACGCTGCCTGCAGGCCATCCCGGTGCTCCTGGGCATCACCCTGTTCACCTTCCTGATGGTGCACCTGACTCCGGGCGACCCGGTCACGATCTTCTCCCTGGGGAAACCACTCTCTCCCGAGCGAGAGGCGCAAATCCGGGCCCAATATGGTCTGGATCAACCACTCTGGGTGCAATACAAGAACTACATGGGAGATCTCCTGCGTGGTGATCTCGGCAAGGGCCTGCGCGATCAACGGCCGGTCTGGGACACCATCAGCGAGGCCATCATGCCCACGCTGCAACTGACGGTTGCTGGCCTGGCCGTGGCCCTCACCCTTGGTGTTACCCTGGGCATCCTGGCCGCGGTCTTCCACAACAGCTGGCTCGACTCGGCGGCCATGGTTGTCGCCTTGCTGGGCGTCTCGACCCCGGTGTTCTATCTCGGTCTCCTCCTGCTCTTCGCGTTTTCCTTCCACTTCCATCTCTTCCCGGCAACGGGAGTTGGAGGCTGGGAAAATCTGGTGCTGCCGGCGATTACCGTGGGATTCGCCTCGGCGGCGTACATCGCGCGGCTGGTGCGCTCCTCGATGCTGGAGACACTGCGGCAGGACTACGTCACCACCGCGCGGGCCAAGGGGCTCAATGAGCGCATCGTGATCTCGGGCCACGCGCTCAAGAATGCCCTCATCCCCATGGTGACCTACTTCGGTATCCAGTTGGCCGGCCTGCTCACGGGAGCGGTGGTCACCGAGCAGGTCTTTTCGCGACCAGGACTGGGCCGGGTGGCGATTACGGCGATCGGTAACCGCGACTTTCCCTTGATCCAGGGCACGGTGCTGGTCACCGCAATCGTCTACGTGCTGGTCAACCTCGTGGTCGACCTTTCCTACGCGGTGATCGATCCCCGGATTCGCTATGAGTGAGTCACATCGCCTGTCGGCCACCTCCGTCGACCCCACGGTGACCGGCACGGCGGTCAGTCAGGCAAAGCCGCACACGCTGGCTCGGGAACGCGCGGGGACGAGTTTGACGCGCGACACCCTGCGCCGGCTCTGGATGAACCCTGGGGCGATCGCGGGTGCAATCGTGCTCACGGTCATGGTGCTTTCGGCGCTTTTTGCCCCGCTGATCGCACCGTACGACCCCATCGCCCAGGACACGACCGCCATTCGCGCCGCCCCGAGTGCCCAGCACCTGTTCGGGACCGACAATTTTGGCCGTGATGTCTTTTCGCGTGTGCTCTACGGCGGGCGAATGTCGCTGCCGGTGGGCTTCGTGGCAGTCGGCATCACCGCCGTGGCGGGCGTCGCACTCGGCTTGATCGCGGGGTACTACGGGCGCGCCATCGACAGCGTGATCATGCGCTGGGTCGATATCATGCTGGCGTTCCCTGGCATTCTGCTCGCGCTGGCGCTCGTCGCCATCCTGGGGCCCAGCCTGTTCAACCTGATGCTGGCAGTCGGCATCGCTGCCATCCCCGAGTACACGCGCGTCGTTCGTGGCACGGTGCTCAGTGCCCGTGAAGCCGAGTACGTCGTAGCGGCGCGCGTCACCGGCGCACCCGATCGCTCGATCGTGTTACGGCATATCCTGCCGAATGTGCTGCCGCCGGTCATCGTGCTGGCGACGCTGGGCATTGCCGGCGCGATCATCCTGGGCTCGACCTTGTCGTTCCTGGGGCTGGGCATTCAACCGCCGACGCCCGAATGGGGGAACATGCTCGCCGACGGCCGCTCGATGCTGCGCCACCAGTGGTGGGTGTCGCTCTTCCCGGGCCTGGCCATCATGCTGACAGTACTGGCGATCAACCTGCTCGGCGACGGGCTGCGCGACGCGCTTGACCCCAGGATTCGCACCCGCTGATACCGCGACTCCCGGCGTCACGCATCGTGCCTCGAACCCGTTGAGAACGTTCCGGTTGAGCCCGACCTATGGCGGTGCATTTCAGATCCCGAGCACTCGCGCAGGACAGGGCGCTTCTGAGTTCATCGCGAACGAGTGTTTCTCCAGATCGCCACGATTCGAGGGCGCACTCACGCCCGGGTGTCATCCCGAGCGCAGTCGAGAGATTTCGGCGTCACCGGCTGCCACGGTTCGCGTGTGCAGAACCTCACGCCGGCATCGTTCTCTGGTGAGGGCGAATGAGATCCTTCGGCAAGCCCAGGATGACACTTGAGACGAGACGGTCGGGTGCGTTCCCCGGCTCATCCCGCTCAGAACCCGGAAATCGACGCGATGGTGGAGCGTGCCCCGCGCTCGATCAGTTTGGCGCGGTAATCAATGAACAACTCGCGCAGGCGCGGGTCCGCCCCAAGATCGCCGAAGACGGGCTGGTAATCCAGGAAGGAGCCTGGCTCGTCATACTCGGCTTGCGCGGCCGCGGCGAGTTCTGACGCCCGCCGGTCGTTGATCGGGGTCGGGTTGCCGTGCTCATCGCGTCCTTCCAGGAAGCGGCTCCAGGCCGCCAGCACGAACGCGCAGCGGCGGATATCCCCCCCTGCTTCCAGTTGATCGCGCAGCACCGGCAGCAGGAACTTGGGGATACGCTCCGATCCATCGAAGGCCAGGCGGGCCAGGGTGTCGCGCACCGCCTCGTTGGTGTACCGGCTGATCAGTTCGTGGCAGTAGGCGTCGAGGTCGATCCCCGGTACCGGCCGCAGCGTCGGCATCGCCTCAAGGCGCATGTAGTCGAGCAGGAAATCGGCGAACACGGGATCCCGGCACACCTCGTGGACCAGTTGGCCTCCGGCCAGGCTGCCGGGATACGCCAGCGCCTGGTGCGATGCATTCAGGAGCCGCAGCTTCATCAGCTCATACGGCATGACATCGTCGACCATCTGGACGCCAACCAGTTCCAGGGGCGGACGGCCAGTGGGGAAGGTGTCCTCGAGGACCCACTGCGCGAACGACTCGGCACGCACCGGCCAGCGGTCTTCGATGCCGGTCTCGGCCAGGACGCTCGCCCGTGTCTCGTCGGTCGTCACCGGCGTAATGCGGTCCACCATCGAGTTGGGGAAGGCCACGTTTTCGGCGATCCAGGCCGCGAGGTCTGGATCCTTGCGTGCCGCGAAGCCCAGGACCGCAGTCCGCGCAACATGCCCGTTGCCCTGGATGTTGTCGCAGGTCATCACCGTGAATGGTGGCGTCCCTGCTGCCCGGCGCCGGGCCAGTCCGGCAGTGATATACCCGAGCACGCTGCTCGGGGACGCCGTGCCGGGTTCCAGATCGCGCAGCGTGAGTGGGTCCTGGGGGTCGAACTCGCCGGTGGCGTCATTGACGCTGTAGCCGCCCTCAGTGACGGTCAGCGACACGATGCGCGTGGCAGGGTCGGCGAGGCGATCCAGGACCGCCTCGGGATCGTCCGGCGCGTAGAGGTACTCATGGATCGACCCGATCACCCGCGCGGCGGTTGTACCGTCCGGGGAGTTGGTGACGAGCGTGTACAGGTTGTCCTGCGCCCGGAGGGCGTCGCGCATCGCCCGATCCCCCTCCAGGACGCCGACGCCGCAGATGGCCCAGCCGGTGTCGCCGCGCGCCAGGATCTGGTCGATGTACATCGCTTCGTGCGCCCGGTGGAAGTTCCCGACGCCGAAATGCACGATTCCGGTTGACAGGGACGACCGATCGTACTCAGGGGTCGCCACCGTGGGGGCGATTTCGTCGAGCGTGGCTTCATTCAACACTGGCATGATCTGGCCTTTCACCCATGGATGCGGCAGTTGAAAACGAGCATGGCGTCGAGGTTCTCAATACTGCCACACGTCGAACGTATCGCTCGCAGCGCGTGGGAAACTCGCGCTGCCTCCCCCTGATCACGCGCGCTCACCCGATCTTTGCGCTGCGCAACTGCGGGTTGAAGATGAGGACGAGCACCAGCCCGATGAAGCCGAGGCTTGCCATCGAGGCCATGGTTACCTGGGCCCCGGCGGTCGAGCTCAGCCCGCCGATGAGTAGCATGCCAATCGGTGTCAGGCCGATGGCCGTGGCGATGAGCCCCAGGGCACGCGCCCGGGATTCCGGTGGCGTTGCGCTGAGCACCAACGCCGCCTGGTGGGCGCCGAAGAGCCCCGTGCAGATCCCGTACGCGAACTGGATGGCCAGGGACAGTGCAAATATCGGTGACAGCGCGAGCCCGATGAGCATCGCTGCCGCACCGATAGCACCGCCGATAAACAGGGCCCCCGGGCGCCTGGCCCCTGATCCAAACGTAAGCCACGCGGCGGTCAGCATGCCGCCGACGCCGTCAGCGCCAGCGAGAACTCCCATCCAGAACGGGCCAACCGCCAGGATGTCGCTTGCCACAATCGCGATGAGCTGTTGATAGGGGAAGACCAGGATATTGATGATGATCGTCACAAAGAACACGCCGCGCACCACCGGGATGCGCAGGGCCGAGGCCCAGCCGCTGTGAGGGGAGGAAATGACGCGGACTGATCCCGGGTGGGCTGGCCGAGCCGGGATCAGGCGCTTCAGGGCCAAGAGCCAGATCAGCCCGGCCGCGTAGAGCAAGGCGAGGTAGCTGTAGGCGAGACCAGCGCCGCCAGCCGAGAGGAGGAACCCGGTGATCAGCCCGGAGGAGATCTTGGCGCCGCTCATCGAGAGCGATTCCAGTGACATCGAGCTCGCGAGCAGCGAGCGCTCCTGCACCTCATCGATCAGGGCGGCCCGGGCCGAGAAATCCGCAGCGGTGCCGCAGCCCAGGATGAAAATCAGCGGATAGATGATCAGGAGCGAATCACCGCCCAGCAGGAAGGTCGTCGCCAGGCAGAGTGCCGCCAGCAGGCTGACCGCGTGGATGCCAAGCAGGATGTTGACGCGCGTGAAGCGATCAGCCAGGGCGCCGAAGAGTGAGCCGAGGATGAGCATCGGCAGCACGCGAAAGAAGCCCGTGAGGCCCACGAGCAATGGCGAGCCGGTGAGGGTGAGCACGATCCAGCCAGAGGTGATGATCTCAACCCACCGGGCATTGGAGAAAAGAAATCCGGACAGCCAGATACGCCGGTAAACCGGTGACTCTAGTACGCGCGTCGAGAACCTGACGCGTCCGCGGCGCTTGACGCTGCCCGGCACAGGTTCGGGGCTTTCCGCCGCTGCCGTGTCGGTTTCGTTACGCATTAGCCACGGTCTGGCGCCAAGACGACGATCCCCTGATCACGGCGAGCAGGCGAGCATCTTAGGGCTTTTTTGCGGCTTGTGTGGCTGGCCCCCCTGGCTCCCGGCGTGACCATGTCGTTTGCGGCGAGATGGTTGGGTGTTGAGAGCCCCTCCCCCGCGCGTCGGGAGAGGGGCTGGGGTGAGGGCTATTCGGCGCAATCGAGTCCGGTAACCGCACGATGCCGGTACGACGCTAATCCAGGAGCTCGACGTAGCCGTCCATCCCGTGGACGCGGATGCGCTGTCCATCCTGGATCAAGCGGGTGGCATTCACCACTCCCACCACAGCCGGTAGGCCGTACTCCCGGGCGATCACCGCCCCGTGGGTCATGAGGCCCCCCACCTCGGTCACCAGGCCGCTGATCGTCACGAACAGTGGCGTCCAGCTTGGGTCCGTGTACGCCGTAACCAGGATGTCCCCTGGTTCCAGGGCCGCGTCGGCCATATCCAGGATGACGCGCGCTCGCCCCTCCACGATTCCGGCGGACACCGGTAGCCCGGCAAGTGCTCCAGGCGCCAGGTCGTCACGCCGGTACACGCCGGTGATCACCTCGCCGTCCGAGGTCATCACTCGGGGAGGTGTCAGCGCCTGGGACGTGGCGAATTCCTCCTTGCGGCGGCGGATCAGCTCGTCATCCACCCGTTGCGTGCGCACGACCTCCTGGAGTTCGTCGAAGCGGAGGAAGAAGCTGTCTTCCTGCTCCGCAAGGACGCCGGCCTGTACCAGGCGCTCGGCCTCTGCCATCAGGGCCTGCTTGTAGATGAAATACCGGCTGACCATGCCGTACTTCGGGTACTCCCGGTAGCCGGCGAAGGTGCGGACCCGGTCGATCATCCGTTTGGTCTCCGCTGCCTTCTCCTCACCATCCGGCAGGGCGCGCAGGCGCTCCAGCACCTCCGATTCCTTGCGGCGGGCCTCCTGCAGCCCCTGCTCGAAGCGCCGCTGGCCTTCACCTGGAGCGAAGTTCCTGACGTTGCCGAGGATCAGGGGCACCAGGGCGCTGGGGTGCTCTCGCCACCGTGGCCGCGTAATGTCGATCTCACCGGGGCCGCGCATGCCGTAGCGGTCCAGCCAGCCCTGGATCGCCTCGCGTGCCTCCGGGCCGCCCGGGACCCCCGGCAGGTGGTCCAGAAAGCGGTCGTCCTCGACCTGCTGCAGGAATGCCACCACCTCGGGATACGGGCGGATGGCGTCCGCGACATCCAGCAGTGCCAGGCCCATCTCTGAGGTGACGTTATTGGGGACGGACTGGGTGAGCGTGTCGGCGACGTTCTTCTCGCCCAGCCACTCCTCTATGTGCGCGTTCAGCCACCAGGCGGCTTCCATCCCCGCCAGGACCACCTGCAAGCTGCGCGGACCCATCCGGGCCCGCCACAGTTCCTGGGCGTCGGTCTGGATGAAGTCGAGCAACGCTGATCCCGTCAGCCCCCGGATGTCGCACTCCAGGTCGGCATTGGCAGCCCGGCTCTGCGCGATCAGCTCGGAGACGATGGCCTGGTCAGTCTCGATCGGGGTGGGGGAGGTGCCAGGCAGCATCCAGGCAGGTTCGTCGTCCGGGACTGACGGGAGGAAGCCCTCGCGTTCGATGATGGTCTGCAGGGCATCACCGATCAGTGGATCCGACTTCCCCAGGACGTCCATCATGCGGGCCCGGTTCGCCGGCGACCCCAGTTCCCGGGCCACATCAACGAAAAGGCGTCCCCCGGCCTCCGCCATTGGCCGCGGAGACATCATCTGCCAGAAGGAGATTCCGAGCGGCTTGAAGGGGTCGGTCATCATCTGCTGATGCCCAACGGAGACATAGACGTGGTTTTCCGCGTCGCCAGCGGCGGGAACGGGGAAGAGCGTGGTGATCGGCCGGCTCTGGACGATCTGGAGATCGCCATCGGCCAGGCACCATTCAATGTCCTGGGGCCGGCCAAAGTGCGCTTCGATCTGCCGCCCCTGCTCGACAATCTGCACCGCTTGCGCATCCGTGAGTGATGGTTGGTCCTGCAGCTCCGGCGAGATCGCCTGTTCTTGCGTCCCACCTGTTGGGATGGCGTAGATGGCGCGTTGCTTGGTGGCGATGACACGCTCGATGACCTGGCCATCTCGAACCCTGTAGACATCGGCGTTGACCAGGCCAGAGACCAGGGCCTCACCCAGGCCAAAGCTGGCTTCCACCGAGGCGATCCTGCGGTTGCCAGTGATGGGATCGGCGGTAAACAGGATGCCAGACACCTGGGGGAAGACCATGCGCTGCACCACGACGGCCATGGACACCTGCCGCTGGTC
>JAXLWT010000030.1:0-69229 GCA_046328375.1 Thermomicrobiales bacterium
GGGTTCTCGCTGGGCAAACTCGGAGGGCTCGCGGCCCACCATCATGCGCACCAACTGGTCACGGTCGGTGCTGGCGAGCACCACGTTGCCCACGGCCGCGCCATCGCGCAGCACGAGCGCGCGGTCGCAAAGCGCGAACAACTCTTCCAGGTGGTGCGAGATGTAGATGATGCCGACGCCTTCGTCCCGCAACTGCCGGGTGACCGTGAACAGGTTCTCCGTCTCGTGCGTGGTCAGGGATGAGGTTGGCTCATCCATGATCACGATCCGTGCGCCGAGCGAGATGGCCCGCGCGATCTCGATCATCTGCCGGATGGCGAGAGGCATGCGCCCGACCGGGCGATCGACATCGATATCCAGGTGGAAGCGGGCCAGGATGCTTCGCGCTTCCTGGCGAGCAGCACCCCAGTCGATCAACCCACCCCGGCCGGTAATCTCGCGTCCCATGAACAGGTTCTGGGTGGCGCTGAACTGCGGAGCGAGCGCCAGTTCCTGGTGGATCATGGCGATCCCCAGGTCCCGTGCGTGCCGCGGGTCCGCAATCTGCACGCGCTGCCCGGCGAGCCAGATCTCACCGCTGTCAGCGGCAATGGCTCCGGAGAGCACCTTCATCAGGGTGCTCTTCCCGGCGCCATTCTCCCCAACCAGCGCCAGGATCTCCCCGGCCCGCAGGTCCAGGTTGACCTGCTTCAGCGCCTGCACGCCGGGGTACGTCTTGGTGATATCCCGCATGTCAAGGAGTGGTGTGGCGGTCATCGGCTCTTGGGTCCAGGCGTGGTTGCGCTCTGCCAGCAATACTTGCGCATCGGAATAACCCTCACCCCAACCCCTCTCCCGGTGCGCGGGAGAGGGTCTTCATGCCTAGGTGCCGCGCAAGAACTGGCGTTGTTGCGTCGATGTTCGGGATGCGACCTACCTATCGGCTCCCCTCTCCCGCGCACCGGGAGAGGGGCTGGGGGTGAGGGTTTTCACCGGGCTCGAATCAGCCGATCAGGACTCCGGGTAGTACTCGTCGACGTTATCCGCCGTGATCAGTTCCTGCTGGGAGACCACGGTTGCCGGGACATCCTGCCCTTCCAGGAGGCGCACGGCGACTTCCAGCGCGGTGCGGCCCATCTCATACGGGAAGGAGGCGATGGTGGCATCCATGTTGCCGTCGCGCACCGACTGGATGGCATCAGGCACGCCATCCGTGCCGACCACGATGACCTCGCCCTGCTTACCGGCGTTGGCGACAGCTTCAACGACGCCGAGCGCCATGGTGTCGTTGTTGGCGTAGAACGCCTTTACGTCCGGGTTGGCGCGCATGATGTTGGCGGCTGCGTCGAGCGCCTTCAGGCGGTCCCAGTCGCCGGGCTGGCTGGCGACGAGCTGCAGGTTGGCGTGCTCGCCAACCGTGGTGGAGTACCCGTCAATGCGCTGCTGGGCCGCCGGGGAACCCGCCTGCCCCTCGATTTGGGCGACCTGTCCCCCATCAGGGAGTTGCTCGGCGATGTACTCGGCCGCCATCACGCCCATCTCGCGGTGATCGCCACCCACGAAGACGGTCGCATCGACCTTGGCGTCATCGACGTTGATGACCGGAATCCCGGCCGCCTTGGCTTCGTCCAGGAAGGGCTGCAGGTTGGAGCTGCTGAGCGGCGAGACCGCAAAGGCATCGCAATCGCTCTGCATCATCGCCTCGGCGATGGCGAGTTGCCCGGTCAGGTCTGACTCATCCTTGCTGGCCTGGACTTCGACCGTCACGCCAAGTTCGGCAGCCGCGTCCTCGTACCCCTTCTTCATCTGCTGCCAGTGCTCGTTGATCAGGGTCTTCTCGATCGCGCAGATCTTCCACTGCTCGCTCGGGGTGGGCACCGGACCGAGTGCAGCCTCCAGTTCAGCCACCGTAGCGCGGTCAGCCGTGGCCTCCGGGGTGGCGTCCTGCGCCAGCACCGTCGAGGACAGGAGCAGGGCCGGAACAATCAGGGAAACTGCCAACTGGGTCTTCATGCTGCGTCGCATCGTCACATCCCTCATTGATAGGAGCTGCGCGCGGCCGCTTCCGAAAAGCCCGGAGCATCCTCGCCGCGCTGCACCACGGTGTGCCAGTCTGAAGCCAGGTCTGTCAGCGACCAGGATCGGGCATCACCCCTCCTTCCCGGGCAGGCGACGTGCCGGCGTTCATCGCAGGTCCTCGATCACGCGCTCGGCGGTGCGCCAGGCCATCGCGGCGATCGTCAGGGTCGGGTTCTGCCCGGCGCAGGAGTTGAACGTGGCGCCGCCGAGCACGAAGCAGTTCGGCGTATCGTGGATGCGGCCATAGCCGTCACAGACGGAGGTGGCCGCGTCCGCCCCCATGCGGCAGCCGCCGTAATCGTGAGAGCTGCCGACCCCGGTCCAGGTGCGGCCCTTCCAGACCTGCACCGCGTCCATGGCCTGCATGATTTCCACCATGCGGTCCTGCAGGAAATCGATCATGCGCAGCTCGTTCTCGCGCTGGTGGTAGGTGAAGCGGATCACTGGTAGGCCCAGGCCGCTGCGGTCCCGCACGTGTGGATCGAGATCCATGGTGTTGTCGAAGTGCGGCAGGGACTCGGGCTGCGCCCGCAGGTAGGTGACCTTGTTCCAGTTCTCCAGCATCCAGCGCTTGTAGGCGCTGCCCCAGGCCGGGAAATCGGGTGGCACATTGCCGGCGGCGCTGATCGGCTGCGTCTGGTTCTCGGTGCCGATCGCCCCGCCCCGGATGAACCCGAGCCCCGTGTGATCGAAGAAATCAGCGTTGTAGTCATCCAGGGCCACCGCCTGCGGCACCGGTCCAGCAAAGCGGTTGACGTCCTCCCGGAAGAGACCCATCGTCTCGATGTACTGGTGGGTCATGAAGTAGTGGCCGAGGAGCCCGGCGTTGTTGCCCAGCCCCTGCGGCGCTGAGTCGCCCTGGCTGAGGAACATCAGCCGCACGTTCTCGGTTGAATACGCGGCCAGCAGGACTACCCGTGGCTCGACCCGCTGCAGTGCGCCGTTGCCATCGACGTAGTCGACCCCGGTTGCCCGGCCGCTGCCATCGGTGGTGATGCGGACCACGCGTGCGTACGGGCGCAGATCGAGATGTCCCGTGGCGATGGCTTTCGGGATCGTGGTGACCAGGGTGCTGGCCTTGGCGCCGTTGTAGCAGCCATAGCCACTGCAGAACCCGCAGTAGGTGCAGGCCGGGCGTCCGTCGTACGGCACCGAGTTCACCCCGGCCGGGACGATGAAGGGGTGCAGGCCAAGGCCGCGCGCCGCGTCGCGAAAGCGCTCCCCGAAGCCAAAGGGGCGCAACGGCGGCATCGGGAAGGGCGCGCTACGGTCCTCCTCCAGGGCGTTGCCGCGTGCCGCGTCCGCGACCACACCGTCCACCTTGTAGGCCGGGCCAGACACGCCCAGCGCGTACTCCGCTTTCGTGTAGTACGGCTCCAGGTCATCGTAGGTAAAGGGCCAGTCCACCAGGTCCGCGCCCTCGGGAATGGCCTCCTCGCCGTAGCGCGCAATCGTGGAGGAGCGGATGGTGAAGTCGGTGCGGAAGAAGCGCCGCGCCCAGGCGCCCCAGTGCACCGAACCGCCGCCCACGCCGTTCATCATCATGCCGAGCGAGTAATCCGCCGGGCGCGTGGGCGAGATGGCGTCAGCACGCAGGGTCTGCAGTTCACTGTTGAACTTGGCGCCCAGGGTGTTGCGCCGGTTGTACATCGTCAGTTCGTCGGGGGGAAAGTCGGCATTGGCCCAGTGCGGACCAGCCTCTAGCCCGACAACGTCCAGGCCAGCTTCGGCCAGCACGTGCGCCGCCACCCCGCCCGCCGCGCCCAGGCCAACGATGCAGACATCCGGTCGCAGGATCTGCCCGGGCATCATGCGTGCGCGTCCGGCGCAGGCAGGGCGATGCCGAAGGTGTCGTCCGCCAGCGTCGTCATGGGGCGAAGCGGCAGCACAGCCCCAATCTGCTCCTCTTCTTCCGTCCAGACACGGTGGATGCCCGGGTAGCCCATCAGCTTCCAGCCCACGAGGTCCCGGTTCCCGCCGTGAGCGGGGTCGCAGAACATCCCCTCCCGCGTGTGCTGGATCAGTAACGCCATGAAGGCGGGCGCCAGGCCAAAGCCGGCCAGGTTGCCGCGCTCCAGGTCGTGCAGGATGGCGTCTTGCTGCGCCTCCGGGAGAGCCGCAAAGGGGACCCCAGCGGTACGGTGGCTCGCGGCATCGAGCCCGGCGATGCCCTGCCGGTAGGTATCAGCCAGGTGCGCGTAGGGGCCCGCCAGCGCGCGGTCGAGATAGACCGTTACGCCCGCCTCGCGTGCCCCAGGACCAAGTTCATCGCTGGGGAAGATGCGCGCGGTTGCGGCCTCGATCGTCTGGGCGTCGGCGCCCGAGAAGAAGAGCAGCGGCTCACGCCTGGCCAAGGGGCACCTCCTGCGCCGCGAGCAACTCCGGCCGGAAGAGGCGGGCGTCCATCAGCTTCGGCCCCGCCTCCGGGATGATCGGCGCGAAGGCCATGTGGGCCAGGATGTCGCGCTCGATCTCGACCCCCGGCGCGACTTCGGTCAGCAGCAGCCCCTCCGGCGTCGCGCGGAAGACGGCGCGCTCGGTGACGTACTGGATATCCTGGCCCCGGCTGAGGCCGTACTGCGCGTTGTAGGTGACCTGCTCGATGCTCTCGCGGAACTTGCGGTGCTTCCCTTCGCGCACGATGCGCAACTCGCCTTGTACCACCTCGACCTGCAAGCCACCGGCGGTGAAGGTGGAGCAGAAGACGAGCTTCTTGGCGTTCTGGGAGATATTGACGAAGCCGCCGGTGCCGATCAGCTTGTCACCCAGCTTGCTGACGTTGACGTTGCCGCTGGGGTCGACCTCGCCGCAGCCAAGGCAGCTCACGTCCAGCCCACCGCCATCGTAGAAATCGAACTGGTAGGGCTGATCGACAAAGGCCGTGGGGTTGTAGGAGACACCGAAGATGACGCCCTTGGCGGGCACGCCCCCGATGACACCCTGCTCGACCGTCAGCGTGATCTTGTCGACAAACCCCTCTTCCGCTGCCACCGCCGCCACGCCATCGGCCATGCCCACGCCGAGGTTGACGACAGCTCCGGGAAACAACTCCTGGTAGGCACGACGCGCCACGATCTTGCGCTCGTTGAGCGGCATCGCCTCCACGCGGTGCAGGGGGGTGTGCAGGCGGCCACTGAAAGAGGGGTTGTACTCTCCCTCCACCGTTTGCCACTGCCCCGGGTGAATGACGATGGCGTCGACCAGGAAGCCAGGCACGACCACCTGCTGCGCCGGGAGGCTGCCCGCCTCCGCCAGCCGCTTGGCCTGGGCGATCACCTTGCCACCGGCGTTGTGCGCGGCCTGCGCCACCGCCAGCACCTCCAGGCGCGCACCTTCCTCCTCGATGCTGAGGTTCCCCTCCTCATCGATGGTGGTACCACGAATGAAGGCGACATCGATCGGGAACGGCTTGTAGAGGAGCCATTCCCGGTCGTGGATCGTGATGACCTCGACCAGGTCTTCCTGCGTGATGTCGTTGAGGCGACCACCCTGGTAGCGCGGATCGATGAAGGTGTGCAGGCCAACATGGGTGATCAGCCCCGGGCGGCCCGACGCGATCTCGCGGAAGAGCTGGGCCATGACCCCCTGCGGAAAGTTGTAGGCCTCGAAGCGGCTCTCCTGGGCCATGCGCCCCATCTCGGGTGCCATGGCCCAGTTGCCAGCAACGACCCGCCTGATCAACCCGTCCAGGGCAATCATGCCGAGGCCACCATCAGCCTTGTTGCCAATGCCCGTGCAGTGAATCAGGGTCAGATCACGGGGACGGCCAGTTTCCAGGAAACGCTCGCGCAGACCGCGCAGCAGCAAATCCGGTTCCAGCAGGCCACCGCCAGACCCTTCCACCACCAGGGTCCCGTGCTCCGGGATCAGTTCTGCCGCTTCGACCGCACTCAGGATGGGCTTACGCATGGGAGTCCAGTCTTCTCCTCATCAGACGCCAGGACCGTGCACCGAACATATGTCGTCTCGACCGTCTCGAAAGACCTCATCTCCTGTGGTGATCGGCACCAGACGAGATTCCTCGACAGGCTCGGAATGACACGATGTGTGCAATGCGCCAGAGGATACGCGGTCACATGACACCCCCCGCGTTCGGCGACAGGGTTTGCCCGAGATAGAGCGCGGCAGCATCCGACGCCAGGAAGACGGCCGTGGCGGCAACTTCCTCGACCGTGCCCATACGCGGCAGAATCTGGCTCCGCAGCTTGTTGGCGACCCACTCTGGCGTGGCCAGGTCATCGGTCATGGGGCTGACCAGCGGGCCAGGGGCAATGGCGTTGACACGAATCCCCTGTGGTCCAACCTCGCGCGCGACCGACTTCGTGAAGGCGAGAATGGCCCCTTTCGAGGCGGCGTAATGCGCGCAGTTAGCCCCGCCCTTCAGCCCGAGCTGCGAGGCGACATTGATGATGGCCCCGCTCTGGCGCGCCAGCATGCCCGGCAAGACTTCGCGGGTGCAGAGAAAGACGCTTCGCAAGTTGGTGGCGATAGTGTCGTCCCAGGTCGCGGTGGACATCTCCACCAGCGGGACTTCATTCAGGATGCCGGCGTTGTTGACGAGGATATCGATCTGGCCGGCGTCAGCGAGCGTGGCGGCAACCAACTCCCGAGCACCCGCCTCCTCCCGCACATCCGCCTGGAATGCGCCCGCGCGCCGGCCGCGTGCGGCGATCTCACCGACCACTGCCTGGGCAGAAGCGGCGGACTCGCGGTAGCTGATCCAGACATCCGCACCCGCGTCTGCCAGCGCCAGGGCGATCGCCCGGCCCAGCCCCCGGCCGCCACCGGTGACAAGCGCGGTTCGCCCCGCCAACTTGAATACATCCAGCGCCGTCATCTCAAACCCGCTCGCCGAGCACAGCGGATGACATCACCGGACGCGAAGTGGATACCCATACCCAGACACCACCGTCTGCAAATCGCCCCACGCGGCATCGCGCTGGCCGAGCCCGGTTTCAGCAACCGGTTTCCCTACCCACTACCCTGTTCAGCGGCTCCATGGGCCACGCATGAGGGCAGTAGAGCATGTTCCCGGGTCGAATAAGAAACCGGTTTCCGTTCAGGATTCGCAGATTACCGGTGGGTGCCACGGTTGTCAAGAGAGGGGAAGCCAGCAAGCGACGCCCTGCTGGCACAGCAGAGCCTGCTCCCGGCCTACCGGGAGCAGGCGTGCAGGTCAGATAGCGACCGGCAGCCGGTTACGCCGCTTTCAGCCCGAACTTGGCTTCCGCCAGGCCAATGATGTGCTTGCCGATCGGGATAGCCGAGGTTGCCGCCGGGGAGGGCGCATTCAGCACGTGGATCGTGCGCGCGGTCTCCCCGATCAGGAAGTCGTGGACCATGGTGCCATCCGGCAGCACGGCCTGGGCCCGCACACCCGCCCGGTAGGGCTGCAGGTCATCGAGTTCCAGCTCCGGGCAGTAGCGCTGGCAGAGTGCCAGGTAACGCGCTTTCACGAGCGCCCCGGCCATCTCCTGCACACCCGACTTCAGGTTCGCCTTGATCACCTTGCGGAAGCCGGGGAAACGCGCCATCTCCAGCAGGTCGTTCACGTTGACATCGCCGAAGGTGTACCCCTCCCGCGCGAAGGCGAGCACGGCGTTCGGACCGACGGTGACGTAGCCGCCAATCATCTTCGTCAGGTGGACCCCCAGGAAGGGAAGCTCCGGGTCGGGGATGGGGTAGATCAGCGACTGCACGATGTCGTTCTTGTCTTCACCGAGACGGTAGTACTCACCGCGGAACGGCACGATGCGGAAGTCGGTTTCCACCCCGGCCATCCGGGCCAGGCGGTCCGCCTGCAGACCCGCCGCGCTGATCACCTGCTGCGCCCGCACGCGGTCGCGCTCCGTCTCCAGGACCACCGCGGACGGCGCCTCGTCGATGTGCAGCACCTCGGTGTTCGTCAGGATCACGCCGCCCCGCTCCCGCACCACATCTGCCATGGCGCGGGCGATACGCCCGTAATCGACGATGCCCGTGGTGGGTGACCAGAGTCCGCCGAGGCTGCGGATGCGCGGCTCACGCCGGGCCACTTCCATCTGGTCCAACTTCTCGATGACGATGCCGTTCTGCTTCGCCCGCTCGAAGAGGGCGTCCATGCGCGGCAGTTCGTCCTTGTCGGTGGCAACCAGCAGCTTGCCGCACTGCTCATAGGGGATGCCCCGCTCGTTGCAGAACGCGATAGTGGCGGAGACACCCTCGCGGCAGAAGCGTGCTTTCAGGCTGCCCGGTGCGTAATAGACGCCGGCGTGAATAACGCCGCTGTTGCGCCCGGTCTGGTGGCTGGCCAGCTCCGGCTCCTTCTCCAGCACCACCACGCTCATGCCGGGGTACCGCTCGGTCAACTGCATCGCCGTCGACAAGCCGACAATGCCGCCGCCAATCACCGCCACATCGAAATCAGCCACACCGCGTCCTGTTCGTGAGTCAACCGCACATCGAGACGATTGTAGTCGCATGCTCCCGGCCCGCCTCTCACACTCCACCCCGCCAGGCGTCATATCGTCCTGTGCGAGCGGTTGGAGATGCCAGGAGAAGCACTCATGAACAAGCAGGCCGTCATCGCCTGGATCAGTGCGTTGCCAGGGATTGAGGTCGTCGAGGACAAGGGGGATCACTACTTCTTCGCGGACCCCACCCAGCCCCCGGACAACCGGCTCCCCTTCGCCACGGTGATGACCGCGGACCGCTACGACCAGTTTTCCCACCTGGACCGGTCCGGGGTCTACCGGCTCAACATTGGCGTCAGTCCGGTCACGTATCGCGCTCGCTTCGGGCCGGCGCCCTTCCCCAGAGACCCGGCGGTGAGCGGCTACGACTTCGCCGCGCTGGACACGATCATGCCGCACCCGGTCTACGGCTCGATGTTCTGGCTCTGCGTCCTCAACCCGAGCAAGGAGACCTTCGCCAGATTGCAGCCTCTGATTGCAGAGGCACGCGAAGTCGCACTGGGGCGGGCAGAGCGCGCCCGGCCGAAACCGGAGACTACCGGGTAATCACGGCCTCCGGCGGCAGGATCTCGGTCAGCGCATCCGCATGGCGGTGGACCAGCTTCCAGCCATCCTCCTCGTGCCGGTAGACATGGGTGACCCGCAGCGCAATGGGGACGACCGCGTCGTTGCCCGCCAGGCGGGCCTGCATCCGTTCGAGATGAACGGTGCACGCGAGGTCTCCCGACACGATACGGCTCAGTTCCACAAACTCCACCTCACCCCCGGCGTAACGTGCCGACGCCCAGGAGTAACGCGGCGCCAGGAGTTCCCAGCCCCGTTCGTGACCTCCCCAACCGCCAAAGAGGGTGGCATCTGGCGCGTGCGAGCAGCAGGCCAGCCAGGGACCCGGCTGGCCGTGGATGAAGGCGTTCGTTGCGGCACGCAGTTGGGTGATGGCGGTGTCCAGGTCGTGTGCAGCAGTCATGACATCCTCGATTCAGGAGACGCTCAGCAGGGTGATTATTCGCCCGGCTCTGCCGGTGCGAAATACCAGAAAGCTGGCATTCCCGTGACCTCTCCGGGCGCATAGGCTGGGGAGGTCTCGCTGGCTCAACGGGTCACTGCGAACTGAGCTTTCCGACGTCGCCACCAAGGATCCACGAAATGCCTCACGCCATCCTCACCTCATGCCGTCAAGCTGCTGCTGCCCACGTGTCATCCCGGCGTGCCCTACTTGAGATCATTGCCATGAGCACGCTGGCCTCGCTGTCGCCGGTGTTGGCCGGCGATGCCGCTGCCCGCAAGCACACCAGGCGTCGCAAGCGCCGCAAGAAGCAGAAGAACGGGCAACTCGCTCCCAAGGTTGCTGCCACGTGCACGGCAGCCGTCACGAGCGGCTTCGGCGGGACGGCGCCTATCCGCATTGCCCAGACCTTTACCCCTACCCTCAGTGGCGCCCTCGTCAGCGCTGATCTCAAGCTCCAGAAACTCGACGGGTCCCTCGGTGATTACCTGCTGCACCTCGCGCCGGTGGATGATTTCGGCGTCCCCACGAACGAGGTCCTGGCCGCGGCAACGGTGACCAATGCCCAGGTCCCGGTTGACGTCTCGACCGTGACATTCACGTTCCCGGTGCCGGCACGTGTCACCAGCGGTGTGCCCCTGGCGCTCGTGCTCACGAGGGCTGATGACGACGTGATCTGGCACGCCGTGCAGGGTGATGCTTGCGGTGGACTCACCTTCGAGAGCGACGACCGGACGGCGCCTTTCACGGTCTTTGCAACGGAGCTCGACTTCGTCTTCGAGGTCTTCGTCCAGGCCTGAACCCGCAAGGCGCTGCGCAAACCGTTCGAGACAGGCACGGATGCGCGATCATGGCTGACGAACGGAATCGCACCTCACGCAGCTTCGGCCTACGCCCACCCGCCGCCACAGCCTGGTCGCGCTGATTGTGGCTGGTCAGTGCGTGGGCGAGGCCGTCAGGAGCACGAAGCAGAGCTGACCCATTCACGCCCTACGGCTCAGGTTCCGGTGTCGTCCACACGGTGTTGTGCCAGGAGTGAATCGCCTCACACGCCCGCTGAGGTGATGCGGGCAGGGGCGCCTGACGGTGTACGCTTGCGTCATGATGGCGTCCTCTCCCCGTGATTCCCCCTCGGTAATTCAACGGCCCACGCTGAAGCACGCGGTTGCGTTTCCACTTCCCTATCAACCACCGTTGCCGCTGGCTGAACTGCTCGCATTCCTCGGAACGCGAGCCGTCTCCGGCGTCGAGGCACTGCACGAGGGCGTGTACTGGCGCACGCTGCGCTTGCCGCACGGGGTCGGCGTCGTCGCACTTGGTCCGCCAGACGATGGCATGAGCGCTGGCGTCCCCTGCCGCCTCTGGCTGGCAGATGAGCGGGATGAAGGGGAAGCTGTCGCGCGCTGCCGGCATCTCCTGGATCTGGACGCCAACCCGGCCGTCGTTGACGACCACCTGGCGGAAGACCCGCTGCTCGGCCCATACGTGCGGCGAACGCCCGGTCTGCGCGTACCTGGTGCGGTCGACGGCGCAGAGCTGGCCGTGCGCGCCATCCTGGGGCAGCAGGTCTCGGTGGCCGGGGCAGCCACATTGGCCGGGCGGTTGGTCGCGCGTTACGGCGAGCCGCTGGCAGAGCCGGTGGCTGTTGGCCCGCACCTGCTGAGCCACACCTTCCCGACACCCGCCGTCCTGCTGACCGCCACACCGGAAAGCTTCAGCATGCCGCGCTCCCGCGTTGCGACGCTGATGGGCGTTTGCGCGGCACTGGATGCCGGGGAGATCGTGCTGGAACCCGCAGCCGACCTGATAAAGACGGAACAGAAGCTGTTGGCCCTGCGCGGCATCGGCCCGTGGACGGCGGCCTACATCGCCATGCGCGCCCTGCATGATCCGGACGCGTTTCTGCCCTCAGACCTCGGCATCAAGCAGGCATTTGCTCGCCATGGCCTCGCTGACGACCCGCGCCAGATCGCCGTGCACGCCGAAGCATGGCGGCCCTGGCGCGCCTACGCCAACTTCCATTTATGGGGTTCACTCACCGCGCAGATCACCCCGGAAGGGTGACGGCGTAGAGGAGCGCTCCTCTACGCCCGGTTCCTGTTGACCAGATCCCGCAGGTAGCCCGGCACGGGCATATCGGCCGGCGTGTGCTCTTCGGGGATGGGGTCCTCGAAGATCTGGCGTACGGGGATGACCCCTGCCCAGGTCGGCAGCTCCAGGTCCTCCGGCTCGTCGGAGGGCATGCCACTGCGCACCTTGGCTGAGGCGCTCTCGATCTCCACGGCCACCGCGGCCGTGCCCTTGAGCTCCTGCTCCGTGCTGGGGCGTGTGTCGTCCCAGCGGCCGGGAATCAGTTTCTCTGTGAAGCGGAAGAGCACGTCCAGCTTCTCGTCCGGGTCCGTAATCAACCGGCCGCGGCCGTAGATCATCGCGCAGCGGTAGTTGATGGAGTGGTTGAAGACCGAGCGTGCCAGCACGATACCGTCGGTGTGGGTCACGGTAATACAGACCGGGTTGCCAGCGCCCGCGTGCAGCAGGGTGCGCGCCTTGGCGTGGCCATGCAGCAGGATGGTGTGACCATCGCGCGCGACCAGCGTGGGCATGGCGTACGGTTGACCATCGATCTCGTAGCCGACATGGCAAATCAGTGCAGAATCCACGATGTCGAAGATCGTTTCCTCGTCGTAGAGTCCGCGCTTCGCCAAGCGCAGCACCTTGTTCCGTGAGTCAACGTCGTACGTTGCCATGACACCCATGTTTCATGCTGTCGCGCGAATATGCGACATGATAGCCAGATCCACGCACGACTGAGCGCGAGAAACCGGCACACATGACGAGCCAGGAGCGCGAGCAATGGGGACCGAGTTTCAGGCCGAGGTAGCGACCTGGGGTGACTTCTACTCGCTGCTCGGAGGGGCCGCCGCCGCGCTGCTGGGACTGCTCTTCGTGGCACTCTCGTTGCGGTTAGGCATCTTCCGAAAGCATCGTGAGGATATCCAGGACAACGCGGCGCTGGCATTCGCGACGTTACTGGTGACGATCGGGGTGTCGGCACTCATGCTTGCCCCGAACCGGGACCGGGCTTCCACCGCCATCACGCTGACAGTCGTGGCCGTGGTTGGACTGGCGGCAGATTGGTGGGTCTGGCGTGTCATGCAACGCCTCATCAAGGCCTCACGTGCGCCGGAACCGCTCAGTAGCGGTGCGCTGAGGTGGGTCCTTCGCCACACCGGTGGATGTATAGGTCTCCTCCTGGCCGCCTGGCTGATCTGGATCGGACACCTGCATGGTCTTGGCGTCCTGGCCTTTGTCACCGGATTCCTGCTGGCCTCCGGATCGACCTCGATCTGGATGTTGCTGGCCAACACCGCCAATGACTCCCCGGACGATGCCGGCTGACCTCAGGCGTAGCGGGCCAGTACCACCCAGGCGGCCAGCGTGGATGCCGGCCGCCTGGGTCAGGACTGAGCGCGAGCGATGGTTGCCCTACGGCGTCATCTTGATCGCGGCAACCCCTATGACGGCGCGGAAGGTACTGATGAACTCGCGGCCATTCGGTGTAATCCAGGCGACAGAGCGTTCGCCGGTGCGCACCACCCCGGGCACGTTGATGGCCTGGTCGGCGCGTGCCTGGTGCTCGAAGGTGAGTTCAACGGTGCTCCCTGACGGCAGCACGAAGGGGGTCGCGGTGGCAGCGTTACGCACACCCTGCTCGGCCGCGCTGCGGATCAGTTCGCGCGCCCGCTCCGGGTGGAGGTGCAGCGCAGAAAAGGTGGAGATTCCCTCCTTGACCACGGCTCCTGCCACCTGATCACCAAGGAACGCCTGGGTCTGGGCGACGGCCTTGTCGTCCCCGGCGATCATGGTCACCGGCACGCCGTAGTACCCGGCCACCGCCGCGTTGATGCCAAACTCACCGGTCGAGACGCCGTTGATCTTGACGTCGTTCAGCCAGCCAGTCCACGTGTGCGCCAGGGGCGCGGCCGGGGTGCCCGCCTTGGCGTGGTAGCCGGTGTAGAACATGGCGCCTACCCCGTCCAGGTCCACCCCCTGGGCCATTCCAAGTGGCTTGTCGTTCCCGGTAATGAAGCGAATGGATGGGTGCAGCTTGTCCGGAATGATGTTGCGCATGCCGTCGTGGCTGTCGTTGACGATCACCTCGTCCGCGCCGGCCGCCAGTGCGCCCTCCACCGCCGCGTTGATCTCGGCGGTCATACGCTCCCGGGTGCGGTAGTAGCGGTCCTGCGAGTTGGCTTCGCCGCCGTACTCCGGCGGCATCACCTGCACCCAGGAGACCACACCGCAGGTCCCTTCCATATCGGCGGAGATGAGTACCTTCATCTGTGGCTGTCCTTTTCCCTGACGAACAAATGCAATCGCGCGGCATCCTATCACCGACCGCCACTGCTTGACGCCTACGCGAACGGGTGTAGAGTGGCAGGGCTGGCGGCAGAAACGCACCGCGTCTCCACCCACTGTGTTTGCAACCCTTTCCTGCTGCCACAGGAGTCCTGCATGGACGCACCGCGTTTCGACCGACTCGTCCGCTCCCTGTCCGACCGTTTGCTCCGCCGTGATGCGTTGCGCGCCCTCGCAGGCGGCGGCGTGGTCCTGGCTGCTGGCGGCAGCAGCGATGACGCCGCCGCTCGCAAGAAGAAGCACAAGCGCTGCCGGAAGCCTGGCGCGACCTGCGGCGGCCGCAAGAAGTGCTGCCAGGGTGACGGAACCGCGCTGTGCCAGGACACGCCCAATACCCAGTGCCAGGGCGTCACGCTCTCTGGCAACGTCTGCTGCGGCGCTGAAGGCACCATCTGCGACCCCAGCTTCGGGACACCGATCACCCCCATGGACCCGGGGTCGCGTGGCAACTGCTCGTGCTGCGCCGATCTCTTTTGCGGTGAGCAGCCGGACGGAAGCTTCCGCTGCCAGACGGAACCGACGTAGCCAGGAGGCTTCAACCCCTGGGGCGGAGCCAGCCCCGTACCCCTGAGGGCGACGCCGTCGGTAGCTCCGCTGCCGGCGGCGTTGCATGCCACTTGCGGTCCATGCCGCCAGCGAGGTGCTCCCGCAGGACCTGCTGCACCTCCGGCGCGATACCTTGCGCCTCCAGCGCGCGCAAGCGGCGCGTGAAATCGGCAACATGCACGGGACCACCTGGCCGCATCACGACGCGCAGGCGATCGACATCGATCGCATGTGGCAGTGTCTGGCACTGATCGAGGTAGCCGAACTGCAGGAGGTCGAGCATGGTGCGCAGGCATTTCGAGCAGGCGCCGCAGTTGTAGCTCGCGCCGTGGCCGGCGCAGGGGCGCAAGGTGCTCATCACCAGGTCTGGTCGCAATTCGGCAATGACGCCGGTCTTGTCGATGGTGTTCAGTTCGCAGCCATCATGGACCACGGTGAGCGTTTCGGTGGACCAGAGCGGATCAAGGAGCGGGTGAGAGCCCCAGGGGTAGAGCCGGTCATAGGTGGTGGAGGCAGCAATGTGGATTCGTCCGAGCAATGGCCCGAGCGCCAGGGCACTGGCGATCAGCGCACCACCATGCTGGGGCGGCCAGGTCCCGAAAGCCGCAAGCACCCGCCGCACATTGGTGACAATGGGCAGGAACTCGGCCCCAACGCCATCCGCTACCCGCTCTGCGTTGGCCAGGAACTGCGGGGGGAAATCATCCTGCAGTGGCTGATCGGGGAAATCAAGGCCCTGCAGCGTCAGCAGGTACGTGATGGTGCGGCTATCCGCCGGGTGATCGCGCCGGTTCTTGAGCAGGCTGTAGAAGGAATCGACCCCAAGCGAGAAGAAGAGCCCATTGCCAGGGGTTGTCGCTGACCCCGGGAGAGAGTGTGTCCGCTCCTCGGCATGCACCACGATCCGGCGCGAACCTGGCTCGAATGCGTTGATGATGGCCTGCAACTCGGGGAGGGCTTCCAGCAATCGTGCCGACACCGGCGCGTCGATGGCCAGATCCTCTCCACGCAGCATTGCCCCCGTGAGGAGCGCCACCAGGAAGGGATCGCCGTTCTCCGCACTGACATACGGCTGGCACCAGGCAGGGTAGCGGTACCAGAGCAAGAAGGGTTCGAAACGCCCCACCTCACTCTCAACCCGTGCCTGGATCTGGCAACTGGCGGCTTGGTCCGTAACCTCGATGGCAGAGACACGCATGGCGGACATCCTGGAGGTGGCGTGCCGGCTGGGTGGATTGGCAGCGTAGCACCTGGAGCGCTACCTGTTCCGAAGCGGTGACTGCCTAGCCCTGCTGCCAGAGATAGCCGTTTCCATCGCGGACGATGCGCCCCCAGGCGGGAAACGGCTCATGCGCGTAGAGCGCGTGCGCCCCTTCATCTGCCAGCAACGGATAGAGGCGCTCGCGGGAGGCCATGAGCGGCTCATGATCGGCATGGGGTGGATTCCAGGTTGGGTGCGCCACCTCGACCCCATGGTGCACGAGATCCCCCAGCACGTAGACGGGCGTCACCCCGGTGTCGATGCGCACCACGACATGCCCGGGGGACTCCCCGGGTGCCGGTAGCACCGTCACGCCCGGCGTGATCTCGGTGTCGGTGTCGATGAGGTTCAGCAGCCCCAGGTCATGGATAACCGCCATGCGCTGGAAGTGGGATGCCGGATCCTCCCGCATCGGGTTCCCTTCCCAGTCAGCGCGCCCCATGAAGTGCTGTGCGTTCGGGAAGCGGGAGACCAGTTCCCCACGCTCCTCCCGGCAGACACCGGGGTAGTGATCTCCGTGCGGGTGGGTGATCACGACGTGCGTAACGTCGCCAGGATCGATGCCCAGCCCACGGAGCGCCACGTCCAGTCCCGCGGTGCGCCGGATCGGCCAGTCCGGCCAGATCTGCGGCAACGTCTGCTGCCAGACAGAGTCCGGCGCGTCGCACCCGGGATCGATGACGAGCAGGGCATCACCCAGCCGCACCAGCACCACGTTCAGCCCAATCCAGATGCGCCCCTGCTCGTCCGCGCCCGGCAGCGCGGCTCGCCACTCGGCCTCTGGCACGGGGAATCGTGGCTCCCAGAGCATCTCGCCGTCGGCAATAACCGTGATGGCGGCGGCGCCGATTTGCCGGGTCTCGCTGAGCGGAGCATTGCTGGCGTTCATGGACTCTCTCCCCGTGCGTCACACACGTCACGGCGTCTCAGGACAGGCGGGGGCGTCCTGGCGCGTCTCCAGCACCTCGCCCGTCTCGGCATCGACGCGCACCAGCAGCCCCTGCTGCTCGCGTACACGCGTATCTTCGTAGATGATGACCCAATGCTGTGGCCACTCCGTACGCCCCGCGGCCACGGGGAAGGTGCGGGAGAGATGACGCAGGTCCGGGCAGCCGCGCCGGAAGGCGGTGCCCCCCGCTGCCTCGGCACGCAACGTGGCCTGGGTGGAATTGATAGCCGACGGCGGTGGTGGATCACGCCACTCCGGTGCGGTGGCCCAGCCAAGCGTGTCCTGCCGCACGACTTCGCCGCTGAGGCGATCAAAGATCACATCGAGTGAGGCGGCTCCGGGCGGTTTGCCCCACGGTTGCCACGGCGCAATGAAGGTGTAGGTCAGCCAGCCGGTTGGAGGCAGGATAGTTACGGGCGTATCGGGCACCGTCCAGTCCCAATCGACCTGCATGGCGGCGTTGAGCAACCGGGCGCCCGGAAGCCAGGCGTCGGCTTGCGCCTGGGCGATGGGCAAGCCACTTTCATACGTCGCGCCACCGTTGATGCGCGGCGCGGGCCGGTCAGGGACCGGTGGCAGCGCCGGGCTGGTGGGCGTGCGATACCAATAGACCAGCCCCACCAGGATCAGGATGACCTGGAGGGTCAGGAGGGTCAGGAGAATGCGGCGACGGCCCTCACCCCAACCCCTCTCCCGATGCGCGGGAGATGAGCTTTCCACGCCAGGTTCAGCTTCAGTGTGCGGGTCTGCTCCAGATTGCCCTTCCGCCTCCCCGCTCCCGGTGCGCGGGAGCGGGGCTGGGGGTGAGGGTTCTCCAGAGTCCGGGGGCGGGAGAGAGGAGCCTTCCGGCGGCATCTGCCTCATGCCCAGGTCAGGTTCCGCACGGCATACGGTGCGGAGCGGGCCAACTGCTCGCCTGCTTCCTCGTCTGGCAGGTCACCCGCCCCAATTGCCTCCCAGCCCTGCTCCGCCAGCGTGATGCCAATCGTCTCCTGCGTCCACTGATCCGCGTGCCACACAAGGTCCGCAAAGGTGGCCAATGGGCGCAGGGGAGCAAGCACTTCATCCCGCACGGTCTCGACGCGCGTCCCGGTCTCCAGCCAGACAACCAGGTGCAGGCGGCCGTCTGGCTCCGGGGTGACCACGCCCTCCACTCGCCCGAAGCGCATCCGCCTACCGGCCTGCCCCGCGCGTGGCTGCCGCCTCACGTGGGGTATCGCGCAGGATCGCTTCTTCGCTCCGGATCTCCTGGGCTTCCCGGGCCACCTCCCGCTTGCCGGGGAGTGTGAGGGCCAGCAGAGAGCCAGCAACGAGGAGAATGGCCAGGCTGGAGAGTGCCATTTGCATCCCAAAGCGGTCGGCCAACCAACCGGTGACGGGAACGCCGATGCCGCCGGTCACGAACCCGAGGCCAAGGATGATGCCGGAGGCGACACCAATGCGACCCGGCATCATCCCCTGGGCCATAACGAGCGTGATGGAGATCGAGGCATCAGAGCAGAATCCAAACAGGGCCGCCAGCACGAGACCCTGCGGGCCCGGGAACGCGGCGTACAGCAGCAGCCAGGGGATCGTCAGCAGGAACGCGCCGATGATCACCCGGCGCTGGCCCAGGCGGTCCGCCATCAGGCCGCCAAAGAGCGTGCCGAAGGCGCCACTGAAGATGATGATCGAGGTGAGCGGGGCGTAGATCTCCCGCCCGAAGCCGAGCTCGCTGTACCAGGTCGCGCTCAACTGCAGCACGGACAGGAAGACCCAGGAGCGCATCATGGTGACCAGGATCACACGCGCCAGGGCGCCCCACTCGGGCCGTGTGCGCAGCGCCTTGACCGCCTGCGCCCGTGCCTCCCGTGCCCGCTCCACAATGCGCATCTGCGGCCAGATCAGTGCCGCGGCCGTGAAGCCTGGCACCAGCAGCCCAAGCGTGCCCGCGCGCCCAAACACCCCGATCAGGACCGAGCCGAGCAGCGGACCCAACCCGTACCCGGCGCTGCCGGCCACGGTGTACCAGCTCATGGCGGTGTTCCGGTCTTCATCCCGCGAGACCGCCGCCGCGTTGGAGGCTCCCAGCGGGTGGAATGCGCCGCTCCCGATGCCAGCGAGCGCCGCGACGACCACGAACATGACGTAACTGGAGACGAACCCGTAGCTGGCGGCGAACACGGCCCCCCACATCAAGGTGACGGGCACGAACCAGCGCTTGCCGTAGGTGTCAGAGAAGTACCCGAAGATCGGCTGCGTGAGCGAGGATGCCGCCGTGAACGCCAGGGTGACCAGCCCAAGCTGCGCATTGGTGAGCGCAAACTGCACCTTCATCACGGGGAAGAGCAACGGCAACACGCCGCCCAGCATGTCGTTCGAGAAGTGCCCGAGCATCATGACGAACAGTGCCCGGTTTCTCATGACCTGCAGCAGCGACGTCACGCTTGCTCCCACTCCATACTGAGCACCGCTGCCCAGGCACGACCCGGGGAATGATCGCACGGAGCCGTCGGCGTGGAGACGGAACGATCTCGGGTGCGACCCGCCATCTCCCTGGTTCCCTTGTTGCGATCAGGAGCTGGCTCCTGATCGGGGACCATGCACATAGCGGGCGTGAGCCACTTCGGAGCGAAAGGGAATGCGCGCGCTGATGACAGCTCGCTCCGAGGCAGATGCCGCCCTGCGGCGCACCGTCGCCATCGTGGCCGGCGCGAACCTGGCCTATTTCGGCGTCGAGTTCGCGGTTGCGCTGGCGATTGGCTCGGTCGCCCTGATCGCGGACAGTGTCGATTTCCTGGAAGATGCCTCGATCAACCTGCTGATCCTGCTGGCGCTCGGGTGGTCAGCCCGGCACCGCGCCCGGGTGGGAATGGTGCTTGCGTTCATTCTGCTGGTGCCCAGCCTGGCTGCCCTGGGGACGGCAATCGCCAAGTTCCAGGATCCGGCTCCGCCGTCACCGGTTCCGCTCTCACTGGCCGGCGCGGGCGCACTGGGCGTCAACCTGTTCTGCGCCTGGCTGCTGGCGCGGCACCGGCACCACGGCGGGAGCCTCTCCCGTGCCGCGTTCCTATCCGCGCGCAATGACGCCGTGGCCAATATCGCCATCATCATTGCCGGGCTCGTCACCGCCGCGACGCTCTCTGGCATCCCCGACCTGGTTGTGGGCCTCGGCATCGGCGCACTTAACATCGGTGCGGCCTGGGAGGTCTGGGAAGTCGCCCGCGAGGAGCACTCAGCCGCAATGGAACCGTGAGGTCCGCTCTCACCGGCAGGCGCATAGCCTCATCACTCTCGTGCGCGATGAACTATGCCCGGCTCCTCATGTCTTGCAGCTGCGACGCCGCGACAAATCCCAATCTTGTTGCCAGGAACTCTGTCCGCCCCTGCGAAAGCATAATGGCACTTTCGTGAGACATCCCAAGCATCTGCATACTTAATGAGTATCACATTGAGTTCTTCCGCATATCTCCCGCTTCCTTGAGGACTCGACGTAGGAGTACAGCATGAAGGGAAGCATGACGCTTTTTCGCAGTACGCGAACGGTGCAGGCACGGCCTCTCGTGATCTTCCTCACGCTAGCACTGCTGCTCAACTTCCTCCCGAGCCTCGTGGTGGCGCAGCCATCAACCCCGGAGGTAACTACCTACGGTGGCGGAGTCTCGACGTTCTTGTCTTGCACCGCCGATCAGTGCCGGCAGGGGGATCGGCAGGATGTTTTCGCGGTCGAACCAGACACAGCGCTCCACCTCGAGCTTGGCTTCGTGCAGTGGTACCCCGAGGCGAAGGAGTTTCGCGTCTTCCTCTTACTGAATTACCAGCAGACGCCGTTCGCCGTACGCCAGGATGTGGATCGCGTCACGAGCGACCGCGCCCCGCTAGGCTCCCCGATCGCCATGCCCGATGCAAGCGAGGTGCAACCGGTCTTCGAGTTTACGGCTCCGCCGGAGCGCGAGTTCTATTTCGAATTCCGGACTGAGCCGCTAGCCCCGGGCTACTACGATCTGGCTCTGCTCTTCGTACCCGATCCGTACAAGACGCAGCATGAATTGAGGTACTGGACGATCTATCGCTTTGTCATTCGGGCCAGCGTTTACGTAGGAGACCAGGCCACGCCGCCTGCTATGGACTTCCCCCTGCTCGATTCTGACCCACACGACCCAGTTGGATCCGGTGAGATGCTCTTGCTCGGGAGTGAACCCCACAAATTGGGTCAAGCAGGGGAGCAGTCTGTGCGAGCTGGCGAAGACGTGACCCTCGCCATGAATTACCAACCGTACGCCGATAACCTGATCGGTGAATCAACCCCAGACATCCCAATCCCAACGGCGTTCATAGCCGTCATCGATGATCGTGTTGTTCCACTCAACGGTCAGCCAGTCGTGCACGGAGCCGTATTGCCCGGACGGATCAGCTACATTCCAGTGACTGTCACGGTCCCGGATGATCCCGGCACCCATCAACTCTTTATCCAGCATTTCCCGAACCCCTACGTCGATGTCGTGGAGGCCGAAGAGGCAAACCTGGATCTCGTTGGCATTTCGAGCCAGCGTCTCATCCTTGATGCGCGTTGAGCTGAATTTGCCGACTTGCGGAAATGATTCCGCACTCGAATAGATCGACTTGAAACGCCGCCAGTTCGCGGGAAAACCTGTCGTGTCTCGCGCTTGTCGATCCACCATGAAACGCACGCTGTGCTACAGGTTCAGGGCGCGAGGCGGAAGGGCGGGTACTGGTCCGTAACCAGCGTGACCGCGTAGGCCGTCACCCGGTTACTCCAGCGGAAGACACCTTCCACGAAATGGAACAGCCCGCGCGGATAGGTACCGGTGAACAGGATGGCGAACCACGCGATGATGACCGCCACCAGCGCCCCCAGCCAGAGAAAGATCAGCACGATGTAGTGGGGAATGGCCAGCAGCCACTTGACGAGCGGCAACCAGCGGTTCAGATCCCGCTGAACATCCGGGTAGGCGTAGTCCAGGTGAACGGCCTGGTGGTCATCGGTGGAAGGGTATCGGTCGTCCATCAGCGCCAGGTAGACGCCGACCCGGTTGGAGAAGCGCTGCAACTCCAGGTTCCAGTCGAACCACCAGCGCGGGTACTTCTGGCGAAAGAGGATCATCAGCAATGGGCCAAAGAAGAGAATCCCGCCGGCACTAGCCACCACCAGGGTGCCGTTCGAGGCAGCCGCGTAGGGCAACGTCCCGCCCGCCGCAGTGGCATTCGCCAGCGCGTCGCTCGCCGCGCCGGGGTCAGCGCCAGCTGGCGTTGTCCACCGCCAGCTTCCGCCAGAGACCGCGCCCAGTACGAGCATGATCGGAATCGCGACGAAGAGGCGAAAAAAGGACGTGAGGCGGTCGAGAGATCGCTCCGGGTAGTCGACAGCGAAGGTCACGGGATACAGTGAAGATTGCATGGTGATCAGCCTCCCTTCCTCAGCACACGCGGAATCCACCAATTGTCGCAGTCAATCGCTGCTGATGACGGATGGAACCGGCGGTCGTTCCGTGGCTGTTTGGTAGGAGCGCGACCCTGACCCGTCTGCGGCGGCCCTGGCTCTGGCGGTCTGGAGGACTGGACCAGCTACATCGTCACCGGCAACTCCTTTAATGCCCGGAATACCTGCGTCCCGTGGTAGTGCAACGGATCCGCTGTCAGCGCCAGATCTGGAAAGCGGTTCACGAGCGTCGCGAGCGCCACCTGTGCTTCAAGGCGAGCAAGAGCCGCACCAATGCAGAAGTGGGGTCCGAAGCCGAACGCGAGGTGGTGGTTTTTGGCGCGGCCAAGATCCAGCCGGTCGGGCTGGGAGAATTTCGCCGGATCACGGTTCGCCGCGCCGAGCCAGAGCTTGACCAGCGCGCCCTGCTGGATACGAGTCCCATCGAGTTCCAGCGCCTCGGTCGCGAGCCGCGTGGTCATCTGGACAGGGCTGTCGTAGCGCAGGAGTTCTTCCACCGCCGGCCCGATCAGGTGCGGCGTGCCGCGGAGCCGCTGCATCTGATCACGATGGCGCAGCAGGGCCAGCACCCCGTTACCAATCAGGTTTGTCGTTGTCTCGTGCCCACCAATCAGCAGGATGATGCACGTCGCCAGGATTTCGTTCGGCGTGAGGGACTGGCCGTGCTCGTCAACGGAAATAAACTGGCAAATGAGGTTATCGTCCGGTGCTTCTCGCAGACGGGCAATTGCCGCCAGGAAATACTCATGCAACTCGCGGATTGCCGCATCCGCCCGCTGGTTCCCGGCGTCATCCGTTGGCCCACCGATGAACGCGGCAAAATCATCAGACCAGGCCTTGAGGCGCTCGCGATCAGACTGGGGCACACCGAGGAGGTCGGCGATAACCATGGTTGGCAACGGAATGGCCAGGCCGGCAATGACGTCCTGGTGAGGCGTAGCAGCCATTGCTGCGAGGAGCGTATCGACGATCTCCTGGACGCGCGGCCGCAACTTCTCCACAACGCGCGGCGTGAACGCCTTGCTGACCAGGCCGCGCAGGCGTTTGTGGCTCGAGGGCTCGGCGAAAATCATCAGGTCGGGAAGCATCCTCGATAGGTCCGGGTAGGCGACGCGCTGCGATTTGGACAGGAGATAGCCCGATCGGGCCGTCGTCAGGCGTGGATCACGCAGGGCCGCGTGCGCCGCGTGGTATCCCACAACGTGCCATGCCGACGTGATGTCATCCTGGTGCACGTTTCCCCTTGTCTGGAGCTCTGCGTAGAGCGGATAGGGATCATCCTGGAATTCCGGACTCCTTATCGCGGCCACGCCGCGCGTGTACGGGATCACCACAGCGAACCTCCTGTGTCCAGTTGTGGTTGGCAGCCGGCGTTAGTGAATGCGCCTGTCGTGTGCCGCCCATTCCCGTTCGCGCAGCAGGTACTTCTGCACCTTGCCTGTCGAGGTCTTGGGCAACTCCCCGAACTCGATTGCGGCCGGGCACTTGAAGTGCGCGATGGAATCACGACAGAAGGCAATCAAGGCCTCGGCGGTGACCTGCTCCCCCGGCTTCAGGGTCACGAACCCCTTCGGCCGCTCCCCCCAATAGTCGTCCGGCATAGCCACGACGGCACATTCGAGAACGGAGGGATGGGCACTCAGCGCCTGCTCGACTTCGATGGTGGAGATGTTCTCGCCGCCAGAGATGACGATATCCTTCTTCCGGTCGCGCAGCTCGATATCCCCATTCGGGTGCATCACCGCGAGATCCCCGGAGTGAAACCAGCCGCCCCGGAACGCCTCGGCCGTGGCCACGGGATCGTCGTGGTACCCCTTCATGACGATGTTTCCGCGCATGACGACCTCGCCCATCGTCTGGCCGTCCAGAGGCACATCAGCCATGGCGTCATCGACGACGCGCACCTGGTCGGCAACGACGCGGGCCTGTCCCTGGCGGGCAAGCAGCCGATCCTGCTCTTCCACTGACAGCGCGGTCCACTCGGGCCGTTCGGTACGGACGGTGAAGGGTGCGTAGGTTTCGGTCAGGCCATAGATATGCACCAGGCGGAAATTGAGCGCGCGCAGTCTCGCCAGCAGGGCCGGAGAAGGCGGGGCTCCGCCTAGCATGAGCGTCACCGGGTGAGGCAGACGGTGAGCCGCGGTGTGATTGGACAGCGAGATATGGACAGTTGGCGCGCCGGTGTAGTGCGTGACGCTGTACGCGTCGAAGAGCGCCCAGATCTGTGCTGGCTCGATCTTCCGCAGACAGATCTGAGTACCTCCAACTGCAACGACTGCCCAGGGGAGGCACCAGCCGTTACAGTGGAACATGGGTAGCGTCCACAGGTACACGCTTTCGGCGGAGAGCCCCGTTTCGATCACGTTGCCAAGGGCATTGAGATACGTCCCCCGGTGGCTGTACATGACGCCTTTGGGAAGGCCGGTAGTGCCCGAGGTGTAATTGATCGAGATCGTTTCCTCCTCGTCAGCAACGCACGGTGCGAACGCCACAGCGGATCCCGATGCCAGAAACATTTCGTAGGGATCATCGGGCAGCGCCGTGTCATCGACGCGAATCACCTGGAGAGGCTCCAGGTTGCTTCCCTCAACCAGGGGCAACAGGTCTTGGTCCACAAAAAGGAAGCGCGCACCCGAGTGCCGAAGAATTCCGCCCACTTCCTGCCCGCTAAGCCGGGTGTTGATCGTGACCAGGATGCCGCCAGCAGCCGGGACAGCGAAGTGGGCCTCCAGCAAAGCGGGAACGTTTGGACAGAGAAAAGCAACGCGGTCACCCTGGCGGAGTCCATGGGCCCGAAGTGCTGAGGCTAACCGGGAGACACGCCCGGCAAACTGGCGGTAGCTCCAGGTGGTCCCCCGGTCAGCGTGCACGACAGCGGTGCGGTCGGGGAAGTGGGCCACGCTGCGCTCGAGAAAGCTCAAGGGGGTGAGTTCGGTCCGGTTGACTCGCGGCGAGCAGGATCCTGCTTCGGCCGTGGCAAGTTGGGATGCGAGGTGCGCGGTCACGGCGATGCCTCCTCTGGTGTTTCGCGCCGGGTGATGATGACACTCACCCCGTTTCATCTTGCGCGACGTCGTCGATGAGCGCATCCGCAAAACCACGCGATCCTGCCGAGCAACTCGCGTGGGCCCTACGTATTTTGCGAAGGACCAGGTGGATGTCAGACCAGGCCGTGACGCACGGCATAGGCGGCAATCTCGGCACGCGTATTGGCGCCGAGCTTGGTGAAGATGTGCGTAACGTGCGTCTGCACCGTGCGGCGGCTCAGGTAAAGCTGATCGGCAATCTCCTGATCACGCTGTCCGGCAACGATCAGGCGCACGACCTCCAGTTCCCGCGATGTCAGGCCCCGTCCATCGCCAACCGGTTGGCGCACACCAGAGGGGTTCGGCTGGGGCGGCAGCATGTCACGCCCCAACGCCACGGCGGCCGAGAGCGATAACCTCTCGCCAGTCTGCCAGGCGTCTTCCAACTCCCGCTCGCTTAGTAGGTGGCCCAGGGCGTTGAGCGCGCGCTGATGGATGGGGTGCTCAGGCTGTAAAGGAAACCCTGTGCTTGCACGAATGGCCCCGGCAGCCCCGAGCAACCGGGCAGCCAGGTCGGCCTGGCCACGCGCTGCCGCCACCGCAGCAAGAACCCGCAAGCAGCCGGCGATGCGACGCAAGGGGAACGAACGGTCCGACGAGTGGCGTAGCCGTTCCGCCTCTTCTTGCCAGAGGATAAGACTTTCACAAGAGAATGCAACTGCTACATCCAGGTCACCCTGCGCCAGGGCGACCTTGCCCAGATTCGTGAGCGCAAAGCCAACGCCGTAGGGCTGACCGATCGCACGAAAATGCGCCAGGGCCTCCGTAAATGAGTCTCCAGCCAGCACCAGATTGCCTTGCCGCAAGGCTGTCAGCCCCAGCGCGTTGAGCGTGAAGGCAAGCAACGGCGTGTGGTGCCCTGCTCGGAGGATCGCCAGGGCCTGTGTTAGGCCGTAAAAGGCCGCCTCGTAGTCACCGCGATCCTCTGCGACGACGCCCAGCGCATAGAGCGACTCCGCAATGCCTTGCGCGTCACCCAACTCCTGGAAAATGGCCTGCGCATTCGTGACGCGACGGTTCGTTTCCTCCAGGTCACCCTGCGGACCAGCCAACCAACCAGCACCCAGGAGAGCCCAGGCACGCGCGTCTGGCGGCGCAGGCGAATCAAGTGCAAGGGCTCGCTCAGCCCAGGTGAATCCTTCGCTCCAATCGCCGTGAAAGTACCAGAACCGGTAGAGACGCCCAGCGAGACGCAGCGCCAGTTCGGCCTGTCCACTGTCGATTACCCAGGCGAGCGCAGCCCGGGTATTTGCGTGCTCGGCCTCCATCCGCCGCAGCCACGTTTGGTGCGCCGCTCCCATCAATGCCTCGAAGCCGCGGGATGCCAGATCGAGACACCACGTGGCGTGCCGTTGTCCGAACTCCTCAGCCTCACCTGCGGCAGCAAGATGGTCCAGCGCAAACTCGCGCACGGTCTCCAGCATCGCGTACCGGGGCTCATCTCCCTCTGCATCACTCATTCGCAGAAGGCTCCTGGCCACCAGCGAAGCAATGATGTCGAGAGCATCGTCGCCCAGGATCGCCTCGGCGGCTTGCAGCGTGAACCCACCGACAAAGATGGCGAGGCGGCGTAGCCCAACCTGCTCCTCGGGCGTGAGCAGGTCGTAACTCCAGGCAATCGCGGCCTGCATGGTGCGCAAGCGTGGCGGGTGATCGCCGACACCTCCGGTCAGCAGTGGCAAGCGGCGCTCAAGGCGCATCAAGAGCGCCGCCGGGGGCAGGTGGCTTATGCGCGCTGCCGCGAGCTCGATGGCAAGTGGCAGGCCATCGAGGCGGCGGCAAATCGCCGCCACTGCCGCAGCGTTCTCCTGGGTCAGGACAAAACCGGATTGCACAGCCTGCGCCCGTACGACAAACAACTGGACTGCCTCGGCCGCAGCCAGGTCAGCAACCGCTACAGCGTCATCTGACACCGGGAGACCAAGCGGTGGCACCACGACGTCATGTTCAGCAGAGATACGCAGGATTGCGCGGCTGGTGGCGAGGATCTTGAGGTACGGGCAGAACGCGAGCAACTTCGCCACGTCTGGAGCTGCCCCAGGTACCTGCTCGAAATTGTCGAGCACCAGGAGCATCTCACGTCCCTGGAGGAAGGTGGCCAGGAGATCAGCCGCCGACCGCGGGCCTCCGCCGTCCCGTAGACCAAGAGCCTGGGCAATTGTGACAAGGACGAGGTCCGAATCCCGAACTGGTGCCAGGTCAACGAAGACGACTCCGTCTGCAAACGCGGCTGTGGCACCCTTGGCAACCTGGAGGGCCAGTCGAGTCTTGCCAACGCCACCTGGCCCCGTCAACGTCAGCAGCCGTACATCATTCCGCTGCAGCAGATGCCAAACAGCCGTGATGGTCCCTTCACGCCCAATGAGTGGCGTGAGCGGTAGGGGCAGTGTATTCGCGCCCTGCTGAGGCCAGGAGCGACCCACGTCGCGAACGTCCTTTCAACGGACACAATCCCGTCAGTCCATTGTAAGGACCAAGGCTTCGCCCGGCTCATCTACGACGAAGCGCAACCACCGCTGCTCCTGCAAAGGAACAGCGACCATCTCCGTGTTGGCCTGCCCGCCTATACTCCTCCTTTCGGGCCACAATCGCCCGTTTTCCGCCCTTTCCTTCTATACGGGAGACTCAGCAAGATGTCGATTACCGAGAAGACGGTAGACCTGGAGAGTATCCGGCAGCGGCTGGACAGACTCGGGGTGCGTCTTTGACTTACCTGCTGTAGAGCAGGAGATCCTCGCGCTCGAGGCGCAGAGCGCGGAGGAAGGCTTCTGGGATGACGCCCGCGCCGCACAGAACCAGATGAAGCGCCTCGGTGAACTGCGCAACGAGTCCAGCACCTGGCGCCGTCTCACCAACCAGCTCGATGATCTCGAGGTCATGGCGGAACTGGCCGAAGAGGATGCGGAACTCGCCACCGAGTTCGCGCAGGAATCAGCACGCCTGAAAGCCGAGGTCGACCAGTACGAGCTTGATTCCACGCTCTCCGGGCCGTATGACAGCTCGGACGCCATCCTTGTCGTGCACTCCGGTGAAGGCGGTATCGATGCGCAGGACTGGGCCGAGATGCTCTCGCGCATGTATGTGCGCTGGGCGGAACGACGCGGCCTGAAGGCGGAGATTCTCGACACGACCGAGGGCGAAGAGGCGGGCGTCAAGAACGCCACCATCGAAATCCGGGGCAGCCGCGCGTACGGTTACGCCAAGGCGGAGGCGGGCTCGCACCGGCTGGTGCGTATGTCCCCCTTCGACGCCGCGCACCGCCGTCACACGGCGTTCGCGCTGGTGGAGGTGCTGCCGGAGATCGAGGGCGACCACGATATCGACCTCAACGAGGACGATATCCGCATGGACACCTACCGCGCCTCCGGCGCCGGTGGGCAACACGTCAACAAGACGTCATCTGCCGTGCGCCTGACCCACATCCCGACCGGGATCGTGGTCACCTGCCAGAACGAACGCTCGCAGATGCAGAATCGCGAAACCGCGATGAAGATCCTGCGCGCCCGGCTGCTGGAAAAGAAGCTGAACGAGGAAGCGGACGAACGCTCCCGCATCAAGGGGGATCACACCGCGGCCGGGTTCGGCAACCGCATCCGCTCCTACGTGCTGCACCCCTACACCCAGGTGACCGATCACCGCACGGACACCAGCGTGGGGGATATTCAGTCGGTCCTCGATGGCGGGATCGACCCGTTCATCGATGCCTACCTGCACCAGCAGTTGAGCCGGACAAGCGCCTCATGAGCAGACTCTTCCAGATCATCGCGCTGGTCACGATCCTGCTGACCACCTCCGCGCCTGTGCTGGTCCAGGCGCAGGAGGCCGCGCTCATTGCTACACCGGAGGCGGTACCCGGCCTGGACGTGACGGTTAACGAGGCCACGCCGGACTTTCCGGTGGGGATCACGTTCACCCTGAAGGCCACCACCGATTCACCCGTCAAGTCGGTCGAACTGCTGTATCACCCGCCGGGCATCAAGACGCTCTCCACGGAGATTCCGTCCTTCCCGCCCGGCGCCACGGAACTGGATATCACGCACCCGGTGGATCTGCAGGCCGGGCAATTGCCCGTGGGCGTCGACGTGATCTATCGCTGGCGCATCACGGACGAGGACGGCAACGTCAGCGAGACGCCCGATCAGACGACCAACTACTTCGACACCCGTTACGACTGGACGGAGCTGGAAGGGCCGCGCGTCACGGTCTACACCTACGACGCCAGCCCGGAGTTCCGACAGGCGATCCTCGATTCTGCCGAGCACACCATCGACCGCCTGCAGAACGCCTACGGCATTCTGCCGACGCAGCGCATCCGCATCTGGGCCTACCCAAACAAGGATGACTTCTATGGCTCACTGGCCCCAAACTCAGAGCCATGGATTGCCGGCGAGGCGCAGCCCGCGCTTTTCCTGATCCGCGCCATCCTGCCGCCCGATGACATGCACGAGCTCGATCGGGTCGTGCCGCACGAGATGACGCACCAGGTGACCTACCAGGTCACGCAGAATCCGTTCAACTACCCGCCGCTCTGGCTCAACGAGGGCCTGGCCGTCTACTGGCAGGAAACCGGGCGCGACCGCTTCTACAGCTACGCGCTGGATCTGGCCAAGGAGGGGAAGATTCCGCCCCTGCGCACGCTGAACGGCGAGTTTGCCTACGACTCCGAGGGCGCGCTGAACTCCTACGCGCTCAGCCTGAGCGTGGTCATCTACATCCTCGATACCTTCGGGGATGAGGGGATGTCGAAGCTGCTCGATGTCTTCAAGCAGGGCGTGACGTATGACGACGCCGTGGAGCAGGGGCTGGGCGTCACCTTCGAAGAACTGGACGCTGGCTGGCGCGCCTACATCCTGGAGAAGGCGAACCAGTTGGAGGCTTCCGGATCCACTGTGTCCTACTTCGGGGACGATGGACCCGCCCCACCCACCTCATCCCAGGATCCGCTGAGCGTGATTGCGACGGCCTCCGGTACGCTGATCCTCGGGCTCGCCGTGCTCATTGCCCTGGCCGCAGGCACGATTACGTTGATCCGCAACCGTCGCCACCACGATGACGATGACGACGATGCGGACGAGCCCGACGAGTACGGCAACCGTGTACGCTGGCAGGAGTGGCCGGATGACATCCCACCACCCGGTTGGCAGGCACACGCGCGGTCGGCCAGTCCTTCCTGAGCACACACAGATCCCCTGGAGCGGCCGCAGCGGTGCGGCCGTTCTGGCGCAGCACGAAAGGATTTCTCATGTCCATGCCTGAGACGGTGGTTGGGGCCCTGGAGCCCGTCGACCTGGACACGACGCCACGCCGCGCACACATCCTGGACCCGGCGGCAATCGAGCGCAAGCTGGCGCTCAACACCTACAACGTGGACGCCTCCCGCGCCCACATCCGGATCATCGACCACGACGTCTGCCTGCACTGCGTGCGGCAGCAGTGCATCAACTGCTGCCCCGCCAACTGCTACGCCCCCGCCGACGATGGCCGCGTGATCTTCTCCTACGAAGGGTGCGTCGAGTGTGGCACCTGCCGCATCGTCTGCAACGAGTTCCGCAACGTGGAGTGGAGCTACCCGCGGGGCGGATTCGGAATCCAATATCGCTTCGGCTAGGGTAGACGGCCTGCGGGCCTTGGGGAGGACGCTTCGCTTGGGGAAGACGCGCTTCGGCGCTTAGGGATTAAGGGAAGAGGACGGAAGAAGACGGTTAGGCGGCGGTGGAACGATCCCGAGTGTCCAGAGAGGCAGAAGCATCCGGGTACCGCGGGCTGATTGCCTGGCAGCGCGCGATGGACCTGGTTGAAGCTGTGTACGCAATCACGCGAAGTTGGCCACGCGAGGAATCGTATGGCCTGACTGCCCAGGCCCGGAGGGCGGTGATCTCGATTCCCTCCAACATCGCGGAAGGGCATGGCCGGGCAGGCCTCAAGGAATACGCCCATCACGTCTCTGTCGCCTATGGCTCCTTAAGTGAACTGGAAACCCAGATTCTCATCGCCCAGCGCCTTGGCTATCACCCAGAAGACGAAACACACATTTTGCTCCTGCGCGTCGGCGAAGTCAGACGGCTCCTCCGTGGCCTCCTGGAAAGCCTCCGCACCAGGTCTTCCCTGCCGTGAAAGTCGTCGTTTCCCTTATTCCCTTACTCCCCAAGCGCAGCGTCTTCCCTAAGCTGCCTGAGCAGCGTCTTCCCTCGCTCAAGGAGTCACCATGTACCGCACCACCCACCACGTCCTGGCCTGCACCGCCGCGCACTGCACAGCCAAGGGCGCGAATGATGTCCTGATGCTGTTGCGGCGGGAGGTCATGAAGCGCGGACTCGACAAGGAAATCCTGGTCAACAACTGCGGCACGATTGATCTCTGCGACATCGGGCCGAACATCGTGGTCTATCCCGATAACGTCATCTACTCTGGCGTCACGAAGGCGGACGTGCCGGAGCTGGTCGAGGCGCTGGCGAACAACGCCGTGCTGGAGCGACTGGTGCTGAACGCCGGCACCCCCGCCGAGCGTGCCCGCCACGACTTCTACGCGGCTGCCGTCACCGAATCCCCAACTCTGCCATCCGACGCGTTCACTGCGCTTGCGGCCGCGCATGGCCTGGACGACGCCTGGATCGGTGAGCAGCAGCGCCGTGGCTTCATTGCGCGGAAGCCGGCGACGGACGAAGCGCCGGAGACGATCACGGTCACCAGCAAGGCACGCACGCGGTATGGGGTGTAGACGCGTCATCCAGACCGGCCGTGGCTGTTCAGTAACCGGTCCTGTGTCTCCATGAGGGCAGAGGTACGGGTGCGATCGGCGTTCGCCGCACGCACACCGGAAGACGTGGTCTCAACCCAGGTGCGTCAAAGGCGGGCTCGCATGGAACCACCACGGACTCTCGAGCCGGTCGCCGTTCCCGAGCGGACGAACCTCTCGCATCAGGTACAGCGCTGTATCAGGCTCGCCGGTAAACCCCAGACAGCCACCATGCACCGTCTCGAGGGGTTCGTCGCCGGTTTGCTGTCGCTCTGAGCGGACTGCTCGAAGAACCTCTGCACTCGCAGGGACCCCACGCTGGTGAATGGGCGGTATCACACACCAACCACCCGATCACCAGCGTCGGCCGCTCACCGCTCGGGGTTCGTCCGTTGCTCTACTCGACTGCGCACCCCATCACACACCACCCACCGCGTCGGCTACATGACACGCTTCGAGTTGACAACCCTGAAAAGCTGCCGCCGATAGTGGCCTCCGGACTTACCGTCGAATACCAGTCTGAGCACAGACGTTCAGGTGCACCTGCGTCGCCTCCATTCATGGGTGCACCGAGTAGAGGATTCCGGCGACGGTCCTGCTGACGACTGAAGGGAGATCTATTCGTGCCTGACGCTCGGCTGCGTTTGGAACAAGATGCCGCGTTCCTGGGATCCTCGCTGCGTCACTCGCGGCGCCTCCATGCTGGCTGCGACTGCTGTGGCAGCGGGCAGCGCCGCCCTGCGTCCAGTCGTGAGCCGCGCGCAAGATGCCACGCCAGCAGCAGACGACATGATCCACGGAGCGGCCCTGGAGGCCGCGCTGGAAAAACTGGACGCGCTCGCTGCCCGGCAGATTGTTGACGGCGCCGTGCCCGGCATGGCCATCGCCGTCGTCCAGAACGACGCAGTGGTCTTCAGCAAGGGCTACGGCGTGCGCGATGTCGATACGGGCGAGCCGGTCGACGCCGACACGGTGTTCCAGCTTGCGTCGCTCTCGAAACCTGTTTCATCGAGCGTCGTGGCAGCCGTCGTTGGGGCCGGCGAAGCCTCCTGGGACAGCATCGTGGCAGATCGCCTGCCCGACTTCGTGCTGATGGATGATTACGTCACCCGCAACGTCACAGTGCGCGACTGTTTTGCTCATCGCACAGGCGTGCCGGGGCTGGTTGGCGCGGACCTGGAGACGCTCGGGTTCACCCGCGACGAGATCATGCACCGGCTGCGGTACGTGCCGGTCACCGGCAAATTTCGCCAGACCTACTCCTACAGCAACATCATGATGACCGCTGGCGCGCTTGCCGCCGTGGCGCCGCTCGGCGAGGCCTGGGACGACGTCGCCGGCGACCGCGTCTTCGGGCCGCTCGGCATGACCTCGACCTCGACGCGCTACCAGGATTTCCTGGACCGGGAAAACCGCGCCGCACTCCACGTCAGGATCGATGGCCGCTGGGCCTCGGACTTCACGTTCAACCCCGACGCTGAGGTCGCTGGCGGTGGCGTCACCTCCAGTGCCAATGACCTTGCGCAATGGATGCGCGTGCAACTGGCCGGCGGCGTGTATGACGGCAACCAGGTCATTGAAAGCTCGGCCCTGGCCGAAACGCACGTCCCTCAGATCTATCGTGGGCAGAGCCCGGTCAGCGGCTTGCCCAGCTTCTACGCGCTCGGCTGGGGCTCAGACGTCAACGCGGACGGCCGCGTGATCTGGCGGCACAACGGCGCGTTCTCCACGGGAGCGCGCACGGATCTCCTGCTGATCCCGGATGCGAACCTGGGCATCGTCGCGCTAACGAACGCCTTTCCCACCGGCACGCCAGACGCGATCAACGAGACGTTCTACGACGTCATGTTCCACGGTGAACCGCGGCAGGACTGGTTCGCGTTTTACAACGCGGGCTTCCAGGCGCTCTTCGAGTCCTTTGCCGGGGACCAGTCGCGCTTTGCCGCCCCACCCGATCCGGTTTCGCCACCGCTGGACGCTGCGGCCTACACCGGGACGTACCACAATGACTACCTCGGGGACGTGGTGGTGGAAGAGACAGGGAATGGCTTGCAGATCGTCATCGGCGCGAACCAGCAAGTCTGGCCGCTGACACACTGGGACCGGGACACCTTCACTTACCCTGCCTCTCCCGAACCCCCAGCTTCGCTGGCCCTTGCTCGTTTCTCCGTGGGGGAGGAAGGCAAGGCCATTGCGCTCTTCCTGGAGAGCATGGACGCTGTCGGCCAGGGAAGCCTGCCGCGGGCGTAGTGGTGTGTCGTGTGTCGAGTCTCAACGAGCTGCGCGGGGATACTCTCGCTATCTCCGCGCGGTCGTAGCTCCCCGGGTTCGCCAGGTGACGAGCAGATTGCCACACAGTGCGCCGAGTTCAGCGGCGAGCAGGTAGATCACGGCGAACATGAAGACATACGTGGACTGCCAGGCCGATTGGCCGTAGCGCAGTGTCCAGGGTAGCCAGACCAGCAGCATCGCTACCCCGCAGAGCAGTGGCCAGCCGAAGCCGGGCCAGCGCGCGGCGACGCGCCCGGAAGCAACTCCCCAACCGACGATCCAGGCGATCACCGCGATGCCACTCGGTTTCCACAGGGATGACCAGAGGCTGAAGGCAAAGGTGGCCATCACGATGAGACCCGGAACCGCGTAGGCCAGCGTGAAACGTGGCCCCTCGTGGCTTGCCCTCCAGCCGCTCATGGCACTCCCGCTCAGGCAGACTCCCCACCCAACCAGGCCCAGTATGCCGGGCTGAGGTCAGCGTAGAGATGCAGCATGCCGGCGGGCAGCAAGCGCTCCAGCAGCAACCGGGCTTCGTGCTGCTCATCGGCGAGCTGCGGGTAGACCTTGCCGCCGAACCAGACATCGAGCAGGCGGCCCCAGATCGCGGTGAAGCGCTCGATGGCGCCGGCCAGGCGCCCGGGCTCCCAGTCGCGCACCGCCGGCGGCGGCCAGTCACTGAGGCGCGGTGGGGGCCAGTTGTCGGGATCGAAGCCGGGGACATCGCCCACGCCCAGCGGCTCGCCGCCGGGCCAACGCACCACCGCAAAGCGGGGTGGCGAATAGAGGCCACGTTGCCGGGCATCGATCGCCAGGATCGGCAGCGGCACGGCCACCGCGTCGCGGTAGGCCGGAATGGGCACCGGGTACTGGGGCAGGGAGCCCGGGTGCAGCGGGCCTTCCTGCTTGGCCAGGTCCAACCCCGCGCGCATCGCCCGCTCCACGCGGGCCGCCGCAGGGTCCGCCGTGCGTTGCGCCACCTCGTGATACGTGCCCACGAGGAAGTGGATGACCGTCTGCGCCCCATCTGGCGCGCGAAGCAGCACGCGCTTCTGCGTGCTTGGGATGCCGGGGATGAATCCCGTCCCCTCCACCTGCCAGCCCCCCGCTGGCGCAGGCCAGGCCGCAATGTAGGCGATTTCCTCGCCCTGGCTGTCGACGCGAATACTGTCGATCTGGCGCGGCGGGAACACGTCTGCGTCAGGCACCGGCTGGCTCCGCCCGCGTCTCACCATCACGGCTCGCGGTGGGCAGGATTGTCGCTCCTGACTGGGCCCGCCGGTTTGCTTCGCCCAACTCCTGAAGCGTGGCCAGTTGGCGCAGGAATGTCTCGGCGTCAGGAATATCGAGGCGTGTGCGCATCTCGCGCGTCAGGCGCATCATTCCGGCCTCCGGGTCATAGATGAACCCGAACCGCTCTGCCTCATCATTCGGCACGACTTTCGCCACCTCGGGGAAATCAATGCCCAGGCGCTGCTCCAGCGCGGGGTCTCCCTCGAAGGTCCGGATCAGCGCGGGCGGCTTCTTCTGCGGCAGGGAAGACCACTCCCACTTCTGGCCACCAGCGGAATCAACCAGCTCCACGTGAAAGAGGCGCCCGAACCCACCCGGGGCATTGCTCACGCGCCCAATCGCAATCTGGCCGTTGTACCGTCCCTCCAGCCGTGCTTCCTCCACATCGGCCGTGCCATTGACGGCGGCCGCCAGGGGATCGAGGCGCGCCTGCATATCCGCCTTGGCGCGACGATTGAACATCGCCGCCAGGTAGGCAGTACCGGCCAGTGAAATGAGCACGATGGCGCACATCGCGATCGCGGTCGCGAGATAGGGATTCACGCGGGCAGAGACCTCCGGGGATACGGGACGGATCACACTGCGGGAAACCGTACCGCATTGTGAGAACGGGGGTGTCGTGCCTGCGGCACTCAGGGGGTGTCACTGCGTTCAGGGGGTGCCGGCCTTCGGCCTCAGGGGGAGAAATGCAGCTCGTTCATTGAAGCGAGGCAACGCTTCCCCAAGTCCGTGTCCCTTCTCCCCCCTGAGCGCGCAGCGCAACACCCCCTGAGCCCCAACGGGGCGGCGCCCCCGTACAATGACCGCGGCGCGGGCATCTCGCCCGCGTTTAGCGTGTAAGGAATCGGCGGCATGCGGTTGCCGGGCGGTGTCCCGCTCGTTTGGCACCTGGGGCTGGGGCGGGAGATCGGCTTCATCTTCTGGGGCATGGTCATGGTGGAGGCGTCGTTTGGCGCCTACGTCGGGATCTGGCCGCTCTGGATCGAGGCGCTCGGCGCGCCGATCACCGTCGTGGGCTTCGTCCTTGGGTCCTCTGGCATCCTGCGCCTCCTCTTCATGGCCCCCAGCGCCAGCCTTGCGGACCGCTTCAACCCCACTCGCATGATTGTGCTCGTGCGTCTGGCCGCAGCCATTGGCCTGATCACCGCCGGCCTGGCGATGCACTGGACGCAGCTCGTGCCCATGGTCATTGGCGCCGCGCTGGGGGATGTCGCCTTCCCGCTGGTGCAGGCGCAACTGGCGCGACTGGCCGGGGAACAGCGCGTGCGCGCCTTCACGCTCGTCTTCAATGTCGGCCCGGCGGTTGCGTTCGGCATTGCGCCGCTCTTCTCAGCCGGGCTCATCGCGCTCTTCGGGATGCGCGCGGCCTTCATCTTCGCGGGAGTGTGCTCCCTGCTCTCCGTCATCATGCTGAGCCGCATTCCCTCGCCTCCGCGCGAAGAGGGCGCCACCCGGCAGCGATCCTCCTACCGGGAAGCGCTGGCCCAACCCACGGTCAAGCCGCTCATCACCATGCAGTTCGCGGTCATCTTTGCGCTCGGGTTGGGAATCTCCCTGCTGGCTACGTTCCTGGCGGACCAGCGCGGCATTTCTCCGGCCATCGTGGCCATGCTTGGCGGCGTCGGCTCTGCCGGGGCCGTCGTCTTCGGGCTGGTCATCACCCGCAGCAAGTTCCTGCAGCAGAACCCCATGACCGGCGTGGTCATTGGCATGCTCATGGTGATGGCGTCCCTGGCGGTGATTCTCTCCACGCACATGGTCTGGCTGATCGCGCTGGCGTTCATTGGGCGCGGTGGACTGTGGAGCGCCTGGGGGCTCTTCGGTGCAGCCCTGAGCGAAGTCATCGAAGATGACCGCGTGCGGCCCCGCGTCTTCACCCTGAGCGAGATGTTCGCCGGTAGCGCTTTCTCCACCTCGCCCATCGTCTCGGGTCAACTCTACGCCATCCGCCCGGAGCTTCCCCTCCTCGCCAGCATGGGCCTGAGTGCCCTGTTCATCCCCGCCATCCTCATGGCCCAGCGCCGCATCCGCCCTCACGCCACCCCCAAAGACGTGGTGATTGGCGAGGCACTGGTCGAGCCGGAAGCGGCGTAGAAGCGGCACCGGCAACTCCGCGAAACCTCACCGCTCCATCCGATAAGCCCTCATGACGTGAGAGGCTGTGCATCACGCTCAACGCGTTGTCCAGATGACCCGATAGCAAGAGGAATGCGTGTATGCCCGAACTCCACATCGACATTCCTGCTGCCCTGGTAGAGGCCCTGACCGAGCGGCAGGCACGTACGGGTGAATCGCCCGAGCAGATCATCATTTCCGCGCTGGCAGACGCGCTTGAGGTGGATCATGCAACCCTCTTCCAGGTCTCCAATTCCACTGCGCTCACCCAGGGTGTCTTTGACGGCGCGGTGACGATTCACGAACTCAAAGAGCACGGCGATTTCGGCCTCGGCACGTTCGATGGCCTCGACGGGGAGATGATCGCGCTGGAGGGCGCGTTCTACCGCGCCGATACTGCCGGGAGCGTCACGCAGGTTGATGACGCGGCGCTCACACCCTTCGCCGTCATCACCGAGTTCCCCGATGTGCCGCCCTTTGCCCTGCCGGTGATTACCTCCTTCGCGGAGCTGACCACCCACCTTGATCGAACCCGGCAAAGTGACAACCTCTTCTACGCAGTGCGTGTAGACGGCCATTTCACTCGCATCAAGGCGCGCTCGATTGCCCGGCAGCCGGAAGGGGCAACCCTCGTGCAGGCGGCTGCGGGGCAGTCCGTTTTCACCTTCACCGATGTTGCTGCCACCCTGGTCGGCTTCTGGACCCCGGCCTATGCCCGTGCAATCAATGTCGCCGGCTGGCATATCCACGCGCTGACGGCCGATCACCTGCAGGGCGGTCACGTGCTGGATGTGGCGGCGGCACATCTCCAGGTCCGCCTGGCGGAGCTGGCTGACGTGCGGATGGCCACACCCGACACGGAGGAGTTCCTGGAAGCGGATCTCACCCAGGACGTGAGCCAGCAACTGGCTGCGGCTGAGAGCGATCACTGACGCAAGCGTGGCTCCGACCTGTTCAGCATCCTCCGAGTCCTCATCATCTCCGTCCCGCTGGGAACAAGCTCATCGGCGGGATCGCACCAGTCAAGCTGAAGGGCGAGCAAACGGGGATGTTCGACACTGACCCCTGTCTGCGGTTCACGGGTGTGCTGGCCGGGAAGCCTCGTTGACCGGCGCGGCATTGGCTGCCACGTAGGTCGTTCGGGGCCAGGTCCAGGCTTCCCGGAGGATGAGTGCAAGGATGGCGACTTCGAGGCCGATGGAGAGGCCGTAGAAGGAGATCCAGGACTCACCCATCGCGTTGAACAGCGAGACAGGAATGTAGAGCGATGCCACGACGAGGTTCGCGGCCCGGTTCGCCCGGGCGGGCAGCGTCATCGAGAGCAGGATCATGACACTCGGGATCGCGATGAGCGCGAGCATAGCGGTCAGGACGGTTTGGCTGATGTCGAACTCCCAGACGACGCCGGCGCGGATGTCGTCGATGACGCCGGGCTTGTACAGGTGGAAGTAGTCGACGTAGATGTAGAGGAACATGAAACTGGTCCAGGCTGCTGCGAGCTTCGCCTGCACCGGGATCCGCGGGTCTTGCAGAGGATCTGTGCTGGTGGTGTTTGTCTGCTTGCTCATCGTTTTGCTCCTTCGCTCGGTGGTGAAGCCGATGGTCAGCCACGGCGGCTGAACTCGGAATGGGTGGCGATGCGGGTGCCGTTGCGTCGTATCCCGTCGCTCAGACCGTGACGACGACCTTCCCTTGGGTGTGGCCGGCCCCGATGTAGCGGAAGGCCTCGGCCGCTTCGCTCAGCGGGTACGTGCGGTCGATGACCGGCGTGAGTTGCCCCGCCTCGAGAAGGCCAGCCAGATGGAGCAGGTCCTGGCGCTTCTCGACGGAGAGGAACGGCCGCAGGGTCTGGCGGGTGAACAGCGACCGCGCACGCGCCTTGACGATCCGGGCGAGAGGTCCGACCAGGCGGCCGCCTCGCCCGCTGTTGGGAATGAGGACGCCGGTGGGCGTCAGCGCGCGTCGCACAGCCGAAAGGGGCTGTGCTTCCACGTTGTCGAGGATGGCGTCGTAGCGCAGCCCGGTGCGGGTGAAATCGGTTCGTGTGTAGTCGATGACGTGATCGGCGCCCAGCGACCGGACCCGATCCATATTCCGGGCGCTGCACACCCCGGTCACCTCTGCTCCCAGCGTCCTGGCGATCTGGACAGCGAAGTGGCCCACACCGCCAGAGGCGCCGGTGATGAGCACGGCCTGCCCGGGCTGCACGTGCGCAACGTCTCGCAGCGCCTGCAGCGCGGTGAGACCGGATGTGGGCACCGCCGCGGCCTGGGCGGTGGAGAGGTTGGCGGGTGTGCGCACGAGTTGGCTCGCCGGGACACATGCGTACTGGGCGAGTGTGCCGGTGGTGCTCCACCCAAACACCTCATCGCCCGGTTGCACATCAGCGACGTCCTTGCCGACGGCTGCCACCACGCCGGCCAGGTCTCGGCCTGGGATGGCGTGGCGCGGGCGGCGCAGACCGAACGCCAGTCGCACGACATACGGCTCGCCGGTCATGAGGAAGTAGTCGCCGGGGTGAACGGAAGCTGCGCCCACCCGGACGAGCACGTTGTCATCACCGACCACCGGCAGATCCACGTCGGCGCACGTGAGCACCTCAGGGGGTCCGTAGCGGTGCTGGACGATTGCCCGCATCCTGTCGGCTTCAGTCCCATCAGCTGCGCCGCTCGCACCGTGACGCCTGGATCGTTGCTGCGGTAATCCCACCGGAACCTCCTCTCGAGGGGCCACGCCCTGCCTCTTCGTACACCGTACGTCGTACGCTGTACTATGCTCGTACGGTGTACTATCCGTCAAGGGCTGTCCCAGGAACGGAGCACGTATGGCCGCGAGGAGTGATCGAGCTGCCGCTGAGGTCCCGCTGAGCAAGGAGCGCGTGGTGACCGAGGCCATCCGGCTTGCCGACAACGAGGGGGTCGACAAGCTCAGCATGCGCCGGCTGGCCAACGAGCTCGGCGCCGGCGCGATGTCGCTGTACTACTACGTGGCAAACAAGGACGAGCTGCTCGACGCCATGGTCGACGTCGTGTTCGATGAGATCGATCTCCCGACCGACCCGGCGGGTTGGCAGGCGGCGATGCGGCAGCGGGCGGTGTCCGCCCGGCAGGTCCTCGCACGCCACCCCTGGGCAATCACCCTGATGGAATCGCGGACCGCCCCAGGACCGGCGAACCTGCGCCACCACGAAGCGGTGGTCGCCTGCCTGCGCAAGGCCGGCTTCTCCGTGGAGATGGCAACCCACGCCAACTGGCTACTCGACAGCTACGTCTACGGCTTCGCGCTCCAGGAAGCCAGCCTCCCCTTCGACACGGCCGAGGAGTTCGCCGCCATCGGCGAGGACGTGTACCTGCCACAGCTGCCCCCCGACCAGTACCCCTACCTGAACGAAGCCGCCGCAACGCTCGTCGCCGCCGGATACGACCCTGCCGACGAGTTCACGTTCGGACTCGACCTGATCCTCGGAGCCCTCGAGGCGTTGGCAGATGCGCCGTAGCAGGCGGCAGCAGGCAGGTCCCTGCGCCGGTTCTGCCCAATGGTCGCGAGGCAGGCTAACCGGCCGGCGAATTTCCTCCGGAGTCCTTGAACATCTCGCGCACCGGTGCGGGATCGCCGGTCGGTGGATTCCGATAATCCGAACCTCAGACTCTTCCGTCGTGCATCGGGGTGAAACCGGCCGAATTCGCGGTACATAAGGCGTTTTCGCAGTCGCGGGTTCTCTAAATCAACACTGGCGTGGAACATGCTCCGCGGCGGCATTGCCTCGGCCGGTCTCGCGGCCAGCCCGGCTCCGCCGACAAGCCGGTTTCCATGCGGACGTACTCATCCACGTCCTGATCCCATCATCACTGCCTGGAATTCCGGTCAGGATCGACACTGCGTCAACCCGATGGTGACCCGCCCCTATGGCTTCCGTGTGCGCTGACGCTTACGATAGCGACCACCAACCGGGCATTGCTGGCATTCCGCACCCAGCGGGAGTGGCGGATCAACACCTGCGTGACATCACGCCAGAGGAGAAGATTGTGGAGAGCGAGACCTTCGTTCCGGCACTGATGAACATCGCCGCGGCGCGCCGCACCCGCCGCGCCGCGATGCGTGGCGGGCTCGGGGTAGCGGCCACACTCGGGTTTGGCGGCTGGCGGGCGATGGCCCAGGAAGCAACACCGCCGGCATCCGAGCCCGTCACGCTCGTCGCTCACCGGCTCACCAACCCGCGCGGCTTCACCTGGGACAGCAATGGTGACCTCTACGTCGCGCTGGCCGGCAGCGGTGGCGCAGGCGTACTGGGGCCAGACGCCGGGGGTGGCTACGCCACCACTGGTCACTCCGGCATCGTGGCGCGTATCGAGGATGGCAATCCGGTTACCGTCAGCAACGACCTGCCTTCGACAACGGTGGAAGGGAATCGGACGCTCGGCCCAGCCTCTGTTGCCTTCCTGGGTGACGCGCTCTACGTACTCGAAGACGCCAACGCCATGGATTTCCTCCGGAACAGCCCCGATCCGGACGGGGTCTACCGGGTGAATGATGACCAATCCCTGACCGTGATTGCCGACACCGCCGCCTGGATCTCCGCGAACCCCACGAAGTTCAAGCCGGCCGATTACAACCCGGGCGGAGAGCTCTTCGGGATGCTGACGGTCGGTGACGAGCTCTGGGTGGTGGAGAGTAACAACGGCCAGGTGCTGAAGGTCTCCCTCGATGGGCAAATCGAGCGGATTGCCGATCTCTCGGAGAATCATCCGCTGCCCACCGGACCCGCACTCTCGCCGAACGGTGGGATTTACGTCGGCTTTCTCACGCCAGCGCCATACACCGACGGTTCCTCCAGGGTGGTTGAGGTCGCGGCCGACGGCAAGGTCACGGAGGTCTGGACCGGGTTGACGATTGTTACGGCGGTGGCAGTGGCGCCAGATGGCACGCTCTACGCCGCGGAAATGGCGACCGGGAACATCGACAAGCCGCCGTACATTGCGCCGGAAACAGGCCGTATCGTGCGGCGCACCGGTCAAGGTACCCTGGAAGAGGTGGCCACCCACATCAACTACCCGGTGGCACTTGCCTTCGGGCCGGACGGCGCGCTGTACGTTGCTGCCGCTGCCCTGGGGTCGATCGATCCCGAGGGTTATATCCTGCGCATCGATGTGGCTGCCAAGGGGCCGCTCGACGTTCGCTCCGTCGCGGCGACGGCGGGTGGGCGCGACTTCAGCTCGGCGCAGACCGACTACTTCGGTGGGGTCACGCCGGCGAAAGACGTCCAGGCGACCGCTGAACCGGCCGCGTCGACCGAGACTCCCGCCACCCACGAGGCCTCGGCCACGCACGAAGCAACGGCGACCGAAGCACCGGCCAAGAGCACCGCAGCCGCTGGCAACACGGTGACGATGGAGGCCGGCGACTTCTACTTCAAGCCGAAGGACGTCACGATTCCCGCAAACACGCCGGTCACGTTCAAGATCACCAACGTGGCACAGATCCCCCACAACTTCAGCATCGATGTGCTGGCGATCAGCGTTGCGCTGCCCCCGGGGAAGACGGAGGATGTCACGGTCAACGCTCCCGCCGGCACCTACCAGTTCTACTGCAACCTGCCCGGCCACCGTGCGGCTGGGATGGAGGGAACGCTGACGGTCTCCTAGCGGCCGGCCAACCACTGGTTAGCCCTGCCGTCCTCCATGCAGTCACCCGCCGCAGGTACCTCCTGCGGCGGGATGGCGATCTCCCTGGTCTACGAGAACTGCGCTACGACATGCGTGGCGGCATGCCGGCTATCACCACGGGATCGATGGAGAGCACTGCTTCGGGCGTGAGGCGCTGCGCCCCATCATCCGGCGGAACGTTCTGGTTGAAGCGGAAGAGGTTCGTCGGGTCGTAGCGCCGCTTGATCGCCGCCAGGCGGGCGTAGGTCGCTGGCGGGTAGGCGTCACGCACCCGTTGCTCCCCTTCTTCCTCCAGGAAGTTGACGTAGACTCCGTGCCCCTCGTGGCGGACCTTCTCCCACAGCGCCGCGGTCCACGCCTGGTGCAGGGCAGCGTCCTCTCCCGGATCGAGCCAGAGCCCGATGATCGAGAAGAAGTAGCGCTGGTCCCGGTGCGCGAAGGCGGTTGCACCAGCCGGCACGCGGGCGAAGGCGCCCCCCAGCCCGCGGAACTGGATCAGGCTGAAGGGCGACGACGCATGCTTCATCGCGTCCAGGGACGCGTCGAGTGAGGCATCACTGAGTTCGTCGGTGAACATCATGCGGATCGCCGCAGCGTGAGGCGCAGCTTGATGCGCAGTGAAACGGTAGATCTCCGGATAGGGCATCGGTGCTACCGCATCTGCCAGCAGCGTGCCTAGGGCACGCAGAGGCGCAATCGCTTCCTGCCCAGCTTCCAGATCGCCGCTCCAGCAGACGAGAATCGAAAAGACCAGTTGGCCGACCAGTTCCTGCGGCATGTGCGGCAGGGGTGGGACATGCATCAGGTGCGCGATTGTTGACAGCTCATCCGGCGCAGCCGTGACGTAATCCAGGTAGCCGCGTACGACCTCACGGGTGGCGGGCAGGATCAACTCGCCGCCAAGGATCTCGCTCACCGGGGCCAGGCGGAAAGTGAACTCCGTCACGATACCGGCGTTGCCGCCGCCGCCACGGACCGCCCAGAAGAGGTCCGGGCGCTCGTCGGCACTGGCGGTCACGATCTCGCCTGACGCCGTGACAACTTCGGCGGCCAGCAGGTTATCGATCGTCAGGCCGTACTTGCGGACCATGAAGCCAACCCCACCGCCGCTGGTCAGGCCGCCGAAGCCAACGGAGTGGGTGTCGCCAGTGGTCAGCGCCAGGCCGTAGTCGTTGGCCAGAGGGGCAAGGTCACCGGAGGTCGCACCTGGCTGTACGCGGGCGATCCGCGCCGCAGGGTCGATACTGATCTGCTTCATGTGCGAGAGATCGACGATGATGGCGTCGTCGATCATGCTGAGGCGGGCGACGCTGTGCCCACCGCTGCGCACGGCCAGGGGCAGGTCGTAGGCGCGGGCGAATGTCACGGCCGCCGCGACATCCTCAGCGTCGGCAGCGCGAACGATGGCCAGCGGCCGGCGGTCGACCGTGAAGTTGACCACGCGCCGCGCCTCGTCATATTCCGGGTGCCCCGGGGTAATGAGATCTCCGCGCAGCCGGAGGCCGAGTTCGTCGAGCAGATCGCCGGAAACTACCGCGGGGTGAGAATCGGGGAATCGGGTCGTAACCACCATGTTGCGCTCCTTGCTGAATCCTGAGCCGAAGTTGGTGACCGCAGGCCGGTTCACGTCATTCACCTTATGGCCGCTCCCCGTTACACCCCAGCGACAGGGCACGTACACTTTCTCTACAGTTCTCCACGATGTGCAGAGACCGAGGGCCGGGAAGGGCATCGCGTACTGACCGATGAGCGAGACACGCCAGCGGGACGCAGATCAGGTTCCCTTCGGGGAACACCTCCGGCGCTTTCGGGTAGTTGCAGGGCTCTCTCAGGAGGCGCTGGCTGAACGTGCCGGCTTGAGCGTGCAGGCCATCGGTGCGCTGGAAACCGGCAAGCGCCGTCGGCCCTACCCGAACACGGTCGCCGCGCTGGCCGACGCCCTTGATCTCTCGGCAAAGGACCGGGAAACGCTCACCAGCGCCCGGGCTGCCAGCGCTCCCCCACTGGAAGCGGAACCCCTGCATCTGCCTTCGCCGCCCGTGCCACTGATCGGCCGGGACGACGAAATACAGGCGATTCGCACCAGGCTGGCGGCAGGCCGGGACCGCCTACTGACCGTTACGGGTCCCGGTGGCGTGGGCAAGACGAGCCTGGCGCTGGCGGTAGCGGCCCAGACCAGCGATCTCTTCGGTGGAGACGTCGCGTTTGTGCCACTCGCCGCCATCACTGACGCCACGCTCCTCGCGACGGAAGTCGCCACGGCGCTAGGAGTGCGCACAACTGGTCAGGAATCGACTGACGGGGTCGTGCGCCGGGCGCTGCATGACCGGCGGATGCTGCTCGTCCTCGATAACCTCGAACACCTCCCGGCGGCGGCACTGTGGATTGCAGATTTACTGGTGGCGTGCCCGGCGCTGACGATCCTGGCGACCTCGCGCGCGCCGCTTCGCATCCGGGGCGAGCGAGAGATTCCGCTCGGTCCACTGGCCCTGCCTGATTTCCAGGCCATCCACAGCCTGGCTGACGTGCAGGATGTCCCGGCAGTACGGCTCTTTATTGAGAGGGCGCCGGCTCCCGCATTCACCCTGACCCACGCCAACGCCGCCGCCGTCACGGCTATTTGCCGCCGCGTGGATGGGCTGCCCCTGGCAATCGAGTTGGCCGCGGCGCGGGTGAAAGTCCTCTCGCCGACAGCCCTGCTGGCCCGGCTCGACCAGATGCTGCCGGTACTCACAGGCGGTCCCCAGGATCAATCTCACCGCCTGCGCAGCATGGCAGCGGCAATTGCGTGGAGTTACGACCTCCTCGACCCGGAGGAACAGGCGCTCTTTCGCGGCCTCTCCGTTTTCGCAGGTGGCTTCACGCTGGAGGCGGCTGAGTACGTGCGAGGGGCCGGCAGTGCCATTGCCCTCGTATCCACCCTCGACCTCGTCGCATCGCTTGTCGACAAGAGCCTGCTGCAGCGGCTCGATACCGGCGAGGGTGACCCTCGATTTGGCATGCTGGCGACCATTCGGGAGTACGGCCTGGAGCAGTTGACGGCGCGCGCGGAGGTCGAGGCGGTGCGCACGACGCACGCGGCGTACTTCCTGGCGTTCGCAGAGAAGGCTGAGCCAGCCCTCATCGGTCCTGAGCAAGGCACCTGGCTTGCGCGCGTCGAGAGCGAGCATGACAACCTGCGCCTGGCGTTGGCGTGGCTGCGGGACCACGGTGGGAACGAGGACTTTCTCCGGCTGAGCGGCGCGCTGTCGGTCTTCTGGGAAATTCGCGGGCACCTGGGAGAGGGTCGCAAGTGGCTGACGGAGGCGCTGGCGCGGAGGGGCGGGGTGCCGGCGTCTGTGACCGCCAAGGCGCTCCGTGGCGCCGGAGTCATCGCCCGGGAACAGGGCGACTATGCTGCCGCAGCGGCCCTCGGCGAGGAAGCTCTCGTCCTTTTCCGCGAGATCGGGGACACGCTGGGCATCGCGCGGACGGCGCACCTGCTTGGAGACACCGCCAGCGACGTGGGCGACTATGCGCACGCAACAGAGATGCTCGAAGAGAGTCTCGCGCTTTTCCAGACCCTCGGTGACGCGAGCAGCATGGCAAACATGCTGAACGACCTGGGGGTCGTCGCGCGCCGGCAAGGTGAGTTCGACCTCGCGGCCAGGCTCTTCGAGGAAAGCCTGGCCAAGGCCCGGGTTGCCGGAAACGAGTTGGGAGTTGCGCGTACGCTGAGCAACCTCGGACACGTCGCTGCCGATCAGCAGAATCATCCGCGCGCGCTTGCCCTGTACCGGGAAAGCCTGGAACTGCAGGCGGAGGTGGGGGACGTCAGGGGCCTTGCCTGGAGCCTGGAGCGAATCGCTGCGCTGCCGGTCGCCTGGCAGTGGCCCGAGCAAGCAGCACAACTCTTCGGCGCGGCTGGCGCAGCCCGGGATGCCGCCGGGCTGCCGCTTCCACCGGCGGGGCGGGACTGGTACGACCGCGCCGTGGAGGAGGTGCAAGCGCGCCTTGGGGCGGTCCCTTTTCGCGCGGCGTGGGCCGCGGGGCGGGCGCTCCCCCTGTCGCAGGCAATCGCCGCGGGATTGGCCCTGGGTGATGATCCCGGCTGAATCGCTCCCGACCTGGCGAGACCATGGCACATCTGCTGACCGCGACGTCTCGTTTCACCATGGACAAAGCCATACCCGGGGCTCTCGACCTCGCGGATGAGATGACGCGAGAGAGCGGCAACTCCCAGCCTGGCGCTGGCCGTCAGGCTGGCAAGAACCAGGACGGAAACCGGGCGAGGTCGTGCTACCATCGACCTGTTTTGGTCGGATTTTCTGGGCCATTGCGGCCAGTTCTCACAGGGGTACAACCAATATGGCGGTCGAACCGCTGATCCATGAGCTCAGCAAGCCGGGCCGGCGCGGCGTGCGCATGCCCAAGCCGGACGTGCCCGAAACGGTGGAGTTGCCTGCCCACCTGCGTCGCGAATCGCTGGACTGGCCGGAAGTCAGCGAGATCGATGTGATCCGCCACTTCACCCGGCTCTCCCAGAAGAACCACGCCATCGATATCGGGATGTATCCACTCGGCTCCTGCACGATGAAGTACAACCCGAAGATCAATGAGGTGGTGGCGCGCCTGCCAGGCTTTGCCGATATTCACCCCTATCAGGATCCCAGCACCGTCCAGGGTGCGCTGCAACTCATGTGGGAGTTGCAGGAGATGCTGGGCGAGATTTCGGGCTTCCACCAGGTCGCCCTGCAGCCAGTTGCCGGTGCGCAGGGAGAACTTACCGGCTGCCTCGTCATCCGCGCCTGGCACCAGGCGAACGGAGACACTGGCCGTACCAAGATCCTGGTACCGGACAGCGCCCACGGCACGAACCCGGCCACGGCGGTGATGGCGGGCTTCCAGGTCGTCACCATTCCTTCGGACGAGCGCGGCAACTGCGATCTCGAGGCACTGCGCGCTGCCGTCGGCCCGGACACCGCCGGGCTGATGATCACGAACCCGAACACGCTCGGCCTGTGGGACGAGCACATCCAGGAGATCGTCGACGCCGTTCACGCGGCAGGCGGCCTGGTCTACAACGATGGCGCGAACTTCAACGCCATCCTCGGTATGGCCCGCCCCGGTGACCTGGGCATCGACGTCATGCACTTCAACCTGCACAAGACCTTTTCGACGCCCCACGGCGGCGGCGGGCCCGGTGCCGGATCGGTTGGTGTGCGCGAAGGTCTGGAGGCGTACCTGCCTGGGCCGCGTGTGCGCCGCGTGGAAGAGGATGGCAACGTCCGCTACGAATTCTTCCAGCCGGAGCAGAGCATTGGCCGCTTGCATGCCTTCCACGGCAACTTCGGCATGTTCGTGCGCGCCTACACCTACATCCGCATGCACGGCGCGGAGGGTCTACGGCAGGTCAGTGAGGACGCCGTCCTGGCCGCGAACTACATTCGCGCCAGCCTGCGGGATCTCTACGATCTTCCCTACGGCGACCGTACCTGCATGCACGAGACCGTCTTCTCTGCCACGCGGCAGAAGACGCAAGGAGTGCGTGCGCTCGATATCGCCAAGCGCATCCTGGATTTCGGCATCCATCCGCCCACCGTCTACTTCCCGCTGGTGGTGCCGGAAGCCCTGATGATCGAGCCGACCGAGACCGAGTCGAAGGAATCCCTCGATTTCTTCATCGGGGTGATGCGCCAGATCGCGCAGGAAGCCGCCGAGACACCGGAGATCGTGCAGCACGCACCGCACAACACGGAGTACGGCCGCCTGGACGAGGTCGGCGCGAACCGCAGTCTCAACCTGCGCTGGCTGCCGGAGCACGCGAAGGAGCCGGTCGCCACCGCAGCGGACTAGGCTGCACGTGGTAGGCTGAAAGCCCGGCCACGAACTGGCTGGTCACTACGGACACACTCTGGTACGGGGGAAGTTCGGCGCGTTGCCAACTTCCCCCGTCGGCATTTACGGGGCAGCGTCATGGCGACCACGAGGCAGATCACGATTGCAGACGTTGAACGCAACCCGCCGGAGGGAAACTGGGAACTCATCGATGGAGAGGTCATTGCGGTGAACCCGACCAGTCTGCACGCAGCAGCGGTGACAGCCCGTATTCTGACTCTTCTCAATGCCCACGTCCTTGCGGCCAATGCGGGATTGGTCGTTGGTCCCGATGCTGGCTTTGTCATCTTCCCCGATCAGAACACGTTGCTCGCACCTGATGTCAGCTTCATCACCGCATCTCGAGTTCCATCTTTCGCCGAGCAACAGCATTTCGCGCGGTTGGCCCCCGATCTGGTCGTTGAGGTCATGTCGCCATCCGACCGCATGACCGATGCCCTGCGCAAGATCAGCCTCTATCTGAAGGCAGGCGTTTCCCTGGTCTGGCTAGTCGAGCCCAGCCCGCGCACACTCACCGTTTTCACGCCGAATCATCCAGCCATCCGCCTGGCCGGTGACCAGGTCGTGGCAGCCGAAGCTATCCTCCCCGGCTTCTCGATGACCGTTGATGACCTGTTGGGGCCGTCTCCAACTGAGTAACTGCCGGATCCATGCCTGAAAACCGGTGCCCTGTCCGCCTGGCTGCACAGCCGGGTTCCTGCTCCATCTCACCGCGCTGACATGCCAATGCCTCAACCCTCCAAGGGCCTGCCATCTTCTCGCAGGCAGTATCCTCTCTGACCACTTGAGCGAAAGGTTGCGTTCATGGTTGCCACTCGTCCCCTCACCATTGCCGAATTTGCCGAGGAGCACCGCGAGGGTCGCTGGGAGTTGATCGACGGGGAGCCAGTCGAAATGACACCGTCGTCCGATGAGTCGTCATGGATTGCCGGCGAAGTGTTCTTCGCAATTCGAACCTTTCTGGCGACACATCCAATCGGCCGAGCGTTTCCTGCCGACGCCGGCTTCGTCATCTTTGCGGATCGTGACACGGTTCGCGCCCCAGATGTGGCATTTGTGCGAAGGGAGCGGCTTCCGGCTCTCTCCAGGACCTTCGTTGGCGTCCCTCCAGATCTCGCGGTCGAAGTCCTTTCCCCGTCTGACCGGCTCGCAGATGCTCTTTCGAAGGTGTCGATGTACCTCCAGGCCGGCGTGCCCTTGGTCTGGTTGATTGATCCCATACGGCGCACAGCGATGGTCTTCAAGCAGGACACACTTCCTGTCATCCTTGATGAGCGTGGTGCCCTCGCCGGTGAGGATATCCTGCCCGGGTTTTCCCTTCCGCTGGCAACACTCTTTACCTGACCGAAAGGCCGCACCCCCATGGTTGCCACCCGTCCCCTCACCATCGCCGAGTTCGAGGCCGAAGCCCGCGAGGGTCTGTGGGAGCTTATAGATGGAGAGCCAGTTGAGGTAACACCGTCAGCTGGCTTGTCGTCGATGATCGCCTCCCGCATTGGCTATCACCTGAACAGCTATGTCGAGTCTCACCCTATTGGGCACGTCTTTTCTGCTGACGGCGGCTTCATCCTGTTCGGTGATCGAGCAACCGTGCGCAGCCCAGACGCGGCATTCGTACGAGTGGAGCGGCTTCCAAAGGTCCCGGCAGCGTTCGTTCCACTGGCGCCTGATCTCGCGGTTGAGATCCTGTCTCCGTCTGACCGGCTCGCTGATGCCCTTTCAAAAGTGTCGATGTTTCTGCAAGCTGGTGTCCCACTGGTCTGGCTGATCGACCCCGTTCGGCGCACCGCGACCATCTTTCGGCAGGAGAAAGCGCCGGTGACCATCGGCGACGATGCCGTGCTGGATGGCGAAGAGATCCTGCCCGGCTTCACCTTGCCGCTGGCAAAGCTGCTGGCATGAGCCTCCTCGCACATCGCGTACGTCCTCATTCCAGCATCAGTACAGCGGCTTGCCCGTCACCTTGCTGGAATGACGCACCGATTTGGTGATCATCTTCCACTGCCGGCGCCGCTCCGCCGCCAGCACCGGGTCCTGCCGGGCTTCGTACGCGGCCACTTCGCGCTGCAGCTTGCGGTAGCTCTCCCAGCGCTCCACCGAGAGGGTGCCGTCGTACAGTGCCGCCTGCACCGCGCACCCCGGCTCCCCTTCATGGCGGCAGTCGTTGAAACGGCACCCTTCCGCCAGTTCACTGATGTCCGCAAAGGCGGTTTCCACACCACCTGCATCATCGGTCAGGCCAAGTTCGCGCATCCCTGGGGTATCGATCAGGACTGCTCCAGCCGGCAGGATGCGCAGTTCGCGGCGAGTGGTGGTGTGCCGGCCGCGTGCGTCATCCTCGCGAATGCCGCTCACGTGCTGCGCCTCATGCCCCAGCAACCGGTTCACCAGCGAGGACTTGCCCACACCGGATGAGCCGATGAAGGCCACCGTTTTGCCCGGCGCAAGGGCTGCCTGCAGATCCGCCAGGCCATCGCCAGTGACCGCGCTCACTTCCACCACCGGCACCGCGAGCGCCACCTCATCCAGGGTGGCGCGCAGCGGCTCAACGTCATCGACCAGGTCGACCTTGTTCAGCACGATCATGGGCGAGGCGCCACTCTCCCAGACTGCTGCCAGGTAGCGCTCGATGCGCCGGGGATTGAGATCCTGGTTGGCGGAGGTGACGATGCCGAACAGATCGACATTCGCGGCAATCACCTGGCTCACGGCATCGAGGCTGGCGGCACGACGAACCAGTGCCGTCCGGCGCGGCAGGATGTGATGGATGATGGCCCGGTCGCGACTGTCCGCGACGGCGACCCAGTCTCCCACGGCAGGACGCTGCTCATGGCTCAGCCCATGCCGCAGCTTGCCGGACAGCTCGCCCAACGTTGCCTGGCTCCCCGCCAGTTGCCACACGCTCTGGCCGTCGGCGGCGACGCGCGCCGGAACCAGATTGGGCCGACTCAATTCTGAAAACTGCGCGGCGAAAAACGACGAAAAACCGAGATGATCGAGGTTCACGAGATCGAGCGTTTGCAACGCGGTAGCTCCTGTCAGAAAAGGTTGCGTACAGAAGGAACGCCACCTCTGACAGAGGCCAACTCGCAGCAGGCAATTGGGGTGCTCGGGAAGGAGCGGAGCGGACGCGCGTAGCGTCCGGGGATGCTAGCTGGGGCAGGCAGCCGAGGCGGCATTTGGGCACACTTCGTCCACAAGGATTGTCATGTGTCGCCTCCTCTCAGCGCTTCGCGCGCAGCACGCCAGGCCCAAGTGGCTCAGCGCAGGAAAGGATAACGCATTTCAGGCCTCGCCTGCTCTCCGTAGAACCTCGTCCGCGATCTCGTCGCTGAGATATAGACCACCGGCTCTCATTGCGTGAAGAATTGGTGATACGCGGTCGATGAGTCCAGCAGATTTTGCATCAACCAATACTCCGGCGGATCCGATGGTAGGCACAGCCAGATCGCGAGCAACTCGTCTTGCTGCCAGATCGTCTATCAACACTGCCCCAGGCAAGATCTCCATCGCGAGTGACAGTGCCTCACGCTCCCCGTCATCCAGTCGGAGTGTGAGTACATGATCTGTGGAGGGAGCCACTACTGCGATCCAGTCGGGCAGATTTCCCAGTGAGGGGGCCGTCTCGCGCGCTACTGCTGGCGGCACAACCACGCTGGCATAGAGATCACGCAGGACTGCCAGTTAATCGATCTGGTGATAGGCGATGAGAACGCTTGAGTCAGCGACGACGAGCACGGATTTCCGCGAGTTCCGCGACCACCCGCATCTCTTCCTGCCACTCCTCTGGTGTCATATCAATGTAGGGGATGCCCATCTCTCCGGTCCACCGTAGGAACGACAAGAACTCCATGCTCAGCAGACCGGCAGCACGCCTTGCCGAGATGTGGTGACGCCGGTACATCCCGAGCACGATGTCTTCAAGGACGCTGCGCTCAAGTTGCTCGCCAGATAGGCCAAGCAATGCCACCACTTCCTCGTTGATCATGACCGGGACTTGACTCATGAGAATGCCTTATCAGGATGCAGTAAGAACGGAACATCAAGGCTAGAGCGCGCCCTGGTGTGCTGCAAGCGGGTGCTGCATGAGCGCGAGGCTTTTAGCGCCAGCCGACCTGCTCTGGTGAGTCACCAGAGCAGGCCGGCCAGGTGATCATCAAGGCAGATAGTGATGTCCTGCTGGCTCACGCCAATTGCCTCAGAGTAACTTGTGGGAGTGGCGTTTCGCGCCGTTCCCTACACCACGATGTTCACTAGCCGCCCGGGCACGTAAATCACCTTGCGTGGCTCGCGGCCGGCAACGGCTTCCGCGATCTTCGGCTGCGCCAGTGCGGCGGCGCGGGCAGCATCCTCACCCAGGTCAACAGGCAGCATCAGGCGATCGCGCAGTTTGCCGTTCACTTGCACGGCGACCTCCACCTCGTTCGCCACCGTCAGGGCCTGGTCGTACTCCGGCCAGCCCTGCCGGTGCACCGAGTACGGGTTGCCCAGGCGTTCCCACAGTTCTTCCGCCACGTAGGGAACACTCGGCGCCATCAGCAGCACCAGCGTCTCGATCGCTTCGCGCCACTCTGGGGTGCGCGCAATCTCGCCCTCGCGCAGCTTCATCAGCTCGTTCACGTACTCGATCAGTGCGGCGACCATGGTGTTGAACTGGAACTCGTCCAGGTCAGTAGTCACCCGCTGGATCGTGCGAGCGCGCAGGCGCCGCAGCGGTGCAGTTTCCGTATCAGTCAGCGTGGCATCGAACGGGCCGGCGCCTGTCTCCGTCACCAGGCTGAAGGCGCGCCGGATGAAGCGCTCCATGCCGGTGATGCCGCGAGAGTTCCACGGCCCGCCCTGCTCCCAGGGCCCCAGGTACATCAGGTGCAGGCGCAGCGCGTCGGCGCCGTGCGCGGCCACCAGTTCGTCCGGGGAGACCTGCGTCCCCCGGCTCTTGCTCATCTTGGTGCCCTCTTCCGCCAGGATCATCCCCTGGTTGCGCAGGCGCAGGAAGGGCTCGCCGTGGTCCACCAGCCCCAGGTCCCGCATCACCTTGGTGAAGAAGCGGGCGTAGAGCAGGTGCAGGATGGCGTGCTCGATGCCGCCGCAGTACAGATCGACCGGCGTCCACTGCGCCGCCGTCTCGACATCGAACGGCGCGGTCTCATCGTGCGGCGAGGTGTAGCGGTACCAGTACCAGGAGGAATCAACGAAGGTATCCATGGTGTCGGTTTCGCGCCGCGCCGGGCCGCCACACTGCGGGCAGGTGGTGTGCAGGAACGCCTCGTGCGAGACCAGCGGCGACTGCCCGGTCGGCGTGAACTCCGCATCCAGCGGCAGCACCACCGGCAGTTGGTCCTCCGGCACCGGGACCATGCCGCACGCGTCGCAGTAGACCACCGGGATCGGCGTGCCCCAGTAGCGCTGGCGCGAGATCAACCAGTCGCGCAGGCGGAAGTTGACCTCCGCCTCGCCTCGGCCAGCCTCGGCCAGCCAGGCAATCACCTCCGGCAGTTCATCCGGCATCAGCTTGCCGGTCATTGGGCCAGAGTTCACCAGGGGGCCGGGGCCGTGGTAGGCCTCAGTCATGGTGGCCGGATCGAAATCCGGCTCACCGTCTGGCTGCACCACGACCCGGATCGGCAGGTCGAAGGCGCGCGCGAACTCGAAATCGCGCTGGTCACCGAAGGGCACCGCCATGATGGCGCCGGTGCCATAGCCCATCAGCACGTAGTCCGCGATCCAGACCGGGATGCGCTCATCCGTCACCGGGTTCACCGCATACGCTCCGGTGAACACTCCGGTGCGCTGGCGGCTCTCATCCGTGGACATGCGCTCGATTTCGGACTGCTTCCGCGCCTGATCGACGTAGGCTTCGACCGCAGCCCGTTGTTCATCCGTCGTGATCTTCGCCACCAGCGGGTGCTCCGGAGCCAGCACCATGAAGGTGGCGCCCCAGACCGTGTCCGGCCGGGTGGTGAACACCTCGAGCTCGTCGCCCGTCTCCAGTGGGAAGCGCAGGCGGGCGCCCTCGGAGCGACCGATCCAGTTGCGCTGCATGGTCTTGACGCGCTCGGGCCAGTCCAGGTCTTCCGCGGCGTGCAGCAGTTCGTCCGCGTAGTGGGTAATGCGGAAATACCACTGCTCCAGGTCCCGCTTGAACACCTCGGAGCCGCAGCGTTCGCAGATGTTGCCCTCCAGCACCTGCTCATTGGCGAGCACGGTCTGGTCCTTCGGGCACCACCAGACCGCGCCCTTGGCGCGGTAGGCCAGCCCCTTCTTCAGCATCTGCAGGAAGAGCCACTGGTTCCAGCGGTAGTACTCCGGAGTGCAGGTGATGACCTGGCGACGCCAGTCGATCATCGCGCCCATCTGGCCATACTGCTCGCGCATGGCGTCGATGTTCTCGAAGGTCCAGGTGGCGGGATGAATGTTGTTGCGAATCGCCGCGTTCTCGGCGGGGAGGCCAAAGGCGTCGAAGCCCATCGGGAAGAGCACGTTGTGGCCGCGCATTCGCTGCAGGCGGGCGAAGATATCGGGCGCCACAAAGGCGAACCAGTGCCCGATGTGCAGTACGCCAGAGGGATAGGGGTACATGGTCAGCGAGTACCACTTCTCCCCCGGCCCATCATCATCGACCCGGTACAACTCGTCGGCTTCCCAGCGGGCGCGCCATTTCGGCTCGATGGCGGCAGGATCATATCGGTCGTTGACCGTTCCGATGATGTCGTTGACCGTACTCGTCGCCGTGTCGGTGTCCGTGGTCGTGGTCATGTCCTGGTCGTCCTGCTGCGCTCTGCCTGCTGACGTCGACTGTCTCTGCACTGGGCACGAAAAAGCCCTTCATCCCTGTTCAGGGACGAAAGGCTTGATGCGCTTCCGCGGTACCACCCTGGTTGACCGGGTGGCGCGGATAGTGGTGGAGCCGAGGGGACTCGAACCCCTTACCTCAACACTGCCAGTGTTGCGCTCTCCCGGCTGAGCTACGGCCCCAGAGAATCCTGGCGCGGCCACGATCCACTCTGGATGCCTGGTAACGGAGGCGACCCGGCGCGAGCTAACGGAAATCCGCTTCACTGGCGCAGCTCACGGGCGAGTTCAGCCCCTGGATTGTCGCCTTGCACCACCGGCGACTCTCTGGGAGGCAGGGCTTACTACTCCCGATCGAAGCCCACAGAGGATAGCCCAGATCTGTGACTTTCGTCAAACCGCGCGGGCATTCAGGCGCACCGGTTGCCCGCACGGTTTGCAGCACCTACTCGCTCAGCACAATGGTGGCCGGCTCCGAGGTGTTCGACTCCTTGTAGGTCACTTCTTTCTGGTTCCCAGAGCCAGTGCCCGCCATCCCCACACTGATGCCAGGCATGACGGGAGAACTCACCATGCCCGGGACAGAAACAGTCACGCCTATTGGCATGCCTGGCGTCACCACCGAAATCGGCGGCAAGGTAACCCCTGAGACGATGCCCTGTGCCCCGGTCGCCGTGATGGATACGCCCATCAGGGAGGCAACCGCCGCTGCCACCCCACACACCTGCAGAACCCGCCGCATCGCGTTCTCCTCCCCGCGCATACACCGCTCCCATGCAAGAGCGCCCGCACCGCACACATCGGGTCACCAGAAGTCATGGGAGTACGTTCACATTCTCGCATGTTGTGTTCGCCGGGGAGACCTGTGACTTGTCTGCATCACGTCCAGGTTCAGCGCGAAAAGAAACCCGGCAACCAGCGTGCTGGTTGCCGGGTTTCTTCGTCACAGGCCCGCTCGAAACCCTGAGGTCGGGGTTTACGCCATTGCTTCAGGCCGGATGTTCTGGTTCCGGTGGAAGAGGTTCTGGGGATCGTAGGCGTGCTTCAGCGCAGCCAGGCGCGCGTACTTGGCGGCGCTGTAGGCATCGCGCACGCGCTCCGGGTTGTCCCCCACACCGAGGTAGTTGACGTACACGCCTCGCGCGTACGGTTGCATGGCGTCCCACAGGTCTCGCGCCCAGGCAATGTTTGCCTCAGCCTCAGCGGGGTCACCCCACCGCGCGATGATGGCCAGGTTGACCGCGGCGTCGCGGTGATCGAACGCGGTTTCATCCCGGCCAACGTGCGTGACGGCGCCGCCCAACTGCTCGATGAGCACCGCGTTCAGCGGTGAGGGCGCCGCGTTGGCGCCGGCCACCAGGATATCGATCGCCTCGTCCGGGAGACCAGCCAGGAAATGTGACCGCCAGTAGACGTGCAGGCCAGCCGGGAATCCCTCATCCAGCATCTGCTGCAACGCGGTGTAGGGCATCGGCTGCACCAGGTCCGCCAATGGCTCACCCAGTGCGCGGAACGGGGCCACGGCCTGGGCGCCCGCTTCTTCGCCACCGGCGTAGGCGATGACGTAGGCGAAGATGGGTGCTCCCTCAGGGGAGCAGAGCATGGCGCTGAAGACGGTGAGCGCATCGGACGACGCGTCCGACTCTGCGCGGAAGTGACGCAGTGCCGCGGTCGCCTGCTCCCGCGGATAGACCAGCATACCGGCGTAGACGCTCTCCAGCGGGTGCAGCTTGAAGGTGAACTCCGTCACCACGCCGAAATTGCCGCCGCCCCCGCGCAGCCCCCAGAGCAGCTCCGGCCGCTCGGTTTCGCTGGTGGTAACCACGGAGCCATCTGCCAGCACCACCTGGGCGCCAACGAGGTTATCGCACGCCAGGCCCATGCTGCGCATCAGCCAGCCGATGCCGCCGCCGAGGGTCAGGCCCGCCACGCCTGTGGAGGAGATGGCCCCACCCGTCGCGGCAAGACCGTATTCCTGCGTCGCGGCGTCGAAGTCGCCCCAGGTCGCGCCGCCGCCGGCGCGGGCCAAGCGCTGCTCTGGATCAACCTGGACCGCGTTCATGGCCGTGAGATCGATGACCAGGCCATCATCGACAACGGCCAGGCCAGCGGCATTGTGGCCACCGCCGCGAACAGCGATTTCCAGGCCCTGCTCCCGCGCAAAGTTCACGGCGGCCTGGACATCCGCCACACTCTGGCAGCGGGCGATCGCCGCCGGGCGACGGTCGATCATCCCGTTCCAGACATGGCGGGCAGCGTCGTACTCTGCATGATCCGGGAGCAGTAGCGCTCCGGACATGGCTGCAGACAACGTTGGCCAGGGGAACATCGTGGACACACTGTGAGACATGAACAACTCCCGTACGGTAAGGATGCAAGGGTGGAGTACGGAGTGCGCGCGGAAGCGTAGGACGCGATTTCCTGCCTGACAAGGGCGACGTGGCGCGGCGCGTACGCCCCCGCGCACGCGTCGCGGCAGAACGCAGTGCTCCTGGCGAGCGGTCAGGGACCAGGAGTCGCTCCTGGCGTCGCAGCCGGCGCACCAGGATGCAGCGGGGGCAGCGCAATCTCATAGAGCCATGACTGGAAGAACGAGTCCAGGTCCTGGCCGCTGACTTCCTCGGAGAGCGCGATGAAGTCGTCTGTCGTTGCGTTTCCGTTGTGGAAACGCTCGGGCCACGTGCGCAGGATGGTAAAGAAGGCCTCATCGCCGACGCGCAGGCGCAGCGCGTGCAGCGTGAGCATGCCCCGCTCATAGACAGAGAGCGGAGAAAACAGATCGGCCGCCCCGGGATCTCCCGTTGGCACCGCCACGCCCGGGAAGAGTTCCGGATCCACACCCAGGGCCGCAAGTTGCGCCAGGCCCGTTGCGGCCGGGATCTGCGACAGCGCATCCACGCTCGTTGCCCCCAGGCCATCCACGTAGCGCTGCACAAAACGCTCGCTCACGGGTGCACGCAGAAAACGCGCGCTGAAGCGGCGATAGGTCTCCAGGACATCCGCCGCGTTGGACCTGGCGACTGCCTCGGGATCCTGGACCGGGTTGAGCGCAGCCTGTACGGCGTAGCTCTGGGCGATGTAGCGGTTACGTGCTGTTACGCCTTCGGTGTGCTCAATCCACAGCGCCTGTGCGTAACTGGCGAACCCTTCGTTCAGCCAGATGTCCTGCCAGCGCAGCACACTGACCGTGTTGCCAAACCACTGGTGCGCCATCTCGTGCGCCACCAGTGATTCCTGGCCCTTGCGCTCCTCATCCGTGAGGGACATGCCGTTCGAGAATGGCAGCGAGCCATACGTCGGCATGGTCTGCGTTTCCAGCGCGAAGAGAATCGGCGCGTCGACCACCGTGCCACCAGCAGCAGCAAAGGGATATGGCCCGAAGACCGTCTCGAAGTACGTGATCATCTCGGGCAAGCGATCGAACATGACACGCTGCCCCTGCCCCACGCGTTCGCCGAATGCGAAGCGGAGCGGGAGGCCGTACGGCCCTTCGCGTTCGATCACGTCGAGGCGCCCAGCGTGAAACGTCACCAGGTAGGTAGCCATCGGGTCCGGGGAATCCCAGACGGTGGTGATCTTCCCGTCCTGCTGGATCGTCTCAACCAGCAGCCCGTTGGCAGCGACGGAGAAGGGATCATCCACGGTCAGGCGCAGCGTGTAGGTGGCCTTGTCCGCCGGGTGGGCGTTTGCCGGGAACCACGTCTCAGAGCCACGCGGCTCGCCAGCAATGAAAATGGCGTCCTGGCCATGCCACCAACCAGATCCGTACTGCTCTGCCTCGGTGGGATCGGGTTTCTGGCCCACACCCGAGAGGGCGCCAAGCACGTCCAGCACCAGAGACCCGACTGTTGGCGCATCCTTCCCCAGCGGCGTCCCGGCGTAGGTAACCTCAACCGTGAAGCGCTCGCCGGGTGCCAACGGCTGGGCTGGAGTCACGGTCAGTTCGGCGTCACGCCGGCTGAACGTGGCAGGGACACCGCCCACGGTGACCGAGGCAATATCCAGCCCCCGGAAGTCCAGGTTGAACGCACACAATTCGATCAGGGCGAGAGCGTCGATGGTGGCCGTGCCGGCACGGATGCGGCCAGCCGCAACATCGAGATCGAGGTTGAGCGTGTAATGGAGGGCGTCATACCCGCCGTTGCCCATGAGCGGGAAGTAGGCATCGCCGAGGCTGCTGCTGCCTGCAGCGCACGCGATACCGGAGACTGGTGTCGCACGTTCCGCTCGAGTATCCGGGCCAGCCAGCGCAAAGACCAGCAGCCCGGCCAGCACACCCTGGAACACCTTCCTGCTCTCACGCATCCGTCATCCCTGGACAACCTCAGCAGGCCAGGACGTGGTGGCCCTCCCGGGTCCTAACCTATGGTCCAGCGGCCCCAGCGTCAAGATGCGGTGCGGGTCATGCACAGTGTTGGGACCGAGATTCGCGCGCGCCGCTAGTCAAGCCCGGAAAATGTCGTCATAGTTGACACTGTGGTGTTGCCGGCGACTTCCCGGTGGAGCGGTGACACCTTGCTGACCCCACACGAAAGGATCTTCGCACGATGGTGACGCCTTCACCCGCTGGACGAATTGCCGAAAGCATCGTGCGCCGCTTCGAAGGCCTGGCCGGGACGCGTGACCGTGCCCTGGGAGAAGGCCGCCAGATCACCCGGTTGGCAGCCAACAGCGTTCGCGCCACGCACCGTGGCGAACTGGCCGAAGCCGAGCGCCTGCTGACTGAGGCGCAAAACCGCATGATCGTGCTGAAGGCCGACCTTCGCCCCTACCCGAGCGTGTACTGGGCTGGCTACGTCCAGGACGCCATGAAGGAGGCGGCCGAGGCGGCCATCGCGCTCGCCATCGTGGCGGATCGGCCACTGCCGGAGCCGGCCGACCTGGGTGTGGAAGATGCGGCCTATCTCAACGCGCTGGCCGAGGCCGCCTCAGAGCTGCGGCGGCAGGTGCTCGACCGCCTGCGCGAGAACGATCTCGCCCGCGCCGAATTCCTGCTGGGCGTGATGGACGACATCTACAGCGCCCTGGTCACTGTCGATTTCCCGGACGCCATCACCGGGGGTCTCCGTCGGACCACCGACGCACTACGTGCGGTGCTGGAGCGCACGCGCGGCGACGTCACCATGGCCGCCACGCAGGGGCGCGTCGAGCGCGCCCTGCGCCAGGCCCTGGGATCGGAGTTCGCCGCGTTTGGCGCGCCGCTGGCAGGCGCCCATGAAGTGGACCCCCTGCACGTGGAGTAGACCTACGCCACCGAGAACTCGAACACCGTGGTCGAGGTGAATTGCTCCCCGGGTCGCAGCACCGTGCTGGGGAACGCCGGCTGGTTTGGCGAATCCGGGAAGTGCTGCGTCTCCAGCGCGATGCCATCTCCCTGCCGGTAGGCACGCCCGCTCGTCCCGTAGAGATCACCATGCAGGTGGTTGCCGCCGTAGACCTGGATCCCCGGCTCCGTCGTGCGTACCGTCAAGGTTCGCCCACTGGCCGGGTCGTGCAGGCGGACTGCCTCGACCAACGACGTATCCCCCTCCGGCCGGTCCAGTACAAAATTGTGGTCGATCCCCAGACCCAGCCGCAGTTGCGGGTGATCCTGCCGCGTGCGCTCGCCAAAGCGCGCTGGGGTGCGGAAATCGAGCGGTGTTCCCTCCACAGGCGCGAGCACGCCGGTGGGGAGCTGGCTGGCATCAGTTTCGGTGAACCGGCTGGCGTTCACGCTCAGCAGGTGGTTCTCCGTACTGCCGCTGCCTTCCCCGGCCAGATTCCAGTAGCCATGGTTGGTGAGGTTGAGGACCGTCGGTTTGTCTGTGGTTGCGGTGTAGTCGAGCCGCAGCCGATTGTCATCATCCAGGGTGTAGGTGACCGTAGCGGTGAGCGTTCCGGGGAACCCCTCCTCGCCGTCCGGGCTGACCCGGGTCAAACGCACACCATTCGCCACCGCCTCGGCGTCCCAGAGGTGCTTGTCAAAACCACGATTGCCACCGTGCAGCGTCAGCGTGCCCACGTTCAGCGACGGCGTGTACCGCACGCCATCGAGCTCGAAGCCCGTGCCTGAGAGCCGGTTGGCGTAGCGCCCGGCGACGCAGCCAAAGAAGGGGATGTTCCCGGTGACATAGGTCGCGAGGTCAGCGAAACCCAACGCCACATTGGCGAACTGCCCGTCTCGACCGGGAATCCGCACGGACTGGATGACGGCGCCCCAGGGGAGGATCACCACCTCTACGCCCTGGGCGTTACGCAGCGTGAAGCGTGAAACCGGCTGCCCGTCGATCTCCCCTGCTGCTTCCTGGATGACTTCAACCATCGCCGTTCCCGCCTCCACCACGTCAGTCGTGCCGCACACGCAGACGATACACCCAGTTACCAGCGGTCGCCTGGTCAAGGGGCGCAGCCAGGAAACCGCACCCCCCGTGGTACCATCGCGGCTCGACATGTCGTTTCCCGGGAGTACAAGGACAAGGCATATGCGCATCGCCGTGGATGCGGCGGGTGGGGATCACGGCCTGGAGGTCGTCCTGCCAGGCGCCCTGGCCGGTGCGCGCCGTTTTGGCGTGGGTCTTCTCCTCGCCGGGGCCGAGCCAGAGATTGTCGCCGCACTGGCAAAACAGAATACGGGTGGGCTAGACATCGAGATTGCCCACGCGCCGGATGTCATCTCCATGGATGATCCACCGGCGCAGGCGGTGCGCCGCAAACCACAATCAGCAATCGCCGTGGCTCTGGATGCCGTGCGCCAGGGACGTGCTGAGGCGATGGTTTCCGCTGGAAACAGCGGAGCGGTGATGGCTGGCGCGCTCTTCAAGCTGGGGCGCATCCGGGGCGTCGATCGCCCGGCCATTGCTGGCTACATCCCATCCATGAAGGGGCAAACGCTCGTGCTGGATATGGGCGCGGTCACCGACCCTCGCCCGGCCCACCTCGTGCAATTTGCGCAGATGGGCACCATCTACACCGAGCGTGCCTTCGGTGTGATCGCGCCCACGGTCGGGTTGCTCTCCAACGGCGAAGAGCCCTCCAAGGGGAACGCGCTGGTACAGGAGACCTTCCCGCTCCTGCAGTCCGCCCCGGGTATTACCTTTCACGGCAACGTTGAGGGAAATGACATCACGCGTGGCGTCGTGGATGTCGTGGTGACTGACGGTTTCACGGGCAATGTCGCCCTGAAAGTGGCCGAAGGCGCAGCAGCCCTGATCAACGCCACGATCCGGAAGCGGATTACCGCAGGCCTGTTCCGCAAGGCCCTGGCAGGTCTCCTCTATCCCGCCTTCCAGGAAGTCCGCCGCGACCTGGACTACGCCGAGCAGGGGGGTGCGCCGCTGCTGGGTATCGATGGCGTGGTCATCATTTCTCATGGCCGCTCGAACGCGCTGGCTATGGAGAACGCCATCGGTGTGGCCAGGCGGAGCGTGGAAGGCGACGTGCCGGGGACCATCGGCCGCCTGATGGCGACCCTTGACGCACCGCAAATCGCGGGAGTGGGCTAAGGCACGCCCCGCGTCCTGCTCCTGCACGCAGGAGCAGGACGCCCAATTGTTCAGTGCACCGGGCCGCCTGAAGGCAACTGCCTCAGTCCTGGCGAGACATCCGGTAGAAGTCGTAGAGGCCGGTCGCGATCGGGTTGGTGGCAAAGCCATCAATAGCCGCACTCAGGATCGTGGTCCACTGCGTCTGGATGTAGTAGACCCCGGCCGGGTCATCCCAGGCGAGAATCTGCTGCAGTTCAGCCAGGGCGTCGAGATACGTTGCCTCATCAGCAGCATCTCGCGCCGTATCAAGCAACTCGTCCACACGTTCATTGCAGTAGACGCCCGCATTTGCTCCCTTGCCGAAGGCTGCATCGCAGTCAACCTGGGCGTAGAGGTGATTCCAGCCGTCGTTGTAGTCCGGCTGCCAGAAGAGGGGGAAGAAGTGCGGCCGCTCCTCGATCGGAGCCTCCCCGAAAATCGTCCCGATGAACGTCGTCTCATCAACCGCCTGGATATCGAGGCTCAGTCCCAGTTGCTCCAGGTTTGCCGCGAACAGTTGGGCCATCGTCTTGGCGGCCTCACTTCCCCCACTGAGCATCATGGAGAGCGTTTCGCCCTGCGTGACTCCTGCCTCGGCCAGGAGCTGACGTGCCTTCTCCAGGTCCGTGGTGTAGACCGGGAGCTCCGGATCGAACCCGCGAATCAACTCGGCCAGGGGTCCACGCGCGGCTTTCGCGTAGCCCTGGTAGACGCCCGTGACAACCTCTTCGTACGGGAACGCCCAGGCCATGGCCTGCCGCGCTGCCGGCGTTTCCAGTGGACCGATTGGGGTCATCGAGAGGTAGCCGTCGGAGGTGGTGTAGGCCCGCTCGACGCGAAGGCCAGGATTCTCGGCGAGGGCATCGGTTGCCTCAGGCGTCAGGTTGTCGACGATGTCGATTTCCCCTTGCTCGACCAACTGGCGCAGCGTCTCGTTCTCCGGCACGACCCGGATGACGATGCGTGAGAAGTGGTCGCCATCCCAGCCGCCCCAGTACGCCTCGTACCGATCCAGCTGGACCAGGGATTCCCTTTCGTACGTCGTGACCTGGTACGGGCCAGTGCCCATGCCGTCCGCGTTCGTCTGGGCCCACGCGTGGCCCCAGTCGCCATCCTCTTCATGCTCCCTGGCCAACCGCGCGTTGACGATGTACGGGCCGTACGCCGCCGCCAGCGCGGCCTCGAACAGCGGCTGCGGCTGGCCCAGGTCGAACACAACGGTTCCTGTATCAGGCGCGGTGATTTGCGCCGGGTCACTGACGAAGCGGTGCACGACCTCGAATGGACCGAGTCCAAGCGTGAGCAGCCGCTCGAAGGAGAGCCTGACCGCCTCAGCGTCGCAGGGCGAACCATCATGGAATGTGGCGCCCTCACGCAGGTGAAAGGTCCACACACTCTGATCGTCGTTAGCCTCCCAGGACTCGGCCAGGAGCGGCTCATACGCATCCGTCGAGCTGCCCTTGAGCCGCATGAGTTGCTCATAGACGCCGTAGATCACCATCACCGAACGTCCATCGTACGCGGAGTGCGGATCCAGGTCGGAGGGTGACGATGAGGTACCGGCGATCAGCGTGGCAGCGCGATCAACGTCCTGCAAGGCTGGCAACGCGTGCGGTGAGGCGAGCGCCGAGGGAGTGGCAGCGAACACGGCGGCCGCCCCTGCAGCTTGCACGAGCCCACGCCGGGTGAGGGTCGCTGCGATCCTGGCACCCGCAGGATTCACGTTCGTCCTGTTGCGGCCATGCGTTGTCATTCGGAAATGTTCCTCTCCTGTTGCCGGTCTCCCGGGCCGGTCGCGGCGACCGTATGGAATCCGCGCCGGCGGATCGTATCACCGGGAAGCTGTAGCTTTCGGTGGCCTGACTGCGAGGTAATGCAGGATCGCTGCCGGGCAAGAACACGCAAAAGCCCCACTCCCAGGATTCTGGGAGTGGGGCCGGCAGGGGCGGAGAAAGGGCTACGCCCCCTCTTCCACCGTCCGCTTCAGCTGCGTACCCGGCTTGAAGGTTGGGCTGCGGCGGGCCTCGATCGTCATCGTCTCACCGGTGCGAGGATTGCGTCCCTCGCGTGCGGCGCGCTCGACGACCTTGAAGGACCCAAAGCCGCTGATCTGCACCTCGACGTTGCGGGCCAGGTGATCGTGGATGGCCATCAGGAAGGCGTTGACCGCCTTGCCCGCCTGCGCCTCGCTCAGGCCCGTCTCGTTGGCCACGATCTTGATCAGGTCCTGCTTGACGGCCTTGCCGCCGGTACCTTCAGTGTCGTTTTCGACGTCGTCCTGCACTGCTGCCTTTGCCACATTCAGCTCCTTGTGTATGGCGCCAGGGAGGAAATTCCTGCTGCACCGGCGCGCACAATCGCGCGGGCAGGGGCGCCTGTTACGCGAATTCGCGCCTGACCCGGCTGCCCAGTTTACCACCGCCGGGAGAGCCAGTCCACGAAAAACCGCGAACATACGCGGGTTTTTGGTGTCTACGCCACATCAGGAGCGGGCGAGACGACGCTGCCGGGCCGCTTCGAAGAGCAGGATGGAGCCGGCCACGGCAGCGTTCAGGGACTCTACGTTCGCTGCCAGCGGGATGGCGACCGCCTGTGAGGCCCACGCGGTCATCTGGGGGCTGACCCCCTCTGCTTCGCCGCCAATGATGAGCGCGGCAGGCTGTGTCCAGTCGACTGCGTCATAGGTCACCAGGGAGGCTGCCGTCGCCTCGGCACGCAGCGGCAGTGCCTGCTGCAAGGCGGCGGCTGCTGCAGCTTCGAAGGCCAGCAGGGGCAGGCGAAAGTGGGCGCCCATGCCAGCTCGCACCGCCTTCGCATTCCAGGGGTCCACGCTCTCTGGCGTGACGTAGACGGCGCTTACCCCGGCGCCAGCCGCCGAGCGGAGCAGCGTGCCAAGATTACCGGGATCACGCAGGCGGTCCAGGACCAGCACGAGCGGCGTTGCGGTGTCTGGCACGGGACGATCTGGCCAGGGAAAGACGGCCAACACGCCCTGTGGCGCTTGCACCTCGCTCAACTTGTCGAAGAGACGCGGCTCCACCCGGCGCAGCGCCGCGTCATCCGGGGCGACATCGAGTTCCTCGAGGAGTTCATCAGCCCGGTCGTCCTGGCGCAGCAACAGCAGGCGAGGCCGCTCTCCTGCCAGGAGCCCATCGCGCACCGCGCGCAATCCCTCAACGACGAACGCTCGCTCTGCGGCGCGTGTATCACGCCGGGAGAGCGAGCGAACGTAGGCAATGGCTGGGTTGGCAGTGGACGAGATGACGACGCGGCCCGAGGACGGCATGGCGCCTGCTCAGTCCAGCACGACGGTGCGAGAAAGGATTACGCCAGCGCCTGCTTTGCGGTAGCGACCACCGCCGAGAAGGCATCGGGCTCGCGTACAGCCAGATCGGCCAGCATCTTGCGGTCCACCTTGACGCCCGCCTTGTTCAGGCCGTTGATCAGCGTGGAGTAGGACATGCCGTTGAGGCGGCTGGCGGCGTTGATGCGCACGATCCACAGGCGACGGAAATCGCGCTTGCGGTTGCGGCGGTCCCGGTAGGCGTAGGCCAGCGAGCGCATCATCGACTCGTGCGCGCGCTTGTAGAGGCGGTTGTTGGCTCCGTAGTGGCCCTTGGTCTGGGCCAGAACCTTCTTGTGCTTGGCGTGGGCCGTTACGCCGCGCTTGACGCGTGCCATGGAAAACGTCTCCTCGTCTCAGCAGTCTTGTCGGGGCCGCTGTAGCCCGGCGTGGGTATCCCACGCGCGCCGCCCACCGTGGGCTGCGCCTGGCCGGGTGGAGTCCCCGGCCGCCAGGTGGATCTACGCGCCGTACGGCAGCAGGCGCTCGACCGAGCCCTGGTTTGCGCTATCCAGCGTCAGCATACGGTCAAACTGCCGCTTCACCCGCGGAGCCTTCTTGCGACGGTTGTGGCTCTTCATGCCCTTGGTGCGCATGATCTTGCCACTGGCGGTCACGGAGAAGCGCTTCTTCGCTCCCTTATGGGTTTTCATCTTCTTCGACGGAGCCTTGGCCACCGCTATTTCCTTCCTTCTCGCGTTCTCTCTCTGCTACTGCCGCAGCTTTCGCCTTGAGCGGAGCCATGATCAGGATCATGGTTCGCCCTTCCATGCGCGGCGACATTTCTACCGTGCCATGCGGGCGCAACTGATCAGCCAACTGATCCAGCAGTCCCTTACCGATATCCGGGTGTGCCATCTCGCGCCCCCGGAAGAGCACGGTCAGCTTCACCTTATCCCCGGCATCAAGAAACTTGGCTGCCTGCTTGCCCTTGGTTGACAGGTCATGGTCGTCGATCTTGGGCCGGATGCGAACTTCCTTGAGCTCGACGACATGCTGGTTCTTCCGGGATTCGCGCTCTTTCCGGCTCTGCTCGTAACGGAATTTCCCGTAATCCATGAGCCGGCACACCGGTGGCATCGCGTTCGGTGCAACCTCGACGAGATCGAGGCCACGGTCACGCGCCATCTGCAGTGCCTCGAACGTGGGAATGATGCCTACCTGCTCACCCTGCTCATCGATCAACCGGACTTCGCGAATCCGGATGCGCTCGTTGACGCGGGTTTGGACCGGTCTGGAAATAATCTGCCTCCATTGCCCGCCAGGCGGGACTTTGTTCATAACACAGGAACGCGCCGGAAAATCACTCCAGCGCGGTCGCCCCAAAATCCAGATGATGAGTTTAGCATCTTCTTGACCGTCAGGTCAATTATGCAAGGTGCTGGACCAGCGAGCGCCGCCGTTGACAGCGGCAGATCCTTCCGTAAGAATGCGGGGCACTACCGATACAAGTTCAATGCGCACGATCCGCCCGGAATGACTCAACGTCACGGAAGGAGTGGACCAGTGAATCAGTCCCGGCTTTCGGCCCGATTCCGGCTGGCGGCGCTGGCCGCGCTGCTCATTCCTGTTGGGTTGATCCCGACCGCAGGCGCCCGCGCGCAGGATGCTCCGTTGACCATTGCCACCTGGGGTGGCGCCTACACCGACGCGCTGACCGCCGCCTACGCCGAGCCCTTTACGGCGGAGACCGGCACCCCGGTTCAGTTCGTGGACGCGCCTGGCGGCTTCAACGCGATGCTGGAGGCGCAGGCCAAGGCGAACAATGTCACCTGGGACATCGTGGACGTGGGGGAAGAGGACGCCGTGGCGATGATTGACGCCGGGCTCCTGCAGCCGCTCCCGGATGACCTCAAGGCGGACCTTATCGAAGCCGTTGGCGAGCAGAACGTCACCGACTATGGCATCTCCTTCGCCTCATACGGCTCGGTGATCGCCTGCAACGCCGCAGCGGCGGAGAAGTGCCCCACCAACGCCGCAGAGTTCTGGGATGTGGAGAACTTCCCCGGCCGCCGCGCCATGTACGGCGATGGCTGGAGCGAGAACCTGATGTACGCCCTCCTCGCAGATGGCGTTGCCAAGGAGGATCTCTTCCCACTCGACGTCGACCGCGCGTTCGCCAAGCTCGACGAGATCAAGCCAAACATCAACGTCTGGTGGACCACCGGTGACCAGTCCCAGCAGATCTTCCGCGACGAGGAAGTGGTGATGGGCATCATGTGGGATGGCCGCGCTCATGGCCTGCGAGACCAGGGTGTGGATGTGCAACTCTCCTTCGAGGGGAGCCCCATTTCACGGGATCTACTGGTGGTGCCCGCCGCTGCCCCGAACGCGGACGCGGCCTGGGAGTTCCTGCGCTGGTACGCCACGCACCCGGAGGGTGGCAAGCTCTGGATCGAGGAGATTGGCTACGGGGTCGC
>JAXLWT010000031.1:0-65733 GCA_046328375.1 Thermomicrobiales bacterium
CGGCGCCCGCAATCGCACCGTGAGTGCGGCGCTCCTCCGGCTCACGGATATCCACGACCAGCACATCGCTGCTCGCAATCTCCCCTGCCACTTCATGTGGCATGAGGTTCTCGATCGAGGCCTTGGCTTCCGCCACGAGTTGCGCTGCCGTCTTTGCCATGTTCCCTAACTCCTGTTGCGTGTTGAAGGCGCGGCCATCCCGCGCGCAGGTGATCATCCTATGCGCGCTCGCCCTCTGACATCGGGAATGCGTCCCGGGTTACACCGAGACCATTCCCATATTGGGCGTCACGCGCCATCTCCCTGGCCAGCCGTACCGCCTCCACCCGGTTTGCCGCACCCAGTTTGGTGTAAATGGCCGAGAGATGATGACCGACCGTCTTCGGGGTCAGGTACAGGCGTTCGGCGATGCCGGCATTGGTCAGGCCGGCAGCCACGAGCTCCAGCACCTCGGCCTCACGCTGGGTCAGGCCCGCCGGGTTCGCCTGGGTCGACGCCCTGGGTCCGCGCGGCATCGGCGTCTCCCGCACACCCAGCTTCCGCAATGTTGCATTGCACCGGGCGAGGAGCGGCCTGGCCTGGAGCGCGGTGGCGATCTGCGCCGCTGCCTGCACCTGGGGAACGTCACCCGCATGGAGGCGGGCAACGGCGGCTTCGTACGGGTAACCGAGTTCCTCCCAGGCGGTGGCGGCATCCTCCCACGCACCCCGGAGTTGCATCGCCCAGGGTGGGGCCACGTCCTGATCTGCGACCGGGAGACCGACCTGCTGGGCCAGCCAGCGCAGTTCCCCACGTTGCCAGGGCGTGCCGCGCTCGTCCGCAAGCGTGAGCACGCGGGACAGGGCGGTAGCGGCCGCCTCGTGACGATCGAGCAGGAGGTCTCGCTCTGCCTGCGCTGCGCACACGGGCCCCATACGGATCAACTGCGATGTCCGTTCCGCCAGTCGCCAGCCTTCAGCCAGGGTTGCCTCTGCGGCGGAATCACCTCGCCGCACCTGCATGCGCCCGAGCGCCGTGAGCGCCACGATGCGGGTCAGCGGCGCATGGTCCTGCCGCCTCAGGACACTCCCGGCATCCTGGATGACCTCCTGCCACCGGCCGCGGTGACATGCCACAAGCGCGCGCAGCGCAATCAGGTAGTGCAGGTACTGGTGCACGTCAAACGCATCGGTGTAGGCCAGCGCCCGCGCAATCTGGACCTCAGCCTCATCAAGCCGCATGTCATCGAGCGCGGCCCAGGCCCGGTTCGCAAGCGCCCGCCCGGCGTGATCGACGAACCCGGCCGCCTGTGCCTCCGTGATGCACCGTTCCAGGGCCGCGACGCCCGCTGCATAGTCACGTCGGGCCAGCGCGGTCGCCAGGTTGATGCGCGCGTGCACAACCGTGCTCGCATCCTCCAGCTTCGTTCCCAGGTGTTGTGCCCGCTCTCCCCACGCGTTAGCGCCCGCATCGTCGTAGGCCAGCATGCAGAGCTGGGCGAGGTTGCTGTACGCCATGGCCAGTTCCAGGCCGGGCGGATGTCGTTCCAGCAGGTGCACGGCGGTGCGTGCTGCCTGTTCGGCATCCGCGCCCCGGCCATCGAACCAGAGGTGCCGCGAAAGCCAGCGCTGGTTGTCTCCTTGGCGCATCTCATCGCCAAGCTCGGCACTGAGAAGTACGGCCTGTCGCCGCGAGGAGATGGCGGACTCGACCCGGCCGCAGAGCTGGCTGGCCTCTGCGTGGTTCTCACACAGGGCCGTTCGCGTCTCGGGCGAGGCAGCACCAGCGAAACGCAGGGCCCGCGCGTACTGATCCGCGGCCTCGCGGTGCGCGTGCCGGGCCATCGCCTGCTTGGCAGCCGTCGTGGCAAATTCCAGCGTCTGAGGACTTCCCGCGGCCTCCGCGAAGTGGGCCAGGCGCGCGACATCCGGCTCTCCTCGGGCCAGCAGCGCCTCCAGGACACGACCGTGCAGCAAGCGCCGGCGCAAGGGGGGAATAGCGGCGAGGATGGCTTCGCGAATCAGGTCATGCCGAAAGCGCAGATATGGCGTTTGCTCCGGCGCCAGAATCAGGCCATGCAGGATACAGGCGTCAAGTTCATCCGTGACCGGCCCAGCCACCGCCAGGACCAGGTCCGGGTCAATGCGGCCGCCGATCACCGCGCAGAGATCCAGCACGCCGCGCGCCTCAGTGCGCAGACGCGCGGCCCGCGCCAGCACGGCGTCCGTCACGGTCGCGGGAATCTCACCTTCTTCGGCGGAGAGCACCTGGTTGACGAAGAACGGATTCCCGCCGGTCAACTGGTACAACTCGTCCAGGTCCCGGCCGGAGTTGACCGCCAGTTGGCCAACTCCCTCCCGGCTGAGCGGAGCCAGGGAGAGCCGCGGAGCCACTCCACTACTTGCCAGATCGCCCAGCATCAGGCGCAGGGGGTGATCCGGCCCCAGTTCGTCATCGCGGTAGGTGATGACGAACAGGACTGGCACCTGCGCGGCACGTCGCGCCATGAAGCGCAGGAACTCCAGCGAGATGCTGTCAGCCCACTGCGCGTCTTCACCGATGATGATGGTTGGGCCGGACCGGCTACGGAGCGCCTCCAGCACCGCATGGAAGACCTCTTCGCCGCGTGCCTGCGCCAGGTCAAGAGTCAGGCCCAGGGCAGGAGCAAGGTCACGTGTAGGACCGACCGGGGTCGGGGTCGAGGTCGCCTCGCATGAGGCCCGCAACACGGTGGCACGTTTGGCTGCGCGCTCGGCAAAGGTCTGCACGAGTGCGCTCTTGCCCACCCCCGCCTCGCCGCCCACCATGACCAACCGGCCATGTCCACGCACGGCTGCCTGCAGGTGTTCTTCCAGCAGCGCCAACTCTGGCGCGCGTTCCAGCAATTCCACGACGGTCCGCCTGTTTCCGCGTTGGGTGGAGGGGCGTGTAGCCGACGACGCAGTTCAGGATACCGGTTTTCGCCCGCGGACCTGCCGGAATCTAGCGCACACCGCCCGCGCGCAACTCCGCGATGGTCTCGGCGGTCCGTTCGATCTGCGCGGGTTCGGTGCCCGGCGGCGGCTGCAGAATGAACTCACGGATGCCAATCTCGGAGAAGCGACCGACAAAATCGCGCAGCGCCTCGGGCGATTCCCACGGATTCACTTCCTGCGGCAGGATCCCCTTCACATAGAGGTGTGAACGCAGCACTTCATAGGGCGGCCGGCCGACCTCCGAGCACGCCTCGTCCAGTGACGTGTTGCGCGCGGCCATCTCCTCCAGCGTGCCAGTGGAGTTCCAGCGGTCGGCGTAGCGCGCCACGATGCGCATCATGCGCGGGCCGTGCGCACCAAGCGTGAAGGGGATGCGGTCCTGCACAGGTGCCGGGCGGAACGGCGCATCGCGCACCTGGTAGTACTCGCCCTCGTACGTGGTGACATCCTGGGTAAAGAGCGCGTTGCAGATCTCGACCGCCTCCCGGAAGCGCCCGACCAACTCGGCGTTGCCCGGGAACGGGATGCCGAACATCTCGTGCTCAGGCACGAACCAGCCCGCGCCGAGCCCAAACTCCAGCCGCCCGTTGGAGATGTGATCGAGCGTCACCGCCTCCTTGGCCACCAGCGGCGGGTGGCGGAACGTGTTGCAGGAGACGAGCACGCCGAAGCGAATGTTCTTCGTGACCAGGGCCAGGGCCGCCAGCAGCGTCCACGGCTCGAAGATGGGACCATCCAGCTTGAAGGGCGGGACATAGTGATCGGCCAGCCAGAGGTTATCGAACCCCAGGCCCTCCAGGAAGGTCCACTGCTCCGCAAGTTCCCGGAAGGGCCGCTGGGTCGGCGTCTGCACCCCGAAGAGAAGCTGCTCTCGATCCTGAACCTGATCCGCCACGTTGCACCCGTCTCCCGCTGTCTCGACGCTTACCTGAGAGGCTGAGCATATCAGGGGAACCAGATGTTGCGCGCCATGCCTCAGTTCGTCGGGGCGAAGATATCCACGCGGTCGCTGTCCGCGTCTGCAACGTAGAGGCGGTTGGAAGCATCGAAGCCGATGCCCATGGGGTCGAAGCCGTAGGGCGCGACATTGTTGAAGCTGATGCTGGCGAGGTACTTCCCGCCGAGCGTAAAGAGCTGCACGCGGCGGTTGCCCGTGTCGGTCACCGCCACACGGTTGCGGTTATCCACGATCACATCGCGCGGGTCGTTGAATGCACCATTCGTGTTCCCCTGGCGCCCCCACTTGCGCAGGAACTTCCCCTTGGCCGAGAAGACCTGGACCCGGTTGTTCGCGCCGTCTACCACATAGACGCGCCCCTTCCGGTCGGTGGCGATGCCGCGCGGGTAGTTGAACTTGCCGGAGATTGCGCCGCGCCCCCCAAAGGAGAAGAGGTAGCGCCCGTTGCGACTGAAGACCTGGACCCGGTTGTTCGAGGAGTCGGCGACGTAGATGCGGCCGCCGCGCCCGATCGCCACCCCCCACGGATCGGCAAACTTGCCGGTTGCGGAGCCCTTGCCCCCAAAGCGCCGGATAAAGCCGCCACTGGACGAAAAGACCTGGATGCGATGGTTGAGCGTGTCCGCCACGTAGACCTGGCCGGATGGACTGACGGACACGCCGCGCGGGCGGTTGAACTGGCCGTTGCCCGTCCCGTAACTCCCCCAGCGCCGCACGTACTTGCCACTGCGCGTGAACTGCTGGATGCGATTGTTGTAGGAATCAGCGACGTAGACTGCGTCGCCCCGCGCGGCCACCCCACGCGGCCCGTCGAAGCGACCCGCACCCGTGCCTGTCCCACCCCAGCTGCCGGCGGAGCGGTAGCGCGGGGTAGCGGCCTCGGCGACTGGCGCCATCCATGGCCGCAGCACCAGGGCAATTCCACCAGCGAGGAAACGACGACGGGAAATGCGGTCAACCATGGGGCCTCCGAATTCGGCGGATGTGCCCCTCCATCATGCACCAGGTTGCCGCGAGCGTCAGGAGGGTTGCAGGTAATTCCCGTCGCACCAGCCGGCAAGACCGTCGAACGTCACGACCTGGTACCAGAAGATGCCGTCGGCATCGACGGCATCACTGGCAATCGTCAGCGCGTGGCCCTCCGGTAACTCCGCCACGACCTCTGCCCATAACCCGGGCTCGCTCCGCAGGTTGAGTGAGCCTGCAGCCACCACGGCAGGTGCGCCAGGCGTAAGCATCCAGGCGTCCTGTCGTCGCTCACGGCGACGGCGGCCACCATCACGGTCGCGCTCCTCCTCCGGGTCCCCTCCGCCACCCACGGCAGCATCGGCGGGCGGATCCTGCGCGGGCACCGGCGTGGGTTCGGCCGCGTCAGCTGGCGGGGAGGACGCGCTGTCCACCGCGGTCGGCTGTGCGGTCGGTTCCGGTGTGGGCCAGGGCTCATCCGGGTTCGGATCAGGGGAGAGCAGGTTCCCGGCGATCCAGCCGGTGAGCGACGGCCCTTGCACCTGGTACCAGATGGTCTCCTCGTTGGTGGTGGGACCTTCCACCACCATCAGGCGCTCTCCGACCGTCACGTTGGCGACCTTGTCGAACTCGGTGCCCGGTCCGGAGCGCAGCGCCACGCCGTCCGCGTTCGTGACCACGCGCACGCCGGAAACCCACTGCGGCGGTGGCGGCGCCGGATCATCCCGGCCGCGAATAACGCGGCGAATCTCCGTGCGCACCGTGGGGATCGTCACGTAGAAGTCCTCACCAGGGCAGGTCGTGTTGTTGACGTCGCGGTGCCCGCAGATGGTGGGCAGGTCGGGGATATCGTGGAACGGAGCGCTGATGGTGGGATCGAGATTGCGCCCGGCCCACGAGGCAATCCAGACGATGGCGTTGTGCATTTCAGGGGTGATGTCGTTCTCGAAGAAGCGCCCCATCAGGCAGATGCCAGCGCTCCCGTAGTTGTACCCCTCGGCGTGACAGCCGACGGCGTTCTCCCCGCCCACGCGGCCCTCGTAGACATTGCCCATGAAATCGACGAGGTAGTTGTAGGCAATATCCCCCCAGCCACGGGTGATGGCGTGGAAGTAGTAGATGGAGCGCATTTCGAGCACAGGGTCATTGAAATTGGCGGTATCCGCGTGGTGAATGATGACGTGCTCGACCGCCTGGTACTCGACCGGAAAGATCTCCTTCCCGTTCTTGTCGAAGCGTAACGATTCGTCGGCGCCCCAACCGGCGCGGCTGATGACGGGCGGCATGGCGAAGACGGGCGCCGTGGCCGGATCGGCCACCTGCTCCAGCGTGGCTCCCGCCGAGGCATCGATGTAATCCAGTTCGAACCCGGGCAGCGTCGCGACGTTCCCCGCGCCGTCGTATGTGCGGTACTGGAGGAAAGTCCCGCGTGGGGTGGACGTCAGCTCACCGATGGTGCGCCCCTCGCGGTCGGGCGGGCCGCCGTGCCCGGCGCGACCGATCCAGACCGGATCAGACCAGGTCACGCCATCCGGGCTCCACAGCAACTCGACGACGGCGTTGGGATCCCCCTCACCGCTCCAACTCGGGGCAACGGCATCAAAGGGGAAATCAGCAGCGAAGGAGATGTACGCCGCAGGATCCGCGCGCTGCGCCAGGCCAAAGTTCGCCACTTCGCTCCAGCGCCCACCCTGGATCGAGCCACCCTCTTGCACCAGCGGAGCGGCGCCAGCCGTCCTCGCGGGCTTGCCCACCGGCGACAGCGATGCTCGCCCAGCCGCCAGCGTGCCCATGGCCGCGCCAACGCCGAAGCGCAATACCTCTCGTCGCCCCAGCCGCGCCGACATGGCGGCGGCGCGCACCTTGCTGCTCGCACTGCGGCACACGTGCTCGTCTCCACGTATTCACTGGTCGTATGCGGGGTTGAACGGGACGCAACGGGGAAGCGTCACACCGGCAGGAACGCGCGGGAGCGCTCATGGTTCCGCCGCCTGGGGCAGGGCGATGCTACGGGGAGTGGTGACGGGATGTCAACTGTGGAGCTACGGACGTGGCTCTCGGGCTCTCCGTCACGGCCCGACGGGATAGTGGCTACGGATCGCAATGCGGTTCCAGGAATTCATCACCACGGCGAGCCAACTGATCGCCGAGACCTGTTCGTCGGTCAGCGAGCCGTTGTCCCACCCGCGGCGGTCCGGAACCGGCAGGCGTGTGACATCTTCAGCAAGCGCGAGGGCGGCCCGCTCTTGCTCGCTGAAATACTGCGACTCCCACCAGGCCGCAACAACTGAAAGGCGGTCTATGGTCTCACCCTTGGCGAGCGCATCACGCGTGTGCATACGCAGGCAGAACGAGCAGCCATTGATCTGCGAGACGCGAATCTTCACCAGTTCGCTCAGCCTGGGATCGAGTCCAGCCCGGGCAGCGGCCTCGTCCGCTTCCCTGCTCAGTGCCCTGACGTGCTCGTACGCGGTGGGGTGCTCTTTGCCGAGATTGACATGCGTCATGATCTGGACCTTCCCAAGGTAGAAGATGTCTGTTGCTGTCCGTACTGCGGCGTGCAGAGACGTTGATCCGCCCGAACATCCCTCGAGACACGAAGACGACGCGGTCCGCATCAACAGGGCCGGTGGTCTTGCAGACCGCTGTAGGCAACGGAAGGCATCGAGCGAAGGCGGCGCCCCGTGCCTGTGACGAGAGCAAATCGCTACGTCCCTCGCCACGTCCTTCCAGAGGGCAGAGACCGGCTCTCGACATTGGGGAGCACCTCATCGTGAATGGCTAAAGACCTGATCTCGCGCGTGCTCTGGCTGCGCCCGGGAGGCCAGTACCACTTCTACCCGCGCGTCGTGGAAATCTCCGCCGCCCCCCGCATCGCTCAGTCCGTCCGGCGTGAGCAGGTTGGCGGACACGCCGCCGGGACTGCGTGAGGCCCACCAGCCAGAGGGCATCGACACCACCCCAGGAATCACGGCATCCCCGAGCGTCACCCGCAGCGAGAGCTGCCCCTGCGCGTTGCCGACCTGCACCCAGTCGTCATCCTCGATGCCGCGAGGCGCGGCGTCCGCCGGGTGCATGAGCAGGCGCGGTTCCTTCTCCGCCTTGAGGTGGCGCGGGAGGTTGGCGAAGCTTGAGTTCAGGAAGTGCAGCGCGGACTTGGCGCTGATCAACGTCAGTGGGTACGCAACCGCGTCCTCACCACCCGCCGGGACGTAGCCAGGGAGCGGATCTCCGCCAGCCGCAGCCAATGTCTCGGAGAAGAACTCCGCACGGCCCGACGGGGTCGGGAAGCCACCCTCCGCGTACGGCACCCACGGGTCGGGGATGTTCAGCTTCGCCCAACCTTCCTCGTGCAGGCGCTCCCAGGTAATCCCCTCCAGCCACGGATCGTCGCTGTCCAGCACATCGCGGATGATCTGCTCGTCGCTCGTCTGGAGGTACTCCTCGTGCAGGCCCATGCGCGCAGCCAGGCGACGGAAGACCTCTGTTGTCGGCACGCTCTCGCCCAGCGGCGCGATGGCCGGCTGGTTGAGCGTCAGGTACGGATGGCCCCAGGCGCCGACCAGGTCGTAGTGCTCCAACTGGGTCGTGGCGGGAAGCACGTAATCCGCGTAGCGAGCCGTGTCAGTCAGGAATTGCTCGTGCACGACGGTGAACAGATCATCGCGTTGCAGGCCACGCGCCAGAAGGGCCTGGTTGGGGATGGTCGCCATCGGGTTGGCGCCGTAGACAACCAGGGCGCGTACGGGCGGGTCAAGCGTGGGGTCGGTCAGGATTCGACCGAGTTGCACCATGTTCAACTGCCGGATCGATGCGTTCTCCAGCTCCGGCATGGTGGCAGTGGCGGAGTTCAGCGCCTGGCGATGCAGCCGGGAGGTCATGTAGGCCAGGCCGCCACCATGATCGCGCCAGGCGCCGGTGAGCGCGGGCAGGCAGGCAATGGCCCGGTACATGCCCGCGCCGTTGGCGTGGTGCTCCATGCCGACCAGCAGGCGAATCGCCGCCGGGCGCGTGGTGGCGTAGGCGTGGGCCAATTGCTCGATATCCGCGGCCGGGATGCCAGTGATGGCCGCCACGCGCTCCAGGGGATACTGCGCCAGGCGCTGACGCAGGTCCTCGAACCCGGTCGTGAACCGCTCGATGTACGCCGGATCGTGCAATCCGTTGTCAATGATGACGCGCATCATGCCGAGGGCCAGCGCGCCATCGGTGCCGGGTCGCGGCTGCAGGTGCCAATCCGCGGCGGCGGCGGAACGCGTGCGCACCGGATCGATCGCGACAACCGTCGCGCCGTTCTCCCGCGCCTTGCGGATGAGCGGCCAGACGTGCAGGTTGGTGACGATGGGGTTGGCGCCCCAGAGGATGATGTAGCGGCTCTGCTCCAGATCCTGGGGCAGCATTCCCGTATTCGTACCGTTGACGGCAGCCACTCCGGCACCGCCGGCGCCGCCACAGATGGCCCGCTCCAGGCGCGAGGCCCCGATGCGCGCGAAGAAGCGGCGGTCGAGGCTGCCTCCCTGCACGATCCCCATGGTGCCGAGGTAGCTGAAGGGCAGGATGCTGGTGGCGTCCTCGGCCATCACCCCGCTCAAGCGGCCGGCGATCTCACCCAGCGCGTCGTCCCAGCTCACGCGCTCGAACTCGCCCGCGCCTTTCGCTCCCGTGCGGCGCAGCGGGTAGCGGAGGCGCTCCTCGCTGTAGACCCGCTCCAGGTAGGGATTCACCTTGGCGCAGAGGCCGCCCCGCGTCAGGGGGTGCCCGGCATCACCGGCCAGCTTCACCGCCACGCCATCCTGCACGGTCACCTGCCAGGCGCAGGAATCGGGGCAATCGTGGGCGCAACCACCGCGAACGATGTGAGCAGTGGGGAGGAGATCAGCCATCGGAGAGTCACCTGCTTGTCTGCTAACGGAGAGCCGGGAGAATACTCGGCGCGTACCGGCGGTTGGGACGTCATGCCGGCTGCTGAGCGCGCTTGCCGATCTCTTCCATCAAGTCCCAGCAACTGGCTGCCGCATTCATCGTCAGCAGGAATACGACCGCCACCAACCAGTCGAGGACACCGGCCTCCCCCTGCCAGATGCCAAGCGCCAGGTAGAGGGAGACCGCATACGCCAGCGTCGGGGAGATGACCCGGGTGAGCGCGTTGCGCCCACTCCAGGCGGGGTCAGGATCAGTGCGCGCCACCCGGACATCGCGCGCAATGCGCAACAAGCCCTGCAGGCCTACGATCACCAGGGTAATCAGGAGCGTGGTGCCGTAGTCGGAAGGGACGAGAGCGGCCAGCCCCAGGATGACCAGCACCAGGAGGCTGTGGAACGTCTGCCGGGTCAGCACCCGCATGCCAGCGTGCGTCGTGTCCGCCATGATGGCCGGGTTGAGGCCGATCACGACGAACAGGAGACCGACGAGCGTCCCGGCGACGGCAGAGACCGCCGCGAAGAAGTCGTGCCATTCCAGCAGTGCGGTGGCCACCGGGTCGGTCATGCTCCGCCTTTCCTGAGCCAACATCTCGCCGGCGCGGACGGCACTCGCCGGCCACGTGTTCCTGACACAGACCTAATCCCGTTCGATAACCTCACGCTGCATCCGGCAAACGACGGTGTAGGCCGGGTTGTAGACGTTGCCGATGTCATAGCCGACCGTCTGCCCCATGAGGTGAGAGGCGGAAGCCAGGTCATAGCCATAATCGGTCATCAGCCAGGAGAGCATTTCTGTGGTGGCGTGCTGCAACGCCTGGTCGAGCGGGCGCGCGTTGCCGACAGTGAAGATCTCCTTGCCGTCGCTGGTGATGCCGCGCGGCCAGGCGATCGTCCAGCCCTTGCGCAGATCGACGCGCAGTTCCATCTCCATCGAGATCTCGATGCCAGTACCACTGATCTCGCCATCCCCCTGGCGAGCGTGACCATCGCCAGCCGCCAGCAGCGCGCCGGGTTGCCCGACCGGAAACCAGACCCTGGTGCCAGCGCGGAAGCCGCGCCAGTCCATGTTGCCGCCGTGCGGGCCAGGCGTGGAGGTGGAGATTGCTTCACCACCCAGGGGGGCCACGCCGAAGCAGCCGATCATCGGGTCCAGCGGCAGCACCAGATCCTGCAGGGCCATCGGCGGATCGACAAGTCGGGTGGTCCAACTCGCCACGTCCACCGCCCAGTCAGTGGAGGCACGCGCGGGGAAGGTAATCACGGTGTCCGGGTCCACCACGTTCGTGGCCAGGGGGTACCGCGTCCAGCCGCGATCCCGCGACGGGGTGAGGCGAACGATCTCCACCTCCAGGGCATCCCCTGGTTCTGCACCGTTGACCCAGACGGGACCACTCTGCGGGTTCGGCGTCTCCCCACGTTGCACCTGGGCGCGATCGTAGCCAAAGGCATCCAGAGTGTGGAAGACGATGGTGTCGCCGGGCTCCACGTGCAGGATCGGCTCATGGGGACCGAGGGTGTTCACGAACGCGTCTGGGTCGAGGTGATGCAGCGCCACACGTGCCTCCAGGGATAGGGACAAATCAGCGCCCGGATTGTCGCACTCGCGGGGAACACTCGCGATAACATTGTCATATGCATTTATCGTGATATTGTGATATACTCAGCGCGTAAGCATGAGAGGAGGACAAACATGAACGTGCTTCGCAATCTGATCAACCGCATGAGTGGCAGTGGCAGCGCCCGCTTCGAGCGCTACTACGGTGACATCGCCCACGAGGGTGTTGGTTACCCGACCGCTGACGAAGCCCGCCGGGACATGCTGCGGCACGACGCCGCGGTGAACCGCTATGGCTGGGTCCGCTAATGCGGGGCCGAACACCCCGCGTTCGGATATCTGATTGATACGGCCCCTGATCGCAAGAACAGGGGCCGTACTGTTTCTCCCTGGCAAACCACCCGCAGCAGGCGGCACGCGGCCGGTCTCCCCTCGGAGCCCCGAGTTTCCCTCGCAGACCACGTACCTGTGGAACCCTCGTTCGTTTTGCTGATTCGCTCCGGAATCCGTATTTCTACGGATTCGGTGGCGTGCGAAAACCGCTAACGTGCCAACTGAGGAACGACGTCGGTCACCAGGGAGGCTCGTGTGGAATCAGATCGCTTTGACACCCTTGCGCGGCATGTTGCACCCCATCTCTCCCGCCGCGGCTTGACCGGGTTGGCCCTGTTGGCGCTGGCCAGTTTTGGCATGGCCAGCGAAACCGATGCTCGCAAGAAGCGCAAGAAGCACAAGCGGAAGAACAAGGGCACGAAGTGCACGGGGTGCACGGCCTGCCAGTCATGCGTGAATGGCGTATGCCAACCGTCGGCAGACGGACTCGCCTGCGGGAGATCGGGCGTCTGCATCAATGGCTTCTGCAGCCTGGCGTGCGATCCGAACGGTGATGGCTGCGCCGGCAGTGCCGGCTGCATGACACGCAAGTCGGAGGATGGCAGCGTGTGCGTACCTGCCTCGGGTGACCCATGCTTCAACACAGAATGTGATGACGATGCCGATTGCCCACAGGGGCAGGCGTGCGTCTCCACAATCTGCATCGATTTCACGACAGGGCACTGCGCTCCGGTCATCGCCGCAGGGTGATCAATCACCTCGCTCACTGACGAGGCCCGCACACGAACGGACCGGGCAGGTGAGTACCTGCCCGGTCCGATGCTGCGCGGAGAGTCGTCTCAGCGTTACTCGGGGACGCAGATCACGTAGGTGGTGACCTCGAATGTCCAGGGCGTCGTGATGAACTCCACCACAGTTGTCCAGCCCACTGGCACGTCATCACCGTTCAGGTCTGGATAGGTCGACCGAACACGGGCAAATGTCGTGACGGACGTTCCTTCATACCCTCCACCGGTGGCAACATAGCCGCTCGGGCAACTCGCAGTGCACCCGTCTGTCGCGCCGTCTGACCCTGGTGGGGTTCCATCCGGGAAGGAGCAGGTCTGCCGCTCCACGATGATACTGGCGCCCGCCGGAGGCCCATCAGGCCCGGTCGGCCCGCTTGGTCCACTTGGGCCATTTGGCCCCTCAGGACCCTTCTTGCCGCGCCGGCCCCGTCGCCCGCGCCGTCGCCGCCACCGCTCCGAGTGGGCTTCATCCTTCTTGGCCTCGGCGTTGCCCGCCAGGGCCAGCCCGCCAGCGGCGGCGGCCACACCCAGCGCCAATCGCCGGGTGGTCACCCCAGCCGCCAGGCGGCTCAGTTCCTCCAGGCGCGATTCATCAAGCACGCCACAATCTCCTGCCCCGTCATCAGGGGACTCCAACGCTGCCAGGGCAGCGCTGCCTGCCCCGCCTGCCTACTCTACGGCATATGAGTTCACTGCGTGCACAGGATGAACGGAACGTCAAGTTTTCAGGACCACTGTATGTCACCAGTGGCACAGTTTCATGCAAGAACAGGCCGCGCTCGGAACCTAGGCGCTCTCGTCCTCCGGTTCATTCAGGACGCTCGCCACTTCCTGCGCGGCCCGCGCGCCCGCTCGTGCGGCACCTTCCATGAAGCCCGTGAGACCAAGCGTGCACGCATCTCCCGCGAAGTGGATCCGTCCCTGGGGCACCGCCTCGTAGCCACCAAAAGTGGTGACCTGGCCAACGGTGTAGGTCGGGTAACTGCCAAGCAGGTTGGGATCTCCCGCCGGGTAACTCAGCGTCGCCGTCCCCGTGTAGTGCTCTGTTGCGCCCGGCAAGACCTCTTCCAGCAACGCCAGGAACTGTTCTGCAAACGCGGCGGTCAGCGGCGAGTCCAGGGAGGTTGTGAATGGCCCGTCGGGCATGAACCCGGCTCCAATAACGCCTCCGGTGAACAGGTTGATGATGCCAGCCGTTCCAGCCTGCCCCCGGCTGACTTCCCAGGTCGTCTGGAAGCCAAGGTCCGTGAAGACGAAGCCATTCGCGACGCCGGGCCAGGGCCCGGTGGTACGCCAGAAGCGCTCGTCGAATTGCAGCTGCAGCTTCGCGTTCGTGCCGTAGCTCAGTTCGCTGATGGCCTGTCGCTTGAGCGGATCAAATGCCGCGTGCACGATGCTCAAGGTGCGCAACACGCTGAACGGGATCGCCAGGATCACACGGTCGAAGTGCTCCTCGCGGAAACCGGCTTCCGTGGCGAAGGCCAGCGTGACGCCATCCACCTGCTGCGTCACCGCGGTGAGCCGCCAGTTGGTACGGACCTCGCAGGCAGGAGACGTCGAGGCGACGTACGCGGCAATCGCTTCCGGCAGCCGCTGATTCCCACCCTCGATGTGGTAGCGCTCGTCGGATGCCCCCAGGACCTCCGGGTTGTCCGGGTCTGGCTGATCCGCCAGGGGAATGATGAGCGCGAGCGCACTCTGCTCGGAGGTATCGCGTCCGTTCTCGGTGGTGTACGCCGCATCGAGCAACTTCCCGAGTGGCGAGCCCAGCCCGCCGGGGACAAACTGGTCGATCCACTGGGCGATGCTCATGTGGTCGAACAGGTACGCCTCGGGCGTGTAGACGTCGTAGCGCGTTTCTGGACCAAATGTTGCCGCCTGCTCCACCGCAATCCGGTAGACCGGCAGGAAATCGCGGTTCGCCTCATCCTCTGTGTAGTAGTGCCCGTTGAAGAAGTAGGTGTCCTCGGCTTCCGGATCCATCGCCTCCAGGAGATCGACGAGCGGCAGGTCAAAGCGAGCGGCCAACTCCTGTATGACCGTGTGACCAGTGTCGATGAGTTCGGCACACCATTCGCTTGTCTGGTCATCGGCCCAGGTGGTGGTGTTGGAGTGCATGCGCCCGCCGATGCGGTCAGACGCCTCGAAGATCGTGCTGGGGATACCCGCATCGTGGAGAGCCAGCGCTGCGGACAGACCACCGATACCGGCGCCCACGATGCCTACTCTCGGCGTCCCCGGAACAGGCGTAGCCTGTGCCCGTGCTGAACGCCGCTCCACGCCGCCAAAAAGTGCCAGCCCAGCGGTTGCGCCAGCGCCGGCCAGGACGACACGCCGGGAAACTCGCGGGGTGTCTGTGCCCTGGATCTGTGCGTCTGCCATCGCAGCGCGCCTTGCCATTGCGAGCACCGCGCGCATCGCGGTTGATCGGGCCATTGATCTCCTCCTTACCTGGCTGGGGTGCATGCCCGGCCAGGACACACTGTAGCGAGAGCGACGAAGCTTGCCACCAGTAATCTCTGCGGGGTTTTGGTGATCCGGGGCGAAAACACGCGGACAGCGCGGACACACTCCGCCGGCCAGTGGCAGATGCCGGGCGCCGAGTAGACACCTACGGAGGCACCCGTATGCTGGGCTCCAACCCGGTTTACCCTGAGGTCCCGCTGCCGGCGGGACCTCACGACGCACCGCACGAAACGGAGTGGAGACGGCCGCGACGACACGAATCCGCTCGGCGCTTGGTTGCGTCCCGGCTCTGATGCTCATGACTGGCGCGAGTGCCGTGTTCGCGCAGGAGGCGACGACTGCCGCAAGTCCGTCGATAGCGCAGGCCTACGGCGACACCTGGTCATCGGGGAATGCTGCTGAGGTCGCTGCGCTCTCCACCGAGGATGCGGTGCGCGACGATGTGCCAACCTCGACGGTCTCGGACGGCCGCGACGCTATCGAAAAACTCGCGCAAGCCCTGTTTGCCAGTGACGACGCTGTCCGCCTCGAGGTCACTGACGGCTTCGTAGGCGAAAACTGGGCCGTTATCGAATGGACCTTCTCCGGCAAGAACCCGGCAACCGGCCGCGAAGTGACCTTCCGCGGCGCTTCGGTGCTGGAACTCAAGGACGGCCTGATCAGCGAAGAGCGCGACTATTACGACCTGCCGGAGATGCTCGCGCAGATCGGCGCAGCGTCAGCCACCCCTGCCCCGTAGACATCCGTACGCCACGACGGACGCGTGTTCGAAACTCTTCGCCTGTTCAACGTGCGACGGCGTTGGGAGGACCGCGACCTGCCATTTCGCGCACACGCACTCGCCAGGGACGTGGCCAGGCGGGGCGACTGTCGCCCCGCCTGGCCGCTACACTCGCCGGCGTGACCACCACCGGCGGGAATGCCCAACTCATCGACGCTCTTCGCGCAGAGATCGCGGCCCAGGACGGACGTATCCCCTTTACCCGCTTCATGGAACTGGCGCTCTACCACCCCGACTGGGGGTACTACCACGCGGCACAACGCCGCCCGGGCCGCCCCGGAGATTTCCTGACCGCGCCCGAGGCGCACCCGTTTTTTGGCATCACGCTCGCCCGCCAGGTCGCGGAATGCTGGGAACGCCTGGAGCGCCCGGACCCGTTCGTCGTGCGCGAGTACGGCCCGGGGGTAGGCGGGCTTGCCTGGGACATCATCGGCGGCCTGCAGCGGGAACATCCAGCCTGCCTCGCCGCGCTCACCTACGAACTCGTGGAGCGGAACCCACAACGCGTGGCGGAGGCCCTGGCGGCGTTTCGCGACGAGGGCCTCGGCGAGGTCGTGTGCGCGGTCGATCCCGAGGAGATCGACATCCGTCCCCCCATCACCGGCGTGATCCTGGCCAATGAGGTGGCCGACGCCTTCCCGGTTCACCGCCTCATCTGGCAGGACGGGGACCTGCGCGAAGGGTGGGTGACCTGGGACGGCACAGGCTTTGCCGAGCAGATCGCCGAGCTTTCGCCACAGGCCCGGCAGGCCGATCCAGCCGGGATGCTCAGCGCCAACGGCATCAGCCTCCAGGAGGGTGACCGGATCGAGATCAGTCCGGCCGCCGCGGCCTGGTTCGCGGCGGCCGCGTCCCGGCTGGAGCGTGGGTACGTCATCGTCATTGACTACGGCTATCCCGCCGCGCAGCTCTACCAGGCGCACCGCCTCGAGGGGACAGTGCGCGCCTACCGTGCCCACACGGTGACGGATGACCCGTTTGCCAACGTCGGGGAGCAGGACCTCACGGCGCACGTCGATTTCACGGCGCTGCGAGAAGCGGGCGAGCGGGCGGGCCTCACCTTTGCTGGCCAGACGAACCAGGCCGCCTTCCTGACGGGTCTCGACATGGGAAGCCTGATGGTGACCCTTGGCCAGGACCCGGAGACCACCATGGAGGAGTACCTGGCCGCCCAGGCCGCGGTGCTTCGCCTGATCGACCCTGGCAGCCTCGGCCGTTTCGGCGTCCTCCTCATGGCGCGGGATGCCCCGGTCGATCCGCCGTTGCGCGGGCTGAGCTTTCCACCCTTGTAGGCCGCAGGAACAGGGCAACCATCGTGAACGCGGCGTCTGCTGGCGTTTCCCCGAAATGTGGTTGCCAGCAACCGCGCGATGCGTCACGCTACGCCAAGCAACATCCAGGCGTGACCGCAGGGGAGAAGGTGTCCGTGTTGGTATTCCTGCAGGGGGCGGAAATGCAGCCCTCGCGTATTCGCGCGTCCTGGCCAGACGCGCAGTTCGTGGCCCGCGCCCGGTTGACACCGCGCCCCCACGGTGGGGTTTTCCCTGTGGCCAATCCGGCCTACGCGGCGTGGGGTATCGTCATTGAGGCGCCAGCAGACGTCGAGGGCGAGGCGCGGCACGTGATGACCGATGAGGGCCACCACCTCCAGGTCGTCGTTCCCGCGCCGGACGACGCTGATCCGAAGGCGGTACTCGCCGCTGCCAAGTACTGGGAACTCCCCCCACCCTACGTGCGAGGCCTGGCGTTTACAGCGGCCGTGCCGGTGGAGGAGTATTTCTACTAGGGATTTCGGGTGTAATCTGCGGCCGGGCACCCGGCGGGCACCAGTCAGGATCACAGGGATCAGATTTCGCAGCGCGGCGTTATGTTGTCAGGACATCCAGATTCCGAAAGGACCTCCATGGCAAACCAGATTCTCGAAATTCTCTTGATGGCCTTACAGCTCCTCACCTACGCCTTGCTGGGACGTGCGCTGCTCTCCTGGGTTGATCCGCGTCAGCAGTGGGCCATCAGCCGGGTGCTTGCCGATATCACCGATCCGGTCATCGCGCCGCTGCGGCGGGTGATCCCGCCCGTGGGGATGATCGATATCTCGTTCATCGTGGCCATCCTGCTCATCCAGGTCCTGCAACGGCTGCTCATCCAGGCGATGTACGCCTGACGCAACCCAGCGCGTCAACGTGATCGAGTACAGCCAGCGCGGCGAAGTTTCGCCGCGCTGGCTGCGTTTTGTGACCTGGCCGCCAACTGCTCCTGGCCCTGACGGATCTGCCCTGCGCCGGTCCAAGGCGGCGCGTGGCGCCGTCGGGCTAGTTCCAGAACGCGCGAATCTTGTCCAGGTCCGCTTCCGCCCGCTTCTGGCCAAATGCAATCTGCGGCAGGATGTATTTCGGGTCCATGATGCTGTCGATCTTCGTCGATCCGGGCTCCAACCCTGCCACGATCAGGATCGTCTCTGTCCCGCCTGCCTCCAGGTCAGCAACTTCCTGCTGCAGCGTGTTGGGCATCCCGGACGTGCGCAGGCCCTCCGGCACCGCCTCTGGTCCACCGTCCGACAGCGAGAAGACCAACGCCTTCTTGACGCCGGCCACCACGTCACAGTGCGTGCTGGTCTGGCACATCCCACCATCCATGCAGAGGCGATCCTTGAGCCAGGTGGGGCCTGTTGTGCCGGGCAGCGACGAACTGGCGCCGCAGGCGACGTTGACCGGGATTCCATCGGCTTGGGAGACGATGATCCGCTCCCCGGTGTAGCAATCATTCGCTGTGGTGTACAGCGCCGGCGACGGCCAGGCGGTGATCCCGATCACCTGCTCGACGGAGTCTTCGTACTGGAACGGTCCATCGGCATTACGTGCGGCCATCGCCGCCCGGCCAATGGCCTGGATCGTTTCCGGCTTCGCGTCCTTTGCGCCAAGGGTGATCTCATGGGCGCGGAGCTGGCTGGCGTTTGGCGCCCCACCCGGGAGGAGCTTGCCGAACAGGAAAGGAAACGTGCCCAGGGCGTCCAGTTCCTGCGTCACCGCCGCCAGCATCCCGCTGGCCAGAATGGCCCCGCCCAGCGAGCCCGCCGACGTGCCGACGATGATGTCTGCCTTGCTGAGATCCACACCATTCTTCAGGAGTGTATTGAAGTAACCTACATAGAACGAGAGCAGGTAGATCCCTCCACCGCCCAGCACCAGCGCCCGCTCTTTTCCAGTTCCCAACGACGGCGAATACGGAATGGGATGCGCCAAGCCATCGTCAAAGCCGGGAACCGGCGTTGCGTCCTGCTGCAGCAGGCGACCCCACCGTCCATCACCCGGGAAGATTGCCCGGCCGGCCGCCGGATTCCCAGACACACTTGCCGCCACAGCACCACCAGCCAGGGCAGAAAGAAGCCGTCGCCTGCGCATACCATCCAACTCCAGAGTGAAACGACCCCGAGCACATGCCCCGTCACCTGACGATGGTATCAAGTGATCGGCGCTGCCGAGACAAGGTAAGCGGATGATCGGCAGGGATCAGGAGCAATCACGGCGGCGGGGGGTTACACTCTGCCCATGCCGAACGGACCTGTTCCTGCCCAGTATCACGATGTCCTGGAAAGCACCGTGCTCGGCCACCTGGCCACCACGGACGAGACAGGCCGGCCCGAGGTCAACCCTGTCTGGTTCATCTGGGACGGCACCCACGTGCTGGTGAGCGTCAAGGGCGCAACGCGCAAATACCGCAACCTGGTGCGCGACCCGCGCGTCGCCATCTCCTTCCAGGATGAGCACGATCAGGAGCGCTACCTGGAGGTCCGCGGCGAAGTCATCGAGTTTGTCCCTTACGACACCCTTGACTTCGTCAACGAGTTGGCGCACAAGTACACCGGCGCAGACTTCAAGCACGGCCATGCTGGACAGGAGCGCTACAAGCTCGTCATCCGCGTGGATAGCTGGACAGCGCAAGGGTAAGCAATCTTTCAGCCGTCACCCTCACCCCTTGATCTCCGCCGGACCCCAACACGGGGGAGCGGCATCCCTTCTGAAGTGACTCACGTGAACGCACCACTCCACGGGTGGTGCCAGTCATCGCTCCAGACCTGGTCGGTCCAGGGCGTACACGTCAATCTTGCTCGGTCGCTGGAGGGCGTGCCCTGCTTCCGCTGGCGGAGTTTCGGAAGCCTGGAGTATCGCGGGGTCACATGATCTCAACCGGGAAGACGTCGTCGCCCTTCCAGGTACTGACGCATCAGGCCCAGGGCTTCCAGTGCCGTCGCGACCGAGACGGCGAGCCGTCCGTTCACCCAGACCTCGAAGGTTGGCGGCATCGGCTCGAAGATGTTGCCCCAGCCCATGTGGGACAGCACGATGGCCCACTCCGACCGGCCCTCGATGCGGTCCTGTACCCCGATGAAGTCGTCCGCCCTTCGACCCTGCTCGTAGAACTTCACGTCCGGCATCAACGTGCTCCTGTGCCGCTATCCCGCAAGCCGCTCCCAGCGGCCCAACATCCACTCACCGGGACCGCCACGCATCAGGCCCCACACAATCTCGTCAGCGTTGGCAAGGCCATTCCCGACCGCGTCCCAGGCAATCGCCGCAACCCGTTCGCCGTCGCACACACGAGAACAACCTCCCGGTGACGGTCAACGAGGAAGGCGGAACATCTTCGCGTGCGAACGTGGAATGACCCAGCATCATCCTATTGAGGGCGGCATCCCCGTCAAATAAGCTGCTTATGCGTTACGCTTGATGTCGTCCATCTCATTGATTGGACTGAAAAGTGGCATCTTCTCGCAGGAGAATGGTGGAGGAAGGCGTATGGCTGCGTCAGCCGCGCACGATGAGCCGGACACGCTGGGGCAGCGAGTCCGGCGCCTTCGCCTTGCCAATGGGCTGACCCAGGGCCAACTTGCCGCGCGCATGCGCATCACACAGGTCAGAGTTTCCCAGATCGAGGGCGGGGAGGACGCTCGCCCACTGCGGCTGCGCACGCTCTGCGACCTGGCCGATGGGTTGGGCGTTGACCTTGACGCGCTCATCGCTGGCGACCCGCTCTACGAGCACATCGACATCGATGATGTCGCGTCGCTGCCTCCGACCCAGACCGCACTGCGCGCCGTTTCACCCCTGATCGATCGTGCTGCCGAACTCGGCGCGGTCCGCGCGCACTTGCGTGACGGGGGGACGCGCCTGCTGACCCTCGTGGGACCGGCGGGCGTCGGCAAGACACAACTCGCCCTCCACGCCGTGGCAGCGCTCCAGGCTGACCACCTCGAGCAACATGTCGTCTCGCTCGCCACGTGTCGCGATGCCGCCAGCCTTGTCACGGCGATCGCCCGCGCAATTGGTCTCCGCGAGCGGGACGCGCGGCCTCTGCGGGAGCGTCTCATGACGGCCCTCCATGATCGGCGCTTGCTCCTCCTGCTCGATAACGTCGAGCAGGCGCTACCGGCGACGGCGGAGTTAGTGGCGGAGTTGGTCGCACTCTGTCCGCGGCTGACCTTGCTTGTCACCAGCCGGGCGCCGCTCAGGATTCAGGCTGAACAGGTCGTCACGGTCCACCCCTTACGGCTCCCCGACGCCGGCAGCCCGGTCACGCTCGCCACTGCCACCAATGCATCGGCAGTCCAGATGTTTGTTCATCGCGCACGCTCCGCCGTGCCAGGGTTTGCCGTGACCGAAGCGAATGCGGCGCAGATCACCGCCATCTGCCGGCGCCTGGATGGCTTACCGCTTGCGATCGAGTTAGCTGCTCCCCGCACGCGGGTGATGACCCTCGACCAACTCCTGCGGCAAATCGACCACCGGCTTGCCTTGCTCACGGCCGGAGCGCGCGACCTCCCTCTGCGCCAGCAATCGCTGCGCGCCAGCATCGCCTGGAGCATTGACCTTCTCTCATCCGATCAGCAGGCGCTCTTCCGGCGCCTGTCTGTTTTCGCCGATGGCTTCACGCTGGATGCGGCAATCGCCGTAATTGCTGACGCTGCCACTCAGCAACCAACAGAGCGAACCTGGTCAGCCGCTGAGGTGGCAAACGGCATAGCGCTGCTGATTGAGCAGAATGTGTTGACACGACAGGAGCAAACGCACGCCCACCCGCGATTCCGCATGCTGGAGACGATCCACGAGTACGCGCGTGAGCAACTGGCGGCGGCAGGCGAAGAGATACCGTTGCGTGAGCGCCATCTCAGGTGGATATCCAGCCTGGCCGAGCGCGCTGACGCGGAGCTCTGCGGCTTCGAGCAAGACGCATGGCTCTACCGGCTCGATGCCGAGTGGGAGAATGCGCGCACCGCACTGAACTGGGCCATGGCGAGCGAGAACGCGCTGGGCGCACTCCACCTTGCCGTGGCCCTGACAGACTTCTGGTATCTGCGCGGGATGTTGAGCGAGGGTGCAGAGTTCCTGGAGCGAACCCTGGACCTCATGCCAGGCGCGCCAGCGGACCACGATCTGGTCCGCGCCCAGGTGCGTGCCCTGTCAGCAGCCAGCCAGATTGCCCAACCACGCGGTGATCTGGCTGGCGCTGGCGTCTTCGCCGAAGAGTCGCTCCTCCTCGCCAGGGCCATCGGCGATCGCCAGGGAGAAGCACAGGCGCTTGCGCTGCTCGGCAACCACGCCCTCACCCGAGGGCACCTGGCGACCGCAGCCACGCGACACCGCGCGGCCCTGCTCCACTTTCGCGAACTGGGCGGCAATCATCGCTGGGTCATTGCGGGCCTCAACAACCTCAGCCAGATTGCCTACGAACAAGGCAGCCATCAGGAAGCCCTGGCCCTGGCCAGCGAGGCCCTGGCCCTGGCCATGAGTGCGGGCGATGCCTGGGGCCTCGCATTGGCGCACCAGCGCCTCGGCGATGCGGCACTCGCCCTCGGGCAGAATGGGCAGGCAGCACATCATTTTGTGTGGAGCCTCGTCCAGAACCGCAGCCAGCAGTCGGAATGGGGAATTGCCAATGCCGTTGCCGCGTGCGGAAGCCTGGCGACAGCGGCAGGCGAGCCAGAGCGAGGTGTTCGCCTGTTCGCGGCTGCGTCCTCGCTCTACCAGTCAATGGGTGTCAGCATTCCCCCAAAGTTGCGTCCCGACTGGACCCGGATGCTGGACCGCGCGCGTGCCTCAACCGGCAGCGTGACGTCTGCTCGTGCCTGGTCGGAAGGATCGCAACTCACGGCTGAGGAGGCGGTTACCGAAGCGCTCACGATTGCGGTGCAGATCACCCTGGAGGACGCAACCTCTCCAGAGTTACCAGGGGTGTTACGAATGTCGCATCGCCCGCACGCGAACAGACGAGTACGGAAAGCTCGTAGCGGACCTCAAAGGGATGGTCTCAAGGGGGCGTAAAGATGCCACGGGTATTCCCGACACCAGGCCCGGTTGCGGTCACCAGGCCAGGACGCTGTGGGGCCATCGACATCATTAACTGGGATGTCGCATGGCGACGCGAGCTGGCGCAGCAATTTGGTTAGCTCCCGGACATACCATACCCTCGCCACGCTGACCGAGAAACTGCCAGTCAGCGCGATACACGGCGATGCCGCCACTGCCATCACTGGCATCACCTGCAGCACCGAGCTTGGCGACGTACAGGCAAGTTCACTCTTTGCGCCCCTGGATTTGTCATCGCCTCGCACAGCGGCGCTGGCGGCCAAAGCGGTCAGCCGGGGCGCAGCAGCACTTCTCCTTGAGCAAGCGCTGGACATCCCGGTTCCGCAACTCATTGTCCCGGATGCCCGCTCGGCATTAGCCGTGGTAGCAGCCACCTTCTATTCCCACCCCGCAAACGAGATCACCTGCATTGGCATCACCGGCACCGCCGGCAAAACCACGACAACCCTTCTCACGTACGAGATCCTGCGCGCGAGCGGGCTTCGTCCGGGGCTGATCGGTACGCTGGACTGGCGTATTGGCGACTTCTGGAACCGGCACCGGACGGGTCGCACGACGCCGGAGGCTCCAGACGTGCAGCGCATGTTGCGAGACATGGTTGACGTAGGCGACCAGACGGCAATCCTGGAAGCCAGTTCCCAGGGACTGGAGCAGCACCGGCTCGATACCGTGCCCTTCAGTATCGGCGCGATGACGCATGTGACCCGGGATCACCTGGATTTTCACGGCAGTCTGGGCGCGTATCGCCGCGCCAAGGCGCGCCTCTTTGAACGCCTTGACGGCGTATCCGGCACGGCGGTGCTGAACGCTGATGATCCCGCCTCACGCCGCATGGCCGAGTACTCGACGGCGGCCCGCATCCTCACCTATAGCGCCGCTGGCCAGGGCGCCGATGTGCGCGCCACGGATATCCGCCCCGAGAACGAGCACACACGATTCCGGCTTTCACTTGCTGGGTCATCAACGACGATCCAGTTGCCCCTGCCTGGGGCGTTCAACGTGGCGAACGCGCTCTGCGCTGCCGCTATCGCCCACGCTGCCGAGGTGCCACTGGCCAACATCGCTGCGGGGCTGGCGCAGAGCGCTCCGATTCCGGGGCTCCTGACCACGGTCGAGGCCGGCCAACCATTCCTCGTCATCATTGATGAGGCCAAGTCTGCCATGGCCCTCGTTCATGCACTGGAAGTCGCCCGACAACGAACGCAACAGGGGCGCATCATCGTGGTGGTCAGTGCCTCGGAGCTGGTACGGCCCGACCTGTTGCGGCAAAGAGGGGAAGTTGCCGAACTGGCCGCCGACTACGCGGTGTTCACCACCGCCCGTGCTCGCTTGGTCGATCCTGCATCGATCGTCGAACACCTTGCAGACGGAGCACGCGCCGCCGGAGGGATCGACGGTGTAACGTACGCCTGTGAACCAGATCGCCGCAGCGCCATGATCCACGCCCTGGCGCTGGCTCGGCCTGGGGACTGCGTTCTCATCACTGGCAAAGGGATCGAGAGCACCCTCGAGGTGGGAAGCCTGGTGATTCCATGGGATGACGTCGCCATCGCCCGGCAGATCCTGGCCGAGATGGAGTATCCGCTCGAACCTGGCCGGGGCGAACATCTTGGCTAATCCCCTGCTCGTCTGCCTGTTGCCCGTGCGGAATGGCGAGGCTGATCTGCCAGGGTACCTCGACTCGGTGGCGGTGTTCGGGGACGCCGTCGTCGCGCTTGATGACGGTAGCACCGACCGCACCAACGAGATGTTACGGGCTCACCCGCTGGTCAGGATCGTCCTGGAGAATCCACCACGTCCCGACTACGTGGGGTGGGACGATGCGGCGAACCGCAACCGGCTGCTGGACGCCGCGGGTGAATTGGCCCCGGCCTGGATCTTGTCGCTGGACGCCGATGAGCGAATCCCGGCGGATGATGGCAATGCCCTGCGCGCATTTCTCGAAACTGACGCCTTGCCGGGCCTCGGCTATGGATTCCGGGTCTACCGCATGTGGGACGATCTGGAGCGCTATGATCGCGCGGGCCTGTGGGTGTTCCGCCTCTTTGCCTGGCAGCGTGGGCAACGATTCCCGGATCAGCGCCTCCATTTCGTCCCGCTTCCCACCGATCTGCCGCGTTCCCGCTGGGTCCGCACCTCGATTCGCATCCAGCACCTGGGTGGGCTGACACCAGCGCGCCGCCAGGACCGCTTCGAGAAGTACCGCCAGGCCGACCCGCAGAACGAGTTTCAGCACTCGTACCGGGACCTCCTGGAACCCGCGCTCGACGTGCATCCCTGGGAGCCCCGGGCGGCGGATTTACCCATTCTGGATGTGTCGCCGGAGGCGGTCGAAGCCAGCCTGGACGACGCGGAGCAACCTGAGCTTGACGCGATCACCGATCATCCGGTGCTCTCTGCGGTAATCATCTCCCGCGATGATGGTCCTCGCTTGCTGCGCACAGTGCGATCAGTCGTGGAGCAGGAGTCTCCCTGGCCCTTCGAGGTCATCGTGGTGGTCAGCGGCGCTGGCAATGGAGCGGCACTGGTGCGGGAGCATTTCCCACTGGTCACGGTGGTGGACCTGCCGGGCCCGGCACTCCCGGGTGAGGCGCGCAACGCCGGCTTGCGGGTTGCGCGTGGCGACTTCGTCTCGTTTCCCGGGTCGCACGTGATCTTGCCGCAGGGCAGCCTGGCGGCGCGGATGCGGGCGCACGACCTCGGCTACGCGATGGTAACTGGCACCACACTGAATGGCACGCGCACCCCGGCAGGCTGGGCCTCCTACTTCCTCGACCACTCGACGGTGCTGCCAGGACGTCCCTCCGAGGAGTTGCGGAGTGCGCCGGCGCACTGCTCATACCGCCGCCGCGCGCTGGAGGCGATTGGCGGGTTCCCGGAACACCTGCGCGCCGGCGAAGACACCGTCGTCAACCAGGCGCTGTCCAAGCGTGGCCACCGGGCATACCGGGCTCAGGATGTCGTCCTGGTCCACCGCAGTCCCTGCCGGACCGTCAAGAAGCTGGTTTCCCATCACTTCACTCGCGGCCGCGGCTACGGCCGCATCCTGCGCGAACGTGATGGCATGACCCGACGCGACCTCGTGCGGGCACGTGGACGCCGGCTGCTACGGCAGCAAACCGCGGGACGCATGAAAGCAACGACGCAGCAGGTCCGTGCCTGGGGCGGCCTTCACCTGGCCGCTCGATACTTCGTAGTCTTCCCGCTCGTCGTGTTGGGCTGCCTGTCCTGGACCGCTGGAACCTGGTTCGAGCTAGCTGTCAGTGACACGCCAACCGGAAGCCCGGGAAAAGACTCAAGACCGTCTCTCAGTCTGTGAGTTCCGAACCGAACCGGCAGGCTATCGCGCCCTGCCGGTCTGCTCGTGCCTAGTGCTTCCCTTTGTGCTTCTTCCGTCGACGCTTTTTGCGCTTGCCATCCGTCGTGCTGCCGCCGGGAGCACTGGGGGGTTTGGGAGGGCTGCAATACAGTTCATAGAGTTCTGGCGGCAAGTTCGGCTGGCATTGATCACCGCTGCCGCTGCCACCGTCACCGGCAGCCACCGGCTGCAGCGCCACCGCGTATGACGCCGCCACCCCTCCGGACACGCCCAGTGCCATCAGCCCCTGGACGAACGTGCGGCGATTGATCTTGTTGGCGATATACGCATCGATGAGTTCGTGCTGGGACAATTGCGTCTCCTCGCCTGAAAGCAACGAGGTCCACTGTAGCGGATTTGCCACAAAAAGCTAGTCCCGGCGGAATGTCCGCGCTCGCATGCCCCTAACGGGCAATCACACCACGCTACAGCGCGCAGCCATGGCCTCACGGGAAGGTTCACCGGTGTGTCGCCAGTGCGCAAGACACATCGCGGCTCGTACAATCCGGGAGCGCGCTGTGGCATTCGCCCGCCCGCCGCCGCTCTCCTGCCCGGCCAACGACTCATCCGTAGGCTGCATACCGCATGCGCATCTACAGCTGGAACGTGAACGGGGTGCGCGCAGCCATGCGCAAGGGCCTGGACACCTTCCTGGCCGAAACGCAACCGGACATCCTCTGCCTGCAGGAAACTCGCCTCGACGCGGCGCATGTGCCAGAAGACCTGCGTGCCGTCCACGGCTATCACACCTCCTGGTCGCCCCTGCGCCGGGCTGGTTACGGCGGCGTAGCCACCTTCAGCCGGCAAGCACCGGTCGCCTGGCAGGTAGGGATGGGCGTTCCCGGCTTCGACGATGAAGACCGGGTGCTGATTACCGAGTACCCGGCGTTTACGCTCTACAACGTCTATTTCCCGAACGGGAAATCGAGCCCGGGGCGCCTCGCCTACAAACTGGCTTTCAACGAGGCCTTCCAGCATCACGTTGATGCCAGCGTGCAGGATGGTCGCTGCCTCATCGTGTGTGGCGATGTCAACACCGCCCACCAGGATCTGGATATCGCGCATCCGCAGCAGCACCGGCAGGAGTCGGGTTTCCTGCCCGAGGAACGAGCCTGGCTGGACCGCTTCATGGCCGGCGGCTGGGTCGACACCTTTCGCCATTTTCACCCTGATCAGGCGGCCGCCTACACCTGGTGGGATCCGCGCTCGCGCGCCCGGGGCCGCAACGTCGGCTGGCGCATTGACTACGGTTTTGTCCAGGCAGGGTGCCTGGGCCAGGTGGTTGACGCTGGCATCTCGCCCGAGGTACCGGGATCTGACCACTGCCCCATCTGGCTCGACCTGCGGTGCACCACCTGACGACGCTGGGAGTGGCAACGATGACCGAGAACGACAGCATTACCTGGACGCTCGATGGTCACGACCTGGACCTGGGTCATCTGACCAAGGTTCTCTGGCCAGATGATGGCCTGACCCGGGAGGATCTCCTGGCGTATTACCGAGACATCGCCCCGGTCATGCTGCCGCACCTGGCTGACCGCCCCGTGACCCTGCGCACCTACCCGGAGGGGATAACCGGGCCGTCCTTCTACAAGCGGGATCTGCCGGATCATGCTCCAGCCTGGCTGCGTGCCGTCGACTACACCGGTCAGTCGACCACGCGCACGATCCAGGTGCCCCTCATCGACAACGCCGCGGGTCTCGTCTGGTTTGCCAACACGGGGGCCATCGAGTTCCATGGCTGGAGCGCCCGGGCGCCACGCCTCGACCAGCCGGACCAGGCCATCTTCGATCTCGATCCCGGAGAGTCTGCCTCCTTCGCCAGCGTGCTGCAGGTTGCGCTCCTGTTGCGGGAGGCGCTGGCCCAGGACGGGGTGCAGGGCTATCCCAAGACGAGCGGCCGGCACGGCCTGCATGTGCATGTCCCGCTGACGCCAGGCGCCGGTTACCCGGAGGTTCGTACGTGGGTCAAGCGCGTGGCCGAGAAGTTGGAGGCCAACCACGATGGGCTGGTCGCCGTAGCACGCGGCGCGACCCACCGCGGCGAGGGCGTCACCATCGACTACGCGCAGAACAGCGTTGCCCGGAACACAGCCGCGCCGTACACCGTGCGTGCTGCACCCGGCGCAACCGTTGCCGCGCCGCTGAGCTGGCAGGACGTGGAGGATGGTGCGGTCCGCCCGGGCGATTTCACGCTGCGCACGATGCGGGAGCGTGTGGCAACCCATGGAGATCTCCTCGCCCCGGTGTTGCTTGGCGGCCAGGAAATCCCACCGCAGGAGCGGCCCCGGAGGTGACAAGCCGCCATGGACTACGCTGACCTGGTCGCGACCTACCAGGTGATCGAGCAAACCTCCAGCCGGCGCCAGATGCGCGACGCGCTGGTAACCCTGCTCCAACGGACCCCTGCGCCTTTGCTCCCGGCGGTCATCACGCTCACCCGCGGGGCATTGCCGCCGACCGCCGCCATCTCCGCTACCGGGATGGCCGAGCGCCTGGCGCTGCGCGCCGTGGCCGGGGCAACTGGGGCAACGGAAGCCGACGTTGCGGCGCACCTGGCGCGTTCGGGAGACCTGGGGACGACGGCAGAAGCGCTGCACGAGGGGCAGCCGGGCCGTGGCCTCAGCGTGGAAGAGGTCTTTGCCGGGCTGGAGCGGATCGCGCAGGCAGGCGGGCCCGGCGCCACCGCGCAACGGGTCACCACGCTGGCTGATCTCCTGCGCGGGGCAACTCCGCTCGAGGCCCGCTACCTGGTGCGCACGGCGATTGGCACGCTGCGGCTGGGTCTGGGGGACATGACGCTCCTCGACGCCCTGGCGGCAGCCTGGGATGCCGGAGTCAGCCGCTCCGAGCTGGAACGCGCCTATAACCTGACTTCTGACCTGGGGCTGATCGCAACCCGCCTGGCCACAGGCGGTGAGGCGGCGTTACGTGATCTGCACCCAGCGCTCTTTCACCCGGTGCGACCGATGCTGGCGGAACGCGTCGACACGGCCGCCGCGGTCATGGCGCACTTCGGAGGCGCGTGTGCCGCCGAGTACAAGTACGACGGTGAGCGCCTGCAAATTCACAAGCAGGGGGACGAGGTACGCATTTACTCGCGCCGCCTTGAGGAGATCAGCGCCCAGTACCCCGACGTGATCGCGATGGTGCGCGAGCAGGTCACGGCCCGGGAGGCGGTCATCGAAGGGGAAGCGATCGCGGTCGACCCCACGTCCGGGCACCCACTGCCGTTCCAGACACTCATGCGGCGCAAACGCAAGCACGACGTGGCGCAAGTGGCAGCAGAGCTTCCTGTTACGCTCGCCGCCTTCGATGTCCTCCTGGTCGATGGTGAAGATCTGACCACCTGCGGCTACCCTGAGCGCCGGGCTCGCCTGGAGCAGATCATCTCCGCATCACCGCGATTCCACCTGGCGGAGCGCCGCATTGTCAGTAGCGTCGCCGAATTGCAGGCGTACTTCGACGAGGTGGTCCGTGCCGGCGCTGAAGGCGTGCTCTGCAAATCCCTGGCCGCTAACGCGGTGTACCAGGCAGGCACCCGCGGCTGGAACTGGATCAAACTGAAGCGAGACAGTACTGCAGCACTCAGCGACACGCTCGACCTGGTCGTCGTGGGGGCATTTCATGGCCGCGGCCAGCGCGGCGGGAGTTACGGCTCGCTGCTGTTGGCCGCCTATGACCCCGAAGCGGAAATGTTTCGCACCGTCACGCGCTGCGGGACCGGCTTCACCCAGAAGCAACTGGCAGCCCTGCCGGAGCAACTGGCGGCGTACCGCCTCCCCCACCCGCACCCTCGCGTCGATTCCCGCATGACGCCGGATGTCTGGTTCGCCCCGGTTCGTGTCCTGGAGGTGACCGGCGCGGAACTCACGCTGTCGCCTGTGCACACCGCGGCCTGGGGCGCGCTCCGCCCGGATCGTGGCCTGGCGCTGCGCGCGCCACGCTTTACCGGCCGCTGGCGCGACGACAAGGCGCCGGAGGACGCGACCACCACACAGGAGATCCTGGAGATGTATCAAACCAGGCAGGCTGCCGGGGACAAGCCGCGCTAACGAGGCGCAGCTTCTGCTGCCTCCGCTTCCCGCAGCAGCACCGCGATGATCTCCGCCAGGCGCGTGCCCGCCGCGGCCAGGATCTCCCGCCCGATCTCCGGCGTAGCGGACCGCGCATCACCCGTGACGCCGTTGCGCGTGCGCTCGTGATAGGGCCGGGCCAGGATACCGCCGTACTGCGCCAGCAAGGCCTGTGATTCAGGCATGGCATCCACGACGTCCGGTCCAGTGGCTGCCTGCGGCTTCCCTCGCTGCGGCATCACGGCCATCACGACCGCCGCTTCGTCGGCGCCACCGTGGCCGATCCCGCTGGCCGGCAACCGCTTCCTCGCCTCCTCCTCGATCAGGGCGTAGCCGAAGATGGAGGCCACCACCTCTGCCCCGGTGAACTGCTTGATCTCCTCACAGGCCGTGGCGATCACCGCCGTGTTCCCGCCGTGCCCATTCACGAACAGGAAGCGCTGCACGCCGTGCGCGTGCAGGGAGGAGACGATGTCCTCCAGGATGGCGGTCAGGGTCTCCGGGCGCAGCGTGATCGTGCCAGGGAAGTGCATGTGGTGCCAGGAGATTCCCCACGGAATTGCAGGCGCCACGGCCACGCGCGGCCCAGCCAGTGCGGCCGCTGCCTGGCAGAGTGACTCCGCGCTCACGGTATCGGTGGAAACCGCGATGTTCGGGCCGTGCTGCTCGTGCGCCCCGACGGGGATCAGGACCAGGTCAAGACGGGGTAGGAGGTCGGCCGTCTCAGGTGAGGAAAGATCGGCCAGCAGCAATGGGCCGCCGGTGAGATTGGAGCTCGACTCGCTCATGATCATGCCTCGGGCGTTCGCGGTGTCCAGTGGCGCGGATGGTAGTAGAGACCGTGCCACCCTGCCCTCCTGCTGCAACCTCGTTCGCACAGATGTGCTACGTTCTCGCGCCGTGCTGACCCGTGCCGCACGAGGAGTCATGGCACCCCAGAGCCCGTGCTTGGGTGGTTCAGGCAGGAGCAACGCACCATGTATGGCTTGATCGGCAAGATGAAAACGCAACCCGGCCAGCGCGACGCGCTCATCGCCCTGATGCTGCAAGGCACGACGGCGATGCCTGGCTGCATCAGCTACATCGTGGCGCGGGACACGACCGATCCGGACGCCATCTGGGTCACAGAGGTCTGGGACAGCCCGGAGAGCCACAAGGCGTCACTGAGCCTGCCAGAGGTCCGGGACACTATTGCCCAGGCCATGCCCCTTATCGCGGCCTTCGAGCCTGGCGCCGAGACGGAACCAGTGGGCGGCGTCGGTCTGCCCTAGGGCCCATCTGTCACATGAGAGGAGGTGTCAGGCCTCCTCCCATGTCAGGGGCACCTCGACACCCTGCGTCCGCAGCAACTGGGCCAGGGCACGACGGAAATCCCGTAGTTCTTCCGCAGGCAGCACATTGAAGAATGTCGCATCGTTCGCGTCTGCCAGGGCAGCCAGGCGGGGAGCAAGCGCGGCAGCACGCGGGGTGAGGGCGATCCGAATACTGCGCCGGTCGCCGTCCACTGGCAGGCGCCGGACCAGGTCCTTGTCTTCCATACGGTCCAGCAGGCGCGTGAGCGAACCCGGATCGACATCGATGAAGCGCGCGATCTCCAGGGGAGTGACCGCGTCCTCACGGTAAACGGTGATCAGCACGCTCCACTGCGCCACCGTCACGCCGTGCTCCGCGAGCGCTGCCTCAAAGCGGGCATGCACCACCCCGCGCAGCCGGTTGAGCCAGTAGCCTGTGTGATCCTGCAGTCCGCTCGGCAACTCATCGCGACGTCGCTCTCTCACACCGTGCCTCCCCATGTGTCTCCCCTATGATTGCTCTGGCAATTCTCGCTTCGGCAAGGAGACGTTCGTGGAATCGATTCGCTTCAAGGGTCCCGCCGCCTACATCGCCGATCTCGATCGCTCACGCGCATTCTATGAGGACTTGCTCGGGTTGACTGTCCTGCGGGTGATGTCCCGCGGGGCGACACCGATCGCCGTCGCGTACACCGAGGGGCTCTCCATCTGGCTCGCCAGCGATGCCTACGCCTCCATCTGCGGCAACGCCAGCCTGGCTCCCCAGAACCTGCGTGGCGGCAACTGGGAGAACACATTCGAGACGGAGGGGTATGCGGAGATCTACGCCCGCTTGCGGGATGCCGGCGCGGAGTTCCTGTACGAGCCGCGCACGCTGCCGTGGGGACAGCGTGGATTTCGTGTCTACGACCCTGATGGGCACATCCTGGATATCTCTGAGACGATGAACGCCTCCGTGCGGCGGCAGGCAACGGAAGGGAAGACGCCGGAGGAGATCAGCGCCACGAGCGGCTTCACCGTGGACGAGGTCAGGCAGATGGTGGCGGGAACTGGCGCCTCAGCCTGAGTCCGGAAGGAGCTGGCAACCAGGCAGCAGGCGTAACGGAAGCGGCGGGCGCGGTCCCATGCCAGCCATCAGGCAGGGTCACGGCTCGCCGCGCGGGCGCAGGCCCGGGAGCCGCATCGACTGATGCTCCATGTGCAGCATGCGCATCGCAATGACCAGGCAGGCAAACGCCGCGACGATCAACGGCGCCACAATGCCGAAGCCCCAGCGCATGCCGACGAGGTCGGCAATAGCGCCGACCACTAACGGCGCCAGCAGCAGCGCGCTCCCCGCGGCAACTGCCAGGCGTGCGGTCGCGACGTCGATCATGTCGGGAACGGCGCCGGTCGCCACCCCGACGGTGAGCGGGTAGAAGTTGGCAATACCCAGCCCGGCGACAAAGAGCCCAATCAGGCTCAAAGCCGCGCCCGGAGCCAGCCAGAAGATCAGGAACCCGCCCAGCGCGATCGCCAGCGCGGCGTAGAGGAGATGAGCGCTGGTGAAGCGCCAGGCCAGGCGTGAGCCAATGAGCCGCCCGCCCGCCATGGCGACAAAGAAGAGCGTCATGGCGGACGCGGCCAGCGCGGGTTCGAGGTGTACGACCGAGGCAAGGAACTCCGCGCCCCAGTAAGCCACGCACCACTCCACCGCCGCAACCAGGAAGAGCACCAGCGCCAGCACCCAGAACGCCGGGGGTAGCGTGCGCCGTGCATCGCCCGCTGTGCGGGCCATCGAACTCTCCGGAAAACGCACCTGCCGGAACGTCAACCAGAGCAGCAGCGCCCACGGGGCAGTGAGCACCAGCGCCAGCGGCCAACCTACCCCCGCTGCGGCGAGCGACCCGACGATGAGCGGCGCCAGCACCGCACACGTGGTGGCGGCCACGTTCGATTCCGCCAGGGCGATGGTGCGCCGCTCACCGTGGATATCGGCCAGCACCGACTGGTTCGCCATGAGCGAGAAATTGCCCAGCAGCCCCATGCAGAACGCGCCGAGAATGGTCCCCACGACCACCGGGCTGAACGCGATAAGCAACGCGCCGCCACTCATACCCGCGATGCCGCCCCACAACGCAGCCGTCCGGCCGATCCGCAGCACCACGCGCTCACCCACGAGCCCGGAGATGACAGCGCCCAGGGCGACCGCAGAAAAGTGAAGGCTGGCCACGGCGTAGCTGAGGTGCAACTCCTCCCGCAGAAAGGGCATCACCGGACCAAGCGCGGTCTCCAGGTAGGCAAAGAGGCCGAGAAGCAGGTACGCCGCCCACGTGCGCCGGTCGCGCACGAACGTTACGGCGGTCGATGGGCTGGAAATTGCGGTCTTCTCCGGTGCGGAACCTGCGCCTCAATGGCAGTAGCCTGCATTGTCGCACGCGTGTTTGCCCCGCTGTCGTCCTGACCTGGCGCGCCGTGACACTCAACTGGGTGTCCTGGGCGGCGCCTTGCCGCCTCTACACTGAGGGAGCCCACCTCCAAGGTGGAAGACCCGGCGCGGTCACGACAGGGGGCCAGGGCTCGTGCAAGAACCCACTCCCACTTACGCCGGGAACGCTGGCTGGCGTGGAAAGTGAGCGATGTCGCAACGACGCGAGTACCTGCTGGAAGCGGCCTACCAGTATGTGCTGAAAAATGGGCTGAGCGACCTTTCCCTGCGCCCACTGGCGCAAGCCATTGGTTCGTCGCCACGGGTGTTGCTCTTCGTCTTTGAGAGCAAGGACAACCTGGTGCGGACCCTGCTGGCTCGTGCCCGTCAGGACGAACTGGACGTCCTGGAGCCAATCCGCGCCGCGGCGCAACAGGGAGCTGTACAGCAGGAGGAGGTGGCCGAGGTCATCTGGGCATGGCTCACCAATCCTGGCCACCGTGGCCTGCTCACGCTGTGGGTTGAGGCCTACGCTCGTTCGCTGACTGTCACGTCTGGCCCGCTGGCGGAGTTCGGCCGGCAATCAGTTACCGACTGGCTCCCGCTGCTGGCGGGTCCCGTGGAGCCAACCGCCCTCCTCGCCCTGCTGCGGGGTGGCATGCTCGATCTTCTGGCCACAGGCGACCACGTCCGCGTCGATGCCAGCGTCAGGGATGCGCTCCACCTGCTGACCCATCTGCGCGAGAGCCTCCCGGCCGAGACCCCGTAGGCCACGGCGTGACAATGCAGGAACGCGCCACATGGACGGTAACGGCCAAAACCTGGGAGCTGAACGTGCCGCAAGCAGGGTGTACCAGGTGTTTAACGCAGGGTGGACTGGCCCACTCTCGTCTGCCCGCCGGCTGAGACAGCGAGCGGGAGTTCGTAGATTTGGCCGATGAGGTCGACACCGAAACTGTGGTGCGGCTCCTCAGAGACCAGGGCGAACCCAGCGTCGAGGTAGATGCGGCGGGCAGCGGCCAGCGGATCGTTCGTCCAGAGGCGCATCCGCTGATACCCGGCCTTGCGCGCAAAGGCAACGCAGGTCTCGGTCAAACCTCTCCCCAGGTGATGGCCGCGGCCATCAGGGTGCACGAGCAGGATGCGCAACTGGGCCGTGTCCTCGTCTGCGGCGACACACAAGACGCACCCCACACGCCGCCCGTCGATCTCGGCGATCCAGCCAGCCTCGCGCGCGGGGTCATGCCCATTGGCGAAGTCCGCGACGATGCGACAGACCAGGGACTCGAATGTGGCATCCCAGCCAAACTCGGAGGTGTAGACCTCCCCGTGCGTCATGATGATCCAGCCCAGATCACCAGGCTGCCCGAGCGGACGAATTGAGACTGCCCTTTCTGCACCAGCCGTCGCCATGCCACTATCCCCCGGGACTGAAACGATCGTTTCAGTCACTGTAGCACGCCAATGCCCTGCCCGCGGTCCATTCCCGAACCTCATGGCCGGCATCGATGGCGCCAGCCTGGTCTCGGTGCCAAGGTGGAATCAATGCGGCCTGAATCATGGCGCGGGGGTCATGACGTCGCGCGTGGTCGAGGTGAGGTCCTGGATCGGATGGTGCGGACTGCTGCCACGCAGGGCTGGGGTGGCCGTTTGCCCGGCCGCCCGAGCTACCGGCGCCAACGACCATGGTGCTCTGCCCGGGAACGTCCTTCGTCGCCTCCGGGACGTCCCGGTTGATGCCCGTCGCGGGCGCCCTTCGCTTCGCTTTCAGCAACTCCCAATCAGCGGAATGCGTACTTCTACGGATGTCCTGATCTGCGCTCATCGTTAGCCTGACGTTCAGGCAGTCGTTCCACTTTCTAGGAGGCCACCGTGGATGCAGACCACCTCGAGGCACTCGTCGCCCGTCTCAACCCACGGCTGAGCCGCCGTCACAGCCTGGGTTTGATCGGTGTGTTTGGCATAGCGAGCGCGGGCCTCGGCATGGAAGCCCACGCCAAAAAGAACAAGAGGAAGCACCCACGTCGCTGCTTCATGGTCGGCTACGCCTTCTGCGTTGACGGTGAGACGGTCATCGTCAACTCATGTGGGAGGAAGAGGTTGCTCAAGCGCGGCGAGACGCCTGGCCGGTGCCCCGACACTTGCGTTCCCCAGTGTGCGGATTGCGCCGCGGGTGACGATGGCTGTGGCGGCACGTGCGGTTGCCCAACTGGCCAGGTCTGCGTGGAGGCCACCTGCCAGCCAGTTCCGTGACGCCCACCCGCCACAGGTGCACTGGCGTCCCCCGTTTGGGCACTGGCCACGCGCTAGTCCTGGCCCAGCAGGTCCAGCATTTCCGGGCGGAACTCGGTGAGGGAACCGAGGCGAAGGTCGGCAGCGAGGAAGCGGCGATCGTCGATGAGGGCGGGGTCGGGCACCGCGACGCAGCGCATACGCGCGGCCTTGGCCGCGATGACGCCGTTCGGGGAATCCTCGAAGGCGACGCACTCGACAGCCGGTACCCCGAGGGCCCGGGCCGCCTCGATGTAGACCGCGGGGTGCGGCTTACCGAATGGCTCATGTTCCGCGGATTGCACCACCGAGAAGTAGTGATCGATACCCAGGGTTTCCAGCACCACGCGGATGACGTCGCTGGCGGAGGAAGAGGCAATGGCGAGCGGATAGCCAGCCGCCCGCAAAGCTGCCAGGGCATCGAGCACGCCCGGGTTGGGGACCGAGCGCTCGCGGATGAGATCCATGACTCGGGTCTCGATCATCGCCTCCACGACCTTGCGCGGCGGCTCTTCCCAGGGATACGTGCGTTGCCAGGTCTCCACCAACTCATCCGTCCGCAGCCCGGTTGTGGCAACGGCGTCCTCTTCTGTCAACGGCACGCCGATGCCGTTCAGGACCTCGACCGAGGCGATGCGCCAGAGCGGCTCGGAATCGGTCAGCATTCCATCCATATCGAAGATGACAGCTTGCGGCAAGGACTTGCACCCTTCCTGTTCCGTCGTTTCCGCGCCAACGCGCCACGACGTGATTGCGACCTAGATCAGCACGCTGCTCGCCACTGGATCGGCCAGCCGGAAGAGCGCTTCCATGAAGTAATGATCACCGTAGATCAGCGAAACATCGATGGCGTTGCCGTGCGGCAGATCACCGGTCTGGTGCAAGAGCATCCCCTCCTCGTCGCTCTTCGCTGGCGGGGTGCACGTGTCAAGCAGCACATCGAGGAGCGCGCGTCCCTGCGCCACTCGCTGCGGCGTACCCAGGTCCAGCAATCCATCCGCCGCGATGGCGCCAGCCGAGGCGTCTCGCGGGACAGTTGGGCCATCATCCGCGAAATCCCAGGCTGGCGCTCGCCCCGGTTCCAGACGGGAGAGAAAGTCGTCGGCTGAGCGTTCTGCAACCGCCCTGAAGGCTTCGTCGCCACTCATGCGAGCCACAACGGAAAAGCCGTAGATCGCCCAGGCCTGTCCGCGGGCCCACAGCGAGGTGTCGTGCAACCCCTGGTGTGTGCCATAGCGCACGGCCCGTCCACGCTCCGGATCGAAATCGACGACGTGAAACGTGGAGCCATCCGGACGAACATGATGGGCGGCCGTGGTTTCCGCTACGCGCAACGCCATCGCCCGGTAGTGAATGTCGCCCGTCTCCTCTGCCGCCCAGAGCAGAAAAGGCAGATTCATGGCCGTGTCGACGATGGTCCGGCCCCGGTTTGCCGGGTTGTGCGTGTCATCCCAGGCCTGCAGGTAGCCGCCCACCTGGTTGAAGCGCGTCGTCAGCGATGCCGCGGCGGTAAGGGCCACGTCCCGGAAGTACGGATCGCCCGTAATGCGGTAGCCGCGCACGAAGCTGGGGTAGAAGAGAAACCCCATGTCGTGCGTCGTGGTGTCATGCTTCCGCGGCTCCAGCCGCCGCGACCAGTCGTAGGCAGCTTCCAGGAGCGCGAGATCCCCGGTCCGCAGGTAGGCCATCCAGGTGATGCCGAGCCAGTGACCACCCGTCCAGCGTCCGCGCGGCTCCGTCAGCCAGCGCCCCTGCTCGGTCCAGTAGGGGAAGCCATCCAGGCGTGCCACGTTGCGCCGGGTTGTGGCGACGCAGGTATCCAGGGCCTCGGCGTAGCGGGTGTCCGTCATTGTGCTCACTCCAGCTCGTCCACCTCTCCCACGTTCTGCCTGCAGACGCACACGGGGCAACTCCTCCCCAATGGCCAGGTCCGCACGTGCAGTACGACTGGCGGACCGGGAAGGCGAGCGTTCCCGCGCTAGAACACCTTCTTCATCACGCCGAGTGCACCCTGCTTCCACGGGACGCGGTGCGTAATCCCCGATTCTCCCGCGAACTGCGCCCGGCTGGCGATGTACCAGTCGAAGTTTCGCAGCAGTGCCTGCTGGTTGGAGTAGCGCGGCTCCCAGCCGAGGAGCATCCGCGCTCGCTCGATGGAGACGAAGGAATCCTTCGCGGCCGTCTCATAGACCCAGGTGTAGAGCGGTGAGAGCCCGAGCCGATCCAGGAGCCGCAGCGCCCAAATGGCCGGAGCGGCCGGGAAGCCGATGATGCGCTTCCCGAACCCCGCCGCGTCCAGCACGGCCTGGTAATCCTGGGCCATGGTCTGGAACTCTGCTGCGCCGATGTTGAAGGTGTGATTGGCCTGGGCCGCGGGCAACGTCAGGCAGAGCCAGATGGCGTCGCACAGGTCCGCGACGTCGAGCAACTGATAGCGGTTACGGCCACTGCCGATCATCGGGAAGTTACGGCCATCGAGTGCCCAGTCGTAGAGCAGCGCAAAAACGCCCAGCCGCTCTGGCCCCACGAACGATTTCGGCCGCAGGATGGGGACAACCAGTCCGCGTTCCCGGAACTGCACGGCGATCATTTCTGCCGCAATCTTGGCTTTGCCGTACGGCCCGACGCCATCCAGCCGGTCCGTTTCCAGCAGCGGGTGGTGGTCCGGGATGCCGTAGACCGCCGTCGAGGAAATGTGGACGACGCGCGGCACCCCGAGCGCCTGCGCTGTCTCCAGCACGATGCGCGTGCCGTCGACATCGGTGGTGAAGATCTCCTGGGGCGGGTACAGAGGCAGCGCCGCCGCCGTGTGGACCACGGCGTCGACGCCCGCCATGGCGAGCGCTACGGCCGCGCGATCCCGGATATCGCCGGTGAAGGTGCGCACGCGGCCGGCCACGTCCGGGTAGTCGAACGCCGCCAGGTCGAGCGAAGCGACCTCACAGCCCTGCGCCAGCAGAAAGCGCACCAGGTTGATGCCCAGGAACCCGGCGCCGCCCGTCACCAGCACGGAGCGCGGCGCGGCACGACTCCCGGCCATCTCCAGTTCTTCCGTCACCATTCCGCCTTCGTCTGCCCTGCAAATCCCCTCGCGAGTCTACGGAGCGAGGGCAGTTTCGTCATCTCACACGGACGACGCGCGCTCGTTGTATGAGTGACAGGGGGCGAACACACTCAACCCCTACTCCGATGCCGCCGGCTCGCCCCCTGTCCGACCTGTCGACAGGCCACATTCCAAACCAGCAGCAAAGGGAGGCGCCGCATGCTTGCGTATACGGCAGTGGATAGTCTGCGCGTCATTAGCCGTGATTTCGATTTCGATTGGCAACCTGCCGTGAATGACGACCTGGCGGTGGCCCGTCGGAGCTGGAGCGGGCAACTCCGCACCCGCCAACGCCTGAACCGGATTGCTCTCGCCGTGCTGGCGCTCCTGCTGCCAGCCAGCGCCCTGGCCGGGATGCGCTAACGGGGTTCCGGCGTGCTCGGGATGGAAATCATGATGGCCCGGGCAACGCGCGACCCGACACACGAACGCGGGGCGTTGCGATGATCGCAACGCCCCGCGTTCGTGTGTCAGTTGGGAACCGGGTTCAGGCTGGCTGAGCGGCGAGGGCATCCCGGCGTGGGAGGGTGAGGAGGCTGCGACGGCCGTAGGCCACCAGCGCGGTCACCACCCCGAGCCCCGCCGGCACCAGCGCCAGCACCCCCAGCCCCATCGCCAGCGTACTCAGCGTTGCCCCGATCATGATCACGGTGAGCCCCACGGCCGCCAGCACCGTCACCTCCGGCCGGACCTTCAGCGCCAATGGCAGGATCAGCCCCAGCGCTCCCAGCACCTCACAGACCCCGATAACGAGGATGAAGCTGACCGGAAACGGCGACAGCATCGCCAGCGTCTCCGGTGGGGTGAGGAGTTTGCTCCCACCCGCGAAAGCAAACACGACGGCCACCAGTCCCTGAGCCACCCACAGTGCACGGTGCATCCTGAACCTCCTGCATCCTGTCGTCTCGATGCCGTCGGGCGCTCCATGCCGGCTCGGGTCGCGCCGCCCGCCCCTGCGAGGCGGTTCTGCTCAGTAGTCGTTTGCAGATGGCCGAAATCGACAGGGCGACCGGTAACGTGCAAGACCCGATTGAGATGGCCGAGGTCCCATTTTCGCGATCAATTTATCCCGGTCGGTTGCGCTGTCACCGGATACTGTTGAGCGCTGACGTCGGGCTCTTTCACCATGCTCGATCAGCAGGCAACACCACCGTTTGCTGACCTGCCGCGTCAAGCGGCGCGCTGCAGGCAAGTCTGGGCTAAGCAGCGTCGCCTGCTACGAGCTTGGGGTAGCTTGCATCGGGCCAAACAGTTCGGCCAGGGGGCCACGCGGTTCACCCATCGGCTCAATCACCATCCTCGTTCCTGCTGCGGCGCCAGGTCCGTACTCGCCGGTAAGGGCACCATCTGGCGTGGCAACCTCAAGCGAGTAGATCGCGGTGAAGCTTTGTCCGTCCTCGGCAACTTCGACCGTGCCCCGGACGTGCACCATTCCACCCGGGAGTGCGCCGCCAGTCGCAGGGAAGGCCAGGGTGATTGCGCCCGTGCGCGCACCGGTGGGTTCCCACACGCCGACCGTATTTCCCCCGAAGGCGTCTGACCCGATGTACAACCCATCTGCAGTGAAGACGATGAGCTCTGGCGGGTTTGCCGGGTCGTTGACATCGCCGTCCAGCACCCAAGCCCCCACCAGCGGGTGTCCACTCATGGCCGCTGGCGTCGCCTCCTGGGCTCCAGCAGGCTGAGACGCAAGGGCTCCCATACCCAGGGAGACGAAGACGAACAGCAGCACGAGCATCCTCGAGTAACGCATGGCGAGATCCTTTCACTTGTCGGGCTAACGCCGGAATCAAATTGGGTAGAGACTCTCTCTATTCCGGCAGAGCCATGCTATAGTGAATTGCAATGGACGTCAAGCTCCCTCGTTCCTACGTTTCCCCACAGCGCACCGAGGGGGCCAATGCCACCCGGCAACGCCTTCTCGCGGCTGCTGAAACCCTTTTCGCGGAGCGAGGTTTCGCGGCGACCACGATGGGGGCGATTGCGAGCGCGGCCGGTGTCTCCCCTGCGACGGTGTATCTCCACTTCCCGAGCAAGGCCGCCGTGGTCGCCGCGCTGGCCGACGCGATCACCGCGGCCTCCGACCTGAGTGTCGAGCACGTCGAACAGGAACCCGACCCGGTCACCCAGATCCGGATCGGCGCAGCGATTCTCCGCCGGCTGAACGAGCGTTCCTGGCTCGTCGCCGAGGTGTTGCGAGGCGCTCAGGGCGGAGAACAGGGCCTGGCCGAGACGTGGGTGACCTGGCAGCAACGGCATCTGGAGGCGATCCGGCGAGGAATAACGGCGCTTCATGGCGAGGGAGCGTTGCGGGAGGGGCTCACGCTGGATGAGGCGGTTGACGTGTTCTACGCGCTTGCCGGCACGGATGTCTATCGCGCACTGGTGCGCGAACGAGGCTGGTCTCCCGAACGCTACGAGGCGTGGCTCTTCCGCCTGGGCTGCACCGAACTGCTTGGGAATCCGTCGGCGGCAACTCCGCACGAGCAATAGGCGCAAGCACCCTACGGCTAACCGAAGCCAGGAAAGTCGCCAGGGCCAGAAACAGAGCTATTAGCCGTGTTTGGCTGGCATCCGTGATGAGAAGGATGCCTCGGTCACTCCCTGTCTCGCGCGAATGCTGCCCAACCCAGACGCAAGGGTTATCCCATCACTGGTGGAAGGTCTCGCGCGGAGCTGTCTCGCTCCCGGCAAATTGCGTGGTTGTACGGATGCCACGCCATGCCCGTCACCCTAGCCTGAAGGCACGCGCTGCGCTGAAAACCGGCGCAGCGCCGGGACACACGCGTGCTCCCAGCACAGGCTTCATCTCGGAAGGAGATCAGCACGGGCATGACGATTTCTGGACCCTCCCAGGCACACGTATCTCCAGCGCAGATCCTCCTGACCATGCTCCAGGAGCGTTTGTCCGGCGAGATCGCTGCGATTCACGCGGCTGCCCTCGAAATCCTGAGCGGGCAACAGGGCACGCCGCCGCAGGCCATCCGCATGTCGATCAACGTCGAACCGGAGGTCGTGGTGGAGCCGGGTCAGGAACCGGTTGCCGCAAATCGCTCCACAACCTGCTGGGACCACACCTACGCGTGCGGCAAGTCCGAGACGGGGTACATCATGTGTACCGTGCATGTCTGCATGTACACCTAGGTCTCCACCTGGCGCCACGGACCAGCGCGTGCCTGGGAATTCAGGCCCACCATGGCCATGACCCCACCGGGTACGCCGGGCGAAAGCGGTGGTCCCACCCAATATGCAAAACATGCATCACGGGAACGACCACCGCTCCGGGTACGCTTCACGGGAGAACAACTCCGGTGGCGCGTTGGGCAGGAGTGAGAGATGGACCGGCGGACGGCGCTGCTTTTTGACCTGGATGGCACGCTGGTCGATTCCGTCTACCAGCACGTGCTGGCCTGGCGCGTCGCGCTGGAGGCGGTGGGCATCGATCTCTCGGTCTGGCGCATTCACCGCCGCATCGGCATGAGCGGCGGTCTGTTCATTAACGCCCTGTTGCGCGAGACGGCAGGCGGCATCACCCAGGAACAGATCGACCGTGTGCGCTTTGCTCACGCCACGGCCTACAACGAACTCGCCGGTGAGGTGCGTCCCCTCCCTGGCGCCAAAGCGCTGCTGACGACGCTCACGGAAGCTGGCGTTCCCTGGGCGATCGCCACGAGTGGCCGCTGGGAAACTGCCGGGCACGTCATCGCCTCACTTGAGATCCCGGAGGGCGTGCCGGTTGTCACGCGCGACCAGGTCGCGCACGCCAAACCGGACCCGGACCTGTTCGAGGCCGCGGCCGAGAGGCTGGGGGTGAACATCGAGCACTCCATCGTGGTTGGCGACAGCATCTGGGATCTCCTGGCCGCCCGCCGGGCCCGCGCGCTCGGGGTAGGTCTCCTCTCCGGTGGCTACGGCGTGGACGAATTGCAGTCAGCCGGCGCCTACCGTGTCTATGAGGATCCGGCCGATCTGCTCCGCCACCTGGACGAAGTTGGCGTGCGGCGCACGGTCTGAGTTCCTCGCCGTGACCACAGTGACACCCACCACCGGCGCCGTGGGACAGCAGCCCGGCCCCTTCGTCCTGGTGCACTGCGCCTGGGCAGGCGGGTGGATCTGGCGAGACGTCGCAGCTCGCCTCCGGGAGCTGGGGTACACGGTCTTCGCCCCCACGCTTTCTGGCATGGGCGAGCTGCAGCACCTGGCCCAGCCGGATATCGACCTCGATACGCACATTGCCGATGTTGTCGATCTGCTGACCCGCGAAGATCTGCACGATGTGCAACTGATCGGCTGGAGCTACGGTGGCCTGGTCATCAGCGGCGTGGCGGAGGTTGTGCCGGAGCGGCTGGCCCAGGTGATGTACCTGGATGCCACCGTCGCGACGGATGGGCAAAGCGGCAACGACGCAGAACGCGCCACCGCTCAGGAGGTGGCAGAGTTGGCTGCCTCCGGGATCGCCGCCGGCCTGCCCGGGTTCTTCACCCATGACCCGTCCAGGGAGTGGCTCGCTGCGAGCATGCCCGATCCAGCCGTTCGCGACTGGGTCCTGGCCAACTTCACGCCGCACCCCATGGCAACCTACACCCAGCCGCTCTCCCTGGGCAATCCGGACGCAGCCAGCATCCCACGCACCTACATCTTCTGCACCGAGGGCAAGGGAGATGCCGCCTCAGACCACTCGGTGTCGACCCTGGAACGCCTGTCGCACGATCCTGCCTGGCGCGTCGTGCAGGTCCAGGACACCCACATGGCGCCGGTCAACCATCCTGTGGCCATCGCGGAACTGCTCGCTTCCCTGGCGCGCTAGCACGCGACCGGCGCCATCCGGTCAGCAAAGCAAACTCCCACGGAGCTCACAGCCCGTTCCAAGGTTCGCCCCCTATCGTGGAGACAGGTCAACGGGGCCACACCGCAGAACGACAGACAGGAGCACACCATGACCCCACGCACACTGCTGACCGCTATTGGCGCGACCGCTGTCGCTTTCGCAATTGCTATCGGCATTGCCGCCGGCTCGGGTTCCAGCCCGACCACCCCGGTCTCGGCCAGCGCTGCCACCGCGCAGGCCACCCTGGCCACGCAGCGAATGGCCGCGCCTCACACCCTGCTGTCGCACTAGGATTGACCGATCAACGTTTAGCTACAGCAACGTGCGCCACGACCAGCGCCGGCCAGGAGTCTTCGCCTTGTCACACCAATCACCGATGCGTCCGAGCCGTTCACAGTGGAACTCCCATCTGGCCGTGGCGCCAAGCCGGCGCGATCTGTTGCGCGGCGGCATGGCCGCCCTCGCGCTTGGCGTGCTCCAGGTACGGCTCCCTGCGCCTGCTGGCGCGCAGGAGGCAGCCAGCCCAACCGCCGATCTCTGCCTGATGACGCCGGAGATGACCGAGGGCCCGTTCTACCTGGACACCGATCTCCTGCGTGAAGATGTCACCGAGGGCACGCCCGGTCTCCCGCTGCGACTGCAGGTCCTGGTGGCGGATAGCCGCGCCTGCACCCCGCTGACCAACGCCGCGGTCGATATCTGGCACTGTGACGCGCAGGGATTCTATTCCGGCGTCGCGGCCCGGCCCGGGAGTGGAGCAGGCGAATCACCAGCCATCGATTCCGGCACGTTCCTGCGCGGCATTCAACTCACTGGCGACGATGGCGTCGCCGAATTCACCACCATCTACCCGGGTTGGTACTCCGGCCGCACCGTGCACATCCATATGAAAGTGCACATCGACGGCGAGACGGTGGACGAGGACACCTACGACGGTGGACACGTCTCCCACACTGGGCAACTCTTTTTCGACGACGCGATCAGCGACGAGGTCTACGGCACCTTCGAGGCCTACGCGGGCCGGGACGACAGCCAGCGCACCCGCAACGACCAGGACAACATCCTGGGCGAACACCTGGACGAACCCGGCTTCCTCGTCAGCCTTTCTCCGCTGGACGAGAACGACCCCAGCCAGGGTTTCCTTGGCGTCATCACGATTGGGGTCGACCCGGAAGCGAGTGTATAGGCGGCCAGCCAGGGCTGCTCACCGCTCCGGTCAGGCGTGCCTGGCGCAGGGCAAGAATGCCGACAGTGCCACCTGCGAGTGTTGGCATTGTTGGCATTCTTGGCATTGTTCCACGGGTTACACCGGTGGCAGGGGCGTACGGAGCCCTTTGGTAAACACAATTGAACAGTACGCCGTAGGGCTGATGGCGCAGCAGGGAGATGACATCGCGGGGGTCCTCCAGCAAGAAGCCCCGCTCGTCAGCAGGCGCCCTCGGCCCAGCGCAGCACGCGCAGGGCACGCAGGGTGTTCCAGCGGCTCGGCTGGCCGACCCCGGCCTCCAGCGTGACCAGCATCGTCCCGGAATGCTCAGCGTCCAGGAGCCAGCGTCCGTCAGGTTGTTGCTTCAACCGCAGCAGCGTGATCGCCTCATCCAGGCGCTCGTCAGGGTTCGCCCCGGCCTCACGCAGGTAATCGAGCCCGCGCAACACGTCGTAGCTCCACCAGGACGGGAACGCGAACTGCGACCAGTCCGCCCCGGACTGGCGATCGCTGATGATTTCCCCCGTCGAGAGCCGTCGCATCAGGCGGCGCTCCAGCAGGTACTCCTGGCCTCGTAGCCGGGCTGCCGTCACCTCCGGGTGCGGCCCGAAGGCACGCTCATAGGCCAGCAATGCCTCCAGCACGCAGACTGTCGTGTTGAACGATGACCGGGTCGAGCCGAACTCCGCCTCGCAGTTCCAGCCGCCATCGTCCAGTTGTTCCCCGAGCAGGCGCCCGATGAGCGCGTGCACATCCTGCCCGAAGTACGCGGCCGCGGCCGCCACCTGCCCATTGATGCAGGGCTCGATCTCCCCTACGAAATAGGGGTTGTCATTACACTCCTCCGGGCCACTCCCTCGCCACGTCACCTGCTCCCGCACGCGGCCCAGTGCTTGCTGGGCCCCGGGACTGGCCGGGTCAAGCCCCAGTTGCCACAGGAGCCAGAGGGCATGCATCGTCGAGTTGAAGCCTGGATTCCAGGCGATACCTGCCCAGGTGCCATCGGCGGCCTGTTGCGCCAGAATCTGCGCTCCGGCACCCTCGGTGGCGACACGCGCTCGCTCGGCAGCAATCTCGCGCTCAGGGGCGTCCGTAAGATCGCGCAGCACCTGCCAGTGCAGCGCCGGGTCACCCTCCAGTAGCCAGTCAACGACGGTCACGATTTCCTCCTGTCGCGCAGGCTGAAGCGGGGCGCTGGATGATAGTCGCGCAACTGGGCGGGAGTTCGACACAGGCCACAGGTCACAGGCGGTGTCTGTTGCGGGCTGCCCCAAACCGTGGCGGATAGCGGAAACGAGCAGGCAGCATCATCCGCGCGGCGCGTAGTCGAGGACGGCCAGGTAGACGCACTCCCCAGAGCCGGCGTTCTCGAAGCGGTGGATCACGTCGGCGCGGAAGTAGAACGCGTCACCAGCCTCCAGCAGGTGAGACGTGGCGCCGATCACCATGCGCAATGACCCCGTCTCCACCAGGACGTATTTATCGATAGCCGGGTGGTAGGGCTGCAGATCATCGGTCGCCGTTCCACCCGGCAGCGTCACGCGGATCCACTCAATGCCTCGCCCGGCAAAGGCGGGCGAGAGGAGCTGCCGGTCGATTCCCGTCCGCTCATCGCGAAAGACCAGCCGCTCCCCGGCCGGGATAGTGACCGTTGGGCGCCGCTCCTCTTCCCCCAGGAGCTGGGCCAGGCTCACCCCAAGCGCACGCGCGACGTCAGTCGCGGCATTGAGCGATGGACTGTGCTCACCACGCTCGAGGTTGGAGAGGGTAGCGCGGCTCACCCCGGCGGCCGCCGCCAGCTCCTCCAACGTCAGCCCCTGCTGGCTCCGCGCTTCCCGCACCCGTGCGCCAAAGCGGGATGACACCGAACCACCAGCCGGGTTGGCTGTAATCTCCGGATGCTCTTCCATATATTGTATTTCTCCAGTATATTGGAATCCTCCTGTTCGACCATCGCGAGATCAATCAGGACCAGCCATCGTCAGGGAGTACCCCATGCGTTCCAACACGATCAAGCAGGGTATCGAGCGAGCACCCCACCGCGGCCTGCTGCGGGCCACCGGCCAGATTCGCAGTGAAAGCGATTTTGGCAAGCCTTTCATCGCCATCTGCAACTCATACGTCGACATCATCCCCGGACACGTTCACCTGCAGGAGTTCGGACGCGTCGTCAAGGAGGCCGTGCGCGCGGCTGGCGGTGTCCCGTTCGAGTTCAACACCATCGGCGTCGATGACGGGATCGCCATGGGGCATGAGGGGATGCGTTACTCCCTTCCCTCGCGCGAACTCATAGCGGACAGCATCGAGACCATGACGATGGCGCACTGTTTCGACGCCATGATCTGCATCCCGAACTGCGACAAGATTACGCCAGGGATGCTGATGGGAGCGGCGCGGGTCGATATCCCGACCATCTTCGTCTCCGGGGGGCCAATGCTGGCTGGCCAGGATGGGGCCGGCAACAGCGCCGACCTGGTCACCATCTTCGAGGCGGTTGGCAAGCGGGCAGCGGGCGAGATCGACGACGCGCAACTGCTGAAGATCGAGCAACTGAGCTGCCCCACCTGCGGCAGTTGCTCCGGGATGTTCACCGCCAACTCCATGAACTGCCTCTGCGAGGCGCTGGGCATCGCACTACCGGGCAACGGCACGATCCCGGCGGTTTCTCCCCGCCGGCATGATCTGGCACGCCGGGCCGCCGCCCAGATCCTGGAACTCTGGCGGCAAGGCATCTCCTTCCGCGACATCGTCACTCCCGAGGCGATCGATAACGCGATGGCGCTCGATGTGGCAATGGGCGGGTCCACCAACACGGTCCTGCATGTGCTGGCCCTGGCCCGTGAATCGGGGCTCGACTATCCGCTCACGCGCTTCAACGAGGTCTCGGACCGCGTGCCGCACCTGGCCAAGGTCTCCCCGGCCTGGGACGGTCCACGGCAGTGGCACATCCAGGACGTCGACGAGGCAGGCGGTGTTTCCGCCCTCCTGCACGAACTGGCAGGGCAACCGGGAACACTTCATCTCGACGCGCAGACCGTGACGGGCACGCCGCTGGGCGAGGTCATCGCCCAGGCGGAGAACCGCAATCCCGCCTGCCTGCGGCCTGTCAACCGGCCGCATTCACCGCGCGGAGCGCTCTGCGTGCTCTTTGGCAACCTGGCTCCGGAGGGGGCGGTGGTCAAGGTCGGCGCGGTCGAGCACCACCAGGTGCACTTTCGTGGACCCGCTCGAGTCTTCGACAGCGAGGAAGACGCCACGAACGCCGTCATCAACCGTCGCATCAGGCAGGGCCAGGTGATCGTGGTGCGTTACGAAGGGCCGCGCGGCGGGCCAGGGATGCGCGAGATGCTCTCATTGACGAGCATGGTCAAGGGGATCCCGGAACTGAGCGCCAGCACCGCCCTGGTCACGGACGGCCGGTTCAGCGGGGGCACGCGCGGCCTCTCGATTGGTCATGTTTCGCCGGAGGCCGCAGAGGGCGGGGCGATCGCCCTCTTGCAAGATGGGGACATGATCACCATCGACCTCGCTGCGCGCCGGCTGGAGGTGGAGTGCTCCGACGCTGAACTGGCGGCCCGCCGTGCGGCCTGGACTCCGCCCCTCAGGGAAGAGCGGCGTGGTTGGCTGGGTCGCTACCGGAGGCTGGTGACAAACGCCGCGCAGGGGGCCGTCCTCGCGTAAGAACGGCGTGGCTCACGGGTGGGGCGAAGCCAACGGAACGTGGAGCGTGAAGGTTGACCCCACGCCAGGCGTGCTCTCCACGGTGATCTCGCCGTCCATCACCGTGGCCAGGCGCCTGGCGATGGCCAGGCCCAGGCCGGCCCCATGGTGGCGCGGGCGGCCATGATCAGCCTGGCGGTAGGGCTCGAAGATCCTGGTCAGGGCGTCGGGTGCGATGCCATAGCCGGTGTCACGCACGTGAATGAAGAGCCGCTCCCTGTCCATGGCGACGGCGATCTCCACCGACCCAGATTCGGTAAATTTCACCGCGTTGCCCGCCAGGTTGAGCAGGATCTGGCGTAGGCGCTCCGCGTCCCCAAGCAGTGGCGGCAGGCTTTCCGGGAGGTGCATCCGCAGCTCAAGGCCGCGCTGCGCCGCCTGTGGCTGCACGTCCTGGCGTACCTGCTCCAGGACCTGGGCCAGGTCAACGGGGTCGCGCCGCAGCATCAGGCCGTCGGCTTCCATGCGAGCCAGGTCGAGCAGGTCGTTGATGATGGTGAGCATCCGGCGCCCGCCCATCTGGATATAGCCGAGATCTGCGCGCTGCTCTTCGTTCAGGATGGCGTGCGAGTCGGCGAGCAGGAATTCGGCGTACCCCAGTATGGCCTGCAATGGCGTACGCAACTCGTGGTTGGCCATGGCCAGGAAGGCGCTCTTGGCCTGGTTGGCGGCCTCCGCTGCCTCCTTCGCCTGGAGCAACGCGGTGTGCTCGCGCTCATGCAGGATGGCAACCCCGGCCAGGTCACCTGACTGGTCAACCAGGACCAGATCACCTTCCGAGGGTGCCCGTGGCTCCCGGTAATAGACCGCGAACGTCCCGAGCACCTCGTCACGCTCCCGGTCGAAGATGGGGAGCGACCAGCAGGCACTCAGCCCGTGTGCGACCGCAAACTCCCTCCACCCGGCCCACCGAGGATCAGTCGCGATATCGCTGACGATGACCGATTCCCGGAGGAAGGCGGCCGTGCCGCACGAGCCGACCATGGGACCAATGCGCACCCCGTCGATGGCCCTGGCAAAACTCTCGGGGAGACTGGGCGCAGCGATATGGCGCAACTGCCCGTTCGGCGCATCGAGGAGCAGGATGGAGCAGGCTGAGCCAGGCATCACGCCCTCCAGGGCCCGACAGAGCGCCGCGAGGACGACGGCGAGTGGTTTCCCTTCAGCCAGCAGGCGCAGGACATGGTTCTGCCCAGCAAGCAGACGTGCTGAGCGGTCACGCTGAGCGGTCCCGGTTGAAGAGTCAGGCACCAACCTCTCCATTGTCGTGCGGAGCGTGGATTGTCCGCGCGAACAGTAGCAGGATGCGTCCCAATGAATCGCGAAACAGGCAACACACGAGGCATGCATTGCTGGCATGATCCTGCCAGTCCGCTGCTTGCGGTGCCCAGCCCGTGCCCCAGATAGACACATAAGTGATTGGCATTACATTCGTGCCTTGTCCGGACTGGACAAAGGGCCAATACTCACGTCGCTTCCGCGTGTTCTTCAACGATTCGTGCGGCGCAGCTTGGCGACGCATCCCTGATACACCGGCGTGTGACCAGGAGTGAGCAACGAATGGAACGGCCGGTGACTCTCCGTGCGGGTGGGCTCTCTTGCGTCATCGACGTTGCCTCCGCCAGCACCTCAAGACCAGACGATGTCCGACAGCAGCGCCGCTGATACCCCCTGGGGCATGAGTGGCACGCTCCTCCCCTTCCCTGCTCCGCGCCACCTGGATGCGGGCTCATTACCCGCACCACGCACCTCCATTCGTGGGCCGTGCGCGCGAGATCGAGCGCGTGCAGGCGTTGCTCGCCCGGGAAGATGTCCGGCTCGTAACACTGACCGGTCCTGGTGGTGTGGGCAAGACCCGCGTGGCCATCCAGGCGGTCTCCAGCAGCGACCAGCCTGCCCATTTCGTGGACCTGGCCGATGTCCACCATCCTGCGCTTGTCCTGCCCACCATTGCCGCGGGCCTCAACGTCCGCACCGATGGCCGGCCAGTCCTGGACAGCCTCACCTTCGCCCTGCGGGATAGCGAATCACTGCTGGTCCTGGACAACTTCGAGCAGGTCTTGCCCGCCGCGGAGCAGCTGGCCGATCTGCTGGATGCCTGCCCTCAGCTGCGCCTGCTGATCACGAGCCGCGTCGTGCTGGACATCGTGGGTGAGCATGTGATCGACATCCGGCCCTTTACCCTGCCGCCAGGCGAGTTGGGCGGGCCGGGTGCCGACCCGCGGCACATGGAGGCATGCCAACTCTTTGCCGACCGCGCCCAGGCGCTCGATCCTGAGTTCACGCTGACCAGCGAGAACGTTGCGACCATCCTCAATATCTGCCGGCAACTGGACGGCCTGCCACTTGCGATCGAACTCGCGGCAGCCTGGGCGTCCGTGCTCTCGCCAGCCGCGCTGCTGGCCCAGCTTGACCATCGACTGACGCTGCCGAGCACGAGCGCGATCGGGACACCATCGCGGCAACGCAGCCTGCGAGACACCATCGCCTGGAGCTACGGTCTGCTCAGCGATGCGTCGCAACTGCTGTTCCGCCGGGCCGCCGTGTGCAACGGCGGATGCTCGCTCACCGCGGTGCAGGAAATCTGTGGCGACACCTCGCTGGATGTCCTGCACGAGTTACGTGCTCTCGTCGCCAACAGCCTGGTCCGGCGTATCAACGGGGCGCACGGTGATTCGCAGTACACCATGCTGGAAACAGTGCGCGAATTTGGCGTGGCGTGCCTGGAGGACAGTGGCGAAGCCCAGGAGATTCGGGGCCGGCACGCCGCGTTTTTCCTGGCGCTCGCCCAGCAAGCTGACGCCCACCAGAACACGCGGGATCGTGAAACCTGGCTCGACCGCCTGGAAGCCGAACAGGGCAACCTGAACAGCGCGCTCGGCTGGGCTCTCGCGCAGGGTGACGCCGAAACTGCGCTGGGCATCTGTGGCGCACTGCTCACGTTCTGGCAGTTCCGCTTCTACTCCACTGTTGGGCTGGGCTGGGTGCGGCGCGCCCTGGCGCTCGAGCAGCCCGCGTCGGAGCATGTCCGTCGCAAGGCTCGCTACTGCGCGGGCACGCTGGCCTACATGCACGGCGAAGACGCCGAAGCCACGGCGATCTTCACGGACCTCCTGGAGGAGTTTCGGGCAGCCGACGAACCAGCGATGGTTGGCCGGGTGGAGGTTGCACTTGGCCGGCTTGCCTGGGACGCGGGCAACCTGGAGACTGCCGGAGCCTGGTTTGCATCATCCCGGGAGCAGTTTGCGCGTTGCGGGGATGAGGTCGGCCTGGCGCACAGCCTGCACGGCCTGGGACTCGTTGCCCACAAGGCCGGGGAGATCGCCCTGGCTGAGACATTCCTGCGGGACTCTCTGCAGAAATGGCACGCGCTGGGGTTTACGTGGGAGCTGGCCCGGTGCATCCCCGGCCACCTCGCTGATGTCGCGCGGGCTGCCGGGAACTGGCCCCAGGCGCTGGTGCTCTACCAGGAGTGCCTCTCCCTCAACTGGGCCGCCCAGGATCTCGAAAACATCTCCTGGAGCCTGATGGGCCTGGCACACATCGCAATTGCCGATGGCGCCTGGGAGCTCGCCGCCCACCTGATGGGCATGGCGGACCGGTTCGAGGATCTCACCGGCGCGCCCCTCACGCCGCACATCCACCGGGATCATGAGCTGGCGGAACACACGCTGATCGATCACTTCGGCCCGGTGCCGTTCGCTGATGCGCTTGAAGCCGCCCGCGGGGCCGACCTGGAGACGGAAGTGGCGGCGGCCCTGGCGTTGACGCGTCCCTTCAATCGTCCCGCGGCGCCGAGGTCCTCCGACCAGGGGCTGACCCAGCGCGAGCTCGAGGTCCTGCGCATGATGGCGTCAGGCAGATCCAACCAGGAGATCGCCGACACGCTCTTCCTGAGCGTCGGGACCGTCAAGGTTCACGTCACGCGCATCCTGGCCAAGCTGGGCGTCAAGTCGCGCGCGGCTGCCACCGACTACGCGCACCGGCACCACCTCGCCTGACCTCGGTTACGGTCATCGCATCTGCCGCAAGTGGAGGCGTCGTGACGACGCAGTCAGACCACCAAGCGCCCAGGCAGACGCCTCGTGGCCGTTTCTCTACCTGGTGGGCTCCGCAGCCGCGCCGACCTCCCCTTCCGCCAGTTTCGGGTCACCGGCAAAGAAGGTGTAGTCGTTCTCCTTCAGCCACTCGCCTGCCACACGGGTCGATTCCTCGGTGCCAGCCATGTCATCAAACACGGTGATATACGCCTGGCCACCCGTCTCCGCGTCGGCGCTGCCAAAGTAAGCGACGAACCCGGGGATGGCCTCGACCAACGGCACATAGCCTTCCCCGATCAGGCGCATGACGTCCGCCACCTCCCAGTCCGGATTCGGTTGCCGCAAGCGGATGACGACGTATTTGCCGAGCAGGTCTCCGGCGGGCGCCGGGGTCGCAACCCCAATCACGCCGTTGTGTACATCTGGATCTCCCTCGTAGACATCCAGCATGTTTGCCTTCACCCATTCGCCGGCAATGCGGTTCGACTCCGCCACACCGGCCTCATCCGTGAAGATCCCGACCGAGAAGAGGGCGCGAGTCTCCGGGTTGGCGGCAGCGAAGTAGAGGTCCAGCCCCGGGACCGCCTGGACCAGGGGCACAAAGCCATCCTGAATCTGGGCCAACACGTCCTCGACCTCGCGGTCAGCCTTCACAGTCCTGAGACGGATCACCACATGTTGCCCCAGCAGGCCTGCGTCAGCCCCTGGCGAGGCGACCGGGCTCGCGTCTTGCGCCAATGTCGCCTGGTCAGCGTTTACACCAGCCGTGACCAGCACCAGCAAACCACCCGTCAGCTTGATCGCCGTCCGCCGCGTCACGCCACGTGCTGTCATCGTCATGCCCTTCAGCAAACTCGCCACGATTCCAGGAGAATTTCGCACCAGCACCTGGCGCGCTGGGTGTTGTCTCCAGTGTGAGGCCAACGCGCGTCCTGCACGTCTATCGAAAGTCGTATTTGGGTGTATGACGGGACAGGAGATGAGGCTCGGTGGGTCAGCCGCCGCTACTCCCGCGCACCACCAACTCAGCGCGCAGCAGCGTGGCGGGCGGGCGGGATAGCGCCGGCCCCTCCATCGCCGACCTCAACAGGGCGACCCCCTGCCTACCCATCTCGCGCATGGGGACACGCATGGTGGTGAGGTCCAGGTACGTAGCCAGGTCGATATCGTTGTACCCAATGACCGCCAGGTCATCCGGCACCCGCACGCCAAGGCGCCGCGCGGCGGTCAGCACACCGGCGGCCTGGGTATCGCTGCCCACGAAGAGCGCCGTCGGGGGAGCAGGTTGGGCGACAAGAGCCGCCAGCGCCGCCTCGCCACCGGCAGCACTGAACTCGGTGATGATCTCGTAGGTTGGGTGGAGCGGTAACCCGGCAGCAGTCACTGCAGCTTCATAGCCATGTTGACGCCCCGCAGGCGACCCCTGGGCGAAGGGGGTAGCAGCGTGATCGACGTAGGCAATACGCCGGTGCCCCAGGTCAATCAGGTGCTGCACCGCCTGGGCCGCGGCTGATTCGTGATCGACCGCAATGCTGGGCAACATGCGGTGCAGGCCGTCAACCAGCACGACAGGCATGCGCTCGGCGTCCAGGCGTCGCACGAGGGCGGGTGTTGGCGCCTGCGAGACGATGATGGCGCCATCAGCGCGGCCTGGGGCAGCGAGCGCGGCAAAGACGCGGGCCCGGTCCTCGGCACGTTCGATAGTGCGGATCAGCAGGGAGTAGCCGCTCCCTTCCAACGCAATCTCGATCCCACGCAGCACCTCCACGTAGAAATCGCGCGAGACCAGCGGCACCGCGACCTCGAGCGTATCGGTGCGCTTCCGCGAGAGCGCCTGCGCGGCAGCGTTCGGGTGATAGCCCAGACGCGCGATGGCCGCTTCCACCTTCTCACGTGTCGCCGGCGCCACGCGGGGCTGACCTCCAAGCACGCGAGAAACGGTGCCCACGCCAACACCAGCTTCGCGCGCAACGTCTCGGATCGTGGCAGGGCGCATGATGATCTCCGTAGCCGCAACACAATGAACGGCGGTGGTACTTGCGGAACCGGTTCCACCATCATACACTCTAGAGTCGAGTGGAACCGGTTCCACAATTGCTCCAGAGGAGAGTAACCACCTTCATGCAGTCCCTTCGCCAGCGCTTCCTGGCCACGGTCTTGCCCGAAAGCCGGGGCTTCGAGGGCACCCCGTACATGGCCAAGTGGCTCGTACTTGGCACGGCCATCGGCATCATCGCGGGTCTGGGCGCGGTCCTCTTTGCGCGCGCAATTGGCCTGGTCACGGACGTGCTGCTCGGCGGCATCGCGGGGTACACGCCTCCCGGGCCCCTTGGTGAAGGAGTACCGGTGATCCAGGCAATGTCTCGCCCCTGGTTGCTACCGCTGGTAACCACGCTCGGCGGGCTCCTCTCCGGGATCCTCGTCTTCCGCTTCGCGCCCGAGGCCGAGGGACACGGCACTGACGCGGCTATCGCCGCCATCCACTACCAGGGCGGCAAGCTGCGGGCACGCGTCGCCCCGGTGAAACTGATCGCCTCCGCGCTCACGATCGGCAGCGGCGGCTCGGCCGGCCGTGAGGGGCCGGCCGCCCAGATCTCGGCCACGTTCGGATCCGTCCTGGCCACCTGGCTTGGCCTCAGCGCGCAGGATCGCCGTGTGGCGGTTGCCGCCGGCATGGGCGCGGGCATTGGCGCCATCTTCCGCGCACCGTTGGGCGGCGCCGTGATGGCGACCGAAATTCTCTACCTGCATGACTTCGAGGTTGAGGCCCTCATCCCCGCGCTGATCGCTTCCATCGTTGGGTACAGTGTTTTCGGCTTCTTCGAGGGGTGGGACCCCATCTTCGGCGCTCAGCCGGGGCTGGCGTTCGAGAACCCAGCCACGCTCGTCTACTACGCGCTGCTCGGCGTGATCTGTGGCCTGATCGGCCTTCTCTACGCACGCAGCTTCTACGGGATTGAGGCGATCTTCCACCGCTTGCACCTGCCACGCTGGACGAAGCCGGCGCTGGGTGGGTTGCTCGTTGGCCTGCTCGGTCTGGTGGTGACCGGCGCCATTCACACTGGTTACGGCTGGGTGCAGATCGCGATGTCGCCGGACCTGCTGACCCTTCCGCTCTGGATCGTCCTCGTTCTCCCCTTCGCCAAAATCCTGGCGACCTCCCTGACCGTGGGATCGGGTGGATCGGGCGGCATTTTCGGGCCAGGCATGGTGATCGGTGGGTTCGTGGGCGCGGCCTTCTGGCGGCTGGGCCACGGCCTGCTGCCCGGGTTGCCAGAGAGCCCTGCACCCTTCGTCATCGTTGGCATGATCGCGCTCTTCGGGGGCATTGCACACGCCCCACTGGCCATGCTGCTCATGGTCGGGGAGATGACCGGGAATCTCTCGCTGCTGGCTCCGGCCATGATCGCTGTCGCGCTCTCGACGGCACTCGTCGGCGACGAAACGATCTACCGCAGCCAGCTTCCGGACCGCAGCAGCGCACCCGCCCACCGCGTGCGCCTCAGCTTTCCGCTCCTCTCCTCACTGCGTGTGCGTGACGCCATGACCGCGCTCCCAGCCGGAGAACTCACAGCCGGAGCGCCGAATAGCGCCCTGCTTCTCTCGCCAGAAACGACCCTGGATGATGCGCTGGAGCAGATCACGGCTGCCGACGCCAACCAGGCGACGGTCCTCGAACGCGAGCAGCCCGTTGGGCACCTGACCACGCGCGATATCGTCGCGACCTACAAGCTCGCCCTGGCCCGCGGCGTACGGCGCACGCGTCGCCTGGGCGTCGAAAGCTCGCTGCTGGAGGCAACGGTCGCGGTGGCCTCTCCCCTGGCCGGGAAGATGCTCAAGGAGATCCCGTTCCCATCAGGCGCGCTGGTCGTCTCCATCACGCGGGATGAAGGGACGGTCTTCCCTCGCGGCGACACCGAACTCCAGGCTGGAGACCGCGTCATGCTCGTCACGGATGCCCGCAACGAAAGCGCGGTGCGCACTTTCCTGGAAACGCAGACCGCCGCGTGAAGCCAACCGGGTGTAAGCCCCTCCGCTTACCAGAGGTCCCTGCTCAGCATTGCCGGATGTGAAACCCGAAGGCCCGGGGGGAGCCGGCTGCATTGACGACGCTTGCTGCACCACGAGCGGCCGCGGTTACCGGCGCCCCAGAACCGTGGCTGTGGAATGCCACACGAGCGTACTGACATCCTTTCAGCCAGCTACCGGCGGACCCTCTGCAATATCGACGAGCAGATCGGCCAGGTCATCCGGCCGCGAGAGGAATGGCGAATGCGAACTGGTGAACTCGCGGCTGGCGCTCGCCAGGGCAGCAAACTGGCGCTGCACGGCAGGTGGGATCGCCTTGTCCTCCGTCAGGAGGATGTAGGTCGTGGGGCGGGTGTGCCAGGAGGCCGCAGTGTTGGCCCAGCCCATTACCTGTTGCGCCTGGGGCCGCAGGCGTTCCACCGCCCAGGCGGCAATCTCAGGCGTGCAATCCGCGAAGAAAAAGGGAACGGCAAGATCCCTGTCCAGGATGCAGGAGCCATCGTCACGCAGGCCAACGAATGGCGGCAACGGTCCTGGCGGGAAGTAAGAGAGGTACGATCGTCCAATCTCAGGCATGAATGCGCCGAGCATGATGAACTGCCGCACATTGGGGCCAAAGCTCGCCTCGGCGACGACCGCCCCGCCGTAGGAATGCCCCACGACCACGGTGTTTGCTCCCATGGCGGCGGCGGCCGCCGTGACAGTGGCCGCATCATCCGCGAAGGTGCCCAGCCGGGCCGGATCATCACCGACTGACGCAAGAGAGACCGTTTCCGAGGCATACCCCCGGAGCTCCAACGCCGTGCGCAAGAGGTCAAAGCACCAGGGTCCGTGCCATGAGCCATGTACCAGGAGAAACGCTGGCCGAAGAGGCGTGTCCATCATTCTTCTCCCGTCGTGACGAGAAAATGGCGCGGCGGATCCGCTCCGGGAGAAGTACGATCATCAAGGCCCTATGGATCATGGATGCCAGGGCCGCGAGTGGCGCGGGAGCGGTAGAGCGGCGGCACCTCAGGCGTGTGATTACACCGAGGCAGGGCGGATCCGCGTAACCACCTCGTCTGCCAGGCGCGTCGGCATCCCCGCGACGAACGGGCGTTGCATGATCAGCACGATGTGGGTTGCGCCCGCATCGACGAACTCCTGCACCTCACGCACGGCGCGCGGGAGATCGTCGAAGTCGATGCGGTACTGGGTCGAAAGTTCGATCTCCGCCGGATCCCGTGCGACGTCGGCGCAGTGCTGTCGCAGCACGTTCACCTTGTGGCGGAATGTCTCGACATCGCCACCGCCGAAGTTCCAGAGATCTGCCTGCCGCGCCACCACGCGCAGCGTCAGTTGCTCGCCGCTGCCCCCAATGAGGATAGGCGGGTGGGGCTGCTGCACCGGTTTCGGGTCCACGCGTGCCTCGCGCAGCTGGTAATAGCGGCCATCGTGGGTGACGGCCTCCTCCGTCCAGAGCCGCCGCGCGATCACGATCCCCTCCTCCATGCGCCTGATGCGCTCGCCCGGCGGTGGCAGAGGGATATTGCGGCTCTCGTGCTCGTAGACGGCCCACCCCGCGCCCATGCCGTAATCGACGCGGCCGCCGGAGATGACGTCGGCGTGGGCGGCAATCTGCGCGTGCATGGCTGGATCCCGGTAGGTGTTACAACCGGTCATCAGGCCCAGGCGCAGGCGGGATGTTTGCGTCGCCAGCGCGGTCAGCAGTGTCCACGGTTCGAAGCAAGGCCCGATGATCTCAGGGCCAGCGGCCGCAGCCGTGTCGACCGGGTTCAGGTGGTCAAAAAGCCAGCCGTGCTCGAAGACAGGAATGGCATCTGCCTCCTGCCAGACAGCCAGCAGGTCCTGATACGTCGTGTGCTGCTGGGGGGTCTTGAAGCCGAATCGCAGGCGTGGCACGTGGCGCCCTCTCCCTTGTGTGCGGGCAACGGATCACCGCCGCCCCGGTCAGATGGGGCTCACGATAACCAAACTGGATGAGGCCGTACAGAGCCAATCGCGCTCAGGCGCATGAGCGGCAAGCGCGGCAGGTGCCGGGCCGAGATGCGCAACGGCAACCGGTTGCGACTTTCCAGCGCCACACCGTCGGCAACGTGAGCGGGCGGCATGATCTCCCCTTGAATAGCAGCGATCTGCAGGGACGCGCAGCACGTCACCTATCTCAGCGTAAAGGTGCGCAGCGAGCGTCCGCGGGGTGCTCCGTGTCGAGCATCACCATCTCCGCTCGACGTCCCGGCCGCCGCGGCGGCCCATTCGCCTAGACTCCCAGTGACCAGAGGCACGGGATCCTTCTCCACCGGAAGATCGTCCCGGCAAGGAGTGTCATGCGTCCCCTCGAATGGTGCCTCGTCTTCGCGTTTCTCCCCCTCATCCTGCTTGCATTCGGTCCACCAGCGTGGCGCAGGTACTGGCGGCCGTTGAGCGTCACACCTGCGCTCGTCGCCGTACTCCAGGTCGTGCTGGAAGGTTGGCGCTGGCAGCTCATTCCGCTCTACCTGCTGGCGACTGCCATCCCGCTCGTTGCCATTGCGCGTCGTGGCAAGCCCCTCGCACGCTGGTTACGCCTGGCCACCGGAGTCGTCCTGGCTGGCGTCGTGCTCGGGTCGACCGTCCTCGCCGGATGGGTCCTGCCCGTCATCACGTTACCCACCCCAACAGGCCCCTACGCCGTGGGAGTGATGGACCGCGAGTTGGTGGACCCGGCCCGGGACCGCCGCCTGATGGCCAGTGTCTGGTATCCGGCAGCCGCTGCCGGTGATCCGGCACCCTTCACCCACTACCCGGATCAGCTCATGACCGGGATGGCGAACCTCACCGGGCTGCCCGGCATCGTGTTCCAGCACCTGCGGTACATCGACGTGGCGGCGAGTGATGGCGCACCAATCCTGGACGTCGCGGAGCCATTCCCGGTCCTCGTCTTCTCTCACGGAATGGTCGGGATGCGGCTACAAAACGCCTCCATGCTCCAGGATCTCGCCAGTTGGGGCTACGTGGTGCTGGCGCTCGACCACACGGACGCGGCGGCGGTGACGACCTTCCCGGACGGCGAAACGCGCCTCTACGATCCCACGCGCTTCGGCTTGCCCGCCGACGCAGCGCCGAGCAAAGAAGCTGTCGAGGCCAACGTGTTCCCGGTCTGGGTAGCGGACCAGCAGTTCGCGATTGACACGCTGGAGGCGTGGCAGGCGAGCGATCCCGTCTTCGCCGGCAAACTCGACCTGGCCAGGCTCGGTGCGTTCGGGCACTCCTTCGGTGGGGCTACCTCCCTCGAGGTCTGCCGCATCGATGACCGCTGCCGCGCCGCTGTTGATCTGGACGGCGGCCTCTACGGCGGCATGCTGGAACAGCCAGCCACACGGCCCATGCTGCTGGTCAGTTCCGCGTCCAGCGGCGGTGACGATGTCGCCCGGGCAGCATGGCGCCAGGCGGTGGACCGGGCGCAGGGACCTGCCAGCTGGCTGGAGTTGCCAGGGAGCAGCCACCTCTCGTTTACCGATTCGGAGTTGCTCTCGCCGCTGCTACTGCCGGCCGGGTTCGAGCCCCGGGCTGGACTGGCAAAGGTTGATCATGACCTGCGGCTCTTTTTCGACACCTACCTGCGTGGGCAGACGCAAACCGGAGACTACCTGCTTCCGGCTGTGACGCCGTAGCGACACCGGCCTGAGCGTGTGCCCCTACGCCACCCCGGCCACACTCAGGACGCGTCGCATCCGGTCGTTCGCCAGGTCGGGGTCGCGCAGGAGCCTCGCCTGATCGGCCAGCATGAAGAGCCGCGCCAGGTGCACGGTGGAGCGCTGCCCCTCGGCCGCCCCGATCATGCGGAAGTGGTCCTGGTAGCCGTTGAGATAGGCCATGAAGACCACACCCGTCTTGTAGAAGCGGGTCGGCGCCGCGAAGAGATGCCGCGCGAAAGGGACGGTCGGAGCCAGGATCTCCTCGTAGCGCACAACGTCGCCAGCATCGAGCGCTTGCAAGGCGGCAGCGGCGGCCGGCGCTATCGGATCAAAGACACCCAGCAGCGCGTCACTGTGCCGCATCCCGTCGCCCAGGATCAGGTCGGGATAGTTGAAGTCGTCCCCGGTGTACATGCGCACGCCCGCGGGCAACCGCGAGCGCAGCGTGATCTCCTGCGCATCGTCCAGGAGTGAGAGTTTGACCCCGTCGATCTTCGCGGCGTGACGGGTCAGGACATCGACGCAGACATCCATGGCCACCGCCAGGTCACGGGAGCCCCAATACCCAGTCAACGCGGGGTCGAACATGTCACCCAGCCAGTGAATGATCACCGGCTGCTGCACCTGGGCCAGGATGCGGTCGTAAACAGCGATGTAGTCCTCAGGGCTGGTGGCCAGGGCGGCCAGCGCGCGGCTCGCCATGAGGATGACGCGCGCCCCCTGTGCCTCGACAAACGCCACCTGCGTTTCATAGGCCTGGGCGACGTCCTCCAGCGAGGCGGCATCCTGTGGCGAGAGCTGGTCGGTACCAGCCCCGCAGGCGATGACAGCGCCGGGGGTGGCCAGCGCCTCACGCACGGCGCGCCGAATCAACTCCTGCGCCGCCGTCCAGTCCAGTCCCATGCCGCGCTGCGCGGTATCCATCGCCTCCGCCACGGCCAGCCCTTGCCCCCAGAGCACGTGCCGGAAGGCCAGCGTCGCGTCCCAGTCAACGCACGGTTGGGTGGTGGGATCGGCGGCGGTGAGCGGATCGGCGACCACGTGCGCGGCGGCGTAGGCAACCCGGCTGGTGCTCGGTGCGCTCGTTTCCGGCCAGGGCGCCGCATTGGTCGCCGCGTATTCGATCCAGCTTCCATCTCCCACAGGCAAGCGCATCAGGTGTTCTCCGGTCCTTGCGTTACAGTGTCCATTCCGTGTCGTCTCGAGCTTGGCGAGAGACCTCGCGGTGTGCGGGAAGATGGAAATGACGAAATCCCTCGACTTCACTCGGGATGACACGTATTTTTGCGCGCCGCGTTACCTCGCTGCCCCACATGAACGGCGCACGATCAGCGCCGGCGGCAGCACAATCTGCTGCACTGGGCCGCCCCCCGCTCCTTCGATGCGGTCCACCAGCAGTTGCACCGCGATCCGGCCCAGGTCGGGCGTGCGTCCATCCACCGTCGTCAGCGGCACCGCCGCCACCCGGGCAAACGAGATATTGTCGAAGCTGACCAGGGCAAGATCCTCCGGGATTGCCCAGCCGCTCGCCTGTGCCGCCTCCAGCACGCCGAGCGCCATGGCATCGCTACCGACAAAGAGCGCGGTGGGCCGCTCAGGTGCGTGAAAGAGGTGCAGGGCGCCGCGCAGCCCGGCGTCCATGCCGGATTCGGTGACCACCACCCACTCCGGGGCGACCGTTAGCCCTGCCGCCTGCATCGCATCGCGGAAGCCGCGCAGGCGCTCCCGGAACGCAACCACCTCGACCGGTCCGCCGAGGTAGCCAATGGCGCGGTGTCCCAGGTTGATCAGGTGGCGCGTGGCCATCACTGCCCCGGCGTGGTTGTCCGGAATCACGAAGTCCGCGGCGACGCCCTCCAGGTGCCGGCTGACCATCACGATCTTGTCACCCGCGTCAACAAGCCGGGTCAACTCGCGGTCATCCACCCGTACGGAGGCGAAGAGGATGCCATCCACCCGTTTCCGGCGCAGGTTCTCCACCAGCGACTGTTCACGCCGCGCGTCAGCTCCGGTGCTGACCAGGATCAGGTCGTACCCACGCCGCGAGGCTTCACTGTCGATCGCTGCCACCAGGTCGGGGTAGAACGGGTTGGTGATGCTGGGAATCACCACCGCCAGGGAACCGGTGCGGTTCGTGGCCAGGCTGCGCGCCAACTGGTTGGGCCGGAAATCCAGCTCGGCGATCGCCTCCCGGATGCGCAGGGCGGCTCCGTCCGAGACATACGGCACGCCGTTCAGGAGCTTGGAGACCGTGGACTTGGAGACTCCGGCTCGCCGGGCCACCTCATCGATGGTGGCCGGACGCGCGCCCCGCGCCGGGGTATCGAGACCGTCCGTCACGACCCGTTGCGCCGCCGCGCCTGGTCGACAAAGACGGCCACGATGATGACCGCACCGACGGCAACCTGCTGGTAGAACGCTGGCACGTTGTTGAGCGTCAGCCCATTCTGCAGCGCGCCCATGATCAAGGCGCCCACCACCGTGCCCAGGATGCTGCCCTGTCCTCCGGAGAGACTCGCCCCACCCATGACTGCTGCCGCGATGGCGTTCAACTCGTAGCCGGTGCCGGAGATCGGCTCTGCCGCCCCGAGGCGAGCGGTCAGGATCAGCGCCGCCACCCCCGCCAGCACGCCGGAGATCATGTAGACGGAGACGAGCCGCCGCTGCACGTTGATGCCGCTCAGCCGCGCCGCTTCCTCATTGCCGCCGATGGCGATCACTTGCTGGCCGAACGGGGTGTAGTTGAGCGTGAGGTGCGCGAGGATCGCGATGACGGCCGCGATCACGACCGGCGCCGGAACCCCGAGGATGCGCCCGGCGATGAGCGCCTTGAACTCCGGAGGAACGCCATAGACCGGGGTGCCCTGGCTGTAGATCAGGACCAGGCCGCGCAGCAGGCTCATGGTGCCCAGCGTCACGATGAACGGCGGCAGTTTCCCTCTCGTGATCAGCAGGCCGTTGAATGCGCCCGCCAGCAGGCCGCACCCCAGCCCGGCCAGGATGGCCAACGGCACGCTCACCCCACGCGCCATCAGGTCCGCGGTCAGGTAGGCAGAGAGCGCGACGATCGAGCCCACCGAGAGGTCGATCCCCGCCGTGATGATCACGATCGTCATGCCGATGGCCAGTACGGCCGTGATCGACGACTGCAGCGCGACGTCGAGCAGGTTATCCACCCGCATGAAGGCCGGGTTCAGCCAGGCAAAGACGACGCAGAGCGCCACCAGGCCGATGATGATCCCCGATTCCCGGCCGAGCAGGCCGCTCCAGGGACGCGGCGACGACCGCTCCATGGTGGATACATTGGGAGTTGCCGCCATTCCTCTTACTCCTGCTTCAGTGCGCTGCCTATTACGTACCTCGAGCTTGTCGAGAGACCTCGGTTACGTTGTGAGCGCCGGTGTCGCTCCGACGTGGATGCCGGTCATTCTGGGAAACGACGTCTCTCGACTTTCCTTGAGACACGAACTGGGACGAGACACTCCTACCACGCAGACAGCCTGTGCCGCGCCCATCACCCCGCCATAGCCGCCTGGACGATCCGCTCTTCGGTGGCATCCGCGCGTGAGGTTTCGTCGACAATCCGGCCCTGGCGCATCACCGCAATCCGGTCACTCAGGCCCAGGATTTCGGGCAACTCGGATGAAATCAACAACACCCCGGCGCCCGCCCGCGCCAGCCGGTCGATGAGGGTGTAGATCTCGACCTTGGCCCCGACATCGATGCCGCGCGTCGGCTCATCCAGGATGAAGACAGAGGCGTTGTCGCCAAGCCACTTGCCGAGCACGACCTTCTGCTGATTGCCGCCGCTGAGCTTGCCGACCTGCCGGCGCACGTCCGGTGGCCGCATCTGCACGTCCGCCGCCAGCTTTTGCGCCATCGTGCGCCGCTCCCGCGTGCGCAGGATGCCCCACTTCGTGAGGCGAGGCAGGATGGGGAGCGTCAGGTTCGCCTCGATCGGCATTCCCAGCACCAGGCCCTGTCCCTTGCGATCCTCTGGGACATAGGCGATGCCTGCTTTGGCGGCATCCTCCGGGCTGCGCACCCGCACCTCCTGCCCGTGGAGCAGGATACGCCCGGCATCCATCGGGTCTGCCCCGATGATCGCCCGCGCTAACTCCGAGCGCCCGGCGCCAACCAGGCCGGCCAGCCCGACTACCTCGCCCTGGCGCACCGCCAGGGAGCAGCCGTGCAGGACACCGGCCCGCGTGATGTTCTCCACCCGCAGCAATTCTGGTCCCGGTGGCAGGGGTTCTCGCTGGGCAAACTCGGAGGGCTCGCGGCCCACCATCATGCGCACCAGCTGGTCACGGTCGGTGCTGGCGAGCAGCACGCTGCCCACGGCCGCGCCATCGCGCAGCACGAGCGCGCGGTCGCAGAGCGCGAACAACTCTTCCAGGTGGTGCGAGATGTAGATGATGCCGACGCCTTCGTCCCGCAACTGCCGGGTGACCGTGAACAGATTCTCCGTCTCGTGCGTGGTCAGGGATGAGGTTGGCTCATCCATGATCACGATCCGTGCGCCGAGCGAGATGGCCCGCGCGATCTCGATCATCTGCCGGATGGCGAGAGGCATGCGCCCGACCGGGCGATCGACATCGATATCCAGGTGGAAGCGGGCCAGGATGCTTCGCGCTT
>JAXLWT010000032.1:0-63269 GCA_046328375.1 Thermomicrobiales bacterium
CAAGATCATGTGCGACAACGCGGCGGCGTTTTACCAGCTGCCAGTCTCGTAGCTTCGTCCTATTCGCAGGAGCTCCAGCTCCGGGCCGCGCGCTCGGCCAGCTCAGCCAGAGGAGGAATCGCAGTGGCGACGACCGCAACGTTGGAAGGCACGCGCACCCGGGTCAAGCCAGCGACGATCGACACCGACATCCACAACGCGTTGCCATCGGCTGCGGCGCTCCGGCCGTACGTGCCTGAGGCCTGGCGTGACTATTTCGACCAGTTCGGGTTCCGCAACTACCGTTACGGAGGGGCGTACTACCCGCGGGTGAGTCCGGCCGCCGCGCGCACCGATTCCTGGCCTCCAGGTGGCAAGCTGCCCGGCTCCGATCTCCCGTTCCTGCGCGAGCAGTTGCTCGATTTGTGGGAGATCGAGTACGGGATTCTCAACCCGCTCATTGACGACAACTGCCCCTCACAACTCCATTCGGCGTACGGCGCCGCACTGGCCACCGCGCTGAACGACTGGCAGATTGCCGAGTGGGTGGAGCCGGAGCCGCGCCTGCGCGCGTCGATGGTGGTCGCCTCGGAGGATGGCGAGTTCGCTGCCGCCGAAATCGAGCGCCGCTCAGGCGACACACGCTTCGTCCAGGTGCTGCTCCTCGCGCGCAGCAGCGAACCTCTGGGTCGTCGCAAATACTGGAAGATCTACGAGGCGGCGCAACGGCATGATGTACCAGTGGGGGTCCACTTCGGCGGCCTCGGCGGGCAAGCCATCACCGGCTCCGGCTGGCCCTACTTCTATCTCGAAGATCACGTCGGCATGCCCCAGACCTTCCAGGCGCACGTAGCCAGCCTGATCTTCGAGGGGGTCTTCGAGCGTTACCCGGGACTGAAGGTGGTGGTCATCGAGGGTGGCATTGCCTGGTTACCAGCGTTGATGTGGCGGATGGACCGCGCCTGGGAGCAACTGCGCGCCGAAGTACCCCACGTCCGGCGGCCACCCTCGGAGTACGTGCGTGAGCACATCTGGCTGACGACACAGCCGATGGAGGAACCGCCGCAGCGGGGAGCGTTCACGCAACTCCTGCAGCACCTCGACATGAACGACAAGATCATGTTCGCCACGGACTACCCGCACTGGGACTTCGACGCACCCGATTCCGCCTTCCCGGTCCGTTTGCCTGCCGATCTCGAACAGAAGTTCATGGCCGGCAACGCCAGGGCGCTCTACGGCCTCTGAACGGATAGTGGGTCTGGGCGGGAATGCACCCCAGCGGACGGGAACATGGGTCGGGGGATATGGGGAGATACATCGTGGCGCCGGTCGGGGCGATACCTCCCGGCGAGCGGTTGATTGTCGAGATTGCCGGCCGGTCCATCGGCATCTTCAACGTCAATGGCGAGTTCTTCGCTCTCCGCAACCGCTGTCCCCACCAGGGTGGTCCGCTCTGCAGCGGCCCCGTGAGCGGGTTCGTCTCATCCTCTGGCCCCGGCGATTACCACCTGAGCCGCCAGGGACAAATCCTGCGCTGTCCGTGGCACGGCTGGGAGTTCGACATCCGGACCGGGCAGTCCTGGTTTGATCCCAAACGCGTGCGGGTGCGGAGCTACGACGTAATGCTCGCACCCGCCGGCCCTGGAGGAGATCAGGGAGCCTCGCTTCCTGTCGACCTCGAAAAGGGGCCGTACGTCGCCGAGACCTACCCGGTCGACATCGAACAGCAACACGTTGTCGTCGAGGTGCCCGACTGATGGGCCGGGGCCAGGCGCTGCCTGACGCCCGATCGCAGGTCCGGCCGGAAGGAACCGGCAGCGGATCAACGCTTGGGCGAGAACCCGCTCCGACGCGATGTCGCGGCCAACGCTCTGCGCCTCCAGACACCGGTACAGGTCGGCCCCATGGTCATGGCTTCCTGCGCCCTACGCATCACGAGCGACTCTGCCACGAGCCGCTGATCTTGTTCGGACCATGCCAGACCTACCGGCCGCCGAGCCATGGATGAGGTGAACAGGATCCTCGTCAGGCACACACCTCAGCACGCATCGGATCACGATGTGCGGGGAGCGCGGCTCCTGGCCCGGGCCGGCTTCCACTCCTTGCGGATGGCATCCCTGATCTCTTCGTACTTCTGGCCCTGCGCGCGTGCTTCCGAGATCGCCGGAACGAAGACATCCTGGTAGAACCCGGCGCCCATGCGATCGATGATGTCGTGGTCGAACGTCTCGTCCGTCTGTAACTCTTCACCGACCGAGCGAAACTTCGGCTCCTCCTCGGGGTGCTCGGTCTTCGCGTGGGGCTTCTTGCTCCCGGAGTCCGTGCCCTGGCCGAACCGGCGAGCGGCAACCACCTTGGCCAGCCAGATGCCGTAGCCCTTGGCCTCGTCGTCGGGATACCCCTTGGCCTCCCGCTCCTGGCGGGTGTATTCGGCGAACACGTCAAAGCGGCGAATGGGCTGGCGCGGATACATGGCGTCGGTCTCGGTGGCCATCGTTTCCCCCATCATGCGGAGTTGGAGCGTCTCCCATCACACGTTCCGGGAGCAGCGGCATTGTCCATGAACAGCGTTGTTGCGGTGAAGATGGACGCAACATGGATTGAGCGTCACATGGATCGCGTTCTGGAGGGAAACGTCCAGCAGGTGAACGAGATGGACCACCACCAGAGGGACTGCACGCTCAAGGCGGCGTGCACCGATTCTTCGTTCCCACCTGGTTCAGCGGAGTTTTGGGGCCGCAACTTGAGCGCCAACGTGCGATGTCTTAGGCAACGGGCACAGGGGCATCCGCGAGCTGGAGTGGGGCGACGTGTTGCTCGCACCAGGCTCCGGCCGGAAGCTGCTCTGACAACTTCCGGCCGGGAGGCTACGAGAGTGTTGGGTTGCTATGACGCCGGCAGGCAGACTCCTCCCTGACAGGTGCGGGATCCCGAGCAGTCCGCGTTGCTCGTGCACGTGGCAAGGCAGTCACCGAGCACACAGGCGGGGAAATCCTGGTTATTGCAGGTTGAGTCGTCCTGGCAGTCGCTCAAGAGGATGCAGCGATCGGGATCGTCGCCAGGCGCCGGCGGGTCGAGGCACTCCAGCGGCGCGGAGCATTCCGACGTGGCCGTGCAGACTTCGTTCCCCTTGCAGCGTCCACCGATACACGCGAGGCTCCCAACCGTGGTCGTGGTCTCGCACTGCGTGTAGCTGGTGCAGTCAGCGCACAGGCCACTCACGCAGACCTGCCCCCCGGAGCACTCGGCGCTCGTCGCACACGGCGTCCCGGCGCAGGGGTTCGCGCCGCACGCGCCGGCGTAGTTGCATTGCGGATTCTGCTGGATGACCTTCGTGCGGTTCTTGACCTTCTTGCTCGTGCACCCCGTGGGCGTGCAGAGACAGACCTTCTTCTTCCGTTTCTTGCCGAGTGCCGCCTCGTTGTCAGCGAGCAGGCTCAACCCGGTCACCGAGGCGGCAAAGGCTCCCCCGCCCAGCAGCCGGGCAACGGAACGCCGCGACTGCAGCCTATTGACCAATTGCGCAAGACCATCGACATCCATCCCACGAATCCTCCTCCGATGTCCACCGGAGTGAGAGCGTCGCCGTCACCCGGACGATCCACCGTCGTTGGATCGTGGACTCCACTATGGGTCCGTCGTATGTCCTGCGCATCTATCGAAAGTCATATTTGACACGCGGAATGGCGTGTATCGGACCGGAGTGGGCAGGAAACCGCCTATCCTCCGTGTCTCGAGGATGTGGTCGCTATAGGCTACGGCCAGTGGTCGATGAAGGCGTGAAAAGGCCTCACAGGAGGGTGAAGAGCCACGGCGCCGGGGTCGACTCTTCGTTGAATCAGGGGGTTCGCTCGTGCCCCGTGACCCACAATCGGGGCGCCAGCCAGGCTATCCAACCCCCGGCACACCGCTGGAATCGAGAGCTATCATCGCGATCATCTCTCCGGGGCGCACGGCTGGTGTCGCCCGGCAGGCCCAGATCCTTCCCGTGGCCGGCGCACCGATCTCCTCGATGATGCTTCCGTACATATCGATCGTTGTGCCAAGCAAGGCCCCCGCCTCCACCTCGTCGTAGAGGGCAACGCTGGGTCGGAAGAAACCTCCCTCACGCGCGACAACGTCAACCGTACCCAGGGCGGGACCAGCCAGGCGAGGCGGAAGAGCGTCCCGGGTCATCCCCAGGAAGGCCAGCGCGTGACGCAGACCGGCGACAAACGCCTGGTAGCCATCGAGGTCGAACCCGGCGCGGCCGGTAGTTTCCGTACCGATGGTGGGAATGCCGCGCCGGGCAGTTTCGGCATTGAACGGACCGGCACTGTCGGGAATACGCCAGAGTTGTGGAATCCCGAAGCGCCGGGCAACTTCCTCCGAGCGCTCGCGCGCCGGCCCGTCAACATCCCGGAAGCCGACCAGCGTGGCGAACGCCACATCCTCGCTCCCACTGTGGAAATCGATGAAGAGGTCGTCTGGGCCAACGTGACGCTCGACCAGCCCGAGCAGATGGTGCGCAAGGCGCTGGGTCAGGGTGCCACTGGCGGAGCCAGGGTAGACGCGGGCCAGGTTCAGCCCGTCGACTGCGGCGGGTGTGGCTCGGGACCGGGCGGCATAGGCGAGCGGATTCGCGACCGGGATGGCGCAGAACACTCCGCGCAGGTCAGATGGGCGAATCTCGGCGAAGACCGTGCGGATCGCTTCCATCCCCTCGTACTCATTGCCGTGGACGCCCGCCACCGCGAGCAACGTCGGACCAGGGTTAGCACCCCGCACCACCAGGCCTGGAACGGACAGCCGGCCACCGATATCACTGGCTACCGCGAGCGCCAGGTCTTGCTTGGTACCCGGTGGCACGTCAGCAAGATCCAGGTCATCCATTGCGAGCGTGAGGGTGTTCATCGGGGCACACCGATCACAGGCGGACCCGCGTACTTGTGCGAGCCGACTCCTCGACCGCCAGCGCAATCCGGAGCGCGGCCAATCCGTCTGCCCCGGTGATCATCGGCGTGGTCTCGCCGCGCAGCACATCGACAAAGTGCCAGAGTTCGCGGCGCAGCGCCCCATCGACCTGCCCGTGGACGTTTGGCCAGAGCTGCGTGTCTGGCCAGGCCACCCGCTCGGTCATGATCGACACGCCGCCCTCGTGCCCGACCAACTCGATGCGGCCAGCCGCCCCGTTGACATCGAAACGCTGGTCGAATCCAACGGGGTGGCTCTCCGGCAGGATCCAGCCCTCCTCCACCGTTGCCAGCACGCCGTTGGCCAGATTGAGCAGGACAACACTGGCGTCTTCGACGGGGTAGCCCAGGCTTTCCAGGTAGCCGCGTCGCTCGCGGGCAACGACCTCAGTCACCTCGCTCCCTGCGATCCAGCGAACCAGGTCGTAGTCGTGGACACCGAGAAAGAGCGGCAGGGAACAGCGGCCCCGCAACCGGCTTTGGGCGCCAACCCCGTTGAGCCGGCGCGCAAAAATGGTGAGTGGATCGCCGACGACTCCCGACGCAACGTCCTCCTGCAGGCGGGCGTAGCGTGCGTCGAAGCGCAGCACATGCCCGACGAGCAGCGGCCGGCCGGCAGCCGCCGCGGCGGCGATGATCGCTTCGGCGTCCTCGACCGTGGTCGCGATCGGCTTCTCGACGAGCACGCCGGCGCCTTGGGCGAACGCGGCCAGGCATGGCCCCACGTGTTGGTCCTCGACCGTCGTGACGACGAGACCGTCCACCCGGCCTGATCCCAGCAACGCTTCTGCGCTGCTGAACGCGGCGCACCCCAGGCTGTCACTTGCCCGCGCAGCCACCTCCGCATTGAGATCGGCAATGCCGGCCAGCTCGCAGAGCGGATGAGCCTGGATCAGGCGCGCGAAGTTCGTGCCCATGTACCCGGCGCCCACCACGCCGATGCGAAGACGATCCATCCTTGCCCCCCCTCTTCTATGCCCCGCAGTCTCCGGTCAGGCGCTCCGCCAGCCCTTGCGGATGATGCGTTGCGTCGTCTCACCGATCGTGTTCAACGAAAGAACGACCAGCGTGAGCGCCAGGCCGGGAAAGAACCCGTACCACCAGGCGCGGTAGAGATTCGTCTTGCCGGCGCTCAGCATCTGCCCCCACGACGGCGTCGGCGGGCTGACACCCAGCCCGAGAAACGAGAGCGATGCCTCGAGGAGGATCGCCCAGGTGGCCACAAACGCGGCCTGCACCAGCAGGGGTCCAAGACAGTTCGGCAGGATGGTGCGAAAGAGGATGCGCGGCGTGCCGGCGCCAATGGTGCGGGCGGCGACCACGTACTCGCGCACCTTCTCCTGCATCACGCTGGCCCGGGCCAGCCGCGCGAAGGCAGGGATACTGACGATGGTGACGGCCAGGGCCCCGTTGACCCAGCCGGTGCCGATCACGGCGATCAGTCCCATGGCCAGGAGAATCGCCGGGAAGGCGAGCACCACGTCGATGGCGCGCATCAGCAGCGCATCGGCCACCCCCTCGCGGTAACCCGCAATCAACCCGATCGGCACACCAATGGCTGCCGCCGCGATGACCACGGCGACGGCGGTGCCAAGCGAGACGCGCGCGCCGTAGATCGTACGGCTGAGCAGATCGCGCCCAAGGTCATCAGTGCCGAAGGGATACGCGCGTGATGGCGGCAGGAAGGCATCACGCGGGGTCGTCGCCAGCGGGTCGGCAACGCCAAACACCCCTGGCGCTATCGCGAGCATCGCGACGCACAGGAGAAAGAGCAGCGCGAGCAGGGCCGGCCAGTTCCTGCGCGCGCGCATGCCCCAGACTGTCGCGGGTGATGGTGCCGTAGCCGCATCTTCACCCCACGTGCTGCTGGCCGTGGCGTTGCCGAGTTGGACACTGCTGGCCATTACTCGTCGCTCCGGATACGGGGATCGAGCAGGCCGTACGTGAGATCGGTCAGGAGATTCACGACCAGGAAGGCGCTGGCAGCGAGCAGGATCGTGCCCTGCACCACCGCGTAGTCCCGGCTGGAGATCGAGGTCACGAGCAGGCGGCCCAGGCCCGGCCAGTCAAAGATCGCCTCCACGATGACCGCGCCGCCGAGCAGGCCGCCGAACTGGATGCCGAGCATCGTCACTACCGGGATGAGCGCATTGCGCATCACGTGCCGGCCGATCACCAGCCGCTCGCGCAGCCCCTTGGCGGTGGCCGTGCGCACGTAGTCCTCGCTCAGTACGTCAGCGATGGAGGACGAGAGGAAGCGGGCGAAAATCGCCGAGAGATAGGCGCCGAGGGTCAGCGACGGCAGGATCAACTGCTTCACCGATTGCAGCGGGTTCTCCGTGAAGGGGACGTACCCTGAAGGGGGCAGCCATTTCAGGCGCAGCGAGACGACGAGCACGAGCAGCACGCCCAGCCAGAAGGTGGGGATGGCCACCAGCAAGCCGCTGGCGAAGGTTGCTACCCGCGCCCCCCAGCTCCCCGGCCGCAGGGCCGGGATGGCCCCCATTGGGATAGCGAGCAGCAGCGCGACGATCATCGAGCCGATGGCCAGGGCCACGGTCGCCGGGAGTTTCTGGCGGATCAGCTCCGCGACCGGGAAGCCATTGATGGCGGAGGCGCCGAGATCGCCGCGGAAGACGCCGCCGATCCAGATCAGGTACTGCTGCCAGATCGGCTCCTCCAGCCCCATTTTCTGGCGCAGGATCTCGACCTGCTCCGGCTTGGCGGTTGGGCCAAGCAGCACCAGTGCCGCATCACCGGGGATGGCGCGCACCATCAGGAAGACCACGATCGAAACGACGAACAGGGTCGGCACGAACTGCAGGACTCGGTTGAAGAGATACGACCCCATCCGGGCGGAACACTCCCTGGCGGGATGGCGCGGCGCGCCATCCCGCACGAGTCAGGCGCTACGCGCCCTTGGCAACCTGGTCGAGTCGCAACTGGTCGTACACCCCGCCATCCAGCCCGGTTATCGCGGGCGAGAAGGCAAAGAGCGTGGTCCGGAACGAGATCGGCAAGTTCCAGGCCTCCTCCATGAAGGAGTCGGCCATCTTCTTGAGTGCCGCCTTCTGCGCCTCGGGATCGAACGTGGCGTCGGCCTCAGCCAGGCCCGTGGCGTACGCCTCGGGAGCGTTGCCATCTGGCCAGGCGACGTTGCCGGTACCCGGGAAGTTCGAGCTGAGCGAGATGCGCGTCGGGTAGAGCTGTGTGCCGCCCGCGAAGGAGAAGGTCCCCTCGTAGGTGCCGTCGATCAGGATCGGGTACCACTGCGCCGAGTCCATCGGCTCGATGGTCACCGTCACCCCAATCTTGGCCAGGTCGGCCTGCAGGATCTCGGCGAAGCGGCCGAACTCGGGGAAGCCGCTTGGCGCCGGGATCGTGAACGAGAACTCGCCCTGACCGGCCTCACCCAGCAGCGCCTTGGCCTTGTCCAGGTCATAGGGGTAGAGCTCGTTGTGCTCCGGGAAGTAGGCCAGCGAGTAATCGGGGAACGGCGTGTTGATCGGCGCGCCGACCCCGAAGAGGACGTTCTGGACCATCGTCTCGCGGTCCATGGCGTGCGCGATCGCCTGGCGTACCGTCTTGTTGTCAAACGGGGGCACCTTGGCGCTGAGACCGAGGTAGTAGAAGTTCGCGCCCGGCTGCCCCTGCAGGAAGCCGAAGGTGTCCTTCAGCCGTTCGTACTCGCGCGGCGGGAAGGAGAGCGCGATATCGATAGCGCCACCCTCAAGGGCAGAAACGAGCGCGCCCTCGTCCGCAAAGATGCGAACCTCCGCCTCGTCGACCAGTGGGCGGCCGCTGTTCCAGTAGTTCGGGTTCTTGACCATGGTCAGGTGGTCGCCGGGAATCCACTCCTTGACCGAGAAGGCTCCCGTGCCGGACGCCTCGCTCTGCAGCTTGTCGAAGAAGGCAGGCTCCACCACCGGCTGCAGGCCCATCGCGCTCTCGAAGTAGGCGGCAGGCTCGCTGAAGGTGATCTCAACGGTCGAGTCGTCAACCGCCTTCACCCCGGAGACCGCCGCCATGTTCTGGAGCAGGTTCCCGGCGGTCGCCTCGTCGCGGGCGCGCTCCAGGTTGGCGACCACATCCTCGGCCGTCATCGGGTTGCCGGAGTGATAGGTCACACCCTGCCGGATCTTGAGCGTGAACTTCAGGCCATCGTCGCTGATCTCGTACGACTCGGCGAGCGCGGGCGAGAGTTTCACCTCGTGATCGAGGCGGAAGAGCTGATCGTAGACGTTCTCGATGAACGGGTAGTTGAGGAAGAGCAGCGCAAAGGGGTCCAGGTTCTGGATGTCACCGACCTGGCCGATGGTGACCTTGCCACCATCCTGGCGCAGAGCAGCCTGCACGACGTCGCGGGCGGTCAGGCCCGGTACGACGGTGGCCAGCGCAGCGCCGCCGGCGAGGGCACCCGTGCGGGTGAGCAGCGAACGGCGATGCAGGCGGTGGTTGAGCGTGCGGTCCATGATCTCAGCTCCTTCGTGTCGGTCTGCAATCGTCGGGTGGTCGAGCAATCGGGCTGGTCTCACGTGTCAGGCAACCTCCTCCGACCTTCTCACGCCAGTGCGGAATGGAAACGGTTGATTCAGTCCCTTATTTGCTTACGAACGCCCCCAGGGATCATCCACGACAAGATCGAGCGCCTCGTCCGAGGGGCAGATCAATGGCGTCGCCTGCCACGGCCGACAGGTGAAAGGCGACGGCAACTTCCAGGTTGGCACGTCCATCACGCAAGTCCGATGCCGGTTTCCGCCCACTCTCGATGGCCTGGGCCAGCTCGTCGACTGCGACCGCCATCGGGCTTCTCCCCGACACCGAGCCGGGGAACGGGCGCTTGACCAGCTCGCCAAAGGGGCTGCTCTCGTCCTTCGTGTACAGCTCCGGTGGCAGGTGATCGCCAATGCGCGGACAGGCTCCGCCGTACCAGCGATGCGACGAGCTCGCGCGGCGCTGCGAGATCGACCCGGTTGTCGAGGAAGACCCTGACGTCGTCCGAAACCGATGACCCCGGGCTGCTGCCGGGATCGAAGAGCTCCGTCACCTTCGTCCAGGTGCCTGAAGACCCACGTGGGCTCGGCGCCTCCAGGAGATGGCGCGCACCACGTCGAAGAAATGCGAGCCCCCGAAGGACATCCCCCGTGCCAGCGGGCCATGATGTCGCGCACCTGACCAATTGCTCCTGACTCGATGGAGGTGGCGCACGCGGCGGAAATGGGGGATCGAACGTGCGCACGTGGTTGACCACGACCTTGATGCCCGCGGCATCCGTCGCCGCGATCATCTCGTCCGCTTCCGCAGCGTGCGGCAGATCGGCTTCTCCATGAAAACGCCGCGCACGGCACTTCCGGCCACCGCCTCCATGACTGCGGCGTGCGCTCGGGTCGGCACGCAGACGCTGACGATGTCGAGATTGGCATCAGCCAGGCATCTGCAGGTCGGCGTAGAGCTCAGGCACCTGCCAGCGCTCACCGAATGCCGCCAGGCGCTCGGCGTTGGAATCGGCGCCCGCCACGAGGTCCAGCTGCGGATGGGCCCTGTAGGCGCCCGCGTGCGAATAGGGCAGCAGAAAGGAAAAGGGACTCTCTTCGATCTCGTCCTGGATCGTGCTGGCAATGCGGCCGGTGCCGATGATGCCGACGCGGTAGCGCGTCTTACCCTCACTCATGCTGCGCGAGGTCCTTTCCCGGACCTCGGTGCGCGCTAGCAGCGTGCGGTCCCAGGTCCCTGGTGGTAGGCGCCAGGCTGCTGGCGCGGCGGAACTCCCGGTCTGTCGTGAGATGGCGGCGACGTGTTGGACGCGCCGATGGGGTTGATGATCCAGACGCTGCGGCAACAGTGGTCCGAGGCAGTCGCTCGCGCGCTTTCGAACATGTCGGTGCTCGCAGTGCTCATAATGAACAGTATCGACGTTTGTGGTGCAATGTCAATCGTTCTGTCCCCGGTGTTGCAACGACAAGTGCAGCTAGGACAGATCGCGCGCAACAGGCCGCTAGGCAACGGTATGCAAGAGAGATGACACGATAAGAGCGAATGCCTTGCTCAGGCTGTCTCGCTCCTTCGAGCTTGTTGAGAGACCTCGTCAACACTCGCTTGACTCCGAGCTTCTTTCGACGAGCTTGAGACGACGCGGGATGATCCCTTCCAAGCCGATTGCTTTGCACGTCGCCGCAAAACTAAGGAAAGTGCGCACACGGGAAGGAACGAAACAATGAACGTGGTCTCGATCATGGCGCACGCGGACGACGAGATGCGCTGCCTGGGCACCATGCTGCGCTGTGCCGGGCGCGGCGACCGCCTCGCGTTCATCACCCTGACGGACGGCTCCCACGGCTACGTGCAGGACCCGTCCCTCCCACGGGCGGAGGTCGCCGCCATTCGCGACCGCGAGATGCGCGCCCTGGCGGCGGATCTCAACGCCACCTACATCAACCTGGGCGAGGAAGACGAGTTCCTCTACGACACCCCAGCGGTGCGCCTGGCGCTGATCGACGCGATCCGGGCCACGGGGGCCGACCTGATCTTTACGCACTACGGGGAGGACTACAACCTCGACCACACGGTCGTCTCATCCCTCGTCCGCCACTGCGCCATGCAGTCCTGCCTACCGGTGCTGCCCACGGCCTCTCCGCACCTTCCGGCTCACCCCGCCGTCTTCCTCGTCGAGCCACACGGCGCCTTCGCCTTCCCCGCCTCGCACTTCGTCGACATCACCGCCGTCGAGCCCGAAAAACGCCGCCTGCTCAGCCACCATGTCTCCCAGGAGGAAGCGATGCGCCTGGCCGTGCACTCTGGCATCGGCGATCTCAGCGCCCGCCTCACCGCCTACCGCGGCGAGCAAGCCGGCTGCGCCCACGCGGAGGCGTTCGTCCCGATGGCAGCGAGAGGGGCGATCAAGCCGTATCCGGTATTGCCGTAGAAGGCAAGGCCAGCAATATCCGACTACCGGTGGCTGTTCGCAGCCACACCTTTAAAGAGTTCTCGATGCTCGAAGAGGTCGACTAGCGGATTGCCGTGACTGTTCCGAAGCTGGCTGGAATAGATCGCCATCACTGTGCAGAGCCAAAACTAGGGTCGGCCGCAATCAGACATATTGAACCGGTGGCGACCCCTGGGGCATAGGTGCGTCGCCGCCAACGTGATCCATTTAAGTATCTGAACTCTGGCGGTCCGCTAACCGAAGTGGAGAGTCGTCAAATCACAAGAGGTTGGGCATCGAAGGCACAACGGTGATTCCAGAGTCATGGAAGTCTCCAACCATACTGAGGAGATCCACTGCAAGGTCGCCCGGTGAATAGAGCTTCGAGCAGACAATAGGGCGTTAGCGCACGACTCAATTAGGCAATCAACGCTACCTGACTAGGTTCAGTTACGGCAATGGAGGTCCAACATGAGCAGACGGCGATTCCACCCAAAGGTCACTTACTTCGCTCGTTGCAGAACAAGAGCAATTGCCTCCGAAAGTGAATTGTCGTCGCCAAGAGGTTGGCTATTGCTTGCGAACTGAACGACAGCCTCCTCAGTCCCGAATAGCTTGATCAAGAAATTCCATTCAATTGTTTTTTCACTCCTTGCCTCTGGCTCCCGCAGGAATGCCCGGTCGCTTACTCTGGCTGCAGATCGGAGCAACGCATTGCCGAACTCGTCGGTAATCTCGAACTCAGGTTCTGGTTCATCGTCGTCAGCGGTCTCGATCATCCAGTTGAGCAGATGATAGATGTCAGACTGCTCAGCGAGACCCGAGGAAGGAGTTTCACGAATTTCTTCTCTCAAGGCTTTAGCAAGTAGATTATATTCGTCAGTTCCAATTAGCTGATTCTCTCGGGCGTCAGCGCCAGGTCCGACCCACTGCAGGAAGAGCACTTTGTCTTCGAGATCTTCGAGACAACCCAGTATTTCTCTGACGGCTGTGATTCGGTCTTCTGGTCTGAGCTGCCGGCCGACGGCACGATACGCAATGCCAAATGCTGTTCTTACCGGACTTTGGAAGCTTAGCCGAGTCTATCCATCAAGCGATCTGGAAGCAAAGTTAATGAGGTTGCACGCGGCCTGGACAGTGACCTCTTGCGGAATTCGATCTTCAAAAGTAGGAAGCGAAAAGAAAACGTCTGGCCACAGGTCTGCTTCCACAGTTCCCATTAAGGCCTCAAATCCGCCAGAATCGCCAAGTATCTCTGGGAGTTGTTCAGCAATCCACTGCGCTTTCAGGATAGTTCCTGCAACTCGTTCTAAATAGAAAGCCAGGACAGGTCTGGTAGCGACGCGACGGTCCCTTATCCATTCTTGGATAGAAGATCCTCCTAATTCGGAATCCTCACTAATAGACACGGCTGCCGGGAACAGCACGTCGAGAAGATCTCCAGTGATCGAGTTTAGCGACTTGTCCGATTTTCGGAACTCTGCGATTTGAAGTTTTCGCTTTTCCTTATTGAGATCTCGTACGAAGAACTCTTCGCTCTCGTAGCCTAGAGCGTCTTGATGATCTGCAATCGCAGCGAATACATCCGGACGAAAGATCCGAACAGCCTCAATAGTGAAGACGTCGATCAATGAAACCTTGCCTTCGAGCTGTTGAAGCGTACCGGGTAGAGAAGCTGAATAGCGACGAAGGTCGCGCATATTCCGAATTAGTGGGCGAATTACTTTCTGGTAAGACGTATCCCAGCGTCGCGAGGCAAATTGTTGAGGATTGTCGAGGATACCCTGGGAGTCCACTACATGGTTGAGAGCTTCCATGATCTGATTGTGCAGCGCGACTGCAGGTACAGACGGTATGTCCACTGGTAACTGAATAATTTTCTCAAGGTAGTCTCTTCCAGACAAACCAGAGTCAGATAATGCAGCCTCGACGCGATTGCGGTCAAAGGCAACCAAATAGATGACATTTGGGAAGTTTGCAGTGAGCCGCACTAGAGCGTGTTATGTACTTGGTAGGCTTGGGGGATGGAAGATGAAGTCCAACCCCGCAAGCCGTATCCGAGTGATGTCAGCGACGAGGAATGGGCGTTTGTCGCGCCGTACCTGACGTTGATGCGACCTGACGCCCCGCAACGGACGCATGATCTGCGTGAGGTCTTCAACGCCTTGCGCTGGATGGTGCGGTCTGGCTCCCCCTGGAGCTACCTGCCCACGAACTTCCCCCCGTGGGAGGCGGTCTATCAACAGACCCGGCGCTGGATCGCGGCCGGGGTGTTCGAGGCTATGACCCACGACCTGCGCGAACTGCTGCGCTGGAGCGAGGGACGGGATGCGGAGCCCAGCGCGGTGATTTTGGATAGCACCACGCGCCAATCCACGCCAGAAAGCGGCGCGCGGGCGGGGTATGACGGGTACAAACGGAAGAAGGGGAGCAAGGTCCACATCGCCGTCGATACCCTCGGCAACCTGCTGGCGCTGCACGTCACCCCGGCGAACGCTCAGGACCGCGAGCAGGTCGCGGCGTTGTGCAAAGCCGTGCAGGAGGCGACCGGAGAGACGGTGGAGGTCGCGTACGTTGACCAGGGCTACACCGGCCAAGCGGCGCGTGAGGCCGCGGCCGAGCAGGGCATCGCGCTGGTGGTGGTCAAGCTCCATCAGGCCAAACGCGGCTTTGTGTTGCTGCCCCGGCGTTGGGTCGTGGAGCGCAGTTTCGCGTGGATGACCCGCTTCCGGCGACTGGCCAAGGACTACGAACGGTTGCCAGAAACGGTCGAAGGGCTCTATTTCCTTGCGTTCGCCGGCGTGATGCTCCAACAACTGCTCCATGCCGCAACCCAAAGTCCATAACAGGCTCTAGCTTAAAAATGTCGCGAGTCTCCGAAGGAGTCAGGCGATCGATGTCATCTACAACTATGAGTATTGGCTGCTTTAACTGCGAGAGCTCTTCCTCAAGTTCGTGTCGCTGCTTCGCAATTCCGCCTTCGTCACTGTCGCCTAGGAATTCCTTAAGCACGCTTGCCGCTTCTGGCATCTTCGAAATGATGCTCACCCACGGTTCGGCCATTGGCACGTATCGTAGTGGTGCGACTAGCTTTCCGTACTTTGCTAGTCCGGCAGCCGCCGATCTAAGCTTTTTCTTCGGCTTTTCCCCAAGTTGGCCGGCAAGTTCGCTGAAGAAACGCTCCACGAGTTGATCTGCGCCGGAGAACATCCATGGATTGAATTCGATGATGGTTATCCCAGAGCGGGTCCGCAGATCGTCCAATACTAGATTGATGAGCGACGTCTTGCCGGATCCCCAAGGTCCAATTACACCTACGACAAATCCTTCGGACGAATCAAAATGCAGTATTTGGTCCGCAATATTCCGAGCCAGTTTGGTCCTACTCAGCAAGTCTTCCTTCAATGACCTAATTGGCTGGTCTCCGCGGATACTCGTCGGCATAGATCTTCCTCAGGAGGTGTCAAACCAGAGGATCCAAATGTTTCGAAACACGCGGCACGCTAATAATTGGGTCTTGGCGGAGAGGGTGGGATTCGAACCCACGAAGCTTGCGCTCGCCTGTTTTCAAGACAGGTGCCTTCAACCACTCGGCCACCTCTCCAGGTGCGGCAGGCTGCAATGGTAGCGCAGCCTGCCGGTGAGATTCAGGCGCTCCTGGGGCGGGCTGGACCGAGAGGGGGTTGCACGCCGATGACCTCCTGGCCGCCCATGTAGGGGCGCAGGGCTTCGGGGATGACGATGGTGCCGTCCTCCTGCTGGTTCCCCTCCATGATCGCGATCATGGTGCGTGGCAGGGCCAGGCCCGAGCCGTTCAGGGTGTGCACGAAGCGGGGGCGGCCGCCGTCCGCCGGGCGGAAGCGAATGTTGGCGCGCCGCGCCTGGAAGTCGTTGAAGCGGCCGCACGAGGTCACTTCCAGCCACTCGCCCGAACCGGGCGCCCACGCCTCCAGGTCCACCTTGTCCGCGGCCGAGAAGCCGAGGTCGCCGGTCGCGAGCTGCACCTCGCGGTACGGGATGCCGAGGCCGCGCAGGGTGTCCGCTGCCTCGCCGATCAGACGCTTGTGCTCTGCCTCCGACTCGTCCGGGTGCACGAACTTCACCATCTCGACCTTGTCGAACTGGTAGCCGCGCTTGATGCCGCGCACGTCGCGCCCGGCCGAGATCTGCTCCCGCCGGAAGCAGGGGGTGTAGGCGACGTGGTAGATCGGCAGGGTGGCCTCGTCCAGGATCTCGTCCCGGTAGAGGTTCGTCACCGGCACCTCGGCGGTCGGGATCATCCAGCGGTCCTCTTCCGCGTCGCGGAAGAGGTTCTCGGCAAACTTGGGGAGGTTGCCGGTGCCGACCAGCATCTCGCCCTGCACCAGGTAGGGCGGGTAGACCTCCTGATAGCCGTGCTCGCGCGTGTGCAGGTCGAGCATCCAGGTGATCAACGCGCGCTGCAGCCGCGCGCCGTCGCCGCGCAGCACGTAGAAACGCGTGCCGGCGATCTTCACCCCCCGCTCGAAGTCGATGATCCCCAGCGCCTCGGCCAGCTCCCAGTGCGGCTTCGGCGCGAAGGTGAACTCACGCAGCGGGCCATGCTCGGCCAGGACCACGTTGCCGCTCTCGTCCGGGGCCACCGGCACGTGCGGCAGCGGCAGGTTCGGCACGTGCAGCATCAGGTCGTGCAGGTGCTCGTCCGCCGCCTTCGCCGCCTCGTCCAGCGCCGAGATGCGGTCGCCCAGGTCGCGCATGCTGGCGATCAGCGCCTGCCGCTCCTCCGGGTCCTTCGTGCGCCCCACCTGCTTCGAGCCCTGGTTCAGCTCGGCCTTGAGCGTCTCGACCTCGCTCAGCAGCGTGCGGCGCCGCTCGTCGGCGGCCACGATCTCGTCGATCGGTGCATCAGTAAACGTCGTGGCAATGGCGGCCTTGACGGCCTCGGGGTTCTCGCGGATCAGTCGCAAATCAAGCATGGCTTCCGGCTATGTCCTTTCAGGATCAACATCAAGATGAGCCGGTGGGATGACCCGGCACAACAAAGCGCCCCACCGGGGCGGGGCGCTTGGGCGACAGTCCGGACCGGCGAAGGGCAATATCAGCGCGCGGCACGACTCCCGCCGCGCTCGGTAGAGCTTTCCGGGGAAATAGATGCGATTGGAGCCAAACCAGGCAGGAATTTCGACCATTCCTGGGTCATGTTGCCCTCTATCCGCCGCTCAATCGTGTAGTAGCGCCCGGCGCGCGGCTCACGCGGCTCGGTGCGCAGCGTCATCCGCGAATCCTTGAGGAGTTTACCGCCTTTGCGGTGATTGCACGGCTTGCACGCCGAGACGAGGTTATCCCACGAGTGCGGACCGCCCCGGTGGCGCGGGATGACGTGATCGATCGTCAGGTCATGCCCCTGCCGCCCGCAGTACTGGCAGGTGTAGCCGTCACGGATGAACACTTCCTTGCGGGTCAGCTTCACCCGGGGCCGCGGCCGGTTGATGTGATAGACCATGCGAATGACCGAGGGCGCCTCGAACTCGCTGGTCGCGGAGTGGACGAGAGATGCCGACGCTTCCAGGATCTCTGCCTTGCCGTCGAAGACAAGCAGGATCGCGCGCCGCACATTGCAGATGTTCAGGGGCTCGTAGTTCTGATTCAGAACAAGGACAGCGCCGTTCACCCTGTCGATACCTCGCAGGTACCCGGGTTGCCGCGTTCACCCTCGCACCAGGTTCCAGCGCAACCACACCGTGTTGCCGCTGAGGGACCGTGCCGAACGAGGTTCAGGCGAGGAGTGCCATCACCCGCTCAGTCCGTATCCTGACCGGAATGTAGCACGTCCGTTTTTTCGGGCACAAGACACCCCCACCAAATGTGGTACCGGTGGTCGCGCCTCCTGCCGTAGCGACAGGTGCTAGCCGCCGCTCCCCCGCCAGGAAGCCCGTGGGTCCACGCTGCGCCGCAGCCAGTACGTGAGCGGGCGAAAGCCCTGGCGCTGCCAGAAGCTGGCGGCGCGGCTGGCGGTCACCCAGTCCACCAGGCAGTGGGCGAAGCCCGCCTCCTGCGCCCAGATCATGGCGTGCGCCACCAGCGCCGCGCCCAGGCCGCTGCCACGCGCCTCCGGCACGGTGTAGGCGATTTGCAGGTACACGGAGTCCTCTGGCGTGGTCAGGGTCGTTTGCGCCCAATGTGAGGAAGACGGCCCCACGAAGATGAGGATTGACTGCAGGTTCCCCGCCGCATCGACCACCAGCCAGGTCCGGCAGGCGTCATCCGCCAGCAGGTCCGCCGCAAACTGGAGCTGGGCTGGGATCGCCTCCTCCATGAAGGGCAGGAACTGGGGCGGGCTGGCGAACGAGCGAAAGAACGGCACGATCACCGCCTGGACCGCGTCCGTATCAGCCACCGTCGCCGGCCGGAAGTGCATCCCTGCCGGTGGCGTCGGTGGCGCTGCGACCTGCCCGGTCTCGCGGACGCCCAGGGCCACGAGGCGGCCGAACTCCATGTCAGCCCACTGCTCGCTCCAGGTGGTACGCGCCAGTGCAGAGGCGAAGTGAACGTTGATGCCGCGTGCCACCCAGGGTGCGGCGATCTCCCCATACAACCGGCGCAGGAGATCCGGCGGCGCGTCGTCCGCGACGGCGTACCCGGCGTCCGGAAGATCGGCCGATCGCGGCTGCATGAAGCCAGCGAACAGGTAGTCCGCGGGCCGCAGCACCGGCGCGCCGCAGAGAAAGCCAGCCATCCGCCCCTCCTGCCGCGCCGCCACCCCGGTCATGGCATCGCCGGCCAGCAGATCGCGCAGGACAGGAATGACTTCTCGCGGGTCCTCAAATCGCGCGGGAAGGATCGGCGCGACCACCCGGTCCGCCCGGTGCCGGGCAGCCAGCAACTCCGCCGCTTCTGCGAGGTGCTCGTCGGCCATGGTGACGAAATCGAGAGCCATCGGCGCGCTCCGTGGGGTCTACTTACCGTATCTCGAGCCTGCCGAGAGATCTCGTTGTCGGCGCGCCATGGGCCAGGTCTCTCGACACGCTCGAGACACGAACGACTGGTGCCAGCGGGTTATGTCCTTGGCAGGCCCCGTTTAGACCGCCAGTGCCGCCAGCCGCGCCGCGTTCCGGTTGTGCGCGGCCACTTCCCTGGCCAGGTCGAGCGTGACCAGTTCTCCCCGGTCCACGATGACGCGCCCCTCGACTACGGTGTAGACCGCGCGCGGTGGGGCGCAGAAGAGCATGGCAGCCACGGGATCACCCAGCGCGCCCGCCAGGGCCACCTGGTTCAGATCGATCGTGAAGAAGTCTGCCCGCTTCCCCACTTCCAGCGCGCCGATGTCGCTGCGGCCGAGCACGGAGGCGCCGCCGAGCGTGGCGACTTCCAGCACCTCGCGCGCGGTCATCCACTCCTTCGCCCGCAGGGGGTCGGACGTCGAGAGCACGGTCTGCGGCCCTTCCGGCGGCAGCAACCCCATCTTCAGGCGCGCCAGCAGCATCGCCTGCCGCGCCTCACCCAGCATGTGGTTGGCGTCGTTCGAGGCGGAGCCGTCCACACCCAGGCCCGTGCGCACGCCGGCGTCCAGGTACTTGCGCAGCGGCGCGATCCCGGAGGCCAGGCGCATGTTGGAGCTGGGGCAGTGACACACGCCCGTCCCGCGGTGCGCGAAGAGATCGATCTCGCGGTCATTGACGTGGATGGCGTGGGCGTACCACACGTCATCCCCCACCCAGTCCAGGGTCTCCATGAACTCCACGGGGCGCAGACCGTGCCGCTGCAGGGTGTAGCGCTCTTCGTCCAGCGTCTCGCAGAGGTGGGTGTGCAGGCGCACCCCCTTCTCCCGCGCCAGTTTCGCCGTGTCCCGCATCAGGGACTCGGTCACGGAAAAGGGCGAGCAGGGGGCCAGCACAATCTGGATCATCGCCCCGGGGTTGGGGTCGTGGTACGCGTCGATCACGCGCACGCTGTCGGCCAGGATGGCGGCCTCGCTCTCGACGCAGTCGTCCGGCGGCAGGCCGCCCTGCGACTCCCCGAGCGACATGCTGCCGCGCGAGACCACAAAGCGCACGCCCACCTCTTTGGCCGCCGCGATCTGGTCATCGACCCGGCAGCCATTCTGGAAAACGTAGGCGTGGTCGAAAACGGTCGTGCACCCGGTCAGCGCCAGCTCGGCGCAGCCGACGATGGTGGCCGTGCGCGAGTCCTCTGGCGTGCGGCTCCCCCAGATGCGGTAGTGCGCGCGCAGCCAGGGGAAGAGATTCGTGTTCTGCCCGGCCGGCAGGTTACGCGTCAGCGTCTGGTCCAGGTGGTGATGGCAGTTGATCAAGCCCGGCAGCACGATCTGACCCGCCAGGTCCAGCACCACGTCGGCATCCTGGGGGAGGTCCGCCGTGTCGCCAATCTGCTCGATGACGCCGTCCCGCGCGAAGAGGCTGGCGTTGCGCAGCTCGCGCCGCTCGCCATCCATGGTCACCAGCACATCGGCGTTTCGGGCCAGGATCGTCGTCATCAGGATGCACCCTCGTCGCTCACCATTCCATGCAGGCTCCTATACTAGCCTCCCGGACACGACAGCCCAGCGGGAGAAGCGATGGATCCCTGTTCCAAGGGCGAGGCGTGCGACATCCTGAGCCAGCACGTCGGCGCAAATGTCAGCAATGTGCTTTTCATCATCGCTGGCATCATCGTGATCCTGGCGGCCACCGGGCTCTCCATTCGCACCTTCATGGTGCCGGGGGAAGCGCCTCCCTTCTACAACCGCTCCATCTTTCGCGTCACCCAGATCATCTTCAACTTCGGGTCCCGGTTCACCCGGTCGGAGGCTCGCAAGCACCAGGTCCTCAGCCTGTACGCGCCAACCTCCCTGCTCCTGGTGCTGGCCACGATTCTCGCGCTCATCGGCTTTGGGTACACGCTGGCCTTCTACGGGGTCGGGGTCAAGCCGTTCATCCGCGCCTTCCTCTACAGTGGCTCGGCGATCTCCACCCTCGGTTTTGAATCACCGGGCAACAACTTCTGGGTCATCATGCTCTCCGCCGGAGAAGCGCTGACCGTCGCCACCATCGTCGCGCTGCTGGTCGGCTACCTGCCGAACATCTACTCCGCCTACCAGGACCGCGAGAGCGCGGTGATGAAACTGCACAACCTGGCGGGTCCGGCGCCGGACGGCGTCACCGTGGTCGACACCTACGTCAAGACGTATGGGTACGAGAACCTGGGCACCCTCTGGCAGACCTGGCAGGAGTGGTTCATGGACCTGGCCCACTCCGGCACCACCCTTGCCGGCGAGCTCTACATGCGCTCCACGAGTTGGGACCGCTCCTGGGTCACCACCGCCGGCGCCGTCCTCGATGCCGCGGCGCTGACGAACGCCTGTCTCGATGTGCCCTCCGACTCCAGCGCGCGGGTACTGATCCGCGTCGGTTCCCAGGCGCTCAACAGCATCCTGGAATCGCTCCACCTGCGCTGTCCCACGGATTGTTCATGGCCAGACACCGCGACCAATATCACGCGCGCCGAGTTCGCGGACGCCTACCAGCGCTTCAAGGACCTCGACATCCCGGTCAAGCCGGATGAAGATGCGGCCTGGGCGGCGTTTGCCAAACAACGCGTGCAGTACGAGTGTCAGCTCATGGCGCTGGTGCGACTGAAGAAACCACCGTCTGGGGTACGCTGGACGTCAGATCGTCCGGAGTGCCAGGAACCTCTTTCGCTGCCGATCACCCGGCCACGTCACGTCGTGCGCCCACTGCCGCCGCACCGGAAGGCTGCGGCGTCGCAGGGAAACAGCAGCCCTGGCCAGCAAGACACTGGAGCGTAATGAGCGAACAAGGACCCGCCCCTCAGCCGCCCGGCGCCACCGGCGCGCCGGTATCTCAGCGCCCTCTCGACCCACCGGTTGTGGTCACGAAGATGCAGATCCATCTCCCGGTCATCACGATCCTCAAGGTGGTGGTGACGATCGCTCTCATCCTGCTCCTGGGCCAGATCTGGCAGATCCTCTTCCTGGTCTTCCTCGGACTCTTCCTCGCCATGGTCCTCTCCCGCCCGGTCTCCTGGCTGGAGGGTCGCGGGCTGCCGCGTGGTCTCGCCACCGGCGCGGTCCTGGGCACGGCGATCGGCCTTGTCGTGCTGGTGCTCTGGCTTGGCGCGCCGAGCCTCGTCGCCCAATCGCGCGAGTTCCTGGTGCGGCTGCCGGCGGACGTCGATGAGGCGCTGGCGTGGACGGCCAACCGCTGGCCCGATTTCTACGCCCAGGCCACCGCCTGGGCCGAAGCGCAGCAGCTCGATTTCAGCTCCGCGGGGAGCAGCGTTGACCTCCGGGGCGTCCTGTCGCAGGGACTCGACGTCTTCTCCGGTGTCATCAACGCCGCCATCGTGGTGATCATCGCGGTCTACATCCTCGCCGACCAGGGGGAGTCGCTGGAGGGGGTCTACCAGTGGATGCCGCCCGAGCAGGCGCGCAAGCTGCGCCGCACATTCCCCGCGGTGACCAACGTGGTCAACGGCTACGTCGTCGGCCAGGGGATCAACTCCGCGCTCTTCGCGCTCTTCACGTTGATCCTGCTCTCGGCCCTCCACGTCCCCTCCGCGATCCTGCTGGCCTTCATCGCGGCCATCGGCGATGCCATCCCGCAGGTCGGGGTGACGATCGCCACGATCCCGGCGGTGCTCCTGGCCCTGACCCAGTCGGTCCAGACCGCGCTGATCGTGCTTGCCGCCTACATGATCTACCAGGTCGTCGAAAACTACGTGACGTCACCGCGCGTCTTTAGTTCCACGCTGCAACTGCGGCCACTCGTCACGCTGGTCGCGGTTCTCGTCGGCGGCAAATTGCTCGGTATCGTCGGCGTGCTCCTCGCCCTGCCGGTTGCGGCCGCGCTGCCGACCGTCATGGAGATCTGGTTCAAGGACGACACCAGCGAGGCGACGGCTGCCTGAACCAACCCTCTCGCCACCCCGCTCAGCGTGCTTGCACGCAGATGATTTCCGTAATTTCCACGATATGCAGGATGGGCAGTTCGTGACAGAGTGGTCCTCGAGTTTAGAGGCCACGGCGTGTCCGGCGCAGAGGGTGAGGCGCTCAAATGGGCGCAGCACCTCAACACCGTTGGCCTCGGTAGTCAGGGGCCCGATATGGACGATTCCCAATTTGCCGCCCTGCTTCGAGCGATTGCCGCCACCAGAAATCGCCGTGCGGTAGCGCAGGGACTAGCCTCCATCCCACTGCTGGGTGCCAGCACTCATTTCCTGGATCCGGACGCGGAAGCCAAACGGAAACACCGTGGCAAACCGGTCCACCCGGAAAAAAAGAAGAAGAAAAAGAAGAAGCCCAGGAAGCCCACCACTCCACCACCGACGACGCCGGCACCCACCACGACACCCCCTCCAGGGGCGTGCAACCCGGAATGCCCCCAGGGTCAGCGGTGCTGCAACAACACCTGCATTACTGGTCCGTGGACCAACGTGACCACGTTTGGCAGCGAGGGAACAACCGCGGATCAGTTCTCCTACCCCTGGGACGTGGGAGTGGCTGCGGATGGCCGCAGCGCGATCATCGCGGAACGCGGGAACTCGCGGTTGTCTGTCTGGACGCGGCCAGCTTCCAGCGTCACCGAGTGGAGCAATGAGTCCGTCTTTGGCGAAAACGGACTGCAACTGATGGGGCTCGACCTGGCAGCGGACGGCGAGACCGCCTGGGTGACCAACGCAACAAACAACGACGTCGCCATGTGGATTCGCATCAACCACAGCAGCTCGTGGGGTAACCCAACGACGTTCGGTGTCCAGGGCAGCAACCCTGCGGATTCCCAGAGCCTGACCGACGTCGCGCTCTCCACTGATGGCGAAACGGCGTTGGTCACGGATGCCGGAAGGCACCTGGTGACGGTCTGGACGAGATCGGGATCCGGTAACTGGACCACGCAGACGACGTTCGGCAGCCAGGGCAACGGGGCAAGCAACTTCAACACGCCGAGCGGTATTACCCTGTCGACAGACAGCCGAACGGCGCTGATTGCGGACACCGAGAACGGCCGGGTCTCGGTGTGGACCAGGTCCAGCGCCACCAGCACCGACTGGGCGAACCACTCGACGTTCGGCTCCGGCGGGACCGGTGCGGCCAACCTCGCTTCCCCCAAGGGTGTGGAGCTTGCCCCAGATGGCCTGACGGCCTGGGTCGCTGATTCGGTGAACAACCGAGTCTCGATCTGGCACCGCTTGAGCGCGAATAGTCAGTCCTGGTTCCCGGTCGCGCGGTTCGGCAGTACGTTCGAGCACGATGGCGACCTGCCATCCGAGCTTTCTGGTCCGTCAGGCGTCGCGATTACCCCGGATGGGCTGACAGTCTGGGTCGCGGACTATTTCAACCATCGGATTTCAGTCTGGACGCTGACCTGCCCGCCATAGGGACGGAGTACCGGCGAGATAGGGTCGTTCTGGGAGCATGACGCATCGTCCAGTAAGCGATGCCTTCGCACGCACCAGGCGTTCTGGACGTGAGACGAAGCCCCGCCTCTCTTGCCTGAGGTGAATTACTCTGGGCATGCAAAGCCGGCCACACTCCTGCAACGGAGTGTGGCCGGCGCGTGGTTCGTCCTCGTGTGCGTCAGTCCGCGGCCATCGCCGGTAGCTCCAGCACCGGGCGCAGGAACTCGCCGGTGAAGGAATTGGGGTTGGCGGCCACCATCTCCGGTGTCCCCTCGGCGACCACCATGCCGCCGCCGCTGCCACCCTCGGGCCCCATGTCGATGATCCAGTCCGCCGACTTGATCACATCCAGGTTGTGCTCGATCACGATGACCGTGTTGCCGCCGTCCACGAGCCGCTGCAGAATCAGGAGCAGCTTCTCGATGTCGGCAAAGTGCAGGCCAGTCGTCGGCTCATCCAGGATGTAGAGGGTGCGCCCGGTGGCGCGGCGGGAGAGCTCACTGGCGAGCTTGACACGCTGCGCCTCGCCGCCCGAGAGCTGCGTCGCCGGCTGGCCGAGCTTGATGTAGCTCAAGCCAACGTCAAAGAGTGTCTGCAGCTTGTTGCGAATGGCGGGCACGTTCTCGAAGAACTCCAGCGCCTCGCCCACGGTCATGTTCAGCACGTCGGAGATCGACTTGCCCTTGAACAGGATCTCCAGCGCCTCGCGGTTGTAGCGCTTCCCGCCGCAGACCTCACACGGCACGAAGACATCGGGCAGGAAGTTCATCTCGATCTGGATGATCCCCTCGCCCTTGCACGCTTCGCAGCGGCCACCCTTCACGTTGAAGGAGAAGCGCCCCGGCATGTAGCCGCGCGCCTTCGCCTCCGGCAGCGAGGCGTACAGCTCGCGAATCGGCGTGAAGAGCCCCGTGTAGGTCGCCGGGTTGGAGCGCGGCGTGCGTCCAATCGGGCTCTGGTCGATATCGATCACCTTGTCCAGGTGATGAATCCCGTCCAGGTCGTCGTGCACGCCCGGCTTCTGGCGCGCGTTCTGCAGCTCCATCGCCAGGCGCGGGTAGAGCGTGTCCGTGATCAGCGAGCTCTTGCCGGAGCCAGAAACCCCGGTGATGGCGATGAAGGTCCCGAGCGGGAACTTCACGCTCACGTTGCGCAGGTTGTTCTCCTGCGCACCCTTCAGCACCAGCGACTTGCCGTTCCCCTTGCGCCGCTGGTCCGGCAACGGGATGTAGCGCACACCAGAAAGAAACTGCCCGGTAATGGAATTCGGGTTCGCGGCGATCTGGGCCATGGTGCCTTCGGCCACCACGTGTCCACCGTGCTGCCCCGCGCCGGGCCCGATGTCGACGATCCAGTCGGCGGCCCGCATCGTCTCTTCGTCGTGCTCGACCACGATCAGGGTGTTGCCGATGTCGCGCAGCCGCTCCAGGGTGCGGATCAGGCGCGCGTTGTCGCGCTGGTGCAGCCCGATGCTCGGCTCGTCGAGAATGTAGAGCACTCCCATCAGCGAGGAGCCGATCTGTGTCGCCAGCCGGATACGTTGCGCCTCGCCACCGGAGAGGGTGTTCGCACTCCGCTCCAGCGTCAGGTAGTCCAGCCCGACATCGACCAGGAAGCCGAGGCGCTCCCGGATCTCCTTGAAGATCTGGCGCGCGATCATGAAATCGCGCTCGCTCAACGGCGCGCCATCACCCTGGGCCGGGTCCTGCGCCAGCCAGGCGAACCAGTCCTGCGCCTCACGGATCGGCAGGCGCGTCACCTCGACGATGCTGCGATCGCCCACCGTAACGCCCAGCACCTCCGGCTTCAGGCGCGCGCCCTTGCAGACCGGGCACGGCCGCTCGGCCATGAAGCGCTCCAGCTCTTCCTTCACGTAGTCGGACGAGGTGGACTCATAGCGGCGCTTCAGGTTCGGGATCACGCCCTCGTAGGCAATGTCATAGGAGCGGGTGCGGCCACCACGAGAGCGGTACTTGACCTTGATCATCTTGCCCTTCGTGCCACGCAGGATGAGATCAAGGTCTTCCTTGTTCAGCTCGCGCACCGGCGCGTTGAGGTCGATGTCGTACGCCTCAGCGACGCCCTCAAGCATGGCGTCGTACCAGGCGCTCCCCTCGCCGGTGGCGCGCAGCCAGGGCACGATCGCGCCCTGGGCCAGCGAAAGGTTCTTGTTCGGGATGACCACGTCCGGGTCGAACTCGCGCGTCGTGCCCAGGCCTGTACAGGCCGGGCAGGCGCCGTGCGGTGAGTTGAACGAGAAGTTGCGCGGCTCGATCTCGGTCAGTCCGACCACGCCGTGCACCGGGCAGGCGAACTTCTCGGAGAAGACGATCAACTCACCGTCGATGATCTGCGCCTCGGCGATGCCGCTGGCAATTTTCAGCGCCGTCTCGACCGACTCGATGATGCGCAACCGGTCGGGATGATCGCTCTGCGCCACACCCTCTTCGTGGCGGATGACCAGGCGGTCCACCACCACCTCGATGGTGTGCTTTTTCATCTTGGCGAGGGTGAGTTCGACCGCCTCATCGATCTCGTGCACGATGCCGTCAACGCGCACGCGCACGAACCCCTGCCGCCGGATCTCCTCCATGATGCCCCGGTGCTCGCCCTTGCGGTCGCGAATCACCGGCGCCAGGATCATCAGGCGCGTGCCGTCCGGCAGGTCGAGAAGCTGCTGCGCCATCTGCTGTGGCGACTGCGCCACAATCGGCCGACCGCACTGTGGGCAATGCGGCTGACCGACACGCGCGAAAAGCAGGCGCATGTAGTCGTAGATCTCGGTGACCGTCCCCACGGTCGAACGCGGGTTGCGGCTCGTGCCCTTCTGGTCGATGGAGATGGCCGGCGAGAGCCCTTCGATGTGGTCGACGTCCGGCTTCTCCATCTGGCCCAGGAACTGGCGCGCGTACGCCGAAAGGGATTCGACGTAGCGGCGCTGCCCTTCGGCAAAGATGGTGTCAAACGCCAGGGAGCTCTTGCCGGATCCGGAGAGCCCGGTCAGGACGACCAGCTTGTCCCGGGGGAGATCGATATCGATGTTCTTGAGGTTGTGCTCCCGGGCGCCACGCACGCTGATCCGGTCAAATTGAGCCATCGGGCAGGGACCCTCGCAGGGAGCCGGACGCGCGGGGATGCATCCGAACAAACGATCGCAATAGGCGAGTGTAGCACTGGATTCCCCCATTGGTCAGGGGTGTCCGTACGCGGATGCTACAGGTCTCGCCGTCGCCTGACGATAGGCGGCCACGCTAAACAGGACGCTGACAGACAGGCACAGTCACCAAGTCTGTGATACCAGCAAATGCGGACAATATGTGGCCGCATTTCCGGCATTTCCGGGATCGGCGCGCCCCGGCAGCACACCTGGAGACGACGGTCTTGACGTCTTCTCCACTCTCCTGGGCCCCTATCCCTTGACCGCCCCCAGGGAGAGAGCCCGGACCATGTACCGCTGAGCCAGCAGCGCGGCGATGACCGGCACCGCCGTGGCGGCCAGCGCGCGGGTCGTCGCGGCCCCGAAGTTGACGCCCCCGCCCGCACCAGTGGCCTGGATCAGCACCGGGAATGACTTCGCCTCGACGTACCCGATCGCCGAGGCGTACATCCACTCATTCCAGATGAAGGCCAGGCAGAGCAACCACGATGCCGCCAGTGCCGGAGCGACCAGCGGCACGCAGATGCGGGCAAACGAGCCCCAGCGCCCGACGCCATCGACCCACGAGGCCTCTTCAATCTCGTGGGGAATCTCACGGAAGGCGCCGGTCAGGATGATCGCGGCCAGCGGCAGGTTGATCGTGGCGTTGACCAGGACGAGCGCCATGATCGTGTCGATCAGGCCCAACTGGCGGAGCAGCAGCAGGTAGGCCGGGAGGTAGACCACTGGCGGCACCAGTCGCAGCAGGAGAAACCCGAGCAACATTCCCGCCGCCCAGCCTTGAGGAAAAGGACGCCGGGCCAGGGCGTAAGCTGCCGGCGCGGCCAGCACGACGGCCAGGGTCGCGGCCCCGGCGCTGATCAGGATCGAGTTCCAGAGCGACGCACTCAGTCCCGGAACCTCGAGCAGCCCCCGCCAGGCGTTGAGCGACGGCGCGGACGTCACGCCCGGCAGCCAGAGATCCGTGAGGGGCACCTCACGCGGTTTCAGCGACATCACGACCGCCCACGAGAGCGGAAAGAGGGCGATCAGCGCAGCCACCACAACGGCGCAGGTCGCCAGGCTAGGCCAGACGCGCTTGCCAACCTTGTCATTTGAGAATCGGGTACTCACACCGCCAATTGTGCACACGAGTGCGGGATCATGCCTGCATCACCCCCGATGCCAGGTCCGTTACCCCAAGAGCACCTCAATCGCGTCCAAGGTCCACCCTCTGCTGCTCACCGTGCGTACTCGACCCGGCGACAGCGCCCGCGACCGACAAAGGGCCCTGTCCATCGGGCCTACAATGCCCGCATGATTGATCCACTCGTCCTGGCATCGGGTTCGCCCCGCCGCCGCGAACTCCTGGCGAGGCTGGGCATCCCCTTCACCGTCCTCGTTTCCAACGAGCCTGAGCCACTCCTGGAGGGCATCGCGCCGCGCGAGCAGACCGTACAACTGGCGTTGCGCAAGGCACGCGCAGTGGCGTCCGCGCAATCTGGGGCCTGGGTCCTCGGGGCAGACACCATTGTCGTGCTGGACGGCGAAATCCTGGGCAAACCGGCGGACCCGGAAAACGCGGTGACCATGCTGCAGCGCTTGCGCGGAAGAGATCACGAGGTCTTCACAGGACTCGCCCTTGTGAACGCCGTGACTGGTGAAACGCACACCACGTCAGTCCCGGCGACGGTCACCATGCGCGACGCCTCTGACGCGGAAATCGCGGCCTACGTTGCCACCGGTGAACCGCTGGACAAGGCCGGCGCCTACGGCATCCAGGGCCTTGGCGGTGCGCTGGTCGCCGGCTACGAGGGGTGCTTCAACACGATCGTGGGGCTGCCGCTGTGCGGCGTCGCCACCCTCCTGCGGTCTGCCGGCATCTCGCTCGCGGCAGAAGCCGCCTGCCAGCGTTTAGACGGCACCGTGTGTCCGGAGTGGCCAGCCTCGTAACGTCGCCGCGTAGTCTGGGTATCACGACGCAATCAGTCGCGCCCAACCGCAAGCGCCCTTACTCCGACCTCAGCTGTAGGGGTAGCCGGATCACAGCGACCGCGCTGAAGTGAGGAATACACGCTATTCAGATGAGGTTGGTCGGCGCGTTCGTCCGGGAGCGGAGCCAATTGATCCAGGACAAACTCGCGGGAATGGGCAGCGCGTCGTGCGCTGCCCATCCGGCCAGAGTCCTTGCTGCTCCAGGAGTCGCAGAGCGACCCCGGATCTGTCTAGTCGCTGCCCGCGGTGCCAGCCATTTCCTTGACTTCCAGCCCGACGCCGGCGGCCACCCGGGCGCCGTACTCGGGATCGCACTGGGTGAAGTGCGCCACCATCCGCTGCTGGATGTCGCGGTTGCACTGCTTCAGGTTATCGACCAGGTTGTTGATCAGGTCGTCGCGCTCCCAGTCCTCGATCGCACGGTAGCGCTCACCCGCCTGCTTGTAGGGGCTGGTGCGTTCGATCGCGTGACGCATCAGGCGCCCCTCGACGAACGGCTCCGCTGGCGGAGCGGTGCGCGGGGCCTGCTTCACGCCGCCCAGGCTGTTTGGCTCATAGTTGACGTGCGGGTTGGTGCCGGAGCCCGCGCCATCCACGTAGTAGGTCATTGCGCCGTCACGCTGGTTCGTGTTCACCTCGCGCTGTGGCCGGTTGATGGGGAGTTGCAGGTAGTTTGGCCCGACGCGGTAGCGATGCGTATCGGAGTATGAGAGCGTACGCCCCTGCAGCATCTTGTCGTCGGAGAAATCGAGGCCATCCACCAGCACGCCGGTCCCGAAGGCCGCCTGCTCCACCTCAGCGAAGTAGTTGACCGGATTGCGGTCGAGCACCATGCGGCCGACTGGCCGCAGCGGAAACTGATCCTCCGGCCACAGCTTCGTGTCATCGAGCGGGTCGAAATCGAGTTCCGGGTGATCGTTGTCTTCCATGATCTGGACGCAGAACTCCCACTCCGGGTAGTCCCCGCGCTCGATCGCCTGGTAGAGGTCCTGGGTGGCGTGGTTGAAGTTCGTCGCCTGGATCTCGTTCGCCTCGGCCTGCGTCAGCGATTTCACACCCTGCTTCGGCTTCCAGTGGTACTTGACCAGCACGCTCTCACCGGCAGCGTTCACCCACTTGTACGTGTTGACGCCGAACCCTTCCTGCTGGCGGTAATTGGCCGGGATACCGCGCGGGCTGAACAGCCAGGTCAGCATGTGCATCGATTCCGGCGTGAGGCTCATGAAATCAAAGATGCGCTGCGGATCCTGGATGTTGGTCACCGGATCCGGCTTCAGCGAGTGAATGACATCCGGGAACTTGATCGCATCCCGGATGAAGAAGACCGGCAGGTTATTCCCGACCAGGTCCCAGTTACCGTCCTCGGTGTAGAACTTGACGGCGAATCCGCGCGGGTCCCGCAGCGTCTCAGGCGAGGTGCCGCCGTGAATCACGGTCGAGAAGCGCACGAACACGGGGGTGCGCTTGCCTTTCTCCTGGAACAGCTTGGCCCGTGTGAACTTCGCGACCGGCTCATCACCCACCGTGCCGTACGCTTCGAAGAAGCCGTGGGCGCCAGCCCCACGCGCGTGGACCACCCGCTCCGGAATCCGCTCACGGTCGAAGTGGGTGATCTTCTCGATGAACTGGTAGTTCTCCAGGGTCGCCGGGCCGCGATCTCCCACCGTGCGCGTGTTCTGGTTATCAACAACCGGGTGCCCCTGGCGTGTCGTCAGGGTGTCTTTCGCGTCCTGGGACTGGGCCACCTGGCCGGCGCCATTTGCGGAATCTGGGCTCATGGTCTGCCTCCCGTAAAACACGTTCGTGGCTAACAGGTGCTATGAGGTTCTGGTGCCCTCATACCCTAGCGCTTCCCGCACCTCGCAGACAACGTTCTGCCATACGCGCTTCCAGGTTTGATGCGCACCAGCACGTGAAACTACGGATCATGCGCAAGGTTGGATGCTTATTGACATCCACCCGGGACGATTTCCACAATGGGACCAGAGCGTGACATCCCGATCAGTCAGTGCGAAGTGGAACTTCTGGTATCGTCGAGCGTTTACCAGGCGAAGTTCGCGTAGCGCCGAGCAGGCAGGACGATGTGCATCATGACGGTCCTCCAACGTTGCGCAGCTTGCGCCCTGGTCCCCTGGTGAACAGCCTGGGCGCGGATTCAGGGGCGCACGTAGGTCGCGTTCCACTGCCACGCACGCGGCTCATTGGCCGGAGGGCCGAGCTGGAACGCGCCCTCGGTCTGCTCCTGGAACACGCAACGCCCGTCCTCACCCTGACCGGTCCAGGCGGCTCAGGCAAGACACGCCTCGCGCAGAGCCTGGCCGCGGAGTTTGCCGCACGTGCTGTCCGCGACATCGTCTGGATTGACTTCGCCCCACTTGCGGACTCCAGCTTGGTACCGATGACCGTCGCCCAGGCGCTCGGCCTGACCCCGGTGCCAGGGCTGGCGATCACCGCCCAGGTGATCGCCGCACTCCAGCCCAGGGAGACCCTCCTTGTCCTGGACAACTGCGAGCACGTCCTCGAGCAAACCGCCGAACTGGCGACATCCCTGCTTCAGGTTTGCCCCGGCCTGCAGCTCGTCGCGACGAGCCGTGCTCCGCTCCGGCTGCGCTACGAGCGCGATTTTCCTGTCGAACCACTTCCCCTGCCCGGCGTCCACGCGGCGGTCGATGTTCTGCTCCAGAACGACGCCGTCTGTCTCTTCGCTGAGCGAGCCGAGGCTGTGGATGCGCGCTTCGCACTTGACGCTGGCAACGTGCGCGAAGTGGCAGCCATTTGCCGCGCGCTCGATGGCCTTCCACTGGCCATTGAACTGGCGGCGGCTCGCACCCGGGTGCTCTCGCTGGGAGTACTGCAACACCAGATGTCGGACCGCCTCGACCTGCTCCGAGGAGGCGCGCGTGACCTGCCAATGCGTCAACGCACCATTGCCGGCACGATTGCCTGGAGCTACACGCTGCTCACGCCAACTCAGCAGGCGTCCTTCCGTCGTCTTGGCGTCTTCGCCGGTGGGTGGTCACTCCCCGCGGCGGTTGCGGTGGCAGCAGATCCGGGGGGCGCAGCGCACGTCCTGGATGACCTGACCGCCCTTGTCGACCAGAGCCTCGTCCGCCGCGACTACGAGAGCGCGAACCTGCGCTTCACCATGCTTGAGACGATCCGCGAGTTCGCCCTGCGTGAATTGACATCGCAGGGTGAGGATGTGGCAACGCGCACACGTCACGCAGCCTGGTACCTGGAAACGGTCGAACGGCTCAATCTTCACCATGCCCCCCAGGGAGATTCGGCACGCACCCACGAACTGATGACGGAACAGGACAACCTGCGCCAGGCCCTTGCCTGGTACGCAGAGACCAGGGATGCGCCCGCGCTCACCAGGCTCAGTGCCGCACTCGCGAAATTCTGGTTCGACCTGGGGCAGTTCACTGAGGCGCGTCACTGGCTGCAATTGGCCATAGCGGACAGCGCCGGCGTCGATCTGCTCTCGCGGGCCCGTGCCTTCAATAAGGCCGCCTGGCTGGCCATGTGTCAAGGTGACTTGGAGCGAGCCTCGACTCTGCGGGCAACAGGCCTTGAGTTGGCGCGGGAGGCTGGGGACACCTTCCTGCTTGCGGAATCCGTGTTCGAGGCTGGCATCCTGGCCTTCTGGCTCGGCAACCTGGAGCGCGCCACCGCCCATATAGAGGAAGCACAGCTCACACTTGCCGCCATCGAAGCCGAATACGCCACCGCGCCGATCAAGATGTGCTCCACCCTGAACCTGCTTGGCGGAATTGCCCTCATCGCCGGGGATGTGGACCTCTCTGTGCACCGTGGCGAGTCCGCTGTTGAATTGGCACGCGCGCTCGTCGCCACTACCGATCTGGGTTACGCCCTGTGTGGGTTGGGTTATGCCCGGCTGACCAGCGCATGCTTCCAGACGCCACTGCTTCCTGGAGTCGCTGCCATCGCCTGGAGCCACCAGGGCTTCGCCTTCCTGGCCCGGCTGCACTGGGCGTTCCGGCGATTGCCTGCATCTCAGGCCGACTGGCGGCCAGCTCATCGGGCCGCGGACCTGATGCGCGGGTGCCAGGGCCAACGACCGCCCTGGCGGATGGTGCCTGGACGCCCGAATCACGCCAGTGCGCCCACTCCGCCGAGGCGCCGCCCCTCGACTGCCGGTGCTGGCCACCTCGCAGCTCTGGGCAAGCGCCGCAGATGCTGGCGCGGGGCAACGTCCGCTCGCCCAACGATGTCGGGGAAGGACGCGCTCGGCCAAGCCGGGTGCAGCCGCCCGGGCCGCCTGACCGAGCGCGAGCCCGGTGCTCTCCATCTCAAGAGGCTGCACCGACGCGTCGCGGCCCCTTCATCCCGCCGCACGTCTCAAGCATCTCGAAGCAATCTTCACCAAGCTCGGCGTCACCCGCGGCGCGCCGTGCGAGGCGCGCGCCTACCTTTCCGCCGCCGTTCCCCGATGATACGAATTCCCCTTTCGCTGACTGATCACCGGAATCGTACATCCCAGCCCAAATACGGAAATCCCCATACGCAGACCCGTAAGCCCCATGCTGGTGGTGGCGTCACGCTGCACAGGAGACAATGACGCCACGTTCGAGATCGCCCGCAGATTCCCGGACCCGACGCAGCGGCTGGCCGGGCTCGCTGCCGGCTGGCCGGGCCTGGCAGGCAAGAAGAAGGTCACGCTCGCCAATGGGCAGACAGTCACGTTCCAGAAGAAATCCCAGCGCGAAGCAGGCGCAACAAGGTGCTGTCAGCTTCCGAGGCAGCGTTGCGCATCATCCGATGAGACTGCTGGTCGACAGGACTGCCCACCGGGGGAGTCTGCCGAGGCATGATCACGTTGCCTGCGGCAATGCTTGCCATTTGTCACGCTGCGTTCGGCAAATTGGGGGGTGGCCGGAGCCGCCAAGCCACCTGGACAGCCGGATCCGAACTTCAGAGCTGGCTTCGAAACTTAGCACCACCCGCTCCCTTACCGGCCGTGCAGCTCCCGCCAATGGCGACGGCGGCCACTCGTGGCGAAGACAACGCCTGGGTCTATCCACGACGCCCATTCTGGACGAAACTGATACGGCGAGCACAGACTGCCGGCGGAAGCGACATCCCCCTCGCTGAATACGGAAATTCCCCATACGCAGCTCATCCGTGATCCCCCGTGCTGGTGCCCTGTTCCAGGCAAAGAACGACAGGGCAGCATGGACGCTCCGCAATTTGATCGCTTTGCCCGCGGAATCTCCGCCAGGCTGTCACGCCGCAGGGGACTGGTGCTACTGGCCAGTGGCAACCTTCCGTTGCTCGGGCTCATAGGCGAAGCAGACGCCAGGAAGAAAAAGATCACGCTTTGCGCCAACGGTCAGACAGTAAAAGTGCCCAAGAAGAAGGCGAAGAAACTTCTGCAGCAGGGCGCAACGAAAGGCGCCTGCCCTGGCGGCTGCGCATCAGGTCAGAAGCCGTGTGGGAATGCATGCATCCCGGTCGCCGACTGCTGCGTGGACGATGATTGCAGCGGTGACGACATTTGCGAGAACGGCGAGTGCGTGCCCTTGCGGTGCGGGAATGGCGGCCCCTGCACCGTGTTCATGACATCAGGCGGGTTTACTGCGCTCCAGATCAGTGGCCTTGTTGGCGGAGACCTCCAGTGCGCGACAGTTGCTGGCAACGCGGGCCTCAGTGGGCAATTCCGCGCCTGGCTATCGACATCGAGCGAGACGCCGGCCACCCACTTCACGAACGTCAAAGCGGACCATATCGCCTCGTCCAACGGAGGTGACGGCAGTAATCCGCCGCCAACCGTAGCGGAGAATTTCAATGACCTGCTCACCTGTAGCGCAACCTGCCTGAACAACGCCATCAACCGGGATGAGAACGGCGTCGCGCAAGGCGGTAATCCGGCTATCTGGACTGGCACCTCGCGACGGCAACGCATCGGCAGACCTGCTCAGGCTGGACCAGCGCCGGGAGTTGGCGACTGGAGCGGCACGAACCCGGCACCTGGACTGACGATCTCCCGGCGCATGCTCGCTGGCATTCCCTCTACTGCTTCGAGCAGGCCACTTAGCCTTCAGCCTTCGTGCCCCGCGCGCGAAATGCCGGCGTGGCAAGCCATTGGCCGGGAGTCGCAACCTCCTGGCTAATGGCTTTGCCGCGTCATCTCGCTCTCAGATGAGGCAGCACGCCGGAAGGACCCCGCCATGCGAACGGCAGAGGTGAAGGGTCTGGGACAGAGCATTTCCGCTGGAGTGACGCGCCGTGCCAGCCTGGGCCTACTTGTCGGCGCCAGCTTGCCACTACTGAGCCAGCCACACCACAGGGCGCTGAGAGACGGGCGAAGAACGTCCCATCTGCCTCAATGCCCAGACTGTCCTGAAGCCGAAGAAGAAAGCGAAAAAGCTGTTGAAGTGGGGCGTGTCCAAGGGCGCATGTCCCCAAAAAATGTCTATGTGGTCAGAAATCATGCGGAAACGCGTGCGTACCTACCGGGGATTGCTACGACGATACTGACTGTTGCGTGGGCGCCACCGACGACGACGGCGCATGCACTGCCCCTACTTTAAGGACTATTCGGGTCCGTCCGCATCTCGAACGAAGACTGCTTTAACAATGCCGATTGCTTCAGGGAGACCTCCTGCCAGAACGGCATCTGCATCTGCGCCCAGGGTCGGAACATCTGCGACTTTGCCTTCATCGCGACTGGGAACTGCTGTTCTAACACCGACTGTAACGCGAGCGACGTGTGCGACGGCGGTGATTGCCGGCCACTCTGCGGCGGAGAGAGGGTGAACCCAACGTCTTCCAGATCGCCGCGTTCTTTGCCGCGGCGAAGTCATTGGGCTGTACGACGCCGAAGCGAAGTGCCAGGAGTCTGCCGTCAACGCGAAACTGGTCGGCGTTTTCAAGACAAGGGTGGTCTACGAGAACGTTACGCCCCTGACCCGGTTTCCAATTGTCGATGACGCCGGCCCTTATCGCCTCATGCCCAGTAGCTCGGACGGCAGCAGCCCTCAGCCGAAGGTTGACGACAACTTCGCCGAGCTGTTCACCTGCGGCAGCGGCACGAGCGCAGGATGAACGTCCACCTTCGGGAACGGCCCGAGCGACGTCAACTTCCAGGTGACGGACCTCCGGACAGACTCTGGTTTTTCCATTCCTTGCTGGCCCGGAGTCTTCCTCTTTCGCGTTCAACAGGCAACCTAGCATTGGCGGTGGTATGCCACGGGGGTTGGTGAACCCGCGTGGCACAATATGGGCCAGGAACACATCTGAACCCGGTCCATGTCTTCGCCGTGTTATCTCGTGCTGATATGGCACGTCATCCGGGAAGGATCCCCTATGCGACAGGATGAGCTAGCTGGCCTTGTTCATCACATTTCAGCCCGCCTGACCCGCCGCGCCAGTATCGGCCTCCTGGCCGGCACCAGCCTGCCGTTGGCCGGCATGATCGCCGATTCGGGAGCAAAGAAGAAAAAGCGACTCACGCTCTGCCTCAATGGCCAGACGGTCATTGAACCGAAGAAGAAGGCAAAGAAGCTCCTGAAGCAGGGGGCGACCAAGGGTGCTTGCCAAGGCCGATGCCCCTCTAACCAGAGGCTGTGTGGCGCTGACTGCATCCCGGCTGGGATTTGCTGCGTCGACAACGATTGCGCCGGCGACGATATCTGCGAGAACGGCGACTGTGTGCCCCTGCGCTGCGGTAACGGCGGTCCCTGCACGGTCTTCATGACGGCGGCCAGGTTCACCGCCCTGCAGATCAACGGACTCGATGGCGGTGATACCGCGTGCCAGAGCGTCGCCGACGCCGCGAATCTCGCAGGGACTTATCGCGCCTGGCTCTCCTCTGCCAGTGCCACGCCCGGCACCCGCTTCGACAACATTGCCAAGGCCGGTCCCTATCGGCTCGTTCCCAACGGCGGCGACGGAGGCAACCCACCGCCCACCGTGGCCGAAAATTTCAATGACCTGCTGACGTGCGGGCCGACCTGCCTGAACAACGCCATCAACCGGGACGAGAACGGCATCGGTCAGAGCGAAAACTTTGCCATCTGGACCGGCACGCTCGCCACCGGCGCTGCCTCCGCAGACACCTGTTCCGGTTGGACCAGTGCCGACGGAAATGGCATGGGTGGAGGCGCAGCGGACGTCGGTACAGGCTGGACCCAAGCGGTGCCTGCTCCGTGTTTTGCCGCCCTTCCACTCTACTGCTTCGAGCAGGCTACGTAAGACCTGTCACCCGACGACATATGCGCCAGTAACCATCCTGGTGAACCCATCAAATGCAGTCGAACTCCCTTCGTCACGAGATGAAGGGAGTTCGACGTTCAAGCCAGCAATCCAGCCACAGCCCTCCTTCTCGATTGACATAGACCGTACCGGAGCGCCAAAATCCCCTGTTCACGCGGCGATGCGGCGCGCATGGCCCTGTCCTCCGCAGATCCGTTTCACCAATCGCAATTCGCGCGTTACGCACGCACAGAGGCCGCCTCCAGCATGAGTCAGACACCCGTCGCCACCACCGAATCCACGCCGGGACTTGCCAAGTCCTACGACCCGCGCATGGTGGAGCTGGGCGTATACGACCGCTGGGACGATGCCGGCTACTTCCAGCCCCAGTGGCGGGATGACCGCGAGCCATTCGTGGTGGTGATGCCGCCACCGAACGTGACCGGCGAACTCCATGTCGGCCACGCCCTCTTCGTGACCGTCGAAGACATCATGATCCGCTGGCACCGCATGCTGGGTGATCCCACGCTCTGGATTCCCGGCGCGGACCACGCCGGCATCGCCGGCCAGTGGGTGGTGGAAAAACTCCTGGCGCAGGAGGGACTCACCCGCCATGATCTCGGGCGCGAGGCCTTCGTGGCGCGCGTCTGGGAGTACATGAACCAGTATCGCGGGCGCATCCGCGAGCAGACCAAGATCCTCGGCGCATCGTGCGACTGGTCCCGCTTCGCGTTCACTATGGATCCGGGGCCCTCGCGCGCCGTGCGCCGGGTCTTCAAGCGGCTCTACGACAAGGGGCTCATCTATCGCGGCGAGCGCCTCATCTCCTGGTGCCCCCGCTGCCACACCGCACTCTCCGACCTGGAGGTCGTCCACTCGGACGATCCCGGCTTCCTCTGGACGCTCGCCTACCCGGTCGAGGACAGCAATGAGGTGATCACGGTCGCCACCACCCGCCCGGAGACGATGCTGGGTGACACCGGCGTGGCCGTGCACCCCGATGATCCCCGCTACCAGCACCTGATCGGCAAGATGGTGCGCTTGCCGATCATGAACCGCCTCATCCCGATCGTGGCGGACGACGCGGTTGATCCCGCCTTCGGTTCTGGCGCGGTCAAGGTCACTCCGGCGCACGACCCGAACGACTTCGAGATCGGCAAGCGCGCGGGCCTGCCCTCACTGAACATCATGAACACGGACGGCACGCTGAACGAGGCGGCCGGTCCCTTCGCGGGCATGACCATCGCGACCGCGCGCGAGGCGGTGGTGGAGCGGCTGCGTCACGACGGTGCGCTGCTCGACACCCGGCCGCACCAGCACGCGGTCGGGCACTGCCAGCGCTGCAACACGGTCATCGAGCCGTTGATCTCGACGCAGTGGTTCGTGCGCATGGCGGAGTTGGCCGCGCCGGCGGTGGACGCGGCCAAAGATGGCAGCCTCACCTTCGTGCCGGACCACTTCAAGAGCGTCTACCTGAACTGGCTGGAGAACATCCATGACTGGACCATCTCGCGCCAGCTCTGGTGGGGGCACCGTATCCCGGTCTGGTACTGCCAGGCGTGTGATGAGGTCATCGTCACGGACGAGGAAACGCTGACCGCGTGTCCGTCGTGTGGCGGCGCAGTCGAGCAGGATCCGGACGTCCTGGACACCTGGTTCTCCTCTGGTCTCTGGCCCTTTTCGACGCTCGGCTGGCCCGATGACACGCTCGACTTGCGCCGCTACTACCCCGGCTCGGTCATGGAGACGGGCTACGAGATCCTCTTCTTCTGGGTGGCGCGCATGGTCTTCTTCGGCCTGGAGGTGATGGGGGAACTGCCGTTCCACACCGTCTACCTGCACGGCACGGTGCGTGACATCGAAGGCGCCAAGATGAGCAAGACGAAGGGGAACGTCATCGACCCCACCCTCGTCACGCAGGAGTACGGCGCGGACGCGCTGCGCTTCGCGCTCATCACCCAGAGCGCGCCCGGCAACGACCTGAAGCTCGACCTGCAGAAGGTGGAGGACGCCCGCAACTTCGGCAACAAGCTCTGGAACGCCACCCGCTTCGCGCTGCGTCCGATCGCGGAGCAGCAGATTGCCATGTCCTCGGATGGCCCGGCGCGCCCGGGCGGTGACCTCGCCCTGGCCGACCGCTGGATCCTGAGCCGCCTCGACGCCACCACTGAGGAAGCCACCCGCTTGATGGGCCAGCACCTCTACGGGGAGGCCGGCAAGGCGATCCGCGAGTTCCTGTGGAGCGAGCTAGCTGACTGGTACATCGAGGCCGCCAAGGTGCGCCTGCGCGGCACGCCGGAAGAGCAGCAGGCCGTGGCGCAGACCCTCGCCTACACCATGGAGCGCTCCATCCGCCTGTTGCACCCGTTCATGCCCTTCATCACCGAGGCGCTCTGGCAGGAGATGCCGCACAGCGGCGAGAGCGTGATGATCGCCTCATGGCCAGAGGCGCAGCCGCGCGACCGGGAGGCCGAAGCCGAATTCGGCGCAATGATCGAAACCATCCGCGCCATCCGCAATGCGCGCACGGAGGCTGGCATCGAGCCGGCGCGCTGGATTGCTGCCGACCTCTTTGCCGGTCCGCTGGCTCCCGCATTCGAGGCCTCCCGGCGGGAACTGGGAACCCTGGCCCGCGTCGCCGACGCTGACTTGCGCATTAGTGACGGCTCGCCGGAGGGTGACAAGGGCGCCCTCACCGCCGTCGCCGGCAATGTCGTCGCCATTCTGCCCCTCGCTGGCGTCGTCGATCTCGATGCCGAACGAGAGCGCTTGCAGAAGGACCTGGACGCCGCCCAGGCAGAGCATGGCCGCGCGACCGCGCAACTCAGCAACGAGGGGTTCATCTCTCGCGCGCCGGAGAAAGTGATCGAAACGCAGCGGCAGCGCCTGGCCAACGCCGCCGAGCAGATCGAGCTGATCACCAGGCGCCTCGCGGAGCTGCAGGGGTAGGCGACTGCAAGATCGCATGCCGCCAGTGTCTTCACGTCGCCTGAGCCAGCGCCCCTCCCCTGTCGTCCTGTGCCCTCAGGCGAGGGATCTCGTTCTCCCGCTCTCTTGCCTTACGCCAGTTCCCAATGCGGAGAGAACGACGAGATCCTTCCTTCGTCAGGATGACGGATGGGGTGTGGGATGACTGCCTCACCGTTCCCCCACCTCCCCCGCGCCTTTTTCGCCCGGGATACTCGCCTCGTGGCTCGCGAACTTCTCGGCCAGGTCGTCGTTCACCAATCCGCGGACGGCCTGACTGCTGGCCGCATCGTCGAGACGGAGGCCTACCTCGGTCCACACGACCTTGCTTCTCATGCGGCGACCAGGCGCAAGGAGCGCATCGAGATCATGTGGCGCGAGCCGGGTACGGCGTACGTCTACCGCTCGTATGGCATTCACGCGATGCTGAACGTCGTGGCGCAACAACCAGATGCCATTGGCGCCATTCTTATCCGTGCCCTGGAGCCACTGGCAGGCATCTCGCTCATGCAGGAGCGCCGCGGCAGCGATGACCTGCGCGCCCTCTGCTCCGGTCCCGGGAAGCTCTGCCAGGCCTTGGCGATCCGCCTCGACCAGCAGGGCACGGACCTGGTGACCAGCGACACGCTCTGGTTCGCTCACGGTCAACCAGTGAGCACAATCAGCGTGTCGGGTCGCATCGGCATCTCGCAGGCCAAAGATGATCCCTGGCGCTACTGGGAATCTGGCAGCCTCTTTGTCTCCGCCCACCACCGTGGTGAGCCCTTCGCCGGGGAGGACCGCACATGAGGGCGTGGTACCCTGACTGTCGCCCCACCAGTTCCTCCCGCGGCAATCCGGGGACCTGAACACCTATGGCACTGCGACTCCTCGACGACCGCACCATCGGCAAAATCGCCGCCGGGGAGGTTGTGGAGCGCCCGGTGTCCGCCGTCAAGGAACTGCTGGAAAACGCGCTCGACGCCGGCGCGACGCGCATCCGCGTCACCGTACGGGGCGGTGGCACCGAACTGATCGAGGTCGTTGACAACGGCTGCGGGATTGCCGCGGACGATCTGCCGCTGGCCGTGCAGCGCCACGCCACGTCCAAACTTGCCGCCTTCGAGGACCTCGACCGCCTGGCCACGCTCGGGTTCCGGGGCGAGGCGCTGCCCAGCATCGGCGCCGTCTCCTCGCTTGCCATCCGCTCCCGGCCGCAGGAGGCCTCGCACGCCTCGCTGCTGCGCCTGGAGTACGGCGAGATTGCCCCGGTCGTCCCGGTCGGAGCAGCAGCAGGCACGGCGGTCACGGTGCGTGACCTGTTTGGCAATGTCCCGGCCCGCCGCAAATTCCTGAGGCAGCCGGGCACGGAGACCGGCTACATCCAGCGCGCCGTTGCTGCCTACGCGGCGATCTACCCCAATGTCGCCATCGACCTCAACGTCGATGGTCGCCGCGCCTTCACGACAGACGGCAGCGGCGATGCGATCGCGGCAGCTACCGCGGCCTGGGGGGCGGACGTCGGCCGCGCGGCGATTGCCCTGGAACCACTCGACGAATCAGCAGCGGTGCCTGGCGTCGAGGTGTCCGGCTGGATCAGTTCGCCCGAAATCTCACGTTCCCACCGGCAGGGAATCATCATCTTCGTCAACGGCCGCTGGGTGCAGAACCGCGCGCTCGCCTTTGCGCTGGAAGAGGCGTACCACTCACTGTTGCTGGTCGGGCGCCACCCCCTTGCCGCCGTACACATCCAGCTCGATCCGGCCCAGGTTGATGTCAACGTGCATCCCACGAAGGCGGAGGTAAAGTTCGTTGATGAGCGCGCGGCCTGCCGGGCCCTGCAGCGCGCCACCCACGGTGCACTCGCCCGCCGCACCCATTACGATCTCCCCTCGATGCAATTTGCGCCGATCCCCACCCTGCCGGCAGCGCACCAGAGCCCGATCCCGTTCACGCCGCCGCGCTTCGGATCGAGCACGCTGGTCGAGGAGCCGGCAGCCCTACCAACGAGCGGCTCACCGGCGGCACACCCGTCTGGCGTCCCCATGCTGCGGGTGCTCGGGCAAATCTCCGGCAGCTTCATCATTGCCGAGGGGCCGGACGGCATGTACATGATCGACCAGCACGCTGCTCACGAGCGCATCATCTACGAGCGCATCCTGGGGCAGATGCAAGCCCGCGCCGTCGATCGGCAGCCGCTGCTCGACCCGCTGGTGATCGACCTCAGCCCGGACGAAGCGGCGGCGTTTGAGCGCTCGACCCAGGAACTGGCCGAGATTGGCTTCGAGATCGACCGCTGGGACGGTGGCGCGATCGTGGTGCGCGCCATCCCGGCCCTGATCAAGGGCGTCGATCTGTCCGAGCGCATCCGCCTCATCCTGCGCGAACTTGCCGAGGGCGGCCAGGGTGACTCCTGGCTCGACGCCGTGGCCATCAGCACCGCGTGTCACACCTCGATCCGCGCCGGGCAGACCCTCTCCATTCCGGAAATGCGCGAACTCGTCACGCAACTGGAGCAGACCTCGCAGCCACGCGCCTGCGGCCACGGCCGTCCTACCATGCTCCACATGTCTGGCAGTGATCTGGAGCGCCAGTTCCAGCGCCGGTGACCGCTCCGTCGCATCCGGCCGAGGAGTGCCTCATGCAACGACAGCCAGTTGAATCCAGCATGCTTCGATCCGCCGGCTACGAGCCAGAGCGCTCGATCCTGGAACTGGAGTTCACGAGCGGCCGTGTCTATCGGTGTTTCGGTGTGCCCCAGGAGGTCTTTGCCGAATTGATGATTGCCGAATCCAAAGGGCGCTACTTCCTGGCCCAGATCGAGGATCTCTACCCGTACCTGCAGGTGCGGAGCTCGCGCTCCCGCCGCTCCTGAAAGGCTGCTCATGTCCCGCGCGTGCTTCTCCATGTCCCGCGTTATTCCTGCATCGCCGGGCCAGGTCTTCCATCTGCTGGATGACTACGAGCACGGCCACTGGCGCGTGTTGCCACCCGCGTTTTCGGAGTACCGCGTTCTTGAGGGCGGATTCGGCGCTGGCACGCGAATCGCCTTCAGCCTGACCACCGGTGGCCGCAGGATGCACACCGAGGGCGTTGTCACCGTACCGGAGCCGGGCCGCGTCATCGTGGAAACTTATCCCAGGGAACGGATGGTGACGACCTTCACCGTCGATGCAGACGACGACGGCGCGCGGCTCACCATCGCCACCAGCATCCCGGCGCACTCGCCGCTCACCCGCCTCGAAGAACGTGTGCTGCAGCGCCTCCTGGAGCCGATTTACACCGAGGAGTTCGACCTTATCGCGAAGTGGGCTCCCCACTGGTACAGCGCCGCGTAGCCGCGCCCCGCCCTGCTCGCCATCGGGTACGGTTCCTCCCCTGGTTATCCGTTGCGATTCCACAGAGGAGACCGATGCAACTCGCTGATCTTGCCGTTGACTTCCCGGCCGTAGCCGAGCGGCGCAAGTCCCTGCCAGAACAAACTGCCGGCATCACGCTGGACGATATTCACACCATGACCGGTGAACTCTATGACCAACTCGCGGCGCACGCGGCCGGGCTCACGGATGAGCAGATTCGCTTTATCGCGGAGGATCCGAGCCAGGACGAAGAGCCCGGCTGGAACTTCGCCCACATCATCCTGCACATCACGGCCTCAGCCGAAGAAGGGATGGCCCTGGGCAGCCACCTCGCGCGCGGCGTGGAGTTCACGGGGCGCTCGCGTTACGAGCCGGATTGGGAGACGTACACGACCGCCGCGCAGGTCGCGCAACGCCTGGCTGAGAGCCGCCGCATGGCCTTCGCCTTCCTCGAAACGTGGCCCGACGAGCCCCATCTCGGCAATAGCTACGAACACACCTACTTCGGCCCCATGAACGCCATTGCGCACGCCAATCTCGGCCTCATCCATGGAGCTGGCATGATGCCGCAGGTCGCAGAGATCGCGCGCCAGGCGAAAGCCGCGAGCTAACGCGCCCGCGAGGCCCCTCTCCCGCACATCGGGAGAGGGGTTGGGGTGAGGGACTCTTGTCCCCTACCCTCCGTGCACGGCTCCGAACGTGAGGCCACGGACCAGCGAGCGCAGGACAAACGACGCCAGGATGAACTCCGGCACAATCGTCACGATCGTGGCAGCCGCCATCGGGCCCCAGTCCACGTTCTGGTACCCCATGTAACCGAGCAGGCCAATAGTGACCGGGTAGGTCTCACGGCCGCCCAGGACCAGGCCGAACACCATCGAGTTCCACGAGAAGATGAACGCCAGCACCGCCGCCGCCGCGATTCCCGGCAGCACGAGCGGAATGGCGATACGGGTGAAGATCTCCCAGAACCCGGCGCCATCCACCTTGGCCGCCTGCTCGATGTCCTTCGGCACATCCTCGAAGTAGCCACGCATCAGCCAGATCAACAGCGGCAGCGTGATTGCCTGGTAGATCAGGATCAGGCCCAGGTAGCTGTCGTAAAGCTTCAGTTGCTGGAAGATGACGAAGAGCGGGATGATCACCGCCAGTTCCGGCGCAAAGCGGAAGCTGAGGAATGTGAACGCCAGGTCTTCCTTGAACTTGAAGTCATACCGCGCCAGCACGTAGGCAGCGGGCGTCCCCACCACCAGCGTCAGCGCCACCGCACCGGCCGCGATGATGAACGTGTTGCGGTAGTAGTTCAGGAAGTCGCCCTGCCCCAGCACCTCGCGGAAGTTATCCAGCGTCGGCGTGAAGAAGAATTTGGGCGGCACGGCGATGATGTCGACATTGGTCTTGAACGACATCAACGCGACCCAGAAAAGTGGGAAGAGCGTGAAGATGGCGAAGACGACAAAGGCGATCCAGTACGCCACATTACCGAGCGTGAATGAGCTTTTCCGCGTCATGATGGAGTCCTCCCTGCCAGCCTAGCCCTGCATCGCCTTGCGCCAGCGCCGGATCAGGATGAACGCGAGGATGTAACACATCGCCCAGAGCACGATGGCGTAGGACATCGCCGTGCCGAAGTTGGTCCAGCGGATCGCCTGGAAGTACGTGGTAATGGCCAGGGTGTTCGTGACATCGACCGGGCCACCCTGGGTGGTTGCATAGATCAGGTCGAAGATCTTGAGCGAGTCAATCCCGCGGAATGCCCCAACGATGATCAGGAATGGGAGCAGCATGGGAATGGTCAGCGTCCGGAAGGCGACCCACGGTGACGCGCCGTCCACCCGGGCCGCCTCGAAGGGCTCCTTCGGCAGTGCCTGCAGCCCCGCCAGCAGCACAAGTGCCGCGAACGGGGTGTAGAGCCAGATGTCGATCAGCAGAATCGACGGCAGCGCCAGTTGCACACTGCCCAACCATTGCAGCGGGCCAATGCCGACCATCCCCAGCAGGTAGTTGAGGATGCCGTCCGGCGTCATCATGCTCTTCCACATCAGCGCGCCCACCACCGGCGGCATCATCAGCGGCAGGATCATGACGGCCCGAAAAAAGCGCACGATCGGGTTGTCACGGTTCAGCATCACCGCCACGGCCAGGCCGAGTGGCAACTCAATCAGCAGTGCGATGACCACGTACGTCAGGGTGACGCGCACAGAGTTCCAGAATGCCGCGTCCTGCAGCAGCGTCTGGTAGTTCCGCAGCCCAATGAACTGCTTGGGCAGGGTGGAGGTCAGCTTGTAATCAGTGAGGCTCCAGTAGACGCCGATAATGAAGGGAATGATGAGGCTGATGAGAATGGCCAACGCCGGCAGGATCAGCAGATAGGGCAGCCAGCGTTCACCCCCGCGCGCCACGGGCACCTCGATCTGGGCCGCAGTTGTGGGAGGCGTCGCCTCGATTCCGCTGACGCTACTCATTGCTCCTGCTCCTCGCGACGGCCGCCCCTTGGTTCCTGCCACTGCCGCCCATTATCAACCCGTGATAACCACCTTGCCGGATTGCCCGCTGTCCGCCACGCGGAACGCTTCGTCGATCTGATCGAGGGCATACCGGTGCGTGACTGCCGGCTCGATGGCGAACTCGCCCCGGCCCAGGCGCTGGATCAACTCATCCATCACCGGCCAACTGCAGACCCAGGAGCCATGCAGCGTCAACTGCTTGTGCAGGATCTGTGGGCTGGGATCGACCGTCGTCTCGTTGCGCTCCCCGACCCAGACCGATCGGCCCCAGACGCGCGCACTGTCGAGCGAGGCCAGGCGCCCGGCGGACGCGCCCGAGAAGTCCATCGTCAGGTGCGCGCCCTCACCGTGCGTCGCCTCGTAGATGCGGATCACCGCGTCGTCCGCCATCGGATCAATGGCCAGGTCGGCGCCGAGTTCCAGTGCCAATTCACGCCGCAGTGGAATCGGATCGACCGCGATCACGCTCGCCCCGGCGGCCTTGGCGAAGATCAGCCCGGCCAGACCGACGCCGCCCATGCCAAACATCGCGACGGTTTCACCACCGGTGGGTTGCCCGCGCTTGATCGCCTGGTAGGCCGTCCCCGCGCCACAGGCGCAGTAGGCGCCATCGACGTAGCTGACGCCCTCGGGGAGCTTGATGCAGCTCTTGGCGTCCGCCACCATGAAATCGGCGAAGGCGCCGTCCCGCTGCCAGCCGTAGGAGCGGTAGGTGCGGCAGTGCAGCATCCAGCCAGAGCGGCAGGCGCGGCACTCATTACACCCGGTGATGTGATAGCAAGCCACCCGGTCGCCAACCTGCAGGCTGGTCACCCCCGGGCCGACCTCGATCACCTCGCCTGCCGGCTCATGCCCCGGGATGGTGCCAGCCACGCTCGGCACCCATTGATCGTACGTCGACGGCTCTGCGCTCTTCTCGTCTGGCGACGGGCGGTAGAGGAAGCCGAGATCGCTGCCGCAAATGCCCGCGGCCCGAATCTGCAGCAGCACCTCACCTGGTCCGGGTGAGGGCCGGGGGGCTTCGACGAACTCCAGGTTACGGTTGCCGAGAAAAGCAACGGCGCGCATCGTGAGTCACCTGATCTGTTGGCGCAGATGAGCGCGAGGGACGAGCGAACTCGCACCTCGCGCTCTCTGCCGGCTATGCCGTTGTTACCGGAGGAGTTAGGCTGGCTTGATGGTGGCCAGGACCTGATCCATTGCCGCAGCGGCCTCGTCCATGGCGGTCTTGGCGTCCTTCTGGCCAAGCACCACTTCCTGGACCGACTGCGCCCAGACGTCACCGACCTGCGCGAACTCCGGCAGCGCCGGCACGAGCACGCGGGAGTACTCCTCGATCAACTCCTGGTAGACCTTGGAGTAATCGCCCCAACCCTTCATGTACTCCAGGACCGCGGGATCGTTCGCCGCGGACTTGCGGGTCGGGTTGATGTTGTTCTTGACCGCGGAGTCAGCCAGGATCTTCTTGCTGGTGGCCCACTGCATGAACAACCAGGCAGCATTCTTCTCCTTGGCGGCAGAGGCCAGACCGAGCGACCAGATCCAGATGTTCGTCTTGATCCCGCCCGGTCCTTCCGGTGGAATCGCGTAGCCAGCCTTGCCGGCCACCTTGGACTGCGCGGGATCCTCGATGCTACCGGCCATGTGGTCGGCGTCAATGAACATGGCGGCGCTGCCGTTCATGAAGGACTGCATCGCCTCGTACCAGGTGAAGCCAGTCACGCCTTCCGGCGCGAACTTCATCAACTTGCCCCAGTATTCGGTGGCCGCCACGCCGGCCTCGTTGTTCACGGTCGACTTCCAGGCGTCGGCGTCCATTACCTGGCCGCCATATGACCAGAAGACGGTCCCATAGCCGGTCGTGATCGTCGGCCACGTGCGGTCACCGCGGGCCACGAAGCCGGCAACCTTCTGGCCCTCGAAGTCCATGCCGTTCAGCTTCTCGGCAACGGTCAGCATCTCGTCGTAGGTCTTGGGAACCTCGATGCCCTGCGCCTCGAAGATGTCCTTGCGGTACATGAGGGCGTAGCCCTCTTCGTTGACCGGTAGCGCCCAGAGGCTGCCTTCGCCAACGCCAGTGGCGGGTGTGCCGTCCCAGCGGTTGACGTCGATCAGGCTCTCGTAGAAGTCAGAGAAATCCCAGTCCGGCGCGGTCAGCGTCGGGTCCTCGATGTACGCATCGAGCGGCTCGATCCAGCCACCCCCCACGTAGCGGAAGTCATCGATGTATCCGGTCATGAACACATCGTACGTTCCAGCGCCGGTCGAGAGGGCCAGCAGCAACTTCTCGCGGAACTGGGTCTCAGGCAATTTCTCGTACTTGACCGTGATACCCGTCAGTTCCTCGAACTCGGGGAAGAAGGGCTCCATCGCGTCGGTGTACGGGTGCTCGACCAGGATCGGGTAAATGGTCTTGCCACTCTCACGCTTCCAGTCGAAATCACCAGAAGCGGCCGGGGTAGCATCCTGCGCGCCGACCAGCGGCACGCTGCCGAGCAGCCCCATGGCGACCGGCGCGGAGACACCGAGCGCGGCGGCACGGCGCAGGAACCCACGACGGTCAACACGGCCCGTGTGCAGGGCCTGCATCAGGTTCAGGACTCGACGGTCTTGCATCGAACAACCATCCTCCTTGATTCGTCCCCGCCAGGAGTTGCGGCGACGATCCCTGGCTGATCATCCAGCCATTCGCCCCAGCCTGAGGCTTTGCTCCCTACCTGGAGTCTGCCACTGCCTTCGCCTGACAGGCAGCGCGCAGCGGCGTCCCGATATCACTCCAATTGAAAGTGCTTTCAGGTCGTGACAAAGATTCCGGGACACCGAGTGGCACGAACTCTAGGGAAGTTCTGGCAACCTGTCAACCGGTTGTATGATGACCCGCCACATCCCGGGGGATGTCCCGCGGTGAGCCCGTGGGCTCTGCGCGCGGCCTAAACGGGGACGATCATGTTCTTCATGACGCCGCCCGAGAGCGCCGCGTCCATCGCCTCGTGAAACGCCGTGAGTGGATACGCCTCAGCAATCAATGGTTTCACGTTCAGCGAGCCATCGGCAATTGCTGCAATCGTCTTCGGGTAGCAGTAGGGTCCCAGGTGGCTGCCGTGGATGTTCAACTCCTTGGTGTCGCCAATAACCGTCCAGTTCACCGTGGCGGGTTCGTTGAAGACGCTGAACTCCACGAACGTGCCCAGCTTGCGGATCATCTGCAGGCCGGTGTTGACTGAGGCCGGGTTCCCACTCGCCTCGATGTAGACATCGCAGCCGTAGCCGTCGGTCAGATCCTTGACCTTCTGTACGGCGTCCTCGGTCGTGACGTTGATGCCAAGGTCCGCGCCAAACTCCCGCGCCAGGTCCAGGCGGTAATCACGCGCGTCAACGGCAATGAGCAGCCCCGGCTTTGCCATCTTCGCGATCTGCAGCATGCAGAGGCCGATGTTGCCAACCCCGGAGATGACGACGGTGTCGCCCTCCTTGATCTCGCCCCGGTCCACGGCGTGCCATGCGCACGCCGCTGGCTCGATGTAGGCCGCCTCGCCCGCCTCCAGGGACTCCGGCACCTGGTGCACGCGGGCGGTCGCCGGGTAGAGGCAGTACTTGGCCATGCCGCCATTCACGATGTTCTGGAAGCCGAAGATGTACCCGAACTGGCACATCCAGTAGTGCCCACTCAGGCAGAAGCGGCACTTCTCACAGGGCACGATCTGCTCCGCCACAACGCGGTCCCCGATCTGGACCCCGTGCTTTTCGGTCGCTCCCTCACCCAGGGCCACCACCCGCCCGGCGTACTCATGCCCAGCGGTAACCGGCCCGATAACGCCGCCGCCCTTGCCGTCGATGCCCCAGAAAAGCTCGCCGCCCAGGAAGCACTTCATGTCCGAGGCGCAGATGCCGCACGCCTCGACCTCGATCAGGATTTCGTTCGGGCCGGGCGCCGGCACTGGAACGTCTTCCACACGGTAATCACGCGGCCCATAGACACGGACCGCCTTCATCGTTTCGTCCACCACGGAAATGGCTCCTCTCGCGCCGCTGCGCGCACCTGTTGACGTATCCGGGGAATGGGACCAGCTTGGACGCCAGCCGTCAATCGACGCGCTGGCCGGTCACCACATCGAAGAGGTGGGCGCGGTCCGGGTTGAACGAAAAACTGAGCGTTTGCTCCATCTCTGCCGGGTAATCTGCCGGTGCGCGCGCCACAAAGTACTGCCCGCCCAGGTCAAGGGTCACGAGACGCTCGTTGCCCAGGTCCTCGACGACAAAGACCTTACCGGTGGCTGCGGCGTCATCTGTCTCGTGCCCCAGGTGCACGTCCTCCGGGCGGACGCCAAACTGCACCTTACCCTCGGAGTTGATCACGCGCTGCAGGCGGGCCGCCAGCGAGCCACGCGCCGGGATGGCCCGGTCGCCCAGCAGCAGCACCGGCTCGCCATCCCGTGAACTGATCGTCGTAGTCAGCAGGTTCATGGGCGGACTCCCCAGGAAACCGGCGACGAAGGCATTGGCTGGATGTGCGTAGACCGCCTTGGGCGGACCCACCTGCTGCAGCAATCCCCCGCTCATGATGGCGACGCGGTCGGCCAGGGTCATCGCCTCCGCCTGATCATGGGTGACGTAAATCGTGGTTGTCGCCAGTTCGCGCTGGAAGCGCTTCAACTCACCGCGCGTGTGCAGGCGCAACTTTGCGTCCAGGTTGGAGAGCGGTTCGTCCATCAGGAACACGGACGGCCGCCGGATGATCGCTCGCCCCAGTGCCACGCGCTGCCGTTGACCGCCGGAAAGCGCTCGCGGCTTGCGGTCCAGCAACTCACTGATCTGGACTACCTGCGCGACCTCACGCACCCGGGCGTCGATCTCGGCTTTCGAGAGCTTGCGCACGCGGAGTGGGTAGGCCAGGTTCTCGTACACGCTGAGGTGGGCGTAGAGCGCGTAGCTCTGGAACACCATCGCGATATCGCGCGCGCGCGGCGGAAGGTTGTTCACCACCGTGTCGCCAATCCGGATCGTGCCGTCGCTGATCGATTCCAGGCCAGCCAGCATCCGCAGTGATGTGGTCTTGCCGCAACCGGAGGGGCCGAGCAGCACCAGCATCTCACCGTTTGGTACATCAAGGTCGAGGGCGTCAACGGCGACCACGTTCCCAAAGCGCTTCGAGACCTTCTCGAACGAGACCGGCGCCGAATGCCCCTCGCCGCGCCCTCGCGATGTCATCATCCTGTCACTCCACCCGCGGACAGGCCGCGCGTCAGGTGCCGCTGCGCCAGGAGCGCCAGCACCAGCACCGGGATCGTTGTGATCACGCCGGCCGCCATCATGTTGCCGTACTTGATGTCGTACTGGGTGATCTGCCCCGCGACGGCAATCGGCAGCGTCTGCGCCTTCGTCTGGGTCAGGATCAACGCCAGCAGGAACTCATTCCACGAGGCGATGAAGACAAGGATGAAGGTTGCCGCCAGGCCAGGCGCGGCCAGGGGGATGGCGATCTTGCGCAGGACGCCGAAGCGGCTGTCGCCATCCATCAACCCGGCTTCCTCCATGTCGCGTGGAATATCGCGAAAGAAGCCGATCATCATCCAGATGACGAACGGCAACTCCATGAACGACTCCACCAACCCGAGGCCAATGTGCGTATCGAGCAGTTTGAAGCCAAAGATCGTCTGGTTGAAGATCACGAAGATGGGAATGATGGTCACGATTGGCGGGAACATGCGGATCGTGAGCATGGTGAAGAGCAGGTGGTAGTTGAAGTTGTGTGGCAGCCGGTAACGTGACAGCGCGTACGCGGCCATGGTGCCAACCACCACCGAAAGTGACGCGGCGATCAGCGCTACGATCAGCGAGTTGATGCCGAACTTGTAGAAACGCTGCGTCACCAGCAGATCGTAGTAGTTCTCGGTCGTCGGGTTCTGGACCACGATGGTCGGCGGCCGCGCCACGAACTCGGCCTTGCCCTTGAAGGACATGTTGACCATCCAGTAGACGGGCAGCAGGATCAGCATCGCCACCACGGCGAGAAGCGCGTAGCGTCCGACTTTCTGCCAGGCGGTATCGCCAACCATGCCGTCCCCGACCCTCCCTCTCTAGTCTGCCGGAGCCGCGTAGTCGGCCAGCACGCGGCGCACGTAGAACGTGGCCGCCGCAATCAGCGAGAACTGGAAGAGCAGGGAGAGCGCCGAGGCGTAGCCGAAGTCGAACTTGGTGAAGCCCTCGATGTAAATGGTGAGCGTCATCGTGTACGCCGAGGATCCGGGACCGCCACGCGTCATGATGAAGATCTTGTCGAAGATGCGCGCCGCGTCGATGAGCCGCAGCAGGATCACCACCAGCAGGACCGGCTGCAGGAGCGGCAGCGTCACCGTCCGGAAGACATGCCACCGCCCGGCGCCATCAATCGCCGCGGCCTCGTAGGGGTCGCGCGGCAGGGAAAGCAGTGCGGCATAGAGCAGGAGGAACGCAAACGGCGTGGCTTGCCAGACATCGACCACCATCATGGCGTAGAGCGCAATGCTGGGATCAGAGAGCCAGCGTACCGAGGACAGACCAGCTTCATTCAGCAAATAGTTGAAGATGCCAAATTCGTAGTCATACATGAACAGCCAGGCAATGGAGACTGCAACTGGGGGCAGGATGATCGGGATGATCAGCAGGGAAGTCAGGGCGCCGCGGCCGCGAATGCCACCCGTCATCAGCAACGCCAGCGCCAGGCCGAGCCCAATCTCGACGGTGGTAACGACCACCATCCACTTGATCGTGGTCCAGGCTGACTGCGCAACCAGCGGGTCCTGGAAGGCGCGGACGAAGTTCTCGAGACCGACGAAGGTGGTCTGCACCCCACCGCGTGCCATTTTCACCCGAGAGACAGCGTAGGTGAACGTGGTGACGGCCGGGATCGCCGCAAAGAGGATGAACATGACGATGGTCGGCGCAACCAGCAGCCACGCGAGATTACGCTCCCACCAGGGCGCACCCTTGAGCGTGATGCCCTCTTGCTGGCGCATTGCCGGTTCGCTGGCCATCGTCTGATCCCGTATCCGGAGTTCATTTCGGAAGGATGACAAGGGAGCCGGGCGGCATGCCGCCCGGCTCCCCGCCACCGACTTACTGCAGCACGCCCTCGCGCACCATCAGTTCGCGGATTTCCTTGTTGGCATTCGCCAGTGCGTCGTCGCCGGAGGTCTGCCCGGCGATCGCCTCTGCCACGTAGCGGCCGTAAATCGCCTCGACCGCGTTGTAGTACGGCGTGCGCGGGCGCGGCAGCGCATTGCGCGCCGCGGAGAGCAGGCCGGGCAGGAAGGGCAGCTTGGCCACCGCGTCCGGGTTCTCCATCACGCTCGTGCGTGTCGCCGGGATGTTCTGGTCCATCAGCAACCGCAGCTGCTGCTCCGGGGCGGTGAACCAGAGGATGAAGTCGAGCGCGGCGTCGGCGTTCTGGGAGCCTTCGGGGATACCCAGCAGCCAGTTGCCCGTCATATTGGCCGGCTCAACACCCTCCTGGGCCGGCTCCCCGCCGATATCGACCAGGTCGACGACCTTGGAGATCTCCGGGTCCCAGATCTGGAGGATCTGGTCAGGCCAGATATCCGCCGACTGCGCGATGATCCCCTCGGACATGTTGCGCCCATTCTCGGCGTGGCCCACGTTCTCCACACCGGGCGGGCAGAGCTTGGCAAGCTCGAGCTGCGCGGCCATCGCCTGCTTGGCGGCGTCCGACTCGAGTTGTGGTTCCCAGTTCTCATCGAAGAGGTCACCACCGTAGCCGCGCAGGACCGGAAGGAAGCTCGTGGCGGCCGGGTTGCCGGCCTGGCCGCGCAGGCCAATACCGTACAGCCCCTCTGCACCCTTGGCGTCCGTGATGGTCTTCGCTACGTTGAGCACGTCGTCCCACGTGGCGGGCTTCTCCAGCCCCATGTCCTCCAGGACATCGGTCCGCCAGGCAAAGACCTGGACGTTGCCCACCCACGGAATGCCGCGCAGGCCGCTGCCCGCCGGGAAATCGCCGAGGGCCAGCAACTCGGGGATGAAGTCCTCGTCGACGGCGACGCCGCGCTTGTCCATCATCTCGCCGAGGTTCATCAGGAACTCGCCGCCAGCGAATTGCGGCATCCACGGGTCATCCAGGTGCACCAGGTCGTATGCGCCAGTCGCCTGGGTCAGGTTGAGCGTGAGCTTCTCCAGCAGGCTGGCGTAGGGGTTTGGCTGCATCTCGATGGTGACGTTGTTCGCCGCCTGGTAGTCATCGATCAGCGGCTGGATCTTGGGCGCATCACCGTCGGAGATGGCGAAGACGAGGTTCGTGCTCTGCAGGAACGCTGGCGCCCCGAAGGTCGAACGCTTGGACGCCCCGCCGAGCGCGGTCGCGGCGACCCCGGCCGCTGCGCCCTTGATCAGGCTGCGGCGGTGAAGACGAGAGGTGGAAGTCACGATGTCCATGACACACTCCTTTTCAGCATCATCGTTGATGGCTCCGTCGCGAGTGGTGCGGGGCAGCATTCCTCCTTTCGCGAGAGCGCTTCAGCCAGAGCGCGGAAGTCCAAACAAGCCCCGCTTCCGGGCGGGGGAATCGGACGGCAGGTCCAGATCGGCGATTCCGGTCGAGCCCTTCGCGTAGGTCGGGTGAGACGCTGGCAGCGGCAGCGCCACTTCCTCGCCCGTTGCTCCCGCCACATAGGCCCCAAGGACGGAATCGAGCACGAGCAAGCCGGCCTCGCCGCTGGCAACCGGCGCGCGCCCCTGCTCAACCGCCTCCCGGAAGTCATTGAGGATTGCCACCATGCCGTAAGCCGGTGGGGTCCCTGGCTCCCAGGAGCGGACGCCCTGCTCGCCAACGACGCGAAGTCGTTTGGCCGGCACGAAGGGATGGGTACCGTCGTCCTCAGTCTCCATGACGATGCGCCCCTTCGTCCCTCCGATCTCCGCACCACCCGGCCCTTTGCCCCAGGCCATGTTCACGAAGGCGTGGCCGGTTGGGTAGGTGTAGCGGACCAGCGCGATATCTTCGACGTCACCATCGGTGTCGAGGCGACGGTCGATGAAGGCGCTGACCGAGGTGGGCGGACCACCCATGATCCAGTGCGCCAGGTAGACAATGTGCAGCATATCAGTGAGCACGCCGCCGCCCGAATCAGCCGCGTTGTGCCGCCAGCGCGGCACGTATGCCGCCGCACCAGGGCGGTCCTCAACACCGAGGTAATTCATGACGGCCACTTCCGGCTCGCCGATCTCGCCGGAGTCCAGGACCTCCTTGATCTCGGCGTACACCGGCATGAAGTGGTAGTTGTGGACGGTGCCGAGCGTGACGCCATTCTCGCGAGCAGCATCGATCATGACCTGAGCATCTGCTGGTGTAAGCGCCAGTGGCTTCTCAGCCAGGATGTGCTTGCCCGCCCGCGCCGCCGCAATCACGATCTCCGGCCGGAAGCGCTGCGGCGTGGCCACGATCACCGCGTCGATATCGTCCCGGGCCAGGAGATCTCGCCAGTCAGCGTACAGGTTATCCGCACTGAGACCCGCAGCTTCACCCGCCGCAGCCAGCCGCTCAGGCGTCGGGTCTGCTGCCGCCACTACGTCCATCCCGTCGTTGGCTTTGACGCCCGGGATGTGAGCATTCACGCCGATGTTGCCGCAGCCGATGAGACCGATCCGCATAGAGGCTCCCGTTGCCCGATGGCGAACCAACGCCAGGCACACGTATGTAGCTGGCAGTCCGGCGACGCTCCAAGGCCAGCAGCGCAGCTGGCAGCCCGAGGTACGGCAGGCAGAGACGTCGATTCGTGGCGGACACTACCCGGGCTTGGAGAACCTGTCAACACCCTGAAGCAGCACCCGCAAACCCGGGCGCGATGTGTTTCAAACACGACGTCAGACCCGTAACGGCGTTAGAATGCTGCGCGCCGCAACGACCGCGGTGCACCAATTGGGAGGCGTTACAGTGGCCGCGCCAGCATCTCATCGCTCTTCGCCGCTCATCGCGGAGCCGGCGTCCGAAGCTCAGCCCGATCAGGCAACATCCACCACCAACTCCTACGGCTGGGTCATTGTGGCCGTGCTAGCCGTCACCATGACCATCGCCTCCGGCGCGCGCTTTCTTTTTGGAGTAGTCCTGAAGCCGGTTTCAGAAGAATTTGGCTGGGACCGGGCCCAACTGACCGGCGCGGTGATGGTCGGCATGATCGTCATCTCCATCTGCCAACCACTCATCGGAATCCTGGTCGACCGCATTGGACCCAAGAAGATCCTCGTCGCCGGCCTGTTGCTCCTCGGCCTCTCGCTGATCCCGCTCTCGATGGTGACGCAGCTCTGGCAGGTTTACCTGGTCTACGGCATCGTCATGCCGCTCGGCCTGGCCGCTGCTTCCCCGGTGCTCTCCACCGCTATCGTGGGCCGCTGGTTCCAGCAGAAGCGCGGGCTCGCGATGTCCATCGCCACATCCGGCTCGGCCTTCGGGCAACTGTTGATCGTTCCCATCGCGACCTGGATCATGGTCTTCTCCAACTGGGAAATGACGTATCGCATCCAGGCCGTCGCAATCCTGGCGGTCGCCCTCCCCCTCAGTGCGATCTTCCTGCGCGATAACCCTGCGGCGGGCAGTGCCATGGCCAAAGCCGATCAGGAAGGCATGACGCTGCGCGAAGCGATCAGCAACCCGGCCTTCTGGATCCTGGGCTTCGGCTTCATCGTCTGCGGCTGGACGATGGCGTTCCCCAACACGCACTTCCTGGCCTACGCCGACGACATGGGTATGTCCGTCCTTCACGCGGCGAACGCGATCTCCGTCACCGCCATCTTCAGCGTCCTCGGCAGTGTGCTCCTGGGCATGGCGGCGGACCGCTACGCTCGCTCCCACGTGCTGGCCCTGACCTACGCCCTGCGTGGCCTGGCCTTCCTGCTCCTGATCCTGCTGCCCGCCGGCAATCTCATTTACCTGTACGGCCTCGTGCTCGGCGTCTCCTGGACCGCCACGACCCCGCTCACGGCGGCCATCGCCGCTGATCGCTACGGCCCGCGCCACCTGGGCCTGATCTTCGGCTCGTTGTTCACGTTCATGAACCTCGGGTTCGGCGCCGGCTCATTCCTCGACGGCGTGATCTACGAATCGTTCGGCGGCTACAACGGCGCGCTCGCCATCAACGTCATCCTCGGGGTTATCGGAGCCGGACTCGTCCTGCTCCTGCCACGCCTGGCAGAAGAACGCGGTGAGCGATGGCACCCGATGGCAGCCAGCGCGAGCCCAGCGGACTAACGCGAATTCTCGTCGCGGTCAGCGCAACAGCTTCTGCTACGCTGGGGACACACTCCGCTCCCTCCGCGAACCCTGAAAGAGAGACAGGGCATGACGCCAGACGATGCAACTGCGGCGGGGCACGGGCCGCTCAGTTCCGCCGGCCGCCGTGGCGCAATGCGTTCCCTGGCGGGTGCCGGGGCTGCCCTGCTGGCGATCACCGGGCTTAACCGTGACTCCAGCGCATACGCCACTGGCGTGAGTGACGGTCCAGCTGGACCCGAGGCACTCCAGGTCGCGGCCGCCAGGAAGAAGAAGGGCAAGCGCGGGCCCACCGGACCAACTGGCCCAAGTGCCGGAACCCTCAGCCAGAACGAAGCCATAACCAACATCCTGGCTGATTCGAATGCGAACGCACAGGCCACCTGCCTGTCGGGACAGGCCACGGGCGGCGGCGCCAGTATCAGCAATACCAACTGCGAGATCATTTCGTCGAATGTGGTTGGCACATCCGCCTGGGCGGCGACCGGCAGGTGCCCATCGAACAACACGGCGACGATGGTGGTGCGCGTGATATGCCTCGGCTAGGCGCTCACCAGCCTGGTTACGAGGCTTGAGAGCACACTCGGATCACCTGCGTCTCAAATGCAGAATGGTCTCGCCCGGGTCCTGTGCGCTTTCCGGAACACATGACAGCTTGCCCCACCCTCCCTGCTGCCGTATCCTCTGTCGATTGACCAGCCCCGCAGGCTGGCCGCCCGTCCCCGCGGTTAGTGAACGACAGGGAGCGCCATGCCGGCGATGCGGGATTTCTTCCAGCGCCGGGGAAAGTTCCGTCCGGAAGAGCAACCGGATGACGAACGCGCCGAGCACCATATTCCGGAAGATCTCTGGATTAAATGTCCCAATTGCAGCGAACTGATTTACAGTCGCGAACTTGAACGGACCGATCGGGTCTGCCCCAAGTGCTCATATCATTTCCGCCTGCGGGCCCGGCAGCGGATCGGGCAACTCCTCGACCCCGGCTCCTTTGTGGAGTGGCACGCCAATATCCTGACGGAAGATCCCCTCAAGTTTTCGGACGGCAGCGGCAGCTACGGCCAGAAGCTGGAGCAGACGCGCACGAAGAGCGGTGAGGCAGAGGCCCTCATTGTCGGCCGCGGCAGCATCGAGGGCCAGCCCGTCACCATTGCGGTCAGCGACTTCGAGTTCCTGGGCGCCAGTATGGGCTCGGTGTTCGGCGAGAAGCTGGTCCGGGCCATTGAACTGGCGGAACAGCATCGGGAGCCGCTGCTCACCGTGTCCTCGTCCGGCGGCGCACGCATGCACGAGGGACTCTTTTCCCTGATGCAGATGGCCAAGACCGTCTCCGCGCTCGCCCAGTTGGGACGGACCGGCGTACCCCACATCGCCATGCTCGTCGATCCCTGTTACGGCGGCGTCACTGCCTCGTACGCCACGGTGGCTGACGTCATCGTCGCCGAACCAGGCGCGCTAATCGGGTTTGCCGGGCCACGCGTCATCGAGCAGATCACCCGCCAGAAGCTGCCGGAAGGGTTCCAGACCGCCGAGTTTCTGCTCGAGCACGGCATGATCGACATGATCGTGCCGCGTGTGGAGCTGCGGACGACACTCGCCACGCTCCTGCGTCACTATGGCGAACAGATGGCGGCGATCTCGGCAGAAGGCAGCGTTCCCGTGAGTAGCAACGGCCATGTCTGAGCAAACGACGCTGACACCTGCGCCGGTCCTGACCGCCTGGGACCGGGTGAAACTCGCCCGCCACGCGGAGCGCCCACACGCGCTGGACTACGTCCATGAGCTGGCAACCGACTGGGTCGAGCTGCACGGTGACCGCTCTTTTGGTGATGACCAGGCGCTCGTCGGTGGTCTGGCCAGGATCGGCACCCACCGGGTGATGGTCCTGGGACACCAAAAAGGGAACGACACGAAGGAGAACCTGGCCCGCAACTTCGGCATGGCCCGGCCCGAGGGGTATCGCAAGGCCGAGCGCCTGATGCGCCACGCCGAGAAGTTCGGCTTCCCCCTGGTGACCTTCATCGATACCCCGGGCGCGGAACCGGGCATCGGCTCAGAAGAGCGGGGGCAGGCCACGGCTATTGCCGAAAGCCTGCTGGCGATGGCGGATCTGGCAACCCCCTCGGTCGCGGTGGTGATTGGCGAGGGTGGGTCCGGTGGCGCGCTCGCCATCGGAGTTGCTGACCGCATCCTGATGCTGGAAAACGCGATCTACGCTGTCGCCTCACCTGAGGCCTGTGCGGCCATCCTCTGGAAAGACGCTGGCCGCGCGCCGGAAGCCGCCGAGACGATGCGGGTCACCGCCGCCGACCTGGCCGGCTTCGGGATCGTGGACGAGGTCATCCCCGAAGCCGTGCCTGCCCACGAGAATCCTCGCGCAGCCATACGGGCCGCCGGCGCCGCCATCACCCGCCACCTGGACGACCTGCTGGCCACCTACCCTCGCGCCAACCAGGACGCCCTGGACGCCCTGCGCCGCGCCCGCCACGAGCGCTTCCGCCGTATCGGCTCCTGGCGCGAGCGCGTCCCGGTCGGGGACACACTCTAGCGCTCGCCGCGTTTACATCTGTCCCACGGGCGCCAGCAGTGCCTGATACCAACGGACAGTCGCTGCGATGGCTTCTGGCATCGGCGTCGCATAGACGCCAAGCTCGCGCGTGATAGCTGAAGAATCGACGATCTGTGGCTCGCTGTACTGGTAGAACAGTTCGTCGTACTCGGCGAGAAACGTGAGGTCGAGCACACCGAGCGACGCCACTGCGTCCATGTCTGGCAGGGCCACCAGCTGAACTGGCCGCCCGATGGCCTCACCCATCAATCCCGCGACCTCGCGCGTCGTGCGAGCGGGCGACACGGGGAGGAGCCAGTCCCTCCCGAGCACCTCATCTCGCTCTCCCAGGGTTGCGAGTCCGCGCGCTACATCCGGCATGAAGGAATAGCTGTGCGGCAGATCGACGTTACCAAATGCCACCATTGGCCCGCCTTCAAGCGCGGCCGGGAAAGCGAACTGTCCCAGTGCCGAGTTCGTGACGCGCGGCCCAAAGAAATCGGCAGCCCTCCCGATGGCGACACGAGCCTTGCCGGCACGATGCGCCTGCAGGTAGCCCCAGGCAAGTTCCGCCCGTAGTCTGCCCTTGCGCGAGGTCGCCAGGTGCGCCATCCCCTCGTTCATCGGCTGGCCACCAGTTGGCCCGTACAGGTAGAGAGTGTCGATCACGACCAGCTTCGCACCGGTAGCCGCTGCGCCTTCGATCATGTTTTCCTGCAGGCGAGGGAGCACCTCTGGCCACGATTCGTACGGCGCATGCGTGCAGTTGTAGATCGTGGCTGCACCTGCGCTCAGCTCGCAGACAGCTGACAGCTTCGCGGCGTCACCAGCGACCAACTCGACGCCCTCCGGAAGTGGCTCGGATATCTTCCCTTTTCGATTGACGAGCCGCACGCGGTGCCCACGTGCGCGGAGTTCATCGGCCAGTGTGAGCCCGGCCGGGCCGGTACCGAAGACGACGTGAAGATCTGGTTGCCGGGACATTACTCTCTCCAATTCTTGATCCAGCCATCCAGCCTGGCTCGGTCCGGCGGAGAGCACACGCACTCCCCACCAGCGTCGTATTGGCCGCCGGACGTATCGTTGCTTCGCATGTGGACGGAATAGGGAACTACGGCGCCTGGGTAGCAGGACTGCTGCGGGCGGCGATCGTCATGGGGCCGGCGGGACCTCAGTCGACATTCTGGGCGCCGTCCAGCTGGCCAGCGCGTCTTGCGCCGCCGAGGCTGCCAGCGCCGCGCCCTCTTCACGGGTGAAGCGGCCCGCCATGGTCAGCGACACCAAACCATGCATCGTGCACCAGAAGAGCACGCACAGGCGCTCGGCATCCTGGGGGTCACGCCCGTGCCTGGCCAGCAAGGGGCCGACAACCGCGACCGCCGGGTCGACTGCAGCCTGCCCCTCGGCACGAGTTTCCGGGTTGGCGAAGGCCACACCACCTAGCCCATGCATGACCTGATAGAGCTCCTGGTGTTGCCAGGGAAACTCCCACAGGACTCGAGCCAACGCCATCACCGCGTCTTCCGGCGTTACAGCGGAATCAACTGCCGCCTGGAGCGATGCCGCGTAGAGGCGCAACCCTTCGTGAAACAGCGCAAGCAGCAGGTCATCCTTGGTCGCAAAGTAGGCATAGAGCGCAGGGTGCGAGTAATTGACCCGGTCCGCAACTCGACGCATGGTGACACTGGGCCATCCCTCTTCCGCGGCAAGCCCCGTCGCCGCATCGAGAATGAGCCGGCGAGTCTCCTCCCGGCGGAGATCGCGTTTCTGGCTCTTCTTTCCCACACTCACCTCCCTCATTCTTACTTCTACCAATGGTCATTATCTTACCAGTGGTCAATTTTCCTGTCAATACGGCATCGATATGTTGGGAAGGTCCATGACACTCGACGTCGAAAACGACAAAAGACCGGGGTGGTCACCCGGCCTGGACCACCCCGGATTGCGTTCGAACATTGAGCTATTGCGCGAGTCGTCCCGGCGGCGGCTACCCCGCTTCTTCTACCGCCAGGTCGATCCAGCCGTGGCGCAGGGCGTAGATGACGGCCTGCGTGCGGTCGTTGACCTGCAGCTTGCGCAGGATCGAGGTGATGTTGTTCTTCACCGTCTGGTCGGAGATCAGCAGCATGCTGGCGATCTCCTTATTACTGAGACCCTGCGAGACGTAGCCCAGGATCTCGATCTCGCGCGGGCTCAGCGGTGAGTACTCCTCCGTCTCGATCACGCCGCGCTTGCTACCGTTCCGCACCTCGTCCAGCATGCGCGCATGCACGAAGTTTGGGGTCTGCGTCGTCTCGTCTGCCCCAGCCACGTGCTTGATGAGACGCACCAGCTCATGCATCTCGATCGACTTCGCGGCGAAGGCGTCGGCGCCAGCGCGGATGGCGGCGAAGAGGTGGCCGTCATCCTCATGCATCGTCAGCACGATCACGGCTGCCCGTGGCTGCCGCCGCTTGATGGCACGCGCCACGTCAAAGCCGGACATCGTGGGCAGGCTGATATCGAGCAGCACCACGTCGGGCTGGTACTGCTCTGTCGCCTGGAGCGCAGCCGGACCGTCCGCGGCCTCAGCCACGATCAGCATGTCGCGCTCTGTCTCCAGGCCCATGCGCACGCCCCGCCGAAAGAGTGGGTGATCGTCGACGACCAGGATTCCAATGCGGCTCATTCCTCTCCCCTCCCTTACCCCTCAACCTGTTCCGCCAGCGGCAGTGTCGCCAGCACCCGGGTTCCCTTCCCCGGTGCCGATTCGATCTGCAACGCGCCTCCCAGCAGTTCCACCCGTTCCCGCATCCCCGGCACACCTTCGCCGTGTCCAGCCGTTGGCCGGATGCGGCGCGGCGGGAAGCCCTGGCCGTCATCGGTCACACTCAGGACGGCGCTATCCGGAGTGACCTCCAGGATCACGCGAATCTCCCGCGCGGCGCTGTGCTTGCGTGCGTTGGTGATCGCCTCCTGGGCAATCCGGTAGAGCGCCAGCTCGACATCGTCCGCAAGCCGCGTGGACTGTCCCATGATCGCGACGGTGACATTGGGACCCCAGAGCGGCGCCATTCCTGCC
>JAXLWT010000033.1:0-62278 GCA_046328375.1 Thermomicrobiales bacterium
TCGTTTCCTCGGCGAGGAGCAACTCGGCAATTGACTTCAACTTGTCGGCGTTCGTCTGTACGACGTCCCGCGCGCGCTCGTGGGCAGCGTCGATGAGCTCCCGGATCTCCTGGTCGATCTGGAAGGCCACTTCCTCACTGTAATTGCGCTGCTCACTGATTTCGCGACCCAGGAAGACCAACTCGTCCTTCTTGCCGAAGGCTCGCGGACCCAGCGTCCGGCTCATCCCGAATTCAGTCACCATGCGCCTGGCCAGTCCCGTCGCGCGGTCGATGTCGTTCGCCGCGCCGGTCGATTGCTCTTCGAAGACCATTTGCTCGGCGACATGACCTGCCATGTAGACGGCGAGTTCGTCCTCGAATTGTGCCTTCGTCTTGAACAAACGGTCTTCATCCGGTACGACGCGCGTGTAGCCACCCATCATGCCTCGCGCCACGATGCTGACCTTGCGAACGGGATCGGCGTTAGGAAGCATCCGCGCCACAAGGGCGTGCCCGGCCTCGTGGTAGGCGGTCATGATCCGTTCACGCTCGGAGATGACGCGGCTCTTTCGCTGTGGCCCCGCAATCACACGATCGATCGCTTCCGTCAGCTCGTCGCGGCTCACGGTCTTGCGGTTGCGGCGGGCGGCGAGGATCGCCGCCTCGTTGACCAGGTTCTCGAGATCCGCGCCGGAAAAGCCAGGAGTCTGGCGAGCCAACCCTTCGATCGACACATCTTCTTCGAGCGGCTTGCCTCGCACGTGGACGTCAAGGATCGCGATGCGCCCCTGGATATCTGGCCGATCGAGAATTACCTGCCGGTCAAATCGCCCTGGGCGTAGCAACGCGGGGTCGAGAACATCCGGGCGGTTCGTAGCCGCGATCACGATTACGTTCGTCGATGAGTCAAATCCGTCCATCTCGACCAGGATCTGGTTCAGCGTCTGCTCACGTTCGTCGTGACTGCCACCGAGCCCAGCGCCACGTTGCCGGCCGACGGCGTCGATCTCGTCGATGAACACGATGCAAGGCGCGTTACGCTTTGCCTGCTCGAAGAGATCGCGCACGCGGCTGGCGCCGACACCGACGAACATCTCGACGAACTCTGAGCCCGAGATGCTGAAGAATGGGACGCCGGCTTCACCGGCCACCGCCCGTGAGAGCAGTGTCTTGCCAGTCCCGGGAGGGCCGACCAGCAACACGCCGCGGGGAATACGCGCTCCAAGCGCGGCGAACTTCTCCGGGTACTTCAGGAACTCGACAACTTCGACGAGCTCCTCCTTGGCCTCCTCCACTCCGGCGACATCCGAAAAGGTCACGGACGGCCGGTTCGCAGTGAACAGGCGCGCCCGGCTCTTGCCAAAAGACATCGCCTGGTTGTTGGAGCCCTGCGACTGCCGCATCATGAAGATGAAGATGCCGACGAGGAAAAGCGTGGGCAGAATGAACGACAGCATGCTCAGCCAGGCGCCCCAGCTGCTGGCCGGCTGAAACTCGATCATGCCCGGCGGCAGAGATGACGGATCAACGCCATAGGTCTTGAGGACCGTCAACAAATCTGTTTCCGCCGGAATTGTCGTGACGGCGTCCCGGCGCCCTGCCTCCTGTGCGTACTTGACCCGCACTTCCCGGCTACCGTCGGCCTGGATGAGGGTCTGCACTTTGCCATCGCGCACTTCCTGCGCGACCTGGCCGATGCTCCGGGGGGTAGGCGCCGCGTCGGTTCCGATGAAGGTGGCCCACATGGCCAGGAGCGCGACGATGAGAACGATCCAGACAAGGCTGCTGCGAATCCAGCGCTGATCAGGCATGAACAATGAGTCTCCCGCGCGGGTCCAGCGAAATCAATGGGATGGGTCCGCGCCGGGCGAGTATATCACTGGCCTTCTGACCTCTAATTTCCGGAGTAGACACTGGGATCGAGCACGGCGACGTAGGGAAGATTGCGATATTTGCCCGCGTAATCGAGTCCGAACCCAATCACGAACTCGTCCGGGATCGCAAAACCAACCTTGTCCACCTGGACCTGGATGGCATCCGGTTTGTCCTTTTTCAGCAGCGCGACGACCGCGATGTCCGCCGGGTTCCGGCGCTCCAGATTGTCCAGCAAATACTGCAACGTCAGCCCGCTGTCGACGATGTCCTCAACCACAATGATGCGCCGGCCCTCGATTTCCTGGTCCAGGTCCTTCAGGATGCGGACGACGCCGGAGCTCTGCGTTGCGGCGCCGTACGAAGAAACCGCCATGAAATCGACCTCAAGCGGCACGGTCATCGCACGCATGAGGTCCGTCATGAAGGTGATCGCGCCATTGAGGACTCCCACCAGCAGCGGGGTGCTCTCGCCGTACTCGTCGTCAAGCTCGCGGGCGATCTCGCCGATCCGCAGGCGGATCACATCTTCGTCGATCAGGATGCGGGCAACTCCGGTCGCTCGCGGCTCGGTGCTTGTCACTGGATCAATCCCTCCTCACCCTTCGTTGATCAATTGCTCTCAACTATCAGCCATTCACCCCGCCGCCGCACACACCACGCGCCGGGTAACTCAATCTTGCCCTCAAATCTCGTGGACGTAGCGCAACGCAACACAGCCTCCACCCGCTCAGCACCGATCGCGGTCTCGCCAGTGACATCAACGAGCCAGCGGCGCAGGATTCGCCGTTGCAAGGCTAGCGGTTCCTTCACGAGGGCTGAACACCAGAGCCACCTGGCGTTGCTGAGCATTGGCGGCAAAACGCCGTTGACCATCTCATCGAGCAGATGATCCTCCTCTGCGGCCAGTGACGCAAAACGGGCGAGAGCAGCCGACGCCCCCGGGAACGCAGCCTCAAGCTCCGGGAGCACACGATGGCGTAACGCATTGCGTTGCAAGGTGAGATCGCTGTTGGAGGGGTCGAGGATAGGCACAAGTCCTCTCTTGTCGAGAAAGGCGAGAAGCGCACTTCGCGGCTCTCCGAGCAAAGGCCGCCAAAGCCAAGGACTGCCGTTAGGTTCTCTTTGGGATATGTCGTGCGGGGCCGTGGCGGGCAACGGCGCCAGCTCTGCCATACCCGCTGCCCCGTGCAGGCCACTTCCCCGCAGGAGATGAAGCAGCACGGTCTCCGCCTGGTCCTCCCGGTGATGGGCCGTCGCGACAAATCGCGTTCCGGCTCGCCGCGCTTCATCACCTAACAGGCGATAACGCTCCCGCCTGGCCGCCTCCTCAATCCCGGCGTGAGGATGCGCTTCGCGTGGAAGTACCGGGACGCGCCGGACCACAACGTCGAGTCCGAGTTGCCTGCCTAGTGCTGACGCCGCCTTCGCCTCTTCAGCCGACGTGTCGCGCAGTGCGTGATCGACGTGTACGAGCAGCAGGGGCAGCCCCGTCACTGCCCGGACGTGTGTGAGCGCTGCCGCAAGCACGAGCGAATCTGGTCCGCCCGAGAATGCGACGATCAAGGGTTTGTCGTCCGGAATGCTGGCCCCCCGAAAACGCGCCAGGAGCCGCTGCTCAAGACCGGTAGGCGCGCCGCCCCAATCCGTCATGACGGATGAGCTGCGCACAAGACAATCCGGTGGGAGGTCTGGAGGTGGTAGATCACAGGGGATTGGTGCCGACGGGTGGAATCGAACCACCGGCCAAAGGCTTATGAGTCCTTTGCTCTGCCGCTGAGCTACGTCGGCGTGGCGAGCACCAAGGGTACCTGAGCACGCTCCCTGGCGTCAACGCCAAAGTGGGCTAGAACAAGGGTGCTAGACTCAAATCGTTTAAGGTCCGCCGGCCTCACTCTCCCATGGAGCAGACATACAGCTTTGGACACGATGGACACCCAATCCCCCATTGCGGTCGACCTTCTGGCTGGGCTCAACGCCGAGCAACGCGCGGCGGTGCTGGCGATCAACGGCCCGGTGCTGGTCGTCGCCGGGCCTGGCTCAGGTAAGACCCGGGTTCTGACCCACCGCATCGCCTATCTCATGGAAGTTGCGCGGGTGCCAGCCGAGCGAATCCTTGCCGTGACGTTCACCAATAAGGCTGCGCGCGAAATGCGCACGCGCATCGAGGCCCTGCGTCAGGGCAGGCCAGTCGACGGCCTGGTCATGGGCACCTTCCACTCGTTCGGAGCGCGCCTGTTGCGTGAGAACCCGGGGGTCGTAGCGGACCGCCTGGGCATCTTGCCGAACTTCACGATCTATGACAGCGGGGACCAGGCAGATGTCGTGAAGTCCGCAATGACGTCGCTCGGCATCGATCCAAAGATGTACCAGCCGCGACGGGTGCTCGGGCGCATTTCCGCGGCCAAGAGCCAACTCATCCTCCCGGACGAAGCACGCGGCATGGCCGAGACTCATGACGAAGAAGTCATTGCCCGCGCCTACGCAGAGTACGAAAAGTTGCTGCGTCGCGCGAACGCCCTCGACTTCGACGATCTGCTGGCCCAGCCAATCTACCTCTTCGAGGCCGCCCCGCATCTGCTCGAGCGATACCAGGAGCGCTTTCAGCACATCCTTGTCGATGAATACCAGGACACCAACCGGGTGCAGTACGTGCTGGTCTCGGCGCTCGCCGAACGCTGGCGCAACCTGTTCGTGGTCGGCGATCCGGATCAGTCCATCTACGGCTGGCGCCAGGCAGACATCCGAAACATCCTCGACTTCGAGAAGGACTACCCCGACGCCCAGCAAATCCACCTGGAGACGAACTATCGATCGACGGCGCGCATCGTGGAGGCAGCAGACCGCGTTATTCGCGAGAATGTCTCTCGTATTGACCGGCGCCTGCGGACGGACAACCCGGACGGCGAAGCGATTGTTCTCCGCGAGTTGAGCGATCAGGGGCACGAAGCCATGTTCGTGGCCGATGAGATTCGCCGCCTCAGCGAGCTGCAGCGCATCCCGTATCACGAAATCGCCATCATGTACCGCACGACCGCCCAGAGCCGGGCGCTGGAAGAAGCTCTTCGACTGCGCGGCATCCCCTACCAGGTGATTGGCGGCGTCCGCTTCTATGAGCGGAAGGAGGTCAAGGACGTCCTTGCTGCCCTGCGCCTGCTGCACAACCCCGCCGATGAAGTGGCGCTTGAGCGCGTCGTTGGCAACATGCCCATTGGCAAAGGCCTTGGACCTCGCGCCATGGAAACGATCCGTGCCTGGGCCGTTGACGAGCGACGACCAGTTCTCGACGGCTTCCTCGCCCTTGCCGGGAAGAGCGATTCATTTACTGCGCCAGCGCTGAGCGGGACGGGACAGGCTGCCGCCCGCAAGGTGGGAGCTGTCATCGCCGACCTGCGGATGCTTGCTGACGACTCGTCACTGACTGCGCTCTTCGACGCGATTCTCGATCGAACGGGTTACGGAAACACCTTCGACCGGACAGAAGACGAAGATCTGGAGCGCTGGGCAAACGTTCTGGAATTGCGCTCGGAGTTGGAGCGCCTCGGGGATGAACCCGCCGTCAGAACGCTCCCCCAGTATCTCGAACGCGTGGCGCTGGTTGCTGACGTCGATAGTCTCGAAGCCGATGAGCGGGGCCGCGTTACGCTCATTACGCTCCACTCGGCCAAAGGCCTGGAGTACCCGGCCGTGTTCCTGACCGGTGTGGAGGAGGGGCTCCTTCCCATAAGCCGCGCGGTCGAAAATGAGCATGTGAAGCCAGAGGAACTGGAAGAAGAGCGGCGCCTTTTCTACGTGGGTATGACGCGAGCGGAGCGTTTGCTCTACCTGACACACGCCAGCCAGCGAGCAACCTACGGGCGAATCGGGTACGCCGTACCGTCACGCTTCATCGGCGCTATCCCCGATCACCTCGTACGCACGCTCAGCCGCCGCTCAGGCGAGCGCGCAGGCGCCCGCGCCACTCTGCGAGACCGCGCCCGCGGAGAATCCACCGCCATTGGCGCTGGCCGCTCCCCGGCTCCCCCTGCTCCGCCAGCAGTGACTTACTCCAAAGGCCAGAAGATTTTTCATCCCAAGTTCGGCGAGGGTTTCGTGACCGAAACGAGTGATCGCGGAGGCGATCAGGAGGTTGCGGTCGAGTTCGTGCGCCATGGTCCGAAACGCTTGCTGGCAAGCCTGGCGGCAATGGATATCCTGGACTAGGTACGTTGGGCGTCCGCTCCGGGTACACTCCGGTTCTCCCCGCCACAGAGTACAGGTAACACCCACAGAACGGAGCGCAGATGGCCCGGGATGCCGTTGCGGAAGTACGCGAGCGGACGGAGATCGTTGAGCTCATCTCGCAGTACGTTCAACTGAAGAAAACCGGGCGATCCTACAAGGGTCTGTGCCCGTTCCATCAGGAAAAGACCCCCTCCTTCATTGTCTTCCCAGACTCCGGCAACTTCCACTGCTTCGGCTGCGGCAAGGGTGGTGACGCCTTTACCTTCTATATGGGAGTGGAGCACGTCGAGTTCCGGGAGGCGTTGCAGGAACTTGCACGCCGCGCCGGCGTCGAACTCGGAACTACACCGACGGTTGCGCCAGAGGTCGATGCGCACCGCAATCGCCTCATCGAGATCAATGAGCTCGCCTCCGAGTACTACCTCAACGTGCTGCGTAACACCGGCGCCGGATCACCCGGACGTGAGGTGATCGAAAAGCGCGGCATCGACATGTCGGTCGCCGAGCGGTTTGGGCTCGGGTTCGCGCCCGAGGGAGATGCTCTCCTCCGCTACCTCCAGCAACGCAACATTGACGCCGATATGGCGATCGAGGCTGGCGTGCTGCACAGGCGCGAGGATGGACGCGTTCGCGACCGCTTCTGGAACCGCCTCCTCTTTCCGATACGCACTCGAGAGGGACGCACCGTAGGCTTTGGGGGCCGCGCGCTCGGCGATCATCAACCGAAGTACCTCAACTCTGCCCAGTCTTCCATTTTCGACAAGAGCACGCTTCTCTTCGGCCTGGACCTCGCAGAAGCAGCAATCCGGACAGCAGACGAGGTCGTGGTCGTCGAGGGATACATGGACGCCCTGACCGCGCACCAGTTTGGATATGCGAACGTGGTGGCCTGCATGGGCACCGCCATCACGGAGCAACAGGTTGGGCTGGTCAAACGTCTCAGCCGAAACATCGTCCTTGCGCTCGATGCCGACGCTGCTGGCCAGGGCGCGATGATCCGCTCACTGGAGATGCTGCCTGGAGCTCTTGACCGGGAGCTCACGCCAATCGGCGTCGAGCGCGCCACCCGGCCCGGTGCGGACACCATGATCCTCTGGCAACGCCGTTTCAAGACCCAAATTTCCATCGTACAGTTGCCAGAGGGCAAGGACCCGGACGAACTGATCAGGCGAGATCCGGCCGCATGGCCGCGGGTCGTTGCGGGCGCCCTCCCGTTCCTCGACTTCTACGTCGAGGCAGCCCTCGCCGGTGTGGACCAGGGAGATGCCGCCGCAAAGTCAGCGGCTATCCGCAAGCTGGTACCGCTCCTGGAGGCCGCGGGCGACCAGGTGGTTCAGGCGCACTACGCCAGCCTTGTGGCGCGCAAGTTGCAGTTGCCCGAGAGTAGCGTGCTGCACGAAATTCGACGCTCCGCTGTCCGATCCACCGGGCCTCGTTCGTCGCGCGGTGAAACGCCCTCCCTGGCCGCTGTACGAGCCTCACATGAGGATCACCTGCTGGCGCTGCTGTTGAAGCACCGGACGTACACTGCCAGCGTGCTGCCTCTCGTTTCGGAGAATGATCTGTCCGATACGCGCAACCGAGAGCTTCTGCGGGTCCTGCAAGACCCCACGGTCCCGCTCGACCTGACTCCGGAGCTGATCGTCGCCGGGTTGGATGACCTCGTCGCAGACCACGCGGAGGCGCTCCTCGCAACGCTGGAACAGGCTCCGGCGCAATTTCCTGGGCAGATCGAGCGCGATGCGCGACGCGCGGTCATTCGCATCGGCCGAGACCGCTTTGACGCCCTCATGCGCCAACTTCAGCGCAGCATCGCGGAGGCTGAACACACGGAAGACATCGAGAGCCTGTCATCACTGATAGCGCAGCTCTCGGTACTCTCAGCCCAGCATCAGGCGTTTTACCCGGAGAAGAGCCCCTACTTCAGGGACAGTCGCGACAAGGATCGCCCGCAGGCCGTCTGAGCGCGTGTACATGTGAAAGGAACGTCAGCGTTCGTTCTGGAATGCTGCCGCTACGGCGTCAGCCAGTGCCCCGTCGTCCTCGGGTAGCACTGACCGCAGGTCGAGCAGCACTCTGCCGTCCTCGATCCGTCCAAAGACGCCGCGCGTGGTCCGCCGCGCGTTTCCAACGCGCAGTCGCTGCGAGAGCGCGTCGACGCTGCCCGCGGGGCACTGCAACGTGACGGCCCAGCTTGCCATGGTCTCCCCTGGGAGCGATCCCCCACCGACACTTGCCTGGGTCGCCACCACGTCAGAAGCGATTCCACCCTGGCTCAACGCCGCAACGACCGTCTCAGCCCGGAGTCGCAGGTCTTCAGGTCGAGCAGCGATCATGCGCCAGACTGGAATCTCCTGGAGCGCCTCACCGCGCAGGTAGTGGCGAAGCGTCTCGGCCATGCCCGCGAGCGTCACCTTGTCGGCACGCACGGCACGTGCGAGAGGATGGTGCTCTACTCTGCGAATGAGCTCGGCCCGGCCGACGATGATTCCTGCCTGCGGCCCTCCAAGGAGCTTGTCCCCGCTGGCCATCGCCAGATCCACCCCTGCGGCGACGACTTCGCCGAGGGTCGGCTCAGGCGCCAGGCCAAACGCCGTGGTGTCCAGGAGCGCGCCGCTGCCGAGGTCCTCCAGGAGGAGGACGTTCCGCTCCCGTGCCAGCGCCGCGAGTTCACGGGTGAGCGGGGTATGTGTGAATCCAGTGACGCGGAAGTTGCTTGGATGCACCTTCAGGTAGGCGGCGGTCTCACTGGTGGTGCCCGCCGCAAAGTCACGGACGTAGGTGCGGTTCGTGGTTCCCACCTCAACAAGTCGCGCACCGGACTGAAGAAGAACGTCCGGGATGCGAAATCCGCCGCCAATCTCGATAGCTTCCCCCCGCGATACGACGACCTCACGCTCACCGGCCAATGCCGATAGCACGAGCAAGACTGCTGCAGCGCAGTTGTTCACAACCAGTGCCGCCTCAGCTCCGGTAAGCACCCGAAGCAAAGCGGTGATCTCGCTCATCCGCCCGCCACGCTGGTTCGTGGTGGCATCGATCTCCAGCGGGACAAAGCTGGCAGCGGCATCGGCCATGGCCCGCGCGGTTGCGGGGCTGACCGGAGCCCGCCCCAGGTTGGTGTGAACAATAACCCCGGTCGCGTTCAGAACTCGTTCCAGGCGGGGCAGTTGCAGCGCACTTGCCGCCACAACGACCCGCTCTGTAATCGATTCGCGGTCCAGGGGCGCTCCCGCTCGGATTTCTGTGCGAATCACTGCGAGTTCACGACGCACCAGGTCGGTAAGCAGTGGCTCAGAGATCGCTATTCCGCGTCTCGCAAGCTCGGCGCACAACTCGGCAACGGGAGGAATCTGCCGTAAACGATTTTTACCTACGCCGTCGCCGGCGGTTACGTCGTTCTCTGCTGTCGTCGTCATGGCGATAACCCGCATGAGGAAAACAAAACGGGAGCGGCATTCGCCACTCCCGTTCCTGGTCGGGGAGAGAGGATTTGAACCTCCGACCTCAGCGTCCCGAACGCTGCGCGCTAACCGGGCTGCGCTACTCCCCGAGCAACCACGCGAGGATAACACACCCGCCTGATGCCATCAAAGTTGGCGGCGGGCGAGAGTTGCTGTGCTACGATCATCTTCAGGCAACCAGGTGCCGCACGCCCGTGTAGCTCAGCGGATAGAGCGCCACCGTCCTAAGGTGGGCGTCGGGGGTTCGAGTCCCTCCGCGGGCACCGGTTTCGCCCTCAAACCTCTGGCGAACGCTATGTGCACGACGGGACAACGATGTCCCTGGCTCAAAACACCCCTCAATGAAAGGAGCCAGCAGGTGGACTTTCAGGTTCGCGGAAATGGCGTCCCAGTCACGGACGATCTACGCGAGTACGTAACGCGGCGCGCAATGCGGTTGGACCGGCTTGTCGATCGCGTCGTTGACGCAAAGCTGGAACTGCGCGCTCTCCATAATCGTGTCGGGCCGGACAGCACCGCCGCCCAGATCACGATCCGCGCCGGGCGTGACGTGATCCGTGCTGAAGAACGTGCTGCCGAGCCAATTGTGGCCATCGATCAGGCATTCGAAAAGCTTGAGCGACAGGTGCAGCGCGTCAGCGGCAAGCGACGCAACCGGAAGGCACCCGGGACGGAGTCCATCCGGGTGACCCCCGCGCCCCTAGCAACGGACGCCGGTCTACTGGACGACGATGAGGCAGTGGAACTGGGCAGCCTCGTAAGGACCAAGCGTTTCGAAGTCAAACCCATGGACATCGATGAGGCCATCGAGCAGATGGAACTCCTGGGTCACGATTTCTTCCTCTTCCACTACTCAGCTGAAGACATTCCCAGCGTTGTCTACCGTCGCAAGGACGGCTCTGTCGGTCTCCTGGTCCCGAAAGCCAGCTAGGGAACGGGTGGCATGGAACCGGCGTTGCACTGCTACTGCTATGATCCGCAGGCTGTGCAGCGCAGTTCGCGCTACCGGCGACAGCGAATGATGTGAATGCTTGACGGCGCGGTCGACCGGCGCCGCTTGAAAGGCACGACTACGTGACACTCGCCCCGTACGGCGGGCCGGCGGTCTTCGGGTACGAGACCGATGCGCCGCTTCGCCGCGCTGCCCAGATATCGGTCCACACATCGCCACTGGCCACACTCGGTGGTAAGGACGCCGGTGGCATGAATGTCTACATCCGTGAACTCGCCACGCACCTGGCAGCGCAAGGCTTACCGGTCGATATCTTCACCCGCCGCACGCATCCTGACACGCCTGAAGTCCGCGAGATCGTACCGGGCGTCAACGTTATCGCCATCAACGCCGGCCCACCGGCCGAAATCGGCAAGAACGACCTTTTCCCCTACCTCCCTGATTTCGCCGAAGAAATGGCTCTTTACTCGCTGCGCGCCGGGACGCGATATGACGTGGTCCACGCCCACTACTGGCTGTCCGGATGGGTGGCTGATCTGGCGCGCCGCTACTGGAATACGCCGTTCGTGCAGATGTTTCACACGACGGCCCACATGAAGAACGCTGTCTCCGGCAAGCAGGATCAGGAGACCGACCTCCGCCTGAAGATCGAGAGGCAGTTGCTCTCCCTCGCCGATGGCCTGATCGCCGCCAACCCGGATGAGCGAGCAGACCTGATCTGGCGAATGGGCGTTCCCGCGGAGAAGGTGTGCACGATTCCACCCGGCGTGGACCTCCAGCTCTTCCAGCCACAGCCACGGTCTGCGGCGCGTGATCGCCTGCACCTGGAGGATGATGATCTGGCCGTCCTCTTCGTCGGCCGGATCGACCCGATCAAGGGCATCGACACACTGGTCGAAGCGGCCGAGCTGATCATTCGCCAGACGCGGCTGTCCAGGCCGCCCGTGTTTGTCATCATCGGGGGAGATCTGGATGAATCGGGCAGACCGGTCGGCCCTCTTGCGAGGGTTGCCGCCGAAATCCATGATCGCGGACTGGGTGCACATTTTCGCCTGCTCGGCTCGTGGCCACAGGACGAACTCCCGGAGGCCTACTCTGCAGCGGACGTCGTGGCAGTTCCGTCACGGTACGAGTCGTTCGGACTGGTCGCTGTCGAAGCACTCGCCTGCGGCGCGCCGGTCGTCGCCTCACGCGCCGGCGGGTTGCGTTTCACGATCGACGAAGGGTTGAGTGGCCTGTTGGTCAGGCCGCAGTCAGCTCAAGCGTTGGCAGACGGCCTGTCGGCAATTCTTGAGGACAGCCATCTCCGAACCGCCATGTCTGCCGCCGCGCGGCCTTCTGTGGAACGGTATGACTGGACGTCTATCGCCGCCGACGTTATGCATGTCTACCGCCGACTGGCCAGCGGCCAACGTGCACATCTTTGCGCCGGGCGCGACCTCTTTGCGGCGACCGGCGCAGATTAGCCCGGACAGTGCCGGACGGAATCTGATCTAGTCGGCAGCACGCCCCTGGGACACGCGCTGGGCGCGCTCGACGACTCCCCGCGTGCTGTCCTGCTTGCTGACTCGGCGCTGCGGCGTGACGATGCCGTCTGCGGCGTAGCGGTCTGCCACCATCAGGTCAAAGCCGTGGACGCTGCTCTCCATCGAAGAGTATCGGCCCTGCGTAAACGCCCGAGACTTCGTGCCCTGCTGCTGCAGTTCGCAGACCCACCAATCCTGCCGGTTTGTGAGGTCCCAGAACTCAATGGCCTCGGTGGGATTGAAGTCAACCTTCTCGATCTCCCGTGGCTCAAAGTACCACTCGCAGCGAACGTGAGTTCGGCCCGGCTCGAGCGGGGTGATGAAGTGCAGCATGAGGTAGTCGGGATGCAGGCTGTAGAGCATGTTCGGCCAGACGACCGAGTAATAGATGCGCTTGTGGTCTTCCTCGGTCATGCCGGGCATAGGCTCGCGCCCATCGGCATCGCCGGTCATCGAAAGGGTCTCGAATTGCGGCAACACGTCCATGAAGCTGTTCATTGACGCCCCGTCCGAGGGCAGATACTGACCGGAGTTGTAGGGCGTGATGCGATTCAGTTGCGGATGCACGCCGGGGCAGTGATAGCACTCCTGGAAATTCTCCACGAGGGCCTTCCAGTTCGCCTTCACGTCGTAGTCAATGCGGCGCACGCGGCGGAGTGCGCCGAGGTCAAAGCGCGCGAACTCCGTGACGATGTCACCGAGGAAATCCTGCAACGGCGGCGCCTCGCCCGAAAGGTCGATGAAGACAATTCCCTGCCAGACATCGACACGCGCCGGCACCAACCCCCACTCGACAGCATCGAAATCAACGAGCAACTCGGTGTGCCTTGGTTGCCTCAGGTTGCCTTCGAGGTCATAGACCCACGCGTGATAGGGGCACTGGATGCGCGGCACCGTACCCGTGGGCTCTTCAAGCATCCGCGCGCCGCGGTGCCGGCAGACGTTGTAAAACGCGCGCAATTCACCGTCGTTACCCCGGACAATGATCATGTTCTCGCCCGCAACTGGCGCGAGAAAATACTGACCCGGGACGAGCGCATCCTCTTCTCGGCCAATGGCCACCCAACCGCCCGCGAACCAGGCATCCTGTTCATAATCGAGAACGTCCTGGTCGTGGTAGACACGTGGTGGCAACACGAATGCTTCGAGCGTTGGGACACGGACGTTCGCAACCTCGTCAGCGCTGACGGGCGAGACCGGGACAGGGCGCTGTCGTGGTGCAGCGGGTGCATCGACCATGCCACCAACCTCCAGGACGGACGTGCTTATCGACACGAGATGAATTGACAAAACGATAGCACAGTGTTTTGGCGCTTCAGCCGATTTGCAGCGACGCTCCGCTGGCCTGGCGGACCGGGCTAGGCGCTGGCTTCGAGACCAGCTTCCCGCAATCGCTCGGCCTCGTCTGCCGTGCGCAGTTCGTTCACAAACGGGTCAATCTGTCCATCGAGCACGCCCGGAATGTTACTGAGGCTGAGGTTGATCCGGTGATCGGTAATGCGGTCCTGCGGGAAGTTGTAGGTCCGCACCTTTTCGGAACGTTCACCGCTGCCAATCTGCGAACGACGCGCATCGCCGCGTTCTTGAGCTTGCCGCTGCTGCTCGATATCGAACAAACGTGACCGCAGAACGGTCATCGCCTTGTTCTTGTTCTTGAGCTGGGACTTCTCATCCTGGCAGGTGACCACGATCCCCGTTGGCAGGTGCGTGAGGCGAACCGCCGAGTCCGTCGTATTGACGCTCTGCCCGCCGTTGCCCGACGAGCGATACACATCAACCCGGAGTTCATTCTCGGCGATCTGGATGTCAACGTCTTCAGCTTCGGGCAGTACCGCGACACTCGCGGTCGACGTGTGAATACGTCCCTGCCGCTCCGTGGCCGGCACGCGCTGGACGCGGTGCACGCCGCTTTCATACCGAAGATGGCTGTATGCGCCCTTGCCGTGGACCCCGAAGATCACCTCACGAAAACCACCGCCGTCCGTCTCCGTCGCAGACAGCACTTCAGCCTTCCAGCGGTTGCGCTCGGCATACCGGGTGTACATCCTGAACAGATCCGCGGCGAAGAGCGCCGCCTCATCTCCGCCCGTACCAGCCCGGACTTCAACGATGACATCTTTCTCATCGTTCGGGTCTTTCGGAACCAGGAGCGTGCGGATGCGGCTATTCAGGCTTTCTTCCTGCGCCCGCAGAGACGTCAGTTCGTCGGCAGCAAGTTCCGCCATCTCAGGATCAGCAGACAGGATTTCCGCTTCTGATATAGCCCGCTCGGTGTTGCGCAGTTCACGGTACGCGCTGACCACGTCTTCAATTTCTGCGCGTTCGCGACCGATCTCCTGCAACCGCTGAGGGTCACTGGTCACATCCGGATCGGCCAACTGCCGTTCCAACTCATCAAATCTGCGCTCAATATCACCGAGCGTATCCAGAAAACTGGCTGTAGAACTCATATCGTCACAAAACCCCAGATAATCAACGTAGCGACCTGCAAGTATAGACGGAAAGGGGAGATGGTTACCCATCTCCCCTAACGAATTGCGAGTTTCTAGGCAGTCGCGACAGCCCGGCGGAACACGTCCAGGAAGTCGTTGATCTGCTCTTCATTGACGACCAACGGCGGCACAATGCGAATACCCTGATCCTGGGTTCCGCAGGTGATGAGCAGCGTCTTATCGGCAAAGGCGCTCGCCACCACGCGCTTGACCGCGTCCGGGTTTGGCGCACCATCAGGCTTGACGAACTCCGCTGCCACCATCAAGCCCAGGCCTCGCACATCACCGATAACCGGGTAGTCCGCCTGGATGTCACGGAGGCCGGCCATCAGGATGTCACCCATCCGCGCCGCGTTCGCCGGCAAGTCCTCGTCGCGCATGACCTCAAGCGTGGCCACCACGGCCGACGTTGCCACCGCGTTTCCACCGTAGGTGCCGCCGTGCGAGCCAGGCGCCCATTTGTCCATGTGTGCCTTGTCCGAGACGACGGCGGCAACCGGCATGCCGGAGCCCAGGCCCTTGGCGGCGGTCATGATGTCCGGAACGACATCGAAGTGCTCGAAGGCCCACATCTTTCCGGTCCGGCCCATACCGCTCTGAACTTCGTCCAGGATGAGCATGATCCCGTGCCGATCACAGAGGTCCCGCACCATCTTCAGCCAACGTGTGGTCGGGAAGAGATATCCGCCCTCGCCAACCACCGTCTCGACCAGGACGGCCGCGACGTCATCCGGCATTACCATATGCTCGAAGAGAGATTCGAGCTCGGCGAAGTAGTAAAGATCCGCGTCCTGGGGCGCTCCCTTGTAGGGACTGCGGAAGAGATACGGGAACGGGGCGAAGTAAACGCTCGGCAGAAGCGGCTCGTAGTGACCACGCACCTTGGCGCGGGACGATGTCACTGCCATTGCTGCGTGCGTGCGCCCATGAAAGCCGTGCTTGAAGGCAATGATTGCCGGGCGCCCAGTGGCGATCTTGGCGAGTTTCAGTGCCCCTTCCGTGGCCTCCGCGCCGCTGTTGGTCCAGAAGACCTGGTTCAGGTTATCCGGCAACGTCTCGGTCAAGAGCCTGGCGGCACGCATCATTGGCGAATGGGCCAGGATATTTGCCTGCGCATGGATAATGCGCGCAGCCTGTGACTGGATCGCCTCCACAACGTGCGGGTGGCAGTGACCGGTGTTCACGACCGCGATGCCGGACGTGAAGTCCGCGTAGCGATCGCCGTTCACGTCCCAGACGTAGATGCCTTTTCCGTGATCGATGTGCAGCGGAGAGTAGCGCCCGATCACCCGCGGGATAAGCGCTGCCGGATCCAGTACTTCAGTTTCTTCGACCAGCACCTGAGCCATTGTCACTACTCCCTCTGCTCGAGACGATCCTTACGATTGCTTCTGTTCTCGCTCTTTCAATTCCTTGTAGTGCTTCTTCGACTTTGGTGTTGGCCGCGCGTCTTCAGCGGCACGCTGCTCCATCACCCGCTGGCTGGCGGCAGATAGCTCATCTTCCAGCCGCAGCAGATCGTTGTAGACCCCGATATCCTTGCTTGCCACCGGCGTGCGCTGGAGCATTCGCACGAGCTGCAGCAGAGATTGGGACGAAGCGGCCTGGGCGGCCGGCAAGGCGGCGCGCTGTGCGATCGCGTCCACTAACGCTAGCGTCGCCGGTTTGGCATCGTTTTCGACCAGGCGCTGGCGAATGATCTGCAGACCTTCAAGCACGTTCACGGGGAAACTCCAGAATGTCTCGCCAGTCTCGATGCACATTGTGCCACGCTACTGAAAACAGTGACAGCGCAGCGGCGCGCAGCCGCTTGACAGATGCTGGCGACTTCGCTACCGTGCCGCCATGCACAGAAGCGCCGGAACGCCAACCCAGTATGCGATGAGCCACGGGCCCGCTGCCGTCCGCTGGTTTAGCTACGCCTACTTTTATGGGTACGTTCCCCCGGCGCTGCTGGCGGGACGAGAGGCGGCGAGTCGCTAAACGTCCGGAAGTCCAACAATGCAGCGCTGGGGGAACCGAGGCACAAGCCTCGGTTTTTTGTTGTCTACCGGCTGCCACGCACGGCAGCAAACGTCTTACGGGAGGGAACGAATCATGATTATCACGTTGGCTGGGGATGCTCCGGCGTCGACCGTCGCCACCATCCTGCAAGTGGCGGCCGCCGCGGGACACGAGGCGCGCACGTTGGCCGATGGCCACGGCAGCACCGTCATTGGTGTTACAGGCTCAATTCCGGTCGGCGGACTTGCTGGTGTGAGTTCGATTCAGGAGAAGCACCGCCCCTACATGCTGGCGAGCCGGGAAGCACGCCCGCACGCCCCTTCCATCGTCAAGGTCGGCAACGTGCGCATTGGCGGAGGCCGCCCGGTCGTGATGGCCGGACCCTGCGTTATTGAAACGCGGGAAGGGCTGCTCGAAGCGGCAATCGCCGCGAAAGCTGCGGGCGCAGACATGCTACGGGGAGGCGCGTACAAGCCACGCACCTCCCCGTACTCCTTCCAGGGTCTTGGCGAAGAAGGTCTCCGGTTCCTGGCCGAGGCACGCGAGGTCACGGGCCTGCCGGTCGTGACTGAAGTCATGGAGCCTGATCAGGTTGATCTCGTGGCGCACTACGCGGACATGCTCCAGCTCGGCGCGCGGAATATGGCCAACTTCCCGCTGCTGCGCAAGCTGGGACGGGCAAACAGGCCGGTACTCTTGAAGCGAGGATTCTCCGCCACCATCGAAGAGTGGTTGATGAGCGCGGAGTACGTGATGGCGCACGGCAACGTGAACGTGGTTCTCTGCGAGCGTGGCATCCGCGGCTTTGATCCCGCCACCCGTTTCACCCTCGATCTCACTGCCGTACCCCTGGTCAAGGAACTCTCGCATCTGCCGATCATTGTCGACCCGAGCCACGGTACCGGCCGCCGATCTCTGGTCGGGCGGATGGCCCTGGCGGGCCTGGCCGCCGGTGCAGACGGACTGATCATCGAAGCCTTGCCGGACCCCGACGGGGCCGCGTGCGACGCCTCGCAGACAATCACCACGGCTGAACTCGCGGCCATCATTGAGTCGGGGCGCAGGCTGCACGCGTTGCTGCTGACTGGCGTCACAACCGATCATGAAAGGCTCGTTGCCCACCAGGCGTAGCTTGGTAGACTGTACCGATGGACCGGTGGAGCTACTGCATCCTCGATGTGTTCTCCAACCGCCCACTGGCGGGGAACCAGTTGGCGGTGTTCGAGGATGCGGTAGACATCCCGGAGCACCTTCTCCAGGCGCTGGCCCAGGAAATCGGCTTTTCCGAGACGGTGTATCTGACGGCTGGTCGCGGCGAGGCCGACGCCACCATGCGCATATTCACGCCCGCCAGTGAAGTCCCCTTTGCCGGTCACCCGACGCTCGGCGCCGCCATTACGTGCGCGATGCGTTCTGGTGCGTCCCAGGTTCGCCTAAAAACCGGGCGTGGAATCATTTCGGTCTCGGTCGAACCCAACGAACGCGGAATCTATCGCGGCTCGATGCTGCAACCAGTTCCGACCGTCTCGGTCGTTCCAAATGCCGAAGCGATTCTGGCAGCTATTGGCGCACCGCGCTCTGAACTCCCGGTCATGGTTTACGACAACGGAATCGCCCACGTCTTCGTGGTCATCAGCAATCCCGACCAGGTCGCCGCATTGCGGCCCGATTTTCAGGCGCTCACCCAACTTGCCAGAACGCTCGACGGCGCACTTGTTGGCTTCAACGTCCTGGCGGGTGCCGGTAGCCGCTGGAAGACCCGGATGTTTGCCCCTGCTGCCGGTGTGCCGGAAGATCCGGCTACAGGCTCGGCCGCCGGACCTCTTGCCCTGCACCTGGCCCGGCACGGGCTGATTGACTGGGGACAGGAAATCACCATCGAGCAGGGCGCTGAACTTGGCCGTCCCAGCGAACTGCTGGCCAGTGCGGCGCTGACGCAGAATGTCGTCGGGCCAATCACTGTCTCGGGTCACGCCGTGATGGTTGGCGGCGGCTGGTTTGACGCGAACCTCCTGCGGGAGGCAATCCCCGTATGACTCGCTCTCCCTCCGCGTGAGCCAGCAGTCTCCTGGTCGTCCCTTCGTCATCGGCACCGCCGGCCACGTTGACCACGGGAAATCGACGCTGGTCCGCGCGTTGACCGGCATCGATCCTGACCGCCTCGCCGAGGAAAAGGCGCGGGCGATGACCATTGACCTGGGCTTCGCCTGGCTCACACTCCCGAATGGCCTGTCGGTAAGCCTCGTCGACGTTCCGGGTCACGAGCGATTCATCAAGAACATGCTGGCTGGCGTTGGTGGCATCGACGCCGCCCTGCTTGTCATTGCGGCCGATGAAGGTCCGATGCCGCAAACGCTTGAACACCTGGCGATATTGGACCTACTCCAGATCGCAACGGGAGTCGTGGCACTCACGAAGCGAGACGCGGTTGACAGCGACTGGCTGGGATATGTCGCTGAGGAAGTGCGCGAGGTCCTCTCCGGTACCTCCCTGCAGGATGCGCCGATCGTTCCTGTCTCCTCCTTGACCCGAGCGGGACTGAACGATCTTCTGCGTGCCCTGGAAGACGTGCTCGCTCCAATGACGAGAACCGGTGACCTGACTTCGCCTCGGCTGCCGATCGACCGCGTTTTCACCATCGCGGGATTTGGGGCAGTGGTCACGGGAACCCTGGGCGGAGGCACGCTGCACGTCGGTGACGAAGTTCAACTCTATCCGCATGACCGCGTGCTGCGCGTACGTGGCCTGCAGAGTCACCAGGTGAGCGTCCGTGAGGCGCAGCCGGGTAGCCGTGTCGCGGTGAACCTGGCCGGTGTTTCGGCTCACGAGATCAATCGCGGGCACGTCCTTGCACCGTCGGGATTAATGGCGCCGACGGAGCGAATCGACGCCCATCTGCATCTCCTCGCGTCGTCGCCCGTTGCGCTGAAGCAGAACGCTGAGGTCGATTTCTTTACCGGCGCGGCCGAAATCCCGGCGCGAGTGACGCTGCTCGATCGAGACGTTCTCGAGCCAGGACAGTCGAGCTGGGTGCAGATTCGCCTCCAGGCTCCCGTCGCCGTCCTGAAGCGAGATCGCTTTATTGTGCGGCGCGCCTCACCCAGCGAGACGCTTGGCGGCGGGGAGGTCGTTGATCCACATCCGCGGCGTCATCGCCGTTTCCACACGGACACCCTGCTGGCACTTGAGACGCTCGCGTCCGGTTCACCAGAAGAGTTGCTTCTCCAGGCGTTGGCCGCTGGTCCGCTCGAGGTCCGTCTTGTTGCCGCGGCGCTGCCCGGTCTTGGCGCTGCCCAGGCGCAAGCGGCGGTCGAGACCCTGGTGACTAACGGTGAGGTGCTGCGGCTGGGTGAGGCGCAATTCCAGGACACGATTCTCGTAAGCCGCTCCTGGTGGTCAACCTGGTCCGCCCAACTTGCGGCTGCCCTGCAGAAATTCCACGCGGAGAACCCATTACGGCCGGGAGTGCCCAGAGAGATTGCCAGGCGGCAATCGGCTGTCAACTCCTCGCGCGTTTTCGACACGCTGGTCGCAAGGGCGGCCGATCAGGGACTCGTCGAGGACGACGGAGCGACGTTGCGTTCCCCGGCATTCCGGGTTTCCCTGGACCCAGCCCGGCGGCAACGCGCCGACCAGTGGCTGGCCGCCTTGGACGCCGCGCCGAATACCCCGCCTGCGGCCGCCGACTTCGGGATCGATAACGACACCCTTGCCGCCCTGGCCCACAACCGGGAAATCGTCCGCGCCACTGACACAGTGGCCTTCAGTTCGGCGGCGTGGGGCACGCTCGTGACGGAGACGCTCGCCTTCATAGATACGCACGGTACCATTACGATGGCACAGTTCCGCGATCACTTTGGCGCAAGCCGCAAGTATGCCCAGGCTGCCCTGGAGCATATGGACCGGCTCAAACTCACCCGCCGCAGCGGGGATGACCGGATACGTGCCACGCCCCGCACGACAACCTGACGATTCAGGACTACTTCGCGGAGGCGTTCACGTTCATGGGTACGCGATTTATCTCGGACGAACTTCTGGCTGCTCCAGAGAAGCACCTGTTCCTTTCTCCCCATTACGACGACATTGCGCTCTCGGCTGGAGCGACTGTTCGCCGCCTGGCAGATCTGGGAAGGCATCCCGAAACGTTGATCGTCTTCGGCTCAGAGCCGGACCCGGACGCCGCGTTGTCTCCTTTCGCGAGCGCCATGCACGAAGGATGGGGCCTCGCCAGCAGCGAGGTGATCGCTCGCCGGCGGGCCGAGGAGGAGAATGCGGCCGGCGCCATTGGGGCGAGCGTTCGACTCCTGCCATTCCACGACGCCATCTACCGCGGCCACAATTACCTCTCGGACGATGACCTGTTCGCGAGTCCGGCTCCGGCAGAGGTAGATCTCCCGGAGAGAATCGTCGCGTCACTCGGTCTACCCGACACTCCAACTGACCAGGTTCGAATCTATGCACCGTTGGGCATCGGCAATCATGTCGATCACCAGTTGGTGTTTAACGCTGCTGCCCGCCTGGCGGCGGCCGGGTGGGATGTCTGGCTCTATGAAGATGTCCCCTATGCCCTTCGCCCCGGCGCGCGCGAACGCCGGCTGGAGGCACTCGGCGGCGAATATCCAGTTCAACTGCAGGGCAAAGTTCCCACCGATCAGCAGTGGAACGCCAAGCTGGATGGTATCTTGAGCTACCCATCTCAACTGGAAACGATCTTCCACCACTACGTGGGAGTAGAACCGACGCGCGAAGGAATCCGCGAAGCAGTATCTACCTTCGCAAGTGAAGAAAATGAAAATAGTGTTGGCGAAAGGTTTTGGTCGCTTGCGCATGCGCCGATTCGCAAGGGGAGTTGACGCCGGGCGTTCTGTCCGTTAGGGTGTACGAACTGAGGTGGAGCGGCCCAGACCATGGGGGCAGGGAAAGGAAATCCGCCTCGCATCCCTGCCTGCGGTTCTCCTCTCGATCCCGTGGGGGATGTTCACCCGGGAACTCGTCCGGTCACCTTCCAAGACGGCTGGACGAACGTCGGCTCGCGCTGGCTTCTCGCTACGTCGCGGGCAACGGATCGGCAGTCGCGCCCCAAGGCGATGCCGCCGAGGTTCAGATCGCTGGCCCGCTCATTAGGGAAACCAGCGCGAACTGGGTCACGGTCGGGCGCGAAGGCCCGCCGAACACCGCACCTCTCAGCGCGTGAAGCGCCGATGACCGTTTTCGATCGGCCGTCGGCGCTTCGCACGTTTTCTGCGAGAACTTCTTGAATGCTGCGCTGCGGCGGGAGGTTAGGCCTTCTCCGCCGGTTCGGCCTCCTCGACCGGCTCAGCTTCGGACGGGGCAATGGCATCCGCCACGACCGCGGGTTGAGGGGCCTCTGCCACTGCCACGACTGCCTCCTGTACCAGTACCGGATTTGGCTCGGGAATGCCATCCTCGGCAATGGCCTCGATCGCCAGCGGTTGCTCAGCCTCCGGCCCGGGCTCGAGTTCGGCTACTGGCTCACTACCGTTAACGGTCGGGGCCAACTCCGGTGTGAGCGCTGCGGCTGCGGCTGCGGCACCACCAGCCGGCGCAACGATATCCTGCGGAAGCGGCTCATCGCGATACACAGCCAGGCGGAGCGCCGTCGGCTTGCCGCCGTTGGTGTCATTGAGGTCCTGGGGACAAGCCGAAACGGCGACAACCGCATCGCGTAGGGCTTTCAACAGCACGTAGTCTCCAGCTTCGGCCAGCGGAACCCGTACGTCGAGTTCACCCTTTTGCTTGATGGAGACGTTCATGAACCAGTTAATGGGATCCGGCATCTGCTCGTACCCCACCTCGAATTCGCCTAGCGCATCTGTCAACGCCTCGCGGCAACTCGCGTGCCCTGGCGCTCCGAGCGCTTCGTAGCGAGCGCGGTCGCAGGCAGCCACCAGCATGTCGTGCCGGCCGACCGTATCCTCGGTGATCTCGAAGAGTGGCTGGCGCAGGTTCGTGTAGAGGCTCATGCCCATTTGCGGCACGATATTCATGTTCGCGACGCGGGTATGCGATGTCGAGACATGCTCAGCCAGGTCATTCGCGTTGAACGCGACAAAATCAGCAACCTGCTTGCCTTCGATCGTCTGGATCTGGAGAAACTGTCCGGCTTTTACCGTGAGCAGCCCAGCCGTGCCTGGCTCAACGTGGCGGGCCCTGCTCAGCGTCTTTTCGTTCAGTAGATCGCTCACCCTCGGGTGCTCCTTCGCTGTCACCTGGCCACCGCCAGCTTCGCGCGGTCAAACCGCAATGCACCGGTGGATTGTCGCAGCGTGGCCCGCCACCGACCACCCCTTGACGTCCCCGGTGGGCTTTCGTGGCGGAGATGTACCATGCACGCGCATGACCGCAAGCTCGACAGAGCCGGAGCCGAGAGGATTGAGTTGATGGAAGTCTGTCCCGTTTGTGGCGAGCAACGACGCAACAGTGCGCGATTCTGCACGACGTGCGGACACCGCTTCTCTAGCGATGAGATCGCAAGTGCGACGCTTCCGGTAGCTACCCCGGATTTCAATCACGATCAGCACGAGACCGCGGACCCGGTCATTTCTGGCTGGCCCGCTCCCTCGTCCGAGACCGCGGTCTCGCCCTGGGCGCCCGCTCCGGCAGGCACCGGCGGGTGGCCGGCGCCACCCGCGGACCCGGATGCCGATGCCGCCTCAACTGACGTGACCTGGGCCGAGGTTGCCGCCACGGCTCTTTCCGCGCAGAGATACGCGCGGCCAGTCTCGAACGAGCAGGCCGAAAGCGACGCGATCGACGCGTTCGAAGTCCTTGATGACGAAGACCTGGACGCCGCACGCCCGGACACTAGCGCAAGCGATCAGCTGCGCCAGCGCGCCCGGTCGCTCATGATCGAACTGGGTGAGGTTATCGATGGTCTGACCGGTGACGGCCCATCTCCCGGCCATGATCTCGCGAACGAGCTCGAGATCTCGCTGATCAGGCCGGCTGCGCTGGACGGCGAGGCACTTTCCGATCTCCGAGCGGCCGCGGAATCCGCCCAGGATCGTCCACGCGACCTCGACACCCTGACTGCCCTCACAGCTCAGGCGGAGACGATCCTGGCCCTCGTTGTTGGATATGAACGCGCGACTGCCGGGATCGAGCGGGCGATTGAAACGCTCCGCGGTCAACCGGCGCCGAAGGAAAGAGAGGACGGGAACGGCGAGCCGAGTGCCCCTCCGCTCCCGTAACTGACCAACGGCGCGCTGGGTGGCGAGAAGCGATCACTGCTGTGGTCGGGCAGGTGAAGTCAGCCCTACCCTGCGGCCTGTCCCGATCCTGGCTGACCCTGAGCGACAACGTGTCGATCGCCTCGAAGTCGCTGCCATGGATACCGTTCTGCAATTCGCGCAGGTCGTCATTGTCCCAGCGGTCGTCCGGGGCGCCGGAGAGAAACCAGTTGCTTCCGTTGTCGGCCAGGATCATCCCGTAGGTTTTCAGGGCCTGCAGGATGATCTGGTTCGTTCCGGAGAACCCGGAGATATCGACGCTTCCCTTCAGCCGGAAACGCTGGCCCATGGGAGGAACGTTGCCATCAGCAGTTGACCCCGCCTGATGCGTCGCGGGCCAAACGTAGTCTGTTCGCGTCCGCGCGGCGGTGAATCGCAGCGCGTGCTTGATGCTGCCGGCAGCAATCTCCTCGTAGCGCACCAGACCCGGCAGGATGGGCAACCCGGCCGCGTCGGCTGAGGTCCAGCCGGCCGGCCGCAAGGCGTTCGATCTCAGATCGAACGTTGCTCCGGAGGACGCGCGCCAGCTTCCATCGTTTTGCTGCCTGGCGTCGAACAGCTCGTAAAGCATGCAGCTTCCCTCCTGCACCACGACAACATGCCGGTCGCCATCGCTGCACGAACCGTTCTCCACGGGCGCATCGGCAGGTATCGGGTACGGTCCGGGATCGCTTTCATCTGGTGCGCCAGTGAAGCTCACGCTGACCTTCGGTTGCGCAGCGGGAACGCGTACGAACGGAATGCCGAAGGGCTTTCCTTCGTAGAGGCCACTCCCAAAGTCGGGATGCAACCCAACCCCGTTCCCAATACTGGAAACGTACGCCCCCGACTTCGGGTCGACCGGCGCACTGTCGATCCGCCGGTTCCAGATGTTGTCGGCCGGCAGGATTGGGCAGGCTGCTGGAGTTTGGCCGCATGAGGAACTGGTGCAGCCGTTACTGCAGACCTGGCCCCTGCCCCCACCCTTGCCATTTTTCCGCTTCTTCTTCTTGCGCCGCTTCTTCTTGGCCTCGGTGCCCTCAGAGCCGGCACCCAGGGCGGCCAGTACCAGGCCCGCACCCCATGCCGAGACAACTTGCCTCCGCGCGATTGACCTCTGGGTTCTGGTCAACACGTCTGCCATCTGCTCAAACAGAGCCATCGCCAACCTCCGCCACCCTGAATTCGATCCTGCTCTCTTCCACGCTGGCTCGCATTCTGGCGCTCTTCACCGCGGGGCACATTGGTAGAAATACGCATTTTCGTCGCCACGCCGCGCTGAGTGGCTTGCCGCATGCCGGGCTGGAAGACGCTCGCGGGGCCTGGCAAGGCACCGAAGAGAGGCACGACACCGCGGAATTTCCATCGAGAAGAACGACGTAAAAATGCAAACGCGGGGGCTCGGTGAGAGCCCCCGCGCCGAACTACAGCGCTCGTCTAATGCCGTCTGGTTACACCAGGGCCGTGCGAGCAGGTGCACCATGGCAGTGCTTGTACTTCTTCCCGCTGCCACAGGGGCAGGGCTCGTTTGCGCCGACCTTGCGCGCCTTGCGTTGCTGCGGCGCAGTGCCGTTTCCGTCCGGTTCACCCGGTGCTGCCGGCGCCTGGTCAGACTCTTCCGTGACCTGCGTGCGGACCGGCTGTTGCGCCACCGCTGGCTGAACCCGGAAGATCGTATGGACGACGTCGTGCTGGATGTTGGCCAGGAGCTGCTGGAAGAAATCGTAGCCCTGCGTCTTGTAGACGACGAGCGGGTCCTTCTGGGCGTATGCCTGCAGGCCGACGCCCTCCCGGAGCTCGTCCATCTCTGTCAGGTGCTCGACCCAGAGCTTGTCGATCACGGTCAGCATCACGTGACGCTCAACCCGTCGCATCACATCCGGGCCGAAACGCGCTTCCACCTGGTCGTAGCCAGACTCGGCATCCTCAATCAGGAAATCGACCAGATCATTCCGCTCAAACGACGCGATGTCGTCCTGGGTAACTTCGGACATCGGGACGAGACCCTTGTAGGCCTCGAAAATGCGGTCGTCGTAGCGTTCCAGATCCTTGCCATCGCCCATGTTGGCGTCGACGATCTTCTCGATCTCCCGTTCGACCATCTCCCAGACGCGTTCCTGGATGTCCTCACCCTGGACGAGCCGCTTGCGGTCCGCGTAGATCACCTCGCGGTGCTTGTTCATGATGTCGTCGTACTGGACAACATGCTTGCGCAGGTCGAAGTTGTGCCCCTCGACCTTCACCTGGGCGTTCTCGATCGACTTCGTGATGACCCCGTGCTCGATGGGCACGTCCTCTTCCATGCCGAGGCGTTCCATCATCTTTGAGATGCGGTCCGACCCGAACCGCTTCATCAGGTCATCTTCCAGGGAGACGTAGAACTGAGACGAGCCAGGATCACCCTGCCGTCCCGCGCGGCCGCGCAACTGGTTGTCGATTCGCCTCGCCTCGTGACGCTCGGTGCCAATGATGTGCAGTCCGCCGGCTTCGCGCACGTTAGGCCCGAGCTTGATGTCGGTGCCGCGGCCAGCCATGTTTGTCGCGATGGTGACGGCCTGGGCGAACCCGGCGTCGGCCACGATCGCGGCCTCCCGCTCGTGCTGCTTGGCGTTCAGCACCTGGTGGGGAATGCCCTGCCGTTTCAGTTCGTCCGAGAGCCGCTCGGAGGTCTCGATTGACGTGGTACCAACGAGCACCGGGCGTCCCTGCTCCCGCTTCTCCTTGATGTCAGCAATGACGGCGTTGAACTTGCCACGCTCGTTCTTGAAGACGAGGTCGCCATGGTCCTCGCGGATCATTGGCATGTTGGTGGGAATCGGCACCACGTCCAGCGAGTAAATGCGCCGGAACTCCTCCGCCTCGGTCTTGGCCGTTCCCGTCATGCCGGCCAACTTCTCGTACATACGGAAGTAGTTCTGGAAGGTGATGGTGGCCAGTGTCACGTTCTGGCGGCGGACCCGCACCCCCTCCTTGGCCTCGATCGCCTGGTGCAGACCCTCCGAGTACCGGCGACCCTCCATCATGCGGCCGGTAAACTCGTCGACAATGATCACTTCGCCATCTCGGACGATGTAATCCTTGTCGCGCGTGAACGTGACTTGCGCCTTGAGGGCTTGCTCCAGGTAGTGCGTGAGTTCGATGTAGCGTTCGTCGTAGATGCTCTCGCCCGGTTGCAACTGCATCAACTGCTCGACGCGGTCGATGCCGTCTTCCGTCAGCGCGACCGACTTGTGCTTGAGGTCAACCTCGTAATCGCGCTTCTCTTTCAGTTGCTTCACGATCTGCGCGAACTGGTAGTAGCGGTCGGTGGCCTGCTCGGCCTGGCCAGAAATGATCAACGGGGTCCGCGCCTCGTCGATCAGGATGTTGTCCACCTCGTCGACGATGGCATAGACCAGATCACGCTGCACCATGCGGTCTGCCGATGGCACCATGTTGTCACGCAGGTAATCAAACCCGAACTCGTTGTTCGTGCCGTAGGTGATGTCCGCGGCGTACGCCTCGGCGCGGGTCACCGGACGCAAGCGCTCCAGGCGCTCGTCATCCCCGACCCAGTCCCGGTCATACATGAACGCCGACTCGTGCTGGATACACGCAACGGAGAGGCCAAGCGCATCGTAGACCTGACCCATCCACTGCGTATCGCGTTTGGCCAGGTAATCGTTGACCGTCACCACGTGGACGCCGCGCCCGCTCAGCGCATTGAGGGCGACCGGAAGGGTGGCGGTGAGCGTCTTTCCCTCGCCAGTGCGCATCTCCGCGATGCGCCCGCTGTGCAGCACGGCGCCGCCGAGCAACTGCACGTCGAAGTGGCGCTGGTTCAGCGTCCTCAGCCCGGCTTCGCGAGTAGCTGCGAACGACTCGGGCAGGAGATCATCAAGCGTTTCGCCGTCTTCGAGCCGATCCCGCAGGGTATTCGTCAGTTCTCGCAACTGAAGATCGGTCAGCGACGACATGTGCGGCTCGTGTGCCGCAACCTGCTCAGGAACATTCATGAATGGTTTGAGGGACGCCTCATTGGGGTCCCCAAAAATCTTTGTCAGGAGTTTGCGCATGCGGTGGCCTCGATGGATGCCCGGGTCAGGAAGGGCAACGAATCAGACATTCTGCCAAGTATACGAGTGAGTCAGAACCCCGGTTCCGGCGCGCGCCTCGATTATGCCTTCGCGGGTGGCTGGTAGGCCGCCATGCGGTCCAGCAGGTCCTCGACGTCACTTCCAGTCACGATCAAGTCCAGGTGGGACGGCGTGACGAATCCGTCATCAGCGGACGCGTTGAGCATCGTCACCAGCGGATCCCAGAACCCGATGACATCGAGCAGGGCGCACGGTTTGCGGTGCAGGCCGAGTTGCGCCCACGTGAGCGTCTCGAAGAACTCCTCGAGCGTGCCAAACCCGCCCGGTAAGGTGAGGAATCCGTCCGCCAGGTTGGACATCAGCGCTTTGCGGCGGTGCATGCTCGTTACGACGTGCGTGCGGGTGACGCGCGGGTGCACAATTTCCCGGTCCAGCAGCGCCCGCGGCATGACGCCGATCACCTCACCGCCCTCATCGATAGCAGCATCCGCCAGGGCCCCCATCAGCCCGACGTTGCCCCCACCGTACACAAGACGCCAGCCCCGTTTGGCAATCGCTGCCCCGGTTGCACGGGCAGCCTCCAGATATGCGGGGTCATTGCCATTGCGAGACCCGCAGAACACGCAGACCGAATCCATAGGCATAGGTGACGTACGGCCCTCCTGCGCCGGATGCTACCATCGGGACATGGCCGGAACATCAACGCCATCAGACATTCCCAGTGATGATGTGACCTTTCCTGACCGTGTCTATGAGATCGTGGCGCGAATTCCCAACGGTCGCGCGACGACCTATGGGGCCATCGCCCGGGCACTCGGCAATCCCCGAGGAGCGCGCGAAGTCGGCTGGGCGCTCAACAGTGTTCCGGAAGGCTCGAATTTGCCTTGCCACCGCGTCGTCGACCGTGAGGGCCGCCTGAGTGGTGGCTGGGCCTTCGGGCACCCCGAGATCATGGCCGGGCGCCTGGAAGACGAAGGCGTGCCATTCCTCGAGCAGTACCGCGTCGATCTATCGGTCTGCTTCTGGGACCCGGCTGCCGAGGATGATTCCCAGCAACTCGGGCTCTTCTAGAGCGGTATGCGCGTGCGACCCAGCGCTCAAGTGGCGCTCAAGCGACCCAACCGGCAATGATTTCACTCATCACGCTCCGGACGCTCCCCGACGGTGAGGCAGGCGTCAGGGAAACTCGCATCTCCACGCCGACCAGGGCCGCTTCCAGCCAGTCAGTCGCCGTACGTCTCGTTGGCCACGTCCTCGCGACCTCAGCGCCAATTCAGCGCATTGAAGCCGTGGTGCACGGGCATGTGCTTGCCTCGGGAGTACCCGATCACCCCACACCTGATGTTGCGGCCCGTTTTCCGGAGGTGCCGTGGGCAGCGGCGTGCGGTTTTTCGCTGCTTGTCGACACGTTGATCCTGCACCGCTCGTTCGAATTCGGACTGCGAGTGATCTTCGCCGACGGGAACGTGGTGAACATGGCGTCAATCACCGGAGAACGCGAAGCGCTGAGTTCCGGCTACACGCCGCGGCTGCAGCCACTCATCGTCAACTCGTTCGGCCGCACCGGCACCACCCTACTCATGCGCATGCTGGCGGCGCATCCCCAGATCGTCATCTACGACCGTCCGCCCTACGAGATCCGCGGCAGCAAGTACTGGATGCACGCGCTCCGTGTCCTGGGCACGCCCAGCGACGGCACATCCCAGCTCGGCGCGGCAATGCAGTTCCACGAGGATCCGCGCGCAGCCGGGGGAAATCCCTTCTACTCGTCCGAATTCGCTGCGGCGGGGGGTGTGGAGGCGTGGTCCGGCTCGGCCTACCTCGCGGACCTCCTCGCCTTCTGCCAGCAAAGCATCGACGACTGGTACCTGGCGACCGCCGCTGCTCAGGACGAACCCGCGGGTGCCCTCTTATTCTTTGCCGAGAAGCACTTCCCTGACCTCTTCCCCCGCCTCCTGCGCGATCTCTATCCCGGCGCGCGGGAAGTCTTCCTGGTGCGCGATTTCCGCGACATGATCGCCTCGATGCTCGCCTACAACGCGAAGAAGGGGTCCGGCGACTTCGGCCGCGACCGGGTCGGCAGCGACGATGCCTGGCTCGACTACCTGCGCCAGAACTTCACGGTGCTGCGTTCCGCCTGGCAGGAACGCGGCGAGCCAGACAGCTTGCTCCGGTACGAGGAACTTGTCTCCGAGCCCGCGGGAGTGGTCGGGCGCCTCTTTGACCGCCTGGGCCTCGACGCCGATCCAGCCACTGTCGCCCGCGTGATCGCCAGCACTGCCGCACCGGAACTCCAGGGCCACGGCTCGTCGAGCTCCCCCACCGCCTCAATGGGCCGCTGGCGCCAGGACCTCCCGCCACAGATGCAGGAGATGGTCACGGAGCGCTTCAGCGACCTGCTGGCAAGCTTCGGGTATGCCCGTTAGGCCAAAGCTTTAGCAGTCCCCGCGGTGATCTCGCGCCGCGGTCCATCGTCCCCAGTGTCGAGTGATCGCAGTGACTTCAAACGTCGGAGCGAGACCGCGACCGTTCCACATCAACCGGCGGGTCGCTCGCGCCGTCAGTCCGCGACGGTGGCCAGCAGCCCATCTTCGACTCCGATGGCCGGCTGTCGCGTGATGGACGCAGCCCGGAGATGCACGAGGTTCGAGTGATACGTGCTCTGGCCGGCCAGGTCAGCGATCGCATCCGGCGTGAGTTGGTTCACGTTCCGGCCATCCGGCGAGAGCGAGGTCCAGCGCCCTTTCGGTGAGACCACCACGCCCGGAATGACATCCTCCGTGACCACGGCCCGGAGCGTGCACCAGCCGCGCCGGTTCGACACCACGACGTCTTCGCCGTGCTCGATGCCGCGCACCGCCGCATCCTGCGGGTTGATTTCGATGAACGGGGTGCCTTCCTTGGCGACCAGCGACGGCTGGTTCGCCATGCTGGTGGACACGAAATGGTGGGACGCTCCTGAGATCAGGACCAGTGCCGGCTGACCAGCATCATCCAGGCCCAGCCCCTCGGTGAATTCTGCGGGTGGCACGTACGCCGGGAGCGGGTCGAGTCCCTCCGCCACCACGGCCTCGCAGAAGAGTTCCACCTTCCCGGAGGGTGTCGGAAAGATGCCGTCGGCAAACGGCACGTGGTTCTCGTCCAGGGCGTACGGGACCGTGCCTTCATCCTGCAGCCGCTCCAGGGTAATCCCCTCGAGCGTCGGGTTGACCTGCCGTGATGCCTCGATGATCTCGTGCAGCACCTCCTCCGGGGAGTGCTGCAGCCACGGCTCGTCGTAGCCCATGGCTCGCGCCAGGAGCTGGCTGACTTCCCAGTTGCTCTTGGCCTCGGCCAGCGGCGCGATGGCGGCGTGGTTGTACTGCAGGTTGCGATGACCGTACGGCTTGTGGAGATCGGTCTGCTCGAGTTGCGTCGTGGCCGGCAGCACGATGTCCGCCAGCCGCGCCGTGTCTGTCATGAACTGCTCGTGCACCACGGTGAACAGGTCCGGTCGCTGCATCCCCTCGGTGACGAGCCGGGAGTTCGGGTTAGCCGCCACGGGGTTCGCGGAGAAAACGTAGAGCGAGCGAATCGGCGGATCGGCGACCTCGCCGGTGAGCGCGGCACCGAGCCGGTTGAAATTGACGTAGCGCGACGTGGGCGGGCACTCGCTGGCGTGACTCACCGCCTCCCGGTCCCACAGCACGTAGCCTGACGTGGAGTACGTCAGCCCACCGCCGCGCACGCCGATCTGCCCGACGATCGCCGGCAGGCAGCTCAGGGCCCGGCAGGTCTGGCCGCCATTTCCATGACGCTGGATGCCATCGGTAAACTTGAGCATGGCCGGTTTCGTCGTGCCGTACCGGGTCGCCAGCGCCTCGATCTTGTCGACCGGAATGCCCGTGATGGCCGCGACGCGCTCAGGTGGGTACTCCGCTGCCCGTTCACGCAACGCCTCCCAGCCCACGGTGTGCTCGCGCAGCCACGCCTCATCGTGCAGGCCGTCGCGGAAGAGCACGTGCATGAGGCCCAGCGCCAGCGCGCCGTCGGTTGCCGGGCGAGGCTGCAAGTGGAGGTCAGCCGACCGCGCCGTCGTGGTACGGCGCGGGTCGATGACGACGACGTGGGCGCCGGCCCGCTGCGCCTCCCGCAGGAACGGGACATAGTGCGGTGATGTACTCGCCGGGTTGTGGCCCCAGATGATGACCAGCTTCGAGTGGATGAGATCGGCCGGATCCGGCGCCCAGCCGGCGCCGAGCGTCGCGACGACCGCCGCCATGGCGGCGTCACCGCACAGGCTCCCGTTCAGTCCGGTCGTGCCCATCCGGGCCCACAGGCGCGTCGCCGCCACGGTCCCCTGCAACAGGCCAAGCGTGCCGCTGAACGAGTACGGCAGGATCGCCGCCGCGCCATCTTCGGCGATGATCGCCTGCCAGCGCTCAGCAATCTCGCCCAGCGCCTCATCCCAGGTCACGCGCTGCCACTGCCCGCTGCCTTTTGCGCCAACGCGACGCATCGGGTACTGCAGGCGGTCCGGGGCATAGACTCGCTGGAGGTACGGCCGCACCTTGGCGCAAAGCCACCCCTGCGTGACCGGGTGCGCCGGATCGCCCCGGAACCCGATCGCCCGGCCATCCTGCACCTCGACCAGGGTGGCGCAGGTATCGGGGCAGTCGTGCGGGCAAGCGCCGCGCAGGAGGATCGTGCCAGGGGTTGCAGTGGTGGCCATACCGCGGTTCTCCAATGCGTCAGTCAGCGCCCGTGAAGCGTTCTGGTAGTCTACCCGGCGCATGTCTCCAGTTGGTGAGTAGGGAGCGCCGTGGCTCGGTACATCCTGGGACGGCTGCTGGGTCTCGTCTTTGTGCTCTTTGCCGTTTCCCTCATTACGTTCTTCATGACGCGCGCCGTCCCGGGCGATCCGTTTGCTGCCGGAGAGCGCCAGCTGCCGGAGGCGACACGCATTGCGCGCGCCGCCAAGTACGGCTTCGACCAACCGCTCATCGTCCAGTACGGCAAGTACGTCTGGAACGTGTTGCACGGGGACTTCGGCGTCCCCTTCCAGAGCCCGACCCAGACCGTCGTCGATCTCATCAAGCAGACCTGGCCCGTCACCCTGCGCATCGGCGCGCTCACGCTGCTGATTTCCTACCCGCTCGGGATACTGCTCGGACTCATAGCGGCGCTGAAGCGCAACACCTGGGTGGACTATTTCATCACCTTCGGCTCCACTCTCGGCATGGTGCTCCCCAACTTCGTGGTCGCGATCTGGCTGATCCTGGTTTTCAGCGTCAGCCTGGACTGGCTCCCCTCGGGCGGCTGGGGCTCTCCCCAGCACCTCGTCCTTCCGGTGATCGCCTACTCCCTCCTCCCGACCTCGCTGGTGGCCCGTTACACGCGGGTCAGCCTGCTGGAGACAATGGGTGCGGACCACGTGCGGACGGCGCGGGCCAAGGGCCTCTCCAGCCGGCGCGTCATGACCTGGCACGTGGCACGGAACGCCCTCATCCCCTTCGTCACGGTGATGATTCCTGAAATCCCGAACATCCTCACCGGCTCGATCTTCATCGAGCAGATCTTCCGGGTACCTGGCCTTGGCCGCTTCTTCGTAACCTCAACCCTGACCCGGGACTACCCGATGATCCTGGCGCTCGTGCTCCTGGTGGCGATCGTCTGGGGGATCACCTACCTCGCCACCGATCTCCTCTACACGCTGCTCGACCCGCGCATCAGGTTGCGCTAGCAATGGGCGTCTCGATCTCATCACGGCCCAGCCTCGAACCCGCAACGCTCGGCTCTCCGGTGCTGACGCCGGAACTGGAATCCGCCCGCCCGGTCTCCAACCGCCGTCGCGCGTTGCGGCGCTTCCTGCGGCAGAAACTCGCTGTTGTCGGCATGGCCATCACGCTCTTCCTCATCCTCATTGCAATTCTTGCCCCGCTGATTGCGCCAACGTCCATCGACAGCGCGGACGTGATGGCAGCGAATCAATTCCCCAGCCGGGCGTACCCGTTCGGCACTGATGGCATCGGTCGGGATGTGCTGACGCGCGTCATCTTTGGCACCCGGACCTCGCTGATCGTCGGGTTTGCTGCCGTCGGGATCGCCTGCGCCATTGGCATCCCGCTCGGCCTGGCGGCCGGGTTGCGCGGCGGCTGGGTCGACTTCACCGTCATGCGCGTCGTCGAGGTCATGGTCGCCTTCCCGGGTATCCTCTTCGCCATGTTCCTCGTCTCCGTCACCGGCGGCGGCATCCGCAACATCATCCTCGCCATTGGCGTCACCACCTGGGTCACCATTTGCCGCCTCACCCGCTCCCAGTTGCTCAGCCTGCGCGAACAGGAGTTCGTCCAGGCCGCACGCAGCCTCGGTGTGCCGGAGTGGCGCATCGCGGTGCGGCACATGCTGCCGAACGCCATCGCGCCGCTGATCGTGGTCATCACCCTGGCCATCCCGACGGCCATCTTCGCTGAGGCCGGCCTCAGCTTCCTCGGTATCGGCATCAACGAACCGACGCCGAGCCTGGGCAAGATGGTGGCGGATAGCGCACAGTACATTCGCGTTTACTGGTATCTCGGGTTCTTCCCGACCCTGGCGATTGCCCTGGCCATGCTGGGCTTCACCTTTGTCGGAGACGGGCTGCGCGATGCCCTTGACCCGCGCCAGAATTAGGTAGCTGGTAGCAGGTAACAGTGGACGTCCGCCCGCGACGTTGCGGAGCGGAAGGAACGAATGCAATGAGGAGGACGAGGATGTCTCGCGAACACGGACCTGGCAGTGCCGAAATTGCCAGCCGCATGAACCTGTTCGGCCAGGCGGTTCGCCGCCGGTCACTGCTCGGAGGCGCGCTTGGCCTGGCCGGGACGCTGGCGATCTCGGGACGACTCCCGGGAGGCGTCGTCGCGGCCCAGGATGCGGCGCTGCCCGACGACGCGGCCCCGGCTGACCAGCAGGTCTTCGTCATGGTCAACAACATCCAGACCGACAAGACGCCGGATTTCTACGAGTCGGTCTACGAACGGCTCTTCGAAGCTGCCTTCGACATTCTCTCCGAGCCGCTCGTGCGCCTGGACCGCAACTTCGAAATCGGTCCTGCAGGCGCCCTGGAGTGGGGCAGCAACGAGGACGGCACGGTCTGGACCTTCAAGCTCGACCCCGACCTGATGTGGAGCGATGGCAAACCGGTCACGGCGAATGACTGGGTGGCGACCTTCCGCTATGGCGCGGACCCGGCCCACGCCTGGGATTTCACCTGGTACTTCCAGGGCGTGATCAAGGGCTGGAACGAGGCGATTGCCGGCGATATCCCGCTGGAGGAGCTCGGCGTCCGCCAGGGTGAGAACGAGCACGAGCTGGTCATCGAGACCGAGGTGCCGGCGCCCTACCTGCCAGCGATGCTCCTCTACTCCAACACGCTCTCGGCGGCCGCGCTCGAAGAGTACGGCCCGCTCTACAACTCGAAGCCGGAGACATCTGTCACCTCCGGCCCGTTCAAGCTCACCGAGTGGCTGATCGACCAGAAGGTGACGTTCGAGAAGAACCCGGACTACACCGGCAACCTCGTGGTCCCCGTCCAGAAGGCCGTGGTCAAGCTCGCCGACCCCGCGACGTATTTCATCATGTACCAGAACGACGAGATCGACTACATGCAGTATCCGGCCCCGGCCGACCTGATCATCGCGCAGTCCGACTTCCCGGACCAGATCTACTCCTCCGTCGGCGACTTCCGCACCTACTACATGTTCTTTGACGTCAACACGCCGCCGTTCGATCAACTGGAAGTGCGCCAGGCGTTCAGCCACGCAATCGACCGCGACGCACTGAAGGCGCAGATCCTCGGCCCCGCCGGTGTTCCGGCCTACTCGTGGCTGGCGCCCGGGTTCCCCGCCGCCAACGGCGAGGAACTCTCCTCAATCCAGAACTACGACCCGGCCAAGGCGAAGGAACTGATGGCGGCAGCGGGCTTCTCCGACCCCAGCACCTTCCCGAAGCAGGTGCTGCAGGTGCGCAACCCCACCCCGCTCGTGAAGTCGATCTCCCAGGCGGCGGCGGCGATGCTGCGGGACAACCTGGGCATCGAGGTCGAGGTGCAGGACGTAGATCAGGCGACCTTCATGGACGCCCTGACCGCGAAGCCGACGGAGATCCCGTTCGGGTTCGTCTCCTACGGCATGGACTATCTCGACCCCTCGAACATGCTCGGCGTGTGGCTCTCCGGCGGCCGTCACTCCTGGTCGAACGAGGAGTTCGACAAACTGGTCAAGGACGCTGCTTCCTTTACCGGTGACCCGGAGGAGCGCACAAAGATGTTCCAGGATGCCGAGCGCATCCTGGTCGAAGACGTCCCCGGCGTGTTCGTGTACCACGAGACCCCGGTCCAGTTGATCAAGCCGTGGGTGAAGGGCGAGTTCATCGAGCCCGATGTCAACGGCATCACCAGCCTGCACTGGCCGGGCTACACCGCCATGAGCACCGTTCCGGCCGAGCTCTACATTGGGGCTGACGCGCCGGTTGGCCGCGGCGATTCATAACGTCATCGATTGATACGCCGGGCCCGCCACGGTGGCGGGCCCGGCGCCGTCTCGCGCGCGGAGGATCACGTGTCACTCGTGTCAACAGCACCGTCGCCGGAAGCCCTCCGCGCGGAGTTCCTGCTCGATCCCGAGGTCATTTTCCTGAACCACGGCTCATTCGGGGCCACGCCCGAGCCGGTGTTCAACGAGTACCAGCGCTGGCAGCGTGAGCTGGAGCGGCAGCCGGTCGCCTTCCTCGGCCGCAGCGCCGACCGCCTCCTCGATGACGCGCGCGCCAAGATGGCGGCGTTCGTCGGGTGCAACGCTGACGAACTGGCGTTCAACCCGAACCCCACCACCGGCGTCAACGTCGTGGCGCGTTCCCTGCACCTGGAACCCGGCGACGAAATCCTGGGCACGGACCTCGAGTACGGCGCCTGCGAGCGCACCTGGGAGTGGTTCACCGCCAAGCAGGGCGCCCGCTACGTCCGCGCGCACATCCCCCTGCCGGTGACGGATCCAGGAGCCATCGTCGAGGCCATCTTTGCGGAGGTCACGCCGCACACGCGGGCTATTTTTGTCTCCCACATCACGTCGGGAACGGCGTTGCGGCTGCCGGTCGAGGAAATTACGCGGCGCGCCCACGCGCTGGGGCTGCTCAGCATCATCGACGGCGCCCACGCCCCCGGCCAGATCCCCGTGAATCTGCACGAGATCGGCGCCGACTTCTACGCCGGCACGTTCCACAAGTGGACCTGCGCGCCCAAGGGGAGCGGATTCCTCTACGCGGCGCCGCAGCACCACGGCTGGACGGAGTCTCCCATCGTCTCCTGGGGCTGGGTCGAGGGCCGCGAGCAATTCCGCCCGGACAACGTCTTCATCTCCCGCAACCAGATGCAGGGCACGCGCGACCTCGCCGCCTACCTGGCAGCACCGAGCGCCGTCGAATTCCTGGAAACGCACAACTGGGAAGCCGTGCGTGAGCGCTGCCACGAGCTGGTCGTCGACGCCCGTAACCGCATCGCGTCGCACTTCGACCTGCCCCAGATCTGTCCCGAAGCCACCGGGGACTACGGCTGGTTCCGCCAGATGGCGACGATTCCCGTCCCCGCGGACACTGACCCCGACGAACTCAAGCGCCGCCTGTACGACGACTACCGGATCGAGATCCCGGTCACCATCGTCGAAGGCCGGCCGATGCTGCGTATCTCCATCCAGGGGTACAACGGCCCGGATCGACGTGGACGCGCTGGTCTCGGCCGTCGAGGCGATGCTGTAGCAGACGCCTCGGCCGCCCGCCGGCGTCCGGGATGTAATCCCTGACCCACGACGGCTACCGACTGCGGATCGCGCAAGACGCAAGCTGCTCAGCACATTCACGTGTCTCGAGCGTGTCGAGAGTCCTCGTTCACGTAGCAAGGAAGATGAGGTCTCCTGACAGGTTCGAGACACGAAGGGCTGACAGGCAATGCCCAGTTTTTCTGCAATGCGCTGTACATGTTCTGCGATAGGTGGTGGTACGGGGAGCCAGGTCGCACACCGATTGCTGCCAGGCCGATCTGCTGGACGAATATCAGCGCCAGGGGACGAGACCTGGTGCGACCCCGGTTGCTGAGCACCCCTAACCGGCGCCATATTGCCGTGAACTCCGTCCACCTGGATACGACGACGTGAAGCGGCTGGCGGCTGCGCCTCTCGGGATTCACCCAGCCTCAACCATGAACCTTTCCTAAAGATCGAGATTATTCGCAGGTGAATCTGCATAGGGGAAATCACGCACCAACAATTGCTAAAGTGGAGCCTTTGATAGCGTCATCCAGCTCAGGTTCGCGCCTTCTGTCGCACCTTCCGACACACGTGCCCAGCCTCTCTTCGCCAGGTCGGTACCGCAAAATGCGCAAGGTCGATGAGGGTTCCCAACTGCGTAGTTGAGTGCGCCCATCGTCGCAGCCCAGTTCCTGGAAACAGAAGACCACACGCTATCTTCGTCTCCAGGAGCACTTCGAGTTGCTCGTTGAACCCGGACTCCAGGTGAGATCTAGCCCACTCGAGCACCACTCTGCGCGACAAACGCTGCATCGCCTCGCAAACCCATCTCGGCTATTTGCATGTGTTTCTTCGCTACAATCCGATATACCCGTCTCTGCACAATACTTACGAACACAATGCCTAACCCCCAGTGGACTGACGTTGGCACTGCTGGGAGCGGGCTACACGGCTGCCCTGGCAGCCTCATCAGCAAATCGCCTGTTCCTGGTGATGCGCCTGCCGATGACCTCCGCAAGCGACATTCCTGATGACGCGACCCGTACTGCCGGGCTGTAGCTGTCTAGCTTGCCGGGCTTGTGAAGACCGCCTGGTGTGCTCCCTACCGCTCCAGACGAGGACACTGGCTCCTCCATGAATTGTTTCGAAGAGTCCAATGAACGTGTTGACATTGCCAAACGGTCATGTATAGTGAGCGAACACATATTTCAGTGAAAGCCATGATATAATCATGAAACTTTCACGTTTAAATTGTCGCTGAATCGGTCACCCGGGTGGCCGGGACCAATCCACCAGCGTACGGGTCGGTCGTATCGTCATTGAGGAGGGTACCGTGGATCCCAAGAGCTTCGATGAAATTGTTGCTCGCATCGCCGCCGCGCCCAGCCGCCGCGATGCCCTCAAGGGCATGGGCCTGGGCGTCCTCTCGGCGCTGGGTGGCGCCGCCGCCGGACTCGCCCTCGATGACGACGCCGAGGCGAAAGGCAAAGGCAAGGGTAAGGGCCGCAACAACAAGAACAAGGGCGGCAAGAACAAGGGTGGCGGTAAGAACAACGGCGGCGGTGACAAGAACAAGGGCAACGGCGGCGGCGGCGGTGGTGGCAACAACCACAACGGCGGCGGTGGCGACAAGAACAAGAACAACAATCACAAGGGTGACGGCAACAAGAACAACGGCAACGGCGGCGGCAACAACAACGATGTCGGCCTCGAAAAGAAGAAGGGCGCCCACGGCAAGTGCCGCAAGAACAAGAACTGTCTCTCCAACAACTGCCAGGGCGGGAAGGAAGCAAAGAAGAAGGGCAACGGGCGCTGCCAGCCCAGCGAGGTCGGCGAGAGATGCCGGTCTGATAGCGACTGCATCGCGTCGTCGCCTTGTGTAGGGGGCATCTGCAGTTTCGTGTCATAAGAGCAAGTTGGCTCTGACAGCGAGCATGACCCCAAAGGAGCAGCGCCGAGCAGGGTTGCTCCTTTGCTACCTGCCAGGCTAAAGCCACGCTTCCACCACGGCAGCGAGACCTTGCGATTAGCGTGTCGTGTAGTTCTCATCCAGCGGGCGCTTCATTAGACGATAACCGGCCGAGGAGTTTGGCATGGGGCGTATCCCCCGCATCGACAGATTCGGCGATGACCAGAGGCCACGCGCCAATTTCTCACTTCAATGAGGGGCATTCTGGAATTCGTTTCGCCCGACCAAGATGAGGGGATGAGCAAGTGCCAGGAGCAGGAGAGTGCTAACTCGGAAGGGGAGCACATCCCCGTGGACCTGGACGATGATCTCGAACAGCGCAACCCCGGGCATCGCTTCGAAGCACCTCTGCGACATTGAGTACGATTGCGCTGGCCTCGATTCCTTGAGTGAGTGCGAGCAACTACAGGCTGCTCTCCTCCGGGAGTTGCTGAGATCGTTGCCTTTGAACAGGCAGCGCGCGGCACCAGATCTCGAGACGGAAACTGCGCTTTGCGACGAGGCGCAGAACCCCCCCCAGTACTCACCCTGACATGATGTTGGAACTGAACCTGCGCGTGGCGCTCTCCCGAGAACAACTGGAGACAGAGCAGGCCTGGGCTTTTTCGCGAACGATTCTCTTCAGGCCGCCCTGGCACGCGAGCGACATGAACTGGCGCGCATCAGCTCACTCCAGGAACAACTCAAACGAGAACGAGCTGAATTGCAGACCATCGTTGACGAAGTGCTACGCCGCGTGGATGAAACCGGTGTGGCGCTGCGAGCGCTGCGCGGCAAGCGGCGCTCATCGATGTCGTTCTGGAGCGGGCGCGAAGCGTGCTTGCCCGCAAGAGCAAGCGAGGGCGTAGCCATGACGATCTCACCCCGCCCTGGAGCAACGGCGCGCCTGCGAAGCAATCTGGATACGTTGGTAGGCCTGAGACGTCGCCAGAGCTTGACCGGGATAACGCAGAGGCGAACGACCCGGAATCGATACTTCCTGGACGATCGGCCCTAACCGCTAAAGGACGGCTCGCCGCAATGGAGCAGTCTCTAACGGGCATCACCCCAAGCACCTCTTCGAGCCAGCGCTCGCGAGCAACGGGCGGGAGCCTTCTTCCGGGCAGGTCACACCGGTTCTTCCGGTCGATATCATCATCTGCGTCTACAACGCCCTGGATGATGCGACGCTGCCTTGAATCCGTAGCCGGGCACACAGCGGTCCTGCAATTGCTGATCATTGTGGACGATGGCAGTGACGCAGAAACGATCGCATATTCCTGCAGCACTTCACCAACATGCACGAGCACGTCCTGCTGCTTCGCAACCACGAACCCTCCGGGCTATACCAAAGCCGCCAATCAGCCTGCGCGCCGCAATCGGCGTCGAGATAGTGCTGCTGAATAGTGACACTATCGTGACCCCAAGGTGGCTCGAGCACCTCCTAGCGTGCCTGCACAGCGACCTTGAACATTGGTATAGCGGGGCCGCTTTCTAACGCAGCAAGCTATCAATCGGTGCCGGAAAGGTACGATCCGGGTGGCGACTGGGCGCTGAACCCCGTTCCGCCGGGGCGGGAATATTGACCAGATCGCTGCCGCTGTGGCCCAGATCTCGACCTGCACTTTCCCGCGTGTTCCATTCGTCAACGGATTCTGCTTCGCCGTCACACGTGCCGTCATCGAGGCGATTGGCTATTTCGATGAAGAACGGTTCCCCGAGGGATACGGCGAAGAAAACGACTTCTGCCTACGTGCGGCAGATGCCGCTTCGCACTGGCCATCGCCGACCAGGCGTATGTGTATCACGCCAAATCCCGCAGCTTCACCATGCGCGTCGGCGCGCACTGGGCAAGTCCGGCCGGGCCGAACTCCTGCAAGTACGGGAGCGAGCGCCAGCGGCCGACGAAGCCTCCGCCTGCGAGAAGAACCGACGCTGGCTTCAATACGCGCGTCACTTTCCACCTACCTGAAGAACGCGAGCAGATCAGACGAGACGTCGATTCTGAGCGTGCTCTTTCTCCTCCCAGTGGAGGGTGGCGGTGGAGCCCATTCCGTCGTTCAGGAAGCCATGGTATGCGCCGCCTGCATCACCGCCCAGGTGGCGATCCGTGCCATGCACCTGGACCGCTATCGTCAGAACTATCCGGGTGTCTCCGAGCGAGAGGAACTGTTTTTCGCCCTATCGATCTCTCGACGAGCTGGCGTTCACGCCGCGCACTGGTGGTTGTGGTCGCCACCATTTACAGTTCCATGCCGCTCCTGGCGGAGATCAGCGCCCACCATCCCCACGTGTTGCCGGCCTATTACATCCAGGACTACGAGCCGTTCTTCTATCCGAGGGTTCGCCGTCGCGCTGAGGCGGCAAGATCCTACACGCTCATACCTCACGCGGTACTTTTGCCAAGACCTGGTGGCTGTGCGAAACGGTGGCGGCTCTGCACAACGTTCAGGTCCATGCAAGGTCTCTCCCAGCCTGGACCACGCCGTCTATTTCCCGCTCGCCGGGGCGCGGCATCCTGGGCCAGCGCGCGTTGTTGCGATGATCCGCCAAGTTCCGGCGCGACGCGGGGCAGGACGTACCACAGGTGCTACGGCGTCTCGCCACAACGATCGGGAGAAAAGTCGAAATCCACATTTTTGGTTGCAGCGACGCCGCATCTGAGTCCGCCAGACTTCGGGTCGATTTTCCTTTCATCAATCACGGGGTCTTGACGCGCGAACGCGTAGCAGCAATCTTGCGTCAAAGTGACATCTTCCTTGACCTCTCAGACTATCAGCCTTCGGCCGGACAGGGTTGGAGGCCATGGCCAGCGGTTGCGCTGTGGTGTTACCAGTACTCGGCGGCGCCAGCGAGTATGCGATTCACGGAGAAACGCGCTCCTGGTGGACACCAGCAGCGCAGATATTTGCTATCAGGCCGCGCACGCGCTCGTTTCACACGACGACGCGCGGCGGCGCCTGCAGCGCGCAGGGAGAGCGAAGGCAGCGGAATACTCTCCATAGCTCTCGCTTCAAGATCAGAGATAGAGCTGTTCACTCGCGAGGTTGCAGTCGCGCCCGAAGGTCGGCGGAGGGTCATCCCGCCGCCCCTCTGCAACTCCGCGGGTCTTTTCCAAGGCGCGAAACAAGTTTCGAAGACTTGCTGAGCTTGGCCAAAGCGAAGAGGAAACGCAGGGATGACTAGCAGTCAACTCGCTCAACATGGAACGACTGGCATCGATTGGCAGGAGATCGAGGACTTCCCCCGCCATTGAATTGGGGTGCTCTCGGGGTGGATCAATTGGCTACTGCCAAAAGCGATTTGGGGCTGGCAGAGGACTGGGCATCGACCTGAGCGAGGAGAAGGTTGCCGAGGCACGGGAAGCGGGATACGACGTCATCATCGCCGACGCTCGTGACATTCCTGCGACTGCTGGCGTCAGGTTCATCTCCATGCCTGATTTCCTTGAGCATTTACCGGGGACTGATGTTGTCGAGCAGATCATCAGCGTCGCAGCCCAGGCAGCCACGGACTTCCTGTTCATACGCCATCCCTCATTTGAGGGGGAGAACTACCGTCTGTTGGGCCTACGCCAATACTGGTGGCACTGGTCCGGTCATACTGCGCATATTCGCGCTGGCGACTATTGCACGATCTTTGATCGCCTGGGATTACATCAGTACTGTGTCAAGCTCCGCGAACCCATCCTGGATTCTAGCCATAAGTCTATCCAAGCAGCATCTCCTCCCCTATTAACCAGGAATTCGAGGACATGCGGCACCCGACAAAGCCGATGATCGAACTCAGGGAGCCAGTCTGGCGCGCCCATGCAAGATATCTCGTCGCGCTCCGCGCATTCTCACCTGCGGAGTGGGCCGGCGTCGTTGAAACGAGATGAATGCCGCTCATCGAAGAGGAACTGCAACCTTCGGCAGCAGGAGGTAGGCAATGATCTTTGCATCGCGAGCGATTGCTGGCTTCTTTAGCCAAACGGGATAGCGCCGTATTGCAAACTGTGGCCCTGGCAGCCGGATTCTCATTCTGCCAATACGGGACACAGCTCAACCCAGCGCCACGGTTCTGCGCTCTTAGTTGATTCCAGCCGAGCGCGTTTCCTTCATGGAGAGAGCTAACCATGCAAGGCGTAGCTGCCGACGTTGCGACTATCACTGTTGGGAAACGTTTGCCCTTGTGAAAAGTTCGCACCACCGCACGTTCTGGGGGAAAGTCAACTTCCGCACTTGGGAGCCCCACACCTTTCGCATTCTCAAACACATGCTGTTACCTGAAGCAAGTTTTGTAGACGTAGGGGCCTGGATTGGGCCGACCTCGCTCTACGCGGCTGCCCTCGGTGCAAACGTCACAGCGTTTGAATGCGACCCCACAGCTCTAGAACATCTCCGAGAGAACATCTCAGTCAATCCTGATTTGGCGCCACGCATAAAGGTCATCCCGGCGGGCCTTGCCGCGGAGGACGGACCATTTACGCTTCATTCAACGAACTGGGGGAACTCAGAATCCACGGTCTTTCCAATTGTCGAGCGGAAACGCACGGCCGAGCTGTTGACCAAGAGCGTAGAGGTAGAGGGCCTTTCGATTTGCCAAGCGCTCGAACCTACCGGCTCAAAGATCCAAGTGGCGCTCATCAAGATTGACGTTGAGGGCGCTGAATACAATCTTTTGTCGGCGTTGGGTGACGAAATCGGTCAAGCCAACTGCGCTTTCTACATCTCCTTCCATCCTCGAACCTAGTAAGCGTAGATAGTCGACCAGACCGCTTGATTCGGTTGCGCGAAACGCTCGCGTGGATAGACCAGTTCTGGCGACACACTTGGAGCTGCGAAACTTCTGAGGGGCTTGAACCCGTTAACAAGGACGTGGTGCTCGGACAGGTGCTAGCTGGAAAGCCTACCGAGTCGATTCTTTTCACTCGTGACAGCGCCGCGCAATCCGGCACGTCTCACTTGCTTCTTCCGGAATCCACGGTGACGGTGACAACGCACCCCACTGCGGGCGCAGCTCTCCAACGTGGCGTACCCGTCTTCATTCCAGCGTTCAACAACCCGACTTATGTCGCTGGCATGGTACGCCAGTTGCGCTCCCTGGGGTTGGAAAACGTGACCGTTATTGACAACGCTTCAACGTCGCCCGGAAATGCACGCGCTCCTGGATGGGGCCTTGGGGCGTCAACGTCCTACGACTATCGGTCAATCGCGGCCTTCGGCACATTCTCACAGACCGACCAACTTACGCCTTGCTTCCTGATCTTTTCGTGCTGACCGATCCGGACTTGAGCTGAACCCATTGATTCCGCCAGACATTCTGGGACACCTCGCGGCTGTCACAGAGGAATACAAGGTTGGCAAGGCGGGATTAGCATTGAGGATCGACGACCACGATCAAACGTGTGATGACCTTTTGGTTGGTGTCGAAAACCCAGTGCCAGTTTGGGAGAGTGAAGCACGCTTCTGGTAGGTACAAGTAGGAGAGTTAGACGGGTTGGGTCCAATCTACCTGCCCGCACCGACACTACGTTTGCCCTTTACAACAAGCGATATTTCTCACCAGATGCGCTGTTTGATGCTGTCCGCGTGGCGGGAGTGTTCACTTGTCGACACCTGCCCTGGTATCGCGATAACGGGATGCCGAATGAGGAGGCAAGCGCATATGCAGCGACGGCGGGGCGATGGACAAACTATGTTCTCCCTGCCCATTACATCCCTCACTCACCGAACTCATTGACCGGTTTTGGCGACCACTACCTGTTGGGTAGAGGAACATGACTTGCATTGTGGTTCCACCAGTTCAACACCAAGTGAGGCGAGCCAGCGCTTTAGTTGTGCCCGAGAATCAGGTGCTGAACTACCCCGACACCTACATTGATCCGCCAGCCACGGTTACTCACCACGAGAGCTTGTACATCGACGGGGAAACGCAGCTCTGCCTCAGTATGATGGAACGTTTCTCCGCACGAATAGTGCGCTGGGCGAGGAGCGCCCAGCCCTTTCTCAGACTGTTCTCCCGAATGCGCGAGAGGATTCGCGCTGGAGATGTGCATGATGTAGGGGAGCAAGAATTAGCAATCCTGTGTACATCGCGAAATCGAAACTACTATCATTTTCTTTGACGACGTCGGCCGCTCGCTTTTATCGGTATCTCTCACAGGAGAGGATACTGCGCTACGTAGTGGCAAGACCGACGAGTTGGCACCAGCAAATCTTCTATGCTGCTGGAATCAGCGATAGACTCCTTACGCTTTCACAAAAGGACTCCATCTATTGCCTCAGAAACGTCTGGCTGGCTCCTCGCGGCTAGGGCGCATTCACGACATCTGTACTCGCCTGTACAAAGCCGTCGTGGAACTAAAGCGAGGAAAACCTCCGCAAGCAACAGGAAGGAAGATCTACATCAGCCGAGACGATGCTCGGCACCGCCGTGTGCGCACCAGAGCGAAGTCCGCAGGGCCATGATCGAATCAGGATTTGGAGGTCCTTCGCCCTGACGATGTCATTCAACGACCAATCAACGATGTTTGCCGAGGCGTCCGTAGTCGCCGGGGTATTCGGCGCTGGATTGACCAACGCGGTCTTCATGCAACCTGAAGCGGCGCTACTAGAACCGGCTCCGCCAACCGACATTGATCCAGGAGCACACAACTTGATCTTCCCCACTCTTGCAGGAATGGGCGGGTTGCTCTATGGGTTGGCGATCGGGACAGATTATGATCCAGCGACCCAGGACTTCACAATGCCTATTGAGCGTGTTGAAAGCCTCCCCGACGCTCCTCAGGTCACCAAGGTATAACGGAGGCGGGTCAGCGAATCCCTAGAACCTAGCGTCAGCAAAACCGAGCCGGCCACCCCGCTGCTGATCTGCCGCTAGTGATTCCTCATTCCTGTAGAGGCCGGTGCAGCCGAAAGCGCCGAAGAATGCGAAAGGTGGGGGATGGCAGACCATCAATCACCTGGCGTACATGCCGTAGCCGGTCCCAGCGTCCTTGTTCCGGCGATCGTTGAAATCATGGAAGAGCGCAAACCCCCCATCGGCCAGGAGGGAAGGAAAAAGACCGGTGACCGCGCGAACGTCATGGTAGTCGGTAGAGTGATCCACGAAGAACAGGGCCACAAGTCCGGCCGTCGGCGACGCGTGATCGGCAGAAGGTAGCTGGGTGTTCCCGCACCAGTTCAATCCTGGACGTGAAGTTGTAGGCGGCGAGGTTGGCCCTGACGCGCGCAATCACGCGCGGCTCCTCAACACATCCACCCCGAAAAATCGTGCAGGTTCGGTCCGCGTCCAACACCCCGCCTGCGCCACGATCGCGGCGGCAAGCCCATGCCCCAGGCCCAGAACCAGAACATCGCCCTCGCCAAAAAAGGCCAATTCAGGAGCTTTGCCGCGTCCTCGCGACGCAATGAGCCGGCAATCCCGATATCAATGCAAACGGAGCTCGGCTTGAGTGGCGCATCAAGCAAGCGTCGATGCGTTGGGCCCCAACGTCATCGCTCGCTGTATGTTGGGTGTAGGACGGCCTCTTTCCCAGATCCCCAAGCTCCACCCAGGAATCCATATGCAGGAAACACCGCCACGCTCCTCCTCCAGGCGCTCCAGCGCATCGGCCACCTGGAATTGCGGCGTCGGCGCGCGTCGCGACCTGCAGACCTCCAGAATTCAGATCGCAGCCGACTTACTCGTCGCGCTACTGTGAAAACCAAGAGGCGTTACACGGATCACGTCGGAACCTAGACCGCTTTCGGCGTGACCGCGTCGCCTTCAGCCAGCGTTGGGCTCGCCGCACCGCGCCCATCGCTGCTGGCGCCCACCGCTTCCTGCTTGAACTCCTTGACACCCTGGCCGAGCGAGCTCATCACCTGGGGCAGCTTGCCCGCGCCGAAGATGATCAAGATGATCACCATCACGATCGCGAGTTCTTGCCAACCCAACCCCCATCAAGCGGCGCAGCCCTTTCTACGGTGACGTGACGAATGAACTCTTGGACGACTCCATCTTAGCGCTTTCATCTTTTTCTTTGGCAATAGCATCGCGTGATCTTTGATATTCATTTACTTTATATTCACTCCAAATTGTGCTTTCTGATACCGGATCGGTACCGGCCTCGCGCACTTCACCTCCTGGTTTACTCCAAATCCCCTGCGTGTCTTTGCGTTCGATACCTCCACACTCGCTGCCGCGCCTGGGCGAGGCGGTGACAACCGGTCTCGTTGGCAGCTTCTCTAACGTTGAGGAGCGACAGGACGTCTCGCTCGCGAGCAGCCCCGCCTGCTCTGGCAGCCGGGCAGTGTGGGATAGTGCAGCATTCGGTCACTAACGCCGTGCGAAGCGCATCCGTGTGCGCGCACCGACAACGACCGTGATCTGGAACTGGAGCAGTGCGACCATGGGTGCAGGGGAAGTTCATGAGCCAGCGGCGAATCCCGCGGGCCACTCGCGGGCCTACGCGTCCTCGCCGGAGCAGGCCGTCGCCGGTCCCTCAGGTGCACGCGGCACCTCGCTGACCTCGGCGCGGAGGTGATCAAGATCGAGCGTCCCGGCGGCGGTGACTTTGCGCGCTACTACGACACCTCGGTGCGGGGCCTCTCCTCCTACTTCGTCTGGCTCAACCGCGGCAAGCGCTCGCTCACGCTCGACATGGCGAAGCAGCCGGCGGCCTGCGCCGTCCTCGAGCGGCTGATCGCCAGCTCAGACGTGCTGGTCCAGAACCTCGGCCCGGGCGCCATCGAGCGGCTGGGGTTCGCCCTGGAGCGGCTACGGCGGGATTACCCCTCCCTCGTCATCACCATGATCTCCGGTTATGGGCCCACCGGTCCCTTCGCGGAACGCAAGGCGTTCGACCTGTTGCTCCAGGGCGAAACCGGGGTCATCGCCACGACTGGCAATGGCGATGAGCTGGCCAAGCTGGGCATCAGCGTCGGCGACTGCGGGCGCCGCGGTTTACGCCACCATCGGCACGCTGGCCGCCCCCATGAGCGCCAGGCCACCGGGCAGGGCCGGGTCGTGGAAACCTCTCTCTTCGACGCCCTCTCGGAGTGGATGGGGTATCCGGCCTACTACACGAAGTACGGCGGCTCGCCGCCAGCCCGCGCCGGCGCAATACGCCACTGTCGTCCCCTACGGTTCCCGACGTTGCCAGGACGGCGCGGTCCTGCTCGCGGTACAGACCGAGGCGCAGTGGCGAGCCTTCTGCGCGGTCAGCGGCCACCGAATGGGGAGATCAATTCCGCGCTACCTGACCCTGCCGCTGCGCCGCGAGCACCGCGCCGAGCTGGAAGCCGCCATCGATGACGCCCTGGGCGCGTTACCGCGTGCCGAAGTCGTACGCCGCCTGGAGGCGGCCGACATCCCGTTCGGCTCGCTCAACAGCGTGGCCGAGTTCGCCGAGCACCCGCAGCTTGCCGCCCGGGAGCGCTGGCGGGAGATCGATACCCCCGTCGGCGCCCCATTCAGTCGCTCCTCCCCCCTTCGATCTGGAGGGCGCGACGGCGCAGATGGGCGATATCCCGGCGGTGGGCCAGCACACCGACGAGGTCCTCGCGGAAATCGGTTACCTCGCCGGCGAAATCCAAGAGCTCCATGCCGCCGGCACGATCTGCGCAACGCGTCGTGGCGGTGTTCGCGAGGTACGCAACGCTCGCCGTGCCAGCGTGCCGGGCGCATGTCGACATCGTTGTGGCCGAGGCGGCCGCGCGGCGCTCATGCGCCGCACGTCCTCCGCGTGCGCTTTGCCTCTGACCTCGCAGGCGAAGAAGGATTTCGGCCCGGCCCTGAACCCACGACAACCTCGCGGCGCAGCCTCTCGCCGGCCTCCTCGTTCGGCAGCCAACACAACTTGGCCAACCCACTACCCGTGAAAGTTGGCATTGTTGGCGTTGTGGGCACACATACCAGGCACCCGCGTGCCGCACCGCCTATGCCAGCACCTCGTCTACCGATCCACGCGGGGCTGGTGGTAGAGTCCATCAACGTGATCGCGCCGCAGGTCACCTGCACCACGCCTTTGCAGCCGTCGTGAAACCCACCGGGGCCGTTTCAGGTGCGCTGACGTCCCGGCACCCGTCTGCCAACGCGCCCCAACGTGTGTGCCACTGCAGGGCAGGCATCGAGAACGTCACCCACCGCCCAGCTCCGCAGGCAGCACGTGCACGGGGCCCCGCAGCCGCACACCCGTGCGCTCCCCCACTTCCGGAGCGCTGTAGGCGTCGCTGCGCGCCACAACCGTCGGACCGCCGTCCAGGACTACCGAGATCATGACCGAGGGTCCCAGGAACTGGCGATCCCGCACCTGCCCCTGAGCGCATCCGCTCGCGTCCGGCAGCAGGCACACCGCCTCGGGGCGGACCAGCACCGTCACCGGACCGCTGGCCGGCGAGTGCATCGGGACGCGCCCAAGTACGCATTCCACCTCCGTGCCCAGCGCCGTTCCCTCGAGATAGAGGGCCTCTCCCAGGAATTCCGCGACGGCGCGCCCACGCGGTCTCAGGTAGACGTCTTCCGGTGACCCGACCTGGGCGATGCGGCCATCGAGCATGACCGCGACACGGTCAGCCAGCGTGAATGCCTCCTCCTGATCGTGCGTGACCAGGACGGCCGTCGCCCCGGCCGCTCGCAGGATCTTCCGCACCTCTGCCCGCACCCGTCCGCGCATGCCGGCGTCCAGGTTGGAGAACGGCTCGTCCATGAGCAGTACGTCTGGCTGCGGGGCCAGCGCCCGCGCCAACGCCACCCGCTGTTGCTGCCCACCCGAGAGCTGCCCCGGCATGCGGTCGCCGTACGTCTCCAACCCCACCAGTGCCAGCGCCGCGTCAGCCGCCGCTCCCCGCCCCCGCGGCAGCCCGAACGCGACGTTGTCACGGACGCTCAGGTGTGGAAAGAGCGCGTAGTCCTGGAACACCATCCCAACCCGGCGTTGCTCAGGCGGCAGCGAGATCACCTGCCCGCCCTCGGCGCTGGCGACGACGCGGTCTCCAATCCTGATCGTGCCGGAATCCAGGTGCTCGAATCCCGCGATCAGGCGGAGGGTCGTCGTCTTCCCGCAGCCGCTGGGGCCAAGCAGCGCGCAGATTTCGCCCGGCTTCACCTCCAGGTCCAGGTCCCGGGCCACCTCGGTCGTGCCGTAGGTCTTGCTCACCCCGGAGCACTGCAGGGCGAACGCCGGCGTCCCGGCGCTCATGCCGCCAGCGCCTGCCGCCGGTGCGCCAGCAGGTAGGTGGGGACGGCGGTGATCGCCACCAGCAGCAGGGCCGGCACCGCGGCCTCGCCGTATCGCGCGTCGCCCGCCGCCGTCCAGATCAGCGTCGGCAGCGAGCGCTCCCCGGCCGGAATGAGCAAGAGCGTGATCGGGAGTTCCTTGATCGTGGTCAGGAAGACGAGCAGGGTCCCGGCGAGCCACCCGGGCCGCGCGAGCGGCAGCGTCACCCGCCACAACGCACCCGGCAAGCTGGCGCCCAGCCCGCGCGCCGCCTCTTCCAGGCGCGGGCTGATCTGCAGCAGCGAAACCCGGGTCGCCCCGACCGCCTGCCCCAGGTAGCGGCAGGCGCAGGCCAGCATCAGGATGCCCATGGTCTGGTACCACGGGGTGCGCACGGTGATGGCCACGAACGCAACCGCGATGACGATGCCGGGCATGGCGTAGGTCAGGTACGTCGCTCGCTCGATGACGTGCGAGAGCCGGCTCGGGTACCGCACGCTCAGCACGGCCACTGGCGCGGCCGCCACGCCCGCAATCACCGCGGCGCCCACGCCCAGCACGATGGACGTCTGCGTCGCCTCCAGCAAATGCGAGCTGGTGATCTGCGTCAGCACCTGCCGCGCGCACCAGTAGCCGGCACGGCCAGCGGCAGACCCAGGGATGCCGCCACAACAACCCCGCTCAACATCAGGCTGGGCCAGCGCCATCGCCCCAGTCGCACCACAGGCGCCGGGCGCCGGACCCCGCTACTCACCCGGTGCAATGTCGCCTGGCCTCGCACCCGCGCCTCCAGCACCAGCGCAATGACCGCGATGAGCGTCAGGAAGAGCGAGAGCCCTGCCGCCGTCGAACGGTCGAAGCTGGAGCGGTAGCTGGTGTAGATGGCTCGGGTGAAGGAGTCGTAGCGCAGCAGCGTCACCACGCCAAAGTCGCCCAGGGTGTAGAGCGCGCACAGCAGGCCGCCCAGCGCGATCGCCGGCCGCAACTGGGGCAGCGTCACCCGGCGGAAAGCTTGCCACGGGCCGAGTCCCAGGCTGCGGGCCGCTTCCTCCTGGCTGGCGTCGAGTCCCAGGAGGGCAGCCCGCACCGTCAGAAACGCGTACGGCAGCGTGGAGAGCGTCAGGATCAACCAGGCGCCCCAGAATCCGTACAGTGACGGCAACCGGCTGACCCCGATCGGTTCCAGGATCTGCTGCACGAGCCCACGCGGCCCCAGCGCCGCGATGAACGCGAGCGCGGCGACAAACGATGGCACCACCAGCGGCAGCGTGAACGCGATCGTCCAGAACCGCCGTCCCGGCAAGTCGGTGCGGGCGGTCAGCCACCCGAGCGGCACGGCAAGTGCCGTCGTGGAGATCGCTACCGCGCCCACCAGGAGCAGCGTGTTGCCGAGCACCTGCAAGGTGCGCAGTCGCCACAGGTTCTGGAACAGCAGCGCGAGGTCACTGGTGCCGCGCACCACCAGGTAGAGCAAGGGCAAGAGCGCCAGGAGCGCGACAACCAGGGCCGGCCCGAGGAGCAGGAGCGGTGGCTGGGCTGACGGCCACCGCAGCAGTCGCCACTGCGGCCTGGGCACAGCCGCGCTGGCCCGGCCGCCGGGAATGCTCAAATCGGTGCCGCCGGCGCTCACTCGCTCTGCCGCTCCGCCCGCTGTGCCCGCAACACGCAATCGGACGCCCTGAACGCAGCGCCTCCGTCGTGCCGGGTCTTCGCCGTGGTTACAGGATGCCGAGCTCCGTCAGCATCGCAACGGTTCCTTCCAGATCAGCCAGGTCGGCCAGGTTGATCTCCGGGCTACCCACCTCGGCCAGCGGCGGCAGGTCAGCCGGCGAGGCAACCCCGCTCACCACCGGATACTCCGACGTCTCTTTCGCGAAGTAGGCCTGGCCCTCGTCGCTCAGCAGGTACTCGACGAAGGCCAGCGCCTCTTCCTGGTGCGCGCTGCTGCTGAGAATGCCCACGCCCGCGATGTTGACCAGCGCGCCCGGGTCCGCGGCGTCCAGGTAGCGGTTGGCAATTGGGAAATCGTCGCCTTCCTCGCGCTTGACGGCGTAGAGGTAGTAGTGATTGACCAGCCCCAACGCGAGTTCACCGTTGCCGACGGCCATCACGATCTCGGTGTTTCCGTCGAAGGGCACCACCCCGTTCGCCACCATGCCCTCGAGCAGGCGCGCGCGGCGTCATCACCTTCGAGCACGCGAAACGCCGTCACAAGGTCTGGAACGATGCGTTCGTCGGCGCCCAGCCGACCTTTCCCTTCCACTCAGGATCCAGCAGCGCCCCGACCGTCACCGGGACGTCGTCCTCGTTCAGCGCGTCGGTGTTGTAGACCAGCACCCGGGCCGCGCCGACGCGCCCGTCCACAGCCCCTCGTCAGACCTGAAGCGGGCGTCGACCGTTGCCAGCAGATCATCCGGCAGCCCAACAAAGCGCCCGGCGTCCTGCAGCAGACCGAGCGCCCCGGCATCCTGCGCGAAGAAGACGTCGGCTGGCGAGGCATCCCCCTCCTCCAGGATCGTCACCGCCAGTTCGCCGGTACCCGCGTGGCAACGTCAGCCTCGATCCCCGTGGCGGCCGTAAACGCCTCCATGAAGGGGGCCAACCAGGTTCTCGTTGCGGCCCGAGTAGATCGTCAACCGGCGGCCGGTCGGTGTGGCATCCGCCTGCGCCTCAACCCGCTGCAGGCCCGCGCAGTTTCCCACACCCAGTACACCCGCTCCCGCCCACCGTGCCAGATCGCGCCGCGTGATCTGGTACTGGCAGACGCCGGGCAACCTGCCGGCCGCTTTCCACGCGTTTTCTCCGCCGCACCGAGCTGTGGTGAAACCGGGCCACGATGGCCAGCTTGATCACTCACCACACCTACGGCTGCATATCCGACTATCCAGGTCAGCTTTACTGGAAGCCTGAGGGGCGGAGCCCGATCGTCAAGCGCGGCGTCAAGCCACCGTGACAGGCGGCTCTTCCCGGCTGGCGATGAGGAGCAATACCCCAGATCCGGCCGGGACATTCCGGACAGGCACCCTGCGAGCCGCAACCGCGTTTCTCGTTCTGGAGATCGGTCCGAGGTGGGACAGGCGAAGCGCCTGCGACGGCAAGGCAGCCGGTCACCGCTCCGCGTCAGGTCGGATTGGGGAGTTTTTTGGCGTCAGCAGAGCGAGGAAGATATCTGTCTGGATCGCACATTGGTGTGGGTTGCCTGGCTCGGCGCCAGCCTCACAACCTGGGGGAGTTCCACGACCCGCTGCCGGCGCAGTGCCAGCGTTCAGGCAAAGAAACAGCCCCGACGAACTCTGCGATCTTCCCGCTCCCTGATCTGTACCGCTTCCAGCGCGTGCCCCGCAACAACGCGCTTTCCCTGGCGCTGATCCCATCATGCCCCGGTAGCTGGAAAGTACCCCGCGATGCTTTCCGCCCTTTGAAGCGTCCGGTGGGGCGTTCTGTACGCTCGGCCCCTCGGGACTGTACGTACACTATATCCGGACAATTTCTGGATGTCAAGGGGATTTGCTGCCGCAGTTTCCGCAGCGGGAATCCTCCCCGTACTTCATACTGGTACCGTTCAGAATCAGGAAAGTGAAGATTGTCGCCGGACCGTCGTCAGCTCGTGACTCCGGAGGCTGCCATGGACGATGTCGTAGACAAGTCCCTCGTCATTCCCCATCCGCCGGCCGCTGCAACCCACCTCGGCCTCGGCCACGGTTGCAACTGGGTGTCGAAGGGGCTCGGCAACACGCTCCAGTCCCAGAACATGATCGCCAACTACTTCCCCGTCTGGGTGGTCGCGGTCATGGCCGGCAGCGACAGTCAGATTACGCTCAGCAACACGGTCATCATGCTCCTCATGATCGGGCTGGGCCCTGGCTGGGGGCCGTCTCCGATCTGCTCCCGCGCCGCATGCCGGTCCTGATCGTCACCACCCTGGTTGCTGCCCTCTTCTCGCTCGTGGCGCAGGGCGATCTGTGGCTCTCGCTTGTGATCTACAGCGTTGCCAACCTCTCCTTTCAGAGCAGCCTGATCATCTACGACGCCCTGCTGCCGCTCGTGAGCACCGAGATCAACCACGGCCGTGTCAATGGGCTGGGTGTTGGCCTCGGCTACTTCGGGTCGATTGCGGGGCTCATCATTGGTGGCCTGGTGCTGGCGCGGGGCGGCGACTACCAAGGCCGTCTTCCGTATCACCAGTTTCGTCTCGGTGCTGCTGGCCTGCCCTGCTTCATCCTGGTCCGCGAACCCGCCCGTGTCGTGGCGCCCCTGGCCCCCCTTGCCTTGGCCCGCGGCGCCTTCCGCGATGTCGCAACGACGCTGGCGCACGCCAACCCGGTTGCCGATCCTGATGAGATTTCTCATCAGCCGCGCGCTCTACTCGATGGCCGGCGGCGCCATCGGCATTTTCATGGCGGTCTACCTTACGCTCGAAGCAGGCTACGCGAGCGCGGACAAGGACCGTCTCCTGCTCGCCTGCATCCTCGGCGCCGTTGCCGGCGGCCTGCTCTGGGGGCGCGTGGTCGATGCCAGGGGTCCCCGCAACGCGCTGCTGGTCATTCTTGGCGTGTGGTGCATTGCCCTCGCGGGAATCGCGGCGAGTGGCTTCGGCGTGGTCGCGCGGGAAACCCTCTGGTTCAGTGGACCGCTGGCCGGCTTCGCCCTTGGGGGCATCTGGGCCTCGGACCGCCCGCTCATGGCAGCACTGTCGCCAGCGGCAGAGCTCGGCAAGTTCTTCGCCCTCTATGGTCTCTCGGGAAGGTTGGCCCTGCTGATCGGGCCGCTGATCTGGACGCTGGTCGCCCAGGTGCTAGGCCTCGGCCGTCCCACGGCCTTGATCGTGCTGGTGGTGCTCGTCCTCGTCGCCATGGTGCTGCTCCGGGCAGTTCCCGCCACCGTCGGCCGGCACACCGGCTGACGTCCCGGACACCGGCGGCGGGGTCGCCGCCAGGCCGCTCAGGATCACCTCGATCCACCAGCGAAAACGATCCTCCCCGCTGCCGGTCATCATCAGCGGCCGCAGCAGGGCGATCAGAGGGAACTGCTCCGGCGGCAGCGACGCAAAGGCATCATTGACGCGCTTCAGCACGTCGGCCATCTCTTCGCCCGCGGCCATGCGGTCACCGAAGATGCTCTCTTCCGCCGCCGAGGCCGTGACCAGCAGCGCCAGGAGATCCACGGCCCAGGCGATGGTGGCGTCATCCAGGCCGCCCTCTCGCAACAGGCCCAGGGTGTGCTCCTGCACCACCATGGCGTTGCTCCCGGTCGGGATCATGCCGAGCGCGACCAGCGCCAGCCCCCGCCGCTTCCCGAGAGTCGCGACGCCGTTCTGGAGGAGCCCGATCAGGCGCTCCTTCCACGTGCCGTCCTGCGGCACGACGATTTCCGCCATCACCTGGTCCAGGACCAGGTCGAGCAGGTGCCGCCGGTTGCTGACGTAGACGTAAAGCGACGCGGGCCCGGTGTCCAGCTCCTGCGCCACCCGCCGCATCGTGACCGCATCGACCCCCTCACGGTCGATGAGCCGCAACGCGGCGTCCACGATGACGCCCTGGCTCAGCGGCGCCTTGGCTGGCCGGTCACGCCGGCTCCGCGGCCCGGACTGCGTTGCGGGTGAATCCTCTCTTGACACCGTCAGGGCACTCCCGTACAGTGATCGTAACGAACAATGATCGTTACGATCACTGTACTTGAATCCGTTGCCTCGCCTCAGGAGCCATCAATGTCCCAACCGTCGCAGCTTTCGGCTTCAACCATCGCCCGGCCCCTGCAGCCCTGGCTCATCCTCGCCATCGTCCTGCTGGCCGACATCGTCGACCTGCTCGATGCCACGATCACCACCATCGCCGCGCCGTCCATCGCGCAGTCGCTCGGGGGTGGGGCGGGCCTGATCTCCTGGCTCGGCGCCAGTTACGCGCTGAGCATGGGCATCCTGCTCGTTCCAGGCGGCCGTCTCGGCGACAAGTTCGGGCGGAAGCGCCTCTTCCTCATCGGCATCGTTGGCTTCACCGCGGCCTCGGTCGCCTGTGGCCTCGCCACGTCACCCACCATGATCATACTGGCCCGTGTGCTCCAGGGCGCGTTCGGCGCCCTGATGATCCCGCAGGGGTTCGGCATCATCAGCCAGGCGTTTTCGCGGGAGCAGATGGGCCAGGCCTTCAGCGCCTTTGGCCCGGTGCTGGGGGTCTCCGCCGTCGCCGGCCCGCTCGTCGCTGGCGCCCTGATCAACGCCAACATCGCGGGCTCCGGCTGGCGCGCCGCGTTCCTGATCAACCTGCTCGTTGGCGTGGTGACCTTCGCCGGCGCGCTGCTCATCCTGCCCCAGGATGACGGCGATGCCTCGGTGCACATCGACCTTCCGGGCGCCCTCCTGCTGGCCGGCTCCACGTTCGGCGTGCTCTTTGGGGTCATCCAGGGCGCCGACGCCGGCTGGCCGGCCTACACCCTCGCCTCACTCCTGGCCGGCGCGCTCCTCTTCGTCGTGTTCGTACGGCAGCAGCGCAGCTCGGCAACACCTCTTCTGCAGCGGTCCCTCTTCCGCAACCGTGGCTTCGTGGCCGGGCTCTCGGTGGGCCTGATCTTCTTCGCGGCGCTCACCGGCCTCATGCTCGTGGTCGGGCTCTTCGTCCAGACGGGGCTTGGCTACTCACCCTTCGCCGCGTCACTCGCCACGGCGCCCATCGCCATCGGCATCGTGGTCTCTTCGATCTTCGCGCGGAACGCTGTGGCGAAGCTCGGTCGCCGCCTCGTGTTCGCCGGGGTTGCCGGCGTCCTGGCCGGGGTAGCGATCATGATCGCCATCCTGGTGGCGCTCCCCGACACCTCGCAACTCAGCGCACTCCATTTGACGCTGCCCCTCTTCATCATCGGGGTTGGCGCGGGTCCCGCCTTCGCCGCTGTCTTCGACGTCGCACTGGGGGATATCGCCCCCGACGAAGCCGGGAGCGCCTCCGGTTCCGTTACCGCCGTGCAGCAACTGGCCAGCGCCGCCGGCGCGGCCGGCATCTCGACCATCTACCTGCACGCCGTCGCCAGCAGCGGCCAGCACCAGGCCGCCGTGATTAGCCTCCTGATCGTCGCAGTCGGCCTCGCGCTGGCCCTCCTCGGCGTGCGCGGCATGCCGCGCGCCGCCTCAGCGATGGGCTGAACGTGCGCCAAGCGCCTGCTGGCGCAATCAATCGGGGCAGTGGGAATCGTGCTCCCACTGCCCTGGCGATGTATGCGGGTGAATTTGGCGCTCCCCCTACGCCGGCGCACCGAGTGGTGTGTTGCCACCCATGGGCGAATCTGACCTCGATTCAACGGCCACGGCGTGCGACTCGACAATCGCCGCGGCGCGACGAATCGCGCCACCAAATGTCTCCACGTAGCCGTCCCCGCCAACCTCGGCCAGCAGTCCAGCACGCTCCAGCTTGCGGTACACCCGCTCGTTCGCCTCGCAGAGGATGACGCGCACCCCTCGCTGCTGCAGGTGATGAATCGCCTCTTCCAGGGTCTGCAGGCCGGTCATGTCGGTGAACGGCATGTCGGTCAGCCGCACCACCAGCACTTTCGGGTCGGCGCCGGCCCGTTCAAGGACGCGCTCAAACGTTTCCACGGCGGCAAAGAAGAACGGGCCGTCGATGTGGTAAACGAGCACGCCCGGCGGAACCGTGACGTTCCGGTCCTCCCGCAGCTCCCGTTCGATCTGCTCGTGCGAAAGCTCGTGCACCTCGACGGAAGTCGACATGCGGCGCAGGAAGTTCAGCGTCGCCAGGATGACTCCCACGTTGACCGCCACCACCAGGTCGGCGAACACGGTGAGCAGGAACGTCACCAGCAGCACGGCCACGTCCGCTCGCGGCGCCCGCCTGATCATGCTCACCATGTGCCGGGCGTCGCTCATGTTCCAGGCGACGACGAAGAGGATCGCGGCGAGTGCGGCCAGCGGCACATTCACCGCCAGCGGCGCCAGCGCCACGATGATCAGCACCAGCACGAGTGAATGCACGATCCCGGCGATCGGGCTGTTGCCGCCGTTCTTGATGTTGGTTGCCGTGCGGGCAATGGCGCCAGTCGCGGCGAACCCCCCGAGGAGCGGTGACACGATGTTGGCGAGCCCCTGCCCCACCAGCTCCTGGTTGGAATCGTGCCTCGGCCCCCCGCCCATGCCATCGGCAACCACCGCGGAGAGCAGCGACTCGATCGACCCCAGGAGCGCGATCGTGAGCGCTGGCCCAAGCAGCTCGATCACGCGGCCCGGCGTCACTTGCGGCACGGAGGGAGTCGGCAGACCGGACGGAATCCCGCCGAATGCACTGCCTATGGTGGCCACGGTCGGGAACCGGAAGATTGCCACCGCCGCCGTGGCCACGATGAGGGCGATCAGCGGCCCGGGCACGCGCTTCACGACCGGCAGCCGCGGCCAGATGATGACGATCGCCAGTGAGATGAGCGCCAGCAGCGTCGTCGTCGGATCGAAGTGCGGCAGCTCGCGGAAGAGGCTCAGCATCTTCTCGTGGAAGTGCTCCCCTTCCGGCTTCTCCAGGCCGAAGAAGTAGTGCCACTGCCCGGTCCAGATGATGACGCCGATCCCCGCGGTAAAGCCGACGATAACGGGGTCGGGAATGAACTTCACGAGGCGGCCGAGCTTGGTCACGCCCATGATCACCAGGATGATGCCGGCCATGAGCGTTGCAATCTGCAGGCCGTCAAATCCGTACCGGGCGGTGATGCCGGAGAGGATGACGATGAACGCGCCGGTCGGGCCGGAGATCTGCAGGCGGCTGCCACCCAGTGTCGAAGCCACGATGCCGGCCACGATCGCGGTGTAGATACCGTTCTCTGGTTTTGCGCCCGAGGCGATGGCGAAGGCCATCGCCAGTGGCAGCGCCACCAGGCCGACCACGATGCCGGCGATGATGTTTGGAAGCCAGTTGCTTGGTTTGAGATAGCCGCCGCGGTATGCCTGTTGCAACGCCGAATTGAACATGCCTCACCTGATCGTATCGCCCACGCGAACACGTGCAGCATCCACGCCGCCAGCGCCCAGGACAGAGCAATAACGCAGAGTCAGGTGACGGATTTTGGAGCTACCCTTCCCAAGCAATAGCCTAGCCCGTCCCCATCCTGCCTGCAACTCGCCCCGTCGTATGGCGATAACACACGCTCCTTGCACGAGGTGGGATACTTTCCTGTGACCGCATCTCGGTCCCCTGATTCAGAATCCTTCCCGGCCTGCGGCGCGTGCGTGGAGCCGGAAGTCGAGGAGGCTTGCTTGTCCGCCCCGCCCCTGCACGATCTGCAAACGGAAGCCATCAACGCCATTCGCGTCCTGTCGATCGACGCCATCCAGGCCGCAAATTCGGGCCATCCCGGCCTGCCCCTCGGCGCGGCGCCGATGGCCTACGTCCTCTTTACCGAGTTCATGAAGTTCAACCCGCAGGAGCCCCACTGGCCGGACCGCGACCGCTTCGTCCTCTCGGCGGGCCACGGGTCAGCACTGCTCTACAGCCTGCTCCACCTCAGCGGGTATGCGCTGCCCATCGAAGAGCTCAAGAACTTCCGCCAGCTTGGTTCCATGACCCCCGGCCACCCGGAGCGGCTCCACACTCCCGGCGTCGAGGTGACGACCGGTCCGCTCGGCCAGGGCTTTGCGAACGGCGTCGGCATGGCTCTCGCCGAGCGCTTCCTCGCAGCCACCTTCAACACGCCGGACCATGAGATCGTCAATCACTACACCTACGGCATCGTCTCTGACGGCGACATCATGGAGGGCGTTGCGGCGGAAGCGGCGTCACTCGCTGGCCACCTGGGCCTCGGCAAGCTGATTTACCTGTACGACCAGAACCAGATCACGCTGGCCGGGACGCTCGCCGTCTCCTTCTCCGAGGATGTCCCGGGCCGCTTCCGCGCGCTCGGCTGGCACGTGCAGGAGATCGATGGCAACGATGTCGACGCCGTGCGCGGGGCGATCAGGGCGGCGCAGGCCGAATCGGGCAAGCCCTCCCTGATTTGCGCGCGCACCACGATCGGCTTCGGCTCGCCCAAGGCGGGCAATTTCGGCGTCCATGGCTCGCCTCTCGGAGCCGAAGGCGTCGCGCAGACAAAGGCGGCCCTCGGCTACGCCGGGGAACCCGCCTTCCATGTCTCGGAGGAGGTCTACGAGCACTTCGCGGAGTCGGGCGCACGTGGGGCCGTGGCGCAGGCGAGCTGGCAGCGTGCCTTCACCGAGTACGAGGGTGCGCAGCCGCAACTGGCCCAGGTGTTCCTGGATGCCTTTGCCGGCAAGTTGCCCGCGGGCTGGAACGCAGACCTTCCATCCTGGGAGGCGGGCGGCAAGCCAGTCTCCACACGCAAGGCCTCCGGGGAGGTCATCAACGCGTTCGCCAGCAAGGTGCCGACCTTCATCGGCGGCTCGGCCGACCTGAACCCATCCACCAACACCGCCATGAAGAACCTTGGCGACTTCGAGATGCCAGGTTCGGTCCCGGACGTCAGCCAGGAGCAGGGCCTGACCGGCGGCGAGTGGAGCTACGCCGGCCGCAACATCCACTTCGGCATTCGCGAGCACGCCATGGGCAGCATCGCCAATGGCATCGCGGCCCACGGCGGCGCCATCCCCTTCACGGCGACCTTCCTGGTCTTCGCGGATTACATGCGCCCGCCGATGCGCCTGGCCGCGCTTTCTGATCTCAAGGTCATTTTCGTTTTCACGCACGACAGCATCGCGGTGGGTGAGGATGGCCCGACCCACGAGCCAGTCGAGCAACTGCTCAGCCTCCGCGCCATCCCGGATCTGGTCACCATCCGCCCGGCCGACGCCAATGAGACCGCCGAGGCCTGGCAGGTTTCGATGGAGATGGACGGACCGTCCGTGCTGGTCTTCTCGCGCCAGGACCTGCCGATCCTGGACCGCTCGGGTGCCACCGGCTCGGTGGCCGACGGCGCCTACATCCTCTCCGGGCCCGCCGGCGCCCCTGACGTCGTCCTCATCGGGACCGGCGCCGAAGTGGATGTCGCCGTCCAGGCTGCCGCACTCCTCGCCGGGCAGGGGGTCGCGGCGCGGGTCGTCAGCATGCCCTCCTGGGAGCTTTTCGGAAAGAAGGACGCTGCCTACCGGGAGTCTGTCCTCGGTCCCGTGGGCACGGCGCGCGTCGCGGTTGAGGCTGGCGTCACCCTTGGCTGGGAGCGGTGGGTTGGTGAGCGGGGTGCCGTCGTTGGCATTGACCGCTACGGCGCGTCCGGCCCAGGCGGCGCCGTTCTCAAGCACTTCGGCTTCACGGCGCCGCACGTCGCCGCAACCGCGCTGCGGGTTCTCGGCAAGGACGCACAGGCAATTGACATCGACGACCGCTAGCAGCGGCATCCAGAAGGAGACACGGCCATGGCCGCAAATCGCATCACTGAACTTTTCCTGCAGGAGGGGCAGAGTGCCTGGCAGGACGATATCTCGCGCGACATGCTCAACCAGGGGGCAATTGCGAAAGCAATCACCGAGACTGGAATTCGGGGACTGACCTCCAACCCCACCATCTTCGAGAAGGCGATTGCCGCCGGCAACGCCTACGATGACTCGGTGGCTGAGTTGGTCGCGCAGGGCC
>JAXLWT010000034.1:0-56301 GCA_046328375.1 Thermomicrobiales bacterium
CTCGCACGACCATTCCCGCAGTCGAATTCCGCAATCTCGTGGTGCAACTCGGCTTGCGGCTTGAACTTGAGCCTGACAACGGAGAACTCCGACACCTCATGCAGCACCTCGTGGCAATCGGGGACGAAGCAGGAGCGCTGTGCCGCAAACTCGATGCGAGCGAGGACGTATTTCCCTATTCGGATGGCGCCCACCCCGTTCCCACGTTCGACTGGGAGAACGGCGAAATCCCGGTGTCGCCGCAGCAGGCAAAGACAGTGGACCGCATCTCAGCCCTCACGCGCGTGCCGGAGTAGCGGGCAATCATCCCGTTCGTCATCTTTCGCTACATCCCGTTCTCGTGTCTGCTGATAGGATGTGGGGGCGGTTTGTTGGTCTTTTCGTCATAAGGTGAGGTAGGTATGGCTGGACGTTCCCGGTTCATCGTCACGGCACTCGCAGCTTGCTCGCTGTTCGGTTCGATGGTTCTCCCGGTCAGCGCGGCGCAGGACGCCACGCCGGCTGCAGAGTGCGCGGTCACCACTCCAGAGGAAAACGCGGAGCTGGCCCGTGCGTACTGGTCCGAAGCAGTGTGGGGACCACAAGGCAAGATCGCCGAGATCGTTGCGCCAAACGAAATTCACCACTGGGGCATTGCTGGCACGACGAATGGCTTTGATGAGTTTGCCAAGCGGTGGGCGCTCTTCAACACTGCTTTCCCCGATCTGAAGTTCAACGTCGATCTGATGACAGCAACGGACGACATGGCAGCGACCGTCTGGACAGCCACCGGCACGCAGGAAGGTGAGTGGCAAGGCATTGCACCGACCGGCAAGACGGTGTCCTGGACGGGGATCAACGTCTTCCGGATCGCCTGCGGGCAGATTGCGGAAGCCTGGGGGGAAGCAGACCACATTGGGCTGCGTGCGGCGCTCGGAGCAACCGATGTGCCGGCTCTCCCAATGACCGAACCCCTGACCGCGAGCACCCCGGTCGCCGGGGCGACCCCGTGTGCCAGTGCCGGGGCAGCCGCCAACCTCGAAACGGCCGAGCGGTGGACCACCGAGGTCTGGAACAACCAGGATCTGGGAGTACTGGATGAGATTGCCGCGCCTGACATCCTGCACCATGGCGCTGCTTTCCCTGATGTTTCAGGTGCCGAAAACCTCAAGGGATCCCTGACGCGGCAGTTCGAGGCGTTTCCGGACATCACGCTCAACGTTGATGATGCGTTCGCGGATGACAGCGTCGCTGTCGTGCGCTGGTCAGGGACAGCGACCCAGGGTGGTGAGTTCCTCGGTGAGCCCGGCGCGGGAGCTCCCGTAAACCTCTCGGGTGTGAACGTCTACCGAATGGAATGCGGCCAGATCGTTGAGAGCTGGTCGGAGATGAACACTCTGGATGTCCTCTACCAGATTCGCGATGCGGCGGCTGGCGAAGCGACACCCACGGCGTAACGACGTCGAGAACACAAGCGCCTGTCCTGGTGTGCCAGGACAGGCGCTTTTTGCAGGACCGAGAATGAACTAGTAGCCAGATTCTGCTGCTGGATCGTAGCCCGAGTCGTAGCCCTGGTCGTAAGACGTGTCAACACCGGCGTCATAAGACGGATCGTATCCGCTATCAGCCGGTGGCACATAGGACGCGGAATCCGTCCCTGTCGTGGTCACGGGCGCATACGACGGTGCTACGCACTCAGCATCCGAATTGCAATACCCGGTCGACCCATCGCTCAAGGCACAGGCGGCGCCTTCGACTACATCATAGGCGCAGGCGCCTTGCACGCAGTTCGTCGGCGCGAGGCACGGCAGCGGCCCGCACTCAGCGTCGGTGCAGCAGTCGATGTACAGCGTGTCACCGGCATTCAGGTAGTTGGGCACGAGCACGGTACTGACTGCTGTGACATCGTAGCCACCAGTTTCTGCGTTGTAGTGGCAGATTTCGATGGTCTCATCCCAGATACCACCCGTCAGAGTCCCAGGAGGAAGTTCGACGGTTTGATCGGAGTTATCCGCGTCTGAGTTCTTCCCGCGTGTTTTCCGCTTGCGGCGGCGGACAGCCTCCGTGGATTCCGTCGCCACGAGCGCCAGGCCACCAGCCAGGAGCGCGCCAAGCATCTGGCGCCGGCCAGTCGGCTTATTCAACCCGCGCGTAAGGTCATCAAATCGTGTGTGATCCATTGCTCTCCCCTCCACAGACCGGGCGCTACGCACCCGACTGCCAACGTTCTACCTTCTTAACGCGTCGAACGGTGACAATCGTGTCGTACAGGCACCAGGACCGCTCCTGTCCAAGGTACGACGTCCAGCAAGAAACGGATGCCTGTAGCGCACGGAACACGGGCAAATCCCCCGTTGGTCCCGGTTAATCAGTCACCGGCTATGCTTCCTGCCGTATGCGTACGTTCAGCCTCGGCGGGAGACCGTGACGAGAACCAATGGCTTCGCCACCCGGTCCGCACCGGCTACTGACCTGTTCCAGGCTGCGCTCGATGCCCTCCCCGCGCACATCGCCATCCTTGACGCTACAGGCTGCATCGTTGCCGTAAACGCCGCCTGGCGCGGGTTCGGCGCAAAGAACGAACTCTCGCTTCCCGACGACGGCATTGGGTCAAACTACCTTGACGCCTGCCAAAGCGCGGTCAATGCCGGTGACGAGCACGCCACAACCATCGTCAAAGGGATGCAGGACGTGTTGTCAGGCGGGCGCGAGGTCTTCGTCTTCGACTACCCCTGCCACGCGCCTCGTGAACGGCGCTGGTTCGCTTTTCGCATCTCACACCTGAACGTTGAGGGCGCGGCGCGTTTCCTGGTGAGCCACGAGAACGTCACGTCGCAACGGCTGGCGGAAGAGACCGCACGTGCCCATGAGGCGAGATACCAGGCGGTGTTTTCCGGCGTTGGTGACGCGATCCTGGTGACGGACGAACGTGGCCACTACCTGGATGCCAACCCGGCAGCTGAACAACTGCTTGGGTACAGCCGCGAGGAACTGCTGGACCAAGCTCCGCCAGACATCGTCGCGGACGACAGATGCTGGACGACCACCGAGCCTGCTCCTTCCGTCCAGGCCGGAACCTGGCGAAACGACCTGGAGCTCGTCCGCAAGGACGGCGCGGTCGTCCCGGTTGAAGCCCTCGCCACGCAAGCAACGTTGCCGCAGGGCACAATCTATGTCTCTGCTATCCGGGACATGTCCCGGCATCGCCAGGCGGAGATCCAGCTCCGGGAAGAACGTGAGGCGCTGGCCATCATCAATGATGTTGGGCGCCTGCTCAGTGCCGAACTGAATCTCGACGTCCTCATGCAAGAGGTTACCGACGCCGCAACCGGGTTGACCGGCGCGGCCATGGGAGCATTCTTCTACAACTCGCGAGACGATCGGGGCGACTACTACACGCTCTACACCATCGCAGGTGCATCCGTTGCGGACTTCAAGGATGTACCACTGCCTCGCACGACCACACTCTTCGACGAGACGTTCGCCGGGACCGGTGTGGTGCGGAGCGAGGACATCCGCCAGGATGATCGCTACGGGAAGAATCCTCCGTTCTTCGGTATTCCGGTCGGGCATCTGCCCGTTGTCAGCTACCTCGCCGTTCCCGTCATTGGCCGTCACGGCGATGTCCTGGGCGGGCTGTTCTTTGGCAGCCCTGAGGCCGGCGTCTTCACCGAGCGAGCCGAGAAGATCGCAACCGGGCTCGCCGCGCAAGCCGCGACTGCCATTGAGAATGCGCGGCTCTTCCAGCAAGTGCAGGAGGAACTGGATGCCCGTGAACGGGCGGAGAGCGCGAAGGAACAACTGGTCGACGCAATGGCGCACGACCTCGGGGGCCCGCTGACCGTCATCCGGGGACAGGGTCAACTCCTGCGTCGCCGCCTGCAACGCGGCGAAGTCAGCCTCGAACGCCTCGAATCCGCGCTCGAAGCCATCGACCAGGCGGTCGAGCGGGCGCGCATGTTGATTTCAGACTTGACCGATGTCGCCCGGTTGGAGGCGGATCGTCCGCTGGACCTGAATTTCAGCGAGGTCGATCTCACGTCTCTCGTAGAGATGGCAGTAACGTCCTTTGATGGCACCAGTTCAACGGTGAACCTGAAAATGGAGAGCCCGGGCGAACCTGTCACCGGCTGGTGGGATGCAAACCGCATCATGCGCGTGCTCGAGAACCTCCTCGCCAATGCCATCAAGTACAGCCCGGCGGGAGGGGTCGTCATCACGCGCGTGTCACGTGAGGGCATCGGGGATCAGGCGGTCGGCGTCGTCACGATCAGCGACCAGGGTGTTGGCATCCCTTCCGCCGACCTGCCACGCATCTTCGAGCGCTTTCACCGCGGCAGTAACGTCCAGGGCCGCATCGCCGGAACAGGGCTTGGACTCTGGGGCAGCCGGCGCATCGTGATGCAACATGGTGGAACCATCGAAATTGCCAGCGTCGAGGGACAAGGCACGAGGGTGACGGTGCGGCTGCCGCTCTCCTCCAGCGCGATCTAGCGTGCAGCACTCCCTTTCACTTCAATTCTGTGGACGCTGCAACGTTGCTGCCGCACATCCAGCGCAACGACCACGTGCGCGGTTGGTCTGGTGAGCGCGAGCCCGCGACACACGCCTGTTGGTTGGTAACCTTCTGGCCCGGCGCAGTGCCGGCGGTTTGCCCGCCGAATGCCGAGTGCACACCGATAGACCGCACCTTTCAGGAGCAACGATGCGCATTACCGAGATCCGGCAGACCACCGTTCCCATTTCCTCCTCGATTGCCAATGCTTACATCGACTTCAGCAAGATGGATGTCTCGGTCGTCGCGGTGGTCACAGATCAGGAGCGAGACGGGCGCCGCGTCGTCGGCTACGGCTTCAACTCCAACGGCCGCTATGCGCCACGCGGCCTGCTCCAGGACCGCTTCATCCCCCGCCTGATGGACGCGAGCCCGGATGCCCTGGTCAATGACGCGGGCGATAACCTCGACCCGCACCGCATCTGGCAGACCCTGATGACTGGAGAAAAGCCTGGCGGGCACGGCGAGCGGTCGGTAGCCGTCGGCGTCATCGACATGGCTGTCTGGGACGCCGTGGCCAAGATTGCCAGCGTCCCGCTCTGGCGGCTGCTCGCGGACCGATACAACAACGGCGAGGCAGATGAGCGTGTCTGGGTCTATGCCGCCGGCGGGTACTACCAGCCTGGCAAAGACCTGGCTGCGCTCCAGGACGAGATGCGCAGCTACCTGGACATGGGCTACCGCACCGTCAAGATGAAGATCGGTGGCGCGCTGCTGGACGAGGACCTGCGCCGGATCGAGGCGGTGATCGAGGTGCTGGATGGCGACGGTACGCGACTCGCCGTGGACGCCAATGGCCGCTTCAACCTGGATGAGGCGGTCGCCTACGCTGAGGCACTGGCTCCCTACAACCTGCACTGGTACGAGGAAGCCGGAGATCCATTGGATTTCGAGATCCAGGCGCGTCTCGGCGCGGTGTATCCGAACGCGCTGGCGACCGGCGAAAACCTCTTCTCCATGCAGGACGCTCGCAACCTGATCCGCTACGGCGGCATGCGCCCAGACCGGGACATCCTGCAGTTCGACTGCGCGCTCTCCTACGGGCTGGTGGAATACCTCCGCACGCTCGATATGCTGCGCGAGTACGGATGGTCCTGGCGCACCGTCGTGCCTCACGGCGGACACCAGATCTCCCTGAACATGGCTGCCGGTCTTGGCCTGGGCGGGAATGAGTCATACCCCGGCATCTTCCAGCCGTTCGGGGGCTTCGCGGACAACATCCCGGTCGAAGATGGATACGTGGCGCTGCCTGGAGCTCCCGGAATTGGCTTCGAACTGAAGCAGCCCCTCTACTCTGTCATGCGTGACCTGGCGTCGTGAGCGGAAGGGGTCCCCTCTCGGTGGGATGATGGGGCGGACGAGGCGGGCTACGCTTGTGTCATGAGAGCATTCTTCCGCAAGCTACCCAACTCCCTCTGGAACGTCACGATCTTCTTCGCCGTCCTCGCATTCTTCACGCAGATCGCCATTTCAGTTGCACGGAGCAGCGCCGTGCCAGGATCGCAGTTAGTTGTTGAGTTCATCCTGACGACTGCGCTGCTCTGCATTCCCGTTGTCCTGGCGTGGATTGGCAAGCAGCGCCAGATGGCCTGGTATTCGCTGGGAGCACTCGTGGTGCTGGTTGCCTTTGCCCGCGTCTTCTTCTTCTGACCCGACACCTTCGAAGCAACGTTCATTGCAAGCCGCGTCGCTTGAAGCCCGAAAGTCGCCGGTGAGAAGTGACGCATCGCCCTCTTGCTGCCAGCGATCTACGAGCGCTCCCAGGCTCCCCGGCCACCGAAACGCCTCCCTGCGCTCAAGATAAGAAGAAGTCCCGACAAGGTATCGCGCTTACGGAAGCGGCAACATCCCACCGCGCCCAATGCCCAGCAGGTTCGCGGCCAGCGCGAAGAGGAGCGCGTTCGCGAGGTAGGCAATGAATGTGGCCGCCAGGCCGTTGCGCTCGTCGGTCGCAAGACCAATGCGGACTGCGGTGTAGGCGGTCAGCAAGCTCCAGATGGACGCCACCATCAGGATCAGCCAGCCAACCAGCGGCACAAAGCCGAGGATGTTGAGCGCTGCCGGCGCGGTGGCGAAACCGGTCAGCGTCAGGACTTGCCGTACGTCGGGCGGAGCCCACTTGGGGGCAAACCAGCGCGTTCCCAACCACCAGGCCAGTGTGCCGAAGAGCAGCCAGGCCGCGAACGCCAGCACGATCCCACCGAGCGCCCGCACCAGGCCCTCTGGAGCGAAGACCGCCACCCAGACGTTCGTGGCGAGGGCAGAGAGCAGCACCACGATCACTGCCTGGTTCAACGCGGCAGAATCGCGCTTGATCTCGCTGTAGGCCGGCTCCTGGAGCTTCACGACCCCAAGGAGCCGGTTGACGAACGAGTCACCGGCGGAGCCGGGCGGCTCGACAAGGCGCAGGGGTGGGCGGCGCATCCTAGAAGGGGATGATTGAGCGAACAACGGCATCCAGCGCGCCGAAGAGCGCCGAGCCGATCCCGAAGATGACGCTCAGACCAATGTCCAGGATGGCGATACCGATGAGCGCCACCAGGCCTGTGGCGACGGCTCGACCCGTATCGAACTCGAATGCCTCTCGCAGGGCGTAGATCGAGGCGACCACAAACCAGATCAGCGCGACCAGAGCGACGATCCACCCGAGGAGGGGAATGAAGCCCACGATCATCAGGAACTTGGGCGCCTGCGCGAAGCCGACCGTGCGCATCACCTGACCTGGTGTGACGGACGTGCGCGGGGTGGAGAAGATTGTGGATCCTACGAAGTAGGCCACGAGCGAAAAGACGATCCACTGCAGGATCGAGGAAACCGCGATTCCGAGAGCGTTCGGCAGAAGGTCACGGCTCAGCAGCGCGCCAACCCCGGAGGCGAACGCCGCCAACACCACGGTCAAGGCCGCCTGCCCCGTCGCATCCATGTCCTCTTCCACATCGCGGAAGGTTGCTGGATTCAGGCTGAGTATGCCGCGGAGGCGGTCAACGTAGGACGACGAGGATCGGTAGGTTGCCGGTTGCACGGGTCTCCCTCCTGAGCAGACTAGGCGGTAGCAACGAACACAAGCGCAGCCAGGAACACCACGATGATGATGATGACCAGGTAAACGAGAAAGGCCAGGATCTCGATCGCGATAGCGCGCCCGATGCTGACATTGAACGCTGTCCGCACCGCCATAACGCCGGTCACGAACGCCCAGATCCCGCCGGCGAACGCGAGCAGCCCACCGATGATCGGGATAGGCGCAAGGAATGAGGCGAGCTGCGGTGCGTAGCCCCACCCCACAAGTCGGCGCATTTGCTCGCTCGTTGTGCGGTCACCAAGCTGGTGAGACATGCGGTTGCCAACAAAGGTCAGTAACCAGGAGGTGATGAACCAGCCAACGAGAGAGGTGATGACACTCGAGACCAGGGCGATGACCTTCTGACCGTTCGTCTCAAACGTAAAGGCCCGGGTCATCTCATTGACGAACGACGCTGTCTCAGCATCCATGCCGGTGGTGTCGATAGCAAGTGAGGTTGTTGTGAGGGCGATCCCAGTGGCCAATCCGAGGAAGATGACAATCAGGAGCGCCTGAGCCGTCGCGCGTGGATCTCGTTTGATCGCCTCATAGATCGGCCGGTTGAGCCTGATCACGCCAATCAGGCGATCACCAAACGACTCCTGCCACTCGCTGGACATCCTTACTCCTCGCCCTATCCACGTCCCGATGTCAGTTTAGCGGTCTCTGGATTCCGTCGCCTTCACCTTTCAGGCTGTTGCGGCGGCGAACGCTTCGTCGAGGATGCGGATTGCGTCATCGGCGTCACGCTCGGAAACGATGAGTGGCGGGCAGATGCGAATGACATTCGCGTGCAACCCGCCGCGCCCGATGATCAGCCCCCGGAGCTTCGCCTCGTTCTGGACACGCAGCAGGGTATCGGGAGCGGGCTCCTTCGTCGCCCGATCACGCACCAGCTCGACGGCGATCATCAGGCCCATGCCCCGCACGTCCCCTATGACGTGATGCGTTTCCATCAACCCATACAGGCGCTCCATCAGGTAACTGCCAACCCGCAGGGCGTTCTCACGCAGGTGGTGCGTCGTGATGTAGTTCAGGTTCGCGAGCGCCGCTGTCGTCGCGATGGGATTACCGCCGAACGTGGAGAGTGATAGGGAGCGAATGGATCCTGCCAGTTCATCGGTCGCGAGTACGCCGCCGATGGGAATGCCATTCGCCAGGCCCTTGGCAAAGACAATGACATCGGGTTCCACGTGGTAGGCCTGGAACCCCCAGTCTGCCACGCCGGTGCGTCCCCAGGCCGTCTGGACCTCATCACTGATGAATGGGATGCCATAGCGGTCCAGGATCTCCTTGACCTGGATGAAGTACTCCGGCGGCGGCGTGAGAAACCCGCCGACGCCCTGGATCGGCTCGGCGACGAAGGCCGCCGGCTGTCCGTTGGTGGTCGTTCGAATCACCGCCTCCACGTCACGCGCGCAGAGCATGTCGCACGAGGGGTACGTTTTCTCCCACGGGCAGCGGTAGCAGTAGGGGTTGCCCACGTAGTGCACGTGCAACGGAGAGAGCGTGCTGGAGCGCCACGGCGTCTGCGAGGCGTTTGTGGTCGCGAACGAGCGCCCGTGGTAGGCGTGCCGCAGGGCGATCAACTCATTGGAGTTGCGCGCCAGGGTGGTGATCAGGAACGCTGCCTCATTCGCCTCAGTGCCGCTGTTGGTGAAGAGCGCCTTGTTCAGGCGAGGGGGCGTCATGGCGCGCAGTCGTTCAGCAAGTTCGATCTGCGAGCGGATCAGGAACAAGGTGCTGCTGTGGATCATGCGATCGAGCTGCGCCTTGATGGGTTCGTTGATCTCCGGAATGCTGTGGCCAGATGAAACTGTGGCAATTCCGCCAAAAAAATCGAGGTACTGCCGGCCTGCGCCGTCGTACACGTACTGGCGCTCACCTTGCCGTAGTTCAATCGGCTCGTCGTAAAAAAGCCCGACACTCGGGAAGAGGCTCTCCCGGTGGCGGCGCGTGAGTTCGGCCGCATCATCGGGCCAGATGGCATCATTGTTCGTCTCGGCGACGATCGACTCGCTCATGAACGCCTCCGTTGGCGCGGGCAGCGCGGAAACACTCTGCCGAAACCTGCTCCGCTAAGATAGCGGTTCAGACTCGTAGACGATGCAGAAAGGATCCCTCCTTGCGCTTGTTAACGCTTGGACGCAGCCTGCTTCTCGGCACGCTCCTCCTCGGTGGCGTTGCGGCCGCCGTCTCCGCCCAGGACGACATGCCCGCAGGCGTGACACTTGAAGTGTTCGCCAACGGGATTGCCACCACAGTGCCCGCTGAGGCCGATCAGATTCTGCTCACCGAACTGACAATGGTGGCAGACTCTGCCCTTCCCCTTGAGCCCGGCGCACTCCGCGTCTCGCTGGTGGCCGTGCGCGCGGGTGCGCTCTCCGGAACGCTGGACAAATCGATTGAAATCGGTCGTGCTGACGCTGCGCCAGGGCAAACAGAAGAGGCCTCTGCGGGAACGGGCTTCACCCTGGAGACCGGAGATTCTGCGCTTATCCCGGCAGGAGCAGTCGGCGAGTTGAAGGCAGGCCACAACCTCGTTTCAGTGCTCATGCTCTCGGCAGCACCGGGAGCATCCGACGATGGCAACGCCAACGAGACGCCGCAAGGTGTGACGCTCACGCCGTTGGCAGCAGGCGACACCCCGGCCCTGGAGGAAGGCGCGTTGTTCTGGCTCGGGCAATTCACGCTGCAGCCGGGAGCAACGTTCCCTGGTCAGGCGCAGCCTGGCGCCGAACTTGGCGCCGGGACCGCGGGCGAGTTCACGATGAAGACCACTGGCGGACCAGGATTCGTTGTCCTGCGTGATTTCACCACGAGCGTCATCGCCGGCGAGGAACCAGCAGTCGCTGAAGAGACTTCCGGAGACACCGTGACCTTTGGTGCAGGCGATGCGGTCTACTTCCCGGATGGCAACACGGTCGACATCAGCAACGAAGGATCGACCGACGCCATCACGCTCTTCGGCGGCGTAGGACCGCTGCCAGCAGAGTAAACTCTACGAGCTGGGTAGCTCCGTTCGTCGTTCGCAGACTCGGGGTCTTGGGGTAGCCACGCAGGCTATGAGGCAGGGCCGACACAAGACTGACTCGACCAATCGGGCGCTTGCTGAACTTTACGAACCTCAAGAACCCGTGCGACGACTTCCCACGGTGTCCGCGACTTTGCGTTGCGCAAGATCCACTCCGAAGCCATTGGAATGATGAACGTGCCAAGTCACAGCTACCGGAACCTTCGCGATGAGCTTATGGACGGCGGCCGTGGCTGAGCAGCGTCCAAGGCTGGCCTCCACCACCTATGGCGGCGATGCCGTGCGGGAGGCCAGCGACCCCACCACCTGGGAAATCTGGCCCGCTCCGAAGGGACACCGGGAAGTGCTGTACCAGCGCTTCCCTGAGTTCACCTGCCTTTGCCCGCGTTCGGCGTACCCGGACTTTGCGGCCGTGCACCTGGTCAGCATCCCCGACCAGAAGGTGCTGGAACTCAAGCACCTCAAGCTCTGGCTCAACAGCTATCGCGAGCGCACCATTTCCCACGAACTGGCGACAGCCGAAATCCTGGACACCCTGGTGCGAACACTCGATCTGGCCTATGCCTTCATCCTGATGGACTACACGCCGCGCGGCAATCTGCTAACTATTCCCATGATCGAATACCGGCAACCCGGGTTAGCCAACCTTGATGCGCACGATCCGCTCGCCGTGGCGTTGGGAAACGCGCTGCGCATCCGGGACAGGCTCATCGACCGTTCGGTAGACACCAGTGCGTCTTGATCGCAGAAGCACACCGGGAGGTCCGCATGAACGACTCGCAGTCCGAGCAGACACTCAAGACCATCACCCGTTTCAATGAGGCATTCAACGCGCACGATGTCGATGGCGTCATGGCGCTAATGACCGAAGATGTGGTCTTCGAGAACACGTCGCCTTTCCCGGATGGCGAGCGCTTCACCGGCCAGGAGGCCGTGCGCGCCTTCTGGATATCGTTCTTCGCGAACTCTCCGCGGGCACACTTTGTGGCTGAGGATGTCTTTGCCGCCGGCAACCGCGCCACCGTTCGGTGGCGCTATTCCTGGGGCGACGGTCACGTGCGTGGGGTCGACGTCTTCGCTGTCCGCGACGGCAAGGTCGCCGAGAAGCTCGCCTACGTCAAGGGCTAGCGGCAGCACACTGTAGAGGGAACCAATTCGTGACCACAACATCGAACGCGTCAGGAACGCTGCCGCGATGGGACCTCGACGTCCTCTTCCCTGCACCCGATTCACCGGAAATCCAGGCAGCGATGCAGTCCGTTCGGGCTGAGGCAGACGCTCTCCTGCAGAATCTGGAGCAGGCCGAGGATACGGGCGTGACCGCCACTGCGCTGTCCAGGATCATCGATCGCTACAACGCCCTGCTCGATTCGGCGACGCGCATTGAGGGCTATCTCTACTGCCTGGTTGCCGCTGATGTCACCGATGAGGCGGCAGGCGCAGCCTCCAGCTCCTGGGATCTGGTCAAGGCGAACCTGGGAGGTATTGCGCCACGCTTCACGGCGCTCCTACGCGCAGGTCAACTCGACGCCCTTGCCGCGCAATCGGCAACGATCAGGGACCACCTGCCGGTGCTCGAGCGAGTGCAGGCGATGGGTGTCCACCTGATGCCCGCTGGCGAAGAGGAACTCGCCGCCCAACTCGGCGTCGCCGGGGCAGCCGCGTGGTCGTCCCTCCGCGACGACCTGGGAGGGCGTGCCACCATCACCATCGAGGTCGACGGCGAGCCGCAGGAAATGGCGCTGAGCGAAGCTGGCAACTTCGCCTACAGCCCGGACCGTTCTCTGCGCCAGCGCGCCGACGAAGCGGTCAATGCCACCTGGGAGTCTCTTGGCGTGCCACTGGCGGCCGCCATCAACGCGGTCAAGGGGCAGCAGCGCGTCCTGGCGGAAAGGAGGGGCTGGGCTGACCCGCTGGATGTTTCCCTGTCGCAGAACGCCATTGACCGCGAGACGCTGAACGCCATGCAGACGGCAATCCTCGAAGCAGTGCCCGATTACCAGCGCTACCTCCGCGCGAAGTCGCGTCTCCTCGGAGTATCCCAACTGGCAGGCTACGACTTCGACGCGCCTGTCGGCGAGCCGATGGCGTGGCCATACGAGCGGGCCCAGGAGTTCATCCTGGAGACATTTGCGGCCGAACACCAGCCGATGGCAGACCTGGCGCAGCGCGCATTCCGGGAAAACTGGATCGATGCCGAACCGCGCCAGGGCAAGGATGGTGGCGGATTCTCGATCGGCGTCGGCGGCGAGGCGACGCGCATTTTCATGAACTATCTGCCCGTCTACGACCAGATGAGTACGCTGGCGCACGAGCTGGGTCACTCGTATCACAGCTCGGTCGCGGCCAGGGCCGGCCGCACACCGTTGCAGAACCCGCCAGATGATCTGCCAGCGCCACTTGCCTTCCCCATGACGCTCGCCGAAACCGCCAGTACCTTCTGCGAAGCACTGGCCCAGCGCGCGGCGCGCTCCAGGGCGACCGGCCCGCAGGCGCTGTCCTTGCTCGACTCCTGGCTGGTCGCGTTCTCCTCGACGGTCTTCGATACTCACGCGCGCTTTCTGGTCGAGCAGCAGATTTTTGCGATCCGCGCCGAGCGCGAGCTGTCTGCCTCCGAACTCACGGAAATCACCCGCGAGGCGTGGCTTACCGTCACCGGCGACGCGGTCGATCCTGCTACCGTGGCCATTTATCGCTGGACGAAGCCGCATTATTTCATCAGCGACATCGCTTACTACAACTACCCGTACGCCTTCGGACTTCTCTTCGCGCTCGGCCTCCTGGCCGTGAAGGAGCGCGCGCCAGAGGGCTTCTACGAGCGCCTCGATGCGTTGCTTGCCGACTCCGGCATGCGCACGGCACAGGACCTGGCTGCCGGGTTCGGGATTGACCTGCACGACCCTGAGTTCTGGCGTGGCGGTTTCAGGGGCTACCTGGCCGACATCACCGAGTACGAGCGACTGGTGGACGAGGCGGCTTCGTAACGAGGAACGTCTGCAAAGCGTGCAGCGCGGTGCCGAGACCCAGCACCGCGCTGCATGTGCGAGCCGCCCGGAGCGGTGACGCCGGACGCCGCTGATGCGATCCAAACGTGAGAGACCCCGTTCGCCCTGGAACGGGACACGAACGAGGCCTCTCTCCTAACTTGCTAGCCCTCCAGCGAGACCGTCCAGAGCTGGAACCAGTCCTCCGGCGGGTTCACGAAGCCTTTCACCCGCGGCGAAAGCGCCAGCGGCGCACGATCGAACGTGATCGGGATGTAGGCGAAGTCCTCGTGCAGGATGATCTCCTGCGCCTGCTGATACAGGTCGTGCCGCTTCGCATCATCCAGCTCAGCCGCCGCCTGGTCGAACAACTCATCGACCTGCTTGTTGCTGTAGAAGCCGGAGTTTGTGCCGTTCGGGGACTGGAACTTGGAGTTCGCGATCAACTGCAGCCAGTAGTCGGCGCTCATGCCCCAGCCGAGCTGCAGACCACCATGCTCCGGCGGTAGGCCGTTGGCCCACGCGTGCATGTAGGTCACCCACTCCATCTTTTCCAGCTCGAGGTTGATGCCAACCTCTTTCCATTCCTGCTGCATGCGAGCCACGACCGCGTCGCCGTACTGGCCGTATTCGGCTACCCGGAACGTCACCCCAGCGCCGTCCGGGAATCCAGCCTCGGCCACCAGGGACTTCGCGCGCTCCGGGTCGTACTCAAAGCCCTTGAAATCGGCTGAGTAGGCGTTGCAGCCCGGCGGAATGATGCCGTTCGCCACCTTCTGGCTGCCCATCGCCAGGTCATCGACGATCCCCTGGCGGTTGAACCCGATGTTCATCGCCTCGCGGATCTCCTTGATCGCCGTGATGTCGTTCTTGAAGTTGAGGTACCAGTAGTTGACGTAGGGCCCGTCGTTCATGGAGATGGTGAAGCCGGCACCCTCGACATCCGCCAGGCTATCCGGTGGAATCCAGAGCATCATGTCCGTTTCGCCCGCTTTCAGCGCGGCGATGCCTGCCTGGGAATCCGGGATGATGCGGAAGATGATCTTGTCCAGCAGCGCCTTATCTTCGCCCCAGTAGTCGGCGAAGCGCTCCATGGTGGTTGATTCACCTTCCTTGCGCTCAACCAGTTTGAAGCGCCCGGTACCCACCGGACTGGTGGCGAACGCCTCGTTCCCCTGCTCCTGGATCACCGTCGGGCTGATCATCAGGGGCTCGCCGTAGCTCTGGTTCTGCATGCGCAGGAACTCAGCGAACGGCCGCTTCAGGATCATCTTGACGGTGTAATCGTCGACCTTCTCGATCGTGTCCAGCGGCTCAAAGGCGTAGAACGTGAAGCTGTTGGCGCGCGGGTAGTAGTACTGGAAGTCCTTGTCCCAGATGCGGCGGACATTGAACTCGACAACGTCAGCGTTGAAATCGGTGCCGTCATGGAACTTCACGCCCTGGCGCAGGTGGAACGTGTACTCCAACCCGTCGTCGGAAATCTCCCAACTCTCCGCCAGGCAGGGCTCCAGCACGGGAAACGTGCTCTCCGGGTCAGTCAGGTTCTCACGGGAGAGGCCCTCGAACATCTGCAGGGTGTGCTTGTAGGTGTCCCAGCCGCCCGTCGCATGGGGGTCAAAGATGTCCGGCGCGGTCGGAACGCTGATGATCAGTGTCCCGTTGCCCCCCTCGGCCAATGCCTCGGCGCTCAGCACGCGCAACCGGCCACCAGTTGAGATGGCGTTCGCCTGCCCGATCCCGCCCAGGAGTGCGGCAGCGCCAGTCGCTGCCGTACCTCGCAGCACACCGCGCCGGGAGAGGTGATGTCCCAGGAACTTGTCCACGCTGAACTCCTTCCGTATCGCCAGATCTCCAGATTGCCGAATTCATTCAAACCAGGTTCGGCCTGGAACGGCAGCCGATCCACCGGTCGCCGTCTACACCGTCACGGGAGTGTTTCCTCCTTTCCCGGCTGCGCCAGACGAACTGGGATCTCCATCAAAGAGGTGACAGGCCACCCGCCGGCCGGACCCGTGCTCCCGCAGGGGCGGATCCACCGTTTTGCAGATCTCCATTGCCCACGGGCATCGCGTATGAAAGCGACAGCCACCTGGCGGGTCGATTGGGCTGGGCACATCCCCCTTCAGCACTAGCCGTTCCCGTTGCTTCCCGACTTCCGGCACGAGCACGGCCGAGACGAGCGCCCGCGTGTAGGGGTGCAGCGGCTCGCTCAGGACAGCGTCGCTCGGCCCCTCTTCGACGATGCGCCCGAGATACATGACGATGGTGGTGTCGCAGAAATACTCAACCACATTCAGGTTGTGACTGATGAAGAGATAGGTCAGGCCGAGGTCTCGTTTCAGGTCGTTGAGGAGGTTCAGAATCTGCGCCTGCACCGAGACATCGAGCGATGACGTCGGTTCATCGAGCACGATGAACTTCGGGCGCAGGGCAAGCGCTCGCGCGATGCCGATGCGCTGTCGCTGCCCGCCGGAGAACTCATGCGGGTAGCGGTCCTGCATCTCCGGCTGAAGGCCGACCTGCTGCAGCAACGATCCCGCCATGGCCCCTGCCTCGCGCCGCGAAGCCACGCCGTGAATGATCAGCGGCCGCGTGATGATTTCCCCAACGGTCCGCCGTGGGTTGAGCGAGGACTGCGGATCCTGAAAAACGATCTGCATCTGGCGGCGCATCGCATGCATCTCGCCGCTGCCGGCGCTGGTGACCTCCTGACCATCGAAGGCAATGCTGCCGGACGTGAGGTCGATCAGGCGCAGCAGCAGGCGACCAACCGTGCTCTTGCCGCAGCCGCTCTCGCCTACCAACCCCACGGTGCGCCCGTGCGGGATTGTCAGCGAAACATCGTCAACGGCATGCACGGCGCCGGTTTGCCGCGAGAAGAAGCTACCGGACATGACCGGGAAGTGCTTGACGAGATGGTTGGCCTGGACCAGCGGGGTCTCGCTCATACCCGGCCACCAGCGAGCAACTGATCATCAACGGTCGCGAGACGCGTTCCTCGCTGCCCCGGGCGCGGGATGGCCCCGAGCAGCGCCCGCGTGTAGGGGTGCTCGGGCGCGTCCAGGACCCGCTGCACCCGCCCGGACTCGACCACCTGGCCCTGGTACATCACGACCACGTCGTCGCAGAGGCGAGCGATCACCCCAAAGTCGTGCGAGATGAACAGGATCGCCCGGTTCGGGTTGGCCGCGATCTCGTCCATCAGCGCCAGGATCTGCGCCTGGATCGTGACGTCCAGCGCCGTGGTTGGTTCGTCCGCAATCAGCAGGTCTGGCTCGCACGAGAGCGCCATCGCAATGATGACTCGCTGCCTCATGCCGCCGGAAAGCTGGTGCGGGTAAGCGTTGATCTGCCGCTCGACCGCCGGAATGCCGACTTCCTCCAGGAGTTCACGCGCACGCGCGAGGGCAGCCTCGCGGCTCAAGTGCTCATGGTGCATGAGCATGTCGCTCATCTGACGGCCGACCGGGTAGGCTGGATTGAGCGACGTCATGGGATTCTGGAAGATCATGGCCATCCGCTTGCCGCGCAGGCGACGCATTTCCTCCTCAGGCAGCTCAAGCACCTGCTCGCCGGCGAAGGAGATCTGGCCGCCGGTAATGTGGCCACCAGCCGGCAGGAGACGCATGATGGCGTTGGCCGTCATCGATTTGCCGGAGCCGGACTCACCCACAATGCCCACGACGGTTCCGCGGCGCACCTGCAGCGAAACACCGTTCACCACGCGTTGCGGTGGTTTCCGCCGCTGCCGGAACTCGATATCCAATCCGGACACATCGAGCAGCACGTCGCCAGCGCGCCGCCCCTGATCGGTCAAGGATTCGCTCATGACGGCGCGTTCCCCTGGGGATCGAGCACATTGCGGAGCCCGTCACCGATGAAGGTAAAGGCCAGGGCGACGATGACAATCATGATGCTGGGCATGATCACGACGTGTGGGGCGGTGGAGATCGAGCCCTTGCCGGAGTTGACCATGTACCCCCAGTCTGAGGCTGGGGGACTCGCGCCAAGCCCAAAGAAGCTGAGCCCGGCGGCAACGAGGATCATGAAGCCAACCAGGACCGTGGCATAGACAATCAACGGTCCGATGACGTTCGGCACAAGCTCATGCAGGATGATCTCACGTGCGCCGGCGCCCGTCGCCCGGGCCGCTTCGATGAAGTCCTGGCGTTTCAGCGTGCTCACCTGCCCGGCTACCACCCGCGCCATATACGGCACCAGGATGAAGGTGATGGCAATGATCTGATTGCGCGGCCCCGCGCCCAGGACGCCTGCGATCAGGATCGCCAGCAACACAACTGGAAAGGCAAAGAGCACATCGAGCGTGCGCATGATGATCTGCTCGGGTTTGCCACCAAAGTACCCGGCCAGCAGGCCGAGGACCAGCGCGATAAGGGCCGCGATCACCGTCGGCGTCACGCTGACCAGGAGCGAGAGCCGTCCGCCCCAGATGAGGCGGCTCAGGATATCGCGCCCCAGTTCGTCGGTCCCCAGCAGGTGGCCTTCCACCCCGGGGGCGGCCCGGCGCAGGCCCTCGTACTGGTAATTGGGGTCAAACGGCGCCACCCAGGGCGCAAAGACCGCTGCCAGGAGGACGATGACCAGGATCGCCAGCCCCACCACCGCGAGCGGGTCGCTCGCGTAGCGATCCCAGCCCTCCAGCAGACGCGAAGGCCTCCGGGGGAGAACTCTCGCTTCGACGGCGGCAGGGGTGACGGCGACCATCTGCATTTACCCCCTGGACCTTGGATCGAGGGCCAGATTGATGACGTCAACGACGAGGTTGACCAGGACGAACCAGACGGCGACCACCAGTACAGCTCCCTGCACCACCGCGATGTCTCGCGCCAGGATCCCCTTGTAGATGGCATCCCCGATCCCCGGCCAGGCAAAAATGTATTCCGTGAAGACCGCGCCGCCGAGGAGGAACCCGATCTGGAGACCGGTAATCGTGACAATCGGCGGCATGGCATTTCGCAACGCGTAGCGCATGGTGACCGTGCGCTCTGGCAGCCCGTTGGCGCGCGCCGCCTTGATGTACTCCTGGTTGGTCGTCTCCAGCATGGTGCTGCGCACCAGACGCGCAATGATGGCGGCGGGGGGAATTGCCGTCGTCAGGGCAGGCAGCACCAGGTGCTTCAGCAAGTCGAAGCGCCCCCCCTCACCCCGCATGTCGTACATCCCCTGCACCGGAAACCAGCGCAACTGTACGGCGAAGATGATGACCAGCCCGAGGCCGAAGACGAAGGTCGGGATGTTGGCCGCCACGAGGGTGGCGCCCATCGCCGCCCGGTCAAAGACTGTACCGCTGCGGATGGCAGAGATAAGGCCAACGCCAATCCCGAGCGGAATGGCAATGATGAGTGAACCCGCAAGCAGGATGGCACTATTGCGCAGGCGCTCCTGCAGCAAATCAGCTACCAGCATGTTGTTGGAAAAAGACCGGCCAAGGTCCCCCTGCAGCGCGCGGCCCAGCCAGTGCACGTATTGCACCGGGATCGGCTGGTCCAGGCCAAGATAGTGGCGAAACTCCGCCACGGTCTCCTCAGTCGCCAGCGGTCCGAGCAGCGCCTTGGCGATATCGCCCGGAACGAGTTGCATGCAGAGAAAGACGACGATGGACACACCGAGCAGCACCGGGATTGCTCCCAGGAGCCGGCGAGCCACGTAGCCTGCAAGCATGGGCTGGACACCCCTCGTTACTGACGGCCCAACGCTTCTGCGTCACAGGATCCGATGCGAACCACATCTCGCACCCTGCAAACGCATCACGCCCTATTGACGATTTCGCATCCCGGTTTGCACGCTGAGTATTACGTATATGCTGTGTGCACGTGCTTGGTATTTCAGCACAAGGAGCGAACTCGCGTGAACCTCTCCATCCGGGATGCTACGTCTGCCGAGAGCGGCGTGTGCTTTCTCTCCGCCGCGGAACTCGGCGCGGCTTTCCGAGCGCGGTTGCTGCAGCCATCTGAAGTGACTGCTGCCGTGCTGCGCCAGATCGAGCGCGTGAACCCGGCCGTGAACGCCTTCGTGACGGTCGTGGCAGACCAGGCCATGGCTGCCGCCGAAGAATCCGACGCGCGATTCGCCAGCGGACGAGTGCGTAGCCCGCTCGACGGCATACCCGTCGGGATCAAGGATCTGGCTGACACGGCGGGGATCCGCACCACGCACGGCTCATACATCTACGAGCACCATGTTCCTGACGTCGACGCCCCGGTCGTGGCGAAGATGAGGCAGGCGGGCGCAATCATCCTGGGCAAGACGAATACGCCTGAATTCGGCTGGAAATCGCCCACCGATAATCCGCTGTTTGGTCCAACCCGGAACCCATGGAACACCGAGCGCACGGCGGCCGGTTCCTCAGGCGGCTCGGCCGCCGCGGTTGCCTGCGGTATGGGGCCCATCGCTGCCGGAGGCGACGGCGGCGGCTCGATCCGGCAACCCGCGAGTTTCTGCGGCGTCTTCGGCATCAAGCCGACCTTCGGCCTCGTCCCCCTCGTTCCGAACGGCCTGGTGCCAAGCTTTGTTTCGGAAGGACCACTCAGCCGTACCGTGCGAGACGCCGCGTTGATGCTGGATGCGTGGGCCGGGTACGACCCACGAGACATGTTCAGTAAGCCTGGAGCCACCCCGTCGCTCCTCGATGGGTGTGACGGCGGTATTGAGGGTCTCAGGGTCGCCTGGAGCCCCGATCTCGGCTACGCCGCGGTCGATCCCGAAGTTCGCGCGATTACCGAGCGAGCTGCTCGCCGCTTCGAGGAACTTGGAGCGACCGTCGAGGAGGCAGCTCCCGGCTGGCCCGATCCCTACCCGCTCTTCCACACGCTCTTCTATGCGCTTATCGGCGGCATGATCCACGACCTGCTGCCGGAGTGGCGCGGCAAGATCGATCCCGGGCTTGAGCTGATCGAGGAAGCTGGCAGGAGTGTCACCGCCTTTGACATTGCGCGGGCGCAGGAGACACGGAACAAGCTGATCGATACCGGCACGGCCTTCTTCGAAACGTTCGACCTGTTGCTCACCCCGACCATGACGTTGCCACCTTTTCCGGTCGGCATCAACTTCCCGCCCGAGGTCGGCGGTCAGCCCGTCACGGGCATGCAGTGGACCGCCTTTACCTTCCCATTCAACATGACCGGAGACCCTGCGGCCAGCGTCCCGGCCGGTTTCACTGCGGATGGCCTGCCGATCGGGCTGCAGATCGTTGGTCCACGCTGGCACGATGCGCGCGTAATGCGGGCGGCGGCAGCGTTCGAGGCTGTGCAGCCGTGGGCCAACCGACGCCCTCCGGTCGTGGACTAACGTGGAGAATCCGCGGCGTTGCGGTTGATTGGCTCAGCAACCCAGCACCAGGCTGATTGGGACCAGATCGGCCCGGAGATCGGGACCTGGCCATCCTCCAATCGTGAGAACTTCGGGTGAGACGTTGGCGTTGAGGATGACTCGCCGGTCACACAGCGACGCGCCGCGTTTTCAGATGCTGCGGCGCGTCACTGGATGACTTCTCGGCGAAAGTTGACCTTTGCCACCGTCACCCCCTGACAGGGGGTGAGGGGGCAAAGCGCGCGTTGAGAGCGCGGAACGCAGCGGCTACTGCCAGCTAGTCGTCCTCGTCTTTATCGTCGTCTTCGCTCTCGTCCTCGTCGTCGTCCTCATTCTCGTCGTCGTCTTCATGGCCGTCCGGCGTGCCATCCTCGTCGCTGTCATCATCGCCGTCGAGGATGTCATCGTCGTCCGTGTCGGGATCAGTCAGATCGTCGTCGAACTCTTTCTCATCACCGTTGTCGAGGTCGTCGTTGTCGAAGTCTTCGTCGCCGTCCTCAACGCCGTCGTCATCGGTATCTGGATCGTTCGGGTTCGTCTGGACCTGCGCTTCCTGCTTGAATGTCAACCCATCATGATCGGCATCTTGCTTACGCTTGCGCTTTCGCCTCTTGCCCTCAACGACCTCACCTGCACCAGCCAGCAGCAAAGCCGTTCCGCCGAGCGCGCCGATCGCCATGCGAAGCGCGTCCCGTCGCGAGATCACGTCCACGGACTCGAACTGGTTCATCACGACTGCTCCTCCTCCGAGTACCCTGTCCGCCGAGAGGCGCGCGTATCATACGACTTTCGCTCTGTTAATGTAAGATGGTCTTTAATCAACTGTGACTCAAAAATGTTCTGTTAATTTAAGTAGTGACATCATCATCCCCCTGAATACAATCAGATCTTGTGTGTCCTGCAGCAACAGCTTGGGAATCCGGTCTTCTGGGCAGGGCTTCCCTTCCGACAGGATCACGTCGCCCCGCGACCGTGAGTCGCCCACAACCTCAATTCGGCGCTCTCAATGACCTCAACGATGCATACCTGGCTGCCGACCATCGTCGAATTCACCCCAACCTCCAGCACCCGTGCACGCGTGATACCGTATCGACCGTGTCATTGAGGCTGAGGTTGGCAAGGAGAAGCCATGGCTGCGCACGAATTCGAGTACATCGATGATCGGTTCAAGGCGTGCGTCAACCCCAACGCGCGCGTCTACAAGCTTGCGGAGGGGTACGCGTGGGCGGAGGGACCAGCGTGGTCGCCAGCCTGGAAATCGGTTATCTGGAGCGATATCCCGAACAATCGCCAGTTGCGCCTGGATACGGCGGACAACACGGTCAGCGTGTTCCGCACCAATGTCGGCAACACGAATGGCAACACCGTTGACCGCCAGGGACGCCTGCTGAGCTGCGAGCACAGCGGACGTCGCGTCAGCCGTATCGAGTTCGACGGCACCGTGACCACGCTCGTTGACAGTTACCAGGGCAAGCGCCTGAACAGCCCGAACGACGTTGTCGTGAAGTCGGACAATTCAATCTGGTTTACAGACCCCTCGTACGGCATTGACTCCGACTACGAGGGTGACAAGCAACCCGCGGATCTGGACGGGTGCTTCGTCTACCGCTTTGACGAAGCGACCGGTGAACTTACTGCAGTCATTACTGATATGGTCCGTCCCAACGGCCTTGCCTTTTCCCCGGACGAAAGCTTGCTCTACGTCGCGGACACCGGTGCCACCCACGCTGCGAATGGGCCACGTCATATCCGCCGCTTCACGGTCAATAAGGACGGCAAGAGTGTCTCTGGCGGAGAGGTCTTTGCCGAATGCGGCAATGGCTTCTTTGACGGCTTTCGCATCGACGTCGAGGGTCGCCTCTGGGCAAGTGCCTTCGATGGGGTCCACGTCTACGAGCCTGACGGCACGCTCATCGGCAAGGTCCTGGTTCCGGAGGTTGTGGCCAACGTCGAGTTCGGTGGCGAGCGCCTGAACCAGCTCTACATCTGCGGCACAACCTCGCTCTACACCGTCAAGGTGTTCACAAACGGCGTCAACCGCATCTCATGACGGCCATCACCAGCCAGCGTCTCCTCCTCGTTCCTCTCTCCCCCGAGGCACTGGCTGCCCTGGTGGACCGCGACCGAGCGGCGGCCGAACATGCTTTGGCCGCCAGCTTTGTCCCACCCGACCTTGTACCGCCGCTCATGTCCGACGCGTTGGACTTCTTTCTCCAGCTTGCATCAGCCGGTCCGGAAAGTGCGGACTGGGGCGCGCGGGCGTACATCACGCTGGCGACCCGAGAGATCGTTGGCATGGGTGGTTTTACCGGCCCTCCGGACGAGCGCGGATTCGTGACGATGGGCTACAGCGTCTACCCCGAATTCCAGCGGCTGGGGTACGCGTCGGAAGCTGCCCGGAAACTTGTCGACTGGGCACTCTCCCAACCGGGAGTGGTGGCGGTCCAGGCGACGATTTCACCCCGGAATATCGCGTCGGAACGGGTCGCCGCGTATGCTGGCCTGCACAGAACCAATGCCACGGAAGATGACCCCGACGAGGGTCCAGTTGTGGTCTGGCAACGCACACAGGATCATGCATGACGCCTTCCCTCGCCTCGCTCACGCGCTCCTCGCTTCTCCTTCTGTCCCTCGCCAGCGTTGCACCCTCAGTTGTCCTGGCCCAGGACGCCACCCCAATCCCGAACGCTTCGTTGGAAAATCAGCTCGCCGGGATTGCCGCAGAAACAGCCGTAATCCGTGACCTGGAGACGCTGCCCGATATCAATGATGTGATCCTGACGCGCGATGAGCTGGTCCAGCGCCTGCCTGCGATGATCTCGGAAGAGCTTGACACGGCAGATCTGGAAGACGCGACGCGCGCCCTGGTTGCGCTGGGTCTCCTTCCCCCTGGCAGCGATCTGCGAGATCTCACCTTGCGCATCCTCGGAGAGCAGGTCGCAGGCTTCTACGATCCGCTAACGGATGAGATGATCGTGGTCGCGGATGGGGACTTCGGCGCGGAAGCGTATTACTACTCACATGAAGTGGTGCACGCGCTCCAGGATGCATACCTTGATCCCGACGATCGCATGGAGGAGATCACCAGCGACAACGACGACCAGTCGCTGGCCATGGCGGCCCTTTATGAAGGCGATGCGGTCGTCACGTCCGCGATGTACCTGGGCGAGCATCCTGAACTGACGCTCGATCTGTTGCACGAAGCTCAGACCGAGAGCACGGAACTCGACGCGGCACCGGCGGCAATGGTGGTCACGCTGGTCTTTCCGTACATCTCGGGACAGCCCTTCGTCGAGGGCCTCTATACGAGCGGTGGATGGGACACCGTTGACGCCGCCTACCTTGACATGCCTGCCTCCACGGAGCAAATCCTGCACCCGGAGAAATACGAGAATCGGGACAATCCGGTCACGCTCGAATTGCCAGGCCCAACAACGGCCATGGGTGATAGCTGGCGAGAGGTTCACCAGAACACGCTGGGTGAACTCCAGATCTCGCTGCTGTTGGCAGACCTCCCGCCAGGACGTGGATTCAACGCGGTCACTGGCGCGTACGAGATTCCCGACCCGGCGCGGAACGCTGCCGCTGGCTGGGACGGCGACCGCTACGCACTCTGGGCGAACGCCGATGGCCAGGAAGCCCTCGTCTGGCGTACCGCCTGGGACACCGAACAGGATGCCCGCGCTTTTGCGGCCGCACTCGCCCGCTACGAAGAGAGCCGTTGGGGTGGCATGTTCAACGGCGAGAGCGCGGACGACACCGCACTCGTTGCGGGCGACGTTGCTGCCCGCTTGCTCCTGCGCGGGAACGAGGTGTTCTATGTGCAGTCACCCAGCCTCGACGTGACCGATCGGGCCCAGGCTGCGCTTCTCGCTGCGCCAGCGCCCGCTCCTGAGCCAGGTCCGGCGTAGCCTCATCGTTCGTGTCGTATCCGACACTCTATTACACTACCGGCAACTTACAATAACGAAACCGATCCGGGAGCAACCAGGGCGCATGTTGTGGCATCGAAAGCTCCGCAAGATCCGCTTCCCTTCATCCTTCCCACAGACCCCCGTGATGCGGTGTCCACCCCCCGCGCCCGTAGGGAAGCGGCGTCGCCACTGATCGGGTTCCCGGCTGCGCAGACCACCTTCGTCGGCCGTGGCTCGGACATTGGGGCGCTTCGCGCACTTCTCCTCGATCCCCGGCAACGGCTCGTCTCGGTCCTGGGTCCTGGAGGCGTGGGCAAGACACGCCTGGTGATCGCTTCGGCTGAAGGTGTCGGCAGTGATTTTCCTGACGGTGTGGTTTTTGTCCCGCTCTCAGGACTGAGCGCTCCACGCCAGATCCCAGACGCGGTGGCCACGGCACTGGCGGTGCGTGGACAGCCGGATCGCCCCATCCTGGATTCAGTGGTGGCCGCTCTTGCAAACGCGCGCCTCTTGCTGGTGCTGGATAATCTTGAACACCTGATGGGTCCAGAACTGCGCGAGCTTGTCTCCCGTCTCATTGACGACTGCCCCGGAGTGACAGTCCTGGCGACAAGCCGGGAGCCGTTACACCTGGGACTTGAGCAGCGAGTAGGTGTCGGGCCGCTTACAGTTCCAGCTAATGGGGAATCCGCCGAAACGATTGCGCGCATGGATGGCGTTCAGCTCTTCGTCGCACGAGCGAGAGCGGTGGCGCCGGCGTTTACCCCAAATCCACCCGAGATGCGGACGATCGGGGAGATCTGCCGACGCGTCGATGGGCTGCCACTGGCCATCGAACTTGCAGCGGCCTGGATGCGCATGTTGTCGCCCGCAGCTCTCCTGGGTCAACTGAACGAGCGGTTGCCCTTGCTGACCGGAGGCCATGCCGACCAGCCTGCCCGATTCCGCACCATGCGCGACGCGATCGCCTGGTCGTATGACCGGCTCCCACCGGACGAAGCCGCACTTTTACGCCGGCTCTCCGTCTTTCGCGGCGGCTTCTCCCTGGAAGCGGCGGCGTGGCTCGATGGTGGCAATGCGGATCAATCATCGTCGTCCACGCTGCACCAGCTAGCGTCTCTGTGTGACAAGCACCTGCTATTCCGCACAGACGCCGTCGGGGAGATCCAGCGATTCGGCATGCTGGAGACCATCCGGGAATTCGCCCTTGAGCAATTGGGTTCAGGTGAAGAACTTGTCTCCGCCCGGGAGGCGCACGCGTTCTTCTACTGCGACCTGGTAGAACGCATCGAACCAACACTGTTGGGCCGTCACGAGCAACTCTGGTTCGCACTCTACACCGCTGAGGAAAGCAACCTGCGGGAGGCCATCCTGTGGGGCATCGAGAAAGACGCGCGGGTCGCGTTACGCTTGCTGGGTGCCTCATGGGGCCATTGGAGCTGGAGGGCCGTTGACGAGGGACTCCGCCTGGCCAGGGTTGCGCTGGCCTTAACAGACCCGGGTCCGCCACTCGTGCGTGCACGTGCGTTGCGTACAGCCACCGCCCTTGCGAACCTCATGGGTGATTACCAGCTCAGCTCAACACTGGCAAGAGAAGGCGCTTCCTACATCGGCCGCGTCGACGATCCCTGGCTCGAAGGCGAGTTGTACTGGAACTGCGGTTGCAGCTTGCTCCTTACTGGCAAGCTCGTTCAGGCGGCTGAGGAATTTGACCTCGCTCTGGCACGAATGGAAAGCCCCAGGTCAGCAAGCGAACGTGCAATTCGCGCCTACGCCCGTTCACACCGTGGGATGGTCGATTACCTGCTCGGGGACAATGAATCTGGCGCTGCGCGCTATGCGCAGAGCGTCAGGGAGCTGCAAGAGATCGAGGGAGTGGCTCTGAACATCATCGTCCTGAGTGACGCTGCCAACTGGCTCCTGCTGGATGAGCAGACGAGTGCGGCCCAACCTCTCCTGCAGGAAGCGCTCCAGATCGCTGCAGATGCTCACTCGCCATGGCTGGTCATTTCGCCGCTGTCGGGTCTCGCCCTGATTGATGCCATGACGGGGAATGCCAGGCGTGCCGCGCGCCGGGTGGGTGCAATCTCCACTATGGCCAAACGTGCCGACCTCGTTATCCCTCCCAACTTCCAGCGGTCGCTAGATCGGGCCGCGGACCTGGCCCGTGAGATCCTGGGTGAGGCTGCGTTCCAGATCGAAGAGGAGGGCGGCCGTGGCAACCCGGTGCCCGTGCTTCGGGATGCCTTCAGTGACGCCAGCACTGGCAGCGGTGTTACCGGGCTCAACGGGTTGTCTTCGAGTGCCGGCATGACACCCCGCCAGCGTGAAGTGCTCGGGCTGATCGTTGCCGGATACACGGACCGCGATATCGCTGCTGCCCTCTTCATCAGCGAACGCACCGCGTCCAAGCATGTCAGCACGATCTTGCAGAAGTTGAATGCCGTGTCTCGGGCTGATGCGGCCGTGCGCGCCGTGCGCCTGGGACTGGTCTGACCGCGGACTCTGTCCTTGTCGCATCCGCCCCTCGCGGGTATTACGGTTCCAGGACTTTGCGCGACCTTGAGGGCCACTGTGTGACCGACTCCGGATACCCGTACGACCTGATCATCTTCGACCTGGATGGCACCCTCACGGATTCTCGATTGGGGATCACCCGGTCCGTGCAGCACGCGCTGGCGCACTTTGGCATCCCGGTGGAAAACCTCGACGACCTCACGCATTTCATCGGCCCCCCGCTGCGTGACTCCTTTGCGGAGGCGTTCGGCTTCGACGAAGCACAGATCGCAACAGCGACCCGGGTGTATCGGGAGCGCTACGGGACTGTTGGACTCCTGGAAAACGAGATGTTCCCGCTCACGCCCGCTCTACTGCAGGCAGCAGGGGCCACAGGCGCAACATTGGCCGTCGCATCCACCAAGGGCGAACCCTACGTGCACCGCATCTTGCAGCACTTTGGTCTCGATCACCACTTCGCGGTGATGGGGGGCGCCGCCCTCGATCACACCATCCTGACGAAGGCTGAGGTCATCACACGCGTCCTGGACGACCTCCCGGAGCCAGTCGATCCGCACCGCGCCATCATGATTGGCGACCGCGAGCATGACATCCATGGGGCTCGGCACCACGGCATCGAGACCATATCGGTCCGTTATGGCTACGCCAAACCAGGTGAACTCGAAGCTGCCGCACCGTTAGCCATCGCAGACTCGATGGACGACCTGGCCTCGATCCTTGGGTTGACCCTGGCGCCTCACACTCCTCGTTAAGGGGAGACCACCAGGCGCGCGTTCGGTCACGCCACCCGCAATGGAATCGCGGGATCAATCCGGAACTCGAGCGCCGCGTGAGCAGTGCGCAACGCCGCCTCCGCGCTCTCCGGCGTCGCACCCCGCGCAAAGATGAACCCGAGGTAGCTGGCGCCCTCGGGAAGCGGCACGAGGGGTTGATGGAGCGGTGCAGTGATTTCCACGCCTGTCACACCAGGCACAGCAGCAGCCTCTTCAACGCCCCTGACCCCGCGTAGAATGCCCCTCCGGGGAATCGGGATCATCATGACACCGGCTGCCTCCTGCATCCCGGCGTTTGTGTGGAGGGCCTCGCCCACGGCATGGCGCAGGATGATCTCCTCCAGGCTGACGCCAGCCCCAAACTCCAGCACCGTTGAGCACAACCCGCCAATGGACCGCCCGGCCATCTCAATCAGCCAGATGCCCTCGTCGTTGATGCGCAGCTCCGCGTGAACTGGCCCCTCCCGCAATCCCAGCGCCGCAGCAGCCTCGGCTGTGCGCGCGGAGATCGCAGCCTGCACCTCGAACGCCAGTCGAGAAGGCGTGACGTAGATTGTTTCTTCGAAGTATGGGCCTTCCAGCGGGTCCGGCTTGTCAAAGATGGCGAGCGTTTGCAGGCTACCAGCCGTCAGCAGCCCTTCCAGCGCCACTTCAACCCCTGGCAAATAGCGCTCGAGCAAGAGCACGCCTTCAGAGGGCGCATGCCCCGCCGCCTGGACAATTTCGCGCGCGCGCGCGAAGGCTGCCCGGAGTTCCGGTGCACTATCGGCACGAATCACACCCCGGCTGCCCGAGAGCGTGATCGGCTTGACGACAACCGGAAAGCCGATCTCTTGCGCAGCGGGCAATGGATCCTCGTCCAGGGCGACCGGCCGGTATGACGGCACCGGCACGCCTCCCCGTTGCAGCGCCTCCCGCATCACCCACTTGTTTCGCGCCGCGAGCGCGGCCTTGGCGTCGTTGTGAGGCAGGTTCAGTGCGGCAGCAGCGTGGGCGGCCAACATGGTGGCGCTGTCATCCAGCGCCACAATTGCCGCGAGGGAATCCCGGGCATGAACACGGCGCAGGGCAGCGATCGCTGATTCCTGCGCCGCAAAATCGAGTTCCAGCCAATGGTTGTGTTCACCCGAGGCGAGCGCCGCGGGCGTATCAATGACGCGCAAGACCTCGAGTCCCAGCCGGTCCGCGGCAACCAGAAAGGCGTCACCGCGATAGGTAGTGGGACCCGCGAGGAGGGCGACACGTGGGGGCATGTAGTGCCCTACTCGGCGGCCTCGACGATTGTCTCCACTTTCAGATCACTCACGCGACCCAGTGTGCACACGACGACGGTGTACACCCCACCGGCGCCGTCTGGCGTGACGCTGATGTCCTTGACGCGCAGATTTGCGTACTGTCCAGCCGAGCGGTCCTTGCTCAGCCACTGATTGACGTCATCCATCGCGCCGCTGGTGTCGCGCGACGCCGTGGCGCTGTGAAACAGGAATACGCGAGTGTCCGCAGGAATAAGGTCCATAGTTACACTGCTCCCGACAACAAAGCGATCTTCAAGCTGCTCTGGGCGGAGTATACCGGGCGCATAGCATGGCCCTCGACGGCTACATTCGCCATCGAGGGCCAAGATGACCGGACAGACTACGCGGACCGAGCCTCGTCCAGTTCCTCACCATTGCTACCCAGGATGACCTGAGAGGCGTTTGGTGGTGTGACCTCCATCCAGCCCTGGCGCACGGCGTGCAGAATCGCCCCGACCCGGTCAGTCGCGTTGAGCTTGCGCAGCACCGAGGTCATGTGGTTCTTCACCGTCTGCTCGGAGACGAAGAGTTCGTCAGCGATCTCCCGGTTGGAAAGGCCCTGGGCCACGCAATCGAGCACGGCCAACTCGCGCGTCGAAAGGGGCATCGGGCCATCGCCCTGGCTCGCTTCACTCGGCAATCGCAATTCTGCCCGCAGGCGACGCGCCAGCTCTGGCCGCGCCAGCATCTCCGAGCGCAGGAGATTTTCGCCGGCGCAGACCCTGGAGAGTGACCCCAGGAACGCCTCTGCGCCGATGTCCTTCTGCAGGAACGCCACTGCTCCCGCGCGCACTGCCTCGATGATACGGTCGTCATCCATGTGCACGCTCAGCACCACAATGCGTGCTCGCGTTTGCTTACGGCGCAGGATGCGTGTGATACGAAGCCCGGTGATTCCAGGCAACTGAACATCGAGCAGAATCAGACCTGGGCGGGTTTCCTCCGCCGCCCGAATGGCCTCGTGCGCATTGCCCGCCTCACCGACAATCTCGTAGCGCCCGGTTGCTTCCAGCACCCGTCGCAGACCGGTCCGAAACACCGGATGATCGTCGACCAACAGCACTCGCCGTGCTAGCACGGACCACCCCTCCCCGCATTCTGGGCGCGAGCCGGATGCGCGTTACCTGGTCAGAGCCATCCACTCCGGACCATCGCATCCAGTCGGCGTCGCGCCAACCCATCTCCCCTGGCGGCCGTTACTTGCGGGGTGCCTGCCTCGTTTCCCTGTCCGAGACCAGGCAGCAACGAACCTGCTCTGCATGCTATGGCCCGCGGGTGGGAAAGACAACGGACAGTTTGGCACAGGAGATGGGGCAGACCGGAAGTGCCAGATACGCAATAACCGGTCTCCTTGCGGTTTCCAGGCCGCAGGTCCCGCAGTGAACAGCATCAGGACCGTTGGATACCGTCGTTTATCAGGCCTTCTTCCTGAAAAGGGTCATGTCTCGAAGGCACCGTCAGATCAAACCTCTCAACGTAGTTCGCGCAACCGGCAAAGCAGAAGAAGCCCGATCAGCGTCTTGGCGTCCTGCACCTGGTCTGGACCGGGCGTAACGAGTGTGCGGATTTCACTGAGCGGGGTTGGCACAACCGAAATCAACTCGTCCGGGTCAATCACCCCAGCAGCGAAGGTGCAATCCTCGGCCAGAAAGAGCGTCATTTGCTCGCTGGTGTACCCGGGCGACGTGAAGTACGAGGCGATCTGCGTCACCGATCCGGCCGAGTACCCCGTCTCCTCGGTCAACTCTCGGAGAGCACACGCTTCTGGAGATTCACCTGGCTCACGAGTGCCGGCCGGCAACCCCAGCAACACACGCTGGATCGGGTGGTGCGCCTGGCGCAGCAACAGCACCTCATTGCCACGCGTGACCGCCACAATGGCGACCGCTCCAGGGTGCTCCACGACCTCACGGGTGGCAACACGCCCACTTGGCAACTGCACCTTGTCGACACGAACATGGATCCAGGCGCCATCGAAGCCCCGCTCTGACGCGAGCGTTTTCCCCAGGGGAGGATCAACTGGATTTGTCATGGGCAACTACCTCCAGGAAACGCAAAAGCGGCATCCCAATGGGATGCCGCCAGGAGGCGCCAGGCGGATTCGAACCGCCGATCAGGGTTTTGCAGACCCGTGCCTTACCACTTGGCTATGGCGCCACAGTGCGTCGAGACGCAGAAGCGGCACTCAGTTTATCACGCGCCGCACCCTGAAGACCTATGTGGGGTCCCAGATGTGGGAATGCCGTTGCGGGAACAGGATTGGCAGCAGGGCCTGGGCTGCTGGTGAGTCCACTATGCAGTCCGGATAGGCATACTGCAGATCGTCCAATGAGCGGTATCCAAACAGGACTTTCAGGAACGTGAGATCGGGGAACAGCGCGTCCCCATCTTCGGCATGACCCGGCCGCCACCCATCCACCGTGATGCGCCCGCGTTCCACGTGCAAGCGAACTCCATCCCGGTAAAAGCTGAGGTGGAGATCCCCGGCCCAGCCGGCCTCCTGGGAAGCTGCCAGCCGGCGCTCCAGGGCGGCCGCGACGGCGTTGAGGAAACGCGGCAGGTCCGGGATACGCACATACCACGCGTATGGCTTGATCTCACGGGGCAATGCCGTGGCAATCGCATCAAAGAACGGATGCCTGGCACCAAGATCGAAGAGAATCGCGTCGTAGTCCTGACCGGTGTGGACAGCGGTCTGCAACCCCAGGGAATCCAGTGCTCGCAGCAGCGACGGCGCGACTGAGAACAGCGGTGTTCCCGACGCAATCTCCAGGAAACGAACGCCCAGCCGCGTTCCCCAGAGACGCTTCGCCACGATGACCGCGCCTACCGGCGCAGCCGGCTGATCCTCACGCACGACGACGAAGTGGTCGCTGGCAAGACCGCTCTTCTCGTGGCGGCCAAACGCATCAAAACGCCAGAACGCTGCGTCGCGCGGCACCGCGACAAGCGAACGCGCGCTCGCCTGTTTGTACAGCTTGACGAGGAACGGGATGTCGTCTTCGGTCAGCGGCCGGAGCGTAAAGGGCTCCGTCCCTCCCTCTGGCAGCACCGGGACATTGGCGCGGTACGCCAACCGGCCACCCTCCAGGTTCAGCGCGTACTCGTATCCGAACTGGCGGTAATACCAGGGGATGCCGGGGATTACCTGCATCAGGTGGCCCTGGCGTTCGCTCCAGGCGTGAATCTCCGCAAACTGCGCTTTCACCAGCCCTCGCCGCCGGTATTCCGGCACCGTGCTGACCACGTCGGGCTGACCAACCGGAACCGGGATACCGTCGTACGTCCACGTGGCCGAAAAAAGCCCGGCCGACGAGACGATACGCCCGGTGCGTGTTTCCTCGACGTAGAGGAAGTCTCCCGCTCGACCGGTCGGATGCTCGCCGCCCAGCATGTCCAACAGCCAGTAATGGATCCGCTCCAGGGGCGGGACTTCAGTCGCGCTCAGCAGCGTGTTCGCATGGAACGCAGCAATCCGCTCCCGGTCAGCGGAGCTTGAGCGTCGCAACACCAGGCCATCGCCCAGGTCGCGGATCACCCCGGGATCGGGAGTCGGATCGCCGCTGGTTGGCATCAATCGCGGGCCGGAGAATAACCTGCCGCTTCCGCCGCGCTGGAGGTGGTGAAACAGAACTCGGGGATCGTCCGGCTGTAGCTGCGGGATGCCGACGTGTGGTAGAGCATGGACTGCGCATTGGCCTTGATCGGGTAGACGGGCGGGCAGTCGCGGCCGCCGTCACCACGTACTGCACCCGGTGGCACCTGATCCCCGCCTGCAGCGGGAGCGTCCAGCACCCCTGCGTTGGCGAAATTGCGCCGCTCCTCGATGAGCACAGTCTCGACATCAATTGGTTCATCTGGGCTGTTCAGTTGCTCGCCAGCTTGACGGACCTCGGCCAGCGCTGCATCAGCCTGGGCTGAAAGGCGGTCTGCCGCGGCTTCCGCCTCGCGTCGGGCCTGGGCCAGGTCCTCCGCGGCTGCCTCGATGCGGGCCGTTTCTTGCGGCAACTCGGTGCCCATAGCGGTGTCAGCAGCATCTTGCAGCCGCGCTTCTACCCGCTCCGCACGAGGTTCCGCCGGCGCGGCCGGAGCAGCTGCACGCGGCGCAGCTGCCGCGGTTCGTGCTGCGGCGGCTGAGGCCGTCCGCCGCCTCTCTGCTTCTGCACGCTCGGCAGCGGCCTTGCTCTCCTGGTTCCGGTTCCAGAAGAACCAGATGATCGCGATAGCGACAATAACGAGAATGACCCAGATCAACCATTGAGGCACGGTCTTGCTCCTCTACGCTGCGCGGGGCCGACGGACGCTACTCGTGTGAGCGACCGCCCCTGGCCCGCGACTGCCGGTAACCGGCGGCCTCTGCCGCCTCTCGAGACGCAAAGCAAAACTCGGGGATGGTGGCTGCGTAGGACGATTGCCCCGGCTCGTGATAGATCAATGACTGCCTGTTCCCCTTGATGGGGTAGTCCGGCGGGCAAGCGGATGTACCGTCACCAATGATCGAACCAAAGGGCGCATCAGCCGCGGCCTCCGCATCCAGTTCGGCCAGACCAGCGCGCAGTGCCGCCCGGGACGCTTCCTCCGGGTTGAACGGCGTCTCCTCGATCAACAGGTCGACTTCTGGCTGAACGATGTCGGCGGAATCGATCGGGTCGTTGAGCCCCGAACGCTGCCCGTTTGCGTCGAGCGGATCGACGATGTCGACGCGCTGAATATCGATAATGTCCGCGGCTGCCTCATCCGCAGCGGCGCGCCCTGCCTCGATCCGTCGCGCTTCCGACGGGCCTTCCAGGCCAGCTCGCCTCGACGCATCCGCCGCTTCCCACTCAGCGGAACGCTCAGCCTGCGCGGCAGCAGCTTCCCGGGTGGAAAGCAACTCGCGCTCCGCTATCTCGATTTCCGCAGCGCCATTGTCACTGCTCACACCGGGCCCTGAGTCCGGCTCGACGTTCGCCGGCTGCACGGGGACGCGTGCGGCTGCAGCCAGGCCCTCGGTTGCTGCTGCTTCTGCGCTGGCCCGTGTCGGCGCCTGTCGCATGATATGGGCGACGTTACGGGCGGATTCTTCGGCGTGCGTCACGGTCTCCTCACGCCGCTGCTCACGGTAGCGTTCCTCCTGCGCCTTTCGTCGCCGCATGCTCCACCAGAAGAACACCGCCAGGATCACGAGCAGCAGAAAGGTCATGGGGCTGGCAATGCCACCCTGAGGCGGTTGTGGGGTGTCGGCCTGTGCGAAGAGCCGCCGGCGTGGAGCTTGATCGGGCGCGTGCTTTGCCATCGCCATGTCCTTTCTTTGGGCCGCCGTTCAGCGTATCCCACATGACACGATACCGCTATTTTACGGCACCTTTCCGCCTGTCCCGATGCTACACTTCACCGGTTATGATGCTCGACCCTTCCCCTATTCCTGACACTGACTTGGCCACCCCCATCCCGGTCGCGCTCACGCCAGTCTCAACACGACGATCGCGCCCACGCGGTCTCTACGATCTTTCACTGGCGGAACTGGAAACGCGTGTCAAAGACCTGGGGTATCCAGCGTATCGGGCGCGCCAGGTCTGGAACTGGACCTACCGCCAGCTCGCGCGAGACTACGCGGGGATGCAGAACATTCCGGTTACCCTGCGCGAGGAACTCCAGGCCGCCGCGCCCATGGATGCGCTTGAACCCGTGCGCACCGTCACCGCCGATGATGGCGAAACGATCAAGACGCTGTACCGCACGCGAGACGGCGAGTTGCTCGAAACCGTGCTCATGCTCTACCCGGAGCGGGCCACGGTCTGCGTGTCCTGCCAGGTGGGGTGTGCCGTTGGCTGCGCGTTCTGCGCCACTGGTCTGATGGGCCTGTCGCGCAACCTGAGCGCAGGCGAAATCGTGGCCCAGGTCGTCGGCGCGACGCGTGAAGCGCGCGAACGCGGGCGCACGCTGACGAACATCGTGATGATGGGTATGGGCGAGCCACTGCAGAACTACGCCGAGACCATGAAGTTCATCCGCATCGTCCACGATCCGGAGGGTTTGAACCTGGGCGCACGTCGCATCACGGTTTCCACCTCGGGCATCGTGCCGCGCATCGAAGCGCTCTCGCTGGAGGATTTGCCGGTCAACCTGGCAGTCTCGCTCCACGCTCCGGAAGACGAGCAACGCTCGGAGCTCGTGCCCATCAATCGGCGCTACCCCATTGCGATGCTGATGGAGACGATCGACCGGTACATCGAGCGCACAGGGCGCCGCGTGTCGTTTGAATACGCGCTGATGCGAGGCATCAACGACAGCGAGGAGACGGCACACAAGCTGGCGGATCTGCTCCGCGGGCGGCTCTGTCATGTGAACATCATTCCACTCAACCCGGTCGACGTCCTCCCTTACGAGCGGCCGGATCCGGCGGGCATCGAGCGATTCGCCAGCGTTCTGCGTGACGCGGGGATCCCGACAACGGTGCGCTACTCGCGCGGTCTGGATATTGATGCGGCGTGCGGCCAACTCCGCGCCAAGGAACAGGCAGCCCGCGCGGCGTCATGAAGCTCCTGACGCGCCGTGCTCTGGTTGGCGCAGCCGGGCTCATCTTCCTGACGCCTCCACGCCTCCACTGCGCGGCGCAAGCGACCCCGGCCGTTCCCGCTCACGACACCGCTGGCCAGGTGCCGGTGTCAGTCCTTATCCTGAACGCGGGGAGAGAGCCGGATCGGCTGATCGGAGCGAGTTCTCCAATCGCGCAGGAGATTGCGCTGCACGCCACTCACCTAGAGCACGGTCAGCGTGTGATGCACCAGGTAAGCGTTATCGCCATTCCCGCTGACTCTTTCACCAGCCTGGAGCCAGGAGCGATGCACCTGATGCTGTCCGGGCTCCAGCAGAGCCTGGTGCAAGGCCAGGTCTTTCCGCTCACGCTTGACTTTGACGTCGCCGGTCACGTCCCGGTCGACGTCCGGGTGCGCCGCAGGCAGGACGCTGCCGGGGTCCCGGAGACGCCACCTGTCGCTGCTGGCGCGCTCACGATCCTGCACGCTTCCGCGCCTCCTGCGCCCGTAGTGCACGGGTAACGAGTGGCAGTCCACGACGATCCCAACCAGGTTCGCTGGTTTCGCGCACAGGCAATCGGCGAGGTTGCCCGGCTCAACTCAGGCTCCAGCGACCCCGGCGCGTACTACGATCCCCATGGTGAAACGGCGTTGGAGATCTTGCCGCGCTGGGCCGAGGCCATGGACGGTCTGGAGGAGTACAGCCATCTCATCGTCGTCTGCTGGCTCGATCAGGCAAGGCGGGCGCGCGTCGCTCGCCACCTTCGGCCGGAAGGCCGGGCGGACATGCCGGAGGTGGGAACCTTCGCCACGCGCACGCCACAGCGCCCGAATCCCCTTGGCATCAGCACACCGCGCCTCTTGCGCCGTGATGACCTGACGCTTTGGGTGACCGGCATCGACGCCTGGCCCGGCACACCGATTCTCGATCTCAAGGGATACACCCCGCGCGATGATCTGCACCTGGACGCCACGGTTCCAGATTGGCTGCAGCGGCTCTGGGCTCTTCACGACAGCGAACGCGAGCAACACGAATGACGGCACATTTGCAAAGTTTCCTGGCGTGCGCTCTCATGGCCTGCACCATGTTGGCTTCGCTTGCCTACCCAGTGCGCGCTCTGGCGACGCAGGATGCGTGTGCAGCATTCAACAGCTGGGTCTGGGCGCAGACGATCTACGACGCGAATCCACGCAGTGAAGGCGCGCTTGACCCCGACGGCAACGACATCGCCTGCGATGACCTGCCAGACGGAATTGCCCCGGCGACATGGACCGCCGCTATTCCCGCGGACGCCGAACCGGTCGACCTCATCACCGTGAATGATGGCGATACCATCGAGGTGTGGTTGAGCAACCGGCACGAGCGTGTGCGTCTTGTCGGCATCGACACCCATGAGGTTGGGGGAGGTTACCAGCAGGAAGAGTGCTTTGGACCAGAGGCTTCGCGCTTCCTCAAGGCTCTCCTGAACCTGGATGGCGACATCTGGATCGAACGGGACGTTGAAGACCGGGATCAGTACGGGCGGCTGCTGCGCTGGGTGTGGGTCGACTTCGGGACGGGCGAGGTCTACCTGCTGAACGAGGCCCTGGTGCGGGCGGGATTCGCGGAGCGGTATCGCAATACCCCGAACGATCTTTACCTTGACGAGTTGATGGAAGCTGAATCCTTTGCCCAGGACTATCAGCTTGGTCTGTGGGCAGCGTGCGCGATGCCGGGCCGTTCGACGTCCGGTGCGTCACTCCGGAGTGACTCTTCTCCCACACGGGGGCCCGTTCTGGACGCTCCGGCCGTCATCCCACCGCCTGGAGACGGACGCAGCACTGCGGCCTGTGAACCGGCCTACCCGGATGTCTGCCTCCCGCCCTTCCCTCCTGACCTCTCGTGCGCCGATATCCCGTATAGCCACATCCGGGTGCTGCCGCCCGATCCGCATCGCCTCGATGGCAACGGCGATGGCGTCGGCTGCGAAGGTCCTCCCGGATAACCCGCAACAACGCGGAGGCCTGGTCGCAGGTCAGGCACGATCCGGTTCTTCCTCACCGCCGATCAGTATCCAGTTACGTGAAGGATCCCCGCTCCCGGCACACATGTGCCGTGCTTGACGTGGATTAGCGTCGTGCCCCTCGACTCAGGCGAAGGCCGTTTCCCGTCACAATCAGGGATGCTCCTACATCGGCGAGGACCGCGATCCACAGGCTGACAAACCCGAAGAGAGCCAGCACCAGCGCACAGAGCTTGATCAGGAATGAGAAAGCCACGTTCTGCTTGATGACACGGCTGGTGCGCCGGGAGAGGACCAATGCGTCAGCCAGGCCATTGAGGTCGTCGGCCATCAGCGCTATATCGGCGGTTTCCAGGGCCACGTCAGTGCCTGCTGCCCCCATGGCCACCCCAACGTCCGCTGCCGCCAGGGCCGGGGCGTCGTTGACACCATCACCAACCATGACGACCGGTCCGTACCGTTCGCGCAGGGACTCGACCGCTGCTGCCTTGTCTTGCGGCAGGAGTTCCGCCATCACCTCATCCGCCCCCACGGCGCGGGCGACGGCCTCGCCGCTGGCGCGCGTGTCACCGGTGAGAACCACCACGCGCCGCACTCCGGCCTCGCGCAGGCGCTGAATGGCTGCAGCAGCGTGCGGGCGCACCTCATCAGCCAGGGCGATCAGTCCAAGCGGCTGCCAGCCTTCGCCTGCTCGGCGCGCAACGAAGAGCGGTGTCGCGCCGCCGTCCGCCAGCCGTTGCATCTCCTCGAAGAGAGATCCTGACCCGCTACTTTCAACGGTCAGGCCAAGGTCGTGGGCGAGCCGTAGACTCCCGACGACCACTTCGACCCCGGCGATCGTTGCCCGAGCGCCCCTTCCAGGTAACGCCTGAAATCCTTCCGCAGGGGCCAGGTCGACTCCGGCAAGGGTGGCACGCCCGAGAACCGCTCGCGCCAGCGGATGCTCGGAGAGAGATTCCACGGAGGCCGCAATCCCCAGCAGGACGCGCTCATCGAGGCCGGGGGCCAGGCACACGATCTCGGTGACGACTGGCCGGCCGGCAGTCAGCGTACCGGTCTTGTCCAGCGCGACTACCTGCGTGTTGCCTGCAGTTTCCAGCGCCGCCCCGCCCTTGATCAGGATGCCGCGCCGTGTGGCCGCGCCGATGGCAGATACGATCGAGACCGGGGTCGAGATTACGAGGGCGCAGGGGCAGGCAATGACCAGCAACGTCAGTGCGCGATAGACCCAGGTGCTGGAATCCTGGGTAACCCAGGAGCCAGCCGTGGCCAGCAACAGGGCGCCGAGAATGACGAACGGGGTGTAAATGGCGGCGAACCGGTCCACCAGTTGCTGCTTGAGCGCTTTGCTGCCCTGCGCCTCTTCCACCAGCGTGATGATGCGCGCCAGTGTCGAGTCTCCCGCTGCTCGCGAGACACGCAGCAGAATGGCCCCAGAGCCATTCATCGTCCCGGCGTAACAGGCGTCGCCGGCAAGCTTGTCAACCGGGATCGATTCACCGGTGATGGGGCTCTGGTCGATGGCGGTGGTACCCTCCACGATGACCCCATCAGCGGGCAGTCGCTCGCCGGGCCTCACTCGGACGAGATCACCCACGAGCAAGTCATCAATCGGGACCAGGGCTTCTTGTCCGGTGCCATCGACGCGTGACGCGCTGGCCGGAGAGAGCGCCATCAGCCCGCGAATAGCGCCGCGTGTCCGTTCCAGCGTGCGCTCCTGGAGTGCACCGCCCACGGCGAAGAGCACGATGACGGCGGCCCCCTCGCCCCAGTCCCCCAGGACCGCCGCACCGATAGCTGAGGCCGTCATCAACACGTTCATGTCCAGCCGGCGGGAGCGTAGGGACTGGAGGGCCGCCCGCGCAAAGGGCCAACCTGCGAGGAGAATCGCGGCGCCGAAGGCCAACTCCGGCAGCGTACTCACCTGGGCCAGATCGAGCCCCATGCCCACGATCCACAGAGCGGCAGCGATCAACACCCACCGCAGCCTAGGATCACGCCACCAGGCAACCTGATTCAACAGTGCCGGACTGCTGCCCTCCTCGAGCGTTGCCTGGAACCCCGCTCGCTCCGCAGTAACGGCAACATCCGCCGAAGCCACCGGCCTGGCAATGGCCGGGACGACGGTTAGTGTCGCTGCGCCAAAGTTGACCGTGGCGTCGTCAACTCCCGGGAGTCCGGCCACGGCCTTCTGCAGGGAAATCGCGCAGTCTGCGCAGTCCATACCCCGGATACGAAAGCGCAGCGGCGCGCCTTGCGCGGGCATTGGCACGCTGTAGCCCAACGCTGAGATGCGCTCGACAACGTGGATGCGGCTGATCGAGGTGTCAAAGGAAATGCGCGCCGTGCCCGCGCCAAAGTTAACGCTGGCCTCCTGCACGCCGGGTGTGTTCCGCAGCCCAGCGGCTAGCGACTCCGCGCAGACCGCGCAGTCAAGTCCCTGAATCGGCAGCGTCACGTTCGAAAGGCGCTGGTCCGCTGCTGCCTCTGGCACTAGTCGCCGCCTTCCTGCCCCTCGTGCGCGTGCGCAATTCCCATTCTCAAAAGGTCATGCACGTGGTCATCATCCAGGCTGTAGAAGATCACCCGCCCATCACGGCGGGAGCGCACCAATCTCCCTTCGCGCAGGATGCGTAGTTGATGGGACACCCGCGTCCGGTTGACGCCGGTGGCTACCGCCAAATCACAGACACAGAGTTCTCCCGCCGAGAGCGCAGCAACGATTCGTAAGCGGGTTGGATCCGCCAGTAGGGCAAACAGGGAAGCCACCGAGGCCGGTGGCGGTAGGGCCGCGAGCGCGGCCCGCGCCGCAAAGACCGCGGGCGGATGGATCGCCGCGATCTCGCAATCCTCGAGAGGTGAAATTGCCTGTGTATCTACTGATATGTGCGCCATAGCGCACATATCATAGCACTCCGTATGTCCGCTGCGGGTACACTGCCGTTGCCCGGTACGCGATCATCCAATCGCCTGTGCCGACTGACGAAGGGAACCAAACAGATGGCTGATTTCACTGCCGAGCAGGCGCGCGACAATCTCAAGAATGTTTACGATCCAGAGATCGGCATCAATATTGTCGATCTTGGCCTGGTCTACGACGTTGATGTCTCAGACACCAACGACGTCCTGGTAACCATGACGCTGACGTCCCTGGGTTGTCCGCTCGGTCCGGTGATCGTGCAGGAAGTGACCAGTGCCATGAGCGAACTGCCAAACCTGGGCGATGTCGATGTCAAGCTTGTCTGGAGTCCTGCCTGGTCCCCGGACATGATGAGCGAAGATGCACGGGACGAACTTGGAATCTGGTAGCGGCACCTCACGCCGGCTGCTTCACGGTCGGTGTTACACTCGAACCACAATGACTGAACGAAACGAGCTGTTCTGATGCAGCGGCACTGGCGAGGCGGAATCGCCGCCGTTGCGCTTTGCGGCGTCCTGCTGGCCAGCGGATGCACGGCAGGGTCTCCAGCAGTGGTTCCAATCGGGGAGACGCCGACCAGCGCGGTCCTGGCTGCCCCGGATGCGCCGACGATGCCCACGCCGGCCGTTGCGCAAGTGGAGCCCGCCGCGGCTCCGACGGCAACTCTCGCGGCTGAGGCACCAGGCAGCCTGGCGTTCGCGCAGGATGTGCCAGACGTGGCAGCGACGCAGCCTGTCGAGGAGCCTGTTCAGGGGTCAGCAGCATCGCAGGCTGACGCCGCATCAGCGCCGGATGTCGTGACACAGACCGACGCGGTCGTCGATCCCGCGACTGGCCAGGCGCCCCTCGACACGAACACCGCACCTGAGGCTGCATCGGACGACCCCGCTGCGACATCTGCTGACGTTGCGCCCCTCTCTGAGACGAGCCGGCCCGCGGCTCCAGGAGAAGACGGCTCAGGGATGAGCCAGATCATTGAGGGAGGCTCGAACGGGCGGCTGGAAGTTGCCCTCACCTTCGATGCCGGAGCCGATACCGGGTACGCCCCGCAGATTCTCGACTACCTTCAAAATGAAGGCATCAAGGCCACGTTTGGCATGACCGGCCAGTGGGCTGAGGCAAATCCCGAGCTGGTGCAGCGGATGGTGAATGAAGGTCACCAACTGATCAATCACACCTGGGACCACGCCTCGCTGACCGGAGCGAATACGGGCATGCCGCCGATGACGCCGGAAGAGGTGACTCAGGAACTCGCCAGCACGGAAGATCTGGTGCGCAACCTCACCGGTTATGAGATGCGCCCCTACTTCCGACCCCCATACGGCGACTACGATGCGACATCCCTCGGCCACTTGTACGAAAATGGCTACTATCTCACTATCTGGTGGACGTGCGATTCGCACGGCTGGGCTGGCTGGGGCTCGCAGGAGATCATTGACTACTGCACCACCAACCTGGCGGAGGACGAAATCCTGCTCCTGCACGTGGGCGCCGCGGCCGCAGGTGATTTCGAGGCACTTCCGGGTCTGATTCAGTTCTTTCGTGACAACGGCTATAGCTTCGTCACGGTCGAGCAGATGTTGCAGCCCTGAGTGAACGCAGCGGGGGTTGACCCGCTTGCCGGGCTTGGTTAGTGTTCCGCTGGTAGCTGTTGTGGCCCGTAGCCTGGGGAGGGCGGGAGTACGCGCAGCTAGCATGATCTGGGGATGATAGGGAGCGGGAATGAGCAGGTTCGGTCCGCGCCAGGAGAGTGGTGAGACATCGCGTGGCGTGCGCTGGTCGCGCGTCGTGCCGATGCTGGCGCTGGTCGGCGTCGTAGGGTTACTGGCCGGCTGCGGTCCCGAAGTGGCGCAGCCGTACTCGACCATCTCGCCGCAAAACCCCAAGACAGATCAGATCCAGTGGCTGTACCAGATCATCTTCTGGGCGGCCTTGATTGTGTTCGTCGCCGTTCAGTTCGCCATTGCCTACACGGTGATCCGCTTCCGGCGCCGCAACAACGTGCGCCCTGAGCAGGTCCACGGCTCCAAGGTGTTGGAGATCGCCTGGACGGTGGTTCCGGCACTCATCCTGCTGGCCCTCTTCATCCCGACCGTCAAGGTCATCTTTGAACAGGCGCAGGCCGCACATGTCGATGACGGCTTCAACGTGGAAGTCATCGGTAAGCAATGGTGGTGGGAAATCGCCTACCCCGACATTGCGGCAAACCCTGACGACGCGGCGGCCGGGCCCCTGGTGACTGCCAACGAGTTGGTCGTCCCGCTTGGCGCCAATGTGGTCGTCAGCATGCAGAGCAACAACGTCATCCACTCCTTCTGGGTGCCTCAGCTCAGCGGCAAGATGGACGTGATGCCAGGGCACGACAACAAGCTCCAGTTCACGGCGGACCGCGTTGGTGACTACTTCGGCGAGTGTGCCGAGTACTGCGGCAGCGCGCACGCGTGGATGCGCTTCAAAGTCAAGGTCGTGCCCCAGGAGAACTTCGATGCCTGGGTGGCCGCCTGGCGTACGCCGCCTGTGGACGGGAACCCGGAAACTGCGGACGTGGTCGACGTCCCGACCGCGTTTGGCGCCTGCCTCGCCTGCCACCGGGTCAATGGCACCAACGCCGTCATCGCTGGCCAGGGTATGCCGTACATCTCCGGCTACCGCGATCCGGAAACCAGCGAGATTGTGCCGGGTCCTGGCCCGAACCTGACGCTCCTGGCCTGCCGCGACACCATTGGCGCGGGCATCCTGGAGAACACCCCCGCGAATCTTGAGAAATGGCTCAAGCACACCGATGAAGTCAAGGAAGGTGTGTACATGCCCAACTACTACAAGCAGGGCATGACCGATGAGCAAATCGCACAGGTTGTGGATTGGCTCAGCAACCTCAAGCCTGCGGGAGGATGCCCGGACGCCAACCTGCCGGTTGGAAGCTTGCTGGATCCGGCTGTCGTACGCGAAGTTCCGGCACTGGCAAGCCCGGTAGCCACGCCGGTTGTAGCGCCTGTGGCCAGCCCGATGGCCACGCCCGCCGGGAGTTAGCAGATTCGGCGGGTGCTGGCACGGCACCCGCGTTCACGTAAGTTTCAGGAACGATCAGGAGTCAGGCAATGGCATCGATTGCACAGCCGCGGATCCAGGCGCCAACACTTACCAAGCCGAAGGCTGCCGAGCATGGGCTGTGGAGTTGGCTCACGACCGTCGACCACAAGCGGATCGCCAAGCTCTACGGCGTGACTGCGTTCATCTTCTTTCTGGTTGGCGGTCTGGAAGCGCTCCTGATCCGCATCCAGCTCGCGCGCCCGGAAAACAACGTCCTGGACGCGCAGCGCTACAACGAAATGTTCACCATGCACGGCACGACCATGATCTTCCTCGTGGTCATGCCGCTCAGTGTGGCGTTCTTCAATCTTCTCGTCCCGCTCCAGATAGGCGCCAGAGATGTTGCCTTCCCCAGGTTGAACGGCTTCTCCTTCTGGACCTTTGTCGCCGGCGCCATCATCCTGAATCTGCCCGTGCTGGCTGCCATGCCCGGCATCTTCATGCACATCCTGAGCGTTGGGCTGACGAACATCCTTGGGACCCCGATGCTGCAGGGTGCGGCTGGCGCGCTCCAGGGCCTGCCCTTCGCGGACAAGGTTCCCGACCAGGGGTGGTATGGCTACGCTCCCCTGACTGAACGGCTCTTCTCCGGGCACCAGATCGACTTCTGGGCGATCGGCCTGCAGATTCTTGGCGTCGCCTCGATGGCGGGCGCCTTCAACTTCATCGTCACTATCCTGAATCTCCGTGCTCCCGGCATGACGATGATGCGGGTGCCCATCTTCAGCTGGTCGACCCTCATCGTCTCCATTCTCCTGATCATGGCCTTCCCCGCCATCACGATTGCGCTCTTCTTCCTGACATTTGACCGGTTTGGCGGGACGCACTTCTTCTCGGCATTCAACATCGCCGACGGGCAACTGATCACCGCCGGCGGCGATCCGATGCTCTGGCAGCACCTCTTCTGGATCTTCGGCCACCCGGAGGTCTACATCCTGATCCTGCCGGCCTTCGGCCTCGTTTCTGAGATCATCCCGGTCTTCTCCCGCAAGCCGCTCTTCGGCTATGCCGTCATGGTCTATGCCATCGCCGCCATTGCCTTCCTGGGCTTCGGCGTGTGGGTGCACCACATGTTCACCACGGGGCTTGGCCCCACACCGGTGGCCGCCTTCTCCGCCGCCACGATGCTCATCGCCATCCCCACCGGCGTGAAGATCCTCAACTGGACGGCCACGATGTGGGGTGGCTCATTGACCTTCCCGACAGCCATGCTCTTCGCGGTCGGCCTGGTCTCCCAGTTCGTGATCGGCGGTCTCTCCGGTGTGATGCACGCGGTCGTGCCGGTTGACACCCAACACAACGACACCTACTTCGTCGTTGCCCACTTCCACTATGTTCTCTTCGGTGGCAGCATCTTTGCCCTGCTCGGCGGTCTGTACTTCTACTGGCCGAAGATCTTCGGAAAGTTGCTCGATGAGCGTCTTGGAAAGCTGCACTTCTGGCTGACCTTCGCCGGCTTCAACCTGACCTTCTTCCCGATGCACTTCCTGGGTCTGGCCGGTATGCCGCGCCGGTACTCCACCTATGGCGCGGACAGCGGTTGGTGGTTCTGGAACGCCATTTCGACGCTCGGCGCGCTCATGATCGCGACCTCAATCCTCGTCTTCCTCCTGAATGTCCAGAAGACGGCCCGCAGCCGCCAGGAGGTTTCGGCCAACCCGTGGGACGGCGCGACGCTGGAGTGGGCGATCCCTTCACCGCCACCGGTGTACAACTTCCGGATCATCCCGGTCGTCACCCACCGCGATCAGCTCTGGCACGACAAGTACGACGCAGTTCCTGCTCGGCGGGAGGCTGTGGCCGACGCCATCGTGGAAATCGATCAGTTGCCGGCCAACTCCCCCGTTGGCGTGGCGGTGGCCGAGGCGCAGGCGGAGGTAGGGAATATCCACCTGCCGAACCCGTCCTACTACCCATTGCTCTGTGCCATTGGGCTTCTCTTCCTGGGTTCCGGCCTGCTCCTGAATAATCCGCACATTCAGCTCGGGTTCATCGGGATTCCGATTCTCTCGGCGGCCGGTTTCCTGATCCTGGTCACGTCGATTTACGGCTGGTCCTTCGAGCCAGCTGGATAACGCGCGGAGGAAACGGGTGCGAGCCACGTGGTTCTCACCCGGCAAGGCGGCACTGCCACAGGGCAGCGCCGCAGCAACATCGGTCTGAAGGAGCAGCAACGTTGGCGACCGCGATTGAAGTGGTAACTGCGCACGGCGCGGGCCACGACAGCCATGACGGACATGATCATGCTGGTCATCCGCCGCCAAGTGCCGGGGTTGACAGCCGCAAGCTGCTGATGTGGCTCTTCCTGACCTCGGACTGCATGTTCTTCGGCACGCTGATTGCCACGTACATGACGTACCGCAATCGCAGCATCGACCTGCAGATGCCGCCGTATCCCAATGAGATTTTTGACATCCCGTATACCTCCGTGAGCGCTTTCGTGCTGCTCATGTCCTCGCTGACGATGGTGCTGGCGCTGGCGGCGATCCAGCGCGGGAATCACCGCGGGTTGCGAATCTGGCTGGCTGCGACCGCGCTGCTGGGCGCAACGTTCGTTGGCGGTCAGTTCTTCGAGTTCACGACGTTTGCCCATGAGGGGCTGACCCTCTCCAGCAACATCTTCGGATCGTCGTTCTACGTCCTGACCGGCTTTCACGGTGCGCACGTGACGATCGGTGTCCTCTGGCTCCTCTCGCTCCTCTTCGTCTCTCTGCGAGGCGGCTTGCCGCAGGAGAAAGCGATGGATGTCGAGATCGCCGGTCTTTACTGGCACTTCGTCGACATCGTCTGGATCATCATATTTACGCTCGTCTACCTGGTGCCGTACCCGAATCCTCCGGAAGGCGCGGCTGAGGCAGCACCCGAGGCATTCGTGCGAGTCGTGAATTTTGGCCAGCAGTTGATGCACGCGCTGCCGTTCTAGATGAGACGGCAACGGAAGGAACGGGGAGAGCAGTAATGGCTAGCCACGCACCGGCCCACGGCGCGCACGATGCCCATGACGAGCATCATGCGACCCCAGCCGATTACGTCCGCATCGCCATCATCCTGGCGATCATTACGCTCGTCGAAGTCTTCATCTACTACCTGCCGAGCATGCGCGGCATCCTGGTGCCGATCTTGCTGGTGCTCTCGATTGTCAAATTCCTGGCCGTCGTCGGCTACTTCATGCACCTGAAGGATGACAAGCGCTTGTTCCGCTTGTCGTTCGCCGCTGGCCTCGTGCTGTCGTTAGGAGTGTTTCTGGCCATGTTGGCCATGTTCCTCACGACGACAAGCTGGGCGCCCACCATTCTGCCCTTCGCAAGCTAACGTGTCTGAGCCTGAGGGTCCGGTGGGCCTTCAGGCTCACGCGTTGCTAGGACCCTCTCGTGCTCCAGTTCTTTCGTGGCCCACTCCTCCATGCAGGCGGTGTCGATCCTACCGGGTGGCTCTTCAGCGACTGGAACGTTGAACCCACCATCGCGATCGGCCTCCTGGCCATGCTGGCGGGCTACCTCTACCTCACCAGGGACACCGGTGAAGGCTCCGCGCCGGAACGCGTGACCACCGGTAAACAGAAGGCCTCGTTTATCGGCGGCCTCGTGACGCTGTTCGTCGCCCTGGGCCCACCGCTCGATGACTGGTCGGATCACTACCTGCTGCTGGCCCACATGGTGCAGCACCTGTTGCTCATCCTGCTGGCGGCCCCTCTCCTGCTCGTTGGTATACCCGGCTGGATGCTGGAACCGCTGACCCGTAACCGGATCACCAACGCCATCGGCTACTGGCTGACGCGCCCCGTGATCGCCTATGTGATAGCTAACCTGGTCGTGATCCTCTGGCATGTGCCCGTCTTTTACGACGCCGCGCTGCGCTCCCAGCCCATGCACGTGCTGGAGCACGCCACGTTCATCGCAACCGGCATCCTTGCCTGGTGGCCGATCGCAGGACCCCTCCCACAGTGGCCACGTCTCCCCCTTCCCCTGCAAAGCCTGTACTTCTTCGCCATGACGATCCCTGGAAGTGGCGTGGGCGCGTTCATAACGTTCGCTGAACCGGGTCTCTATTCACCCTATGACACCGCTCGCCGCATTTTCGGCATCGATCTCGCGACGGATCAACAAGCGGCCGGGCTCCTGATGTGGGTCGTCGTTTCCACGATCTACCTCGGCCTGATTACCGTGACGTTCTTCAAGTGGGCCAACCGCGAGGAGCGAAGCGAACAGCAGGCCCGGGACCTGTCGGCCGGAAAGCCATCACCTGTGCAATCGGATGCCACCGCGGCCAGCTAGCCGCTCCCGCGGCATGGGCTCTGCGAGTATTCTGCGTGCGCCCATGCCCTCTCCCCGGAGTGCCGCACATGATTCCGATTCCACAACCACCTGACTCCAGCACTGAGGATGAGATTGAGTCCGAGACGGCGGTCTGGGGCTTTCTCCTGGCGTTGTTTCTTTTCAAGTTGGTGACGGTCGTCGTCATCTTCTGGCAACTGCGAACCTGGGAGTCAGGGCTAATCCTGGGCGCGACGCTCTGGTACTTCTTCCCGCCACTGATCTTGCTCGCCGCTGGCCCGGTGTACTTCTATTACCGGCTGCGAAAGGTACGTGCCCGGCGAGAAGCCCTGCAACGCTCCGAGTGGATGCTGGACGATGAGCAACCGTTGCCGGCGTTAGAACAACCCAAGCGATCATGAGATGGAGCGAACCCGTATACTTGCGGTCAGATCCGGGAGGGGATGAGGGTCGCACGCGCGCCGCGTGATGGCCAGGGAGTACAGCGGAATGGGTTTCGCACGGGCAATTCTTCGGCCCGCGTTTGTCTTCCTGTTGGTGGGGGCAATCGTGGCCGCCATCATCCTGTTTATCGGGAATACGCTTCTGGCTCTGCACCCGGGTGGCGAAGAAGCCCTCCACGTGGAGTACACGCTTCCCGATCTCACGACGATGCGCGAGGAGTTCCTCCGCCCGGACCTGATGGCCGCATTCCTGCTGTCGCTGGCCATTTTGGTCATCTGCGCGGTCCTCGCCCGTCCGCGTACTGAGCCGGGCTTCCTTGATCGGGAAGTGGCCATTGGCGAGAAGTCGATGTTCGCCCCGGTTGCACCACCAGAAACCGATCTCGAGGCCACTCAGCGCGGCCCCCGCGGCACCTGGAGCGACCTCGCCCCTGGGTACACGCTGTATGCGCAGAATGGCCCGCTGGCGAAGATCGTTGCCGTTCTGCCGGGTGAATCTGAGTACGGCCGGGTCCGCCGTGGCCTCGTCTACGCTACCGGCCTCTTCGGCGCAAACGAGGAGATGTGGATCCCGGTGGAAGCGGTCTATGCCGTCTTCCCGGAAACCGCGTCCGCCTTCCTCGCTGCCAAGGGCGACGAGATCGAGCACTTTGGCTGGAACCGTCCACCGGAAAGCTTTCGCCGGGACGCAGTTCCGCACGCGCCCATCTCTTCTTTCTAGGACGCGACAAGCGAGGGAGGGTGGCCATCTGGCCACCCTCCCTCGCTTTCTGTCATTCGTTTCGTGTCGCTGCCGCTGCGTCAGCCCGAATGCCCCGCCCGTACCTCGGAGGCAAGCAACGCCCGCTTGCGATCGACGCCCCATCGGTACCCTCCCGGCTCGCCATCGGCCCGCACAACGCGGTGACAGGGGATCAGGAGCGCGACCGGATTCGACGAGCACGCTCCTGCCACCGCGCGCACGGCGCCGGGCCGTCCAATCTGGGTCGCAACGTCGGCATAGGTTCGCGTCTCGCCCGCCGGGATCGAGCGAAGGGCGCTCCAGACTTCCCGCTGAAACCCCGTGCCTGCTGCATCAAGCGCGACCGACGCGAGGTCACCATCGCGGAGATGCGAGACTGCGGCTGTAAGGAACTCGTTCTCGCAGGAGTCATCCCGCTGTAGCGTTGCCTGCGGAAACTCACCGCGCAGCGCTGCTTCCATCACGTCTCGATCGTCACCGAGACTTGCCGCACAGATACCACGATCTGTTGCTGCCAGCATAAGCAGGCCTGTCGAGTGCGCGATGATCGTGTACGAGATTGTCACACCCGCCCCTCCCTGTCGATACGACGCGGGTGGCATGCCCAGTTCCGCCCGAGCCTGGTCATAGAAGCGGCTGCTGGAGCCATAGCCTGCCTCGTGCAACGCGTACGTCACGTCATGCCCACGGCGCAGGCTCCGCTTGGCAGTCTCCAGCCGCAGGGCGGCTTGATAGGCCCGCGGTGAAACGCCGTACGCCCTCGTAAAGACGCGGTGCACGTGTGAGGGGCTCGCCCCGAGGGACGCGGCAAGCGCGCTCAGCGACGTGCGCTCATCCGGGTGAGCATCGAGCCAGGAACGCGCACGAGCCGAAAGGTCAGCCTGTGCGGCCACCTCGTTCGGGTGGCAGCGCCGGCAGGCCCGGAAGCCTGCGCGCTCCGCCCGTTGCGGATCGTCGAAGAAACGCACGTTCTCGCGGAGCGGGCGCCGCGCCCCGCAAGAGGGCCGGCAGTAAACGCCCGTGGTTATCACGGCGAAAACGAACTGCCCATCGTGCGCGCGGTCCCGTGTCACCAGCGCATTCCAGCGCACGTCCTCCGCTGGTGTGGCACTCTCTTGCGGTTCGAGGTTGGCACTTGCTGTAGACATGATCGGACCTCCTTTCATGTCCATAGCCTACGCTCATGCCCGCGTCGCAGCGTGCCGAATCTTGCTCCCGAACTCGGATTCGTGGCAACAGGACGAGGGACAGGTCTATGCGATACCCGAGTCGGGTCAACGGAGGGCCCCAGCGCTCTCGTTTCAGGGCACGTGGATCCCGTCAGGCGGCCCAGCCTCGATGCGCTCCCGAAACCGGGCCAGCGTTTCCGGTGCATGCCGTGGCTGCTTCCATTGCGTCTCCATCCACCACGTGGCGCCTGCCTCACGCCAGGGACGGACAGTCGAAGCAGCGAGCTGCGCCTCAAGGCTCGTCTCCCCCTCGACCACAATGTCGAAGGAGGACGCCGTGCCTCTGGCATTGCACCAGTCGCGCAGCTCCCTGACCGTGGCTGGCGAGAGATTACCGTCCATGGGTTCCGGAATGACACCGCTGCACCGCAGCGTGCGCCGCAGGGAGCGCTCCCGGCGCCAGGCACCGACCACCCAGATGGGGATCTCCGCCTGGACCGGCGTGCCCATCTCCGCCAGGTCTGGCCGGGAGCGCAAGTCAGCCGTGTAGTAGTCACCGGCAAAGATCAGATTCCCTCGCCAGAAGTGACGGAGAAGTTCTATACCCTCATCGAGCATGGCGGCCCGCTCCCGGAGATTGACGACCTCCCCGGTCTGGCCCAGTCCGGTTGCGACGGCGCCCAGGCCCACGGCAAGGATGGTCCGCCCGCCCGAAAGCTGATCCAGCGTGACTGCCTGGCTCGCGACTTTCCACGGCCTCCGCCACGGCAGCGGCGTGAGCATGGTCCCGAGACGTACGTGCGAGGTCCTGGCGGCAATCGCACCAAGTAAGGTCCAGGCATCGACGCCATACGCCGCTTCCCAGACGAACACGCCGTCCCAGCCGGCCGCGTCCGCAGCTACGGCCAACTCCAACTGTTGCGGGGCCGTCCCGCCAGGCAGGACGACCCCGTATGACATCGAGCTTTCCTTGCTGGAAAGAACGCGGGCGTCAGCCCTCAATGAGCAGTGTCTCCGGGTCCTCGATCATTTGCTTGACCTTGACGAGGAACTGCACCGCCGTCGCGCCGTCGATCACGCGGTGATCGTAAGAAACCGCGAGGTTCATCATTGGCCTGATCACGACTTCACCATTACGGGCTACCGGCCGCTCAACGATAGCGTGCATGCCCAGGATACCGACCTGCGGCACGTTGAGGATCGGCGTGGAGTTCAACGAGCCGTAGATGCCGCCGTTGGTGATCGTGAAGGTACCGCCCTGGATCTCGGAGAGCGCCAGCTTCCCCTCGCGTGCCTTCGTGGCCAACGCGCCGAGCTCTTGCTCGATGCCGGCAAAGGTCTTGCGATCGGCGTCCCGGATGACTGGCACGACCAGGCCATCCTCCGTGCCCACGGCAATCCCGATATCGTAGTACTTCTTCAAGACGAGTTCGTCGCCCTGCAGTTCGGAGTTCATCTCCGGAAACGCCTTCAGCGCCCCGACTACGGCCTTCGTGAAGAAGGACATGAACCCCAGGTTCACCCCATGCTGCTGCTTGAAGGCTTCCTTGCGCCGTGCCCGCAACTCCATGACCGCGCCCATGTCCGCCTCATTGAAGGTGGTGAGCATGGCTGCTGTTTGCTGCGCCTCCACGAGGCGCGCCGCTATCGTCTGGCGACGGCGAGAGAAACGCTTCCGCTCTTCGCGGTCAGTGTTCGGGCTCACCCGCGCCGCAGCCGGTGCGGCATCCGGCTTGTGCGGCTGTGGCGAATGCGCCTCCGGCGCGGGTGACGCGGCCGGTGCTGGCGCGGCCGGTGGCGTTCCCTGCTGCACCGCCTGGCGTGCAGCCACGATCAGCACATCCTCGCGGGTTACCCGCCCACCAGGTCCAGTGCCAACGATGGTGTTGAGGTCGATGTGATGCTCTTCCGCAAGGCGACGCACTGCAGGCGCCGCCCGTCCCCCACCATCCCCCTCGGCGGGAGGCGCAACAACGGCCGGGGCAGTCGAAGGCGGCGCGGCGGCGGCTACCGGCGCTGGGGCAGGCGCCGGAGCCGATGCGGCCTGGGCCACGGGAGCTTCAGCAGGTGCAGCCGGCGCAGGAGCCGAGGCGCCGTTACTGGAACTGACAAGCCCCAGGATATCCCCGACGGTGACGACTTCGCCGGCCTGGCGCGTGATGCTGGAAAGGATGCCGTCGTCTTCAGCAGTAACGTCGAGATTCACCTTGTCGGTTTCCAACTCAACCAGGCTTTCACCGCGGCTGACGGAATCACCCTCCTGCTTCAACCAGACGCCCACCACCGCGTCAACCAGCGATTCCCCCAGTGGTGGAACGCGAATCTCGACCGCCATATTGTGTACTCCGCTCCCGTTCTTGCTCTTGCTGTCTTATTCGTTGCCCGCGCGAGCGCGGGAACTCTTTGCGCGTGCGCCATTCCTGGCCGCGCCATTGCTCTGGGTCGTGAGGTCCTCGGCCGCTGCGTGACCATTCGCCGCGACTGAAGCCGATGCCACACCGAGCGCCGCCTGGATAATGCGTGCCTGCTCCAGTCCGTGGCGGTCGAGTGAACCTTCCGCAGGGGAGGCTCGCTCCGGCCGCCCGGCGTAGCCAATCGGCACCTCACGCTCCAGCGCCGCCAGGGTCTCTCGTAGACGCGGCTCCATGAAGGACCATGCCCCCATGTTCCGCGGCTCTTCCTGAACCCAGAAGATCTCTTCCAACTTGGGATACCGCCGCACGACGGTGGCAATTTCTGCGGCCGGGTACGGAGCGAGGAGCTCGACACGGGCCACGGCGACAGAAGTCGCGTCCGCGCGGGCCGGGCTCGCGTCCAGTTCCACGCCAATCTTGCCGGAGCAGAACACCAATCGCTTCACCTGTTGCGGGTTCTCCGCACGCTGCGGATCGTCCAGAACCGGCTGGAACGACCCTGAGGTGAAGGCATCAAGCGGCGACGCTGCCTGCGGGTTGCGCAACAAGCTCTTCGGAGTCATTACCACGAGCGGCCGCCGCTCGGAAGCCAGCGACTTCGCCTGCCGCCGCAACAGGTGGAAGTACTGCGCCGAGGAGGTCGGGTTGGCGACGAGGATATTCCCCTGCGCATACAACTGCAGGTAGCGCTCCAGGCGCGCCGACGAATGTTCCGGGCCTTGCCCTTCATAGCCGTGAGGCAGTAAGAGCACCAGCGCTGGCTCCTGCTCCCACTTGGCGTGAGCGGCGGCCAGAAACTGATCGATGATCACCTGGGCGCCGTTGGCAAAGTCCCCGAACTGGCCTTCCCACAGCACCAGCGCCTCTGGCGCGTGCACCGTGTAGCCATACTCAAAGCCCATTGCCGCCTGTTCGGAGAGCGGGCTGTTGTAGACCGCGAAGGAGGCCGTGGCCTGCGGCAGTTCCTGGAGAGGAACCCACCGCTTGCCGCTGTTCGCATCATGCAGGACGAGGTGCCGCTGGGAAAACGTGCCGCGCTCCGAATCCTGACCTGTCAGGCGGATTGGCGTCCCATCCGCGATGATCGAGGCGAAGGCCAGGGTTTCCCCATGAGCCCAATCCACCTTGCCGTCTGGCTGATCGAGAACAGCGCCGCGACGCTCCCACTGTCGCTGCAGTTTGGAGCTCAGCGTGACGTCCTTCGGAAGGGCGTGAATGGCCGCATCGTAGGCACGCAGCTTCTCTGCCGAGACACCGGTCTCGATCGTCTCGGTGTGACCGCTGCGGCCGAGTTCATCGTGGCTCGTGCCAGCGCCGCCGGCATCGATGACCTGCTTGCGAATTGCCGCAAGGTTGTCAAGCACCTGCTGCAGCATGCTGTCGGCGTCGGCGCTACTGACGACCCCTTCAGCATCGAGTTGCCTGGCGAAGATCTGGCGCACGGTCGGGTGTTGGGTCACACGCGCGTACATCTGTGGCTGGGTGAATCCCGGTTCGTCGCCTTCGTTGTGACCCCAGCGGCGATAGCCAACCAGGTCGATCAGGAAATCTTTGCCAAACTGCTGCCGGTAGGCCGTGGCCAACCGTGCCGCAGCGAGGCACGAGACAGGGTCATCCGCGTTGACATGCACGACCGGGATCTCAAAGCCCTTGGCCAGGTCTCCGGCGTAGAGCGTGGAACGGGAATCACGAGTGTCGGTAGTGAAGCCGATCTGGTTGTTGACGATGATGTGGATCGTGCCACCGGTGTTGTACCCGGGCAGGCCGGAGAGGTTGAGCGTTTCCGCGACAATTCCCTGCCCGGGGAACGCCGCGTCGCCGTGCAGGGCGATCACCAGGGAGCGGTTACGATCTTGCGGTGGCGCGCCAGGCTGGTTCCGTATGTCTTGCGAGGCACGGGCCATACCTTCGACCACCGGGTCAACGAATTCCAGGTGGCTCGGGTTCGGCGCAAGGACCAGCGGCACCTCCACGGTTGCGCCATCAGGTGTCTTGGCCAGCCGCGCACCGAGGTGGTACTTCACGTCACCGGTGACGCCATTATCGCTAATCGAATCCGGCGGGGTCGCTGCGCCGCGCGCCTTGCTTCCCTCGAAGGCGGCGATAATGGCCGCGTACGGCTTGCCAAGAATATGCGTCAGCACGTTGAGGCGGCCCCGGTGGGCCATGCCGATCACGACCTCACGCACGCCACTCCCCGCTGCCCGATGGATGATCGCATCGATCATCGGCACCAGGGCGTCGGTGCCTTCAATGGAGAAGCGCTTCTGGCCCAGGTAGGTCTGGTGCAGGAAGCGCTCGAAGCCTTCGACCTCAGTCAACCGCTTCAGCAAACGCCGCTTGCGGTCAACGTTGGGTTGTTGCGTGTAGAAGCCACTCTCCACGGCTTCGCGCAACCAGGCTCGCTCCTCCGCGATCTGGACCTGATCGAAGTCATAGCCAATGCCGCCACTGTAAATGCGGCGCAGATCATCAATGGCTTGCTTCGCCGAGGTGGAATCTGGTGACACAGGCCACGGCACTGCCTCGACCGGCAGGGATTCAAGCGCCGCATCACTGATTTCGTAAAAGGCAGGGTGCAGCTCGGGCGCACCGTGAGGTGGCGTCCCCAGCGGATCAAGTTGAACGTCCAGGTGCCCGTAGTCGCGGATGGCCTGGGAAAGCGCCGCTGCCCCTACGACGTCAGACACCTTGAACGCGGGCCCAGAGGATACTGCAGCGGAAGCAGGCGCAACCGCGGCTTTCGGCGCAGCGGCGGTCGGGGTTCGCAGCAGCGCCTCTACGTCAGCTGGATTAATTGACTCAAACAACGATCGCGATTCCGCGTCGACCGAGGCTGGGTCCTGCAGGTAGCGATCGTAGAGATCGAGGACATAGCCAGCGTTCGGTCCATGGAACGCGCTGAGATCACCCATCAGTCAGTCCACTCATGTTGTCCGGGGTGGACGCCCCGGAACAGGGTTGGGCAAACGCCACCTGGCGCGTGCCACACATTGTCTCCTCTCTATTATGGCACGGGGAATGTCAAATTTCGGATATGCACGACACGTTGTTGGCGCGACCTAGGGCGCCGCGAACAGGGCAATCGCGCAGAACTTGATGTTGCCACTCCTCCACCTCAGCAGCGTGGCAGCACAGGAAAGTCGCTAGCTCTTGCCGGAATCTCCAGCGTCGATCTTGAGCCGGTATCCGACGCCAGGTTCCGTGACGATCAGCGTGGGGTGGGCTGGATCATCTTCGAGTTTCCGGCGCAGGTAGTTGATATACACGCGAAGTTGAGCGGA
>JAXLWT010000035.1:0-50051 GCA_046328375.1 Thermomicrobiales bacterium
CCGCGCGTTCCTGCTCGACAAGGACGCGGCGCAAGATCTTGCCGGATGGAGACTTCGGGATCTCAGCAACGAATTGCAGCCGCCGGACGCGCTGGTAGGGCGCGACGCGCTCTGCCACCCAGGCCAGCAAATCCTCTGGCGTGATCTCTCGCCTGGCAACGATGAACGCCTTGGGCACCTCGCCCGCCAGTTCATCAGGGCTGGGGATGACGGCGGCGTCTGCCACCGCCGGGTGCGTTAACAGCAGAGCTTCCAGTTCCGCCGGGGCGACCTGGTACCCCTTGTACTTGATGAGTTCCTTGAGACGATCGACGACCGTGACGAACCCGTCACGATCGATACACACAAGATCTCCCGTGCGCAGCCAGCCATCCGTGGTGATCGCTGTTGCGGTAGCGGCCGGCTGGTTGAGATAGCCGGCCATCACCTGGGGTCCGCGCAGCCAGAGCTCGCCGGCTTGCCCTGTTCCCAGCGCGTCACTGGTGGCAGGATCCACGATCATGCACTCCAGCCCGGCAACGGGACGACCGACTGAGGCGGCGCGTCGCATGTGAGGGTCACTGTCGCCGATACGTAGCGCCGGGTAGCACTCGGTGAGCGCGTACGCCTGCCGCACTTCGCAGCCGACCCGCGCCGCTACTTCCCGGGCGACGGCTTCCCCCAGCGGCGCACCACCGGACTGCACGATGCGCAGGTGCGACAGATCAAAATCGTCCACCAGCGAGTGCTTGGCGAGACTCACAAGCACGGGCGGCGCGAGAAACGCCCGCGTGACCCGGTACTCCTGCAGCGCTTGCAGGCATGCATGCAGTTCGAAGCGGGGCAGCATGACCAACGTCGCGCCCTGCACAAGCGCGTAATGAAGAACGGAGAGGCCATACATGTGAAAGAAGGGGAGAATGCCAAGGATCACCTCGTTGCCGTCACACGGCTCGGCCGCAACCAGTTGGCAGAGACCCGCCACCAGATTTCGGTGCGTGAGCATCACCCCTTTGCTCGGACCGCCAGTGCCACTGGAATAGAGGAGCGCTGCCAGGTCTCTCTCGGGCCGGATAGTTGGCGCCGGAGACGCAGGCGCATCTCCCCGCAGGAGCGACGCGAACGGCGTCGTCCCGTGAGCGTCGTCCAGCGAGAAGACCTCCCTGACTGCGCCGGTGCTGGCAGCCCGCAGCGCGACCTCACGTGTGCCTGAATCAACGATCAGCCAGGCTGCCTGCGTTTCCATCAGCCTGTGCGCCAACTCGTGTTCGGGGCAGAGCGGGTTGACGGGGGAAACGATGCCACCGAGGGATGCGGCCGCGTGGAAGGCCATGACAAACTCGGGGGAATTTGGAGCGTAGATAACCAGGACATCGCCCTGGCGGAACCCTCGTTGTGCAAGGTGAGCGGCCACGCGCTCTACGCCATGAGCAAGTTCCCCATAGGTAAGCGTGACACCGCTGGACGCATCAATCAGGGCAGGCTTGCAATCGAGCTCGGCTGCGCGGCGCAGCACATACGTGGAAAAGGAGACATCCGGTAGCTGAAGATCAGTTTGAGGACTGCGATAGATCATGGCGCGCCTCCCTGGCGACCTCGGGAATCTGCATCAATCTGGCGACCGCTGCGCTGATGTGGCGCCATTGTGGCGCGCTCTCAGTGCCCTGCCATCCACCGATTGGCTGATTACAACGTGCCCACCAACGCGCTCGTATCTAGACGGCGGCTCTCCGTGTCTAGACGCTCTACTCTGCTGCCGATCGGGCCAGATCATCACCCGTTGCACCGCCCACCGCGTGTTCGGCAGCAAACGCCGCGGCGGCTGCCCGCGAGGAGAGCCCGAGCTTGCGGAGGATGCCCTGGACGTGGGTGCGGACGGTGCTTTCGCTGATGTAGAGCCGTTCGCCAATGATTCGATTGGAGTGACCTTCGCGGATGAGGGCGAGGACATCCAGTTCCCGGGCGGAGAGTTGATGTTGGGTCGTTGCGTCAGGTAGCTGCTGCCTGGTCGAGGTCGTGGTCAACAGCGCCTCAGCAACCGCCTCTGGCAGGGGAAGCTCACGTCCCGCTTGCCACGCCTGCTGGAAGGCCACTGCGCCGAGGCGCTCCTGCGCGAGATTGATTGCTTGTTGGGAGAGCGGATGATGACGCGGAGCCGGAGCGGCGATCGACTCCCGTACGGATTCGGCTGCGCCGTACAAGCGCGCCGCGCGCTCGTACTCCCCGGTGAGCGCCGCCAGGCTGGCGAGTCCGCGCAGCGACCCCGCGACACCCACCTTGTCACCGACCTGTTCCCAACGCAGGCTCAGGCTCTCGCCGTAGAGCTCGGCCGCTAGCGCGTAGTCACCCTCTGCGCGCGCCAGTTTCCCCAGGCTGGCCAGGGCGTAGCCGAGGAGCCATGGAACATCGAGCGTGCGAAACTCTTCGACCGCTTGTTTGAAGAGTGCAGCCGCGTGGTCAAGATCCGCTTGTTCGTAGTGGACCACGCCGAGGGCGTGACGGACAGCGGCTTCCAGGATGCGGTCGCCTGTTTCGTGAAAGATGGGGATAGCCTCGGCGAGGAGGGCAGCAGCAGTCTGGTAGTTCCCGAGATCCTCTTCGGCCATTCCTGATCGCCAGAGTGCGGTCGCGATCAGTGTCGGCTCGCCGATCTGGCGGCTGAGATGGAGCGCCTCGCCAAGAGCCTGGACAGCCCGGTCGTTGTCGCCTAATGCCGATGCCATGCGGCCGGCCGCGCTCAGCGCCAGGGTGCGGGCGAGTGGAGAAGCCGGACCGGCCATGGCCAGGGCTCGCTCAGACCAGGCCTGACCCTCGGCAAAATGGCCGCGGAACCACCAGAAGCGGTGCAGGTGGCCAACCATGCGTTGAGCCACTTCGGTGTCGCCCTGGTGCACCGCCCAGCCCAGGACAGCGCGCAGGGTGTCGTGTTCGGCCTCCAGCCTGGTCAACCACTGCCCCTGGCTTGGCTGCCAGATTTCCTCATAGCCCTGCTCCAGCAGCGCGAGGTACCAGTTGGCTATGGCCCGCCGAACAGCGAGCAACGCTCCGCTTTCCAGAAGTTGCTCGGCCCCGAACGCACGGATCGTTTCCAGCATGACGTAGCGCGTGATGCCTCGGGCGTGCACGACCCGCAGCAGATTTTTCTCAATGAGGGATGTCACGACTCCCAGCACGTCTGTTGCCCCACCTGGCGCCACCTCAGCGATGGCCTCCGCAGCCTCGAGGGTGAATCCGTCGGGAAACGCCGACAACAGCCGGAAGAACTCTTGCTCGGCAGGCGTGAGGAGGTCGTAGCTCCAGGCGACGGCATTGCGCATGGTTTGCAACCGGAGTGGTGCATCGCGTGATGTCCGGCTCAGGAGGGTCAGTTGCTGGTCCATGCGCGCACTCAGCGCCTCCAGAGGAAGCACATTTACCCGGGCAGCAGCAAGTTCGATTGCCAACGGCAGACCATCCAGGCGAGCACAGATCTGCGACACGAGATGAGCGTTCGTCTCGGTCAAGCCAAACCGCGGCTCCACTTCGCTCGCGCGTTGCACGAACAACCTGACGGCAGGGGCGGCGGCAATTGCTGCAACCTGGCTGCTGCTATTTTCCGGGAGTTCCAGGGGAAGAACGGGGTATTGTTGCTCACCTGAAATCCGCATTGGTTCGCGGCTGGTAACCAGAAGTTTCAGGTCTGGGCAGGAAGCCAGCAAGCTGGCGAGGCTGGCTGCGATCGGCAGGATCTGTTCCAGGTTGTCGAGCACCAGCAGCGCCTCCCGCTCACGCAGGTAACGCCGCAGACGTCCCAACGGCTCGTCTCCGTGTTCGATGAGTCCCAGCGTCTGGGCGATCATCGCAACCGCGAGGTCGGCATCATCGACCGGCGCGAGCGAGATGAACCAGACACCATCCGCGAAGTCAGGGCGTAGTGAGCGTGCGACTTCCAGTGCCAGGCGCGTCTTGCCGACACCGCCAGGTCCTGTCAGTGTCAGTACGCGCAGACCAGGTTGGCGCAGATATGCGCTGGCCTGCGCCACGTCCCGCTCCCGGCCAAGGAGGATATTGGGTGGCGCCGGAAGTGGCGCCAGAGAACTGGATCGAATGGCGGTCAAGGCACCAGACTCCCACGGGCGCGGCACCATCAGAACGGTAGCGAACGCGTCATTTGTAGAGTTCGGGTTCCTGAATCGCAATCAACGTGGGAGCGCATGTTGGGGCAGGACGGATTGATGGCTAGCGAAGTACGCGAGGGCGAGATACTGGGCGTGATTCGCCGCCCGGCGGGTGGCTGGGGTGTGGAGGGTGCGCAGCGACTGAACGCCCTGATCCGCCTGTTGGCGACCCACGAGGACTGGCGCCACCTGGTGGTGCGCATGCACCCCGCCACGTGGAGCCGCATCATGCCTTACCTGGACTACAACCTCTCTTTCCCGAAACCCGGCGTGCCCATGGATATGGATGGCGGCCCGCACGACGACGCCAGCACGATCGAGGTTGTCTGGCGTGAAGTGGTGCGCCACCCGTACTGACGCCCCTGCCCTCCGTTAGACATGCGGCAAGGTCGCTCCGCTCCTGGCGTCATCTGGACTGCGGCACGCTGACCGGTGGTCCGGGTTCGTCGTGTGACGCAAATGGGGCGTGGCACACGCCACACCCCACTCGCTGTGGACCAGTTGTCGTGCGGGAGATCAGCCGCCCGCTTCGGCTTTCTGGGCGGCCCATTGCTTGTAGCGTTCGAGGAGCAGGCGGTTCGCCTGGCGCCACTTGTCCGCCACATCCTGCGTGAAGGCCGCGCCGTCTTCCGGCGTCGTGATCTCGCCGGTGATCATCTGGACCTGGGCCGTGTTGAAGCCATTGAACCAGATGTCGAACGGCACGAAGTTCTCAAACTGCGGCGCGGGGTTCTGGGTCCCCCAGTCGTAGAGTTGCCGCACCAGCGGGTCCTTGATCAACTCGGGATCAAACCGGTCGTCAGAGGGGGGCACCCCGGTGGCCTCGAAGTACGCGGCGAGTTGCTCCGGCGTGTGCAGGAACTTGATGAAGTCCGCGGCCACCGCCTTCTGGTCATCCGTCGCCCAGGAGGTGACCGCCAGGGTCTGCGAGGTGGACGCAAGCTGATCCTTGAATGGGCCATCGCCGGTGGCCGGCAGCTTCATCAGGCCGGTGTTGTCCGCGCCAATGCTCTCCACGTAGGACGCCAGCTCTGAGCCGGCGATGAACGTGAGGCCCGCTTTGCCCTGCGGCACGAGTTGCTGCCCGCTGTACATATCCAGGGAGGCCACGTCGTCCGGGAAGCAGCCGTGGTCGATCATTTCCTGCCAGCGCTGGAAGAAGGTGACGTACTTCGGGTCAGCGAAGCTGGTGTCGCCGGTGACGGTGCCCAGCACCTCGCCAACGCCGGTCACCTGCTGCGCCAGGCTGTCGAGCAGGAAGCGGCCAGCGCCCCACGTGTCCTTGGCGCCGAAGCCGATCAGCGGCATATCGGCGGCCTTGAACGCGTCACAGGCCGCCAGGAAGTCATCCCAGGTGGCAGGCGGGTTCTCCGGGTCGAGGCCGGCGGCGGTGAAGGCTTCCTTGCTGAAGACGATGGGGTAGGAGGGCTGGAGGTACCAGGCGGCCGACCAGATCTTGCCGTCCCAGGTCGCTTCTTCCTTGTTGATGTAGTGGTTCGCCTCGTCCATCCCGACCAGGTCGGAGATGGGGACGATCCACTCCTTCCAGACGGCATCCATCGTGTAGATGCCGCCCCACAGGTACATGATCGTCGGGCCGGATTTCGCCTGCCCGGCCGCCTCGTAGCTTGGCAGCAGCGCATCGACCGAGAGCAGGTTGTTCGTGAACGTCACGTTCGGGTGTTCCGCGCTGTAGGCCTCCTGGGCGGCTTTCAGCCAGGCCTCGGAGCCGGGTGCCTCTGTTTCGCCCCACCACCAGACCTCGATGTTCACCGGGTCTGTGGGCAAGTCCTGAGCCCGCGCCACGCCGAACGGCGCCAGCATGCTGGTTACCAGCAGCGCCAGCACCACGATCAGGCCGAATCGTTTCTGCATTCGTGTACCTCCTCGAACCACGATTCTCGCACGCAGTCGCTGCCAGCGCCGGCAGCGCGAAAGCCCTATTCCTTGACTGCGCCGGCCAGCAGCCCGCGCATGAAGACGCGCTGCCCAAAGAGGTAGAGCAGCAGGAGGGGAATCGCCGAGATGGTCGCCCCGGCCATCACCAGCGGGATATCCATGGTGTTCTTGCCTTTGAGCAGCGCCAGTCCTGCCTGCAGGGTGCGCGATTCTTCACGCTGGAGCATGACCACCGCGATCAGGAGTTCATTCCAGGCCCAGAGCGCGTTGACGATGGCGAGCGTGACTAGCGCCGGGCCGACGAGCGGTACGACGATGCTCCAGAGGATGCGCAGGTGGGACGCGCCCTCCACAAAGGCTGCTTCATACAGCTCGTGTGGAATCGCCTCGATGTAGCGCACCATCATGAAGACGGAAAAGGGGAACATCAGCCCGGCGTAGGCCAGGATCACGGCGTCGAAGTGGTTGACGCGGCCCAGGGCTGTCATCAGGGCGAAGAGCGGCAACAGCATCACGATGGGCGGGATCACCATCAGGAAGACGAACAGCTTCAGGAGGAGATCAGAGCCGCGGAACGGGAGGCGCACGAAGGCGTAGGCGGCGGGCACGCTGATCAGCGTCACCAGCAGTACCGATCCGCCGGTGACGATGGCGGAGTTGAGCACCCAGCGACCGATGTTCTGCTCGAACGCGGTGACGAAGTTCTCCCAGTGAATGGCTTGTGGCCAACCGAGCGGCGAGCGGAAGTAGTCGTCCCGCGTGCGCAGGGCCGTCCAGAGCATGAACCAGAGTGGGAACAGCGCGGCGAGCGAGGCCAGGATGAGGATCGCCTGCTGCACGATGCTGCCCACGCGGCGTGAGGTCGAGGGGCTCATGCAGGTTCTCCGCGGCGCACCAGGCGGCCAAGCACCCCGGCGACGACGACAACCGCCACGGCCGCCAGCAGAACGAGCGTGGCGGCGGCGGCCGCCAGGTTCATCTGCGAGACCGTGAACGCATTCTGGTAGATGTAGAGATCAGCGGTCATGGTGGCGTTGCCAGGCCCACCGTTAGTCATCACGAAGACGTAGGAGAACGTCCAGACGGCGATCGTGATGATGGAGGTAATGGCGTAGAAGCCGATGATGCCGTGCATCTGCGGGATGGTGACGTCCCAATGCGCGCGCCAGCGGCTGGCGCCGTCCATCGTCGCCGCCTCCAGGGGTTCCGCCGGGAGCGTGAGCAGGCGCGCGGAGAAGAGGACGATCCCCAGCACTGCCTCGCGCCAGACAATGACTCCACCCACCGTGTAGAGCGCTATGCCGGGATCCCCCAACCAGTCCTGGCGCAGGATACCGAGGCCAATTACCTCCAGCATCTGGTTGAACGCGCCGTTCTTCGTCAGCATCTGGCTGAAGGCGATGCCGCTGACCGTGATCGAGATGATGTAGGGCACAAAAAGGATGAAGCGGTACAGCGGGGCCGACTTGCGCTGTTCGAAGAGGAGCAGCGTCAGGGTCAACGCGACGGCGATCATCACCGGCACCGCGATCATCAGCACCAGGTTGTTGCGGACGCTCGTGCGAAAGAGTGGGTCATCCAGTACCACGGAGTAGTTATCGAGCCCAACATAGAGCGAAAGGCTGCCGAGACTCTGGAAGAGGCTCATGCGCACCAGGCTGTAGACGGGATAGATGAAGATCAGTGCGACCAGGATGACGCTGGGGAGCAGGAATCCAAAGGCGTACCAGCCATTTCCCCCTGCAACACCGCCAGTGCGGGAGGAGCGGGCAGCGCCTGACGTTGAACGGGGTGCGGCGACAGGACTCTTGAGGGCAGCAGACGCTCTGGAGTCGTTGGCAACCACGCCGTTGCAGGCCCTTCCACCGGCGAGCGATTCGCTCACCTCACGCTGCACGAGTCACGAGTCAGGCCCGTATGATACCGCCCGTTCGGGAGGGAGACGTGCCACTCACGTGGAGTTCAGGGCGTGACACACGTGGCATCCTGCAGGTGGTGCTGGAGAACGATGACCTGCGCCTGACAGTGCTACCAGAGCTGGGCGGCAGGCTGTGGTCGCTGATCGACCTGGCGCAGGGTGCGGAGGTGCTCTGGCATCACCCCACGCTGCAGCCTCACCGCGTTGCGCCGGGCGCCGGCTATGACGACGCCTTTGCCGGTGGCTGGGATGAGCTCTTCCCGAGTGACCGCGCCGTCGACATCGACGGCGTGACCTTCCCGGATCATGGGGAGTGGTGGAGCCAGCCGTGGACCTGGAAGATCGACGAAGCTGAGGACGCGTTGCGGCTTACGCTGTCAGGCAGCGGCTTCGTTACACGGCATGAAGCGCACCGGACCATCGCGCTCCCGCGAGAAGGCTCCCGCTTCACCTGGAAGACCCGGATCACGAACACCGGTGACGTCTCGATTCCGTTTATCTGGCGGCATCACCCGGCGCTTCCAATACGTGCCGGTGGCCGTCTGGAGTTGCCCCCCGCAGCGGTTGAGGCTGTCGCCGAAGATGCGGGCGCGATCTCGGCCGCTCCCTTCACCTGGCCGGATGCGGTTCTTGCGGATGGCACCGAGCGCGACTTGAGCAGGCTTCCTGCCGCTGATTCCGGCGAAGTCTGGATGCTCTACGCCACGAACCTGCCCGAGGGGTCAGCGCGCTTGACGTGGACTGGCCCGCACGACGGGAAAGAGCACGGCATTGCCTTCACGTTCGATCCCGCGATTGTCACCGCCGTAACAACCTTTGCGACCTTCGGAGGTTGGCGCGACTTGCAGACGATCCTGCCCGAGGTGGGTGTCGGCTACCCGGCTGACCTGCGGGAGGCCGTAGCTGCCGGAACGAGCGAGGTCCTGGGCGTGGGGGAGCGCGTGACCTACGAAGTCTCGGTCTCCGTCTGGTAGACGGACGGCGCCCCACCACCTTGTCGTCCTGAACACACTCCCCGCGTCATCCTGAGCCCGCAGGAAGGATCTCGGCCCAGCCTCGGCCCTGATGACGGGCTCCGCCAAGCCTGTTTGCCTTCTTCATGCAATCGACCGTGCCATCTCGAGCGGAGTCGAGGGATGTCCTCGTGCCCCACCACTGCGGAACGATGACGGTACGACCGCTCCACCGATACATCGAACTGGCGCGGTCAGGGAGGACGAAGGCTTTCGACAGGCTCAAGACGACACGGTCAGTTGGGCGGTGGCGACGAACCAGGTGGGCCGCAGAGCCTCTCCTGGTTGAAGGCGAGGCCGAGATCCTTCGCCTGCGGGTTCAGGATGACAGGAGGGGGTGGTGGCACCTTCGCGCAGATGCCACCGAGCGCCAGGGAGATGACCCTCGGACTCTTTCGGCGCTACTCAGTCATGCAGTTATGGAATAACGCCAAGTGGTCGCGCGGTCGGGATGTAGCGCCCGCTTCACGCTCTCGTCCTTTTTGCATCACGAAGTGTTTACCACCTGTTGACGGGGTCTTCTGGTTCACGATAGTCTCCCCGTAGTTGTCTGACCTCTGACGTCTGACAGCCGGTAAAGGTGGTGGTGTGACTGCACGAATCTCGGCTCTCCCGGGTGGCTCGCGGACCCAGCAGGCCGCTGCGGTTCTGACCGACCTGATCACGTCCAGGGAAATTCAGGCAGGGGAGTTCCTGCCGTCCGAGCAGGAGCTCTGCCGGCAGCTCGGCGTGAGCCGGGCCACGGTACGCGAGGCGCTACGCATGCTCGAGACACGCGGCCTGGTGACGACGCGCCACGGCGTCGGCGTCCAGGTGGCGGATGAGACGCACCGCGTGGTTTCCGAGTCGATTGGCCTGCTGCTCCGTCGCCGGGGAGTCGGGCCTGCCGACATCCTGGAAGTGCGGCTCATTCTCGATTGCCAGGCTGCGGCCCTGGCCGCCGAGCGGGCGACCGCCGAGGACCTGGTCAGGCTGGAGAGCGCCATCGAGGCATTGCGCCAGCCCGACCTCGACGTCGCGAGCCGGGTAAACGCCGACCTCGAATTTCACATCGGCCTGACGGACGCCGCCAGGAACGAGGTGCTGGCGGCGTTGGTCCACGCGTTGCGTGACTTGCTGCACGACACCATCGCCGCGACGTTCGCCGTAGACGCCGCCATCGCCAAGCGCCTCGAGGAGCACGCGAGGATCCTGGCGGCGGTGCGCGCCGGCGATGCGAACGGCGCGTCGCTTGCCATGCGGCAGCACCTGCTCGCCACGGAAGACCTCGTGCGTTACGTCTCGGCAATCGGGGGCACTTCGTAGAGAGGAGGAGCCAGGGACAACTGTCGCCAACCGGTGCGTTCATGAGCAGTGACGCACGAACGCGTCCACTGAGGGAGATTTCTCACATGACCAGCTTCACACGAGACGGACGGCTTGACGCCGCCGCTTGCTGACGTCCGCCACCGCTGTCGGAGCCGGATTGCTCCTGCCCGCCTCGTTCCGCGATCTCGCCCGAGCCCAGGACAGTACGCCAGCCAGTGGCGACGGCCCACTCGGGGTAATCACCGCGCCGGATGTCCGCAAGGACGAAGGTGTCACCATCAACCTGGCGGTCCAGAAGCACAGTGCGACGGACGCCATCCAGGCGCTGGTAGGTGATTTCGAATCCCAGACAGGGATCACGGTCAACTTCGAGCAAATTCCGCAGCAGCAGATGGACCAGAAACAGCGCACGGACCTGGCGACCGGCACTGGCAGCTACGACGTTATCGGCTGGTTCCTGAACCCGGAGTACATCGCCAACGACTGGATCACACCCATCGACGAGCTGCGGCAGGACACTGGCAGCACGGACGACGCCCTGCTGGCGATCGACGACTTCTTCGAGCCGTTCCTGGGGTGGAACCAGTACCAGGGCGCCCTCTATGGACTGCCGTTCTACGGCGAGTCCATGATGATGTACTACAACAAGGAAGAGTTCGCTGAAGCTGGCATCGATAAGGCGCCGGAGACCGTTGAGGAGCTCGAGGCCGCCTGCAAGGCGATCAAGGAGGGCGGCCGCATGGCCGGTATTGCCCTCCGCGCCAGCCAGGAAGGCAATGCTGCTGTTTACCCGTGGCTCGCGTGGCTCTACGGCTACGGCGGCACGTGGGTGAACGGCGAAACGATGGAGATCGGCCTCGATTCAGACGCTTCAAAGACGGCCGCCGAGCAGTGGGGCCACTTCCTGCGGGATTACGGTCCACCAGACGTCGCCAGCTACTTCTGGAACGAAGTGCAGTTGGCCATGCAACAGGAGAAGGCCGCGATCATCATGGACGCGACCAACTTTGGCCGCGCCTCGAAGACCCCGCCGAATCCAAGGTGGTCGGCAAGGTCGGCTATTCCGCACTACCGATGGCGATGGGGCCAGATGGGCCGCTTGGACCCGAGAAGTGTGACGGCCGATTTGGCCACCCGGCGATCTCTTACGGCCTGAGCATCCCGCGCTCGGCGAAGAATCCGCAGGCAGCCTGGCTGTTCATCCAATGGGCCACGAGCCCGGATGTCATGCTGGAGACAACCCAGACGGGTCTCCGCGGCGATCCAACGCGCAAGTCCTCGCTCGAGAGCCCGCTCTTCGCCGAGAAGTACAACTTCGGTGATGGCGAATGGGCGAAGGTTCTGGCGCAGACCTTCGGCTATGGTCTGCCCGATTACTTCCCCAAGGACATCATCACCAACGCGCAGCTCCAGGATCGTTCTCGGCCTGGCGCTCTCCCAGATCGTGACTGGCGAGCGCTCGGCTGCAGACGCCATGGCTGATGCGCAAGCCAAGAGTGTCGACGTCCAGAAGCAGGCTGGGCTGCTCCAGTAGTTCTGTCCTGACAGCCTGCCGGGCCGGTGCAACCGCACCGGCCCGGCGGTTACGGAGTGCCGCGAGAGGCGTTCGTCGCCGCAAGGGAAATGATGGCGACTCAGGTTTCAGTCGCGGGCGGACAACTCGCCACCGAGTTCGAGGAGAATCCGCGGAGCGGACTAGCGCGCGCAATGTCCCGCAATGCGGGCGTGTTCTATGTGCTGCCAGCCACCATCCTGCTGGTGTTGATTACGCTCTTCCCATTCTTGTATCTCATCTACAACAGCCTGATGCGCTGGAATCTCCAGCGGGCCTACCTGGGCCAGGCGTTCATCGGGCTCCAGAACTACCGCAACATGGTCGCAGACCCGCTTTTCTGGGATTCCCTGCGGGTCACCGCCTTCGCGACGGTCGGCATCGTGGTGGTGCAACTCGTCCTGGGCATGATCCTGGCTTTGCTCCTGAGCCGGCAGATGGCGGGCCGGCGCGTGTTGAGATCCTTGTTCCTGCTGCCGCTCATCACGACCCCGGTCGTGGTTGGACTCACTTGGCGGATGCTCTTCAACGCTGATCTGGGCATGATCAACTACGTGCTGCGGTCACTCGGGCTGCCGGAACCCCTCTGGCTGGCAAGCACCGCCTGGGCCCTGCCTTCGATCATCATCACCGACACGTGGCAGGTGGTGCCGTTCGTCACATTGATGTTCGTGGCCGGGCTGCAGTCGTTGCCAGTCGAGCCGCGCGAGGCCGCCACCATCGATGGCGCCGGACCGGTGCGCATCTTCTTTGACATCATCCTGCCGCAGCTGAAGCCGCTGATCTTCCTCGCCATGCTCTTCCGCGTCACGGACGCCCTGCGCCTCTTCGACCTGATCTACGTCATGACCAGTGGTGGTCCGGCCAACGCCACGCAGACGCTGAATCTCTACGCATTCAAGGTGGGATTCACGTTCCTGGACATCGGCTACGGCTCAGCCCTGGCGGTGGCCCTGATGGCGATTTGTGTTGGACTGAGCCTGATCATCATCCGCTACTCCGGACTTGAAGTGGAGGGGAAGGCCTGATGACCGCCTCACGCTCGCTGCGCGGGATGATCTGGGGCCGCTTCCTCGATGTGATCACGTATGCGGTGGTGATCCTGTTCCTCCTGCCCATCCTGTGGCTGGTATCGACCGCGTTCAAGACGCGCGCCGATGCGTTTGCCATGCCGCCGATCTGGGTGTTCACCCCGACGTTCGACAATTTCGCCGAGGCGCTTAACCAGGCGGGATTTCTCCACCAGTACGGGAACAGCATCATCGTTGCGGTGGCCACGACCGCGATCTCACTGCTGCTGGGAGTGCCGGCAGCCTACGGCTTGACGCGTTTCCGATTCCGGGGAAAGCGGGCGGTGGCGCTGTTCATCCTGTCCACCCGCTTCGTGCCCTTTATCGGCATGCTCTTCCCGCTCTACATCATCTTCAATGCCCTGGGGCTGCTCGATACCTACCAGGGATTGATCATCCTTCACGTCACGTTCGCGCTGGTGACCGTGATCTGGATGATGCGGGGTTACTTCATGCAGGTTCCGGTGGAACTGGAAGAAGCCTCCATGTGCGACGGGACCTCCCGCCTTGGTGCACTTTTCCGGGTCGTTATTCCGCTGGCAGCACCAGGGATGGCGGCCGTCTCGGTCTTCACATTCATCATTTCGTGGAACGAGTTCCTCTTCGCGCTGATGTTCACGCGAAATCAGGTCAAGACGGCGCCGGTGGCGCTCGTCAGCTTCATGAGCTTCGAGGGGATCAACTGGGGCCCGATGGCGGCAGCCGGCCTGCTGGTGCTGGCGCCGGTGTTCCTCTTCTCGCTCTTCGTCCTGCGGTACCTCGTGGCTGGCCTCTCGATGGGCGCGGTCAAGGACTGAAACGAAGCAAGTTCAGATAGGGTTTGGGAGAAAACGGATGCTCGCGGCGAGATTCACGGGGAACCGGGTGATTGCGATGGGGGAGGAGCCAATGCCGCTCCTGCGCCCCGAAGAAGTGCTGATGCAGGTGGCGTGGTGCGGGCTTTGCGGCTCGGACAAGCGGCCATGGCGTGATGGTTTCCCGCTCATACCCGGACATGAAGTCTCCGGGATTGTCGTTGACGCCAACGGCACGGACATCCCGGTCGGGATGCGGGCCGTGGCCTACCTGAACGTGTACTGCGGCGAGTGCCGCTACTGCCTGATCGGCGAGACGAACCGCTGCCGCAACCCCAAGGGTCTCCTTGGCTGGAGCAGCCCGTGGGATGGCGGCTACGCGGAGTACATGGCGGTCCCCACACGGGACATCCTGCCGGTCGACGACGCCATCGGGCTCGACGTGGCTGTGCTGCTCCTGGACACGATTGGCACCGCCTGGCACGGTCTGCGGCTGGGCGATGCCGCGTCCGCGAAGCGCGCGCGCTGGTCATGGGCTGCGGTCCGCCCTGGGCTGGGGGCCGTGGCCGGGCTGCAGGCGTTCGGGGTGCCGGAGATCTTTGCCTGCGATCCGGCGGATTTTCGGCGCGAGGCCGCCGCGGACTTCAACGCGACCGGCGTCCTGCCGGATGAGGTGGCGCAGATTCCTGATCTGGATCTGGTCGTGGAGGCCGTCGGCAGCGGGCCGACCATCATGCAGTCGATCCGCGCCGTGGCGCCGGGTGGGCGGGTGGTCATGCTGGGCGAAGCCTGGCAACCGTGGCAATTCGAACCATCAGCCGAGACGATGCTGAAAGACTACGCGCTGATTCGCTCCTGGTATTTCCCGCTCACGGAGTACGCCGAGAACCAACAGATGCTCCTGGACGGACGCGTTGATGCCTCGTTGCTGATTTCGCACCTGTTCCCGTTGGCGCAACTGCCAGAAGCCTTCGAGTTGTTCGCCTCGGGCGCGACGCGCAAGGTGCTCGTTGGTTCGGAGGCATGACGTCGTTCGATGTCGTGGGGCTGGGTTTCAGCTCGCTTGATACGGTCGGGCTGGTGCCGCAGCTTCCCCAACTGGACGAGGGCGCGCCGTTGCTGGGGATCACCCGGCAGGGCGGGGGGCCGGTCGCCCAGGCGCTGGTGACGTTGCAGCGCCTCGGTGCGGCGACCGGTTACGTCGGCAGTCTCGGCGACGATGAGGCCGGCCAGGCAATGGTGGCCGGTCTCCGGGCCGAAGGGGTAGATACCTCCCGGCTCATCATCACGCCCGGCCGGACGTCGCCACAATGCATCATTCTCGTCCACGCCCCGACCGGCTTGCGCAGCATCTGTTGCGAGGGAGGCACCGCGCCGCCAGTGCCCTCAGAAGGCCTCGATCTAGATTACCTCTGTTCGGGCCTGTTCCTGCACCTGGATGGTATCGCTGGAGAAGCAGCGCTCGTCACGGCGAAGGAAGCGAAGCGACGAGATGTGCGTGTCTGCCTGGATGCCGGTGGGCCGTCTGACGCGCTGTTTGCGCTCGTGCCACACGTCGATGTCCTGATTGCCTCTGAGCGCTTTGTTGCGGGCACGGCCGGCTCCCCGGGTATTGCCGATGGCGCGGCCCAACTCCTGACTCAGGGACCGTCGATTGTTGTCGTGACCAGCGGCAAGCAAGGTTCCTGGACGGCCAGCACCAGTGGCGCGTTTGCCACCCCGGCCTTCGATGTGCCGGTGGTTGACACCACGGGCGCGGGTGATGTGTTCCACGGCGCGTTCCTCTATGGGCTGGTGCAGGGATGGGACCTCCCCGTCGTCACACGGTTCGCCGCGGCCACCGCCGCCCTCAAGTGCCGGAAGCTCGGGGGCCGGGCCGGAATCCCGAGTCTGCCCGACGTGCTCGCATTCCTGGCTGAGCAGGGTGAAACGAGCCCGGGAGGATGCTGAGCAAACGCCGCAACGCCCACGTCAACGAACGGCCAGAGAATTCCTGCAACAAGGGTATTGACAGGATGTCATTGTCCGTATAGAGTGTACGTACAGTCCCGAGGAGCCCGGTAACAGAACGGCTCCCCACTGAAACCGGCAGTGAGCACCTGGTGGATCGCGGGGTACGCTGGGTGCGAGGGTCGGGGACAGGATCGGCTGGCAAGGTCACGTTTGTTGCGGGGCGGACGTGATGGAGCCTTCGGTCGCGGGGATCCAGACTGGCACCTGACTTGTCGGGACTGTTTCTTTGCCCCTGGCCTGGTCAACCTTCCTCCTGTGCTTCCCCTCAACAGGTTTGACACGCCCGGTGCCGCATTCCTCCCACAAGCAACCCATGAGCACGTTCATGCCAAATGCGGTTCAATGCGTGCCAGCAACACGTACGCGAATGAGGAGAAGTCGCCCATGGCTCGCCCGCTGGACGTCGGTTTCATGATGATGCCTACTGAGAAGGCCGACACGGGCGTAGCGCCGCGCTGGACAGAGATCCGCGAAATGGCGCTGCGGGGCGAGGAGCTGGGTTACGACTCGCTCTGGATTCCGGATCACCTGATCATCGACATCCCGCGTGAGGGCTCTCAGCCAGAGGGCGCCTGGGAGGCCTGGTCGCTGGTTGCCGCGCTGGCCGCCGCGACGAAGCGGATCCAGATTGGGCTCCTGGTGACCTGCACGGCGTTTCGCAATCCCGCGCTTCTGGCGAAGATTGCCGACACGTGCGATGAGATCAGCGGTGGGCGGCTCATTCTCGGCATGGGCGCCGGATGGTGCCAGCGGGAGTTCGAGGCCTTTGGCTATCCCTTCGACCACCGGGTCAGCCGGTTCGCCGAGGCGGCTGATATCACAAGCAATCTCCTGCGGAAGGGCCGGTACACCTACGAGGGGACGTACTATCAGGTCCAGGATTGCGAGTTGCGGCCGCGCGGGCCACGCCCGGAGGGACCACCCATCCTCATCGGCTCCTCCTCGAAAGGCGAGCGCATGATGCGCCTGGTTGCTCGCTACGCTGATATCTGGAACCGTGACTTCGACGCGGTGAACCCGGACGAAGTCCCGTACTCCCGTGAGGATCTGCTGCGCTCCCAGGCGAAGATCGATGCTGCCTGCGCCGAGGTAGGGCGTGATCCGAAGACCCTGGCGCGAACGTGTGGCGTCTGGGTCGACCTGCCGCACGCGCCGGATCGTGGCTGGAATGCCCTCTCCGGTAGTCCTGAGGAGATGGCGGACGGCCTGCGCCGGTACGCGGAGACCGGCTTCAGCGGGGTCCAGGTCTGGCTGAACCAGAATGACACTGCCGGCATTGAGGCATTCGCGCCGGTGCTGGAGATTCTCGATCGGGATTAAGTCGCCGGTTGCTTGCCATGATGACCACAACCCAAGGGATACCGGGTGACCTCATCATTCGCCAGGCCACTGCCGATGATGTGCCGAGGCTGTGGGAGATTCGCGCTGCCACTGAGGCGCTGGATCCCACAAATCCACCTCCAGCCGGAGCGCCGCCCCTGACGCTGAGCCACGTCGTCCAGACCGCGACGATGCTCCTGGCCGAGAGGGCTGGGCAGGTCGTGGGGTTTGGGGGGCGCGCGGATCGCAGCGGAGTTGCCTTCCTGACGGATCTCTTCGTCGACCCGGCGGTGCAATCTTCGACGGTTGGCAAGACGCTCTTGCGCGCATTGTTCGAGGGGGCCGGCGATCAGCGCTTCACGTTGGCCTCCACGGATCCACGGGCTGTCGCGCTCTACACGCGAGCCGGCATGTCCCCGCGCTGGCCCAACTTTGACCTGGTTGCGGACGCTGACCGATTGCGGTTGCCCAACGTACGCGGTATCACGCTCACACCGGCCGACCCTCTCCACCCAGCGTTTCTGGACTGGGATCAGGAGGTGGGGAAGCGACGCCGGCCCCAGGATTTCGCGTTCTTCCGCGATGAGCAGGATGCCTCGTTCTTCTGGGTTGATGCCGCTACGGGCCCCATCGGGTACGCCGCGGTGCGGCATGAATCCGGCCCTGGCTCACCCGGAAGTCCGCTGGAGATCGGACCAGTCGGCGGCCGCACCGCTGCAGCCGCTCGCGCCGGGACGCTGGCCGCCGTCGCCTGGGCGCAGGCGCGCGCTCCCCGGCTGAAAATCACGGTTCCCGGCCCCCATCCCGCGTTGAGGCCACTCCTGGAGGCCGGGTTTCACATCGACTACATCGGAACCTTCTGCGCCTCACCTGCTGTGCGGCTCAACCCGGCCCGGTACATCGCGTCAGGCGAAGACCTCTTCTAGCCTGGTGCCAACGTCTCACGCGTTGGCGGCGATCTCGTCGGCGAACTGGGCCTCGACCTCGGTCAGGCTCTCATCGATGATGTTCACCATCTGGTCGATTTCCTCACGGGTCACGACCAGTGGCGGGCTGACGTGGAGCTGGTTCCAGACGCGAGTGAGCAAGCCTTTGCTGTGCACCGTCTCACCCAGGGTCTTGATGTACGGGTGACGGGTGCCCCAGGATTCCTTGCTCTCCTTGCTCTTGACCAGTTCCACACACGTCATGAGGCCGATGCCGCGTACGTCGCCCACGGTTGGGTGGGCTCGCAATTCCTGGAGTTGCTGGAGCAGGTAGGCGCCCTGCGCAGCGCTTTGCTCGACCAGTCCCTCGCGCAACAAGATGTCCAGGTTCGCGTTCGCAGCGGCGGTGGCCACGGCGTGACCCCCGAACGTGAGCAGGTGGCCGATAGACTGGCCTCGCTCCTTGAAGCCCTCGAAGAGTTCCGGGCGCACCATCACCGCCGCAATCGGTGCGTAGCCGGATGAAAGCCCTTTGGCGATCGTCATCAGGTCCGGTGTGACCCCGAAATGCTCCGCGGCGAAGAGTTTCCCGGTGCGGCCGAAGCCGTTGATGATCTCGTCCATGATCAGGAACACGCCGTGCCGGTCGCAGATCTCGCGCAGCATGCGCCAGTAAACGGGAGAGGGCACATGGTCGCCGTTCGAGGTCGAGATCGGTTCGGCGATGACCGCCGCCACCGTCTCCGGGCCCTGGTTGATGATTTCCTGCTCGACGTAGCGGGCGCACATGATGTCGCCAGCTTCTCCGTCCAGGCCGAAATCGTTCCGGTAGTGGTTGGGCGACGGGACGTGGGAGACGCCGTACATGAACGGCCCGAAGAACTCCTCCTGGCGGCCCGCTGTCAGGCTCATCGCGCCCATCGTCATGCCGTGGTAGGAGCCGCGGCGGGCGATGATCTTGTAGCGACGCGGAAAGCCGCGCATCGCCTGCACCTGCTTAGCGATTTTCAGGGCCGTCTCCACAGCCTCCGAGCCGCCGGAGCAGAAGAAGGCACGGCTGAGGTCGCCAGGGGTGAGGCGAGCCAGGGTATCGCTGAGCTGGACGGCGGGGATCGTGGTGTAGTTGGAGCTGGCGGCGTACGCGATAGCGCTCGCCTGGCGCGCCATGGCCTCGCCGATCTCGGCGCGGCCGTGGCCGACATTGACCACCATCAGGCCCGCCAGGCCATCCAGGTATTCACGGCCCCGGATATCGTAGAGGGTCGTGTTCCTGGCGTGCGAGAAGACCTTAAGGCCCTCGGCGCTGGTCAATTCCTCCCAGTCCATATCCCAGCCGTGGACCCACAGGTGGTCGAAGGCGGTTTGCTCGAGCTCTGGGCGGTCCAGCGTGGCGGCATTGCCAGTAGCAAGGGACATGCGCGTGGCTCCTTCTGCTGTTGGGGGTCGCGAACGCGGCGATTATGCATCTTTCCCCCGGAGAACGCGCTGGCGTTGCGCCCGTATGGAGCCTCCTGCAATTGTGCGTGCAGACAGGCCCGTTGACAGGTCAAGTAGCGCAATCTACGCTCACGCTCTCTCATGACCCAGGATGGCCTACGGCACGGCCACGATGCTCAATGCGGAGCGTGTGCTGAATCAACTCGAGAGGCAGGCGAGGGCAGATGGCCACGATCGTCATACGTCGCCTCGTGCAACTGATCCCCGTGGTGCTACTTGCCACGGCGCTGGTCTTTGTCATGGTTCGCCTCGCGCCTGGTGATCCCGCGTTGCAGCAGTTGGGATCGCGCGGGGCGCGCGACCCGGAGCGGGTGGCAGCCCTGCGGGCCAAGCTGGGCCTCGATCAGCCCATCCCGGTGCAGTACGTCATTTGGCTCCGCTACGCGGCCACCGGGGATCTTGGCCTATCGGTGAAGAACCGGGAGCCGGTACTTGACCTGATCAAGCCGAAGCTGGTCGCGACGCTGCAGCTCATCGTGGCCGCGTTGCTGGTGGCCGTCTCCGTTGCATTCGTCCTTGGCGTCATTGCCGCCGTACGGGCCGGCAACTGGATCGATTACCTGGTCCGGACGTTCGTGGTGACCGGCCTGGCGATTCCCACCTACTGGCTCGGGCTGATCCTGGTCCTCGTTTTTGCCGTCGGTCTCAAGTGGTTTCCGGTTTCGGGGTACACCCCGTTTTTCGAAGACCCCGCCGACAACCTGCGTCACCTGGTCCTGCCGGCCCTGAGCCTGGCCCTGTTCGAGGCCGCCTTCTTCACGCGCTTCCTGCGCGGCGGCCTGCTGGAAACCCTGCGCCAGGACTATGTGCGCACGGCGCACGCCAAAGGGCTTTCGCAGGCAGCGGTCATTTCCGGGCACGCGCTGAAGAACGCACTCATCCCGATGGTGACCGTGCTCGGCCTGGAACTGGGCACACTGGTTGGTGGCGTGGTGGTGATCGAGCAGGTGTTCGGCTGGCCAGGCATTGGCTGGCTGGCGCTCACGGCGGTCAAGAACCGCGACTACCCGTTGCTGCAGGGAATCGTTCTTCTTGTGGCCGTGGGGGTCAGTGTGGCAAACCTGCTCGCGGACCTGACGTACACGTTCCTCGATCCGCGCCTGCGGGGGTCGCGCTAGGATGGCTGTGATCGACGCTGCCGTACCGCTTTCACCTGGCTCCCTCTCCTCACCGCGCGTCTCGATCTCCGACCGGTTGCAGGCCTGGACGCACGGCCGTGGCAGCCTCATTGCCGGGCTGGTCATCGTCTCCTTGCTGGTCATCATCGGCATCCTGGCGCCGGTCATCGCCCCGTTTGATCCCACAGAGATTCACGCTCGGGACGGCTTGCAAGCACCCAACTCGACCTACTGGCTGGGGACCGACAATCTCGGCCGGGATATCTTCAGCCGCATCGTCTACGCGGCAAGGACGTCGCTCCTGGTTGCGCTCGGCTCGGTGCTCGTCGCGGGCGTGATTGGGGTCCCCCTGGGTCTCCTCACCGGGTTCCTCGGCGGTGCGCTCGACAGTGTCATCATGCGCGTCCTCGACGCCATCCTCGCGTTTCCGGTCGTGCTGCTCGCCATCCTCGTGGTGGCCACACTCGGCACGGAGCCGATCAACCTGGTGCTCACTATCGGGTTCGTTTTCGTGCCCTATTTCACGCGCCTGGTGCGGGCGCAGGTGCTTTCCCTGCGGGAACGGGAGTTCGTGGAGGCCAGCCGTGCCAGCGGCGGCACCGACGGTCACATCATGGCGCGGGTGATCCTGCCGAACGTGACTTCGCCGGTCGTGGTGCAGGCCTCGTTGACCATGTCGCTTGCCGTGTTGATCGAGGCTGCGCTCAGTTTCCTGGGACTTGGCGTGCAGGAGCCGACGCCTGCCTGGGGATCGATGTTGCAGCAATCGCAGCTCTACATGAAGCAGGCGCCCTGGTACGTGTTGGCCCCAGGCATTTGCATCTTCCTGGCAGTCCTGGCGTTCAACCTGCTCGGCGATGGCCTGCGTGATCTGCTCGATACGGGAACGCGCCGTCGCTAGTTCTTCGTCGTCACCCTGAAGGGAGTCCACCGCGATGCGATTGACTGGCTACACGGATCGGCTGAGTGCTGCCCCCGGTGACACGGTCACGTTCTACGTGAGCTCCGTCGCCCCGTCGTACCAGGCTGAACTCGTGCGGCTGATCCATGGCGATCCGAATCCACTTGGACCTGGCTTGCTGGTGGAGCCTGTGCCGGCGGCATTTGCAGGAATCTACCCGGGCGCGGTGCAGGAGATCGCGACCGGCTCGTACGTGACGGTGCCGTCTGGTCCGGCGCTGAATCTGCGTGACGGATTCACCATCCAGCTCTGGCTGCGGCCCACCCTCCTGAATTCCGGCGTGCAGGGCGTCCTTAGCCACTGGTCGCCCGGGAGTGCGCCGGCTGGCTACGCCCTGTTGATCGAGAACAGCAAACTCACCCTCTGGCTGGCAGACGGCTCCGGGAGGAGCGTGATCGTGACCTGCCCGGGTTCCCTGCGACAGGGCGCCTGGCACTTCGTAGCGGCGAGTTTTGACGCCAGTAGTGGAGAGGCGCACCTCTGGCAGCGCCCGCTGTCCGCGTGGCCGGGTGACCCCGCGCGGTCGGAGAAGTCGCAACAGACGGGTCTCCAGGCGCTGGGAACCGTGAATAGCCCTCTGCTCATGGCGGCGCTGCCTTCGGCGACCCCAGGGCGTCCTACGTCCCACTTCAACGGCAAAATCGATCGCCCCCGTCTCTTCCGGCGCGCACTGAACGGGGATGAGTTGGCGGCGCTTGAGCGGGGTGAATCGCCACTGACGGCCGGATCCGACCTCGTGGCCGCCTGGGACTTTTCCCAGGAGATTTCCTCCAACCGGGTTGTGGACAGTGGCCCGCAGGCTGCGCATGGGGTCGCGGTCAATACCCCCTCACGTGGGATGACGGGCGCAAACTGGACGGGCGACGAGAACGCCTTTCGCCATGCGCCAGCCGAGTACGGTGCGATCCATTTCCACGAGGATGACCTGGAGGACGCCGGCTGGACGCCCAGTTTCACCTTCACCGTCCCGGCAGACTTGCCGAGTGGGCTCTATGCCGCCCGGCTGCAGGCAGATGGCGCTGTCGACCACATCCCATTGATCGTGCGGCCGCCCCAGGGCGAGGCCCGCGAGCCGATTGCCTACCTCATTTCCACGTTCACGTACCTCGCGTACGCCAACGAGCACATGCCCGTGGAGCCGCTCGCGCTCTTCCCGTTCGCGGACATGACGGCGCACGCGGAGGAGTACGCGTACATCGCGGAGAACGGGCTGCACAGCCTGTACGACACGCACCACGATGGTTCCGGGGTGCGTTATGCCTCGTGGAAACGGCCCCTGGTCAACATGCGGCCCGACGCCATCTTCCGCATTTACAGCGCACCGGAGCGGTTGGGCACCGACCTGTACCTGACGCACTGGCTTCAAGAGAAGGGGATCGCCTGCGACACCATCGCCGACGAAAACCTGCACGTGGAAGGGGCAGCGCTACTGGCGCCGTACAAGGTCGTGGTGACGTGCTCGCACCCGGAGTACTGGTCGGGGCCGATGCTGGAGGCGCTGCACCAGTATCTCGACCAGGGTGGACGGGTGATGTACCTGGGCGGCAACGGCTTCTACTGGGTGACAGGGGTCGATCCGGAACGCCCGCACATCATCGAGATCCGGCGCTGGCGCGGCACCGAGACCTGGGAAACTGACCCGGGCGAGGTCTTCCTCAGTACCACGGGTGAGCAGGGCGGGCTCTGGCGCAACCGCAACCGCGCCCCGCAGCAGCGGCTCGGGGTCGGCTTCACCTCGCAGGGGAACGACTATTCGCGCCCCTATGACCGCTTGCCAGCCAGCGATGACCCACGCGCAGCGTTCATCTTCGAGGGGGTCCCGGAGCGGGTGATTGGCGACTTTCCCTCGCTGATGCTGCGCCACGGCGCGGCCGGATACGAGATCGACCGCGCCGACGCAGCGCTTGGCACACCGCCTCACGCGCTCGTGCTGGCCAGCGCGACCGGGTTTTCCGATTCGTACCAGCATGTCGTGGAGGAGGTGCTGTCCACGGATAACGAACGGGGTGGAACGCAGAGTCCCCAGGTGCGGGCGGACCTGGTTTTCTTCGAGGGTCCGAACGGCGGAGCGGTCTTCTCGGTTGGCTCTATCGCCTGGGGCGGCTCCCTCTCCCACAACGGCTGCGACAACCCGGTCTCACGCATTACCGAGAATGTGCTGCGCCGTTTTGCCAGCGACGAGCCATTCGTCGGCCCGGAGTGGCCGGCAACCACGTAGCGGTGTACGTTGCCGCGCCTGCAGGCTCCTGCCACCTGACGGCGAGCTACCCTGGCGATGAGGCACAGCAGCGATGAGCAAGAGGAGTTGAATGGTCTTGTGCGCAGGACACCAATTGCACGCATTCCTGCGTGTCGTCTGGTAGTTGACGCACCTGATTCCGCGCCATAGGATGGCGGCGTTGATCGAGCAACTGAAGATAAATGGCCCGCTTCGTTCCATGAAGGAGTGCAACGGTGAAACTCCCGGGCTCCCCACGGCGTGTCTCGCGGCGTGATCTTCTGGTCGCCTCCGGCGCCCTAGCTGGAGTAGCGGTTGCTGGCATGGCGCCGCACACCCAGCGGTCCGCGCTGGCCCAGGCAGGCGGCGGCACGCTGACTGTGGCACACATCGGCGATGTCGATAACTACGATCCCCTGACTGACGCGCTTGATCAATTCGTCAACTACGGCCGCCTGATGCTGTTCAGTTCGCTGACGACCTATGACGCGGACTCGAACCTGGTCCCAGACCTGGCCACCGAATGGAGTCTTGACGGCACGGCGTGGGTCTTCAAATTGCGGGATGGTGTCACCTGGCATGACGGTTCGCCGTTCACGGCTGACGACGTCAAGTACACCTTCGACCGCATCCTGGATCCTGAAGTTGGATCGTTTCTCGTGCCAATGGTCGGCGAGGAAGCGACGGTCGAGGTTGTCGATCCGCTGACGGTGAAGGTCACGCTACCGGAGGTGAATGCCTCTTACCCGGACCTGATGACCGGCGTGTCTATCGTGAAGAAGGACTCCGGGGAAGATAACCGCAGCGCACCGATCGGCACGGGACCCTTCAAGTTCGATAGCTGGTCACCGAATGAGTCGACGGTCTACGTCAAGAACGACACGTACTACGACCCGGCGCGGCCGCTCCTGGACGAGGTTGTTTTCCGGCCGATTCCGGACCCACAGGTGGCAGTGACGAATCTCACCGCCGGCGAAGTCGATCTCGTTTCGAACCAGCTCATCCTGCCGCAGACGGCCCAGAGCCTGGAAGGGCAGGATGGGGTGACCCTGATCAAGGTCGATCCCTCGACCCAGCTGGCCTACACGAACATCGTCTGGCGGGACGGACCGCTGGCCGACAAGCGCGTGCGCCAGGGCCTGGCTCACAGCCTCGACCTGGACGCTGTCAAGGAACTTGTCTACGCGGGGACCGGAACGCCGACCAACAACTTCATGGCGCCGCTGACCTGGGCGTACGTGGAGATCCCGAACTACGCGTTCGATCCCGAGAAGGCGAAGGCACTCTTTGCCGAGGCAGGCTACCCGGACGGATTCGAGGTCGCCATCGACACGATCGAGGGGTACCCGGATCTCAACGCGATTGCCTCCATCTGGCAGGACGGATTGAAGCAGGCGGGGGTGACCGCGACGACGACGATTTACGAGATCAACACCTGGCTCGACCGATTCCTGAATGGGGACTACGAGCTGTCGACGAACTTCGATATCAACGGCCCAGATCCACAGCGCATGTTCACCGCGGACTACCTGCTGCACATCGGCAACGATGAATGGGCTGACAAGGACCTGCAGACCAAGGTTAGCGACCTGGCCGCTGCCGCCACCGCTACTGTTGACCAGGAGGAGCGGAAGAAGGTCTACGCAGAATTGCAGCAGCTCCTTTACGACGAACTGCCGATGATCCCCATGTACCACCCGGCGATGATTGCCGCGGCCTCGGACAAGGTGCAGGGCCTCGCCATCGATGGCAAGGGGTTCTATCACTTCGACCAGGTGACCATTTCGGAGTAGTTCAGCCAGCCGTCGAGTACACAGAGGGGTGGGACCTCACGGTCCCACCCCTCCTGGTGTCAGGCGCCTTCTTCTCGTGGGGGCGGTAAGACCGCCTTGAGGACAAAGTACCCGACGACGCCGGCGATGATCGATCCAAAGAGGATGCCTACCCGGGCAGCATCCGCGATGGCGCGGTCCTCGAACGCGAGTTCGGCGACGAACAGCGAGATCGTGAAGCCAATTCCGCCGAGGAGTCCCACGCCAATCACGTGCTTCCAGGCAATGGCGCGAGGCTTGATGGCGATGCCGAGCCTCACCGCCAGCCAGGCGAAGAGCACGATGCCGAGCGGCTTGCCGATGACGAGGCCAGCAATGACGCCCCACGTTTCGCGGCTGCCAAGCGCTTCGCCCAGGCCATGCAGGAGCGGAATGCCAGCGTTGGCAAAGGCGAAGATCGGCAGGATGCCGTAGGCCACCCACGGGTTCAGCCGGTGCTGCAGGTGGGTCATCGGCGTCTCCACATCTTCGCAGAGCTTTTCCAGTTGCTGGGTTGCCTGCTGCTGCGGTTCGTTACTGAGAATGGACGGGGCCATGAAGCAGGCGGCCTCGAAATCCTCGATCGACTGACGCGCTCGGACCAGAAACTCGCTGGGGTTGATCCAGGAACGGGCGGGGACTGTCAGCGCCACCAGCACGCCGGCGAACGTCGCGTGAATGCCCGATTTGTAGACCGCGAACCAGACGACCAGGCCGACGAAGGCGTAAATCGGCCAGCCGTGGAACCCAGCGAAGTTGGCAACGCCGAGCAATGCCAGGAGCAGAATGGCCACGCCCACCCAGATCCAGTTGATCTGCGCGGTGTAAAAGACGGCAATAACCAACACGGCCAGGATGTCGTCCACGATGGCGAAGGCCGTCAGGAACACGAGCAGCAATGGGCGTACCCGCGAACCGAGTAGGCTGATGACGCCCAGTGAGAAGGCGGTGTCGGTCGCCATTGGGATGCCCCAGCCATGAAAAGCGGGGCCACCGGCGTTGAGGGCCATGTATATCGCGGCCGGGATGATGGCCCCCCCGACCGCCGCTGAGATCGGGAGCGCGGCCTGTTTCGGTGAGCGCATTTCACCCACCAGGACCTCGCGCTTGATTTCCAGTCCAACAATGAAGAAGAAGAGCGCCATCAGGCCGTCGTTCACCCAGTGACGCAGCGAGGCCGTGACGCCGAAACCATCGACCATGCCGATGGTGAACTTCATCTCCCAGAAGTGCTCGTAGGCAGCAGCAAGCGGGGAGTTGGCGGCGATCAGGGCGAGCGCGGTGCCCAGGAGCAGCAGTCCGATACCGGAAACACTGGTCCGGACGAAGCTCTCAAGCGGCGTCAGGGCCAGCGCCAGTTGTCGTTCCTGGCCTGTGCCGCTGATGTTGGCCAGGGGTGTTTCCCGCTCGACGAGCGGGTCGATTTCTGCCAGCCAGGTTCGCCGCGTTTCGGAATCCAGCCACTGCTGCAACGACTCATCTGAATCGAAGGTGATGACCATCCGGTAGGTGCGGTTGTTGCGAACGGGGCCGAACACGCGGCGCGAGATGAAGCCGGGAGCACGATCCATTTCGCCCCCGAGCCGCTCCAGGATGGCCTCGTAGGCGGCTTCCTGCCCGGGTCTCACCACCTTCGACACGCTGAACGTGACGCCCGGGGTTGCGCCCGTGGTGCCGGCTGCGGCCGGCGAGGTTGGTGTGGGTGGTTCGGTCATGAAGGTGCAGTTCCGGCGCTAGGAGGATGGTTCCATCACGACCTGGTCGATGTAGCACCAGACCCAGTCTTCACCCCGCTCGAATGACTGCACGATCGGGTGCCCGGTGGCGTGGAAATGCTTGGTGGCATGCTTGTTCTTCGAGGAGTCGCAGCACCCCACGTGGCCGCAGGTCAGGCAGAGGCGCAGGTGGACCCACGTGTCCCCGATCTCAAGGCACTCCTCGCACCCCTCCGGTGTCTTCGGTGTGACATCCCGAATCTGATCGAGATGCGTGCAGGGGACGCTCATGACTGCATTCCTCTCGTGAGCGGCGCGTGAGACGACCTCCGCGCCGGAAGTTCACCCGCTGGCGTGTACCTATCCTACGGGAAAGCCAGGAGCACGCAAAGATGGCGAGTGACCAAGGCGGAGCCCCCCGGCGTGTGAGACAGGCATGCGGTGGTGGAGGTCCGGTTGTCCCGCGCGGGTGACGGTTGGGACCGGGTCAGGACCTCCGAGCCGGTGCGTCAGGAAGCCAACTGGCGAAGCAACGTGACTGCGGCTTCCGACAGCATGTCTCCTGCGGCCTCCTCCAGCCGGCTTGGGAGCGCGAAGCGCGGCTCGTAGCCGCCATGGGAGAACGCGGCCTTCGTCGGAATGTAGCCATGGGAGCCATTGGCGATGGAGACGATCATGGTGGAGGCGAACGGCGACGCCTCAATAATCCTGCGCCCGAACTCGGTGAAGATTTCACCGGGCAGGGCGACGATGGCGGTGTCGCCGATGGCAATCACCTGTACCTCCAGTTGCTCCACCAGTTGCGCGTCGGGCCCCTGCTGCCACTCCCACATGCGCAGCATCTCCTGGGCGTGCCGTTCATTGCCGACCTGTTTGCCATCGGCAAAGGTGTAATCATGCCCATAGAGCTTACGGGTGAACTCGAGCTCATCGAGGTCCGCCGGCCGCTCATCCAGATACCAGCGAGCCAGTTCAACGAGTTCCGGGGTAGCGAGACGCTGCTTGACCGCAACGTGCGTGGTCGCCACCGCAATCGCGTGCGCTGGCTCCGTTCGGGCTGAAGCTATGGCCCGATCAGCGGCTGCGGCCAGCGCTTCACCCATGCGCGTGGTGTGCTCGATACCGAAGCCGCTTTCGTCATCGCGAGATGACGGGTCGGGTGTCGAGGTGTCCCCGGCGGCCCCGAGCAGGAATCCCCATGTCCCGCCGCGGCGAGCTTCCATCGCTTCCGTGAGGACGCCGGGATAATCCGCGGAGTAGACGGGATCATGGCCCATGGCGGTGGGGTGGCACGAGAAGTCGATGACCCCACCGAGTGGCGTACCTTCCGGCGTGCGCGCCATCAGCACGCGCACGGTTTCATCGGGCGTGTCTTCCATCCCGCTGAAGTCGGGTAGCCAGGTCCAGCCGTGGGTGCCCACTTCGCCGTTGGCGTACATCGGCCGCCGGTTGAAACCAACACCGGGAGCTTGCGCCTCGCCGCTGAGCAGCTCAGCCGGTTGCAGGGTTGCCACTGCGCTGGCCGCCGCTGCCGCGACGCGCTCTTTCGCCTCATCGAGGAACGCTGCTGCCTGATCGGAGTCATCGGTCGCGTCGAGGAAGGGTGAAGGGGCGCGGTGCGTGTGGCTGCAGGCGATCAGGATATGGTTGGCCGGGATCCCGCTCTGATGGGAAATCGTCTCCCGCCAAGCGACCACGGTGTCGCTGTTTAGCCCGAGCAGATCGAGGCTGACGAGAGCGACGAGCGTATCGTTGACCTCAAGGACCATGACCCGGCCATGCAGCGGCCAGACCACGCCTTCCGCGCGCGGGGTGCCGGGCATGCCCAGCATCTGCAGCCCAGGCGGTGGGTTCAATTCTGTCTTGCCAAATCCCGCGCGCATTCCGACCCTCCAGAGTTCGTCAATTTCGCTATCGTCGCCGGAGTCGTGTTTCTCCGCTACCCGGCCTGACGCTGCCGGGTTGATAGACTAGGCACAGATCGTTGATCTCGGTAGGCGCCCCCTGAAGGAGAGGATGCCGCATGTTTCTGGGGACATCTCGTACCTGGTGGATTCTCTCCGGCGTACTCCTGTTGGTCGGATTCGCGCTCATGCTCACATCGAGTGGGTCCACGCTGAGAATGGTGCTTGGCATACTGGCGCTCTTTGGGGCCATCGGCACGTTTGCTGCTGCGCCCATGCGTTACGGTGAGAATGCGCGGCTGACGCGACAGGAGCGGCGGGCAAAGGAGGCGGCGGCCCTTGCCGCCACCAGGACTCCCCGTGCCGACACGCCAGTTGCCAATCTGCCACCAGCGCCGCCACTCCCCCCTCGTGAACGGCCGACCATCGCGGGACGGGATGCGTCCGAGGTCTAGCCACGGGTCGCAGTTGGTGTGGACCGCGGGCATTCCACAGGGGCTCCCATTGGGGAGCCGGCCGCCATCCCGAACGGGATGTCACCAGCCGGCATCCCATCCATCCGGCATCGCCGGAATGGGCCAGGCCGGATCGGGTTGCCACTCGTCCCAGTCCGCGTTGAACGGCCACCGGATTTCCTCAACTGCGGCGATAACTCGCTCGCCCTCAGCGCGGATCGCAGTGGCTTCAGCCGGTGAGAACACGCCTCGCTGCTGGGCTGAGGCGAATTCATCTTCATCCTTCCAGTTCCAGGTCCGGTCAGGAGCAACCACGACGTCAAGCGCGTGGTCGGCGGAATCGAACCCGAGTGCCGTGCGTTGCAGCGGCGCCTGCAAATTCCCGTACCAGCCGAGGAACTGACGCGCGGGCCCCTGCCAGAAAAGCCCGATGGCGTGTGCGGCGCCCGGGCGAGCAAGCCAGAGCACCGAGGTGTTGACCCATCGCGCATCACCGGGTTGCCATGGGCCGGCAGCCCGGGGCTCATGCGACCGGGAACGCGGGACTGGTGAGCCGTCGGTCCCGACCGGACGCTTGATGGGGGTGTCCTCCGCGAGATAGAGCGCGACGCATGCCGGTGAGTCCTCGACGACGGTGACCGGGTAGACCCAGGCCAGGTCGCCACTCCAGCCAAAGCGCAGCAGTACCCGATCACCTGGTAACCACACTGACGTTCTCCCTCCACTTCGATCAGGACAGCGCGCCACCGGACTATTTGCCTCATTCACTTTATAGTGGACGGGTTACGGCCCGCAGAATGACAAACGATCGAGAGGAAGCACTGATGCTGGTGGTGATGCGGCCAGAGGCATCTCGGGAAGAGATAGACGCGGTGAGCCAGGCCGCGGTGGCCGCTGGCTATGACGCCCAGGTCTTTGAAACGGAGCCCGGCAAGATCGTCGTCTCCGTCGGTGTGGCCTCGCCTGACGCCATTGACACGTTGGAGAACCTGGCCGGAGTGGCCCACGTTGCCGTGGCACGTGACCAGGGGGCGCCGGAAACGAGCAACCTGCGTATTGCTGGCATCAGGCCGCTGATTCCCCCCGCGATCCTGGTCGAGCAGCAGCCGCTGCCGGCGGAGGGTGCGCAGCTCGTGCAGCGCACGCGCCGTGAGGTCAGCCGCATCCTGCGTGGGCTGGATGACCGCCTCATTGTGGTGGTAGGTCCCTGTTCGATTCACGATACCGACGCCGCCCGCAGCTACGCCGAGAAGCTGGCGCCGCTGGCCCGAGAGCTGGAAGAGGACCTGCGAGTTGTCATGCGGGTCTACTTCGAGAAACCGCGCACAACGGTGGGCTGGAAGGGGCTCGTCAACGACCCGAACCTGAACGGGAGCTTCGCCGTCAATGAGGGTCTGGCGATGGCGCGCCGGTTCCTGCTCGATGTGATCGCGTTGGGCCTGCCGGCGGGCTGCGAGTTTCTCGACCCCATTACTCCGCAGTTCATCGCCGACGCCGTAACGTGGGGCGCTATCGGTGCACGAACGACTGAGAGCCAGGTTCACCGCAACCTGACCTCTGGCCTCTCGATGCCGGTCGGGTTCAAGAACGGGACCGACGGCGATGTCCAGATCGCGGTCGACGCCATGCTGGCGGCCTCTTATCCCCACCAGTTCATGAGCGTGACCGAAGAGGGCGTGGCCGCAATTGTCGTGACGCGTGGGAACAAGGATACGCACGTCATCCTGCGCGGCGGGCGGAGCGGCACGAACTACGATGCCGAGAGCGTGGCGAAGACGCTGGCCGCCCTCGGCAAGGGCAAGCTGCCTCCGCGCATCATGATCGATGCCAGCCACGGTAACAGCAGCAAGGATTTCCGCCGCCAGCCGGTGGTGAGCAGTGTGGTTGCTGAGCAGATTGCCGCCGGAGAGCGCGGCATCATCGGCATGATGTTGGAGAGCTTTCTGGTTGACGGCCGGCAGGAACTGACGGACCCCTCGCACCTCACGTACGGCCAGAGCGTCACTGACGCTTGCATGGGCTGGGAGATGACCGTGCCTGTGCTGAAAGAGCTGGCTGAGGCCGTTCGCGCTCGTCGCGCGCTGGCCAGGCAGGGTGAACGCAAGCTCGTGTCCAGCCCGGCCTGATCTTCAAATCGCCCCAACATTATCGTTTCGGGTGAAACGATAAACATTTGACTGTCACATCCGCGAAGTCTGCCCAAAAAGTGGCGGATTTCGCGGATGTTTTGCGTTGTCCCCACCCATAAGCTGGCGCTCTGAATAGCTGGAGTTAGCCCCGGCTGGGCAGAAGATGGTCTTCCTCCAGCTTGTCGGGCACTTCAGAGTGCCCGGTCATGATATGTGAGAGGCGGGACATGGCTGAACGACACGGTGAGGGATTCAGGAGCATCTTCGCGCAGGGTTGGACGAGGCGGTCGGTGGCTGGCCTGCTGGCGGGGACCGGGCTTGCCGCGACCCTCGGCGAAGACAGCGACGCGAAAAAGAAAAAGAAGAAAAAGAAGAAGAAGTCGAAGCCAACGCCCACTTGCCGTCCTGCGTGCGGCGGGCGTCAGTGTGGCGGGGACAACTGCGGAGGCTCTTGCGGTACCTGTGGTGCCGGAAACTCCTGCCTGGACGGGCAGTGCGTAGCCCGTGATCTCTATGAGTTCGAACGGGAGTGGGGATCGTACGGCACGTCGGGCAACAGCAGGTTCAATCATCCCTGGGGGATTGGGGTCGACAAGAACGGCTGGGTCTACGTCGCCGATTCGGGCAACAACCGCATCCAGAAGTTCTCCAGCACGGGCGTCTTCAAGCTTGCCTGGGGCCAGGCCGGAACGGCGAACGGCGAGTTCGACGAGCCCGCCGGGGTGGCAGTATCCAAAGAAGGGCTCGTACTGGTCGCGGACAGCCTGAACAATCGCATCCAGAAGTTCGAGGGCACCGGCGTGTCAGTGCTGACCTGGGGAACTCCAGGGACTGAGGACGGGCAGTTGTCGGTACCACAGGGCATCGGCGTGAGTTCTGTCGACGATACCGTCTATGTCGTCGAGCGGCTGGATACTCGAGTGCAAAAGTTTGCTGAGTCGGCGCACGTTGCTACCTGGAGACTTACCGCGGAGGGTGGCTTCACGGCGCGCGGCGTGGCGGTTGATGTGAATGGGGCCGTTTACCTAGCCGCTCACGGCCTGGACCGAATCTACAGACTGGACGTCAATGGAGTCGTCGATCAGACGTACGGCTCCACCGGCGCGGGGCAAGGGCAACTGAAGGCGCCCAGTGACGTCGCCGTCGATGACGAGGGAAACGTGTACGTTGCGGATCGCGGAAACGACCGCATCCAGGTTTTCGATCAAGATGGCAATTTCGCTACAGGATGGGGCGAATTCGGCTCTGAACCTGGTCAGTTCCGCGACCCAATCGGTATCGATGTCGATGCCGATGGCAACGTCTATGTGACTGACCTCTCCAACCATCGCGTGCAAAAGTTCCGGCGGACGACCGCGAGGCGCAGCGCGAGGTAGAGGCGATTGCCCATCGGCGGCGGGTAGCAGGCAACCTGGCAAAGCTCTGAAATTTCATGCGAGTGATACAGTGTTCACCGCAATCGTTCATATTGCCAATTGGGTGAACCGAGGCCGGGAACGTGAGGTGTCAGCCAGTGAGCCGCTCTCGCCTGCTCCTGTTCGCGTTAATCCTGGTACTTGTCCTTCCACCCGGGCTGGTGGTGACACACGCGGCGGTGGTCCCGCAGAAGACCTCTTCACCCGGTCTCGCCGTACCACAGGAGACCGGACCGGGGCGCGCTGCACCGGCACTTGATGCGCGCAAGCGTGGTGAACACAAGGCAAAACGTCGTGATGCCCGGCAGAAGGAGCGCCGTGAACGGAAGGAGCGGCGACAGGATCGCCGGGACCGGCAGCGATCGGGCCTAACGCCGGCGCAGGCGCAGATCGAGGCATTGGTCGACGCCGCGCCACCCAGGATCCCGGCGCTCGCAGTCACCAGTGACCCCTGCGGCCCGGAGCTGATCCAGTTGCGGAAGAGTGGGCGCTGCACGCACGGTCCAGATCCGGAGCCGCCGCCTGCCGCACGGGCTGCGGCTCGTGAGTTGCGCGTCGAAACGCCAGCCGCGCTGTGCGACGGTGACGGGGTCTCCGGTTTTCGCGTCCAGGTGCTGTACCTGCGGTCGACCGGATCCCAGGACCGCTACGCGACCTCGCTCTCCACGATTCGCCAGGAAGCTGAGGGCGCAAACGTCATTCTGCGCAACTCTCAGCCCGGCGTGTCGGACAAGCTGAACTACCACTTCGTCCGGAATGCCTCGTGCGATATTGATGTGGTGCGTGTCGAAATATCACGCTCGGCCCTGCTCGATTTTGACGGCACCATCGCGGCGCTGGAGCAGCAGGGCTTCGATGCGACTGACCGCATTTACCTGATGTTCGCGGACACAAGCAGCGCGGGTATCTGCGGTATCGGCACCGTCTGGCCAGACGACAAGAAGTCATCGACCAACTTCAATAACCGGGGCCCAAGCTACGCCAGGGCCGATCTCGGCTGCTGGGATGCGCATACGGCTGCGCACGAGTTGATGCACAACCTTGGCGCAGTCCAGGATTCTGCACCTCACAGCACAGGGTTTGGCCACTGCATCGACGAGTACGATGTCATGTGCTACCCGGACGCGCCCCAGGCCCCACCAATGCAGGTCGTCTGCGCGAACTACGATGTCTTCGAGTTCCGTTACGACTGTAACAACGACGACTATTTTGCGGCGCAGCCTGCTCCGGGAAACTACCTCGCCAGCCACTGGAACACGGCGGACAACTGGTTCCTGACCCAGGATGTTCCAGCCGGAACCGATCTGACTCCGCCCGATGTCGAATGGGTGGCGCCGGTCGGGAATGGGCAAACCTACACCGCCAGTTCAGGCGAGATTTCGCTGCAGGCGAGCGCAACAGATGCGTCTGGCGTCGACCACCTCGAGTTCTGGCTCTACGACGCCATCAGTGACGGCTGGATTTTCCTCGGGGAGGATCTCACGGCGCCGTACACCAGCAGCATTAACGTCTCCGCCCTGCGCAGCGGGCTCAACTACCTCACAGCCGACGCGTACGACATCCAGGGTAATTGGGTCGACGAGGAGATCTGGATTCAGCGCTCGGCCGGCGCGACCGTGCCCACCATCACATTGACGGCCTCAGCTTCCCAGGTGAAGGCAAAGCGAGGCGTGACCCTCACCGCGGCGGTCGTCAATGCGCCCGCGAGTGGGACCCAGGTGGAGTTCCGTGTCTGCCGGGGCAGTGGATGCACCTGGGAGGCCGGACAGTCGCTCGGCGTCTTCCCCGGCACTGCGCCCAGCACGACCTGGAAGGCAAGCGGGAAGGGGAGCGTGACGTTCCTGGCCCAGGTAACCGGCGACGGGGGCACCGCAACGTCCAATCCAGCTGTTGTCAGCGTGAAGAAGGTGAAGAAGAAACACTGACTGACAGCGGGTCCGGGGTCGCCCAGTTGGTCCGGCGCCCGTGATGCGGGTGTCCGGCGCTAACTGAGGCCGCGCGCCAACTCGAGCGCGGGTGCTATCTGCTCCATTGTCCTCAGGGTCGGCGGAATGGGGTAGACCTGGAGGTGCGCGACGCCCTGGTCCCCGAAGGCGCGCAGCCCGCGCGCAATCTCCTCGGTCGAGCCCGTGAGCGGAAACGTCTTGCTCAGGTCGTTGAGCAGGTGCCAGTGGCGGGGGAAATCTCTCTCGCCAGTCGGGTCAATCGAGATCGAGACCGTACGCTCCACCTCTCCGGGATCTCGGCCCACCTGCTCGCAGACAGAGTCAACCACACCCTGCAATTCCGGATAGGACGAGGCATCGCTGTTGACGTCACAGAGCCAGCCATTCCACATCGGGACGTGTGGCAGGGTGGTGGCGAGCATCTTCGGACCACGTGACCCAATCATGATCGGCGGACCGGCGGGGCGTGGGCCTCGAGGGCGCAACTCACACTCGCGGGCCGTGTAGTACTTCCCCGCGAAATCAATCTGGCCATCGCGTAGCAGGCTGTTCAGGATGGTGAACGCCTCCTGGAAGCGCTCGAAGCGGTGATCGAACGGAAAGCCATACATCCGGTACTCCACCTCGTTCCAGCCAGCGCCGATGCCGAGGATGAGGCGGCCGCCGGCAATCTCGTCGATGGTGTCCGCCGTCTTGGCGAGGAGCGTGGGGTTGCGGAAGGAGGTGGCCGTCACCAGGGAGCCAAGTTCGACGCGGGTCGTGGCAGCAGCCAGCGCCGCGAGCATGGACCAACACTCCCATGCGCCCTGCGGGGGAAGGCCGGAGGCATCGTTCTGGTAAATGTAGTGATCCACGAACCAGAGGGAGTCATACCCCAGGTCTTCCACCGCCCGCGCCATTGCGACGTAATCCTGCCAGCGCGGCGTGCGGTCCTCCAGGTCGTTCTCTGCCTCCGGCAAGATCATTCCAACTTTGGGCGTCCGGGCCAAGGTCTCCCCCTTCGTTTCATGGATGGGCTCGGCAGATCACGCCGGAACCCTGATCGTGGGATTGCGCACGTTTGCAACTCAGGCCACGGTGACTGGATCCGTTGTCGCGAGATACTGGTGGACTGCCTGCACAACAACCGAGCCTTCGCCAACGGCCGAGGCGACGCGCTTGACGGAGTTGCTGCGCACGTCGCCGACGGCGAAGACGCCGGGTAGGCTGGTCTGGTATGGCGAGAGCAGGGCGGTGGGTGGTTCTGGTGCGTTCCCGGTGATGATGAACCCGCGCTCATCCAGGTCGAGCACGCCCCGCAGCCAATCGGTGTGGGGATCGGCGCCGATCATGACGAAAACCCCACAGCACGTGTTCTCGTGCACACCCGAGTTCTGGCTCACGATCGTCACACCGTGCAGGCGGTCATCGCCACGCAATTCGGTCACGTAGGCGTTCAGGTAGATCTTGACTCGCGGGGACTCCTGCAGGCGCGAAACCAGGTACTGGGACATGCTGCGGCCCAGATTGCTGCCGCGGCAGACCAGGTGAACGCAGCCCGCCTGCTCAGCGAGGAACATGGCGGCCTGCCCGGCGGAGTTGCCACCACCCACGACCACAACATCCTGATCTCCACAAAGCCGCGCTTCCAGCTCCGTCGCGGCGTAGTAGATGCCAGCCCCTTCAAACCGCTCCTGGTTCTCCACGCCGAGCGTGCGGTACCGGGCGCCATTGGCGATGACGACGCTGCGTGCGCGTACCGTCTGCTTGTTGTCCAACTCAACGGCAAACAGGTTGCCCTCCTGCGAGAGCCGGGTGGCGCGGCGCGGGTAGGCAATGCGGGCACCAAACTTGAGCGCCTGCACTTCGGCCCGGAAGGCCAGGTCCCCACCGGAGATCCCGGTCGGGAAGCCCAGGTAATTCTCGATGCGGGACGATGATCCCGCCTGCCCGCCGATGGCCACATCGTCGATGGCGACGGTGGTGAGTCCTTCCGACGCGCCGTAAACCGCCGCCGCCAGCCCGGCCGGACCAGCGCCGATGACCAGCAGGTCAGCCGGCCCATTCTGCTCGAAGCCGAGATCGAGCCCCAGGGCTTTCGCGAGGTACAGCAGCCCGGGATCGGGAAGCGCCTTCTGCCCACGCAGCACCACCCAGACCCGGGCCTGGCCGGTGGCGCCCAGGCGCTCCAGCAGCGACATCGCCACTGGGTCATCGGGAGCGAGCCAGCGGTGGGGAATGCGATTGCGGTGCACGAACTCCTCGTAGTGGAGCACGTCTGGTGATGACGAGTTGCCGATCAGGGTCAAAGAGGCGCCAGCAACCTGCAACAGCAACTGGCGGCGAGCGGCAAATGCGGTCACAAAGATGTCGCTGATCGACGGCATCGTGGCGACGATGCGCTGAACCGTTTCCACAGGGATGAGTAGCACCTCACCCGCTTCCCGCACGATGCAACTGGCAAAGGGTTTCTGGCCTGTGAGGAGCGTCAGTTCACCAACGAATTGGCCGGGGCCTGTCGAGGTGATCGTGCGTTCTACCCCGTCTGAGGAATCCACGACTTCCGTGCGGCCGGAGAGAACGACCACCATCATGATGGGAAATTTCCCCGAGGAAAACAGCACGTCATCAACGGCGGTCTTGCGGATTTCACCCAGCGGCGTGAGCAGTTCAATCTGCTCGTCCGTGAGCGTCGGGAACGCGACCTGCGAGAGATACTCGGTCTTCTGCTCGGAGGGGAACTCGGTCATCCTGGGGTCTCCTGGGGCACGTAGGTTGGAATGGGGGTGGCGGCAAGGTACTGGTGGACGCCGGCGATGGCAACTGAGCCTTCACCGACTGCCGACGCGACGCGTTTCACCGAGTTTGCTCGGACATCACCGACCGCGAAGACGCCCGGCAAGCTGGTCTCAAAAGGCGTAGCCGACGGGTTGGCCGGCGTGCTCCCGGTTTTCACAAACCCTTTGGCATCAAGTTCAACGACGCCGCTCAGCCAGTCGGTGCAGGGCGTCGCGCCAATCATGGCGAAAATCGCCCGCGTCGCGATCTCACGCCGGCCGTCCGGGCTTTCCAGCGTGACACCTTCCAGCAGCGGTTCTCCGTTGAGGGCGACGATGTTGGAACGGGTGAGGATGGTGATGTTGGGGGATCGCTCCAGCCGGGAAATGAGGTACTGGGACATGCTTTGCGTCAGGTCCTCACCGCGGTATACGAGAAAAACATGGTCCGCTGTTTCCGAGAGAAACATCGCCGCCTGGCCCGCTGAGTTTCCGCCGCCAACCACGATCACGGCTTCGGACCGGCACCGCCGCGCTTCGACTTCGGTCGCGGCGTAGTAAATTCCGGCACCCTCGAACAGTTCCTGCCGCGGCAGTCCAAGGCGGCGGTACCGGGCGCCGGTTGCGATGATCACTGCGCGGGCCTGGATTTCCGAGCGGTCGTCGAGGGTGACGACGAACAAGCCATCCTCGTCGACGTGCAAACCTGACGCATTCCGTGGCAGTGCGAACCGGGCCCCAAACTTGATGGCCTGCACCTCCGCCCGAAACGCCAACTCCTCACCGGAAATGCCGGTGGGGAAACCCAGGTAGTTCTCGATGCGAGACGACGTACCGGCCTGGCCGCCGATCGCGACATTGTCCGTCACGATCGTGTGCAAGCCCTCGGAGGCCGCATAGACCGCGGCCGACAGGCCTGAAGGTCCTGCGCCGACCACGATGAGGTCGACGTGCGCGGTCTGATCGACCGCCAGGTCGAGCCCGAGGACGCGGGCAAGATACCGCGTGCTGGGATTGGCCAGCGCTCGCTCGTCCCGCACGATCACCCAGGCGTCAGAGGTGCCCCCGGCGCCGAAACGTCTCATGCGTTGGACAGCCTCTGGATCCTGCAGCGGCAGCCAGCGGTGGGGAATGCGGTTGCGGGCGCAGAACTCCTCAAGGCGGTTGATGTCCGGGGAGCTTTCCGGCCCAATCAGCGTGAGGGAGGCGGCTGCCTTGTACATGAGGATTTCGCGGCGCAGGGCGAGGGTGCGAATCAGGACGTCGCTGATGATCGGGAAGGTTTCCACGATCTCCTGCACAGCGAGGGCCGGGATGATCAACACCTCACCGTCTTCATCCACGATGCAATCCAGCACCGAGTCCTGACCAGTGAGCACACTCAGTTCCCCGTGGAACTCGCCGCGGCCACTGGAGCGTATGAGAGTGGTCGATGCGCCGTCGCGGGCGTACACCCCGACCATTCCGGAGAGAACGACGATTAGAGGGTAATGCGCCTCGCCGTTGGCGAAGAGCACATCGCCCGCTCGGGCTCGCCGCACGTGCCCGAAGGGCATCAACTGCGCGATTTCCGCGTCGGAAAGCAGCGGGCTTTCCTGCGTCAGCAGGTCAGTGAGCCTGGGATCAACATCCATTTCGATCGACATGGGTTCCATTTCCAGTTTCTGTACCTCTGAGTCGACGTCATGTTGCAGTGTGATGTTAGCGACAACGCCAGTTGACGGGGGCACGGCAGCGTAGACGCCGGGTTGTGCACTGCGCCAGTCTTTCACGGGTTCTCTGCCTTTTCATCACGTTTCCTGAAGCCTGTTTCCAACGGACGCGGAACTTGATACGCTGTGCCCCGCTGCGTGGCGTGGGTCTGGTCCGCGCCCAGGCAAGGGCAAGCGGAACTGGAGGCACCTTGGACGGTAACGCGTTTGACAGTGTGGTCCGCGAAGCAGTCTCAGGCACGAGCCGCCGCGGGCTTGTGCGAGCCGGCCTCGGTGGGCTTGGCCTCTCTGGTCTCGGTCTGTTGGTGGCTACGAATGATGGGGCCGCCTCCAGCAAGAAGCGACGGAAGAAGAAGAAGCGCTGTAAATCTGATCGGCCGGTGAAGTGCGGCGGTGGCTGCTGCCCGTCCCAGTATCCGCAGTGCTGTGAGTCAGCCAGCAATCCGGATCCATCTACACGCTACAGCTGTAACCCCACGTCCTACACCTGCTGCTCGACGGCAGACGGGGGCGGGTCCTGCCCGACAGATACGAAGTGCTGTCCGCCAACGGCAATGGTGGGCAATGAATTTGGATCCTGCGCGCCGAAGGCCGACTCGGTCTGCTGCCCCGCCAACACCCTGTATGACTGGTGCCCAACAGACCTCCCCGTTTGCTGCAACCAGGACTGCTGCGCTGACGGTGAAGCGTGCTGCGATGCGGAAGGCAACTGTCCTGACGGTTTTGAGTGCGTCGGTGACTGCTGTGTCGTCGTCGCCGGGCTGGCCGAGCGTCGGGCAAGTGCGCGCTCGCAACAGCTTCACGGCCAGAGCCGATTCGTGATGCCGGCGCGATAACTCGCACCGGAGGACACACCAGCAGGGGACCCCGGCTCGCGGGCGTCCCCTGCTGTCGTCGTGGGGGGCGGAACGCGGCCAGGGTGGGCATGATATGGTTGCCGTTCTGCCCAGGACACGGCTGGCCAATCGCTGTTTTCCCCCGGATGTGCAGGTGGATGCCGAATTCTCATCAGATCTGACGATACCGCCACCTCACCTCGGCCGCAGTGCGTCCCGCGAAAGCGCGATTCGCGTCCTGCCGACGAACGTGGCGGCTGGCATCGCCGCAGGCGAGACGATCGAGCGGCCAGCATCTGTGGTCAAGGAGTTGGTCGAAAACGCCCTCGATGCCGGTGCGCGCTCGGTGCGGATCGACATTCGAGGTGGCGGGCTGGATCTGATCCGCGTTGGCGATGACGGCGAAGGCTTACGCGCTGCGGATCTCTGGCTCGCCTGCCAGCGTCACGCCACCAGCAAGTATCCTGACGGCGGACTCGCGTCCGTGCGCACACTCGGGTTCCGGGGTGAGGCACTCCCGAGTATTGCCGGCGTAGCGGAGCTCGACCTGGTGTCCGCGACGCGCGGCGGAGCGGCTGGTGGGTGGCGGCTGACCCTACGCGGCGGCCGCGTGCTCCGCGATGAACCGGCGGCCCGGGCGCCTGGCACCACCGTGACGGTGCGCGGGCTCTTTGCAGATCTTCCGGCCCGACGAGCAGCGTTCGCCGGGACCCAGGGCCGGGCGGAAATGACGCATATCAGTGCTGTTGTGCGGCGCCTGGCCCTCTCTGCTCCCGACGTGCGCTTCAGCCTGTACAGCGACGACCGGCTCGTGCTCCAGTCAAGTGGCACCTGCGATCTTCTCTCGGCCATCGCCGAAACGCACGGTCAATCGCTTCTGCCCGCGCTCCTGCCGCTCGGGCCAGTGGAGATCGGCGGCGCGCGAATTCATGGCGCAATCAGCGGCGCGGAGGTGACGCGCTCTGGCCGCGGCAGTATTACCCTGCTGGTGAATGGCCGGCCGGTGTTCGGCAGAGGCTTGCAGCCGGCGCTGGAGGCGGCGTACCGGCCACTCCTGCCTCGGGGGCGGCATCCCGTCCTCGTCTTCGTGGTCGAGGTTGATCCCAGGCGCGTGGATGTCAACGTCCACCCGGCCAAGCTGGAAGTGCGTCTGCGTGGGGAACGTGAGATTGGCCAGGCCATGGCGGACCTGGTGCGTGACGCGCTGGGGCGCCGGCCGCTGGCGTTGCGTTGGGAGCCGCTCACTGGCGCCGCTGCGCTGGCGCAGGAAGCCGAACGAGCGATTGCCGAGGAACCCGTCGCCTGGGACGACGCTGCGCCGATTATCACGCCCGGTTTGCCGCCGCTGCGCTTGCTGGGGCAGGTCGGCGCGCGATTGCTCTTGCTCGAGGGGGACGCCGGGCTTTACCTGGTGGACCAGCACCGCGCGCACGAGCGCATCCTCTATGAGCGCATGCGCTCCGCGCACGCGGCAACGGATCGCGAGCGGATAGTCGAACACGCTCCTCCATTGCCTGAGCCGCTCCTGATTGAGCTGGGAGCAGCACGGGCGGTTGCACTCACGCGGCGCTTGCCCGAACTGGCCCAGCTTGGTTTTGCCCTGGAGGAGTTCGGCGGCCGGGCCTTCCTGCTCCGCTCCGCCCCGGTGCTCCCGGGCGTCCTGCCAGGCGGGGCGCTGGACAGCCTGGCGAATCCCGATACGCTCGCCGACGCGTTGCTGATTGCCGCCGACGAGGCGGAAGCAGGCGACGGTGAGACGTGGCAGGAGCGGCTCCTGATCCGGCTCTCCTGCCGCACCGCCGTGCGCCGCGGCCGCACGCTCGCCTGGCCGCTGATGCGCGCCCTGGTCGAGGGCCTGGGCAACACCGGCGCTCCCGCCGTCTGCCCCCACGGGTCGCCGTTGCTGATGCACGTCGATGGTAAAGCGCTGGAGCGCCAGTTTGGGTGGGAGTAGGCGGGTCGTCCCAACGCGTGTTGACGGCTGGCGAGGATGAGATCAGGTTGCCATCGTGGTTGAGCCTTCGGGAGTAGGCGTTCACACTGAGCGTGGGCGAGTTGTCCCGAAGGGAACGGACCGAGGACACCTCTGTTTCGCTCACGTTCTGCGCTGGCTTGACACCGCTGTCTCAGTCCGAATCTCGTACCCCTCCCTCCGGTCCGTGATGCAAGTACCCGATCCGCACACCGGACACGCTTCCTAATAATCGGTTTTCCTCGGGAATTGGCATCTGGCAGATCGTGAAGTGATCTTCACAACGCCAGTTGGCAAGTATCATGCTTGTTAAGATTTCACTTCTTGACGAATGCGGGTTCATCTGGATTGGAGCGTCGTCCACATGATGGCACGTGCGGACGCATTTCCATCCCGGCACAACTCGAATGCTTCATCATCAAGCCGTGGCCCTGTGTCCGCAGCTTCACCAGCGCTTGCTCCCTCGTTGGATCAGCTTGCGGCGTTCTTCAAACACTGTCCGTTCCCGGCGGTTCAGGCTGATCTCGATGGCATCATCACGTACTGGAATCCGGCGGCAGCCGCACTTCACGGATACTCGGCTGCGGAAGCCATCGGACAGCATGTGACCATGCTGGTTCCCGAAGAGTTGAGCGACGGTCCGCAGCGCATGGTCCAGTTGATGCGCGCGGGGCAGGTCGTCGAGAACTTTGAAACCATTGCCTTGACCCGGGATGGACGCCGCATCCCGGTCGCCCTGACCATTTTTCCGATACGGAACGCAGCTGGCCGCGTTGTGGGCAGCGGCAGCATCTCCCAGGACATCACCGAGCGCAAGATCGCGGAGCGAGCGCTTGTTGAAAGCGAGCGGCGCTTCCGCGCCGCGTTCGACGTCACTCCAGCTGCCATGTCCCTGATTGGTTTGGATGGCCGCTTCATCCTCGTAAACCAGGCGACCTGCAGGACCCTCGGCTACAGCTCCGTCGAGATGCAGGGCATGCCTGTGACCCGGGTGCTTCCGCCGGACGAGGCGGAACTGGACGTCGTTGCGGACCTCCTGCAGCGGGGCACGAGCACCGATGTCGATCCCGAGTTGCCGCTCGTGCGGCGGGATGGCTTCGATCTGCTGGGTGCGCATGGCCGTGGCGGTCCTGGAGGACGAACAGGGGCGGCCGGCGTATTTCCTGACGCACGGCGAGGATCTGACCGAGCAGCGAGCAGCGCAGGAACGGCTCGCAACGGCCCGGGCTCACCTGCACGACATTCTCGACCGCGTGGGCAGCGCCTTCGTTGAAGTGGACTGGGATTGGCGAATTGTCAGATTGAACGCTGCCGCCGAGGCTGTCCTGGGACGTTCCCGGGCGCAGGCTGTTGGTCAGTTGCTGCAGGAGGTGTTCGATCCGGCAACGCTGTCAGATTTCGCGGGCATCCTCGAAAGCGCCATGCGTGAACGTCAACCAGTTTCCGTCGCCGAGTACTACTACCGTCCACGCCAGATCTGGGTTGCCATCCATTTCGTTCCCACTGCCGAGGGACTCGCCATTCATGCCCGGGATATCACCGAGCAGCGAACGGTAAAGGATGACTTGCAGCGAGCTGAAACCCGCTTCCAGGTGCTGGTCGAGAATTTGCCGGCGGCCGTTTACCTGCTTGGTCCTGGCTCGCTCGACAACATTCTCTATCTCAGCCCGTATTTCGAGACGATGACCGGCTACCCGGTTGAGCAGCAATTTCGGCCAGTTGTCGAAGGCGGCTTGCTCGGATTGGTCCATCCAGAGGACCGTGAGCGCGTCCGGAAGCAGGGCTCGGCCGCGATGGATGGCAACGGCCGGCTGTCACTGGAGTATCGCCTGCGGACCAAAGACGGGCACTACATCTGGGTGAACAACTTCGCAGCCATCATCCGGGGTGATGACGGCCAGATCGTAGCCTGGATGGGCGTCCTGATTGACATCACCGGTCAGCGGGAAGCGCGTGAAGCGATGTCTCGCCTGGCGGCAATCGTGGATTCAGCCGACGACATCATCTATTCGCGGACGGTGGATGGGGTGATCACGAGCTGGAACCCGTGCGCTGAGCGCACCACCGGCTACGCGGCGGCAGAGGTGATTGGCCGGAAGCTGACGGACGTCTTCCCTGAAGACAACATCACGCTTGCCTCACTTGAGGAGCTGGAAAGCCGGGGCGCGAATTGGCGCTTCGAGGCACGGGGTGCACCGCCGCGATGGCGAGCCCATTGATGTTGCCATGTCAGTGTCCCAGCTTGTGGATGCGGATGGCGAGGTGACCGGCGTGTCGGTCATCGCGCGGGATGTGACGGCTCAACTGGCTGCCGAGCGCGAACTGCGGGCGCGCTTGAGGCCGCCGAAGCAGGTGAACGCACAAAGGCGCTCTTCCTGGCGATGATGAGCCACGAACTGCGCACGCCGTTGCAGGCGGTCCTGGGGTATGCGGACTTGCTCCTTCATGGCCACGACGGTGAGTTAAGCGCGTTGCAACTGGAGGATATCGGCGCGATTCACCGGGGTGCGACACGCATGGTCAGCATCATCGAGCAGATGCTTGACCTGTCACGAATGGAATCCGGCCGGCTGGACATGAAGAGCGAGGTCGTCGATCTGGCCGCAGGCCCTGGGAGCCGTCGTCAAGGCTATCGCAGCGCGGGTCGCTGCTGCAAGGGCCTGGAGATCCACCTGGAGACCCCGCCGGAATTGCCTGAGGTGCTGGGAGATCCGGAGCGGGTGCAGCAGATTCTGCTGTATATCGTCGACAACGCCGTGAAATTTACCGAGTGTGGTGAGGTGCGCTTGACCGCCCGCGTCCAGGGCGACTGGGTGGAAGCCACCGTGAGCGATACGGGAATTGGCATCGAAGACGAGGAACTCGCCCACGTCTTCGACGCTTTCCGGCGGCGAGACACCCGGCTGAGCCGCCGCGACGGTGGCGCCGGGCTTGGGCTTGCCATCGCCCAGCGGTTGGCCCGGCAGATGGAAGGCGACGTGACGGTTTCCAGCGTCCTGGGCAAGGGATCAACCTTCACCCTTCGCCTGCCCACAGCCGCTTCTCTGCGACGGGGTTGGCAGGCGCCGAGCAATGATGCCGCGCTCGCCTGAAGCGCTTTCTGGATACTCGCGCTGAGCCCGGGTCTCCCCCCATGGCGCGAGTTTGGTTGCTACGTGCCGCGTGCCGCGTGCTGCGTGTCGCGTGCTGCAGCCTGAGGGCCTGGGGTGAGGCGTCTCCCAACGCCGCCTGATCTGGACCACAGTGATAGGATCGCCCAATACCATTCACATGAGGCGCGGTGCAGCGCCAATGGGAGAAGACGATGCGCGCGGCAGTTCTGGTGGCGCCTGGCAAGCTCGAGGTGCAGGAGATTCCTGACCTGGAGATCGGTCCAGGCGAAGTCCTCGTCAGGAACACGGTGTCCGGTATTTGCGGCAGTGATCTGCACCTGTATTCCGGCAGTCTCCCGGATGTCATGCCTCGCATCCTGGGCAAGGTGCTCGGTCATGAGCTTTGCGGCGAGATTGTGGACGTTGGGCCAGGTGTGACCAACGTCAAGGTCGGTGACAGGGTCGCCATCGAGCCACTGCTCGCTTGCGACCGCTGCGTGGATTGCCAGGTCGGTGATTACCACCTCTGTCCGGAATTGCAGCACATCGGGATCGGCTGGAGCGGCGGATTCGGGGAGTACTCGAAAGCGCCGGCGAAGAACGTCTTCCCGCTTCCGGACCATGTCTCCTACGAGGATGCGTCGTTGCTGGACGTGCTCGCCGTTGGCGTCCACGCGATCAATGTCACGGGCATCCACACGGGAAGCACGGTGCTGGTCTTTGGCGGGGGAGCAATTGGCATTGCCACTGCCCAGGCGGCCAAGTGGGCCGGTGCGTCGCTGGTTGCCCTGGCAACCCGCAGCAGGTTGGGCCGGGAGTTCGCGCTGGAGACTGGAATTGATGTCGCCATCGACAGCACACAGGAGGACGTGAACGCGCGCATGCGCGAGCTCACCAACGGCCGTGGCCCAGACGTCGTCTTTGACGCCGTTGGTGGCTCGCAGCACTACGTGCAACAGGGACTGGAGATCGCGCGGCGTGGTGGCAAGATCGGGGTACTGGGGGTTTTCCCGCAACAGCCCGTGACGCTGACGCCTGGCTTCCTCATCAATGAGCTGTCAATTGTGTCCTGCTTCAGTTACGCCAAATGGGGAGGCGTCCCGGAGTTCCAGATTGCGCTCGATGGACTCGCGGCCGGCAAATTCGCCGGGCGCGGCTACATCTCCGAACGCTTCCCGCTCGATGAGATTGGCGCCGCGTTCGAGGCGGCGGAACACAGGCACGGCCGGGACGCAATCAAGGTTTCCATCGTTCACTCGTTGAATTAGGGCCAAGGGAGACCCGCGCCTCATCCGCCTCGCGCTGGCTGCGGGAGGCGGGGAGACGAACGACGCCGGGTCAACGTGACGATGCTGCAAGCCGTCGCAGTGTGAAAGAGCTGCGGTGAACTGAGCGCCGGCCTCTCCACCCATCTCGTTGCGGACGGGGAACGGGGACAGAGGTTGGGATGAGAGTGACAACCCTGGAGGGTCACGATGCCACATCTCTTTGGAAGAGACTTCACGCGCGAAGAACTCATGCAGCGTGTTGGCCGCCTGGATCAGGTGGCTGGCGTGCAGCTGGTCGAGCGCACTGACGGCGCCGAGCGCGGCGTCCGCGTCCTGGAGTTCCGCACCGGCAGCGGCTTCGAGTTCGATGTCATCGTGGACCGGGCCATGGATATCGGGCGCTGCGAACACCAGGGCCGTGCCCTGGGCTGGCAGAGTGCCACCGGATTCACCGGTCCGTGGTACTTCGAGCCGGAGGACCTGGGCTGGCTACGTGGCTTCGGCGGCGGCCTGGTAACCACGTGCGGCATGGAGCACGCGCTCTTCATGGCCGAGGACACGGCGGAGCACCACCACTATCCCGCCAAGTCCACGGAGCGTTATGGCCTGCACGGCCGCGTTTCCTACACACCCGCCAGGCTCACCGGGTATGGCGTACGCTGGGAAGGAGACGACGCGATCCTCTGGGCGGAAGGAGAGGTTCAGCAGGCGGCGGTCTTCGGGGAAAACTTTCTGCTCAAGCGGCGGGTGGAAGCGACGGTTGGAGCGAACCACTTGCGTCTGCACGATGAGGTGACGAACGCGGGGTGGAACCCAACGCCGCACATGTATCTCTATCACGTCAACGTGGGGTTCCCGGCGCTGGATGACGGCGCAGAACTTCTCATTCCGGCTAGTAACCCGATCCCGCGTGGTAGTCACGACGTTTCCGGGTATCGCACCTTCCATGGTCCGGTTGCGGGATACGAGGAGCAGGTCACCGAGCACGACGTGGCCGCCGAAGCGGATGGAAGCGTGCCTGTGGCTATCGCGAATCGAGTGGCGGGTTTCGGCGCGTATGAGGTGTTCAACAAGACCCAGTTGCCGTACCACTTCATCTGGCGCATGCTGGGGCAGGGGGCGTACGTCGTGGGTATCGAGCCAAGCACCAATCGCACGTCCGGCCGGCTACCGGCGCGGGAATCGGGTGAGTTGATCATCCTGCAGCCAGGGGAGTCGCGGACGTACGACCTCGAACTGGGTGCATTGACCGACAATGACGCTATCGAGGCGTTCGCCGCGCGCGTGAACGCGATTGGCTAGCGCTCTTCGGGTGTCATTCCGAGCTAGTCGAGAAATCTCGTCCCGCACGGACCGGACACGCTGCGAGAGCAAGAGCGACATAACATCACAAGGAGCACACGGATGGACCTCGGTCTGAAGGGCAAGACGTTTGTAGTTGGTGGCGGCAGCAAGGGCCTGGGCCGTGGCACCGCCAACGCACTGGTTGCGGAGGGAGCACGCGTACTGCTCCTCTCGCGCGATCAGGAGAGCATCGACCGCGCGATTGCGGAGCTGGGTGATGCGGCTGTCGGCGTGACCGGCGATATGGCGGCTCCCGACACCGCAGACAAGGTCAATGCGGCCGTCGATGCGCACTTCGGGGGCAAACTCGACGGTGTGGTGATCAACGCTGGGGGGCCTCCGGCGGGCAAGGCTCTCGATCTCACCGACGAGCAATGGCTGGGTTCGTACCAGTTGCTGATCGGAGGTCCGTTGCGCCTGCTGAAGCTACTCGTGCCAAAGATCAATGACGGCGGGGCGATCCTGTTCATTACCTCGACCTCTGTGCGCCAGCCCGTCAACAACCTCGACACGTCCAATGTCTTGCGCCCCGGGGCGACGGCCCTGGCCAAGACCCTGGCAATCGAGCTGGCGCCGCGGATTCGCGTCAACTCCCTGGCGCCCGGTCGCATCAACACGGACCGTATTCGCTCACTGGACAAGATCCGTGCGGATCAGCAGGGCATCACGCAGGAGGAAGCGGCTGCTCAGTCGAGCAAGGCGATCCCATTCGGCCGTTACGGCGAGCCGAGTGAGTTTGGCGCATTTGCGGCCTTCCTGCTTTCACCAGCGGCGTCCTACGTCTCGGGCCTCGCGGCCCACGCCGACGGCGCAATGACCACGGCTCTGCCATAACCCTGGTCCCGCAGCGGGCCTCCTGGTCAGTTTGTGGCCAGGAGGCCCGGCGGGTTGCGGTGCATTCCCAAGGCGGTTGCCAGACCTCTCCGGTCAGTGGCAGATAAATCCAGGCCCACAGGCATTCTCTCCCGCGCAGCAGCCGCGGCTGTTGTTGACACAACTTGCGCCCGATGGAAAGCAACACGCCCCGCCAGCGCAGACCGAGTTCGGCGGGTCACAGCGCTTGCAGAGGGGCCCGCAAGCGTCACTGTCATCGGCGATGTGGCGGCATTCTCCAACGTGGAATGACGGGTCTGGGCACTCCACAAATCCGTCGGTCTCATTGCAGAGACAAGCACCGCTGAGGCACAGGCGGTGCTGATCACCGGTCAGGTTGATGCAATCCTGGTGGGTGCAGCACGGCACGCACTTGCCGTCGCCGCAGTTCTTCAAGCCGGTGTAGCAGCCGCAGCGATACAGTTGGTTGCCGTTCGGATCGACGCAGTAATTGCCGTTCGGGCTGCTGTCACACTCAGGATCTGGAAACGTCGCCGTCGTGACGCAGCATTCGTGACAACTTCCGGGCGGTCCCTGGTTGGGGCACTCCTTCTTACCTGCCGGACACCCGCACACGCCGCCCTGGCAGACCTGGTTGGCTGGGCACGCGGGTGAGCAGGACGCCGACGTGCATTGGCCGGAAACGCACGATTCTGCCTGTTGGCAGGAACCACATGTCCCGCCACATCCGTCGCTGCCGCATTTCTTGCCCCTACAGTCCGGTACACACGGCGTTGGGGGTAGGGGGTGCGGGGTTTGAACCTTCTTCTTCTTCCGGTTTTTCTTGCGTTTCTTGCCGCGTGTGCCCTCTGGGCCACGGCCGATGGCGGCCATGGCCCACCCCGCGAGGATGCCGAGCGTCTGACGGCGGCCGCCGGCCTTGCTGGAGAGCATCCGAGCCAGAGCATCGAAGCGTGACTCATCCATCGGCAAATTCCTCGTGGTGGGCGAACCGTCGCAGCGCTGATCCGGATGTGAGGCGATGCGCGCAGCACCGCGGTGAAGGGCGCCGCTTCCGGGCCTCAGGCACGGGACATGGGGATCGGCTTCACAGCACGTGACGGCCTCATCACGGCCATA